>CAYRBO010000102.1:696-1500 GCA_964422545.1 uncultured Anaerolinea sp. | reverse complement strand
GCGTGCAGGCCGAGGTGCAACCGTTGCGCTACGGGCCTACACCTCCACACCTCCACACCTCCACACCTCTACAGTTCCACACAACCAGTCTGTAGAGTTGCCTTTCCCGTCACCTCCGGTGCCTGCCGTAGCGCAACCTCGTGGGTAGGGCCGCGGGAAAACCCGGTTGAAGCGCAAAAGGGGCCGTGCTACAATGGGCCGGCAATAAGCAGCCAGGGTCTGCCATGCGCGTGATCACCGGGAGAGCCAAAGGGCATAAACTCAAGGCCCCGAAGGGCCTCGGCACGCGCCCGATGCTCGACCGGGTGAAGGAGTCGCTCTTCTCGGTGCTGGAGGGCTACGGGCCGATCCGCGGACGGGTGCTCGACCTGTACGCCGGAACGGGCGCGCTGGGCATCGAGTTTCTCTCACGCGGGGCCGAGTATGCCGACTTCGTCGAGCAACAGCCGCACGTCTGCGCCATCATCCGCGATAATCTGGCCCACACCAGGCTCGCGGCGTATGGCCGGGTGCATCAGATGCCGGTGGATCGCTTCCTGCACCAGCAGCGCGGGGCGGGCAATTACGATTATATTATGATGGACCCGCCCTACGCCGATCCAAAGATCGAACAGACGATCATGACCATTCTGGAGAACGGCCTCGGCCACGCGGGAAGTCTGTTGATCGTTGGCCATTCGCCGCGGGTGAGCCTGGCCGACGCCTATCCGGGGGCCGTGCGGATCAAGTATCGCCGCCTTGGCGACTCCTGCTTTTCGATCTATCGTCTCGGTGCGGACACGGCAGGTGATGAGCCCGATGCCT
>CAYRBO010000102.1:0-645 GCA_964422545.1 uncultured Anaerolinea sp. | reverse complement strand
CGGAAGTTTCGACCCGGTCACCTATGCCCATCTGGACGTTGCGGCCCGTGCGACGCGCCTGTTCGATCGGGTGGTGATGGGGGTGTTCGACCGGCCGCAGAAGAACCTGCTGTTTAGCACCGAGGAGCGGCTGGCCCTGCTGCGCACGGCCATCGCTGAGGTGCCACGCGTCGAAGCCGTGAGTTACAATGCGCTCACCGTGGATTTTGCGCGCGCCATGGGCGCGGTGGCCCTCATCCGCGGCTTACGCACCGTGAGCGATTTTGAGGTTGAATACAATATGGCCCAGTTGAACCAGACCCTCGATCCCGAGATCGAGGTGGTGGTGCTGATGGCCAGCCGGCGTTACGCCCATATCAGTTCCAGCGCGGTGCGCGAGATCGCCGGGATGGGGCGCGATCCAGTGGAGTTCGTGCCGCCGCATATTGTGGTGGCGCTGCGGCAAAAGTTCGCGCAAAGGGGGTGAGCGCCATCGAGCTTGACGATTTGATCGATGAACTGGAAGACGTGCTCGCAGAAGGACGGCGCGTGCCGTTCAGCGGCCGGCTGCTGGTAGATGAAGAGCGCATCCTCGACATTATCGATCGGATGCGTGTCGCCATCCCCGAAGAGCACAAGCGGGCGCGGCGCATCGTGCAGGAGCAG
>CAYRBO010000101.1:0-1509 GCA_964422545.1 uncultured Anaerolinea sp. | reverse complement strand
CCTTTGAAAGACCTAAAATCATCCGTTCCACTTCTCTTTGCGCTTCTTCCGCCACCTTCGCGGCGGCTTCCTGCTCTTGGCGGATTTTATTCCGTCCTTCTTCCACGCGGCGCACAATTTCTTTTTGTTTTTCCAGCGGTGGAACAGGTATTCGTAAATTTTCCAAAAAATCGGCGGGAACACGTTGTTGTCCCGCTGAACCAATAAAATAACGAGTAGCGGCTTGGCGAATGTGAGATAAGCGCAACAATATCCAAATGTATTCAGGCATTAATACCTGTGGGTCTTTGCTTCGGATTACATGAAATTCTGTTGAGCCAAAACCATATCCATTTATTAGTTTTTTTGCAACGGCAGATTTCCCGTTTTCCATGCAAGGAGTTATTTTTGCCCAAATAACATCATCGTTATTGAAACAGGTATAGCCATTCCTAACTTCAGAATAAAATCTTTCTTGGGGAGTTTCAATAGTCCCATGTTCATCAGAAACAGCCGCCATTGGGACAAATGTAACTTTATCTTTTGCGCCTATAGTTCTTACAATGCTCGGATTCACATCGGCTACAACTGATAATGGCTGTGTTGGGAATTTCTGGCACATCAACAAATTGTCTAAATTCCATTCCCATTGATTAAACTCGACGCCCCATCGAAATAAATTTATCCAACGATTAGCAAATGCTTTGGGGCGTTTGTTTAGCGGCTTAAGAGTTATGCCAATACTCTTAAGCGCATTAACGACAATTTCTTCTTCCAACTTCTCAATATTGCTAACCGCTCTGTGTTTGTAATCTTGCGCCTGTTGCCATGCGGCGACAATTCGCCTTTGCTCGTCCAGAGACGGCATAGGGATTTTTATACTTTCAAAAAACTCCAACTTAACTTCTTTGCGACCTTCTGCGCCTACTTTGTTTCGCCAAAGATAAGATTTGAAAAAATTTGCCTGAATGACAAGAAGGAAATATTCAGGAATAATTTTTGACCTGTCAGGCTCGTAAACTGCAAAGTGATTGGTTACAACCACATTTTCCCAATCTGGCACAATGCCAACCGCGCCATTTTTCAAGTCAATTTTTGCTACAACAATATCTCCAGGGCGGGCAAAAAACAAATCCATTGAATAGCCGCGCCCTTCAACTTTGCGCTTGTCTATCGTACCGTCAAAGTGAATGGTAATCGGCTGTAATTGTGAAAACTCATATTCAGCGCGGTCAACCTTTTCTTTCCGCAGTTTCAAGGCTGAACCGATGGGGAACATGACATCTTTTGACCAATGCCAAGAAATACCGTGAAAACTGGCAGGGTCAAACCGACGCAAATCTCGAAAGCGGACTCTAAACGCTTTCGGAAAAGAAAATTCTGCGACAGTCATTCTGTTTCCCCAACTAAATCAAGTGATTCAGGATTTTGGCGAAACTCCAAATACCATTCCAAACAAGTCTTTTCACAATCGGGCGGCTGGTTGGGGTTGGGGAAAAGTTCGTTCTGGTCGGGTTCGCCTGTGGCGGT
>CAYRBO010000100.1:1268-1527 GCA_964422545.1 uncultured Anaerolinea sp. | reverse complement strand
TCATATACCATAAACGTTAATGGTAAACCTTTTGTTTCATCTACTTCTGCTATTTCTTTTATTTCCTGAATTATATGCTCATTAATATTATTAATATTTATTTGTATGGTAATCTGTTTTATTTTATCTTTTAAACTATCTAAAGGGTCAATTTTTTTAATTTTATATTCATATTCTGAATTTTCCTTATACTTATTTCGTTCAACTTTTAATGTGAGTGCAAGCTTCTCGCCCATAACTATAAAAGGCGAAAATTCTG
>CAYRBO010000100.1:790-1204 GCA_964422545.1 uncultured Anaerolinea sp. | reverse complement strand
AAATTTAGTATATTGTTTTCCTGTTTTGGTTTCTAATATATTTACTTTGGTAACCATGCCTGCAACAGTGAATTCTTTATCAAAAAACTTACTCATGTCATCTAATTGACTAAGAGTAGCACGACAAAAATTTGATATAATCATTTTGTATTCATCAAGAGGATGAGCGGATAAATATATTCCTATATGCTCTTTTTCTTTACGTAAATATTCCATATTTGACCAACGAGGAGGATTTGGTATAGCAGGTTTTTCAACTGCTATTTCATCATCACCAAACAGCGACATCATATTAGGTTCCGTACTAGTTTGCGAAGCATTTCCATACTTTAAAAGAATTTCTATAAACGAAGGTTCATTCTCGTTTTCTGAAAAGAATCTATGACGCTCAATTCCAAATCCATCAAATGCACC
>CAYRBO010000100.1:0-774 GCA_964422545.1 uncultured Anaerolinea sp. | reverse complement strand
TAAACTTTCAAGATTTTTTTTATTTACTGTTCTCAAATTCATTCGCGAAACAAAATCAAATATATCAGCAAATAACCCTTTTGAACGCTCACTTATAATTGTTTGCGATGCGGCTTCGCCCACACCTTTTATAGCTCCTAAGCCAAAACGTATTTGTCCTTTTTTATTTACCGCAAAATTATTCTGACTTTCGTTTACGTCGGGCACCAATACCTGTAGCCCCATTCTACTGCATTCTTCCATAAGTTTTGAAATCTCATCGGCTTTTGATAAATTACTGCTTAATGCAGCAGCCATAAATTCAGCAGGATAGTGAGCCTTGAGAAAACCGGTTTGATATGCTATATAAGCATAACACACCGAATGTGACTTATTGAATGCGTATTGAGCAAAAGCTTCCCAATCCTTCCAAATTTTTTCTATTAATTCTTCCGGATTTTTAGAATTCTGCTTACAACCTTCAATAAAAGCAGGATTTGCCAAACACCCTTCTTTAAATTGAAGTTTTAATTTATTCATTACATCTATTTGTTTTTTACCCATAGCTTTACGAAGCACATCAGAATCTCCACGTGTAAAATTTGCAAGTTCGCGCGACAAAAGCATTACTTGTTCTTGGAAAACCGTAATACCATAGGTATCTTTCAAATACTTTTCCATAAGCGGATGATCATATTCCACCTTTTTAACTCCATTTTTACGGGCAATATAATCGGGAATATATTCCATAGGTCCCGGTCTGTATAATGCATTCATTGCAACTAAATCTTCGAA
>CAYRBO010000099.1:1282-1528 GCA_964422545.1 uncultured Anaerolinea sp. | reverse complement strand
CCTATCCAAGAGAAAGCGTAGATACGGCGTCTGCCGAGACAGCAGGCGAGCTTCTCGATTGGTTCTGGATTCTCTGGCATCGTGCTGGCGAACGACCCAAGCTCAGCGACCCGGCCCGCGGGACGCTACGATTGCAACCGCGACGCTCCCGCGCTCCCCGGCCTTCGCTCCAGCGGTCTGGTTAGGCGGCGCGGGTCTCATCTGACAATCTCTGGACTCGCAGCAAACCAAGACCTCTCGGACCTG
>CAYRBO010000099.1:1009-1272 GCA_964422545.1 uncultured Anaerolinea sp. | reverse complement strand
TCGCTCTGCGAAGCGGACAAGCGCGAACTGCAAGCGCGAGTACTGGCGCTTGTGACAAAGCACCAGACCGCACCGCCAGGGCTCGCGAGTATCAGGCACCGGCACCGCGAAAGTGACGGTCGCTCCGGGCGGCAAGTCAAAGTCACCAGACTGTGCGTGTCGTAACTGAATGCTCTCGTCTCGGAAGAAGACCGGCCCGATATAGCAAAAGAAATCGCGTCGTGTGGGGGTGTGGGCGCTGAACACGGCAAGGCCTGTATGGG
>CAYRBO010000099.1:0-954 GCA_964422545.1 uncultured Anaerolinea sp. | reverse complement strand
TAGCCAAGCAGGGTGACCGGAATCTCCGAACCGCGCCGCTTCGACGGCGAAGAGGCCAGCAGCCAAACAGCCATGCCTCCCAATATGGCGAACGCGAGACAACCAGCGATGAGCTTTTTGCGTTTCATGGCCACGACGCACGCACGCTGCCTAACGATCAAGTGCAGCCACGCCGGTCCACAAGGACGTCCGCTGCGCCGAGACGTGGCCCACCGGCGTTGGCTGGCACGACTGGTTCGGCCCCCTCATGAGGTCCTGTCCGCATGCGCTGCCTCGCCGGAATCGACCCGGAGCCAGACGCCACAGAATCGACGCATGCACTCAGCCAGAAACCGAAGCTGTTCATCGTCCTGCTCGATGGGGCGTGGCCAGGCGCACCCCTGAGGCCGACGCGACCAAGCCTCGGGATCAGCCTCCCGGACGATCTCCTCCAGACTCAGGCTTGTCCGGCGATCAGAGTGCCCGTCTGTAAGCCGCACATCTAGGATCGGACTATCTGCCTGCTCCACCAGAACTGCGAGCTCCTCGGACCGGTACTCGGCTCCTTGGTAGCGTGACATGTACTCGTTCCACGTCCGAACACTCGAAACCCCAATCCGACACCAGAAAGTCGAAGTGCTTTCGGATCAGCGGGACAAGGTCGTTGATCTGGCCGCTCATGAGCGTGTATGGGCCGAACGCCAGAACTGACCGACGCGGGCGGCCAGTGGCGTCTGAATTGGAAACTGACGCGGCCCGCCCGCGTTCGGTCTAGTGATTTTGTTCGGCCATTTGGATGCACTCATATAAGAACTCCGAAAATCCCACTCAACAACCTGCGCCTTAGCACCACGAAAACCGTAACGACGAGGGGGAGAGCAACAATGGCGACGCCTGTGGACAGGCTGTCGTGTCCCTGAGCATCAAGCCGCTCAACAGCCAGTGAGCACAACGCCAAGAGTGCGAACGCCGTCC
>CAYRBO010000098.1:1283-1550 GCA_964422545.1 uncultured Anaerolinea sp. | reverse complement strand
CAAGCGCGCGACAGCGCAAGCCCCACCCCCTTGAAGCGCGGCGCGATAAATGGAGCTTCAGCGGCGCGATATTTTGATGCTGGCTGGTGTTTACTGGCGCAAAGCAAATTGTTGCCTTGGGAAAGGCTTTCACACCTCGATGAGTTCGAGCGACAGGCTGGGCGCTACGGATTCGACAACGCCACCCCGCACGAACACTTTCTGGCCAAGGGTGGCGGTGCCACGCGCCTTGACGACGCCGCCACCGGGCAGTTGAACGTTGACAAC
>CAYRBO010000098.1:343-1215 GCA_964422545.1 uncultured Anaerolinea sp. | reverse complement strand
ACCCCCAGCGTCTGCCAGACCTCGGGGAAGCCGGCCTGCACCTGCGTGGCGCGCACCAGCCCGAGCCGGGTCACGCTGCCGTCCTGGTACTCGACGAAGGCGCCCGGCTCGATGATTCCGGTCTCCGCGAGCACGGGCAGACGCAGGCTGACTTCGATCTGCCTGCCGGTGTCGGCGAGCACCGCGATGCCTCGCTGGCGCGCGGCGGCCGCCTCGGTGATCAGCGCGTCCACCACCATCGGTGCCAGCACCTCGCCTGCGGTGCCGGCGCGCGTGACCTGACCGAGCACACCCACCCCTTGTCCTGAGACGAACACCCGGTTGTAGCTGGGCTTGTTGACCCATCGCATCGATTCCCGGCTCACCGCATCGACCGGCAGCGAAACATCCGGCGCCACGGTGCCCCACTCCCATGGCGCCACCGGGTAACGGTGCCGAACCCGAATGGCCTGCGCGGTGGGGTGCGGCAGCAGGTAGCCACCGGCGGCACCGGCGATGGCGATCAGGGCCTCGATCCACGTGCCCTGGTGGGCAAACGCGCCGGCCGGGACGTTCCAGTCGGTCAGGCCCCAATCGACGGACCATCCGAGCGGCACGCCATTGACGGTCAACACGTCGTCCATCAGCTGCCGGGCTGTGCGCGCCTGCGCGTTCGAGAAGTTCATCACTGGCGCATAAGGTGCAGCCAGGACCGCATTCCAGCCCCGGCCTGAGATGCGGATGCTCGCGTCGCCGAACACACGCTCGCGGCTGATGCTCTCGGCCAGCACGCGGAAGGCCGTGCCGTTCACGCTGGCCAGCAACTCCACCGGTGCGGATGCGGCGTCGGCATCGACCAAGGACCCGGCAAGCGCCGGCAGCGACGCCTCGAA
>CAYRBO010000098.1:0-247 GCA_964422545.1 uncultured Anaerolinea sp. | reverse complement strand
TGATCACGAAGTACACCCTCCGAATGGGCACCACCACCGGCTGCGGCGCAGCGTCAGCGCCACAGACATAGAGCAGCGCCAGCGGCAGCGCCGCGCCGGAGACGGTGGAAAACAGCAACTGCAGCGGCAGCGCCGGAGAAAAGCACGGCGGCCTGGGCTGCGGCGGCGGCACCGTGCTGCTGCCCGCGCGCGGCGGCCAAGCCTGCTGAAACCGCCCGCCCTGGCGCAGCCGCGCCGGGCTGCCGTA
>CAYRBO010000097.1:0-1552 GCA_964422545.1 uncultured Anaerolinea sp. | reverse complement strand
ACCGCAGGCGCAACTCCACGAACGCGAGCCGGTCGCGTTGCGCCTGGGTCATCTCTGGCAGGCATTCGATGAGCATGCGGCCGGGGCGGTTCTCGTAACATTTTCCGCAGCATATCCGCATTCAAACAGAGCGTCAAGCAGTCGCAAAACGAGCCGATACGCATACGAAAATGATTAGGACTACTGGGATGTTCAAACCGAGGCCGGAGGTCCGTCCGGGCCCTCGCGCGTAGTCGCATCAGAGGTGCGGGTGGTCGCAAATGGAACGGACAGCGCGGCAGTGTGCGGAGGCGCCGAATCGCCCTCCCACGCGCGCACTGGGGCCAGCCATGCCCACGGCTTGCTAGCCAGTGTTGATGAGGGGTTTGCTATATGGCGGAAGTGCTCCACCACCATTCAACGCCCAACCTCTATCGGTTGGGCGTTTTCGTTTGTGCGCCCGGTCGCTGGCGAGAGGCATGTTGTGGGTAGTCAGCCAGCCCATGTGCGGAGGGTCAGCGCAGCAGCAGTGTGGGAACCGGCGAGGATCGCAGCAGGTCGGCTGTCTTGCTGCCCAGGAGCAGGCTGCGCAGAGGCGAGTGGCCGAAGGCACCCATCACGAGCAGGTCGATGGACTGCTCCTGCACCGTGCGCGCGATGAGGGTTTCGGCGTCACCGGGGCGGATGGTGGCATTGACGTCGAATGAGGCGGCTTGCAGTGTGGCGCGGGCCCAGTCGAGTTGTCGCGCGGCGTCGGTGCCCGGTTGGCCCGACATCAGCAGTTCGATGGACAGGCCGCGCAGCAGGGGGGCTGCGCGCGAGCATGTCGACCATCGTGGCGCTGGCTTCGTTGAGGCCGATGACCTCCACCTCCGCGCCCTCCCGGCGGAACTTCAGGACGACCTTGTCGAGTGCGCTCACGGCGGTGATGTCCCAGAAGTGTGCGCGGTGGAGGGGTCGATGCGGACGTTCTCGATCACTACGCTGTAGTCGAAGGCGTCGACGAAGCGTTCGGCCGACGCGAAGAACACCTGCCCGGTGACGGTGTAGGTGCGGGTGCGGTCCTCGTCCTCGGTGCGGGACGTCACGCGCAGGATCTGCCCGATCTTGTGCGCGAAGAAGAAGCCCGAGAGCAGCACGCCTGCGAGCACGCCTTTGGCGAGGTCATGGGTGCCCACGGTGACGATCACGGTGGCCAGCATGACCACGCTCGAGCTTTTCGGGTGCTCGCGCAGGTTGCGGATGGACGCCCAGTTGAAGGTGCCGATGGAGACCATGATCATCACGGCCACCAGTGCCGCCATCGGAATGCGGACCACCCAGTCACCCGCGAAGACGACGAGCACCAGCAGGAGCACGCCGGCCGCCAGTGTGGAGAGCCGTCCGCGGCCGCCGGACTTCACGTTGATGACGGACTGGCCGATCATGGCGCAGCCCGCCATGCCGCCGAGGAAGCCGGTGGCGATGTTGGCCACGCCCTGGCTCACGCACTCGCGGTTCTTGTTGCTGCCGGTGTCGGTTATTGATCCGAAACGAATGAACTTGAATTATGCGGCATAGCGGAGTTTAGGGT
>CAYRBO010000096.1:1305-1573 GCA_964422545.1 uncultured Anaerolinea sp. | reverse complement strand
AGATACAGTCTGGTCTTCAATGGCAGGGATGCAAGAGGCAGAAGGTTATCAACCGGTGTGTACTTCTTGCGGTTTACTGCGGGTCAGTATCAGGAGAAGAGAAAACTGATCGTTCATTAACCGAGCCAGCAAAACCTATCAGGCAGGGCGAATCTCCACCCTGCCTGTTTCTATACTTGATTGGGCACGATAATAACGGACTGAAAACCGTTACACAAACTTTCGCTTGACTTGAATGTTAGATAGGGTATAATTTAAACAAAGAGAA
>CAYRBO010000096.1:0-1274 GCA_964422545.1 uncultured Anaerolinea sp. | reverse complement strand
ACGGGTACAGAGAGGCTTTTGAGGATATTTTTCACAAGTAAAAAAAGAATAAAAGGAGAGTATAGATGAAAAGCAAGATAGTCGCGCTGGCATTGATTTTAATGCTCAGCAGTATCTGGGCGGCGGTTGACCGCAACGCTCCGGAAACTCTGTTTGAAAACCGATTTCCAGTTATTCAGAATGGCGCCTCATCTGAAGGAGCGGTTCCGTACCGATTCACGAACGAAGGTGATGCTTTGCCCGGACAGGTTGATAAACCAGCAGCACCCGCTATAGGCGCACCACCCCAAACTTCAGAGATGACCGACGAAGGGACACCGGTTGAACCCAAGCCATTGTGGGGAGAGGATTTTCAGGTTTATGATGGTGGAATCAAGAGCCCGGCACAACCTGGTTCGGAGCGGATGATTGCCTATGACCAAACCCACGCCGGGGTTCTGTTTGCTGCCTTTGTGGTTGCGAGTGGTGACACAATTAAAATCTATCGCTCAACCAATGGCGGTAGCAACTGGAATCTTTGGAATTTGGTTTTTCATACGGGTAATGTATTGAGTTCACCAGAATTGGTGGTGGCAGAGGGCGACTCCAGTTTTGTATTTCTTTTTATGCGCACCTCGGCAAACAATGGTGATGTTTACTGTATCAGATTCGGATTAACCGGCGGTTCTAATGTTTTTGCGGTTAAGGCGGATGGCGATACCATCGTCAATCTTGCGGCGTGCAAGGACAACGGCACACCCTACTACCTCTATGTTACCTATGAGTATCATAACGGCGATTATAATGTCCGGCTGATGCGCTCAACCGATTATGGCAGAACCTGGACCGCACCAGCGACTTTTGTTGATAATACCCTTGTCCCCCCGAAACCGGACATTGCGGTAGGTTACAACAACCGGATATATGTGTCTTACCTTGACAAACGGCTGAGTTCGGTTGACTCGGCTTCTTTCCGGGTTAAGCGTTCTACGGACCAGGGTAATAGCTGGGAGCAGTCAAGACAGGTAGGGACGCCGTTTGTACGGGTGTTTGATGGAGTGATTGGGGCTGATAATACCGACCCGAGCATCTGGCTGGTTCATGTCCGGGATATGGAGCCTTTCAATGGAATGGGGCTGGGGGTATTCTATTACTACACCACCACTGATGACACCATCTGGTATTACGGTGGTGATGACGGTATCGGTCACGGGGATACCGATAACAACGAAATGATGCCCAGTATCGCTACCGATTGGTCAACTGGTGCTCCAACGGTATGTTATGCCATCGTG
>CAYRBO010000095.1:0-1587 GCA_964422545.1 uncultured Anaerolinea sp. | reverse complement strand
CATGCCCTGGACGGCCGCCACGTTCCTGGCCGGGTCGGCCGCCATTTCCGGGCTACCCCCGTTCAACGGTTTCGTCAGCGAGTTTCTCATCTATACAGCCGCCGTGCTGGGTATCCTGCACGCCAAGAGTGCGCTGGTGCTGGGCGCTTCCCTAGCCGTGGTTCTGAGTCTGGCGCTCATCGGGGGGCTGGCGGCTGCCTGCTTCGCCAAGGCCTACGGCATCGTGTTTCTAGGCGAGGCGCGCTCTTCTCATGCCGCAGACGTCCATGAAGCCGCGTTTTCCATGACCGTTCCCATGGTCCTGTTGGCGCTGGCGTGCCTGGGCATCGGAGTCGGCGGGATCTACCTCCTCCCGTCCCTGGCGCAGGCCATCGCGCCGCTTTCTCCCGTGGATGCGCGCACGGCCAACGAGTTTTCTTCCGCGTTCCTGTACACCTTTCTGTGGAAGGTTCCGCTGGGAGCGGCCGGCATTCTGGCGTTCGCGTCGCTGCTTCTGGCGCTGCGCAAAGCGCTTCTGCATGGCCGCGAGGTGCGGACCGCCGTCACGTGGGATTGCGGATATGCCGCTCCCACGCCGCGCATGCAGTACACGGCATCTTCTTTCGCCGACCCTGTGCTACGCATGTTCGGATCGATGATGGGAATCCGACGCGAGTTTACGCCGCCTTCCGGCACGTTTCCCGCATCTGCCCATTTTTCCAGCCACACCCCGGATTCGTCGCAGGAGCGGATCTGGAAACCGTTCTTCGAGCAGGCCGAGCGCCTCATGCAGCGCATTCGATTGATTCAGCATGGGCTTTTGCACATCTACATCCTGTGTATCCTGCTTGCTTTGCTGATTTTGCTGTTCTGGAAACTGTAGGTGAAGCCATGAAAGTCGAAATGCTCATTCCTCCGGTTGCCGGATTGCTGCTTTCTCCTCTGGCTTTGGGCATCGTCAACCGCACCAAAGCCGTCTTTGCCGGCCGTCGCGGCGCTCCGCTGCTGCAGTCGTATTTCGACCTGTTCAAATTGCTGCGCAAGGGAGCGGTTTACAGCCGCACCACCACGTGGATTTTTCGTGCGGCGCCCGCTGTCGGGCTGGCCTGCATGCTGCTGGCACTCTTTCTCCTTCCTGCCGGCGGAATTCCTGCCGTCCTCGCTTTTCCGGGCGACATCTTCCTGCTGGCGTACACGCTGGGACTGGCCCGATTCGCGACCGTCCTGGCGGCACTCGATACCGGCTCCGCTTTCGAAGGCATGGGTGCTTCTCGCGAAATGCAGTTTTCCGCCATCGCCGAAATCGGGTTCATTGCGGGACTCGTAACGCTGGCGCTGGTGGTGCGCCGTTTTTCGCTCACGGATATGCTGGTGGGACTCGCTCCCCGTCAATGGGCCGCCGCTGGCCCTTTCCTAGTTCTTGTGGCGGTCGCCCTGTTTCTCGTCTTTCTGGCCGAGAACTGCCGTATTCCGGTGGACGACCCCAACACCCACCTGGAACTGACCATGATCCATGAAGTCATGGTGCTCGACCATTCGGGCGTAGATCTCGCCTTCATCCTGTATGGCGCCGCGCTCAAGTTCTGGGTGCTGGGCGCCATCCTCGTC
>CAYRBO010000094.1:704-1620 GCA_964422545.1 uncultured Anaerolinea sp. | reverse complement strand
TTGGAATCTGGTAGGAGAGCGCCGCCTCCAGTTCGTCGGAGTCCCGATACGCTTGCGCCGAAGAGAGAAACAGCGGTTCGATAATTGCGCCCTGGTTCTTCTCAATCGCCTCTTCTACGGTGTACATACCCCGCACCGCAATTGTGTCAAACCGCATTCTCTTCGCCTGCTCCCAGCGTCGCTTTTCTGCCGCCAGTTGTTCCTTTGCTGCGGCGATGTAGCGTTCAACGCCGGTCGCAGGCGCCGGTTTATTCATATCCATAAGTTCCTCCCTTTATTTTATCAAGTAAAAGCATAAGGACCTTAACTTTATTGTCAAACAGGGCTCGCGTGCCCGGCTACATCCGACCTGGCAAATGGCGATAAATTACCGCAGTTTGGTTTTGGCGCTTTATGGGTTTTGCTTTATCCGGCAAGAAGGTGTGCCTGTCCGGGGTTGACCACAAAACGATTTTCCGGTATTATAAATTAAAATGCGGTCTCCATTGAGGCTGAAAAAGATTGGCGCCGGGCTTTTCGCGCTCATCACCATATCTGCTGCCGGGGTGAGAACTACAACCGACACCCTGCCCGCACCGATTATCAACCGCCACTCTTTTGAACTTCTGCTCAACAGCCGGTACTCGGTGCATAGCGGTTTTGAGGACAGCCTGCCTGAACAAATCCTTGCCAATGTGCTCTGGGCAATGGCACGCGTACCCTGCTCGGGCTCTTATCGGGAGTTCTATGTTGCCACCCGAGAAAATGTGTATCGCTATCAGCCGGCAACACGCTCTTTGACCGTGCACCTTGCCGGCGACCATCGCTACTACTCCGGCTCGGCTTTTGAGATTGGCATCGCCACACCCCGGCACGAAGACGCCGGTATGGCGATTCAGGCGGGCTTGATTGCCGCCACCGCGTTCCGGGACGAAAC
>CAYRBO010000094.1:0-693 GCA_964422545.1 uncultured Anaerolinea sp. | reverse complement strand
GGCGGCAATGTTGTCTGCTGTCCGATGAAATGGGCGGCGGATTACGCCAACAGCAACTGGCGACCAGACCATCCGATAATGCTGGTCAATCTATTTGGCAACGCACCGGCACGACATCTGGACTCAACCCGGGCGGCACTCTCTTCTGACTCCAGTTTGCCCGCCCCCATAACCAAAGGAACCGACACCTTTGAACTCGCATTGATGGAGTTAACCCAGGATTCGCTCTTTTCGTCCGGCAACCTTTCCATTGAAACCATTTCCCAGTTACTATGGGCAGGTTATGGTGTTACTCCGCACACCACATCCAACAACCGTCAGGGTTTAACCGTGCCCAGTGCGGTCGCCGGCTACTTCCTCACCGGGAAAATTTACCTTGTCCGGGAAGAGGGTATTGAACGGTATCACAACCGGCTGCCGCCGGGTACCAACCTGACGACGCGCGACCATCGGCTGGAACGGCTCTTGACCGGTGACCGCCGCGCCGATTTGCGGCAGGCGGTAAGCCGGATTCCTTCAACCGCTCCTGCCTACATCGTTGTCTGTGTTGACGACACCTCCTCTTATCGGACAATGGAAGAGGTGGGGTTTGTCGCCTTCAACCTTTTGATGCAGGCGCATATCCTCGGACTTTCCGCTTTCCTGACAATGCCCCTGACCCCGAGCGAAAGAAGCGCTATTCAGAACGCCCTG
>CAYRBO010000093.1:0-1644 GCA_964422545.1 uncultured Anaerolinea sp. | reverse complement strand
CCCACATTCCGCACCCCCTGGCTGCCGATATTGGGAATAATCGGGTAAGCTTGTGGGATGGAAAACGGACAACGATTTGAAACCCAACGACTGGATCACCTGGGCATCGTGGCGGGGATCAGCCAGGAAATCGGGCTGATCGAGAGCATCGACGAGAAAATTGGTCTTGTACAGCGCAAAATCAGCTGCGGACAGGCGGTTCAGGCAATGATCTTGAACGCGCTGGGGTTCAGCAGCCGGGCTTTGTACCTGATGCCTGATTACCTGCGCAACAAACCCATCGACTTGCTGATAGCGCCTGGCTTGAGCGCGGAAGATTTCAACGACGATACCCTGGGGCGCAGCCTGGATGATTTGTATGCAAGCGGTGTCACCGAGCTGTTTGCGAAAATTGCCAGTCAGGCCCTGCAGGTGTACGGCATCCAACACCAGTTCGTGCCTCTGGACAGCAGTTCCTTCCATTTGCATGGAGAATATGAAGGTGACACGGATGCCCAGACCATCAGCATCACCCACGGCTACTCGCGCGACCATCGACCGGACTTGAAACAAGTGGTGGCGCAGATCATCACCAGCCACAAATCGGCGCTGCCCGTCTGGCTGGAAGTCTTGAGCGGCAACAGCAGCGACAAAAACAGTTTTCCCGAGAGTGTCAGCGCCTATTGCCAGCATCTTGGTGAGGCCGAAAAGCCATGTTTTGTGATGGACAGCGTCGGGTATAGCGCAGACAATCTGAAAGCGATGAAAGATGTACTCTGGCTGACGCGTGTCCCGGAAACCTTGGCTGAAGCGCAGCGTTTGGTGCGAGAAACCGGCGCGAAAACGATGCTGGAACTCAAACCTGGTTACTTTGGACAGGAAATCAGCCTGACCTATGCCGGGATCCAGCAGCGCTGGCTGTTGGTCTACTCTGAAGCCGCCTTTCAACGCGAACTGGCGAGCCTGGAAAAGGCTCAGGCGCGTGAACTGACCCAGGCCGACAAAGAATGGCGCAAACTTTGCCAGCCCGAGTACCAGTGCCAGGCGGACGCCGAGAATGCTGCCGAACGTTTCAACCAGCGCTGGAAGTATCATCGGGCCACCCGCCAGGTGGAGCCCATCACCAAATATGCTCATCCAGGCCGCCCAGCCACCACAACCGAGCCAGACATCGTTGCGTATCGCCTGGCGGGGACAGTATCCGCTTCAATAGAAGCCTTGGAAAACGCCAAAAAGAGTCTCGGCAAGTTCATCATCGCCACGAACCAACTCGATGTGGAACGCTTGTCATCTCAGGCGATGCTTGAGCATTACACGGCCCAGGGCATTTCGGTGGAACGCGGCTTTCGCTTTCTCAAGGATCCGCTCTTCTTTGCCCACAGCCTGTTTCTGAAAAAACCGGAACGCATCATGGCCCTGATGATGATCATGACGCTCTCCCTGCTCATCTACGCCCTGGCCGAACGCCAGTTACGACAAGCCCTGGCGGAAAATAACCAGTCCATTCCCGATCAGAAAGGCAAACCAACTCAAACCCCAACCATGCGCTGGGTTTTCCAACTCTTTGAAGGGCTTGACGTGCTCACTATCTGGCAAAACGACCGGATTCTCATGCGCCAGCTACTCAACTTGCGCCCGACCCACACCCAGATCTTGCGACTGTTC
>CAYRBO010000092.1:0-1671 GCA_964422545.1 uncultured Anaerolinea sp. | reverse complement strand
CGGTTCGATGGCCGCTCAGCCTCCGGCTAAAGGGTTTTTCGACAGTTTCGTTGGGCGTTTGTCCTATTCAAAATCATTTTTTCAGGAGAAAAGATATGACTACAAAACCTCTAAAACTCGTCGTGAAACTAAAGAAAATTGATTACACGGGAGACAACATAGGCAATGACCTAACCTTTGGTATTGAAGTAAACAAAGAATTCACCTTTCTTGAACAGAAAATCCGTGCGGGAAAAAGTCAGCCTATTGATAGAATTTTGTATAGGTTACCCGTAGCAGAAGGAGAGAAAATTGATTTTGTTGCCCGTGTTGTTGTCACAGAGCGAGATTTGATTTTCGATGACATTGGACAAGGCAATACTACCTTCGCGTTCGATGTAACCCCCTCGGGAACAAAAAATCACGAATTTCAAGTAGAAGTAAGAGAAGGTAAGAAAAAAGCCACTTTTTCATTCCAAGTCGAAGTGGCAATAAAAGACTTTGACTATTCGCGCTTCGATCAAGCGCTTACTTACATGTATCAGGAATTGACTGTGAATGCACAAAGCAAGGATGTGCAAAAGATCAAGGACGCTCTGAACAAAGGAAACGATACGTTAGCGCGTACTCTTTGGTTCAACCTTGTAGCTAAAGATCACAAGTGGGATCACAAACCCATATTAGCAAAGAAACTCGGATTAGAGAACCCTCCTGATTACTGGTTTCCCATACGCGGTGACAGCGAACACGAATGGTATTATGACATTTGGTCAAACATTCATTACGGGTTTGTGGGTAGAGCGGCAGGGTTTGCCGCTCAAACACTCCAAGACTACGCGGCATCTGGTTTACCAGGGGCAGGGAAAAATGACGACGGTGATGTCTTAAGTGTGCAAATTGGTATTGATTTGTGGGATGAACACCAGATCGCATTGACACAAGAACAATTGCATCAAGCCATACTATCTCATCTGCAAGATTATCTGGACATCCAGCAAGCGAATCCTGACGTCAGTGTCATCATTGATTGGGTGGATGGTAATTTACGATGATAAGAAAGATAATACCTTTTTTGCTGATTGTTCCACTTACTGTTTTTTTTATTCACTTCACTGCATCTTACCTACTGTACTTCGATATTGGCATAAACAACTTTGCGCGCTATGGAGAGATTTACTGGATTCGAACTCCTATAGTAGTGTTCTTGCAGATAACAACCGTATTTTTTGGAAACAGACTGTTGGGAAATACGCGATGGAGCATTGTTTTCCATTTTGCGCTACTGGCTGCCGTCATCTGCGTGACGTTTGTTGGATTTGCTATTACTGATATAGGCGAAGGCATACCAAGACAAGGCGGCTTTATGAGATTTTTGGGTTATTACTTTTTAAATCTTGAACCTGGGCAAGTGCCAAATGGTACTTGGTAAAAACGCCCAACACCGTTTGCAGCGGACAGGGCTTCACCGCTGCGGATGTGCGCCGCGAGCCAGCAGAGTTGAGTTTAGGCGAAGGTGTCTTGCCTGTCCCGCCGCTGCCGCTAAAACCAACCGTTGGGCGGTTCGTTGAACAATTCTATGAAGACTTATGAAATAGCAGGATTCGTTGTTGGTTTAGTTATTGTATTTTTGTTAATACACAATACCTTCGCCAAAATTAGGCAAATAGAATAGGGCTTTTGGGGTAAAGTGGA
>CAYRBO010000091.1:1092-1719 GCA_964422545.1 uncultured Anaerolinea sp. | reverse complement strand
GAGGAGCTCCTCGAAGCGGGCAGCCATCGCGCCCTTGATGACGACGCCTTCCGGCGCGGCGACGTGGACCTTCTCGGATGTGGACATGGGAGCGACACCTTTCCTTGGACAGAAACCCGCAACAGGCTTTGCGGGTTAACCTCGCCGCGCTTTAGACGGAAGAGAACAAAAAGTGCGATCACTCTTTCTGTCCGGGAACAAATCGTCGTGCGAGCGGCGGGCCCACGGATGCTCACCCGCGCCTGCTCGAGCGCCTCGGCGCGCCGCAAGGCATCGCCAGCGCGGCGCCTGCCGGAGCGGCCGGTCAACCTCACCACGCCCATCCCAGCGCGAGGTTTCAGGCGTCGCGACCCAGAAAGGCATCGATCGCCGCGCACCGGCCCGGTTCCAGAACCTGCGCGGCGGGACCGGACAGGTGCACCTTGCCACCGGACACGAAGACGATCTGATCGGCGACAGCCGCGATGTCGTCAGGCGTGTGGATCGTCATCAGCACGGTCAGCCCATGGGCGCGTCGAAGATCGTTGGTCAGGCGGATCATCGCCTTGCGCAGGCCAGGATCGAGCGCGCCGAAGGGCTCGTCGAGCAGGAGAAGCGGCCGGCGCATCACCAGCGCGCGGGCCAGCG
>CAYRBO010000091.1:0-1077 GCA_964422545.1 uncultured Anaerolinea sp. | reverse complement strand
GACAGTTCGCCCGGACGTTTCGCGCCCTCCCGCTCGAGGCCGACGGCTGCAAGCGCCTGCCGGACTCCAAGCCGCGCCACCTCATCGAGCCGCAATGAGGGCGACAGGCCGAGCGCCACATTGTCAAACGCTGTCAGGTGGCCGAACAGGTTATGGTCCTGGAACAGCAGCGTCACGGGGCGTTCCGCCGGCGCGGCGGCGGTGATGTCGATGCCGCCGAAGCTTGCGCGGCCCGCCGCGACCGGCTCGAAGCCGGCAATGGCATGCAGCATCGTGGTCTTGCCGCCGCCGGACGGGCCGATCACGGCGCAGAGCGCGCCCTGCGCCACGTTCAGGCTGTAGCGGCCCGTGAAACCCGGATGGACGACGGTCAGATCCTCGAGGACCAGCATCGTTCAGGCCCGATCGGCCACAAGGGCGACGGAAAGGGCCGCCAGGAGCAGCGCGATGCCCGCCGCTTCGGCCTGTCGGTAGCCCCCCATGCGCTCGGCAAGCAGAAAGGGCAAGGTGACAAGGTCGCCGCCGCCAAACAGGGCGACCACGCCGAAATCGCCCAGCGACAGTGCCGCAGCCAGCGCAAGCGCCGCCACCAACGGCCGGCGCAGCGCCGGCCATGCGACAAGGCGCAGCCGGTTCGGCCCCGTCAGACCGAGGCTCTCGCAGAGGCGGCCATGGCGGCGCGCGCTCTCGGCCAGCGGCGGGGCCAGCAGGCGATACACGAAAGGCAGCGCCATCAGCGCATTGACGACCGGCACGAGCGCGAGACCGACCGTCCCGAGCCCTGCGCCCTGCAACGGCCCCACGAAGCGGCTCAGCGCGAACAGACCCGTCACCAGCGCGAAGGGCGGCAGGCCGAGGACCACAAGCGCCAGCCCGTCAACAGCGCGTTGGCGCCTGTCGTCGATCCGGCCGCGGCGGGTCGATGCCGCAAGACCCGCCAGCAGCAAGGCCAGCGCCACGGCGACGAGTGCGGCGAGCCCAGCGATGAGGAGGCTGTTCAGGACTGCGCGGCCCATCTCGGCGCTCATCAGCATCGGCAGCGCGCATATCGAGGCCAGGGCCGAGGGGGGCCTCGAA
>CAYRBO010000090.1:1237-1729 GCA_964422545.1 uncultured Anaerolinea sp. | reverse complement strand
ATCATTGGGCATCCCGCCGCCAGCGATTCGGTGACAATCAAGCCCCCCGCTTTGGAGATGACACAATCCGCCGCCAGAAGCATATCGGGCATGTTGGTTACAAATTCGTACAGATGCACCGGCACGTGCCACTCAACTTCCTGCAGTTGGCGGTACAGATTCTCGTCCTTGCCCGCCACCACGGCTAACTGCAAGGGCGCGCCAAAATGGTTGAGCACGTTCAGCGTATCCAGTAAGCGGTCCACACGCCGACTGCCCACAGCCAGAACGGTGGTAAGGTCCTCCCGCCAGCCCAGCGCACGTCGTAGAGAGATCTTATCCTTTCCCTCTTTGCGATTCAGGGCTGGGTTGACCGGAATGCCGGTGATATACACCTGCTCAGGGCTTAAACCGTAGTTAATGGCCAGATCGCGCACAATTTCGTTTGGCACCAGGCAGGCATCCACGGCTTTGCTGAACCACATGCGGTGCACGGTTGCCAGATCAGTCACC
>CAYRBO010000090.1:0-1158 GCA_964422545.1 uncultured Anaerolinea sp. | reverse complement strand
TGACAATGACGTCAGGTTTGGCATCCCGCACTAAATCCAGCATCACCTCATACAGCAAAACGGTAATCGCGCTTTCCACAATCGCGCTGGTGATGATGGTATCGCTGGCATCGTAGCCCAGTTTATAGAGTTCAGGCACCCGCCGCACCAGACGGTCGTAATCTGCCTGAGAGTCGCGCAGGAAGAACGGCGTGCGCCGGTCATCCAGCGGATTGACCACGCGAGTCTCAACCAGGTTTCCGTATTTTTGCTGTAATGCCGCCTCTATTGCCAATGCTGCACTGCGATGCCCAAAACCAGCATCCGCCGTCAAAATTAGTACCCGTTTTCTCTCACCGTTTTCCATGAGTAGATTCCTCCCAAGCCAGTAATTCTTCTTTTAACAGGCTCAATGTTCTATATGCCGAAAAGGCTTTGTTTTGACGACGATCTCCCTGCCAGAGAAAGCGCTCTACGCGTTGGACTTGCGGTGTCTCCACAGCAATCCAGACCAACCCAACAGGTTTTTGAGGTGTACCACCCCCGGGACCTGCAACGCCGGTCACCCCAATACCTACCAGTTTTTCTATGGGAAACTTTTGCGAGAACAAATGGCGAATACCTGAAGCCATTTCGCGGGCAACTTCCGGGCTGACCGCGCCGAATTGCGCCAGCGAAGACGCTGATACCCCCAGCAGGACTTGCTTGACCTCATTGGCATAGGCAATCACGCCTCCCAGATAGTAATCCGACGAACCCGGGATATCCGTAATCCAATTGCCTACCAGCCCACCGGTACAGGACTCTGCGGTGACCAGGTACCAGCCATGCTGACGCAAAAGATCGCCCACTTCTTGGGACAGAGACAGGATTTCTTCGTTTTCTTTCGTCATGGTTATGTAAGATGATAACACAACCTTTCTGCGACAAAAGAAAGATGAGAGCGTTCATCTAAATTCATAAAAAAGCCCTGCTTTTCAGCAGGGCAAAAAGACCCGGTGCGCTTACCATTCACTGAGAGCATGGGAAAGGTCTCGTAAAGACGGGTACAACTGCCGATAGCCCTGATAGGCTTTCTGATAGAAAGATACTCCCTCAGGACGGGGTGCGGTAGAACCGGTAATCCGAATGGCGGCAGAGCAGGCTTCATCCACTGTTTTCCAGATGCCCGCCCCTACG
>CAYRBO010000089.1:0-1733 GCA_964422545.1 uncultured Anaerolinea sp. | reverse complement strand
GAAATTGCCGTATCTACATTATTTTCTTGCAATTTAGCTTGTACAAAAACAAAAACACTATCACCACCATCAATTCTAAGATTTTTAATTTGCGAAGCAGAATTTCCGTTAACATTTATAAAAAATTGAACGTTTTGTTGGTTTCCTACACAAATCTCGTCTACTACTATAGTTCCTTTATGAGGATTGTACAATTTACAAAATCTTGTTATACTACCTTTTTTTGTAAAAATTGTATCAAAAAAAATAGTATCGGTTGAAAATTGTAATTGATATTGAGATGAAGATAGGAAATCTTCTTTGACACAACTAATAAAAAATAGTAAAACAAATAAAATTAAGATGTTACGCATACGCATTAGTAAAATTCAACAAACAAAACGATTATTTAAAAAATATATTCTATTTTTGTAAACTAAACTTTTTTGTAAAAAAATCGTTTTTTTTTACAAATGTAACAAGAATAGAGAAGAGTTAAATAACTTTTTTTTGGTTTTTAAGTATAAATAACTATATTTGTTAGTTGATAGTACCATAATTAAAACTGTTTAGAATGCATCTGGAGGAAAAAAGTCTTGAGCAATTAACCAATGGGTTTAAGCTATTTGAAGGTATGCAGAAAGATAACCTAGGGTATATATACCGTGGTTTATTCACTCAAAATATTACCGACAGCATATTGGCTTTAACCGAAAATAATTTAGAGTCGGTTGGTGAGTCATCTAAAGTAAAAAAAAGAGTTTTCTCAATTATGGTTGAGTGCTTGCAAAACGTTACTCGACACCAAACGCCTGAAAGTGTTGAAGTTGTTGAACCCGAGCAATCAGGAATTTTTGTAATACAAACAAAAAATAATGCATACCAAATTACATCTGGTAATGTTGTAGAAAAAAAAGCTATTCCTCATTTAAAACAACTACTTGAAAAAATTAATGGTTTAGAAAAAGATGCATTAAAAGAATACTACAAACAAATATTAGAAGACGGCAGTATTTCTGATAAAGGTGGAGCAGGATTAGGATTAATTGAAATGGCTCGTAAATCAGGCAACAAATTATATTACGATTTTAAAGATATAAACAAAGAAATCTCATATTTCTATCTTCACACAGCTATTTCAAAAGAACTCGAAGAACAAATAGAATCGGTAGATTTAAATAACATAAAAAATTTACATGATATTGTTAATAAAGAAAACATCATGTTAATTTTTAATGGCTGCCTCAATCAAGATAGTTTAATAAATTTATTGTCTATAATTGAAGGACAAAGCATAGGCGCTGTAGATATTAAAAAGAAACTTTTCAACATAATGGTTGAAATGCTTCAAAATATTGTAAAACATGGAGCCAAAAAAGATGAAAATATGGTTGGAAATCCTGCTATATTTTTTATATCGCAAGTAGGCAACAATTACATTCTCAATACAGGAAACTATATTGAATCACATATTGTTGATACCCTATCAGAAAAATTAGATCATGTTAATAGTTTAGAAGGTGATGAATTAGATAATTTCTACACTCGCAGACTTTTAAATTTTGATATAGATAATAGTAAAGAAGCCGGATTAGGAATAATTGACTTACGAATTAAAAGCGGAAACAAAATTTTATATAATTTTGAAACTGTAAACGAAAAAATTTCGTTTATATCAATGCAGGTAAAAATATAAATATGGAAGCACTCTTTATAAAAGCAACCGATGAAACTCCTGAAATTACATTGAACCA
>CAYRBO010000088.1:0-1781 GCA_964422545.1 uncultured Anaerolinea sp. | reverse complement strand
CGTAGCTTTTGTGCAATCAGAAGCCAAAACGTAAAAAACGGCATAAAAGTGTAAAAAACGAACCTTACCAATTGAAGACGGATCCCGTAATCTCAAGCCATTCAAGTAGTACGAGGAATGGCAATGGGAACGAATGATGAGCAAATCCAAGTTACCCAACATGCGTTTTTGGTGGCGTGGGGTCAGTTTGCCCAGGAAAAGGGGTTGGTTGAGCGGTTTGGAACTGTGCATCTGCGGCAGAAAACCCGTCAGCACCGGCCCCAGACCAAGGTTCTGGAATTCCTGGTCGCAATCCTGGGCGGTAGCCGGCAATTACAGGATATCAGCCTGGCAGCGCACCCGTTGGACAAAGATCAGGCAGTGGCTGAAGCCTGGGGACAGGCTGGCTGGGCGGACTATAGTGGCGTGAGCCGGACGTTGAGCAGCCTGAGTTGGGAAGAAGTCGAGGCCATCGTCAGGGTACTGGATGAATTCAGCCAGCCGTTTTTGGCAGCAGAAGTTCAAAAATCGGTCAGACAAAAGAAACGGTTGATATTGGATGGTGACCTGACCGGCATTCCGGTGTCGAATACGAGCAGGAGCTACCCGAATGCGGCTTACGGGCACATGGACAATGAGATTCAACTGGGCTATCAGGCCGGGGTGGTCAGTTTGGTGAGCGAAACCCACGGACGGTTGTGGCTTTCGGGAACGCATCATCCGGGAGATACGGTTTCAAGTACCCAGGCTGAAGAATTGGTTCTCGAAGCAGAAGCGCGGCTCGGGATGCGACCCTGGCGTCGCACCGACCTGCTCGAAAAACGGATTGCTGACTATGGGCCGAGCCTGGAAAGCATCCAGCAGCGCTTGCAGACCCAGCAAAACGGCAGGCAAACGGCGATGGAGCGGCATCAACAAGCCCAGGCGGCGCTCGACGAGCATTTGCGAGAGTTGGAAAGTGTCGAGCAAAGTTATCGAGAGCGCCAACGGGTTGAACGTCCAACCAGCCGCCTGACCCTGTTGCGCAAGCGGGTTCAAGCGGACAGGAAACGCTGTGCGAGCCGGAAAAAGGCTGTTGTGGAGGCTGAAGCCAAACTCGCAAAAACCCAGACCCGTATCCGCGAACTGCTGGCCGAAATCGAGGGGTTGCGCCAGCGCCTGAAACGCTTTCAGGAAGAGAACCTGGCCAATCCCCAGCCTATCGCAGCCGAGTTTCGCCTGGATGCCGGGTTTGGTTCGTACCAGAATATCGCCTTGCTGATCGAGATGGGCTACGAAGTCTACACCAAGCCGCATGGCAATAAGACGACCCAGACCTTGCGAAAACAGGTGGATGATTCTACGACCTGGACACGGGTGGGCGCGAATGCCGAGATGGTCGCCTGGAGTAATTTCAAACCCAAAGGCTGTCCTTATGCGCTCGATATGGCCCTCGAACGGTTTTAAACCGGCAAGACCCTCAAGCACAGCGCCCTGTGCCACTTCGGCACAGACCCGGTGACACAGGATTTGCCCGCCTGGTTCGAACACTATAACGCAAGACAGATCATCGAGGCGGGCATCAAAGAAAGCAAGCAGGTCTTTTCCCTGCACCGTATCAAGGTGCGTTCCGAACCCGCCATCTTTTTACAGGAACGCATGGTGTTGTTCGCCGCCAATTTCATCCGCTGGGCAGCCTGCTGGTTGGCCGAGCAAGCTCAACCGCCTGATCAAACGCTGGATGTGCCAAAACTCGGCATCAAACGCCAGGTACAGGTTGGCGCACAGGCTTCGGCGCAGGTGATCCGTACTTCAAATGGTAT
>CAYRBO010000087.1:1623-1849 GCA_964422545.1 uncultured Anaerolinea sp. | reverse complement strand
CGACGAACCGATTGAGGAACAGGGCCGCCGTGATCGCGCCGGCGAAGGGGCCAGATGAGATGTGGTTGACCTGCGCGATCCGGGATTCCAGCATGGCGTCGTAGGGGGGCCAAAGTGGAAGGCGCCAGACCGGATCGTTCACCTTGTGCGACAACCGGTCGATGCGCTCGGCCAGCGCCTCGTCGTGGGTGAAGTAGGGCGGCAGGTCGGGGCCGAGCGCGGTGCG
>CAYRBO010000087.1:0-1610 GCA_964422545.1 uncultured Anaerolinea sp. | reverse complement strand
CACCGGTCAGCGTGGCGAAATCCACGAGCAGCGTCGGGGCCTCCTCATCCGCCAGGGCCAGCGCGTCGGCGAGGATCAGCCGGCCTTCGGCGTCGGTGTTGCCGATCTCGACGGTCAGGCCCTTGCGGCTCTGCAGGACATCGCCGGGCCGGAAGGATGAACCGGACACCGCATTCTCGACCGCCGGCACGAGCAGCCTCAGGCGAACGGGCAGGCGCGCAAGCATGATCAGCCGGGCCCCCGCGATGGCGGCGGCCGCGCCGCCCATGTCCTTCTTCATCAGCAGCATGGCGCTGTCGGGCTTCAGGTTGAGCCCGCCAGTGTCGAACACGACGCCCTTGCCGACCAGCGTGATGCGCGGATGGTCCGGGTCGCCCCAGGAAAGATCGATCAGCCGCGGCGCGCGGGAGGAGGCGCGGCCGACCGCATGGATCATCGGGAAGCCCTCGCTCAGAAGCGCATCGCCGAGCGTGACCCTGACGGCAGCGCCTCGCTCCGCCGCCAGCGCGCGGATGGCGGCCTCCAGTTCGTCCGGTCCGAGATCGTTGGCAGGCGTGTTGACGAGGTCGCGCGAGGCAGCGATCGCAGCGGCGATGGCGCAGATTTCGCCCGCATCGACTCCGCGGGGCGCGACCAGCTGCGCCAGCCCCGCATCATCTCCGCCTGCGCCCTTTCCGCCCTTGTATCGACGGAACCGGTAGGTCGAGAGCGCCCAGCCCAGCGCGGCCAGCCCTGGATCGGGCAGCTTGCCCCGCAACGCGTATACTCCCGCAGGGAGTTGGGAGGCGAGCCGTCCCGGCCCGAACGGATCGCGCCGCCGCGCCTGCGGCCCATCGACGCCACAAAGCACGGCTCCGATGACGCCTCCCCGGCCCGGCAGCAGGACATGGCGGCCGGACTGCCCGGAAAAGTCCTGCGCTGCGGCGAAGGCGCGCGCCGCGGGCGGCAGCCGCTCGGCCAGCGTCGGCCAGCCCATGCTGTCCGTGACATGGATCGGCACCGCGGCCATGGAATCCCCGATCACCGGGTCGGTGGGCGGGCTCGTGGTCATGGCGGGCGCGGCGGTCGGCAGGTTGTTGTTCGGCGGTATTTCTTGCACGGGCATCGTCCGGGTTTCGCCTCGCGTAGAAAGGCGGCGCGGAAGCGCGTCCGCATGCTGCCATGCCGCGCGCTCCTGCGGATACGCAGGCTTAAGGTTTCGTTAGGGTTAACGATTTATCACGATGCGCACCACCCCGGCCTTGCGCCACGTCGAGGCGACGACCGTCGAGGCGGCCTCGGGCCGGGTGGACGAGGCAACACCCGATGGGCGAGGCCCCGTGCATGGTTGCGCGCGAGGCCCGGGCAGGCTGGGGATGATGGTGGGCAAGGCAAGGTTTGCGACCACGGCGGCCATGCTGGCGCTGGTGCTGGGCGGTTGCATGGGCCGCGGCGCCGGCGACGTCACAGGCTCGATCGGGCAGCCGGGACAGGCCATGACCGAGGCGCAATGGCGCGCCGAGGCCGACACATGGCGCCCCCGCTTCGACGCCAACCAGGCCGACCGCACAGCGGCGCTGCGCTATGCGCGCGCTTTGAGAGCGCTCGGCCAGCACGCGCAAGGCGTCGCG
>CAYRBO010000086.1:0-1876 GCA_964422545.1 uncultured Anaerolinea sp. | reverse complement strand
TTTCGCGTGCACGCCGAACAGCCCGAATGAAACGGACCGAAAGAATACTGTCACCGTGGCCTGGTCCAAGGGGGTCAATACGCTGGATCCCGCGTGCGCCGTGGGCATCGAATCGGTGGAAGTCATCGCGCAGATGTACGAGGGGCTCGTGTACACGGATCCCGTGAGCCACGAGGTCCGCCCGCTTTTGGCCGAAAGTTGGGAAGTCAGTTCCGATGGACTCGTGTGGGATTTCATCCTGCGGCCGGGCGTCCGGTTCCATGACGGAACTCCCTTGGATGCCCAGGCGGTGGTGTTCAGTTTCCGCCGCCAGATGGATGCCGTGGAGAAGCAGCGCAGGGTTGTCTCCGACCCGGCGGCGGCCTGCGGCTACGATTACTGGAAGGCGTATTTCGATGAAGTCGTCCAGAGCGTCAAGGTCGTCGACCCGCACCGCGTGCGTTTTGTCCTGAAATATCCGTATGCACCGTTCCTCCAGGCACTGGAGATGTTTTCGGTCAGCATCGTGCGGCCTTTCGACGCCGGGGACACCGAAACCCTCAACCGGCAGTCCCTGGGTACGGGTCCTTTTCGCCTCGCCAGCCATGTGGCGGGCCATGTGGTGCTCGTGCGCAATGACCGTTACTGGAATCCGGACAGGAAGCCCGCTTTCCGGAACCTAGTGTTCAATGTGATTCCGGAGAATCGCCAGCGTCTGCTCGAACTGGAAGGCGAGCGTCTGGATATCGCCTTCCACCTGGAGCCGGCGCGCTATCTCACCATCCGGTTGCATCCGCTGCTCCAGTTGGTGGCGGAATCTTCAAACAACACGGTGTATCTCGCGCTCAATACAGCCAGGGAACCCTTTTCCATCCGGCAGTTCCGGCTGGCCATCAACCACGCCATCGACCGCGGCAAGATCGTCAAGATCGTGTATCAGGGCATGGCGGAACTGGCGCAGGCTCCCCTATCGCGAGACATGCGTATCGGGGGGTTGCCCATGTTCCAGAAAGGCGATCCGCTGCTGGAATGGCACGAGTACGATCCCGAAAAGGCGAAGCAGTTGCTGCGGGAAGCCGGTTACGGACTGTCGGGGGAGCGGCGCCCCTTTACGTTATATCTCATCCAGTCGCCCCGCACGTACCTTCCGGATCCCCTGCTCATGGCGAACATGATCCGGCACGACCTGGAGCAGGTGGGCATCCCGGTGGAAATCAAGCCCATGGAATACATGGAGTACAAGCGTGTCCTGAAGGCCGGACTGCATGACATGGCCATCCATGGCTGGGTCGCCGAAATCGCCGATCCCGATGAATACATGCACGGGTTGCTCCACGGTTCCAACGTCGAGCGGAAGACGGGCACCAACCATGCCTTTTTCCGCAACTACAACTACGACCTCTTCGTGAACCGAGCCCGCCAGGAGCAATCCAGTTCGCAGCGGCGCATCGCGCTGTACCGGCAGGCGCTCGAGATCTTCCGCTCCGAGGCACCCTGGGTTCCCCTGGCCCATTCCCGCCTGGTGATCACCGCCAACCGGCGGCTCGAGAACATTTCCGTCAACTCCGGCACGTTCATGCAGTACAACCTCCTGAAAGTGGTGGAGCCATGAGTTTCAAGATTCGCGACAAGTTGGCACTCTGGATGCTCATGGTCGGTGTGTTTCCGGCATTCGTGGCCTCGTGGCGCGGCGTTTCCATCGTGGTGGACCGGTTCAAGAACACCCTGCAGGACGAGTCCGAACGCAATCTGCGGGTGGGCATCAGCCTGGCCATGAACCAGGTCAACGAGGTCAAGATGGCCGCCTTCTACCTGTCCAAGAAGGCATCCGTGCACGAAATGGTCTCCCGCCGGGACATTTCCCGCCAGGAGCAGGACATTTTGCGAAGCGACTATG
>CAYRBO010000085.1:0-1898 GCA_964422545.1 uncultured Anaerolinea sp. | reverse complement strand
ACCCCGCCGACGCCGGTGTCCATGCCTGTCGTAGCGCTGGGCACCATGAGCTTGGTGTACGGGGCAGCCGAATCGACCGCCAGGCCGGTTGCGATGCCCGAGAGCGCGCCCGAGATTCCCGACAGCGGAGCAATGGCCGCCTGTGCCACGCGCATCTGCACGCTGCGGTAGCCCGCGCCAGCGCCGGAGTCGAGGCCGTAGCGCTGGATCGAGGCCGAGCCCTTCCAGTAGGCAATGATGGTGCTGAGCCGACCTTGGCCTCCAGCGTCTGCCCGAAATCGTTGGTCGCCACGAAGCCGCTGGGTAGCAGGCTCGCGCCAACGAGCGTGGAGACGGTAATTGTCGTGCCGCTGGTTGCAGCATTGGCCTGTGCATACGAGCGGACCGCCTGCGCGAACGTCGCAAGCGACACGGCCGACTTGTCCACACTCAGGGCCAGTGCTTTTTCTCGCACCGAATCCTGCGCTCGCCCGAAAAAGATGAGCGAGAGCTTGGCGAACAGCGCCACGGCGATGATGACGGCGATGATGCTCCACATGCTCAGCGACTCCCTGCGAGCGGCTCGCCCATGTTGATGCGGTTGCGAGTGGCGTTGACGAGGTTCTGGAGCCCGCCGAATTCGCCGCTGGAAATCTTCCCCCGAGCCTCCTGTCCTCCCATGAGGTACTCGGTGGCAGCGCGCTGCGTGCCGCTGATCTTGCTCATGTAGACCACGAAGGCCAGGCCGCTGCCCAGCGTCTCGCGCGCCGCTTTCTCGCCCAAGCCCTTGCCCGATTCGGCCGCCAGCGAAATGAGGCGCGAGACGGCATTCGAGGCCGAATCCGCGTGCAGCGTGCTCACAATGAGTTTGCCGTTGATGCTGGCCTTGATGACTTCTGCGGCCATCGCTGGCGTGCGGATTTCAGAGAGAAACAGCACGTCAAAGGCCATGCGAAGGGTGTCCTCGATTTCTTCGTCAACATGGCGGCGGTTCATCTGCACCTGGAGAATCCGCCCCTCGCCATGATCGCCCGACAAGGGCAGTTCGGGCGGGTCTTCGAGGGTGATGACCAGTGCGCCGCGCGTGGCCAGTTCGCGCAGGTACGCGAAAGCAGTCGTCGTCTTGCCTGTCCCGAAGCCTCCGGCGACGAGAACCACCCCTGTGCGAAGCGTCTCCAGGTGGCGGCGAACCGGCTCGGCGATGCCGCACTCGGCGAGCATCGGCACGGCCTGCGCGCCTCGACGAAGCGCGTACACGCGCCCGCGGACATCGCGTATGGTCTGCACCCGGTAGATCACATCCTCAAAGGGCACCGAGAAATGAGAGTCGTCGGCTGCCGTGGAGGCGTGGGATGCGACGACAGCGTAGAGCCTGCGCAGGTCGTCGTAGACCGACTCAGGCATCGGCAGCAGCTTGCGGTCGTCGCCCGAGATGGTCGAGCGCATGCGCGACTGCACCACGTCTGCGGAGAGATACAGGTCAGAAAACGGGATGTCTTTGAGCGCCATCGAGCAACGTCCTTTTCACTTTGGCAAGCGTCGACGCTTGCCAAAAAGCCCGCGGCCCGACGAAGCCCGCGGGACGGCCGACACGGAACTCAGGTGAGGGTCAGGATCACGGTGTCGGTGGCCGTGAGCGCGCCGCACTGGGCCGCGATCTCGGACGGCGGCACCGGCCAGCCCACGGTGGACGTGCCGCCATAGGCCGGGTTGCCGTAAGTCGTCGAGCCGATCCTGATCGACACGAGCTGGGGCACGTCGATGGAGCCCACGGTCTGACACATATCGGCTTGCAGGTTGCCCAAGGTCATGCTGTAGCCCTGGTTGGGCGCGCCGTTGACGGTGGCCGCGTTGAACAGCACCGTGCCGCCAGAGGGCAGCGTGTAGGGCGTGGTGGCATTGTCGCCACCCGTCCAACT
>CAYRBO010000084.1:290-1906 GCA_964422545.1 uncultured Anaerolinea sp. | reverse complement strand
CGCGACCAAGCCCTTCCAGGTCCTCTACCTCGTGTGCGCCGTGCTGGCCCTGTCGCTGTTTCTGCCGGCATCCATGCATCCTTTCCCCTCGTGGCGCGCCTTCTTCCTGCAGGCCGCCCCCAGGAAGGTCCACGTCCCTAAAGCCGCAGAAGCCCGGGAGGCCATCGACCGAGCGGAAAAAAAACTGGCCGCGCTCCCGGAAGATGACCGCGTTCAAAAAAATGCGTCCGCCCACCCCTGCGCCGGTGGAAAAACCGAATTGCTGTATGGGCACCTGACGGTGCCATGCCTGTCCAGTTCGGCGCACGCGCTGGAGCACTTCGCACGGCGGATGGAAACCTTCCACCGGGAACAAAGGGTGGTGCGCATCGCCTACTTCACGGATTCCATCGGTTCCGGCGACAAGATCACGTCCACCCTGCGGGAGCGCTTCCAGAAGCGCTTCGGCAATGCCGGGCCGGGCTACGTGCCCGTCTACCCGCTGCGCCCGTGGCATTATCACGCCCAGGTGCAACTGGCGCTCTCCGACGGCTGGAAGCCGTACTGCCCGATCGGCCATCCCAGCGCGGATCGGCGCTACGGCTTCGGCGGCATCGGCGCGGGACACCAGGGAAGCGGCAATACGATCCGCTTCCGGGCCAAAAACGCCGCGGCGGCTTTCCGGGAAGCGCAAATCCACTTCCTGCGCCATCCGGAAGGCGGCACGTTCCGGGTGATCGCCGGGGAAAAGGCCGTGCGCGACGTGGATACGCGCGGTGAAAAGTACAGGGAGGATTTCATCCGGATCTCCTTCGGCCAAACGAAGGAACTGGCGATCGAAACCGTTTCGGGCGGGCTCGTGCGCATCAACGCCGTGTTCCTGGAAAACCCGGGACCGGGCGTGGTGCTCGACGCCGTGAGCCTGACCGGCGCCCGCTTCGAGAACTGGTATTCCATGCCGGCGGCCCATCTGCACGCGGAAATGGCGGCCCGCAGCCCAGACCTGGTGCTGTTCCACTTCGGGCTCAACGAAAGCGATACCGACGTCGAAGCGGATTATCCAGAGCGCATCGCGGAACTCGTTGCGCGCATCCGGAAGGCATCGGGCGCCTCGTGCGTGATCGTAAGCCCCACCGACAAGGTACAGAAGTTCAACGGCCAATGGCGCACGCTTCCCGTCATCCGCAAGATCGCCCGGCTCCAGCAGCAGGCCGCCCGCAAGGCCGGATGCGCGTTTTTCGACACGCTTTCCGCCATGGGCGGAGAAACCGCCATCGTGAAGTGGTACGAGCACAAGCCGCGCCTGGCCATGGGCGATCTCACGCACATCACGAGCGAGGGTGGCGAACTGCTGGGTGATCTGATCTACGGCGATCTGCTGCAATTCCTCGCGGCCCGGTGATTTTCCCATGGAATTCAACAGCACTCCATATTTTTTGTTTTTTGTTTCCGTTTTCTGGGTCTTCTGGGCCCTTTCGGGCCGGCATCGCCTGCAGAAGCCGTGGCTGTTCGCTGCCAGCCTGTTCTTCTATGGCTTCTGGAACCCGTTCTACCTCTCCCTGATCCTGGGCGTCATCGGCGTGACGTGGGTGTGCGCCGCGCGCATGAAAAGCCGGCCGCAGCATCGCCCGGTCTGG
>CAYRBO010000084.1:0-252 GCA_964422545.1 uncultured Anaerolinea sp. | reverse complement strand
CAAATATGCAGGCTTCATGGTTTCCACCATTGAAATGGCATTGCAATACCTGGACGTGGTTCCGCCCGCATCGTTCGGACTGGCCAGGAAGATCCTGCTTCCCGTGGGCATTTCCTTCTACACGTTCCAATCCATCAGTTACCTCGTGGACGTGTACCGCGGCCACCTGGAACCGGAACCATCCTTCCTGGATTATGCCCTGTACGTGAGTTTCTTTCCGCAACTGGTGGCGGGTCCCATCGTGCGGGCCGT
>CAYRBO010000083.1:0-1974 GCA_964422545.1 uncultured Anaerolinea sp. | reverse complement strand
CGCGGGTCAAGCCCTGTTCGGCTGGCGTTGCGGCGACGCTACGACGGACGGCACGACGATTCCTGCGAAGTTCCTCCCGGGCTCTTGCCGCGGCTGATCACGATTTTTCGATGATCTCTTCAAAAACGCCCCGAACGGGGCGTTTTTTTCGTTTGCTGCCACTTGCGCTGTCCGCGCTTGGGGGAATTTTCGCGCTTGGCGGATGGCTTGCGCCAAACCACTATCCGCCTTGGACCAGTTTTCATGGGGAGGCTTGCGCTTTTGCATCACTTGGCCTGTTTTGTCTAGCTGTCGTAGTCAAGGATCGCCACACTGTAAACTTCCCGCTCGCGTCCTGGTTCATGCTCGGGCTGGTTGGCTTGATTTGGCTGCAATGGCGATTCGGCCTGCCAGTTTCGGTGACGCGTTTCTCAGCAGCTTGTATCTTTGCGGCTTTGCGCTGTCTTTATGGCTGGGCCGACAAACGCGAGCCAGAGCTCTCCGCGACAGCGCACCAAGACTTGTTTCAGCGCTATTCATAACTGCGGCTGTCATCTCTGTCTATATCGCTTTGCTGCAGTGGTTGCGCCTTGAATCTTTGTGGGGCATTTTTGCCACAGAACGCGGACCTGAGATGCGTCCGTTTGGCAACCTGGGGCAACCCAACCATCTCGCAACGCTTGTTCTGATGGCGTGCCCACTCACAGCTTTGCTGTTAGTGCGACGAGATATTAAACCTTGGCAATTCTGGACTGTTTTGGCTGCCTTGAGCATAGGGCTGGCATTGAGCGAGTCACGGAGTGGGCGCTTAAGTGCCCTCTTTATTGGCCTCTATTTACTTTGGATTGCACGAACAAGAAGGCTCCCCGCAATCACGCGGACGGTATTCCTTTGGTGGGCCCTCATCGCGGGTGTATGGTTTATAAGGGATTACGCGACCGATTTCTTGCTGCTCCAGCCGGGGCGGGAAGTCCATATGACGCAGGATCAAGCCAGAACCGTCATGTGGACACAGATGGTTGCCGCGATCCGAGAGGCGCCGTGGTTCGGATACGGCTGGAGACAGACCATAGTCGCTCAGAAGACTGGAGCACTGGCGCAGTCTGGGCTACTGGTCACGGACTATGCTCACAATATCGAGCTTGACGTGCTTCTGTGGGTCGGGTTACCGCTCGGAGTCATACTCATCGGGGTCGCGGTTTGGTGGCTGATTCGCCTATCGGCCAATTCTAAAACTATTGACCAAGCCCTGATCTTTGCGAGCGTCATTCCGTTTCTTGTTCATAGCCAGTTCGAGTTTCCATTCGCATACGCGTATTTTCTGTTCCCAGTTGGCTGGGCGCTCGGCTTCCTCGGATCCTTTCGTACCAATACCCTTGTTGTATCTCAACATACCACCATTGCCAGATTCGGAGTCCCCGCCCTCATCGTCGCGTACATAATGTTCTGCGTTTTCGCGGGTCGCGATTACCTGCTGGCCGAGGAAGACTATCGGGTGATGCGGTTCGAATTGCGTAAAGTTGGGCAGCGCCCGAGCGACTATGTCGCTCCAGATTTGCACTGGTTGACCCAACTCAACGATCTGCTGCTCGCAGGCCGCATCAAACCCCGCGCGGGCATGCCCCAAGCGGAAATTCAGTTACTCGGGCGAGTCAATCAAAGCCAGGGTTGGGCGATGCTGCATCTCAGCTACATTGCGGCACTCGGCATGAATGGTCAAGAGGAGCGGGCCAGTGCGGAACTCCGCCGATTGCGAGCCCTGTACGGGGACGTGACTTACGGGCAAGCCGTTCAGCATTTAAAAGATATGCAACGTGATGAGGCCTTTGCGCCATTACGTCGGATGAGCATCCCTTGACATCGCCTGACGTGAAACACCCGACGGCAAGCCCCGCCATGGTGATGGTCATCAAAGGGCTATTTTCCGATCTCCTCCCGCTCGCCCTCCTCACCCTCCCCTGGCTTGTCCCCTTTGCGCCGGGGCCGAGTGCGGCG
>CAYRBO010000082.1:0-1977 GCA_964422545.1 uncultured Anaerolinea sp. | reverse complement strand
CAAAAGATTTCGACTATACACTAATAACACATTTAATTTGGTGGGAGTGATGAGAGAATCTCACACAATACAATTCAAACCATCTTGCGGGATGGATATTACATTCAGGAATTTTTGGATATTATTCCAGATGACTAATTAGAAAAGAATTATGAAAAAGCCAGAATTTAAAAAAGGTGAAATTGTAATTTATAAATCTAAAGAGGGGCCAAAATTAGAGGTTCGTCTGGAAGAAGAAACAGTATGGTTAACACAAAAGCAGATGGCTTTGCTTTTTGATAAAGGAGTGTCAACAATAAACGAGCATATAAAAAATATCTATAAAGAAGGCGAATTGAAACAAAGTTCAACTATTCGGAAATTCCGAATAGTTCAAACAGAAGGCGGCAGGTGGGTAGAGAGAGAGAGAGATTTTTATAATCTGGATGTCATTATATCTGTGGGCTATAGGGTTAAATCCTTGCGCGGCACTCAATTTCGCATCTGGGCAACAAAAACTCTCAAAGAACATTTAGTCAAAGGTTATACAATTAACGAAAAGCAACTATTGCAATCTCATATTCAATTAAAAGAACTCCAAAACACAATCGATTTTCTTCGAGAAAAAACAAAGAACGAATTATTTGCAGGGCAAGAAAAGGAAATTTTAGATCTCCTTTCTTCTTATTCAAAAACTTTAACCTTACTTGAACAGTATGACAAAGAAAAATTATCGCTTGTTAGAGGAGCTAAAGGAAAATTTGTTTTAAAATATGAGGAAGCAAGAAAGATTATAGATGAATTAAAAAAAGATTTAATGGCAAAAAAAGAAGCAAGTAATCTTTTTGGTCAGGAAAACAGCGACAAATTCAAGGCTATTTTAGGCAATATATATCAGAGCTTTGGCAAAAAGGAATTATATCCTTCGCTTGAAGAAAAAGCTGCGCATCTTCTATATTTTATCATAAAGGACCATCCCTTTGTTGATGGCAATAAACGCATCGGCTCTTTTCTGTTTGTGTATTTTTTGGATAAAAACAACTATCTCTACAAAAACAGCGGCGAAAAGAAAATCAACGATAATACATTGGTAGTTTTATCGCTTTTGATTGCCATTAGCAACTCTCAGGAAAAAGATAAACTAATTAAAATTATTACAAATTTATTACCTGTATGAAACTCTATCTACAAAACATCATCGAAACTATCCAATTCGAAAACTTGCCAACAGAATGGCAACAATTCGAGTTCGCAAAGTTTTCGAATAAAAAAACACTATTTGACTATCAACAACAGTCCTTACAGAATGCATTGAAATGCTTGTATAAATATTTTGTGAATTGTCAATCGGATAAAAATAAATTTTTTGAGTTTTACAAAGAAAACGGTTTTTTTAACAAAGACAACGGTTTTAATGAAAACCTTGATTTCAACATCAATGGCAATAAGAAGTTTAAAGTATTTCAGGACTTCAGCCACGACTATCCCATAAACAAAAATAAAATTGCTTTTGCTCATTTTATCAATCGGATGAGTTTCTGGATGGCAACCGGAAGCGGAAAAACACTTGTTATCGTAAAACTATTAGAACTATTAGGAAACCTGATCGAAAGTAATCAAGTCCCAAGAAAAGATATACTTTTTCTTACATATAGAGAAGACCTCATTGAACAATTCAAAAATCATATAGACGAGTTTAATACCTCACTAAATAGCATAAAAATAGCTTTATATAATCTCAAAGATTATGAAAAAGTTAAAAGAGACAATAAAATTAAGTTTGGAAAAGAAATAGAAGTATTCTACTACCGTAGCGATTTAATCTCCGATGAACAAAAAGATAAAATCGTAAATTTTAAAAATTATGATAATAGCGGTAACTGGTATTTGATATTAGACGAAGCCCATAAAGGCGACAAAGAAGACAGCAAACGGCAGATTTTATACTCTATCCTTTCAAGAAACGGATTTCTGTTTAACTTTTCCGCTACCTTTACC
>CAYRBO010000081.1:1238-2053 GCA_964422545.1 uncultured Anaerolinea sp. | reverse complement strand
CTCAAGAGTTTTTATACCCAATACCAATGAAGCAATACTTGTCAATGCTCAAACCCTTCAAAAACAAAATGTCTATATTACAGATATAGAAAAAGATTATGATTTATGGGTAAGCCCAGATGGATTAGAAAAGGTTTTAGAGAACTATTCTAATCTCTACACAAGACATGACCCAGTGACAATATCCAATGGGGAATATTATATAGGTTTAATCTATAGAGACAACAAGGGTTTTAAATTCATCTACCAGAAGGATTCTCTAAAGACAATGTCTCTCCCATAACGATGACAGAACTGCTGTATATGTCAGTTTATGAACTCGATGGAGAAATTCCTGCTTTTATTACACGCTATCCAATCGCTGCATTTGGCAGTATATACCCAAGTTTACTTAGACTTAAAACCACATCAGTATCTTTGGTATTGCATGAATACGATGAAAATTGGCAACTCAAAGAAAAACCAGCTCTATCGTTTCCTATAAGAGGAAAAGACTTCTATAATACAACATCGGTTCATCCATCGCACACTTCTAGACTTACACTTGACTTTGATGGAGATACTTTATCTGTGCAAGCTGTTTTATCTGACAATGCTATCGAAGAGGTTAAAAACTATCTAAAGTCTCCTCAGTACTATTTTGATGCCAATGGTAAACTAAACTTTTCTATTGAAAACACAACACTTAACAGCACACTGGCTTATATGACTTCTTAAGACAAGACACACAGGGCATTAAATTGCCCTGTGTGTCTTTTTATATCATGTCAAAATTGTTTGGTCTTTTTCTACTAAAAAGGGTTAACGCCATGCTT
>CAYRBO010000081.1:0-1219 GCA_964422545.1 uncultured Anaerolinea sp. | reverse complement strand
TAACAGATTTGCACTTAGAAAGCCAATTAACTTACTCAATCCAATCATTCATAAACCCAGTGAAGTTATTCTGCCTAAACTCTTCACATATCATCTACTTGACAAAAGCTCTGAGGTGTATTTTCCTTCTCGAACGATGACTATTCTCAAAGATATTCCAGAGAAAAAAAGAGTCTATGTGCATGTACCTCTACAATACATAGAACCACAGGGTTCTTATATTGTAAAGATCAGAAACCCTATTTCTCTATATAGAAAATGGCTTAACCAGAATAAAAACACACTTAGAGATTTTGATCCAGATCGTATTATTCCCAATGACCAGTTTTCAGCTCGTGTTGTTGATTACAACCTACTTGCCAATAGTTTCAAATATACATCTATACCTATTAATAAGTATTATGAGTATTTTAATATCACCAATACTCTATATAAAACAATTTCAAAGTTTGCAACCCTCGATCCTTCTTTTAAACAAATCTTTCGCTTTAATATTCCAAATCTTATTCCATCGTTTCCAATTATCACAAGACTTATGAATTTAAAACCTATACGTTATACAAAAGTTGTTAGAGACCCTCACCTCATGAACGTGATTGAATTCATGAAATGGATTCAAAGTGACAGCGTTCAATTTGAATTACCCAGTGTGTTTTCTTCTATCACTGAAGAAAACACTAAGAGCATATTGGTAGAATTTTACTATAAAGATTTTTGCTGTTATGTTCCTCTTAGTCTTATTTATGGGATTAAAGAGAGCTCAAGTATAGACAGCTCTATTAAAACAACCAACGAGAGAGTTTGTAAAATTTTCTTTAAATTCTTACTCTCCATGCAAAGTCATGTCAATGGTTTATTAAAATTAGAAGAGACTTATGAAGAGCAAGAAGACGAAGAAGCTCTTCAGGAAGATATCGATGAGTTAAACGAAACAGAAGAAGAAGAAGAAGCTTCTGAGAGACAAAATAGAGCAGAGGTTCTAAAATTAAAGGCTAATGTTTCTCCTGTTATTGATGTTGATAAAAATATTGTTAGGAATATCGACGACTTAGACAATATTGATCTAACAACTGATATTACAAATATCAATATTGACAAAGAGCTTGAAGATAGCGCTGATGAGACAATTGACGAAACATTTACGAAAGCTTTGGATAACAAAGAAGAAGAGATTGAAGATACACAGATTGACGATACAAGTATTGAAGCTTCTCTGAAG
>CAYRBO010000080.1:0-2261 GCA_964422545.1 uncultured Anaerolinea sp. | reverse complement strand
ACACGGCAAAGGGCAAAGAACCTGTCACCGACTTCCGCCGCGACGAGAACGGCGTGATACGGGAGAACCTGATCATCAAGGGCAACAACCTGCTTGCCTTGCACTCGCTCAAAACCCAGTTTCGCGGACAGGTCAAACTGATTTACATTGACCCGCCGTATAACACGGGGAATGATTCGTTTGGTTATAACGATAATTTCAACCATTCTACGTGGCTGACATTTATGAAGAATCGCCTTGAAGTAGCCAAAGAGTTGCTTAGAGACGACGGAAGCGTGTGGGTTAACATCGATGACAATGAAATCGCCTATCTTACGGTTCTGCTAGATGAAGTATTTGGCAAGGACCGGCATATCACAACAGTCACAGTAAGAAGAAGCGGAGCAACTGGGCACAAGGCTATCAATCCCGCTCCCGTTATGGTCTCGGACTTCGTCATTGGATATTCCAAGACCAGTAATTGGAAGTATAAGATCCAGTACACCAAGCGTGAATACGATGCCGCCTATTCTCTTTTCGTTGCAAATGCCACCGATGATTTTCGCAAATGGAAATTCATACCCATTGAAGATGGAATGGCGCAGATGAAGTGTAAGGATGTCTACGAGTTAATTGCCAAATGTCCAGAACGGGTTGTCCGTTTTGCAGAACCGAGTTATGAGGGCGTAGGGCAGGAAACACGTGATCTGATTGACAAGTCGCGGAACAAGCCAGATGAAATTTTCCGGCAGAAGCGCGAGAATCATCCCGACATTTACCTACTCAATGGCCAACGCATTCTTTTCTACAAAGACAAGCTGAAGACAATAGACGGGGAACTGGTCACTGCGGAAACCCTGACGAATATATGGCTGGATATTCCATTTCAGGGCATAGCCAAAGAAGGCGCCGTTGTACTCAGAAAAGGGAAGAAACCTGAGGCGCTTCTCAGGCGCATCTACGAGATTGCCTCTGGTGAGGGAGATTTGATTCTGGATTTCTGTCTCGGAAGCGGAACAGCAGCGGCTGTGGCACACAAAATGAAGCGGCAGTACATCGGAATTGAACAACTCGAATATGGTGACAACGACAGCGTCGTGCGCCTTCAGAATGTAATCAAAGGAGACACTACGGGTATCTCCAAGGTGGCAGGCTGGCAAGGCGGCGGCGACTTCATCTACTGCGAACTGATGAAATACAACGAAGCCTTTATGGAGCGCATTCAGGCTGCCAAGACTAGCAAAGAACTGCTGCAAATCTGGCGTGAGATGGCGGAAGACTCATTCCTGAACTGGTACGTCAACCCCGAAATGCCCGAAGAAGCCACCCAGGACTTTGAAGCTATCGGCAAAGAACCTGATGGGCTTGAAAAACAAAAACGCCTGCTGGCTGAATTGCTGGACAAGAATCAGTTGTATGTGAATCTTTCCGAGATAGACGATGCACAATTCAAGGTAAGCGAAGAAGACAAGGCGTTGAACAAGGCATTCTATGGAGAAGCGTACAATGCCTGAACAATTTTTGTACGAACAACTCGATACGCTTTCCCAATGGGGCGGTATCAGAAAAGAAGTCCCCGATAGCGTCACGCAAAACCTGAACCCCAAATACGACCTGCGCCCCTATCAGGTAGAAGCCTTTGCGCGCTTTTTTCACTGCTACAACAACGACTTTCCCAATAAAACGTATCCCTTGCACTTCCTGTTCAACATGGCAACAGGCAGCGGCAAGACGCTCATCATGGCGGGGCTGATTCTCTATCTCTACGAGCAGGGCTACCGCAACTTCCTTTTCTTTGTCAACTCCACCAACATCATCGAAAAGACCAAAGATAACTTTCTCAACCCCGCCAGCATCAAGTACCTGTTCAATCGGGAAATTCACATTGACAATCGCCGCGTGCGCGTTTCGCCAGTGGAGAACTTTGAAGCGGTCAATCCTAGCGACATCAATATCTGCTTCACCACGATTCAAAAACTCCACTCCGACTTGACCAGCGAGAAGGAAAATGCCCTGACCTTTGAAGACTTCCGCAAGCACAAAGTCGTCTTGATTGCCGATGAAGCCCATCACATGAACGTAAAGACGAAAGCACAGGGTGAACTGTTCGAAAGTTGGGAAAACACCGTCGATCGCATCTTCAGGCAGAACGAAGAGAACCTGCTGCTGGAATTCACCGCCACCCACGATTACGCCACGCCCGCGATGGTGGAAAAGTACCGCAACAAGGTCATCATCCGCTATGACCTGCTCCGATCGGAAGGCGTGTGTAGGAAAGAGTT
>CAYRBO010000079.1:0-2334 GCA_964422545.1 uncultured Anaerolinea sp. | reverse complement strand
TAGTACTCCGCGAGCATCCGCTCCCGGTCGAATACCGGTTCCTGTCATCACCGATGTTAATTTTCCGGAAATCACCGAAGTAAGCTTTCCGCTTTTGGTGTGAAAAAGTCATGGGCGTCCTTGGTAGGATAGTGCTACAAGACAACCAGCCGCCAGGAGCCGCCCATGACCAAGGAGCACTGTATGCTGAAGGCGAAGATCCTTCAAGAAGAGGGCAAGACACAGCGAGAAATCGCCGAAGCCCTCGGAGTTACCGACCGGACCGTCCGTAATTATCTCAAGCGGAACGACCGAACCGGAAAGAAACGGTCGTATTCAAGCAAGCTCGACCCGTTCAAGGCCTTCATCGACACGATCCTCGAGGAAGAGCCTTTGTTCAACCGGGAAATCCTATTGGAACGGCTCCGGAAACAGGGATACACAGGCGGGATTTCCATCCTGCGAGACTACGCCGCGGCGGTGACGCGCAGGATCACGAAGGCGGCGGTGGTGCGCTTCGAGACCGAGCCGGGCCGGCAGGCCCAAGTCGACTGGAAGGAGTTCGGGAAGCGGGTCATCGACGGCAAGGAAACCAAGCTGTACGCCTTCGTGATGGTCCTGGGGTATTCCCGGAAACCTTTTGTGAGGTTCACCACCTCGATGAACCAGGCGACTCTCTTGGCGTGCCACGTGCTGGCGTTTCTCTGGTTCGGGGGCGTCCCCTTCGAAATCCTCTACGACAACATGCGCGCGGCCTTCGCTCCGGACGCGGACGGCCGCTGGCAGCCGACCAAGCGCCTCCTGGCCCTGGCCGCGCACTACGGCTTCTCGCCCAAGCGGTGCAGGATCCGGCGCCCCGAGACCAAAGGCAAGGTCGAGCGGGCCATCGGATACCTCGGCGACAACTTCTGGCCCCGCATGGAAGGGCGGGAGTTCTCCCTGGACGAGCTCAATGCCGAGGTCGGGGCTTGGATCGACGCCGTCTCGGAGAAACCCATCGCGGACCTCGGAGAAAGCCGTTCTGAACGCTTCCGGCGCGAGAAATCGGCCCTCAAACCCGTCCCGGCGGCCGATTTCGACGTCCGGGACACGATACCGCTCCATGTAGGCCTCGAAGGCGTCGTACGGTATGAGGGAAACCGCTACACGGTCCCCGCGGAGTTCATAGGCGAGATGGCGAGCCTCCTGGTTCACCCTCTACACCGTGAAGTCGAGCTTCGTCTGCCCGGCGGGAGTTCCCGGCGCTTCACCCTCGCCCCCAAGGGATCCCATGCCCGTATCGAGTTCCCGGGGGACGGAGCCGAGCAGCTCCGGCGCTGGAGGAACGACCGGGACCGCGTCGCGCGCCGCCGGAGGCCGCGTGGACGCCCCGCGGCCTCCGACATCGCCGTCACGACAGGCCGTGCGGCGGCCTATGACGAGCTTTCCCGGGCCCTGGGCGAGCCGGAAGGGATCCCGGCATGAACGAACACGGACTTTCCGTCGCGGCCCTTTCCTCGCGCATGGACGAGCTCGGGCTGTCCTTCATGGCCGCGGGCATCGAGACCTTCCTCGCCGACTCGCGCAGGGCCGACATGACCCTCCTGGAATCCCTCCGGGACCTCGTGGATCTCGAGTATTCCGCCCGCCGCGAGCGCACGGCCCGGACGCGCCTCAAGCTTTCCGGCATGCCCCAGCTGAAGCGCCTGGAGGACTTCGACCTCTCCTGGCTCAAGGGGGGCCTGCCCCAGAACCGCTTCGAGGAGCTTTCGTCCCTGGCTTTCGTGGAACGGAAGGAGAACATCCTGTTCCTCGGGCCTTCCGGCGTGGGCAAGACCCATCTCCTGCTCGCCCTGGGACACAAGGCCTGCATGTCGGGATACACGGCCTATTACATCACCGCCCGGGACGCCGTGGAACGGCTCCTCCGCGCCCGCGAGCAGAACAGATTGCGCAAAACCCTGGCCTGGTTCCGGAAACCCCACGTCCTCATGATCGACGAGGTCGGCCACGAACCGCTCTCTCCGGAACAGGCCCATGTATTCTTCCAGCTCATCAACGCCCGGTACGAGGTCGCGCCCGTCATCATGACATCCAACCGCAGCTTCGCCAAATGGGCCGAGCTCATGTCCGACGAAGCCGTCGCCGTGGCCATGCTCGACCGACTCTTGCATCACTCCCAGGTCTTCAGTTTGAAGGCGGATTCGTACCGTATGAAGGACCGTATGAAGATCGGAGCCGTTGGCTTCGAGTAAAAGACAGCGCCAAAAAGCGGAAAGTTAACTTCGGTGAAAAGCGGAAAATTTAAACCGGTGTTGACATGGAACAGTTCGGCAGAGTCTCGAATAGATGGCAGAGATAGGCATACGGCTCATG
>CAYRBO010000078.1:0-2664 GCA_964422545.1 uncultured Anaerolinea sp. | reverse complement strand
TGGTTGGGGAACGGATGGTTGGGGAACGGATGGTTGGGGAACGGATGGTTGGGGAGCGGATGGTTGGGGAGCGGACGGTTGGGGAACGGATGGTTGGGGAGCGGACGGTTGGGGAGCGGATGATGGGGGGGCGGAGGGCCGCGATGCGGGGGGCGTGGAAGATGCAGACGGGAATGGTCTGGCTTGCAATGCGCGTAAGGCGCGCAGGGCCTGCGGGTTGCCGGGGTTGAGTTTCAGGCAAATTTCCAGCGTTTTTACGCGCTGCTCTTGGGTAGAGCAGGTTTCCACAAACCAGAACCAGGCCTGGATGTCTTGCGGGTTGGCCTTGAGAATTGGCTCCAGGATGCGCCGCGCCTCGTCTTTGCGCCCCTGGCGGATGAGTTGAACGGCTTCGGTCAGGTTTGCCATGCGCGCCATCCTTAAAATAATCGCGCCAATATATCTTCAGTCTAATTGGTTTGCGGCGCACCTTCAATAGGAAATTCGTTCTGCCAAACTGCAAACGTTCCGAAGGTTTCGTTTTGCTGCCAAAATCCGTTTTCGGAGAGTCTTCGGGACGGTGTCAGGGCTGTTCGCTACGCCAAAGCAAAATTAAAGTCAGCAGGGTCGAGAGTGCCAGCAGCGGGTTGCCCTGCCGCCCCAGGGTCAGCGCAACCCAGGGCAGCAGATAGGCCGCCAGCAGCGCGGCGCGCGCGGCGGGCGGGCGCACCTGCCCGGCCAGCAGCCCCAGCGGAACGAGCAGCAAAATGTAATCATAATTCAACAAGTAGGGGTCCACCAGCAATGTGAACGCAACCGCCAGGCACATCAACAGCGCGGCATTGGCCAGCCTGCCCCGAAACCGCCAGGCCAACAGACCCAACAGCCCCAGCCCCAGAAAAATGCTCAAAATGGCAGCCTGCCCGGTATGCGGCTGCCCGGTGACCAGCCGCACCAACCCCACCGAAAGGCTGGCGCACAACCCGCACGACTGCACGCCCGGAATCTCACGATAACGCAGCAGCGAGTCGAGATAGGTCAGCGGCCAGCGCGGGTCGGCCAGCAGCCCAAAGATTGCCAAAAACACGACCAGCAGAGCGGTCAGCAAGATTGCCCGGCGCGCAAAGGCTTCGCGGCGGCGAAAAACGAGCCAGCCAAAGCCTGCCAGCGCCACGAACAAGCCAATATGCGGCTTGAAAGTCATCAGCCCCAGCCCGGCGGCCAGTCCCCACGGCGATTCGCGCCGCGCCGCCCACAGGAACAAGGCTATCCCTAGCAGCACTGGCGCGGAATATTGCCCCACAACCAGCAGCCCAAAAGCCGGAATGAACATCACCGCCGCCAGAATGCCCAACAGCCGCAGTGGTCCGCGCCAATGCGGCGTCAACAGCCAGGCCGCCGCCCCAATCATCGTCAGGTTGAGCAGAAACCACATCCGCGCCGCCACCGCCATCGGCAGCAGCGCAACCGGCAGGGTTGCCAGCGCGTACCAGGGCGGGTAGGGGTAAGGGTGAAATTCGAAATCGGGCCGGGTGAGCGCCCACACCCATTCTAACTGCGCCGGGTAATCGTAAAGCGCGATGCCACTCAGCAGGGCCTTATCCGAAAAATACATCACCGAAAAATCCTGGTAATACGGAACGGGCAGCGGGGCCAACAAGGCAATCGCCAGCAGCGCCGCCAGCCAGGTCAGCGCAATCAAAATCGGTTTCATCGGCGCACCGTGAGCGAAACTTCGGAAGCAAAAAGATGGACGACCGTCAGCGGAAACGGCAGGAAGAAGCCGGGTGAGAGTTCGAGATTGGGATTTTCGGGAGACGCGATAAAGGGAATCGCATCGAGGAACGAATCCACCGCGCGGACTTCCCCCGCTGTTGCTTGAATCCTGACCATTGGGCCGCCTGCTGCCTGATACAGGATTCCGTCCGGCAGGCGTTCCAGGCGATATTTTTGCGTCCAGCCCGGCGTAAAGCGAACTTGGGGAGAGAGCGCCAGCGGAATGTGGGTCTCTAGCGGCGCAGAGAAGGCTGCCTGCAGGCCGGTTTCGGTCAGGCGGTAGGTTTTCTCGCGCCCCTCGGCAGAGACGAAGCGAATGGCATTCTCCGTTATCTCAGCCTGGTACGGGTGAAAGGCATCGTCCGCGTCTTCAAACGCGCCCGTTATTTGGGCTGGGTCGGCGGCCTCGCCTTTCGACACATCCCACTGCGAGCGGTCGCTTAACCCGATGAAGAACTGCGCTGTTGGGCCAATGACCTGCTCTGTCTCTGCAAAGAAGAAGACCAGCCGCCCGCCGCGCGGGTTGAAGACGGCATAGAATGTATCAGAAGCGAGAATGCAAAGGTCTTTGCACTCGGCCAGGGGTGCGGGGTTTTGCGCCCACAGCGCGGCTTCTTTTAGAACCGGAACAAGCCAGGCATAGTTTTGGGCCAGGGCCGGGTCGGCCTGGGCGAGCATTGCCTGGGTAAGGCTGGCGGAATCAATTGGTTGATTGGACGTTTCGAGGGGCAGGTCTGCCGCCAGAATTGCAAAATAAGGGCGCGCCTTGAGCCAGGCAAAGGAGGGTTCGGCGTATTCGTAAGTCCCCCAGGTGCTGCGCTGCAAGTCGCCGCCGATTAGGAACGGATTAGACAACGGATGAAACGGAGAAGCGGATGGGGGAACGGATGAAGCGGATGGGGGAACGGA
>CAYRBO010000077.1:1571-2757 GCA_964422545.1 uncultured Anaerolinea sp. | reverse complement strand
GGCTCCACCTCCCGCGAGTCGGTCACCGCTTCGCCGAAGCTCACCGTGTGCCAGAAGGCCGGGAGCGACGGCGTCGCGCGCGACCAGCGCGGCTGCACCCCGATCAAGACATCAATCAACTGCAGCACCTTGCCCTCCGAACCCCATAGAAGCCAGGGGAAAGCCGAGGGCAATTATAGTCCATGTTCCCCTTCCCCATGCGCCGCGGCGAGGCCGCGCCGGATGAGAAGAAGCTGATAAACCGGCGCCCGCTAGGATTGCCCCGGATCAACCAGGGCCGGATCGGGCGGCAGGCGTTCGTAGCGCAGCAACTCGTCCATCACCTTGTAGAAAACCGGGATGGCGGTGCCAACGCCCCAGATATCGTCTTTGGGCCGGTCAATCTTGACCAGCACGGCAAAGTGGGCATTGTCAAGCGGCCCAAAGCCCAGCACCGAGCCGATGGTGTAGTTGGGATCGTAGCCCCCACCCTCGATGGGGATGCTGGAGGTGCCCGTCTTCGCCCCCACCCGATAGCCGGGCACGAGCCAGGTATCGGCATAACTGCCGGTGATCGGGGCCCACACCACGGGCGCGTAATGGTTGGCGGAATGCACCAGCATCCGCCGCACCGTCCAGGCCACCCCCGGCTCAACCGGCCGTCCCGCCTCCACTGGCTCGGTATCGGTACAGACGGATCCATCGCAGCGGCGTTCGACGACGTAGGGCCGCATCATCACCCCATCGTTGGCGATGGCCGCCATGGCCTGCACCATCTGCAGCGGGGTGACGGAGATGCCCTGGCCATAGGCGTTGGTCAGAAAGTTCAGATCGTTGTACGTCGGGCCGCCCCAACTATTGACCAGCCCCTGCTCCTCACCGCCGAGTTCGATCCCGGTGGGGCGCCCGAAGCCGAAATCGCGGAGGAGGGCGTAGAACTTTTCGGGACCGGTCAGTTCGTTCAATTGCAACGCGCCGACGTTGCTGGAGAAGTACAGCACCCCTTCGGGCGTGAGGGCGCCATTGGCGCCGCTGTTCCAGTTGCTGAGCGAGTAGCCATAACGGTAGATGACGCCGGTGTCGTTCACCGTGGTATCGGCGGTAAAAGCCCGCGCCTGCAACCCGGCGGCCACGGTGACGATCTTGAAGGTGCTGCCCGGTTCGTAGAGATTGTTGACCGCCGGATTGCGACCGTAGACCTCGGGCG
>CAYRBO010000077.1:1220-1498 GCA_964422545.1 uncultured Anaerolinea sp. | reverse complement strand
ACCACCGTCGGCGTTGTGCTCCTCAACCGCCTTCTTCAACTCGCGCTCGATCATGTATTGGATAAAGGGATCAAGGGTGGTCTGGATATTGATCCCGTTGCGCGGCGGCACGGTGCGCGAGGGCGCAATGGCGATCGGATTGCGGGCGCCGTCGAACTCGGCCTCCAGCGTGCCGGTAATCCCCTTGAGTTGCGAGTTGTAGAAGGCCTCGATCCCGCTGATCCCATCGCCATTGAAGTTGACCGCGCCGACCACGTGGGCCGCCAGCGTCCCCTGCG
>CAYRBO010000077.1:1000-1210 GCA_964422545.1 uncultured Anaerolinea sp. | reverse complement strand
CAGCCGCAGGCCCGGTTCGTTGAGCGTCTCGATCTGGGCGGCCACCTCGGGTTCGAGCCAGCGAGCCACCGGCAGCCAGTAGCGATCGGTGGCGGTGAGGGCGGCCAGGATCTCCTCGGCGGGCTTGCCGACGAGGGTCGAGAGGGTGAGCGCGAGACGGGGCGCCCGTTCCTGGTTCACCTGGGACGGCACTACCCAGAGGCTCTCGCG
>CAYRBO010000077.1:0-981 GCA_964422545.1 uncultured Anaerolinea sp. | reverse complement strand
TCGCGGTCAACATCAATCGCCAGGACGTTCCCCAGCCGATCGGTGATCATGCCCCGGGTGGGCATCAGGGTAATCTGCTGGGCAATCTCGCGATTGGCCAGGTCTCGCAACTCGGCGTGGCGCAGCACCTGCAACTCGCCGAGACGCAGCACGATGCGGGCGATCAACAGCAGGCAGAGGAAGAGCAGCACATTGATGCGCCAGCGCGAGAGGCGCACCCACGGTCTGCCGGCGGCAACCGCGGCGCGCTGGTTGAGGCGAGATGTGCTCTGGGCGCTCATAGGTCCTCTACGCTTGCGAGCCTGGATCGCTGTGGGATTGTCCCCGGCAGAACTACGCCCTCCCGGAGCCTCCCCTTCGGATCATCGAGATTCGCTGTGAGCAGGTGCGTGGGGCAACCAGGTTGCCCCGCTTTTCGCCAACCATCTGTCATTCGGAACCAGCGTCAGGCGGAACCAGCGGCGGCGTCACTGCGGCGGGCAATTCGATGTAGCGGATCTGCCGTTCTTGCACCGGCAGCATGCCGATCTGCTCGGCGCGGCGGCGGATGCGCTCCAGCGACTGGGCGCGGGCCTGCCGTTCCTGAAGCCGGGTGCGCTCGCGCAGCAGGTTCACTTTCTGCGTCTCGAGGGTGCTGATGGCGTACCCGCGGGTGGCGACCACGCCGGTCTGCACCAGGACGATCAGGCTCATCAGGCACAGGAGGATCACCAGCCCGAGCAGATAGCGCGCGCCATCGAGGCGCAGGTAGCGAGGCAGGGCCAGGCGCCGCGCGCGGGCGCCTTCAATGGACGAGACGCGACGTGAATTGACGGCCATCTGCAAGCTCCTGTCTCCTGTACCCGAGCGACGAGGCTCAGGCGCAACGTTCAGCGACCCGCAGGCGGGCGCTACGGGCGCGAGGATTGGCGGCAACCTCGGTTGCGCCGGCCTCAATGGGTTTTCGAGTGATGATCGTCAGGCGCGGCGGGCGCTCGTTGG
>CAYRBO010000076.1:0-2783 GCA_964422545.1 uncultured Anaerolinea sp. | reverse complement strand
ATCTAGTAGAGTAATTGGTGTCTTAGGAGAAGATTTAACAATAGATTATGATGGTTCTTTTCTTATTGTTGGAAATTTCAATGTTAGCAAAGAACATTCCAGTTTAACAATTACAGAAGATTTACTTGGAGCTGTTTATTATCCAACAATTACTGGACTAACAAGTGATAATAGTCCAGGTTTATTATTTGGCGATACTGTTGTTGTTTATGATAAAGATGACAATGGAACAGCAAACTTAGCATTTACAAATAATGATTTAACGAAAGTTCATGGATTTGTAGTAAATGCAGAAACTGGAAGATTGGAATATTTATCATTATCCGATCAAGGATTTACAAGCCTTGGAATGGATGTTTATGGAGATTTAAAATTATATAAATCTGCTATTGCTGGATCTGGACCAAATTCTGTGTTGGTTTTAAAATCAAATCCATTTCTTGCGCCAGCAAATGTTGGTGATGGCCCAAGACAGGAATTTAAAAGTTCAAGGGCTGGAGGATCATTTGGTTGGGGACTTGAAACAACACTTGGTTGGACAGATTATATACTTGATAATAATACTGAAAATGCTTGGGAGGCATGCATGAAATCTTATATTTGTAGCTATAGTGGAAATTATCAATGGTTGCATGTTTGTAGCAATGGAGATGTAGAAATATTAACAAACTTAGATGTAAGCGGAAATATTGTAGCATCTGGCTTTCAAGGTGATGGATCATTATTAACCAATTTAGATTTATCATCAAAAGAAGATGCTCTTGGAAATCCACCACAAAATGGTTATATATTAAGTAGCACAACAAGTGGAGTTAGAAGTTGGATATCGCCAACAACTGGACCACAAGGACCTCAAGGATACCAAGGATTTCAAGGCAACCAAGGTAATCAGGGAAGTTCTGGAGCTCAAGGTAACCAAGGAAATCAGGGTAACCAGGGGAATCAAGGAAGCCAAGGACTTCAGGGAAGCCAAGGCAATCAGGGTAATCAGGGGAATCAAGGACATCAGGGAAATCAAGGCAATCAAGGATCTAGGGGTTTTCAAGGTTACCAAGGATATCAAGGATTTCAAGGAAACCAAGGTAATCAAGGTTATCAAGGAACCCGTGGATTTCAAGGCTACCAAGGATTTCAAGGTAACCAAGGTAATCAGGGGAATCAAGGAAGCCAAGGATCTCAAGGAACTCAGGGCAACCAAGGTAACCAGGGCAACCAAGGCTATCAAGGACAACAAGGTTATCAAGGAAATCAGGGGAATCAAGGAATACAAGGCGATAATATATGGACTAAAACAAACAGTAATGTAACTTATGGTTATCAAGATAATAATGTAGGACTTGGACTTAATGTTTTATCTGGTGCTTCTGGCGCAAGGAATACTGGTTTTGGACATCAGGCATTATCATCAAATACAACTGGTTATGAGAACGCAGCATTTGGTTATTATACTCTTAAGGCAAACACCGAAGGATACGGAAATGTTGCCATTGGCAATCAGGCATTGGTAGCCAATACAACTGGAGATTATAATGTTGGAATAGGCAATGTTACTCTCAAGACAAATACTGGAGGAAGCTGGAATATAGCGATTGGAACTCATGCTCTTTATAATAACACAACTGGAAACTCTAACTTTTCTCTTGGAACTTATTCAATGTACTCTAATACAACAGGATATGATAACGTTGCAATAGGAACAGATTCGTTTCAATCTCTTACAACTGGCAGATATAATCTTGCTCTTGGATACGGCGCTGGCTATGGGGATGGATCTACAACAAATAGAAAATCAACAATAGATGAATATTGCACATTTATTGGTTATAGGGCATCAAGATCTTCTAGCGTTGCCCAATCTACTGGACTAAGTAACGCAACAGCAATTGGTTATAATGCAGAGGTTGGGGCATCTAACTCTTTAGTGTTAGGAGATTTAACTATAAAAGTTGGAATTGGAACAAAAACTCCATCACAGAAATTAGAAGTTGCTAATGGAAAGATAAAGACAAATAATACAATATCAGTAACTAATGGAGATTACACATCGGAAGTATATACTGGGCATGATATAACACTTAATGAATCTAATTTCTTTGCTGGTATTTATGCAAGCGCTTCAGATGATGATACTGAATCAGAAAAAAATTCCGTTGGTGTTATTGGATATTCAACAAATGGAATTGGTATTGCTGCCTCTGGAAACTTTGGTGTAATTTGTGCTGGAGATGTTGCTGGTATTTACTCTGTATCTGGAACAAACATTCTTACTGGAGATATAATAACAGATCCAGCTTCATATATTTACTTTGGAAATGAAGGCACAGATGGTTCTTGGCGCATGGGATTAAGTGGAAACAACTTTGTTTTTCAAAGAAGAGAAAATGGAAACTGGGTTACTAAACAAACAATTAATGCATAAAATTATGTTAGAATTACCAACAATCTTTAGGCCGATTGCAAATATCGGAGAAGAAAAAATAGAAGCTACAGCAAACTCTATTATTGTTAAGAAGGTTCTTTACAATAAGGATGGAGAAGAAGTAGAAATATCAAGAAGTGTTTTAACTCTTGATAACATTAATAGCAAAATAGCTACACTTAACGAGCAATTAAGCGAGTTAAATAAAAAAAAGCAATTAATTTTAGACTATACAGAATAATATGTATGGTTCTGGATGTTATGGATCATTTGTTTATGGAGGAAGTGCTGGATCTGTCAAAGAAGATATTCAATTTGATTCGATACCAGAAGTATTGGATTTGAACACAGAAGATCAAATAAC
>CAYRBO010000075.1:0-2882 GCA_964422545.1 uncultured Anaerolinea sp. | reverse complement strand
CTGGAGGGGTTGGAGGTCTGCTTGAAAGCCTTATGGGCCTTCAACATCGGGACCGCCACGCGACGGAAGAACGGGTCACGGAAGCCCACGGCGTCCGGCTCGCTCAGGAACATCATCAGCTCCTGGTTCCACTCCTCCGGGTCCGTGGACATCAGCGGGTAGGGCTCCGCGATCCCGGCGGCGTAGGGGTCGGGCGTCTCCTTCCCGGTCATCGGGTTGGCGGCGAGGTCCGCGAGCGGGGCGACCTTGCCCAGCACCTCCTCATAGGCGTGGAAGTTGGCGCTGACTTGGCGGTAGATGCCTTGTTCAACCCCGACACTCCGGGCGACGTACTCATGGAGGTAGCTGAAGTGGACCGCGTTGGCCCCGTAGGCTCCCCAGATAAGGTCGTTGGAGCGGTTGGTCACGGTCATGTCCAGGCGACCGTCGCAGGTGATCTGGAAGATGGCCTGAAGGTTGCAGGGGATGTCCTTGCCTTGGCGGCCCAGGTCCGCGTCCGCGTCCCACGTCGACAGGACCTGGCGGCGGTCATCGCGGTTCGCCTTCAGGGCGGCGATGATCTTTGGCAGCTGGTCCTCGAAGAAGTGATGGCGCCAGCGGAAGCCGTAGGCCCCGTGGAAGGTCAAGCCGTCATCCGAGTAGCTGCGCATGCGAGCCACGAAGCGGGCGACGTACTCCACGTCATTGCGTCCGCCCAGCATCCAGAGGCTTTCCATCAGGTGGAAGAAGGGGTTGGCGTCCCGTTCCGCCCAGAACAGCACGCGCTCCGCCGGGCGAAGGTACACGGTGGTGACGGGTTCCGGGAACATGACCACGGGGCCGTTGCGCGAGTCGCGGCGGACGCCCTCGAAGGACAGTTGATACAGGGCCTCCGGGAGGGCCTGTTGTACGTTGCGGGTCTTGATGACTTTCATTTCTTGTTAAACTCCACGAAGATGGCGTTGCCGGTTCGGCGAAGGACACGGGGGGGGCGAGGGAGCCAGACCAACCACCAGCTCCAGTACCACCAGAACGGCGAGAAGAGCACGGCCCCTCCCGCCTGTTAGGCTTCATAGCGCGGTCGCCTTGCGCCAATCGTACTTGCTGCGCATCTTTCCCTCCCCGTTCGCCACGCGCTGGTACTTGTCGTGCTCGCACAGCGTGTGTTCTATGTCGCGCATTTCAAAGCGGGGGTTAATGTCGCTGGGCTCCCCGAAGGTTTCGTTGAAACCCGGCTCATCAAGGGCGTTCAACTCAATCATTAGTTGAAGCATTTCCGCGTTCGTCTGCTCCGGGCTGGGCTTCGCGGCGAGGTCGCGCCCATACAGGCGGTTGAGTCCGCGAATCGCCCCGGGACCGGCGTTGGCCCACGTGTAGATATCCGTGGCGTTGCGAAGGTAGCGGGTGTGGCGCAGGTCGGTAACCACCTCATAGGCCATGAACGGACCCCAGCCTATGTAGCGGGAATTTTCGACCAGCGACCTCCAGTGCGCCTGGAGTTCGTTCCACCCAGGCACTCCGTTTTGTGCCTGTCTCAAAGTCTCCTGAAAGTACGCCCGATCCTCCCAGAGACGGCCTAGAACGATTTCCGCGATGTAGCGGTGCTTGGTCCAGCTGTACCACTCCTTGGAGGGGTCGGACTCCGCGCGGATCATATAGGCTCCGGTGTACACCTTGTTGCCAGCGGCGGCGTAGTCCTCCAGGGCCTTCGTCAGCTTCGCGGGCTCGAAGTCCTCAGCGTCTGGCCAGGTTCCCGGCTCCGCCTCTTCCATCAGATAGCGTAGTGTTCCAGGCCAGTTGATGTAGCGGGCGATGGCGAGCATGAACCAGAGGTGTGGGTGGTCCGCGTAGGGCTGGCGGATGTTCTGGTCAATCCAGATCGTCACGGCGTCCAGCTCGCGGAAGATGTTGCAGAAGCGATTGTCACGCAGCACCGGGTCGTCGGTCCAAGGCCCGGGCTTCCCGGCCTTGCGTGCCAAGTAGATGTCGTGCCGGGCCTTCATAAAGGCGGCGATGTCGTTGATACGCGGGGTCATCACTTCGTCTCCTCCAAAATCACCTTCAGATCCTCCAAGGCAGTTTTCCAATTGATGTCGCGCACCTGCTCGCCGTCCGCCAGGGCCTTCTCGCGGACCCGGGCGATGGCGCGGTGCTTCGCCGCAACTTGTTCTTCCTTGATCGGCTTGCCGCCGTTGCGCTCCTGAATACGCTTCAGGCAGACCTCCAGGGGCGTGTCCAGAAAGGCCCAGATCATCCCGCCGTTCGCCTTCGACCAATCCACCCAGGGGCCGTAGATGGTGCTTACCACCACGCCCTCGAACAGGACCGCCTTCACGTCCGGGTCGCGCCCAACCAGCTCCGCGACGGCCTTGGCGGCGGCTTGGGTCTTGATCCGGTCCAGACCGACGATGGCCACTCTGGCGGCGGGGGTGTAGTCCCCGATGAGGGCGATGCCGTCCGGGGTATACGTCACCGGGATCGGCTTGTAGTCCGGGACGGTGACGTTGACAACGCGGCAAAGCGGATCACGGGCCAGGCATCGCAGCAGGGTGGTCTTGCCGGAGCCGTTACAGCCCCGCACGTTTATGTACTTCATCTCGGTTCTCCATTTCAGTTGAAAACGGCGGAGCCGGAGCCCCGCCCGGGTTGCTCAGTCAATCTGCGTGATCGGGATGATCTTGCGCTCGCCGCCGTCCTCCTCCGGCGGGGTCGGTTCCACGCTCTTCTTGAAGTCGGACAAGCGCAGAGCCTTCGCCTGCTCCGCCCGAACCAGGGCCATGTAGATGGGGTCCAGATAACCAGTGGTGATAAGGTGGTGGTCAAACGTCTCGATGTCCAACCGCGGGTGGTTTCTGCTCATAGTCTTTTCTCACAAAAATGCGCGACTGATTTTTCCGGACAGG
>CAYRBO010000074.1:483-2984 GCA_964422545.1 uncultured Anaerolinea sp. | reverse complement strand
GGAATGCAGTGCAACCTGAAATGTACTTGGATGCACAACGCATACCTGTTGAAATTCCGATATCAGCTATTTCAGGTCAACTAATGCCATAATTCATCTATTACCAATATCAGTTTCGATCTTTCTCATCATGTTTTCGGGTCAGAGACCTGCCGGGATTGTTTCACAGGTCTCATGACCTGGTCTTCATCTAACAAAGAGGATGCCGCCAGTGCCCGCTCCAGGATAATCATGCGGACCCAGGAGCTTATAGAAAGTCCAGCCCGTGTGGCGGCATCGCGGATGAGCCGATATTCCTGTTCATCTGTTTGGTTTTTGAGGCAATGCTTGTTCTCTTGCCATACCACCGGAGTAGTGGTATCTCCTTCTTAGATGAAAAAAATCCGGTAGCATCGGAACTAAAAATTAGCAGCGAAACACCGCTGATAGGGAGGCAATATGCAGATTTTTACGACCAGAGGGGAGTGCATCTTCTCTGACGGTAGCTTGACGATGTTGGACGCTGTTGAGGCAGCCACAAAACAGAGGGCTAACCTGAAAGCGGCAGATCTTAAGGACGCTTATCTCAGGGCTGGAAACTTCAAGATGGCAGACCTGAGATTTGCCGACCTGCGAGGCGCGGATCTGGTCTGTGCGGACCTTAAGAGCGCAGACCTGAGAGGGGCAGACTTGAGAAATGCCGAACTGGCTGCGGCAAACTTCAGCTCTGCCCGCCTCATGGAGGCGAACCTTAGAGGAGCGTACCTCAGCAGCGCAGACCTTAGGAACGCTGATCTGAGAGGGGCTAACCTCACTTGGGCCTGCCTGATCGGTGCGGACTTGAGGGGATCAGATCTAGACGGCGCCTGCCTGATTGGCGCCGACTTGAGAAGGGCAAAACTCCAGGGGGTGGTAAATCTCCCATTCCCCACAATCCAGATCAGGGGATCGCGCGATCTTGTCGTAGCATCTCCGGACGGGCAAGTCACAGTAGGTTGCAAGAATCGTGCCATCGAAGAGTGGCTTCGGGATGGTCCGAAGATTGGCCGGGAGCATAATTACAGCGAAGAGCAAATCCAGGAATATATGGCCTACTTTAGGCTGATACAGGCGCTACTCAGACATGACGCGAAAAGTAACAAATGAGGCAGATAGCAGGTCGAAATCCTTGGTGAATAAGTTAATGGCCTGACAGGAGAGATCCTTCTCGATCTCTACGCTTGCTAGGAGCATGGCGGTATGATGCCCTGTAGTTGCGAGAGAACCAAGAAAATTATCGCTGCCCCCGTAAAAGTACCGGGGAGCAGCGTGATTTCACTGGGTTCAAACTGTGCCAAAGCCACAAGCTGGCGAAGATGAGTCTGAATTATCGGCATTGGGTTCGCTGATTTTAATAAATCGTCGCCCCCGTTCGCGCTGCGTTCCGCAATGCGGGCAAAACTGGTACGAATGATGAAAATCACGGTTACAGTGTAGACATCTGTGATCCCTCTCTTTATATGGCCCCAAGGCTACATCGCACCATTTCGGGCGTTTCTCCACTGCGTATACCAATTCCCGCACCATATGCCTATAGTACGTCTCTGTAATCATGGTAGTGGAATGCCCCAAATTAGCAGCCAGTTCAAACATAGACAGTCTGCCCATGGCCACTTCCCACGAAGCGTAGGTATGTCTGGCCTTGTGGAGATTAAGTCTGGGTACCTTCCACCCTGACTCCATCCTGCACCGGGTCAATATTCTATGCCACCAATTGGAAATAGTTGATCTACTGTCACTTGTTCGATCAGGTTGACCTGGATAGGGAGGGAAAAGCAGGTTAGATGATTTCACCCGATAGGAGTCTAAGCGACGCTGTAACCAGGGAACCAGTTCCGGTATCACCCTCACATCTCGGTCTTTTCCGCCTTTTCCTTGCCGGATATGTATCCAGCCATCCCGAGTACAGTCGTCCGCTCTCAGCCGGGCGAACTCCCCCCTACGGAGACCGGCACCCAGTGCCAGTCGCATCAGGAATGCCGGGTCTCCCCATTTCGGGTCAGTGTCCTCGATCCTCCCCAGCGTGGCATAGATCATGCATAGTTCCTGATCGGAAAAAATCCACGCACGAGGGATCGGGGAAATTTGACGCGGATTCATGAGACACTCCTACCGTTTAGTATCGCTCCTACGTGCTACTATCAGCAGTTTCATCCATGCAAACATGGCAAGGATAGTCATTAGTGTCCACAATGACGGGCTCCTTTCATTAATGATTTGCCTCATATATTTCCCAGACTTCAACCTCATTATCAGTGAACAATCTGACTCGGTACTGACTTGTTAGTCCACTGAGACGATTTGTGCACTTTTGTAGTGAATTTACTGATGGAGTGTTGGGATCTATGGATAACAGTACATCGACTACATCCATAAAGAACCTTGGAACGGTGATTTCACAAGCGTTCCAAAAGATGGCTTCAGCCAATATTAGGCCACCGCTGTATTTTAACAGTCCGATATCTGGAGATATCGGTAATCCA
>CAYRBO010000074.1:0-468 GCA_964422545.1 uncultured Anaerolinea sp. | reverse complement strand
TGAGTTAAAGCGAATATGTATGGCACGTGATCGCGAATCTCGGCTAGCGCTGCTTCAGGGTCCCACTTCATCAGAAGACCGTCTGCGAACCAATCCGTGGCCGCGCGATACGGCCATATCAACTCTGCGATTGCCTGATCTGATGTTTTGTTTTTGAAAATTGCAGTCGAGAGCAGATGGTGGACAGATTCAGCAAGATGCGCATGAGCTATTTCATGCAAATACTCGATCTCGCGAACATCGTCTGTCGGAACAAAAATCGTATGAGTTTTCATCTGAGGGTCAGAGATGATTTGAAAATCATCACCTCCATGCCTGTGCTCAATCTGCCAATCTAATCTAATCATGGTATTGCCTCCGTTTTCTAAATGTTGTCGGCTAAGTCTCTTTCGACGCCTATGAGCGCCAGAGAAATAGCATCACCGTACCTTCTTGATCAGCCGGAGAAAATCATAATGATCAAGGCAC
>CAYRBO010000073.1:0-3462 GCA_964422545.1 uncultured Anaerolinea sp. | reverse complement strand
GGCCTGGCGCTGCGCATGCCTGGCGGGTGGACGGTGGAAAACGTGCACCTGGACGACCTGGCAGTAGCGACAGCGCGCCAGCGGCTGCAAGCGGCGATGAACCGGGGCACGGCGCTGGTGACGTTCACGGGACACAGCGGCCCGACGAACTGGACGTACAACAACCTGTTCAGCATGACAGACGCGGCCAACCTGACGAACGCCGGGCGCCCGTTTGTGACGGTGCAATGGGGCTGCTGGAACAACTACTATGTTGACCCGCTGAACAACACGCTGGTACACGGGCTGCTGCTGAGCGGCGACCGTGGGGCGGCGGCTTCGCTGGGCGCGGTAACGCTGACGGATGCCTACTCAGAGCGGCAGCTGGGCGAGTTGCTGACGCCGCGGCTGACCCAGCCGGGCATGCGCCTGGGCGACGCCTTGCAGGCGGCGAAAGCGGAACTGGCAGTGAGCCAGCCGGGCCTGCTGGACGTCCTGCTGGGCTGGACGCTGATGGGCGACCCGACCCTGGTGATTGAACCCTAGCGGCGCAGCGGCCTATAGACACACATCAATCTCCCCGCCGGGTGGCTATAGTCACCCGGCGGGGAGATATTTTTGGTCTAATGATAGATAACCTGAAATTAGTGACAAATGTCTCTATAGCCTGATTGTTTATAAACTTTATAATGTTAAGTGTATTTATTTGTGATTATTGTTTTTCGTCAGCACAATCTTGCGCTTGTTTCAGCAATCTAAGGGTTTATGGCATTTTTTATTAATCAGTTCTCGGAATGTGGGGTCAAAATCTTATTTTCATCTGTTTCAGTTTGCCTGGTTTGAAAATAAAAGGATGAACGCCTGTTTTCGAATTTCATTTGCAAGCGGTTTTGCTTAAGGAGTCAGTATGTTTAAATTTTATCGCTTTATCTTTTTGTTGATGGTTCTGTTTGTTGCGACGCTGGGACTTCCGGCCACGCCTGCTTTTGCGGATGATATCGCTCCGGCCATCAACAAAAGTTTTGCCGATATTTCGATTATCCCCGGCAATGTAACTCAGTTGACGGTCAAGGTATTCAATGAGAATTCCTTTGCTCTAGCCAATGTGGCTTATACCGACAACATGCCTACAGCCATCAAGATAGCCTCACCAGGTGTTGTCAGCAATACCTGCGGCGGTACCGTAACGGCTGTGGTCGGCAGCAGTACCTTTTCGCTGAGCGGCGGCTCGGTGGCTGCCAAGACCACGCCAGTTCCGGCGGAATGCTCCCTGGTGATTGCGGTCACTTCTACCACGCCTGGCAACCACATCAACACCATCCCGATTGGCGGCATGACTGCAACAGACCCCAGCAATACGATTTCACTCTCCAACCCCGACCCGGCCAGCGCAACCTTGCAGGTGAGTGTTGTCCAGGCCCCGGGGATTTCCAAATCTTTCACGCCGAATACCGTCTGGGCCGGACAGCCGACCCGCCTGGAAATTCGCATCACCAACAATGACGGCTCTGTCACGCTGACACAAGCCAGCCTGACCGACGCTCTGCCTGCAACGTTTACTGTTGCCAATCCGGCCAATGCCAGTCTGACCAATTGCGGGCCGGGGGCCAGCCTGACCGCCAATCCGGGTGATACCGCTGTTAGCCTGAGCAACGCCGAGATACTCCCTGGCGCAAGCAATGTTTGTGTTGTTGGGGTAGATGTTGTCTCTGCGACGCAAGGCACTTATACCAACACCATTCCGGTTAGTTCGCTCCAGACTCGCCAGGGGGTGACCAACACCTCTGCCGCCACTGCCAACGTCAATGTTCAGCAGGTGGGTGTGATTAAGTCTTTCAGCCCGGCCCAGATGGGCGCAGGCGATATCAGTACGGTAACACTCACCCTGCAAAATCCGACCAGTGTGACTTATACCGGTGTCAATATTACCGATACGATGCCGGCTGGCCTGGTCATTTACGGTACCCCGGCTTCGCCCCAATGTGGCGGTACGGTCACCTTTACAACGACCTCCGTCACCCTGACGGGTGGCACCATCCCGGCCAGTACCAATCCGCCCACTTTGGCGACCTGTACCATCACTTTTCAAGTTACCACACCTAATAGGGCAGTTGCCACTTCTGCGATTACAAATACCATCCCGATCAATTCGCTTGTGACCGATCAGGGGTTGACGAACATCATTCAGACCAGCGCTACTTTGAATGTCCGCGCTGCCCTGACCTTGCTCAAGTCTTTTTCCCCAGCAACGATTGCATCAGGCGCAAGCAGCCAGGTGACGATTACCCTGCGTAACGCGACCGGCTCACCGATTACCGGGGTCAACTTTACCGATGTCCTGCCCGCCAATCTGTTTGTAGCCGACCCGGCCAACCCCGCGACGACTTGCGGAGGCACTGTGACGGCTAACCCTGGAGACGCTTCGGTCAGCCTGGCGGGTGGCACCGTTCCGGCCAGCACAAATCCTTATGCCGCCACAGTGGTGTATGGAACCTGCACGGTCACTTTCCGGGTGACTTCAACGGTGGCCGGCTCGTATGTCAATTCAATTCCTGCCAATACAGTTTTTGCAGATGATGGGATTTACAACCGTAATTCAATCAATAGCGGTACCCTGACGGTGGCGCCGGGTGCCCTGCCGGTTACCCTGACCAAATCGTTTTTACCAACTTCGATTGCCCCAGGCGGTAATTCACGCCTCAGGCTTGCCGTTCAGGCACCTTCTGACACGCAATTGACCAATTTCTCGATTACAGATTTCTTGCCAGCCGGAATGACCATCAGCAATTCGTCTCCGGCAGCCAAAAGTGCGGGCTGTATTGGCGGCACCCTGAGTGCAGTCACCGGTGCCAGCACCTTCTCATGGACGGGCGGTACCATCAATGCTGGCGCGACCTGTAATCTGGATGTTTATGTGACCGCGATTGCAGGAACACTTGTCAATACGGTCACCCCCGCCAATATCACCAATACCCAGGGACGCACCACCCTGGGCGATCGCTCTGCTACCCTGACGGTGAACAGCCTTTCAATGGGCAAAGCGTTCTTCCCGAATGTCGTCAACCCGAACGGCCAATCGCGCCTGACCATCACTCTGACCAATACCAGCCCCCAGCCGGTCACCAATCTTTCCCTGCTTGACTTGCTTAGCACCATGGGCGGTACCGTTCCGACCAGCGGGGTTTATATCTCATCGGTACCCGATGCCGTTACCACCTGCGGCGCAGGGGTGATTGACTATCCCGAAGGCGTTGATAATACCCTGGGGGCCAATGAACGTACCATTCGCCTGACGGGCGGAACCATTCCGGCCCAGGTAGGTGGTGTTCCGGGGATTTGTACCATCAGCATCAATGTTCAGGGGCGCGGCACTCCGGCAACACGCACCAATACCATTCAGGCCACGGGGCTGCGGCCGGGGATTGAAAAAATCACCTTCCAGCGGGTGGATTATGACTCGTTGCTGGGGCAGCAGTTGACGCC
>CAYRBO010000072.1:0-4662 GCA_964422545.1 uncultured Anaerolinea sp. | reverse complement strand
GCGCGAGAAAAAAGTATCAAGTTGAGCCGAGAAGTCTTATCCCGAACTGACGTTAAGTAGATGCAAACCAAAAACCGGATGCATATAGCATCCGGTTTTTTTATTTATGGGGAGATTACGCCTGTCTGGCTTGCGCCACTACCGCAGCAAAAGCATGTGGGTCGCGGATGGCCAGGTCAGAAAGCATCTTGCGATTGAGCGCAATGTTGGCTTTCTTCATAGCCGCGACAAGACGGCTGTAGGTTGTGCCGTTTAGGCGCGCGGCAGCGTTGATACGGGCAATCCACAAGCGGCGCAGATCGCGCTTGCGGGTACGCCGGTCGCGGGTGGCATACCACAGGCTCTTTAGCATCGCCTCATTGGCGCGGCGGAAGAGGAAGTGGCGGGTTCCGCGTTGACCCTTGGTGAGTTTCAAAACTTTCTTGTGGCGAAGATGTCCTCTCGGACCGCCTTTAACACGCATTTTCTAGAACCTCCTGCGAACCGCCGGGCGTCGGGGTAAAAACGTTACGTCGAAACGCCTTACCAGCCAGTTGCGTACACCCGGTAGCCGCAAAACAAAACGGATACGAACGCCTACTTGAGATTCGGCACGAGACGGCGGATGCGCTTGATGATGCCACGTCCATTGACGGGCACCATTTCGGCGAGCAACGCTTTGGTGCGTTTGGAAGTGCGGCGGCGCAAGTGGCTTTTGCCGCCTTTCGTGCGCACCAGTGTGTCTGACCCGGTCAGGCGGAAACGCTTCGACGTGGCCTTGTGGGTCTTCAGTTTGAATTTACCAACTCTTGGCTTGCGAGGCACGGGACTTACTCCTTTCGACAAATTAACCGCGGGCTGTAACTTCTCCCGCGGGGACTAGCGTTTTTGTGGAGACGGCTTTTCTTATTCGACTGTTTCGGCAGTCTTTTCTTTTTTGGCAGGCTTGGTTTTTGCCGGGGCCAAAACCACCAGCATCGTGCGGCCTTCCATCATGGGCGCCTGTTCGATGATGCTGACATCAGCCAGGGATTGCGCAATCTCGCGCAGGTCTTCGAGAGCAATTTCGGGATAATCCATCTCGCGCCCACGAAACTTGATAGTCACGCGCACTTTGTGGCCCTGGAGCAGCCAACGGCGGGCATCATCCACTTTGAAGCCGCGATGATGTTCGTTGGTCTTTGGCCGCAGGCGGATTTCCTTGACTTCGATTTTGGTCTGCGCTTTCTTGGCTTCACGTTCCTTTTTCTCGCGTTCGTACAGGAACTTGCCGAAGTCCAATACGCGACAGACAGGCGGAGTGGCGTTGGGCGAGACCTCGACCAAATCCAGTTCGGCGTCGCGCGCAATTTGGATGGCCTGGCGCACAGGGACGACGCCCACGTTTTCACCGTTTGGTCCAATCAGGCGCACTTCCGGAACCCGGATGGCCTCGTTTACTCGAAAATCTTGCTCGGCTATATGCTTCTCCTTGAAAATGAATCTGTCGGCTGGCTTTTGAGCGGGCTGATGATACCACACACTGGGGCAATTCGTCAAATTCGTTTTTTGGCATCGAAATTGATGTATAATCGCCCTGCGCCGCCCCGGTAGTTCAATGGACAGAACAGGGCACTCCTAAGGCTCTGATGTGAGTTCGATTCTCGCCCGGGGCACAATCTTAAAAAATTTGCCAGGGCCTTGTAAATTGGCTCATGCCGTAGTATCATAAATTCAGGCAGATGTCAGGGTGCCCCCCTCACCTTGACATCTGTCTTTTTAATCGACTGAGATCCAAAGTCCGCTGCGTGGCTATAGCCATGCGGCGGACTTGTCATTTGATACGGTTGTCATATAATTTTATAATTGCGTGGGTTTTGTCACAAATAGTTTTGCGCTTTTATGGTGAGGACGCCGTGACCTGGCAACTCAATTCTTTCTCGCTGATATTTTTCTTGGGAACGATTCTTGCTGTTGTCCTTTTGGTGTATACGCTGCAACATCAAAACGTCAAAGGCGCGACTCATTTTGCGTTCATGCTCGCATCTGTGATTGCCTGGATCTTTTTCCAGGCGCTAGAATATGCCGTGCTTGAACCCCAAAACAAAATCCTGTTCACCAAATTCCAATATTTTGGGATTTCGACCATCGGCCTGACCTGGTATCTGTTTGCGGCCAATTACAGTAATCGCGAAAGCTGGTTCAGTAAAAATTACCTCATCCTATCTTCTTTTGCTGTCCTGGTCATCTTTTTGGCGTTTACCAACGAATTGCATCGCCTGGTCTGGCCAGAAATTACCCCGGCCTCGGACGAACCGGGCGCAGCCATGATTTATGAGCATGGCCCGGCTTTTTGGGCCATGTTGGTTTATATTTACATTTTTTTCGCGTTGGGGACATTTCTCATTCTCAAAACGGCGTTGACCTCCAAAGAGATTTATCGCTCGCAAGCCATCGGGTTGGTTGCCAGCGCAATCATCCCCTGGGTGGGGAACATCATCTACGTCATGGACTTAAGCCCGGTTCCCGGTCTGGATTTGACCTCGCTGGGGTTTGCCATCAGCACCATCGTGCTGGCCTGGAGCATTTTCTCGTTGCGCCTGTTCGACCTGGCCCCGGTAGCGCGCGGTCAGTTGATGGAAAACCTGGTAGATGGCGTAATTGTGTTGGACGCCCACAATCGCGTAGTGGACATCAATCCCAGGGCGCTTGAGTTCTTGAAAATTAGCGGCCGTTCTACCCTGGGCCGTAACCTGGCCGATTTTCTGCGCCCCTGGCCGGAATTGGTCGAGCAGTTCGGCGCTATGCAATCTGGGCAGGCCGAAGTCTACCTCGGCGCGCATGAAATCAGCGATATTGATGTGCGCATCTCTCCGCTGCTTGACGAGCAGAAGAAACCGGCGGGACGCATTATTACCATCCGCGATATTACCACGCAGAAAAAATTGGAGCGGGCGCGCGAAAACCTGACCCGCTCCATTGTGCGCGACTTGCACAGCCCGCTCACCTCCGTTGCGCTCGGCCTTGAAATGCTGCGCCGCCAATCCTCCTCCATGCCGCGCGCGCAGGTCGAAACCATCGACAACGCCCGGCAGAGCGTCCAACAGATGCTCGACCTGGTCGATTCCATCCTGGATATTTATCGGCTGGAGAAGGGCGAAATGTCCCTGCACCGAAAACGGATTTCCCTCAATGCCCTTGCCGCCGACGCCGTTCGTTCCGTCAACCTGTTGGCGGGTAAGAAACGCATCCTGGTGCAGGTGGACATCCCAGAAGATATGCCACTGATGAATGTGGACCCGAATCTGATGCGGCGCGTCTTTCAGAACCTGCTCGATAACTCGGTCAAATCTATGTCCGAAGGCCGGATTGTGCGCATCCAGGCAGGCTTCGAACGCGCGGAAGGCGCGCTGGTGGTCTCGGTCGTCGACCTGGGTGGTGGTGAGACCCTCGACGAAGCCCTGTTCGAGAAATATCACCCTGGCAGTGGGGAATTGAACGAAAACGAATTGAGTCTGGCCTTTTGCCGCCTGGTGGTCGAGGCGCACGGCGGGCGTATTTGGGTTGATGAACGCTACGAAAACGGGACGAAAATCTCGTTGACCATCCCCGAATTCAGCCCGAATTAATCACTGACAAGATTTTGCGCGCAAAGCCGCCAAGAGCGCCAGGTTTGAACTTTACGGCTTTGCGCGAGAAAAAAGTATAAAATTTAGCCGGGAAGTCTTATCCCGAACTGACGATAACTAAAAAAGCTGAGGCAAGCCCCCTGCCTCGGCTTTTTTTGTTTCAATCAAGGTCAGTAACCGCTCGTCAGCAGCGCGTTTGCCAGGACCGGCCCAAAGAGCAAGCCCAGCACGCAGCACAGGACGGATATGAGGATACCGGGCAGCAAAATGATGCTTAGCGCGCGTCCAAGCGGCAGGTCGTGGGCGGCCATCAGCGCGCGGATGTTCAAGAGAATCGAATAAATCCCAACAGGCGCAGCCAGGCACGAACCAACAACTGGAATTAAGTTTAAGAGCGTTGCAATCAGCGAAATTGGCGCCAGGTAGGCGGCCTGCCCGTAGGCTGTGCGGCCAAACGTACCTTTGCCGCCGAATAGAATTGCCAGCATGTTGTAAATCCAGGCGTTGATTGCCAGTCCAATCACACTCAAAATGGGCGTGACAACCGCCATCCCCAAGCCCAGCACCAGCAACAACGTCGTCCATTCTATTCCTCCGGTCAATTGCTGAAATTCGGGCAGGTCGCGTAATTCGGCAAACTGTGGGTTGAAAAGCAGCATGAACGGCAAGAGCAGGCCGGTTACAACGCTGGTGTAGGCCATCCACTCCAAGGCGCGGCCAGCCCCGGCATCGGGGTCATCGAAAATCGAAGCATAGCCCGCCACCGACTGCGCGCTGACTGCCTGCCACCAGACCCGGTAAAACGGGAGCGACTTGCCGCGTGGTTGGGGACTTGGTTCTTCCGGGAGAAGTGGTTCCTGGAAAACTCTCCCAACCGGGGCCGATTCTTTTTCCAGCGCGTCCCAATCGAATGCCAGTTTCGACTCGCTGCGCGGCTGCTGCCAGCCTGTGCCGGAAGTCTCGAAGGCAGGCGATTGCGGTTCGGGTTCATCGAAAATAAAGGCACGGACAGCGGGTTGTGGAACGGATGGTTGGGGAACGGATGGTTGGGGAACGGATGGTTGGGGAACGGATG
>CAYRBO010000071.1:0-4851 GCA_964422545.1 uncultured Anaerolinea sp. | reverse complement strand
CATGCGCCAGCTACTCAACTTGCGCCCGACCCACACCCAGATCTTGCGACTGTTCGGAAAACCAGTCCAAAATTGCTACTTTCTCGATCCATAGGGTGCGGAATGTGGGATTGACGATACCTGCCGCCGCATGAAACTCTACTTTGGCGAAAACCCCGACGGGCTGACCTGGAACATTCAGCCCCAGCCCATTCAGTTCCAATGCGCCGAGCCAGAGCTAGCCAACCCGCAATATCGCTACGACCCGCGCCTGTGCTGGCTGGAAGACCGCTACTACATCACCTGGTGCAATGGCTATCACGGCCCCACCATTGGCGTTGGCTACACCTTCGATTTCAAAACCTTCACGCAAATCGAAAATGCCTTCCTGCCCTTTAACCGCAACGGCGTCTTGTTCCCGCGCAAAATCAATGGCAAATACGCCATGCTCAGCCGCCCCAGCGATAACGGCCACACCCCCTTTGGCGATATTTTCTACTCCGAAAGCCCCGATATGACCCACTGGGGCTGTCACCGCCATGTGATGACTTCCGACTTGCCCTGGGCGTGGACAAAAGTAGGGGCAGGCCCCATTCCCATCGAAACCAGCGAGGGCTGGCTCTTGATTTTCCACGGCGTTCTGACCTCCTGCAACGGCTTTGTCTACAGCATGGGGGCGGCCCTGCTCGACCTCGACCAACCCTGGAAGGTCATCGCCCGCGCCCAGCCTTACCTGCTCTCTCCGCAAACCCTGTACGAATGCGTTGGCGATGTGCCTAATGTCGTCTTTCCCTGCGCCGCGCTGGTGGATGGCGATACCGGACGCATGGCAATCTACTACGGCGGGGCCGATACCGTCGTCGCGCTGGCGTTCGCCCAAATTGAAGAACTGGTCGGTTTCGTCAAAGCCAACCATCAGTGATACATGAAACAAGCCCTCCTTGCCCTTGCTTTCGTTTTGATGGCGCTCACCATCCCGCTCTCTGCCGCTCCCGCTTCGGCGCAAACGGCAACGGTTACTGTAGATGTTTTTGTTGACCTGGCTGAGCCAGGCGCACCCATCAGCCCTTACGTTATCGGCGCCCCAAGCCTGTTAACCCTGCCCATGGCGGGATATGTCGCCGCCGACATGCGCGGGGGGGTCAGGGAATCCGAAACGGCCCCTTCGTCCCGCTGGGTGGCGGTTCAATTTGCCAAAAATGCGCCCTTCGACAACCCGCCCAACCCAAAAGACGGCGTTGTGTATGTGGACGAACTGGTCCACTTTTTGAAGGAGAAATACGGCGAACAAGGAATTTGGGGCTTCGCCCTCGACAACGAACCCGACCTGTGGTTCGAAACGCACCCGCGCCTGCATCCCGCCAAATTGAAGGCTGCCGAACTGACATCACTCTCGGCTAAACTGGCACAAGCCGTCAAAGCAGTCAACCCCAACGCCCAAATCTTTGGCCCGGCCCTGTATGGTTTTTGGGCATATATGACCCTGCAAGACGCCCCCGATTGGCAAACCATTCAGGCAACCGGCAGGTATTCCTGGTTCATAGACTAGATTGCGCCCAATTGGCAAAGAGATTCTCTCGGCTGACAGACTGAAGTTATTCGTTTGCCCCGATTGGCAAGAGAACCAGGCGGAAAATTTTAGCCTGCCGTTCCTGATAGAAACCCGCGTCATCTTCTACCGCCGCGCCATGCTGAACGCCGCCGGTATTGATGAAAAGACGGCTTTTTCTACGCCGCGCCAGTTCGATCGCGACACCCTGAAACCGCTAGCCAAACGCCTCAATATCACCTTGCAAAATTAACCGCTTGGTGATAAAACCGCGTTGTGAACGTTCATAAACAGAATCATCTTTTCAAAAAATTTCAGGAGAAACGCCATGTCCCCCACTTTGCACGACCTTGCCAAAATGATTGACCATTCCTTGCTGCACCCCACCATGACCGACGCCGAGATTCTCAAAGGCTGCCAAATTGCCCGCAAATACGAGGTCGCTACGGTATGCGTTAAACCCTACGCGGTGAAAATGGCAAAAGAAGCGCTGACAGGCTCCAGCGTAGGTGTTTGCTCCGTCATCGGCTTCCCGCACGGCAACAGCACCACCCAAATCAAAGTCGCCGAGACCGAGCAAGCCATCCGCGACGGCTCGACCGAAATTGACATGGTCATCAACATCGGCAAAGCCCTGGGCGGCGATTGGGACTTCGTGCGGGCCGACATCGAAGCCGTCAACCAAGCCTGCGTCCAAAACGGGGCCATCCTCAAGGTCATTTTCGAGACCGATTATCTCAAGGATGAGCACATCATCAAACTGTGCCAGATTTGCTCAGAACTGAAAGTCGCCTTCGTCAAGACCTCCACCGGCTATGGCTTCGTCAAGCAGCCCAGCGGTGATTACAACTACCAGGGCGCCACCGAGCATGTCCTCAAGCTCATGCGCCAGCACAGCGCACCCGAAGTGCAACTGAAGGCAGCGGGCGGCGTGCGCACACTCGACCAGTTGCTGCGCGTGCGTGAACTGGGCTGCACCCGCAGCGGCGCCACCGCCACCGAAGCCATGCTCGAAGAAGCCAAAGCGCGCGGATTTTAGCGCATCACTAAAATTTATGAACCGCATCGTTTCCTTTCTCTTTCTTGTTTCGCTTTTGCTCTCTGCCTGCGCCGGGGCGGTGACACCCCCTGCCACCGAAACGCCTGCCTCGCCGACCACCACCAAAGCAAGCAGCACGCCCAGGCGGCTAACGTACACCCCGCGCCCGCCCACCGCCACGCCGCGCCCCACCTTTACCCCGCCTCCAACCGCCACGTCCTGGCCCATCAACGTCACGCTCAACGTGCAGGCCAATGCCCAGGGGCAAGCCTTCAGCCCCTTCGTGCTTGGCTCGAACCTGCCCAATTGGCTTTCCCAAGAACAATTCGAGAGTGAACAATTCCGCAAGCGGGTGGCCGCATCGGGCCTCACCCTCATCCGCATCCCTGGCGGCTCGTTCAGCGATGAATACGGCTGGCTAAGCTGCGAGCTGGGCCAGGATGTGCCGGGCGCCTTCCCATGCACCCGCAACTGGCTGCGCCGTCCCACCGATTTCATCAACTTCTTTCGCGGCGTAGAAGCCTACGGGCGGCGCATCGAGCCGATGTTCATCATCAACGTCAACGTCACCGCCCAAGAAGCCGCCGCCGCAGTGGCCTTCTTCAACGCCGAAGTGGGCGACCCAACCGTCATCGGCCTCGACCGCAACGGCGTAGATTGGAAAACCGCCGGTGAGTGGGCCGCCCTGCGTGCCAAAAACGGCAACCCGCAGCCCCTCAACATCAAATTTTGGGATATCGGCAACGAAGTGTATGGCGGCAAATTTGGCAACCCGGGTTGCAAAAGCGGAGGCTGGGAACTGACCTGGACCTGCCTGGGCGACCAATACATCCTCGGCACCGAAAAGAACGACGGCGTGGCCCAAATGCGTGCCGCCATGCGGGCAGTGGACCCTTCAATTCAAGTCGGCGCGGTTGGCGGCAGCGATGTGGTGAGAGGCTCTACCTGGAGCCAGGCTGTTTTGCGCAGTTATGATAACAATTACGACTATTTCGTCGTTCATGCCTACCCGTCCTACTTCCTGCTCGGCAACCAACGCAAAGAAGAAGACGGCATTCTGGCTCTGCCGCAGCAATACTGGCCGGGCGTCTTCGAGGGCATCGAAAAAGCCATGCAAGGCTATGCGCCTGGCGCCAATCTGCCGGTCGTGATGAACGAATACGAACTCGTTCCGCCCTGGGGCAAAGTAGATACGCGCAATTACATGAACAAACACATTGACGCGCTCTTCCTGGCCGATTCGCTCGGGCTGATGATTTCGCTCGGCGTAGATATGGCCGCCCAATGGGACGTGATGAACGGCAAATCGGACGATTTCGGCAACGAATTTGGCCTGATGCGCGCCGATGGAAGCAACTTTCGCCAGCCCAAATATTACATCTTCCCGCTTTGGGCGCGTTTTGGAAACACTCTGCTGCCGCTCGAATCGAGCGCCAAACCTGCCAGCGAACTGAGCGCCTACGCCGGGCGGTTGGATGACGGCACGCTCACCCTGCTCGTCATCAACAAAAACCGCGCCGAAACCACCGCCGTCATCACCCTAAACGGCGTAAAAGCCATCACCGGCGGCCTGGCCGATACCCTCACCGCCCCTTCGCTCGATTCGACGACCATTACCTTCAACGACAACCCCAACCCTGCCGATGACCTGTCGGATGCCCCTTCCAGCCCCATCCCGGCGGCCAACGGCAGCGCGCTGGAATACACCTTCGCGCCCATTTCAGTCACGCTGCTGCGCCTGCAAGTACAACCCTGAACCCTGCCGCGCCGCAAAACAAAAAACAGAGAATACAAGACGCACCGCAACCGGAGAAACCTATGAAAAACTTCACCAACGGCGTCAACCTGGGCGGCTGGCTCTCCCAGTACCCCCGCTACGACCACGCCCACTTCCAAACCTTCATCACCCGCCCCGATATTGAGCAAATCGCTGCCTGGGGCTTCGACCACATCCGCCTGCCCGTAGATTACCCCGTCCTCGAATCGGACGACGCGCCCGGCCAGTACCGCGAAGACGGCTTCCAATACATCGATTCCTGCCTCGAATGGTGCAAAGCCGCCGGGCTGGGCGTGGTCTTCGACCTGCATCACGCCCCCGGCTACAGTTTCAATAACACCCTGCGGCCCGAAACCATGCACCTGAACGTCTTGTTTGAGCAACAAGCCGCCCAAAACCGATTCATCGCCCTGTGGGAAACCATCGTCCGCCGTTACCACAAGGCAGGCATTCCCATCATCTTTGAACTGCTCAACGAAGTCGTCCTGCCCGAAAGCGGCCCCTGGA
>CAYRBO010000070.1:174-5581 GCA_964422545.1 uncultured Anaerolinea sp. | reverse complement strand
CTTCTGTTATAACACATCCTTCCCATACTGCAATTACTGATCCGTCAGGTGTATTCCAATCTGCTTCTTCTGAAAACCAAGTTGATGGTTCTTCGGTTTGATTGCCAAACTTTATCATTTTGCCTCCAACTCAAAGTAACCTGAAAGATCATTCTCGCTTACTATTTGGAGAAGTTTAAATTCCAGTGCATTTGCATCCTGCCTGTCTCGGCAATGGAAATACAAGGAACGAAATTCATAATTCAAGGCATCAGCATTTAACTTTGATTTACTGATGATAAGTTTCATCTTGTCAAAGTCTTCATTCGAGTTGCAAGTGAAGATTAGTTGCATTATTCTTCCTCCTCTGATTCTTTTTCAATTTCGTTAATTGTATCCTCCAGCGTTACCAAAGAACCACCAAGAAATTCGTGTTCTTTGAGAATAGCTGTTTTGATATGAGCGTACCAATAACATTTAGCACGTTCTTTTGTCATACCTTCAGGTAGAAGGTCTTTAGCTTCTTCGAGTAATTCAAGCATTTGCTCTTTAATCTCGGTAAGCCTTTCGATTGCTTCTGCATTTTGCATAAGTTTATCCTTACATTATTTATAAATAGCTCATAGTTATTCTATGAGGCAAAAATTTCAGTTCTGAAAAATTCTTCAATTGATTTATTTGACAATACTGCAGATTCTTGTCTGTTTCTTACCAATTTGTTTTGCTTTGGCTTCTTGATTTCCAAATCACGCATTTCAAGTTTCCTATCATGGTAAGCTAAAACTTCACGATATAGGGTTTTTAGATACTTCCTGCCATCGCTTGCATTTGTATCAACCCACGAGCGGATTTCATTTGTCTCCATAAGTTTTTTAGCTTTTGAATATGCTACTTCTAAGACTTTGGCTACTTCAGAAGGTCCAAGCTCTGTTTCGGATTCTATATGTCTTAGTTGTTTCATTATTTAATCGATTAAAGTATAGACAAATTAACAATTTTTGAATTAATTAGGTTTAAGACAAAATGGAAATGGAATTTGGGAAACGGTTAAAGACTTTCGTTGTAGCTGCCTACGATGAAATAAGAGATTTCGCTGCTGATTGTGGCGTTAGTCCAAGCACTGTCTCTATGTGGTTTGCAAGCAAAAAAGTACCCGGTGCGGAATCTGTAGAAAAGATTTATAATGCTGGTTGCTCAATTGATTGGCTAATAAGCGGGAACGGAGAGATGCTTGCTATGAATGAATCGGGCAAGAAAATCCGTGAAAAACTTAATATGCCGGATTCCGAACAAGAAGAAATCCATTCTATTACCTATGAGAAAATGGTTCAAGTGCCTTTCGTCAAAGACCTCCGTGTGCTTTTGCGTGAAGATATAAAGGAACTACTTCAACAAGCTCTGGCAGGTCAAAAAACCAAATAATGTAAAATATTTGAAATGGAGAATAAATGGAAACTTTAGTAGTTTATGCAGAACCTATTGAAAATTTTGTGAAATTGCCTTCACTTATTTCTGCTTTTTCTTGTGGATTTGGTAGTCCATACGACGATGGTTATGAATTCCACGATGTTCCTGAATCTGTTGCCAAGAAAGCAAAAGATGGATATGTTATTGAAGCCACAGGTAAAAGTATGGAACCTGTTATTACCGAAGGGGACAAACTTTTAATTGACCACGATTTACAACCTCAAAAGGGTGATATTATCGTTGCATACCTAAATGGTGATTTTCTAATCAAGACCTATAAGCCTGTTAATGGTCAAACTATTCTGCTTTCTCAAAATATGGATTATGACCCGATTGTTGTTAATCCTGAAGATAACTTTCAAGTTCTGGGTGTTGTAATTTATAACTTAAAGAAAATAAATGGTAGAAGTTAAAAGATGACTTATGATGAATATATAAAGATAGCAGATGATAATGATTTGTATTACTTAACCAAGAACCTTCTAATCAAGGAGCATCAAGGTTATGTTAAATCAAGCAAAATATTAGACTTGTTGCAAAAGGAAGCATCCCGTAGGAACGCATCATTTGTGAGCGATGCTTTAAATGAAATAGCTCTATATATTCAAGCAAACGAGGATTTTCAAAATGTTTTCAGCGAACACTTGACTACTTTACCGTTTAATCACAATAAGTTAAATGGCGACATTCATAAAATTCTTAACCACCCTGCAGTTTTAAGCAGAAAGAATGGTCTCCAAGATCAAGAACCAACATTTATAGAAAGTTGCTTTGAATCAGAAAGTGAATACTTCTTTTGTAAAGTTAAGGGAAATGATCTGTTTGATGATGTTAATGGCGATACTTTTGGTATTATTGTTAGGAAGAAAAGTAATCCTTTGAATGGGCAAAACGTTGTTGTCAATTATCAATCTAAAATCCAAGTTAAGAAGTTCTACAAAAAAAACGGTAAGGTCTGGTTAATGTCTGGTAAAGACAATTCCAACAAAGTTGAAGTTCAAGAAGATGAATTTAAAATATTAGGAGTTGTAACTCAAATAGTTAAGGAGATAAAAACATGAGAATAATCAAACTAACAACACTTACAGTCTTATTGATAACAATGATTTCTTGTGCTTCACCAGTTGATAGCTCAAATAATCCACCAGACAATAATACTAATCCTTATAATATTCTAAGCACACACGTAAGCCTTGGAGTTCCGTTTGATGCTGATTCTACCGATGATTATTTAATAGTAAGAAACCAATATGTATTAAGTTATAACAAAGTTTTAAATATTCCAAATTGGGTATCTTGGGAGTTAAATTCTGATTGGTTCGGAGATGTTGATAGATATTCTGGGAATTTTATTACCGATACAACATTGCCAATTGGATTTTATAGGGTGAAGCACTCAGACCATACTAATTCAGGATACGATAGAGGACATTTAGTAAGGTCAGAAGAAAGAACTAAAACGATTGAAGACAATAAATCTACCTTCATACTAACAAATATTATTCCTCAAACACCAGACCTTAATCGTGGGGTTTGGTTAAACCTTGAATATTATTGTGAAGACTTATGCAAGAAAGATAATAAGTTACTTTATGTAATTGCTGGTGGCATAAATAGAACAAAAAACACCATAGGTAATCAAATTGTTGTTCCTGATAGTTGCTTCAAAATAGTTGTTGTTTTAGAAAAAGGACAATCACTATTGGATGTGAATGAAAGCACACAAATCATCTCGGTTGTTATGCCTAATATTGAAGGTGTAAGATCAGATAAATGGGAAAAATATAGAACTTCCATTCGTGCTATTGAAAATTCTACTGGTTATAATTTTCTTGATAAATTACCTATTAACATTCAAAATATTATAGAGCAACGGGTTAATTGATATGGCAAAATATTATCCAGAATATCTCCAAATACTGAAGGAGAACCCAACAGAAGCAGAATTGAAAGTTATAGAACTATTTAAGGACTTTGATGATTCCTACGAATTGTTTTATAAGCCTTTTCTTAACGGTGATATTCCAAATTTTGTTTTAGTTAAGAAATCTTTTGGAATTTTCATTATAGAAGTATTTGCTGACAATCTTAAAAATTTTGAGATCGACAATAGATATTTAATCAAAAAAAACAAAGATGAAAGAATTGAAGTTCTCTCTCCATTTGCTAAAGTAGATACTTTGAAAACTCATTTCATAAATTTACATTTCAAAGAACTTTTCGAGAAGTTATTAAAAGACTACCATTATAGAAAGATTATCAATAGTGTGGTTTATTTACACAATACTACTTCTGATGAATTTGAATCTTGGTATCAATCTCAACTATCACAAAACCAATCATGGAAATTATTTGATACACAGATTGTTACTAAAGATACATTAACAAAAGAAAGATTCGATAGGATGTTCCATATTAGTGGTTTCCAAACAAAAAGTAAATATTTTGATGAAGACTTATACAACAATTTATTTAGATACCTCAAACCTTCCTTTCATAGAATTGACGATGGAATTTTTATTAACTTTTCTGAAGAACAAATTAAGATACTACGTAACCCAAACAATGCAAAGATAAGAAAAATAAGAGGGGTTGCTGGATCGGGCAAAACACTTTTATTGGCAAAAATGGCTGTTGATGAATATGTTAGAACGAAAGGTAAGGTTTTGATACTTACCTTCAATTTAGCATTGAGAAATTATATATCCGAGCAGATTAACCGTATTCCCGCTGATTTTTCTTGGGATGGATTTGAGATTAAGAATTATCACGAATTCTTTAAATCTAAAGCAATGGAATCAAATATTCCTATCAAATTCCTAACAGATTTTGAAAACAAGTATTTTTTTGAAAGAAGTAAGGGAAAGATTGAGAGATACCAATCAATATTCATAGATGAGATCCAAGACTACAGGGAATCTTGGCTTGAAATCATCAAGAAATACTTTCTGGCAGAAGGCGGTTCTTACACTGTTTTTGGAGATGAAAAGCAAAATATTTATGAAAGACCTTTGAATGAAGAAGACGATAAAAGACCCTACACTGGAGTTCCGGGTAAGTATTGGAACGTATTAGAAGAAACAGCAAGGCTTTCAAACTCAATAAGAGAATTAGCTCAACAATTTCAAGAATCATTCTTAGGCAATAAATATAAGAAAGACTTGATTAAACAAACCTCTATACCACTTGATTTTTCAAATTCATACGGTACAATAACTAATACTATCAATTATGAACTATTATTGAATGGTTCTAACAGTGCCTTTCATTTGCATAAGTATATACATAATAAAGTAAGGGAAATGAATATTAACCCGCACGATATTGGGATATTGGGTTCAAGGGTTGAATATGTTAGAGATTTATCCTTTTTATTTGATAACATTGACGGAGAAAAAACAACATTGATGTCTGAAACCAAAGAGGATTGGTGGAGACTGTTGTTTTCGGAAATTCCTATAGTTCCACTTGAAAACAGACCAGAAAAGTTCTTTAAACCTATGGTTTCATTTTGTCCCACTTTAACCAAATTGAAATCATTTGCTCGAAATGAAAACGATTTATATGAAAAGTTGAAAGAACATTATTTAAGGGAATCAAGAAAAAACGAAACTAATAGTGAAGATAGTTCCGATGATTTTAGAAAAAGCATTGAGGATTTTGAGGTTACTGAACACTTGATTGCACAAGGTAAAATAACTCTGGAACATTTTTACCCTAAATGGCAACAATTAAATGAAAGTAAACTTGAAACAAGAAAATTTAAGTGCGTTAAAGAAATTGACTCCTCAATCAACAATTTTTGAATTTAATAAAGTTGTTAAGTTAATTCCTTATAATATCAAAAAGAAGTATAGCCAACAACTTCAAAATTTAAAAAATCTGCTTGATTCATATAATTATCTTACAGAACAACTTGAAACATTGAGGCGAAGTAAGAAATTGAATTTTAGAATGAATA
>CAYRBO010000070.1:0-164 GCA_964422545.1 uncultured Anaerolinea sp. | reverse complement strand
GGAACTATGAAACTATCAACTATACATAGTTTCAAAGGTTGGGAAATTCACACCTTATTTTTGATTCTTGATGGGCAGGAAGAAGACCAGAAGTTTTTAACTGATGAACTTGTCTATACTGCAATAACAAGAGCAAGGTTCAATTTAATAATATTAAACTTGGG
>CAYRBO010000069.1:0-5730 GCA_964422545.1 uncultured Anaerolinea sp. | reverse complement strand
ACAGTTCCGAAGCCGCCGGGTCGAGCGCGATGGCGACCTGTTCGCCGCGCCCGGCTTTGAAACCAGCCTTTTCGATGGCTTCCAGGATGACTTCCACAGCCTCGTTATTGGCCTTGAGGGCCGGGGCATAACCGCCCTCGTCGCCGACCAGCGTGGCATAGCCTTTCGATTTGAGAACCGCTTTGAGCGCGTGGTAGATTTCAGCGCCCCAGCGCAGGCCCTCGGTGAAGGAGGGCGCGCCAAGCGGCATGACCATGAATTCCTGCGCGTCAGTGCTTTGCCAGCCGGTATGCGCGCCGCCGTTCAGGATGTTCATCATCGGCACAGGCAGCACATGGGCATAGACGCCGCCAATATAGCGATAGAGCGGCAGGCCGAGCGAATTGGCAGCCGCCTTGGCGACGGCCAGCGAGACGCCCAGGATGGCGTTCGCGCCCAGTTTGGCTTTGTTGGGCGTGCCATCGAGCGCGAGCAGTTCGGCGTCGATGGCTTTTTGGTCAACGGCATCCCAGCCGAACAGGGCGTCGGCGATGGTCTCGTTGACGTTCTCAACGGCCTTGAGCGTGCCTTTGCCCAGGTAGCGGCCTTTATCGCCGTCGCGCAACTCGAGGGCCTCGTGAATGCCAGTTGATGCGCCGGAGGGAACTGCGGCGCGGCCCCATGAGCCGTCGCCCAGCACTACTTCGACTTCCACAGTCGGGTTGCCGCGCGAGTCTAGAATTTCCAGCGCGGAAATGCTTTCGATTGTTGTATCCATACAAACTCCTTGTCAATTGTGATAAGAACGGATTGCCATTGGCAGTGTTCTTTTGGTTGGTGATTTTGACGCCCGGCCAAGTATAATCTGATTTTTGATTTTGGATTTGCGATTTTGGATTTTCGATTTTAGATTTGCAGCGCAGCGCCAATGGGCTGTGGCTTGCAGGCTGTGCTATGAAACGACTCGAACTGCCCGAAAACGACCTTCGTCCCCATTTACATTACCCGCTGTACGAAACGCGCCTTCATAAATTGGCCGTTTGGCTGGCGCATCGCGTCCTCTATCCATTTATGGACTTGCGCGTGCATGGCGTGGAGCATGTCCCTTTGGCTGGTCCTGCGGTGGTCACGTGCAATCATCTGGTGGATTGGGATGTGTTTCCGCTTCAATTGGCTTTGCCGCGCATGATTTATTACATGGGCAAGGCCGAACTGTTTCAGATTGCTCCCGTTCATTGGTTGTTTCGACAGTTGGGGGGCTTTCCTGTCTATCGTGGGGAGCGCGATGCCTGGGCGCTGGAACATGCCCGCAAAATTCTGGATTCAGGACAGATTGTAGCCATGTTCCCAGAGGGGACGCGCTCACGCGGCAGGGGCCTGGCGCTTGCCAAACCGGGCGCGGCCCGGCTTGCGATTGATGTTGGTTGCCCGGTGGTGGTCGTTTCCATCGACGGCATTCAACGCTTGTTCAAAACCTTTCCACGCCGTACCCTCGTGAATGTGGTCATCGCCCCGCCCATCTACCCCGACGAAAACGATACCCCGCTCTCGCTGACCGATAAAATCATGTTTACGATGGCCGCTAATCTGCCGCCAGAGTTGCGCGGCGTTTATGCGGAGCGGGGGGAATGGTAATTTGTTATTCGGTTTGTAAAGGAGTAAATATGCCCAATTTTGCCAGGCGCATGGCGTATATGCAGAAGACTTCTGACGTTATTCGTTACCTGTTTGAGTCGATGACTGACCCCGAAACCATCTCGTTTGGCGGCGGCGCGCCGGCCCGCGAAGCGCTGCCGGTGGAACTGGTGCATGAGATTGCCGGGGGGATTTTGACCCGCGAGGGGCGCGGGGTGCAGGCCCTCCAGTATGGCAACCCGATCGGAATTCCGGAATTGCGGCAGGCGGTCATCGAGCGGCTGCTGGCTCCCAAAGGATTGAAGGCCGGGTTGGAGAATGTGATTATCGTGGCGGGCGGGATCGAGGGACTGAACCTGCTCGGCCAGGTCTACCTGGAGCCGGGCGATGTGGTTTTGGTGGAATCTCCCACTTTCGTTCACGCTGTGCAGGTTTTCAAGATGTTCGAGGCGCGCTGCGTGGCCTGCGAGACGGATGATAATGGGTTGGTTCTGGCAGATGTGGAAGCGAAAATCAGGCAGTATGCGCCGAAGATGGTTTACGTTATCCCTACCTTCCAGAATCCGTCCGGGCGCACGCTGAGCCTGGAGCGCAGGCGGGCATTGGCGGAGTTGGGCAGCCGCTACGATGTCATCATCCTGGAAGATGACCCGTACTGCGAGATGCGCTACAGCGGGCAGGCCTTGCCGCCGGTCAAGTATTTCGATGAAACCGGGCATACCATTTTCGCCAACAGTTTCTCTAAGATTTTTTCACCGGGTTCGCGCTTGGGATACGTGTTTGCCGATGAACCGGTCATCCGAAAACTGTACGAGGCGAAAATGGCGACCAATTCGCATACCAACGTGGTGACGCAATTGCTGTGCGCCGAATTTTTCAACCGGGGACTGTTCGAGCCGCACTTGCAGCGCATTCGGGACATCCACCGCGAGCGCCGGGATGTGATGATGGAGTGTATTCAGTCCATGTTGCCTGAGCAGGTGAAGTTTGTTTATCCCGATGGCGGTTTGTTTACCTGGGTGGAGTTGCCAGAACAGGTGAATACAACTGATATGCTGGCAGATGCGGTGGCGCGGAAGGTGGCTTATATGCCCGGCCGGGAATTTTTTGTAGAAGGGCAGCCGATTCGGGAGAATTGCATGCGGGTCAGTTTTGGCGGGGTGACGCCGGAAAGGATTCGGGTCGGGATGGAGCGGCTGGCGGGGGTAATTCGGGCGAAATTATAGTATTGTGGCGCAGGATTTGCGCAATGAGCGCAAATCATAGCAATCTGTGGTTGCGACCCGCGAAGTGGCTGCGCTATGAATCAGTTACTTGCTTATGTCGCCCCTGTCCTTGAATGGATTGAAAATGACCACGCAATTTCGCCCGGCTGCCTTGGCCTGGTACATGGCCTGGTCGGCCTGGGTAAGGAGTTCATCGAGGGAATGGCTTTTGGCAGTCAGCATGGCGCCGCCGATGCTGATGGTGACAGCAATGATATGGCATTTGTATTCGAATGGCCGTTCGCGGATGGCGGCGTTCAGGCGGTCGGTAATCTTTTGTAAGGTTTTTGGGGATGTGCGCGGCAGGATGGCCACGAATTCCTCGCCGCCATAACGCGCCACCAGGTCGGTCGGACGCAGATTGTCGCGGATGCGGGCAGCGGCTTCGTGTAAAACGACATCCCCCGCCTGGTGGCCGTATTGGTCGTTGACATTCTTGAAATGGTCAATATCCATCATGATTATCCACGAAATTGCATGAATCTGCGCTACCTAGTTTGAACTTACGCCCAGTGGTGTGTTAGGTTACGAAAAAACCGACGCTTATGCGTCGGTTTCATCTTCTCATCAGGTTACAGGTGAACTTAAACCTTGTCAAATCAGGTCGGTCTTTCAACCTTTTTACACCAGCATTCGCACCGGCTCTTCCAGGTACTTCGCCAACGACTGCATGAACTGGGCTGCCTCGGCCCCGTCGCTGACGCGGTGGTCAACCGAAATGGTCGCTTTCATGCGCCAGCCGACTTTGATTTGGCCGTTTTCCACGACCGGCACTTCTTTGGCCGAGCCAATGGCTAAAATGGCGGCTTCGGGCGGGTTGATGATGGCGATGAACTCGTCTACATCGTACATGCCCAGGTTGGAGGTTGAGAAGGTCGAGCCTTCGACATCTTCGGGTTTGACCTTGCCCTCGCGGGCGCGGGCAGCCATGACTTTGACTTCGCTCGAAATGACGCGCAGCGGCTTTTGGTCGGCGTCTTTGACCACAACCGTCATCAGCCCGCCGGGGACGGTAACTGCCACGCCGACGTTGACCTGCCCCTTGCGAATGATTTTATCGCCTTGTAAGGTGGCGTTCAGGTTCGGGAATTCGCGCAGGGCCAGCGCGGCAGCCTTGACGATGAAATCGTTGACCGAGAGTTTCTCGCCCTCCGGCAGGTAGCCGTTGACCTGCTTGCGCAGTTCCAGCAGCGCTTCCATCTTGTATTCGTGAGTGACGTAAAAGTGCGGGATGGTGGTCTTAGATTCGACCAGCCGGCGGCCAATGGCCTGGCGGAGTTTGGTGGTTGACACAACATCGTCTTTGGCAGCAGTTACTGGTAATTGGTAACTGGTAATTGGTGCAACAGACTGTTCGATGGTCACTGAAGACTGCTTACTGATCACGGCTTCAATATCTCGCCGCACAATCCGCCCGCCGGGGCCAGTCCCTACCACCGCGCCCAGGTCCACACCTTTCTCACGGGCAATCTTCTTTGCCAGGGGCGAGGCTTTGACGGCGGTTGGTAATTGGTTATCTGTAATTGGTAATTCGGCGGGTTGTTCTGCCTTCGGGGTGTCTGCTTTTTCAGATGAAGTGGAAGTCGCCGCTGCAGGCTTGCTTTCCGCACTGACCAATGACGAATTACTAATTACTTCACCCGGCGCGCCAATCACCGCAATCGGGTCATTGACCGGCACGCTGGTTCCGGGGTCAACCAGGTGCTGCAACACGATACCGCTGAAGTGCGATTCGACCTCCACTGTCGCTTTGTCGGTTTCGATTTCGGCCAGCACTTCGCCTTTATGAATTGGTTCGCCGACCTGCCGCACCCAGCGCACCAGCACGCCCTCGGCCATGTCGAAGCCGAGTTTGGGCATTTTGATAATTTCGGCCATTATTTCAACACCTCCTTCACCGCCGCCACAATATCTGGCACTTGCGGCAGGGCGGCCTGTTCAAGCGTACGGTTGTAGGGCAGCGGCACTTCCTTCTGCGCCACGCGCAGGATGGGCGCGTCAACGTAATCGAAGGCTTCTTCGTAAATTCGGCTGACAATTTCTGCGCCCACGCCGTAAGATTTCCAGCCTTCTTCCACCACCACGGCGCGATTGGTCTTTTTGAACGACTCTAGCACTGGTCCCATGTCGAGCGGGCGCAGGGTGCGCAGGTCCACAATTTCGACCTCGATGCCCTGCTTAGAAAGTTCATCGGCAGCCTTCATTGAGAGTTCCAGCCCTTTACAGTAGGTCACGATGGTGACATCCTTGCCGGGCCGCTGGATTTTGGATTTGCCAATCGGTTCGAGATATTCGCCCTCCGGCACTTCGCCGCGCACCTGATACATGGTGGCGTGTTCGATGAACAAGACCGGGTCGTTCGAGCGGATGGCGCTCTTTAGCAGGCCTTTGGCGTCTGCCGGCGTGCCAGGGCTGACTACAATCAGGCCGGGGAAATGCGCGAAAACCGCGTCTGGCGTCTGCGAGTGGGTCGCGCCGAGCTGACGCCCGCCGCCGCCGACGGCGCGGATGACCAGCGGCACCTGGAACTGCCCGCCGAACATATAGCGCAGTTTGGGCGCCTGGTTGACGACGTAATCCATCGCCGAAAAAGCGAAGTTGATGGTCATCAACTCGGCAACCGGGCGCTGGCCGACCATAGCCGCGCCGATTGCGCCTCCCAAAATGGCATTTTCCGCAATTGGGGTATCTTTGACCCGTTCGGGGCCATATTTATCATAAAAACCTTTGGTGACGGCATACGTGCCGCCCCACACGCCGACTTCCTGCCCCATAATAAAGACAGCCGGGTCGCGGTCCATTTCTTCCATCAGTGCTTGCGAGATTGCCTCGCGCATGGTAATTCTAGCCA
>CAYRBO010000068.1:0-5747 GCA_964422545.1 uncultured Anaerolinea sp. | reverse complement strand
TTCTTCTTCCGTTCGTAGGCCAGCGAGGCAAAGGTCGTCTGCTTCATGGGGATAGCGCGCTTGATGACTCCAATACTTTACCGGCTCTGGAATAGATCAGGGTTTCCCTAAGTGTATCGCACGCACTCCGACACACATAACAGATCAAGGACGATTCGCTTGGTTGATACTAATAAACGGGCTGAGATTTCGCAAGAAATTGCTGTCGTCATCCCAACCTACAAGGCTCGCAATCACATTTTGGGTGTGATCAACGAAATTGGTCCCGAGGTGGCTCGGATTTACGTCGTTGATGATTGTTGCCCTGATAATTCGGGTGATTTTGTGGCGGCCAACTGCAAAGATGACCGTGTTTCCGTTATCAAGCATGCCGAGAACCAAGGTGTCGGCGGCGCCGTCATGACAGGCTACAAGGCTGCGATTGAAGATGGGATGAGTATCCTTGTCAAAATCGACAGCGATGGGCAAATGGATCCAGCCTTGATCATGGATTTTGTGGCTCCAATTGCTAACGGCGAAGCTGATTACACAAAAGGTAATCGATTTTTCGATCTCGAGAAAGTCCGCGCAATGCCAAAAGTACGCCTCTTTGGCAATGCGATGCTTTCGCTTATGTGCAAGCTGTCGTCAGGCTATTGGAACCTTTTCGATCCGACAAATGGCTATACAGCGATTCACGCCGACGTTGCTCGTCATTTGCCGTTCAATAAGATCAGTCGACGTTACTTCTTCGAGACAGATATTCTATTTAGGTTAAACATACTTCGCGCAGTGGTTGTGGATATACCAATGGATGCAAAATACGGCGATGAAGTCAGTAATTTGAAGATATCCAAAATTATCGGTGAGTTTTTTGCGAAGCATGTGCGGAATTTTTCGAAGCGAATTTTTTATAATTACTATCTTCGAGACATGTCCCTTGCTTCAATCGAGTTACCGATTGGTTTAGTCTTGCTTGGCTTTGGCTCAATATACGGCGGCTATCATTGGATGCATTCGGCGCAAGCTGGCATTCCGACTCCAGCAGGTACAGTGATGCTCTCTGCTTTGCCTATTCTTGCCGGCATTCAGTTACTTTTGGGATTTATTGGATACGATGTTTCATCAGTGCCCGTTCGCCCTGTTCATCGGAGCACCCGAATGATGCACAAGAAAATTTCTGGAGAATTTAATGCAAACTGAAGATAAAGCTTGGATAGAGTATCGGGAAAAATTTTCCGAAGTGTACGACGAGTCGAATTACTCAAGTCCTTTGCAGTCCTTCGTCATGCGCGCAAGCCACAAGTTAGTGGAGAAAGCATTTGACGAACGAGCACACTTTGGTCGGGTACTTGAAGTGGGTGCTGGTACTGGAGAGCATTTACCGTTTGTGCGACACAGCTTTGACGAGTACACGCTCACTGATCTCGACCCAAAAACACTAGAAGTAGCCAAGAGGAAGCTTGCTGATATCCCGAACGGGAAAGTGACTTTTGAAGTTCAAACAGGAAGTGAGCTTGCGTATCCTGACAACACATTCGACAGGCTTGTGGCCACCCACGTTCTGGAGCACATCTACCAACCACACTTGGCGTTAAAAGAGTGGCGCAGAGTACTCAAGCATGGCGGAACCCTATCAATTCTTATTCCCACTGACCCTGGAATGGCTTGGAGGCTGGGGCGACACTTTGGGCCGCGAAAGAACGCAATAGCTCAGGGAATCGCATACGATTATGTGATGGCAAGAGAGCAGTCAACTCATGCAACAATCTAATTGCAATTCTAAGACATTATTTTTCTGAGTCAAAAGAGGCGTGGTGGCCTTTTCCAATTCCGTCAATTGATTTGAATTTATTTTTTGCATTTCACGCAACGCTTGATAAGCGGGAAGATATTTAATGATTATCTATGTCGCTGCAATTCTTTGTGTCGTTGGCTTGGCAGTTGGTCAGATTCTTTTCAAGGTAAGCGCAACTGCGCTATCAGAAAGCGGCACTTTTTTTGCCATTAAACCTGCCGCAATACTTTTTGCAGCTATGTGTTTGTACGGGGTTATATCAGTAGCGTGGGTCTGGATTTTGCAGAAAGTTGAGCTGGGTCGAGTGTATCCTTTAATGGCGCTTGCATTTGTTTTGGTGCCGTTAGGAAGTCACCTTGTGTTCGGTGAGCGATTTCAGCCTCAATACTTTGTTGGTGTGGCCATGATCATGGTCGGTATATTTATTACTGTAAAAGCGTGATTTTCCCACACCGAAATTCACCAGACTCCACCGGGTTTCTGGTGAAAAATCACATCAAAATTGATTAAAAAAACGAGACCCCGTCTTTGAAAAAAATGGATAATAATAATCGCCTTTTCCTGTTGTCAGGCGTTTCCTTGCTTGTGATCTTCTTGTTTTTGGCACTGCGAAACACGGGCCTCTATCCGAGCGTTTTTGCTGATGAATATACGTACAGCAAGTTATCTAGGCTCATGCCATTGAGTGAGTCATCGATTCCGGGATATCTTTACCTAAAGCTTTACAGCGTCACGAATTATTGCGGTGATGGTTTTCTTGGCTGCGCGAAGATTATTAATTCTTTTCTGTTCGTTGCGGCAGCTCCGTTTATTTTTTTAATCGCTAGGCGCGTGACCAGCGAGGGAGTGTCGGCATATATATCCTTGCTGTCGATCATTGGGCCAATCAGCTCATATACAGCATATTTCATGCCTGAGAGCTTTTATTTTTTGAGCTTTTGGGTTACCTGCTGGTACTTGTTGAACTTAGATTGTAAATCAGGGAATTATCGCTGGTTCGTTGCCGGAGCGATCTACGCTATTTCTTCGCTAATAAAGCCTCATTCATTACTTTATCTTCCTGCGATTCTCCTATATGTGGGCTTTGTTTTTTATCGCGCCCAGGTGCTCTTTAGTAAAACCTCTGGCATGGCGCTCGTTTCGCTAATGCTTGGGGTTGGACTAGCCAAATTTGGCATAAGCTATATTTTGGCCGGCTCGTCTGGGCTAACCATATTTGGTCCATTTTATGGGGCGATGGTATCGTCTGTATCGTCTGAGGCAAATAAATATATTGAGCTGCTGCTCCTTGCACTTGAGAGCCTTAAAGGACACGTGCTTGTCATAGGATTGGCTTATGGCCTCCCACTGGTACTTACTGTGGTTGCAACAACCAAAACGCTTTTTGTACGAAATGATCTGGTGGATAACAGTGGATCCCAGGCTGATCAATACGAAAAGCTCGCCTTTTTGACACTAATCATTATTCTGAATTTGATTTGTGTTGTGGCCTTATTTACGGCCTCGGTCGCTAATACAGGGCCTTACGAGTCGCCTTACCGCTTGCACATGCGGTATTATAATTTTGCGTTGCCGCTTTTCTATTTATCTGCTGCTGGTGCATTGAGTGCTGTTGCTGATACAAAAAGACCAGTGGGTTATATACTTGGCGGGATATTTACTGCCGTGGGTGTTTTTGCTGTCTGGAGTAATTTAGTACCCTATACCCCAAGTTCCATTGATAGTCCGGAAATTCGAGGCCTGCACGTTGACCGTGTGTATTTCTTAGTTGTCGGCGGATTTTTGATATCTGCACTGGCCCTTTGGCTCGTTTCTCAGCGCAACGGACTGCGCCTCTATCTTTATCTTGCGCTACCGTTGTTTGTTGCCGTATCAACGTTTCACGTCGGATCAGAACAGCGTAATCGTTTGGTGCAAGATGTTTATGACAAGGCGGGTATTTTCACGAAACAGTACTTGACTGACGAAGATCTTTCCAAAACCGTTATTGTTGGGTCAGAAGCTGGTGGGCTCTTCCGATCGTTATATTATTTGGATAATGCAAAGGCCTCGCTTGAAATTATTCAGAGAGGTGCCGATTACGATTTAACAAAGCTGCCCACTGGTAAGGATTGGATCTTGGTCATCGGTGATCATGATCTTTTGGGTAAGCCGTTTTATCAAATTCCCATGAACGGATTTGCGCTGGTTCGAGCATCTGGGGAAAATATTCTTGATTTCAAGAAGGGTGCATGGCCAGGAATAATCCGAAAAGTGAAAGGGTTGTCCACGCCGGAGCTTTGGGGAACTTGGTCTCAATCCGATATTGTGGATTTTGAGTTCGCTGGTTCATTACCTAGTAAATTTGAAATACACCTCGTTGCGCATGCTTTTGGTCCCAATGTTGATAAGGAATTTGAGGCTTCGGTTGGAGATGATGCGGCTAAATTTAGCCTTTCAGCGAATGACGAGCAAAAAATAATCCATTTGAATAATTCACAAGGTTCAAACATACTTCGCTTTAAAATCCCTAATGCTGTGTCCCCGAAAGTCTTGGGTTTGAGTGGCGATGATCGGAATCTGGGTATCGGTTTTGTTGAAATGAAGATCGTCACTATCGAATAGATGGAACGCCATGAAATATCATGAAATCCAGCATCGTTTTTATGAGCTCCTCAATGAGTGGAAGGCTTATCACGAGGCAGCGCGCGACATGCGTGCGAAAGTTACGGAGGCTTTTTCTGGCGTCGCAAAAGCGGGCGCAGTCAATCCAAGTCTCGGCGTGTTAGCTGTGCTCGAGTCACTGGAAAGAATGGAGCAACAGTTACAGGCCAAGATGGATGAGCTCGTCAAGTCGATTGACGGCTGAGGATCTTTGGGACCAACCCAGAAAATGCGGGCTTAATCAATTCAGCGGTTTGCTTACTTTGCGCAATTCGGCAGTCGATGAGACGAGGCACTCGTTTTCGAAAGCTTCAATGTCGCACAAGCGGTAGATGACCTTGCCAGGCAGCCGGATGTACTTTGGCCCGGTGCCGATGACGCGCCAGCGCTCCAGCGTCTTGGGTGACAGCCCCCAGCGCTCGGCGAGTTGCAGTTGATCGAAGTGGGTGATGGTCATGGTGAACTCCTTGTGGTGAATGGAAGCCCATGAACGCTCTGTTTCGGGAAGGTAGCAAGTCCTGCGGGTGGTCTGGGAGGTCTTGGCTGTACATGGATGCTGAAGCCCCGGTTGGACAAGGGTAGGACTGGTAACCAGCCTCGACCGTCGAAAAGTGATTGAACTAAGCGGGTTTTGAGGTAGGATGCGGCCCGGTCAAACCTTTCCCATTGGCTCGCAAGAGTATGCGCAGCCTGTTTTGCGTACATTCATGCTACTGTTGGTGGCGGGCGAGTGTCCCACCACCAATATTCAAACCCCAACCACTCTCGGTTGGGGTTTTTTCTTATGTGCTCCCGCCAGACCCCGCGAACATGCGCGGAACGCTGAGTAGGAAGGACGCACATGAAGACCGAACGATGCATGACCCAGACCGAGCTGGCTGAGCGCTGGCGGATCAGTGAAGCGACCTTGGAGCGCTGGCGAACCGAATCGGGCGGTCCGCTGTTCCTCAAGCTGGGCAACCAAGTGCGCTACCGGTTGCAGGATGTCGAAGCCTTCGAAGAGGCCGCGCTGCGCGGGTCGACCAAGTCCGATGCGGAAGTCGATCAGGGTGTGGCAAGCGGAGCAAGCCATCGGACGCTTCCTCGGCTCATGCAACCACCACCCAGACCGACACGGCCTGTCACCATCTGGTTGCGCACCGGTTCTCGACGCACTGGCTTTCGCCCTGTGTTTGCCAGCAGGCAACGCTGACCGTGCTAGATTCAACCAGCCACCCCCAAGGCCTGTGCCTCGGCCTCCTGCTCCAGATACACCCAATCCACAATGTCGTGGCTGGGGATGTAGCCGGCCACCAGTTGCTGCATCATCAGGCGGATCACGCCCACG
>CAYRBO010000067.1:0-5897 GCA_964422545.1 uncultured Anaerolinea sp. | reverse complement strand
CATCGAGAGCCAGTATTCCTGGCCTTCTTCCGAATCGAGCGAGAGCCAGGCCAGGTGGCGGACGGATTTGTCCAATTCGGGGTGTTTTTCCATCGCCAGTTTGCTGTAACGTTCGGCAATCTTGAAGCCGACGCTGCGCGAGCCGCTGTGCGAGAGCAGGGCCAGGTATTCGCCGGGGTTCAGGCCAAAGAGCGGCTCGTACAGGCGGAATGCGCCCCACTCGACGAAGTGATTGCCAGTTCCGCTTGTGCCAAGCTGACGGACGGCATTGTCTTTGAGATTTTGCAGCAGGCGGGTGGCGTCCCAGGCCGGGTCGTCGAGGACGGCGTGCTGCGGGCGGCGCGCGCCTTTCCATTCCGCGCCCATGCCAAAGGCGGTCTGCTCCCAGAGGGCGTTCTCGAACAGCCCTGGTTTTTGGCCGAGCAGGTGCGGCGAGACTTCGTAGAGCGACAGGCGCATTCGGCAGGCGATATCGACGCCGACCGCGTAGGGGATGACTGCGTTATCGGTGGCGAGTACGCCGCCGATGGGCAGCCCGTAGCCGACGTGCGCATCGGGCATAAGCGCCCCAGCCACGCTGACCGGCAGGCGCATGGCGTTGTCCATCTGGGCCAACGAGCCATCGTCAATCGCTTCGCGGCCCCAAATTGGGTAGGGCAGCGGCGCATCGCGCAGTTCGGTCTTTTCGGCTTGTTTGGGCAGCAGGCGCAGACACTCGCGCGCCAGGTCGGCGGCGAGGGCGTCAGCCAGGAAATTGCCCGGGTTTTGGCGCACAGCCTCCAGCCGGGCCAGGATGTCAGCGCGTTCGAGGCCGGTTTCGGCCAGTTTGGCGGCGAGGTCTTTCGCCAGGCCGATGATTTTTCCATCCGGCCAGCCGCTGCGTTTGAGGGTTTTACCGGTAATCAGTTCCATAATTTATTTATACCGCAGTCTGTAGGACAGGTCTATAGACCTGTCCTACAAACCTGTCCTACAAACCGGGACGGAGTTCTTTCTCGTAACAGACGTATTCGGTTTCGATGCGCATCCCGGCCCGTTCGTAGAGCCGGGTTGCCCCGGTGGGGTTGGAAGCGTCGACGCCCAGGCCGATGACTTTTTCGCCGCGTTGGTAGAATTCGCCAAAGGAGTGCAGCAGGAGCGCCATGCCAAGGCCCTGTTTGCGCCAGGGGCGGCGCACGCCTAGCGTCCAGACCCAGCCGATGCCGTTGCGATAGCGGCAAATGGAGGCCCCGGCGATTTGATTGCCGTCCCAGGCAACGAACCACAATTCGGGGAAGTAGCGGTCGGGGGACAGGCGGTGCTTTTTCCATTCGTCGAAGGTCGGTTTGACGAAGCCCCAGTGGTCGAGGAATGACTCGGTGATGGCTTCGTAAACCGGGTAGAGATGTTCGGCCTCGTTAAACGGGCGAATTTCAATGCCGGGCGGGAAAACCGGTTTGGCGGGAGCAGTTTCCAGTTTAATCCGCATCGACCAGTTGTAGCGGATAGGTTGGAAGCCCTGGTTTTCATGCAGGGCGCGGCCTTTTTCATCGCCAGCGGTCATGAAGTTGCGGATAAAGACGCGCAAATCGGGCGCGGCCTGTTCCATTTCGAGGCGGGCGCGGGCTTCGAGGGCGCGCAGCAGGGCGGTGCCGATGCCCAGTCCCTTAAATTGCGGGTGGACGTAGCCGTCGCCTTGCAGGCTGGCGTGGCCGGGGCGGACGAAAAATTCTTCGTAGCCAACGACTTTGCCGGTTGGGTCAGTCACGACCCAGACATCGGTTTCGAGGTCGAAGTTCGCTTCCCATTCCGATTTGATTTCGGAGGCCGGGACAGCGTCATCGGGGTCGCCATCGGCTGCGCAGACGGCGCGAATCAGGTCGGCAACCGGCTCCAGGTCGTTCCAGGTGGCGGCGCGCAGGGTAAAACCAGGGGGGAGGCTGTGGTCGGTGGTCATGTGATTCTCCGGTGGGACAGGTCTACAGACCTGTCCCACGATTATTGCACCCGTAATTCTTTGCCGGGGCGGATTTCTTTTTCGTACTGGTCAAAATGACGGATGACGCGCATCCCGGCTTTTTCGTACAGGCGCAGCGCGCCGGTGATGTTGAGCGCATCCACGCCCAGGCTGACTTTGCGGGTGCCGCGCCGGTAAAATTCGCCAAAAGACTGATGCAGCAGCGCCAGCCCCAGTCCGTGTTTACGCCAGGCGCGACGCACGCCAAGCGAACTGATGTAGCCGCTCTGCGGGTCATCCCAGGCTTGCGGGCGGCACAGGCTGGTGGCGACGATTTCGCCGTCGTCCAAGACAAGAAACCACAGGCTGGGGTCAAAGAGCGGGTCGTCAATCATCGTCTTTTTGAAGCGGGCAAAGCCGACTTCAAAGGGCTGGTCGAGGTGGCCAAAGTGGTCCCTGAAGGCTTCATCAACGGTGCGATAGATGGCCTCTGCCAATTCAGGCCGGTACGTTTGGATAGTGAGGCCAGCCGGGAGTTCCGGCGCGGGCGGTGCGGCTTCCATCTCGATTTGCATCGAGTAACTGCTGCGAAAATACTTCCAGCCATTGTTCTCGAACAGCGCTTTGGCGTTTTCCAGGTCATGCTCGCAGCCGACGATGGGCGCGACGCGCGCCTCGGGCGGGACTTTGTCCAGCAGTTGCCGGACGCGGTTCTCGGCCCAGGCCAGCATGTGCGTGCCGATGCCCAGGTTTTGGAAGTTTACATCCACCGCGCCCCAGATGTAGGGATGCACAGGCGGAAGGTTGTTGGCCCAGGTTTCATAATAACCGACCAGTTTGTTTTCTGGGCTGAAGACGAGGTAAACATCCTGGGCCGGGTAGAAGTTGGGACTTTGCCACATATTGCGCAGGGTTGCGGCATCGATATCGGCAAAGCCGGAGGTAGCCAGCGAATATTGTTTGCCCATCTCGGCGGCCATTTCGGCGTCGTCGAGGCTGGCGTGGCGGGCGGTAAACCCGGCGGGGAGGGGAGGCAGGGGAGTGGTCATAGTATCTCCTGTGGGACAGGTCTATAGACCTGTCCCACGATATTACATTACAAATTCTGCGTGCTGATTTCTTTGCCCAGGCGCAGTTCTTTTTCGTAGTTGTCGTACTGGCGGGCGGGGCGCATTCCGGCGCGCTCGTAGATTTTGAGCGCGCCGGTCAGGCTGTCGGCATCCACGCCGAGGGCGGCGCCTTTCTTGCCGCGCCGGTAGAACTCGGCGAAGGAAGTCTTGAGCAGGGCGCTGGCGATACCGCGTTTGCGCCATGCGCGGCGCACGCCCAATTCGTTGACGAAGCCGTTTTCGGGGTTTTCGTAATCTTCAGCGCGGCAGATGCTGATGCCGACCATCTCGTCGCCGTCCATTGCCACAAACCATAGCGAGGGGTCATAGAGCGGGTCGCCCAGGAAGTGGTGGCGGAAACTGGTCAATTCGTCCTCAAAGGGGCGTTCCACAAAGCCGTAATGGTCTCGGAACGAGTCCAGCATGGTGCGTACCACCGCTTCCAGTTCCGTCTCTGGGTGGTAGGGGCGGATGAGGATGCCTTGCGGCAGCGGCGGCACTTCGGGCGGGCCGTCGAAGGTCGTTTCCATGCGGTAGAACGAGCGGTCGTACTTGAATCCGCGCGATTCGACCAGGGCTTTGAAGCGTGTATTCTGAACTGGGAAGCCGGTGCGCGGCGCGAAGCGGATTCCCTCCGGGACGCGGCTTTCGGCTTGGGCGGCGCGGGCTTCGGCCCAAGCGAGCAGGGCTTCAGCCACGCCACTTTCGGCGTAAGCGGGGTGGACGCAGAACCAAATCCAGGGGTGGACGGGCGGGTTGTGGATGTCCCAGACTTCGAGCGCGCCGACCAGCGTTCCATCGGGCGCGAAGGCCATGCGGGTGCTTTTTTCCATGTCGAACTTGGGGTCCTGCCAGTCGTTGCGAATCAGTTCCGGGTCGGTCAGGTCAACCGTGCCTAACAGGTGCAGGGAACTGGCATTGACCAGTTCAAAAACCAGTTTGTAGTCATCCAGCGTGCCGGGGCGCAGGGTAAATTCGTCGGGCAGTTGGTCAATTGGTTGGTACATCATTTCGAGAGTCATGAGTTTTTCCTTGTGAGTGACTTCAGTTCAATTGTTCAATCGCCTTTTCGTACACATCGTACTGAAGGTCAGCTGTCTCCGGCAGGTGCAGCGCGCCGGTTACCTTTTTGATTTCCGCTTTCTGCGGGCGGATTTTCTGCCAGCCAAGCGATTCGGCCAGCTCGCGCGCTCGCTGCGCTGGCAGGGTGCTGAAATGCGGCGCGGCCCACAGGCTGACGGGGAACTGGTCGAGCGCCAGCCGGGCGCGCGCCTCGCCCCAGCGCAGCAGGGCGCTGCCGATGCCGCGCCCCTCGAAGGCGGGATGCACGCAGCCCCACAACATCGGGTGGTTGTCATCCATCCAGAATTGCAGGTAGCCAACCAGCACCTCGCGCGGGTCGAACACCAGGCGCGCATCCAGGGCCGGGTTGAAGCGGCGAGCCAGCCATTCCTGCCGGAATCCATCGGCGCGGAAGGCGGTTTCGGTCAGTTGTCGCTGGTTTAGCAGGTACACAACCGAGGCCAGGTCGCTGAGCGTCGCGCCGCGAAAGGTGTATCCGCCGGGTAAATAACTTGTCGGTGAGTGATGGTAGAGAGCCATAAGGGCCTCCGAATTTCTTTGAAAAACAAACGGTTTCATTCTGACACCTGCCTGGTCTGGTCAGGCGTCTCGTTTTGGGGTGAGTTATCTATCTTAAACTTGAGCCACACCGGAACGATACACAACAACGAGACGGCAGCCGTGATTCCGAACGGGAACTGCGGGCCGACCTTCTCCCACAGGAAGCCGCCAATCAGCGGGGCCGGTAGCGAGACCAATCCCAGGCTGGTGCTGAACAGTCCGAAGGCTGTTCCGCGCAGGTGGGCCGGGACGGCTTTGCTGATGAGCGACTGGTAGGCCGGGGAGACCAGCGCCACGCCGGTTCCGGCCAGCGCCCAGCCGGTAGCGTACAACCAGAAAGGACTGGCGGGCGGCACGACGGCAATCATGCCAATCGCAATCGCCATCAACAAGAAGCCAAGCGCGATGGCAGCCCGTTCGCTGGTCTTATCTGAGAGCCAGCCGCCGGGAATCATGAATAGCATCATGAACAGGCCAAAAATGCCGTTACTCCAGCCAATCTGCTCGAAGTTCATCGCCGCCACCTGCTCCATATAGAGACCCATGAAGTTGAACGAGATGGCAAACGAGATGTCGCGTACGCCGTCGGTCAGCAAAATCCAGGTCAGTACGCCGCCCGAAAGCAACAGGCCGCTCATCGCGCCCAGGTTCGATTTCAGTCCGTTAAAGGTAAGCGGCGGACGAGTGTGCGCATGGCTGTCTTGCTGCGCAGCGCGGCCTGTCCCGCGTTCTTTGGCGGGGCCTGCCATTCCCAACCGGATGATGGTCGCCGCAATATAGAGGGCGGCAGAGACACCCAGCATGGTCTTGAAACTGAAGTTTTGTACCAGCCAGCCGCCCAGCGGCGGGCCAAGCACCGAAACAATGCCGAACAGGGTCTGCGTGACGCCAAAGACTCGCGCGCGGTTGTGTTCGGACGAGTTTTCGGCAATGAAGGCGTCGAAACTCGGCCCAACCAGCGAACGCGCCACCGCGCCGACTACGCTCGAAAGCAGCACCCAGCCCCACGAAGTGGAAAGCACCAGGATAATCTGCCCAATTGTCCCAAACACGCTGCCGATGGCAATCGCTTTCAGGCGACCGAGCGAGTCAGATATCCAGCCGCCCAAGATTTGCAGGGCAAGCGGGGCCAGGCTTGCCAGGGTGAAAAACAACCCAATCTGACCGATGCTTGCGCCCAGTTCCTTCAGGTAGAGCGATTCGAGCGGCCCGTACATATTCCCGCCCAG
>CAYRBO010000066.1:0-5908 GCA_964422545.1 uncultured Anaerolinea sp. | reverse complement strand
GCGCGAAGGAAAAACCGAGCGGCTCGGGATACTGGCCGATGCTGTTCTTGAGCATTTTGAATTCGCGCGGGCCGTTCGGGTCAAATTTCGGGCCGGTCTGAACCACGTGCAGCCCCAAGACCACGCGCGCCTGCTGGGTGATGTAACCGGTGCCGCTCAAATCCTCCATCCCCAGGTCGACATTCATCATGCGCTGACCGCCTCCGGCTGGCTTGCGGATGTGATGCACCAGCACCAGCCCACAGTTGGCCCAGCCTGCCAAGCGGGTCAGGTAGCCAATCAGTGAACGCACATCCTCTACATTGTTCTGGCCGCCGTTATGGATGGATGAGAGCGAGTCGATGATGATCAGTTCCGGCTGGAGAATGTGGGTCATCTCACTCAGGCGTTCCTGGTAGTGCGGTTTGCCCAGGTCAATCATCTCGCCCGGCTCGGCGAGCATCAGGAACAACTTGCTGCGATCCATGCCATAATTCTGGGCGCGTTCGTTCAAAATCTGCGGCACCATCTCGGCATCGACATAGATGACATTCGCGCCCGGGCGCTTGATTGGGGAGCCGTTCGGGAAACCCTGGTTGTGGATGATGCGGTAGGCCAGGTCGGTGGCCACGAAGCTCTTGCCACTTCCTTGGGATGCACCCAGGACAGTCAGCAGACCGCGCGGAATCCAGCCATCCCAAACCCATTCAATCGGCGGTAGGCCAGGCGCGATATCCTCCAAAGATTGGATTTCCGGGCGATAGCCGGGACGGGTCGCCAGGATAGTTTCCAGGATTTGCTTGGCTTCTGGCAAGCCAGAAATCGCCTTGAACAGGGCCTCTTGCGCCTGTCCAGGTTGGGCGCCGGTGACAGCCTGCCAGCACAACTGCCAGGGCATCTCAAAGTCTTTGAGTTGGGCTTGCACTTCCAGCCCTGCCAGGGTATCGGCAATTGCCTGAATTTGCATGCGGCGAGTTAACATAGCTGCCCCCAAATCACTGCGCACAAGAAATTGGGCGTTGGGAAAGTGCTATAATGGCAAGAAGTAATGAACGCCTGACCAGCGTTGTTGTGATGAGCCGCCGACTTGCCCTCGGCGGCGCTGCTTTTTAATTTCATGTTGGTCTTTTCCTTGGTTAATTGAGTTTTTCGACGGCGAATTCCAGATCGCGGGCATCGGGGGTAACGTACAGGCGGGTGGTGTTCAGGTTGGCATGACCGAGCAAAGCGCCGACCTTCTCCAACCCGACTTCCTGGTTGACCAGGTTCTTGGCGAACGTGTGGCGGCAGATATGCGGGGTGAGTTCGTCTAGCCCGGCCTCCTGGGCATAGCGCTGTAAAATGCGCTGGATGGCGCGCCCACTCAACCCATCCTGCTCACCTTCCACTGCCACCCAAACAAAGTCACTGGCAGTAGCTGGGCGCACCTCCAACCATTGTTGCAAGGCCTTGCGCGCCTCGGTATTGAGCGGGATGGTGCGTTGCTTGCTGCCCTTCCCTTTTTGCACCAGGAGCGAGCCTTTCCTTTCAGAGAGTTGGACATCGCCCAGGCACATGGCAATCAGTTCGCTCAAGCGTAGACCAGTGTTGAGCAGGAACAGCGTCAAGGATGCATCGCGGCGGCGGGTCACCCAACGCTTGGGATAGCGCAGTTTCGAGAGCTGCAAGTCGCGTTCGATGGCACGCTGCAAGGCATACTGTTCCTGTTTGTCCAGCCACTTGGGAGCATTCGCTACCTGTTTGACGGCCTTCACATTGCTGGTTGGGTCGCTGGGGATCTGTCCAGTGGTCACCGCCCATTTGGCATAGGCCGAGAGCGCGGCCAGGCGGCGATTGACCGTCGAGGCCTTGCGGCGTTCCACCACCAGCAAGTGCTGTTTGTAGGCTTTGACATCGGTGGGGGTCAGGCGCTCCGGGGAGAGCGCTTCAGTGTTGGTTTGGGTAAACCAGAGCGTAAAATGTTCCAGGTCGGCCAGGTAGCCGCGCACGGTTAGCACCGCGCAATCCTGTTCGTGCAAATAAGTTTCAAAAGCGTCTAAAGTTTTCATTTATTTTCCCGTGATTGACCCGGCTTGTGGCTGGGAATTTTCTGGTATCCAAAAATTCACATCAATTTTTGGATACCAGTTATTTGAGAAAATCATCCAGGGCGGAGAGCAGTTCATCCTCGGCATCGCCATCGACAACCTGGTTCAGACTCATGCCGCCGCTGCGCAGGGCAGCTTTGATGGCGCTCGCACGCCGGCGCGCCGGGATTTTGCCCAGGAAGGCGATCAAATCGTCATCCTCGCCCACCCGCAAGCGCAGGTGCACCTGGCAATCCCAGGTCTGGCCTTCGAGGGCCGGTCGTCCGCGAGCCATCTACTTGCCCTTGCGCGTCTGTTGCGCCAGGCTCAAGCGATACAAGCCGCGCGCAATGGCCTGGACCGGTTCGTCTGGCATGTAGGCGCGGCCATTGAAACGGTGCGGCAGAGTGTCTTTGAGCAAGACCGCGCCGCCACCCATGATCAGCACCACGGCAAAGCGCTTCCAGGCTATGCCCCACTGCTTTTCGATCACACCGGTCACTTCGCGCTCCCAAATTGGCAAAGCTTCGCGGACATCAAGTTGCCCCGCGCGCAGTTGCAAATCCAGTTCGCCGAGCGAATACAAGCGCTGGCCGTTGACAATTTCGAGCAGGCGGCGCACCCCGGAAGCAGCGCCCGAAGTGAAACGCTGGACGATTTCACGGTTCTGAACGACCATCAGTTCCACCGTTCCAAAGCCGATGGTAATGACCCCGACCTCGCCTTTGAAGGCTCCCTGGCGTTCGGGGATGGAACGGCCTACGGCATCGAGCAGGTAATCGAACAGACCGCCGGTCACCTGGCTGGCGACTTTTACCTCGGCGATTTCCTGGCTGTAGGCTTGGCCGTCTGCCGTCCAGGTATGCATGCCGCGCAGCCAGCGTTTGACATTCTCGATATTTTGCTCGGCCTGGTCGCCGGTAAGTACCTCGTTGGGCAGGCCGACCACCACCGAAAGCGGCTGGCTGAATTTGCCGTAGCGCTGCTGGTAGCGGGTCAGGGAGCCGTGCAGCAACGCCTTCATTTCAGGCGTGCCGTTGAAGCGATCCACATCCAGGTTCTCGACCGGACGGCCATAGCTGTGGGACCCGGCCCCAACATAGAACGAGCCGTGCTCATTGTGGATGGCAAGCGGGGCTTTGGACTTGCGCAGGCCAAGGGTGGACAGGACTTTCTGGGTGCCATTGGTGGCCACTTGCGAGACGACTTCCAGGCCGCCAGGCGCGCCGAACAGTTTGAAGGCGCCGTTGCCGGCATCGATGCCGAGGGGGATAAGGTTGGATTCCATGCTTAAATTACTCCTTTTTGGAATTGGGTTGATTGAAGTTGGTTGGAGACGGTTGGAGTGGGCTGGATGTGGCTGGAGCGGTTGGGTGGTTGGTGAGCAGCTCCTTGATTTTCTCCGTTGCCATAAAAGCGTTGTCAGCTTTGGGGTCTTTGGCGACCCAGCCTCGCAACGCCCAGGTTTCTAAAGCCTTGCGCGCCTGCCATTCGGAAACCCTGCCCCACTCCATGACCTTGGCGCGGGTCAACCGCCCACCCTCGCTAAGGGCACGAACAAAGAGTGTGTTCTCAAACTCACTCAAAACAGGCAATAAGTTTTGCCGGACACCCAAAACAGATTGCTCAATGAAGTAGGTCTGGATGGGACCATGCCGGTCACTGATCGCCAGGCCGGGGCGATTTTCGGGAATTCGTTCTGCACCTTTGCAACCCATCCGCTCGGCCATCTGGCCGTTGCGCACCCGGAAGCAGAGCGTCAGGCCGACTTGGTCACGGACGGGGCCGACAATATCCTTGGTGAACTCCTGGGCGGCAAAGACGAAGTGAATGCCGAATTTGCGCCCACGCCAGCCAAGAGTCGCCAGGGCCTGTCCCATCGCACCTTTCGCACCTCCCAGGGTAGTGAGCACTGTGCTGGCTTCATCCAGGACAACCAGCACCCGGGGCAGCGGTGCGCGAGATTGCTTGACCGCCAGGGCGTTGTACTCGCTCAATTTCTGCGGGCGCTCCGGCAAGGTTTTGAACAACTCGGCGCGCCGATCACATTCAGCCAGGGCTTTCTCGATCAAGCCAAAAGCATCCTGGGGAGTAGCCGCAATTGGGGCAGCCAGGTTGAGATGGCCTTCGAGCATTCCGAAGGTGGTCTGGTCGATGTCCGAGAGCAGTACTTGCATCTCATCCCGGATGGCTTGGGAAACCAGGGATTGCAGAAAAATACTTTTTCCCGAGCCGGTGTTGCCGAGTACAGCCAGATGCAGAAAAGTTTCCCAGTCCAGCAGCACTGGCTGACCAGTGAAGCGCACCCCAATCGCCAGCTTGCCGCGCGGAACATCCAGGGGCAAATCCACTTTGCGCGGCAGCTTGGGCAGCGGAGAGAGCAGAACGATAAAGCGTATGCCCGAATGGTTCGAGAGATAGACCGGCAAGCCACCCAGATCGGTGCTGAGTTGGTGTAGCAAATCGGCGCTGATGTAGGGGCTGTGGTCGCCGATTTTGGCGGTGTCAAGCACTGCAATCAACGGGGTCATCCCAGCCAGGCGGGTGATGTAAAAGCTGCTGAAGGCTGGTTGCAGTTTGCGGCGCACCAGGGCGCTGGTGAGTTGGCGGGAGACGGTTTCCGCCAGGCGCATTTCACGTTGGGAGATATTCAATTCATTCGGTTGTCGAGCTTGTCGAGACATCGGTGTTCTCCTGATGAGTAAGGTCAGTTTCGATAGCATCGCGCACAATGCCTGGAAGCACATCGCCAAGCAAAGGGCGGGCCTGTTCAGGTGGGAGTACCCGCACTTGCGCCGGTTGGGGCAGAATATTTTGGGCCGCCATCTTTTGGGCAAGCGCTTTTCGTTGTGGGGTTGCCTGTCCTTGGCCGCCGCGCGTGGCCAAGTCAATCATTTGGTCGCGAGCAGTGGTGGCGCTTTGCAGTTCGGGCGAAGTGAGTGCCGGAATTTGCGGCTTTTTTCCGGACAAATCCACCAGCGGGTACGGGTTGCGGTCCGCGTCGTAGACTTTGCCGTCGATCACCAGCAAGGGCGCATCGCCGCGCACATCCCGCTGCACCGGGCGGACTTTGCTCCAGCGAAAGGCCAGCACCAGCACGAATACGAAGGCCACGCCCAGAGCCGCCCAGGGCGCAACCGCTTGCACCTTGTTCATCATTCGTTCGCGCTCAACCGCCAGTTCCACACTGACGGCCTGACCGTGTAAAGCCGTGGCTTGAGCACTGGCTGCGGCAGCTTCAACGGTGGCAGTGAAGTTCGGGGTGGGTGTCCAAGCCTGCGCGGTGGCCGTGCCACTGCCGGCCGTGGCGGTTTGCTCAACCGCAGCGGTCGCCGTCCAACCCGCGACGGTCCAGGCGCGTTCGGTAGCCGTCTCGATCGCCTGCTGGGTTGGGGCGTAGGCCGTGGCTGTCAGATTGGCCGCAAGCGCCTGGGATGTGGCTTGCATCGCTTCGAGAGTGGCCTGCGCCTGGATGTTTCCCAGAGTTAGCTGATAAACATCCGGGGTTCTGGTTGGCGCTGGCGTAGGCGCAGGCTCGGGCAGAGTCGCACACGCAACCAGCAAAGCAACGACGATGGTGAGCAAAACAAGGCCGATACGGTTCATGATTAGAAATCCCAGGTGCTATTGTCTGAAAGAGTGGAAGGATCCATGTCATGAGTAGGCTCATTCATCATCCAAAACTGCTCGGTTTCCTGCTGGTGTTGCTCCTGGCTCTGCATCATCTGGTACAGCATCATGGATAGCAGAGCGGGGAGCAGCACATTGGCCTGGGGCTGAGAGATTTGTTCCCAGTTGGCATTCGGGCCGGAGACCCAGTTGCGTTTGGGCTGGGCTTTGGCGCGCAAGAATAGCCAGGTAAC
>CAYRBO010000065.1:0-6364 GCA_964422545.1 uncultured Anaerolinea sp. | reverse complement strand
GACGGCCAGCGGATTGTGGATTTCAAAGACAACCCCCTGCACCTGGTCTCCTACTCGCTGCCCATCGAAGCGCTCATGCCCTTCAGCGAGCTGGAGCCACACCTGTACTACAACGAAAAACGCCCGCACGCCATCCCCTGGAAGTTCAAATACTACGACCGCTCATGGGGCTTCTGCCTGAGCAAGAACGCCTTCGACGCCCTGCCGCGTGACGTAAACTACCGGGTCGTCATCCGCTCCGAGTTTCTCACCGACCCGGCGGCGGGCGGGTTCAAAGTGGCCGAAGCGGTGCTTCACCCCCGAGGCGGGAAATCCGAATCGGCGGGCGAAATGTTCATCATGGCCCACACCTGCCACCCCAACCAGGCCAACGACGACGCGGCGGGCGTGGTCACCGCCATCGAAGTCGCCCGGCGGCTGGCGGCTAACCCGCTCCCGCCCGGCTCCATGAGCATCCGCTTCTGGTTCGGCCCCGAAACCATTGGCACAATTGCCTACCTGGCCCACCATGAAGACCTGATTCCCGGCTTCAGGGGCGGCATCTTCATCGAAATGACCGGCAACGACAACACCATCGCCCTCCAGCACACCCGCCAGCACAATTCCGCGCTGGATAAGATCGGGCAGTATGTTCTCAAGAAACGGGGAGCAGAATTCCGCGAGGGGACGTTCGCCGATGTGATTGCCAACGACGAGCGCGTGCTAAACGGCCCCGGCCTCAACGTGCCGTGCCTGTCCATCAGCCGCTACCCCTATCCCGAATATCACACCACCGATGACAATCTGGACATCATGCACGAGGACAAATTGCAGGAAGCGGCAGATGTCATCGAAGAGATCATCCGCATCTATGCCACCGATTACCTGCCCAAGCGCAAATTTCGCGGGCCGGTCTTCCTCTCTGGGCATGGCCTGTTCGTAGATTGGCAGGTCAACTGGAAACTGAATCGCGCCATCGAAAAGATGATGATGCGCTTCGAGGGCAAACAGTCGGTCTTTGAGATTGCAGATGAACTGGATTTGGACTACTGGGAAACCCGCGAATACATCGAAAAATTCCGCGTGCGCGGGCTGGTGGAGGCGCTGCCACTGCCAGAAATTGCCGAAAAAGCGTAAGGCTGATTCGCCGCGCGCCAGCCGAGACATTCTAAGACCACAACCATTGCGCCACGCAGGGTAACATTAACCGAACAGGATGAATATCACTTTTCCCTGGTGCTGGGTGTTATATACTGTAACTACCCCAAACGACATCGGGGCTTATCCCAGTACAGGAGCGCAATCATGCTGACCATCGAACAAGTGGATTTGTCCAACAAAAAACAAGTCAAACGTTTCATCCAACTCCCGCATCGGCTCTACAAAGACTGCCCACAGTGGGTGCCGCCGCTCAATGTTGACGCTTACGCCCAACTCAACCCCAAAAAGCATCCCTTCTATGAGCATTCCGATGTCGAGTTCTTCCTGGCCGTGCGCGATGGGCGCGACGTAGGGCGGATTGCCGCCATCGAAAACCGGCCATTCAACCAGTATCACGGCGTTAGAGAAGCCGATTTCTACTTCTTCGACTGCGAAAACGACCCCGAAGCCGCCGCCGCACTGTTCAAGACCGTCTTCGATTGGGCAAAAAAGCGTGGCCTGAACCGCGTCATCGGGCCGAAGGGCATGGGCCCGCTCGACGGCTACGGCCTGCTGACCTTTGGCTTCGAGCATCGCCAAACCATGACCATGCTGACATACAACTATCCCTACTATGTGGATTTGGTCGAGAGCCTGGGCTTCCAAAAAGAAGTCGATTTCGTCTCCTGTTACGTCCCCGCAGATAGCTTCAAAATCCCGGAACGCGTCGAACGCATCGCCAAGCGCGTGATGGAGCGCAGCCATTTACAGGTTAAGCGTTTTGCCAACAAACGCGAGCTGCTCCAGTGGGTGGACCGCATCGGCACAGCCTATAACAAATCTTTCGTAAACAACTGGGAATACTACCCCTTCACCAAACGCGAAATTGACTTCGTAGTCGAAAACATCATCACCGTTGCCGACCATCGCCTCATCAAAATCATTACGCACGGCCAGGAAGTCGTAGGCTTCCTGTTCGCCTTCCCCGATGTCTCGGCCGCCTTGCAGCGCGCCCGAGGCAGCCTCAACCCTCTCTCGCTGGTCGATTTACTGCTCACCATGCGCCGCACCAACGCCGTCTCGGTCAACGGCATGGGCATCCTGCCCGAATTCCAGGGACACGGCGGCAACGCCCTGCTCTACTATGAAATGGGCAAAACGCTGTTAGAGTTCGGTCAATTCGTCCATGTCGAAATGACCCAGGTGGCTGAAACCACCCGCCAAATGCGCGCCGACCTGAAAAACCTGAACGGGGTCGAGTACAAAAACAACCGGGTCTATTTCAAGGATTTGGAATGAGCATTTCCCACCCGCTCAGTTTCCTCCCAACCAACCTGCGCAAACCCGTCTTCTGGGTCTCGCTCGGACTCACCGTAGCCTGTGTCGCCATTTTCCAGCTTTTTCTCGACCCTCCATTAAAAACCGACGCTTCGACCGGAATTGTTTCTTTCGAGTTGGCCCGTACCCCACAAGCCGCGGCTGCGACGGTCGATAGTTGGGACTCCCGCGCCCGGCTCTTTGCTGCCTTTAGCCTCGGCTTCGACTTCATCTTCATGCCACTCTATGCCACCGCCCTCAGCGCGGGGCTGCTTCTGACGGCTGGACGCCTTACAGGAACCTGGCTCACCCTGGCCAACCTGCTTGGCTGGGGTGCCTACCTCGCCACAGTTTGCGATTCCATCGAAAACATCGCCCTGTTCTCCGTCCTGACCGGAAATATCGGCGCAAACCCCCAAATTTCCTTCTGGTGCGCTTTCATCAAATTTGGGCTGCTCTTGTTGGGATTGGGGTATGCGCTGGCTGCTCGTTTTCTGCCTGGGAAATAGAAATCCAAAGTAATAGTAAAATCAGGGCCATGCGTACACCAACAGCCCTGATTTTGCTTTTAACCCTGCTCACCGCCTGCGCCCAGTCGCCTGCCGAGCCAACCGCCACCATCACCGCTTCGCCGCTGCCCTTTTTTACCGCCACCCTGCCGCCGACCTTCACCCCGCGCCCCAGCCTGACCCCAGCCCCACCCACCGTTGCCCCAACCTTGGCTCCCATTAACGGGACGTCCAGCGCCCAGGTCAACGTTCGTTCCGCGCCGTCTTCCACCGCCAACGCGCTGGGCCTGCTGCCCGCTGCCACGCGCGTACAGGTTCTTGGGCGCGATTCCAGCGATCAATGGCTGTTGGTCATCTATCCGCCGAACGCCTCCACCACCGGCTGGGTGGCGGCCAGTTTTATCACCCTGGAGGGACGCGAAATTTCCAGCCTGCCCGTCATGCAAAATTCACTGCCCACGCCCCCGCCCGAACCCTCTCCCACCCTCAACCCCTATTTTGCCACCATCAAAACCACCATCAACGTCCGCTCCGGCCCGGCCTCCACCTTTGAATCGCTTGGCATGATTGAAGCCGGGAAGGTCGTCGTCCTGACCGGGCGCAATGAAATCAACACCTGGTATCGAATCGAATACCCAATCGGCACGGAACAAGTCGGCTGGGTGGCCGCAGCTTATGTAGATGCCCCTAACTTGCAGGGATTGCCCTACTACGACAACCAGGGCAGCCTGGTCTATGCTCCCGGCGAAGGCGGCGCGCCCGGCCAGCCCACCCTTACCCCCACCTCCTTCTCCCCAGCAGCCGGAGATGGCGATTCGGAACAGAATCCCGCCGTCCGCCTCGAATTTTCGCCCTCCGGCGCAGAATCGTTCTCCTATTCGAGCGATTTATCCTCCCCGAATGGCGATGACGCCGACTGGGTCGCCTTCATCCCCTACGTCCCCACCCCCGAAGCCGGTTACGTTTACCTGCGCCTGAAATGCGAAGGAAACGGCGGCATCACCGCCAGCCTGCGCAAAGACGGCCTGCCCCTGCCCGATTCGCCGCAACTCCTCTGCGGTCAGTATGGGCTGGCCGTCAAAGTGCTGGGCGGGCAAACCTATACCCTCGTCCTGCGCGCCGATGGCTCTGGCGGGCCATTGCGCTATGTAGCGTACACCCTTACGATTAGCCTGAAACCTTAAGCCATCCGGTGAGCGAAGAAATCTTACCAATTGAACTGACATGATGATGAAAAACCTCCCCTCTCTGTTGTTGTTACTTTCCCTGCTGGCAGGCTGCGCCCTGCCCGGCGCCGTGCCCCCCACCCCTACCATCGATGTAAACGCCATCCGCACCGCAGCCGCCCAAACAGCGGTTGCCGAAGTGACGCGGATGCTATCACTCATCACGCCCACCCCCGAACCGACCGCCACCGAGACCCCCGAACCGCCCACCCCTAGCCCCACGCCAACCATCCAGGTCATCCTGCAACCCATCCCTGGCATCGCCACCGACAATCTCACCGTCCGTTCCGAACCCCGGCGCGGCGGCACCAACCTGGGCGGCATCTTCTTCAACCAAAAACTGAACGTCCTGGCGCGCAACGCACAAGCCAACTGGTACTACATTGAGTGGAAAGACTCCCCCACCGGCTACGCCTGGGTCGTCTCGCGCGCCGTCCAACTGCAAGGCTCAGATATTACCCAATTGCCAATTGCCGATTACGACCCAAACGGTAATCTCATCCTGCGCCCGCCCATCTTGTGGGAAATCAGCGGCACAGCCCTGCCCATCCCGCCGGTTCCCGAAGGCAATCAAATCCGCCCAGCGACCGTCATTGCGCCCGCCAACATTCGCGTCTGTCCCAGTTTGGGCTGCATGGTATTGGCCGTCTTACAATCCGGCCAGAAAATCAACATGACCGGTCGCTATGGTGATAACGAATGGGCGCAATTTGACTTCCCCTCCGGCCCCGGCGGCAAAGCCTGGATTTCACGCGACGCCATCCAAACTGGCCCCGACGGCTTTTCAGGACTGCCTTATTTCGACCTTCTGGGATTCGAGATAACCCCCGAACCACCCACGCCCACGCCCGACCCCAACGTCACGCCAACGGTTACAAACACGCCCCGGCCCACCCCTGCCGGGCCGCTCGCCCGCATGGAAGCCGATACCATCATCTACGCTGAGCCTAACTCTCTCTCGGCTCAGGTCGGCGCGCTCAAAAATGGTGACGAAATTTACATCACCGGCCTTTCCCTGATTGGCGAATGGTATCAAATCCAATACCCCGCCTTCACCGAAGGCCGCGCCTACATCTCCCGCAAGAACGTGCGCGTCTTGGGCGATATGCGCCGCCTGCCCTACTTCGATGAAAAAGGCAACCTGCTGCCTACGCCATAGCGAATTGCGAATTACGAATTACGAATTGCGAATTGCCATTCTCTGTCTTCTCTTCATCTTTGTTTTCCTGGGGATGTGGATAGGCAGAGTCGTCCCTTCGGCGCGGCCCTGGGGGCTGGAGCATTTGCGCCTGCTGGATGCTTCCTTCGCGCCTGAGCCTGTTTCCGATATATCGGCCATCTTCACCCGCCCGGCAGGCACCCGCTGCGAAATCCGGCTCGACTTCCTCGACCTGCCCGACCCGCCGGAATACCAATTCACCATCATCTTGCCCCCCTCTCCCGATGAGAGAGGGGTTGGGGGTGATGAAAAAATCCTCGTTTTCTCCAGCGATTCCCTGCCCCCGCCTGGCGCCCGGCTGACAGTGGATACCGTCACCGACATCATCACCGTTTCCCTGGCAGGCTGCCGCCCCGAAGCCGATACCCCGCTCATCGTCAAAACCCGCGCCGAACGGCTGCAAACGACCTTCGGCGCGCAGGTCGAAATTCAACCGCTACCCCTGCAATTCGTCTTTAGCAACACATTTGCTCCCGCCGCCACCCCCCTCCAGGCCTGGCGGCGCTGGGACGGCGCCCACGCTGGCCCACGCGGCGAGCGGCACGGCCTGCGCGGCCTGCTCGACGCCGCCGAAAAGCACCACATTCCCCTGACCCTGTACCACACAAACAACCCGCTCGTTCTTTCTGCCATAGACGCAGTTGGCGGCGCGCAGCAACTCCACCGCATGGAACAAGCCGGTTTGCTGGCTATGCCCACCGGCCATGCGCAAACTGCCTCGGTTTTGCAGTTCGAAATCAGCCGCAATGGACTGCCCCTCCAAGCGCGTCAGACCCTGCTCAAATCCGCTTCCTCCGTTTCTTCATCCGCTTCCTCCGTTCCCCCATCCGCTTTCTCCGTTTCTTCATCCGCTTCCTCCGTTCCCCCATCCGCTTTCTCCGTTTCTTCATCCGCTTCCTCCGTTCCCCCATCCGCTTCCTCCGTTCCCCCATCCGCTTCATCCGTTCCCCCATCCGCTTCTCCGTTTCATCCGT
>CAYRBO010000064.1:0-6695 GCA_964422545.1 uncultured Anaerolinea sp. | reverse complement strand
GATGTGGCCGAGGCGATGACCTGGCCCGGCATCATTGGCCTGGGCGAGATGATGAACTTCCCCGGCGTGGTGGCTTCCGACGAGAAAATGCACGCCGAAATGCACTCCACCCGCCACGCGGGCAAGACCATCGGCGGGCATTATCCGACCCCCGACCTGGGGCTGGCCTTTCATGGCTACGCGGCCGGCGGCCCAGAAGACGACCACGAAGGCACGCGCGCCGAAGACGCCATCGCCCGCGCGCGGCAGGGCATGAAGCCCATGCTGCGTTACGGTTCGGCCTGGCATGATGTGGCCGAGCAGGTCAAGGCTATCACAGTGCGAGGGCTTGACCCGCGCCGCTTTATCCTGTGTACTGACGACAGCCACGCCGCGACTCTGGCTTACGAAGGTCACATGGACCGCGTGCTGCGCCACGCCATCCGCGAGGGCTTGCCGCCCATGACCGCCATCCAGATGGCGACTATCAACACCGCCGAGCATTTTGGTCTCAGCCGCGAGATGGGCCTGATTGCGCCTGGCCGCTGGGGTGACGTGTTGCTTGTGCGCGACTTGCAGGATTTCCACGCCGACCTGGTGATTGCCAAAGGCCAGGTGCTTGCCCGCGATGGGAAGTGGCAGCAGGAACTCTTGCCCTATTCGTATCCTGATTGGGTCCGGCACAGCGTCAAACTCAAGCGCGCGTTGACTGCTGACGATTTCAAAATCAAAGTTTCCCTCACCACCAACCCCTCTCCCGACGGGAGAGGGGCAGGGGTGAGGGCGAATGTCATCGGCATCATCGAAAACCAGGCTCCTACCCGCCATTTACGCCTTGAACTCACGCCCGAAAACGGAGAAATCCGCTCCTCGCTTTTCACTCGTCATGCCTCACCCGATATTGCCAAAGTCGCCCTGGTCGAGCGCCATCACGCCACCGGCGGGGTGCAGGTCGCCCTGGTCAGCGGATTTGGACTGAAAGCCAGGTGCGCTATCGCCACGACCGTTGCCCATGACAGCCACCACATGATAATCGTCGGCACGGATGAAGACTGCATGGCCCAGGCCGCCAATCGTCTGGCCGAGACCGGCGGCGGGCAGGTCGTGGTCAAGGACGGAGAAATTATCGGCGAGGTGGGCCTGCCGATTGCCGGGTTGATGTCGGACGAACACGTCGAAACCGTCGCCCGGCAGGCCGAGACGGTGCTGGCCGGGTTCGCCGCCTGCGGCTCGGAACTCAACAGCCCCAACATGCAAATGGCCCTGCTTGGCCTGGTCGTCATCCCCGAACTGCGGATTTCCGATAAAGGGCTGGTGGATGTGACGAAATTTGAGTTTGTTTCGGTGATTGAGTAATCTGTAGTTTGGCGATTTTGTCGCTGATCCACTGATTACTGCTCACTGATTACTGAAAACTGGAGTCCCCATGCCCCACTTCCCCTTCCAACGCCTGCAAGCCGACCTGGCAGCGCTGATTGCCAAAATGCCCGCCGGTTCGCGCCTGCCCTCCGAGCCGGACCTGGCCGCCGATTTAGGCGTCAGTCGCGCCACCCTGCGTGAAGCCATGCGCGCCTTCGAGACCCAGGGCCTGATTCGCCGCCGCCAGGGCGCGGGGACCTTTGTGGTCGGCCAGCCGCCGGTCATCGAGAGCGGCCTCGAAGTACTGGAATCAATGCTGACCCTGGCGCGCCGTTCCGGCCTGAATGTCGGTCCCGGCCCGACGGAAATTGAACAAATTTTGGCGGATAAAGAGTGCGCTGCCGCGTTGGGCGTTCTTGAAGGAACCAGCCTTGTGCGCGTCTCGCGCACCATGCGCGCCGATACCCGCCCCGTGGCTTACCTGATAGATACCCTGCCCGAAGACGTTTTACAGGCCGAAGAATTGACCAACAAATTCAACGGCTCGGTGCTCGATTACCTGCTCCAGCGCGGCGATCCGCTCGTCACCAGTCGGGCCGAGATTACCGCTGCCAACGCCAGCGCCGAGGTTGCCAAAATGCTCGAAATCCAGCGCGGCGATGTGTTATTGAAGTTGACCGCCAGTTTATACACAGCCAGCGGCCGGGTGGTGGATTTCTCGCACAGTTACTTCCTGCCCGGCTATTTCAAATTCCACGTCGTCCGCAAGGTTGGCGGAGCGTAAATAAGACAGAATGCAGAATGAAGAGCGCGGAATTCTTCTGTGCATTCACCATTCTGCATTTTGCATTCACTTTCAGGAGACTTATATGCCTAAAACTGTATCAAAAATCCAATCCCGCGTCGCCCAGCACCGCGACGAAATCATCCAGTTCATGCGCGACATCTGCGCCATCCCCAGCATCAACTCCCAAATTGGGCCGGTCGGCGAGCGCATCCAGGCCGAAATGCGCAAACTCGGCTTCGACGAAGTGCGCTTCGACAAGATGGGTAACACCATTGGGCGCATTGGCAACGGGCCAAAGGTGATTGTCTTTGACTCGCACATCGATACCGTCGATGTCGGCGACCCCGCCGATTGGGACTGGGACCCCTTCGTCGGCAAGGTCGAGGACGGCATCTTTTACGCGCGCGGCGCCTGTGACGAAAAAGGCTCCACCCCTGGCATGGTCTATGGCCTGGCAATTGCCCGCGACCTGGGCCTGCTCGAAGGCTATACTGCCTACTACTTCGGCAACATGGAAGAGTGGTGCGATGGAATTGCCCCCAATGCCTTTGTTGAGGCCGACCCGCAGGTCAAGCCCGATTATGTCGTCATCGGTGAACCAACCCGTATGCAGGTTTATCGTGGACACAAAGGCCGCATCGAGATGAAAATTACCGCCCAGGGCCGTTCGGCGCACGCCGCATCGCACTACCTGGGCGACAACGCCGTGTACAAGATGATGGCCGTCATCAACCAAATCCGCGAACTCGACCGCCGCTTCCGCTTTGGGATGGGCGGCCACCCCGAACAGGGCAATCCCTCGATTGCCGTCACCAACGTCGAAGTGCGCACTGCCTCGCTCAACGCCGTCCCCGACCAGTTCACCATCTACATCGACCGCCGCATCACCCTCAACGAACCGCGTGAGCATGTCCTGGCTCAGACGCGCGGCCTGATTGCCGATTATTTGCAGGATGAAATCATCGTCGAGGAACTATTCTACAATGAACCATCCTACACCGGATTTGTGTTCCCGGTTTCCAAATATTATCCAGCCTGGCTGTTAGATGAAGCCCATCACTTCGTTCGCGCCGGACAGCGCGCCATCGAAGCCCTGTGGGGCGAAACGCGCAAAACCGGCACCTGGGATTTTTCGACCAATGGCACTTACTGGGCCGGCAAGGCTGGGATTCCCTCGATTGGTTTTGGCCCCGGCAACGAAAAGACGGCTCACACCAACCACGAGTGCGTCCCGCTCGAGGATGTGGTACAGGCCACTGCCTTCTACGCCCTCCTGCCCAAAATGCTGGCTGAGGAAGTCCATGCGAATGAATGAGGGGGAAACAGGTGTACAGGTAGACAGGTAAACCGGATAACTGGATAACCAGACAACCGGATAACCAGAAAACAAGAAACCCTTTCACACCCAAGGAGACTCAACATGCGTAGTTTTGCCGGTCGTGATATTCTCTCGCTCAAGGAATTCGAGCGCAATGAGTTTTTCCGCGTCTTTGAAGTCGCCGAAAAACTGGAGCCGATTGCCCGCAGCCGCCGCAACTCCGATTTGCTCAAAGAGAAGACATTGGTTGCCGCTTTCTACCAGCCATCCACCCGTACCCGGCTGGCGCACGAGGCCGCCATGCACCGTTTGGGCGGCCATGTAGTTGGGTTTGCCGACCCCAAAATGACCCGCGCCGGCGACTTCTACCAGGAATCCATCAAAGACACCGTTAAAATGCTCGAATACTACGGCGATGTCATCGTCATGCGCCACTTCCAGCAGGGCGCGCCGCACGAGGCCGCTAAATGGGCCAGCATCCCGGTCATCAACGGCGGCGACGGCTGGGGCGAGCATCCCACCCAGATTCTCACCGACCTGTACACCGTCCTGCGCGAAAAGGGACGCATTGACGGCCTGAAGTGGCTGGCGGTGGGTGATATGCGCATGAGAACCATGCACTCGCTCGGCTATGCCCTTAGCCAGTTCGACTGCCCCATCACCTTTGTTGCCCCGCCAGAAATGGGCCTGACCGCCGAATTCAAAGCCGAAATGAAGCAGCTCAGCGTCAATTTCGACGAAAAAGAACACGTCGAACAGGCCATTGCTACCGCCGATGTCATCCTGGTCGAACCGGTTGTCCAGCCCGATTACACCAAGAGCCGCGATGAGCGCACCGGCGAACTTGGCCTGACCCCCGCTAACTACAAAATCACCCGTGAATTGCTCGAAACCAAAGCCAAATCCGACGCCATCCTGCTCCACTCCCTGCCGCGCATGGACGAAGTCCCGACTGATGTGGACATCACCCGCTGGTCGCGCTACTGGCAAGAAGCCTTCAACGGCGTCGTCATGCGCATGGCGCTGATTGCGCTGGTCTTGGGAGCGATGGAGTAGGCCCGCACCCCTGACCCTCTCCCATTCTGGGAGAGGGGGGAATGAAAATGAAAACCATCGAAATCCGCCGCCACTCCATCCGCAGCAAACCTGGCCCCGATTTATCTGAACAGGGCATCTCCCTGGCGCGCCTGGTAGGCCTGGAAATGGGCCAGTTCGACCGGGTTATCACCAGTCCCCTGCCGCGCGCCGTGCAAACTGCTAATGCCATGGGCTTCCAGGTGGACTTTACTGATCTGCTCATCGCCACCTGTGGGGATGACGTGGAGATGGAATGTCCCTGGCCCGCCAGTTTTGCCGACTACGCGGCGGCTTACCGGCGAGGGGGCGCGGCCTTTTCCTACGCCCGACGCCTCGCTGGCTTTTATGAACAACTGGCCGATTCCCTGCCCGAAGGCGGCTCCGCGCTGGTGGTGAATCACGGCGGCGTGGTCGAGCTCAGCGCCGTTGGCTGTTTCCCCGCTGCCGATTTTTCCGCGTTGGGTGATTACATCGAATATTGCGAAGGTATTCGCCTGACCTGGCAAAACGGGCAATTTATCGCTTTGCAAGTTTTACGAGTGTGACCTTCACACCTGACACTTGACACCTGAAACCTGACACAAAAGGAGTATTTCAATATGCAAACCAACTTTCGCGGTCGTGATTTTATCGGCGACCTCGACTTCACCAAAGAGGAAGTCGAAACCGTATTAGACGTGGCCTGGGACCTGAAGCGCAAGCGCGCCCTCGGCGAGCCGCACCCCTACCTGCGCGATAAAGTCCTCGCCATGCTGTTCTTTTTCTCGTCCACCCGCACGCGCGGCTCATTTGAAGCGGGCATGGCGCAATTGGGAGGTCATGCCGCCTTCATTGACAGCAATACCACCCAAATTGCGCACGGTGATACCCCGGTCGAAATTGGCGAAATCTTTGGGCGTTACTTCGATGGAATTGCCATTCGTCATTGCGATTTTGGCGATGGCAACAAATACCTGAACGATGTCGCCAAAAACAGCCGCGCTCCGGTGCTGAATATGCAATGCGACATCTATCACCCCTTCCAATGCCTGGCCGACCTGATGACCATCATGGAAAAGAAAGGCCGTGACCTGCGCCGCAAGAAAATTGTGGTTTCCTGGGCCTATGCTGCCTCCTACCTTAAACCCATCTCCGTGCCGCAATCGCTCATCCTGCAAATGCCGCGCTTTGGCATGGATGTCACCCTGGCCTATCCGCCCGGCTTCCAACTCATGCCCGAGATTGTCGAACAGGCCAAAGAACAGGCCCGCATTGCTGGCACGGCGTTTGAGATTATCGAAGACCCCGATGGCATGACCGCAGCCTGCCAAGACGCCGATGTCATCTACGCCAAGTCGTGGGGTCCGCTGTTGACCACCAACGATAAGGTCGAAGGCAAGAAACTCCAGGATTCCTTCAAGAACTGGATTATGGATGACGCCAAACTAAAGGTTGCCAAGCCTGACGCCATTTATATGCACCCACTGCCCGCCGACCGCGACATCGAAGTCACCAGCGCCGTGCTGGATGGCCCCAACTCGGTCGTCTTCGACGAAGCCGAAAACCGCCTGCACGCCCAAAAGGCTGTCATGGCGTTGACCATGAGCTAACCAATCTCAACAAAAAAGGTGACAGTCACCCGGGAGGTGACTGTCACCTTTTTGTAAAAACTGATGTTACCGGTCACATCAAATCGATTACAATTGCGCTACCCCAAACCATTCCCTGGAGATGACTTATGACCACATCTGCCCTTCAAGAAGAACGTGTCCCACTCGCCAGCCGCATCTGGATTTCGCTGGCCGATGCCTCGGTCGCCATTTTGCAATCGCTGGTGGCGGCTGGCGCGTTGACGTATTACTTTGTCAACCTGCGTGGCTTGTCAACCTATTACACCGGCATCGTCTGGCTGCTGTTCGGCATCTGGAATGCGGTCAACGACCCGCTCTTTGGCTACATCAGCGACCGAACGAAGAGCAAGCTCGGGCGGCGTATTCCCTACATCCGCTTTGGGACGCCAATTTTCGTACTTGGCTTCATCTTGTTCTGGCTGGATATTCCAGGAGTGAATACTCAGCTTGGGCTGTTTGTCCAGATGCTCCTGGCGCTCTTTGTTTACGATGCACTCTACACGGCCATCGCCACCAGCCTGTACATCATGCCTTACGAAGTAGCGATTTCAAACAAGGCTCGTTC
>CAYRBO010000063.1:0-7662 GCA_964422545.1 uncultured Anaerolinea sp. | reverse complement strand
TGCCTTTGAAGTCGTGCTTAATCAGGCCGAGTTTTTGGGTCAGCAGGTTGTTGACACCCTCGCACACGATGACCACCGGAGCGTAGAGCGCGCCATCGGGCCGGTCGGTCATCACCCCAACCACCTTGCCGTTCTCACGGATAAAATCTACCACGACGGTTTTGGGAATCAGGAAGACGCCTTCTTTTTTGGCCTGCTCGGCCCACCAGGCATCGAACTTGGCGCGCTGAGCCACATAGGCATCAATCGGGTTGTTGTTGACCTTGCCGCCCTGAACGGTCATGCGCACCATGCCGTCTTTGGAGAGAAACCAGAAGCCGGTCTCGGTGACGGGGCGTTCGAGCGGCGGTTTGCGGCTGAAGAAATCGGGGTAAATATCCACCAGCGAATGAGTGTAAAGCGCGCCGCCGAAGTAGTTCTTGCTGCCGGGGGCGACGCCGCGCTCGACCATCACCACGTTCAGGCCGCCGCGCGCGGCCATCACCGCTGCTGTCGAACCGGCCAGCCCGGCTCCAACGACAATCACATCAAAGCTGAGTTTCTCTTTGTTCGTCATGCTGCTGCCTCTTTGCGCGCCCGAATTTCTTTAATGAGCGCCGGAATGACTTCGTACAGGTCGCCGACAATGCCCAGCGTAGCCACTTCAAAAATGGGGGCGTTGGGGTCGCGGTTGATTGCCAGGATGAAGTCGGATTCCTGCATCCCGACCTTGTGCTGAATGGCGCCGGAAATCCCGGCGGCGATATACAATTTCGGGCGCACGGTCTTGCCGGTCTGCCCCACCTGGTGTTCGTAGCCAATCCAGTGGGCATCTACGCAGGCGCGGCTGGCGCCCACCACGCCGCCCAGTTCGTCGGCCAGTTGTTTGATGAGTTCAAAGCCTTTCGGGCTGCCCAGCCCGCGCCCGCCAGAGACGATGATGTCGGCGTATTCGATGTTGACGGTGGAAGCCTTATCGGTCAGGAACTCCACGATTTCGGCGTTAATCATCTCTGGGGTAATGGCGATGTCCTCGCGGATGACTTGCCCTTTTGGCTCGGTCAAGCGTTCCGGCATGGAGAAGACGCGCGGGCGGACGGTTGCCATTTGCGGGCGGTGATTGCGGCACAGGATGGTGGCAATGACGTTGCCGCCGAAGGCTGGGCGGGTTGCCATGAGCAGTTTTTTCTCGCCTTCTTTTGGGGAACCCATTGCCAGGTGGGTGGTATCGGCGGTCAGACCGGTGCCGACGCTGGTGGCTACTGCCCCGGCCAGGTCGCGGCCCAGGGTGGTCGCGCCGACCAGCATCACTTCTGGCCCATATTTTTTGACCAGCGTGGTCAGCACGGTGGTGTACGGTTTGTTGAGATAGTGCTTGACTGCCGGGTCATCTACATAGTAAACGGTATCCGCGCCGTAGTGCAGGGCTTCGCGGGCGATGTGTTCGACATTGTGACCGACCAGCACGCCCTCGACCAGCGCGGTATCGCCGGACTTTTCCAGCTCATCTTTAATTTCACCCGCCAGGCGGCGGGCGACGCCCAACAATTCCCACGAAACCTGGTGGGCTTTGCCTTCTTCTTGTTCGATGTAAACCCAAAAACGCCTTGTCATTTCGATACTCCTAAAAGCGAAGCCATGCCCTCGACGGCCAGGATTTTATCTAGCGCGGTCTTTACAGCGCCCTCTACGCCCAGTTCAGACGATTTGATGACTTCGCCCGCTTTGTGCTTTTCCGGTGTGCCGGTCTTGAACACGGTCGTGGGCGAGCCTTTCAGGCCGAGTTGGGCCGGGTCGAAGGAAATTGGCCCTTCGGTCGTCCACAATTCCGGTTCGTAGCGCAGGGAATAGACCAGGTCGGGCAGGGAAGCGTAGGGGATGTCGGCAATTTCTTTTTCGCAAGTCAGCGCGGCGGGCAGCGAAGCCTTGATGATTTCGTTGCGGCTTTCGGTTTTGCGTTCAATCACTACTTTACGATTTTGGATGTCCACTTCGTGGATTTTGACCGCGTAACTGACGACCGGCAGGTCGAGCCGCACGGCCACGCCCGGCCCCACCTGGGCGGTATCGCCATCAATGGCCTGTTTGCCAAAGAAAACCAGGTCAATCGGCTCTTCGGCATGAATGGCCTTGATGACTTCAGACAGAACATACGAAGTGGCCCAGGTATCGGCCCCGGCGAATTTGCGGTCCGAAATCAAGATGGCGCGGTCGGCGCCCATCTCGATACATTCCCGCAGCGAGGTGACCGCCGAGGCCGGGCCCATCGTGATGATGGTGACTTTGCCGCCCAGTTTGCGTTTCCACTCCACCGCCGCGGCAACCGCATGAGCGTCATACGGGTTCAGGATGGTCGGCACGCCCTGACGAATCAGGTTGTTGGTTTCCGGGTCAATACGGATATTGGTCGTATCGGGAACTTGTTTGATGCTGACAAGCGCATGGAACACGGGGACTTCCTCCGTTCCACCCAAAGGTGGTTCTGATGTTATTCTTATTCGACCTCATTATAATCTCGACAGCATTCTATTATTTCGTGAAATAATCTCAAAGTGAGAAATGACACTTTTACAGTGATATTTGTCATACTTCCTCCCTACAAACGTCACATCCCCTATGTTATACTTTGTTCGTTTAGTCACGAACCCCGGAGACGCTCATGCTGCTCGAATATGCCGCGATTGCCACGATGATTCTGGTCACTGCCCTGGTGGCGGTGATTGCGATTGTGTTGGGCGGGCTGTTTGGCCCCAAACGCCCAACGGCCAAAAAGATGATGCCCTATGAATCGGGCATGACCCCGATTGGGCCGGGAACGCGCCGTATTCCGGTGCGTTTTTACCTGATTGCCGTCTTGTTTATTCTGTTCGACATCGAAGTCATCTTCTTCCTGCCCTGGGCGATTGCCTTCCGCGACCTGGGCTGGTACGGCTTCTGGGCGATGGTTGTGTTCAATATCCCGATTCTTATTGGTTTTATTTATGAGTGGAAAAAAGGAGGCCTGGAATGGGAGTAGAGCAAAAATTGGGAAATATGGGGGTTGTTACCCTTAAGTTAGAAGAATTGGTCAACTGGAGCCGCGCCAACGCCATGTGGCCGATGTTATTCGGCCTGGCCTGCTGCGCGATTGAGATGATGTCGGCCCAGGCTTCACATCATGATATGAGCCGTTTTGGGATGGAACTGATGCGCGCCAGCCCGCGCCAGAGCGACCTGATGATTGTGGCCGGGCGGGTGACGCGCAAAATGGCCCCTGTGGTGCGCCGCCTGTACGACCAAATGCCCGACCCGAAGTGGGTAATTGCCATGGGCGATTGCGCTTCGTGCGGCGGCGTGTTTAATAATTACGCGGTGGTGCAGGGCGTGGATGAAGTCGTTCCGGTAGATGTGTATGTGGCAGGCTGCCCACCGCGCCCTGAAGCCCTCATTCATGGCATCTTGACCTTGCACGAAAAAGTGCGCGGCGAAAAATTTAAGGACTGGGCCTGAAAATGAGCGATGTTTTACAAACCTATCAGCAGCGTTTACTCGAAACCTTTGGCGGCTCCACCAGCGAACATGCCGGGGAGGTAACTATCATCCTGCCTGCCGAAAAAATCCTCGAAGCAGCGCGGATGATTCACGATGAACTCGGCTTCGATTTCCTGGCCTGCATTACGGCGGTAGATTACTGGCCGGAGGAGAATCCACGTTTTCACGTTGCGTATGTCTTCCGCTCGCTGGCGCAAAAACTGACGCTTCAAGCGCGCGCGCCCGTGCCGGGCATCGAACCCTCGCTGCCCAGCATCGAATCGGTGTACAAAAACGCCAACTGGCAGGAGCGCGAAGTCTATGACATGTTCGGCATCCGCTTCGAGGGCCACCCCGACCTGCGGCGCATCTTAATGCCCGCCGATTGGGTCGGCCACCCGCAGCGCAAGGATTACCCGCTTGGCTATGAAGAGCCGCAATATTCGTTCAACTTCGATGAAATTAAGGCGCGCAAACCTGCCCCCAAAGAATAAGCCATGACCCAGATTCAAGAAGTCACCCTCGACGAAATTCGCCATCTGGTCTCAGACCGCGCTCTGGCGGGCGAAACCATGCTGCTCAACATGGGCCCGCAGCATCCCTCTACGCACGGCGTGCTGCGCCTGCTGCTTGAATTGGATGGCGAAACCATCGTCAACTGCATTCCCGATATTGGCTTCCTGCACACCGGCATCGAGAAAAACATGGAAGCCAAAACCTACCAAAAAGCCGAGGTGATGACCGACCGCATGGATTATATGAACACGGTCGGCAACAACTTCACCTACTGCCTGGCGATTGAAAAACTGGTCGGGCTGGATGTCCCCCCGCGCGCCCAGGCCATCCGCGTCATCCTGGCCGAACTGACCCGCATTCAGTCGCACCTGGTCTGGCTGGGGACGGCTGCCCTCGACGTAGCGGCCATGTCGGTCTTCCTGTATTGCTTCCGTGAGCGCGAGCAAATCCTCGACATCATGGAACTGGTCTCAGGCCAGCGCATGATGACCACCTACATCCGCCCCGGCGGGGTGTGGCGCGATGTGCCGGTCGAATTCGAAGCAGCAGTGCGCGATTTCCTGAAAATCATTCCCCGGCGCATTGATGAATACGAATCGCTCTTGAGCAAAAACCCGCTCTTCCTCGACCGCACGCTGGGGATTGGCAAAATCTCCGCTGAGGAAGCCATCAACTGGGGACTGACTGGCGCTACCCTGCGCGCTTCGGGGCCTGATTACGATGTGCGCAAATTCGCGCCGTATTCCGGCTACGAGCAGTACGATTTCGACATCCCGACCCGTACCGAGGGCGATGTGTATGCCCGTTACATTCTGCACATCGAGGAAATGCGCCAGTCCATTCGCATCATCCAGCAGGCGTTGGACAAACTGCCGCTCGGCCCGGTGCGCTCGAACAACTACAAATTCGTCCCGCCGCCGCGCTCAGAAATTGGCGTGAGCATGGAAGCCCTGATTCACCACTTCAAACTGTGGACGGAGGGCTTCAATGCGCCGAAAGGCTCGGTATATGTAGCGACCGAATCGCCGCGCGGCGAGTTGGGCTGTTTTCTGGAAGGCGACGGCGGCCCCAAACCCTACCGCGTTCACTTCCGCGCCCCGTCTTTCGACAACTTGCAGGTCTTGCCCAAACTGTCGAAAGGCCACTTCGTCGCCGACCTGATTGCGATTATCGGCTCGATTGACATTGTGCTGGGTGATATTGACAGGTAACGAAATTCAGATTTCAGAACGATGAATGCAGAATTGAGTCGTTTCATCAAACTCTAACTTTGCGCCCTTCGCGGTCTTTGCGGTTTACTTTGAAAGCAAGCGCACTCTCGGAGAATCCATGCTGGCAGAAAAATATCAAGAAGAAATCAAGGCGCTTTTCGCCAAATACCCCGTCAAACGCTCGGCGGTCATGCCGCTTTTGTATCTCGCCCAGCGCGAGGCGGGCTACATCCAGAAAGAATCGATGCAGGAAATTGCGCAGATGCTCGAACTGGATGTGACCGAAGTGGCGGCCATTGTCGGCTTTTACACCATGTATCACGACGAAAAGGCTGGCAAATACCGTATGCAAATCTGCACCGACCTGCCCTGCGCCCTGCGCGGCGCGGACGAATTCATGGAAAGCCTGTGCCAGAACCTCGGCATCAAAGTCGGCGAGACCACGCCCGATGGGTTGATTACGCTCGAGGAAGTCAAATGCCTGGGCGGCTGCGACCGCGCGCCGTTGTTCCAGATTCAAGAGGGTGATACGGTCGCCTTCTATGAGAATATGAGCGTGGATAAGACGATGGAGTTGGTTGAGACGTTAAAGAAATCTAGGAAACAAGTAGACAAGTAAACAGGGAACATTTCCTGCATCCTTGTCTACTTGTGTACCTGTTTACCTGTTTACGATAAAGCGTTATCTCTCTGGAAACCTGATACTATGCCACATATCCTTCTGCGTCACCGGGACATCCCCGGCCTGAACAATATCGAAATCTACAAGCAAAACGGCGGTTTTCGCGCGCTTGAAAAGGCCGTCACCACGCTTCAGCCCAAACAGGTCGTGGAGGAAGTGAAAGCCTCCGGTCTGCGCGGGCGCGGCGGGGCGGGCTTCCCTACCGGCGTCAAATGGTCCTTCCTGCCCGATACCATCTGGCCGCATTATGTCGTCTGCAACGCCGATGAATCGGAGCCTGGCACCTTCAAAGACCGCGAAATCATGGAGGGCAACCCCTATCAGTTCCTCGAAGGCGTTGCTCTTGCCTGCTTTGCCGTCGGCGCAACGGAAGGGTACATCTACATTCGCGGCGAGTATTACCCCATCGCCAAACAAATCGAAGCCTGCATTGCCGAAATGGAAAAGCAGGGCTACCTGGGCGACAAACTTTTTGGCACAGAGACCAGCCTGCGCCTGAAAACGCACCTCGGCGCGGGGGCCTACATCTGCGGCGAGGAAACCGCCCTGCTCGAATCGCTCGAAGGCAAACGCGGGCAGCCCCGCCTGCGTCCGCCCTTCCCGGCGGTCGTTGGGCTGTATGGCAAACCGACCGTCATCAACAACGTCGAGACGCTCACCAACCTGCCCTACATCATCGAACACGGCGCGGCGGCCTTCCGTGAATTTGGCACGGAGAAAAGCCCCGGCGTCAAGATTTTCTCGCTTTCGGGCAATGTCGAACGCCCCGGTAACTACGAACTGCCGCTTGGCACCACCTTCCGCGAGTTGATTTTCACGCACGGAGGCGGTATTCCGAACGGGCGCAAACTCCGCGCCATCATGCCCGCCGGGGCCTCCTCCGCCATCATCCGCGTAGATGACTCGACCTTCGACAAGGTGATGGACACGCCGATGGACTACGAAAGCGTTCAGGGCGTCGGCTCGCTGCTCGGTTCGGCCTCAGTCATCGTCATTGACGACCGCCACAGCATGGATTGGGTCATCCGAAAGACGATAGACTTCTTCCAGCACGAATCGTGCGGTAAATGCACCCCCTGCCGTGACGGCAATTACTGGATGAAACATCTCACCCAACGCATCCACAGCGGACAGGCCAGCGCTGGCGACGTGAAACTGCTCGATAGCGTGGCCGCCCAGGTTTACGGCAAATGCCTGTGCGCCCTGGGCGATTTCTCAACCATGGCCGTCCGCTCGGCCATTGAGCGATTCCCGGAAGATTTTGAGAAAGTAACGGGTAAGTTGTAATTCGATATTCGATAATTCGAGCATCGACAACCAAATATCGAGTAACGAATATCGAGTAACGAATATCGAGTAACGAGTAACGAATCACTATGACAAAAATGGTCAACCTGAAAATCAACGGAAAACCCGTCACCGTCCCCGAAGGCACGGTCATTGTGGATGCCGCCAAAACGGTCGGCATAGACATCCCGGTCTTTTGCTACCACCCCAAAATGGAGCCGGTCGGCATGTGCCGTCAGTGCCTGGTCGAAATTGGCCGCCCGCAAATTGACCGCGCCACCGGCCAGCCCGTCCTCGACGAAAACGGCCAACCCAAACTGCAATTTGGCCCCAAACTGGAGACCTCCTGCACCACCCCCGTCTCTGAGGGCATGTTCGTCATCACCGACAGCGAAAAAGCGCAGGCCGGGCAGCGCGAAATCCTCGAACTCTTGCTCACCTCGCACCCGCTCGATTGCCCGGTCTGCGACAAGGGCG
>CAYRBO010000062.1:0-8240 GCA_964422545.1 uncultured Anaerolinea sp. | reverse complement strand
CTATTTTTTACCCCGACAATCTGTCGGGAGTGTTACTTTTGTCTAAACGCGAGCTGGAGGGGCTGACAAGTAATTTTTACGCTGTGAAGAATGGCGTGATTATCACCGCCCGCGAGGGGATTTTGCTGGGGGTGACACGCCGCTATGTGCTGCGCCTGGCGCGCTCGAACGGGATTGGCTTGGAATACCGCCCGCCGCGCGTGGAGGAGTTGCCCGGCCTGGATGAAGCCTTCATTACATCCAGCGGGCGCGGAGTGGTGCCGGTGACGGAGATTGACGGCCAGCCGGTGGGGACGGGGCAGGTGGGCGAGATTGCCCGGCTGCTGCGGCGCGCTTATGATGACTATGTGCTTCGCAAAGCGGAGCGGATTTGAGTTTAGGCCGCTCCGGGCCATAGAACCAGGCCAACTGGCTATGGGAACTTGTGCTGGCATTTCCAGCCATTGCAGGTTTTGTTGAATCGTCTCAGTTTTCCAATACATGTTTGCCGGCTGCAATTGCCTGGGCGGCATAGCTTGACCATTCTCCCGGCGCATTGCAAAGAGCCAAGCACGGTAATTTCCATGCGGGGCAGCACGATGCCCGCCTCAGGGGGAGTGACCTCGCTGAACTTTTCGGCAAGTTCTGCAAATAGCCTGTCGAGGAACTCATCAGTCAGCGGGTCATCTTTATTTGCTTCTGTTTCTTCGTCTTCTGGCAAATAGACTTCAGATTGCTCGCCGACTTCGTACCCGAAGCACATTGCGAACGGGTCAGATTCCGACTCGGCGTGTTCATCAGGAATGGTGGCATATCCGGCATATAAACCGATTGCATAACCTTCATAGTCGATTTGTTCGAGCGCCGCGTGGATTTCGCTTTCGGCTTCTTTTGTGATGGCATAATGGTCCCAAGGCGGAACGGGCGAATCCGAATAACGAGACTGCCTTTGCGTGTCCATATTTTCTCCTTTGGCTGTACCCCGCCAGCGCGGGGAATGTGAATTAGGCATTATGGATGCCTATCGAAGCAGTTCAATGATTTTTTGCACATCATCGCTTAAAGAGGTGTTTTCCCAGGCAAGGGTTTCCAAGTCATCGATAAAATCGCCTCGCTGTTCGTCGTCGGCATAGAGGAGAGCGGTCTCATAGGTGTGATAAGACTCGTCGAATTGGCCATTGAGCAGGTAGAGCCGCCCCAGTAGATGGTAAAGACTGGCATCGGTGGGAGTCATGCCAAGCGCGGCTTTGATATCGGCAATCGCGCCGTTGATATCGCCTGAATCTGCCAGGGCAAGTGCCCGGTTGTAATAGGCATCCATCTTGAGCAGGAGGTTTTTGTCGATGATGACTGAAAAATCCTGGATTGCTTTGTCGTATTCTCCCCGGCCACGATATAAAAAACCGCGATCGAGCAAGGCGATTTCAAATTCTGGATAATACTGTACCGCTGTTGTATAAGCCTGTAGCGCGCGCTGTTCATCGGGAGCTTCGGAATTTTCGGGATCGAACATCTGCCCAAGGATGAAATAAGCCTCGGCAATGTTGTGAAATCCAATCTTCTCTGCCTGTTCGGCCTGCAACCCATCAAGGTACTCGCTCAGGCTGTTACGCGCGCCGGCGGTATCCCCCTGCATGAACAGGATTTGGGCGAGGACATACTGGCTGAGGTAGGGAGCCACGTTATCGAGTTCTTTTATGCGGAATTCCAGCATCTTTTGCCGGTCGACTTGAACTTTGCTCCCCAGCATGACCCAATCGCGCGGCGTGAAATTGATCTGGAGAATTTGGTCGTCGATGCTTCCCCAAACCACCAGCAACGCCTTGAACTTTTTCCCAAAATCGAGCGCTTCGCTATGTACATCGGCTGGCTTGCGGTAATAGCAAATGGCAAACCTGGAGTCTTGCTGCAATGCTGAAACAAGTTGATTTTCGATGGCGATGTTTGTCTCAGAAACATGGGCAAATTGCACAACCAGGATACGCGGCAAGGTTCCAAGCGTGTGGTAACAATTTACAAGAGAGATTTCCTCGTAAACCGCTGATGCATTGAAACCAGAAAAGGTTATCGCTGCCAGGGAAGTCACCAGCAAAAGTCCGCCTTCGGCCCTGCGGCGCGCCAGGGGCATGGCGTAGCCTGTCCGGGCGGAAAAGGGGGTGAATATCCTGCGCCATAGGCTTTGGGGTGATTGGCTGTTTTTTGTAAGGAGGATGAGCAACTCGGCTTTTTTGTTGATGCGCGGCCAGCGAAGCAGCCACAAGACGAGCGCGGTTGCCAGGGCAGTCAGGACGGAGATGGTCTGTGGATAGGGGGTTTGCGCGCCACCGGTGAGCGCCAGGATGTATGCCAGGATGGCGGCGACATATTCGCTGATTCCGCCCAAGAGGCTGCTTACCTTTTTCAGGGGATTTGAACTCTCTTCGATCGTCACATAAAACTCTATTCTTGCGTATATGCTTAAATACTATACAACAGTTGTCTTATTAAAACAACTACGAGGCGTTAACCGCCTCGTAGTTCGGTGTGCGTGCGCCCTACAACATGCTCATCTGGTACGCCGCCCGCTTGCCATCCAGCAATACGAACGGCGCGGCGCGGTCGGCGAGGATGCCGAGTTTTTTGAGCGTGGAGAGTTCGCGCAACCTGGATTGGCGGCGGGCTTTCAGGATGGCCTCCGCGCCTTTGGGGCCGATGCCGGGGATGCGCAAGAGTTCGCGCCGCCCGGCCCGGTTGATTTCGAGCGGCTTTTCGGCCAGGTTGATTTGGGCCCAGGCCAGTTTGGGGTCGGTGGCGAGGGGCAGGTTTTGCTCGCTGGTGAAGGGCAGTTCTTCGAGGTCGAAGCCATAGTCACGCAGCAAGAACGAAGCCTGGTACAAGCGGTGTTCGCGCAGCGGGTCAATGGCGGCTTTATTTTCCATAGGCGTATCGGGAATAGGGTGAAAGGCCGAGTAATAGGCGCGTTTGAGTCCGACGTGTTTGTTCAACCAGGCAGTGGTGGTCAGCAGTTCCAGGTCGCTTTCGTCTGCGCCGCCCGCCACGAATTGGGTAACGGTGGAGGGCCAGCGCCCGTTCCAGGTTGATGTGGGGGGGATGGCGCGCCGAATCTCCTCGACCCAGCGCAAGGGTTGCAGGAGTTCTTCTATAAAAACCTTGTGCGGGGCCAGTTTTGCCAGCCGCTTGGTGTTGGGGGCTTCGAGATTGACCGAAACCCGGTCGGCCAGTTGCATGGCGCGCAGCACCTGGTCTTTTTCGGCGCCGGGCATGATTTTCAGGTGGATGTAGCCGCGGAAGCCGAGTTTGTTGCGCAGGATATCGGCGGTGTCGAGCAGTTTGTCTTCGGTGCGGATTCCGCCCCCGGCAATGCCGCTGCTCAGGAAAATTCCCTCGGCGGCACCCTTTTGCACGAGATGGACAAATAAGCGCGCAAACTCTTCGGGTTGAAAGGTCGCGCGGCGGAAGTCGCGCCCGGCCCGAAACGGGCAATAGTAACAGTCGCGTTCACAAGCCGAAGTGAGCAGGGTCTTGAGGAGCAGAATGGGCTTGCCGCCGGGCATTTGCGCAGGGTGGACGAAAAGCCCTTCGGAACAGGCGGCAGGTTTTAGCGGGGTTGTTCCGGTGGAAGAACGCTCCTCGGCAGGCTCCAGCGTCATCTGGTCAGAAAGCAGTTTCAAGCGGGAAATTGCGTCCATGCTTTAATTATAGAACAAATGTTTTGTTTGTCAATTGCCTGACCGGAGGATGGTTTGATTTTGTCTCATCGAAGGTCATCACCGGCGTGGACCTGGCCTGCCAGGACTTGGGTATCAACCTGCTGTTTGCGATGCTTCCGGTGGATTCGGACAATCGCCCGGTCAAACTGCCCCCGCTGCTAGAAAATAACCTGGCCGACGCCGTGCTGATGGTCGGGACATTCCTGGATGAGACGGTTTCGGCGGCGCTGCGCGAGCGCAACCTGCCGGTGGTTCTGGTGGATGGCTATTCGGACACCGAGAGTTACGATATGGTGGTTTCGGATAATTTCCGGGCGGCCTACCAGGCGATGGAATACCTGCTGGGGCTGGGTCATCGCCACATCGGGTTCGTGGGCGGCGCGGCGGATTGTTATCCTTCGTTGCGCGAACGCCGTAACGGCTACCTGCGGGCGTTGAAAGAGAATGGGATTGCCGAAACCTACCTGGCCGACTGCAACGTTGTCCATTCGCATGGCGATGACGAAGCCGCCGGGCTATGGAGTGGCTGAAAGAGAATGACGAGAAGTAGACAGAAAAAAAAGCAGGGCCATCAAGAGCAGGCTGGTTGTTGTCCAAGTGCGGTCAAAGGCCGGGTTTTTGCCCCATTTGGCGAGCATGACGAACATGGCCGGGCAGGCCAGCACATAACGGTGGATGCCCTGGGCCGGGCCGGAACCCCATGAGATGATGAAAACTGCCAGGCTGAACCAGGCCAGTTCGGGGTACTCTTTGCGGGCGCGCCAGCAAGTCAGCAGGGCAACCACGAACCCGACCAGTTCGGTGAAGTAGTAGGCCGAACGCTGCGAGTTGACGAACATCCCGTAGCGGTTGATGTCGGCCCCGGTGAAGAAGCCGTAGGCCATTTCGTACCAGGCCGAGGCCCAGGCGTAGAAAGCGGTGTCCAGTTGCAGGAATCCGCGTCCGAAGAAGTTGGTCTCCACGTAGTCGAAGGCAAACCCAAGATAGGAAAACTTCCAGATTAAGAACGCTATCAGCGGGGCAAAAGCCAGCAAGGCGCGGAACAGTGGCCGCAGTGGGATGCCGGAGAGATAGATTTGCCGCCATTCCAGGTCGAGCGCGTACCATTCGCGGGTGCGAATCCAGGTGATTCCCATGGGGATGACCAGCGCTACGCCGACGCGCGCGTCATAGCTGAGTGAATAGGTTTCGCCCTGGTAGCCGGTTTTGGGGATGTAACCCGCGCCTGGAATCATCCAGCCGCGCGGGGTGAGGGCCGGGACGAGCGGGTCATCGTAGCCGCCAACCGCGATTCCAAGATAATATTCCGAATCCCAGGCGACCTGGTTGTTCATGAAGGGTTCGAGCAGGCAGGCGCGGCCTCGCTGGTAGTCCCCGTTGTTTTTGGCGGTTTCGGTTTCTGTCCACTGCTGAGCGCGGTCGGGCCAGGTGGGCTGGAAGCGCGAGGTCGCCAGGAACTGGAATCCGATAACCAGCAGCGCCCAACCCAGCCAGATGAGAAAGATGAAACGCACGGTGGGAGTTTTCATGGCTATTTCTCCGTCCCGGTTACGACCATATCCTGCATAAAGAAGCGCTGGAACAGGAACAGGACAAGCACCGGCACAGCCATCGCCAGCAAGGCCCCGGCCTGCAAAACCGCAGGGGAGGGGGAGAGTAACTGGATGGTTTGGATGCTGTATGAGACGGTGCGCAGGTCGGGCGCGATGCCCAGGTACAGGCTGGCGACCCGTAACTCGTTCCAGGTGTAGAAAAAGTGCAGCAGCGCCACCAACGGGTATTGGGGCCCGTTCCAGTCCAGCACCCGGACGTACATGAAATGCGTTGGCACGAGGGTGATGCTATCGGAGATGAGGATGGTCGCAATCAGCAGGTAGAACAGCCACTTGGCGCCGGGGATGCGGAAACGCGAAAAACTATAGGCAACCGCAATGGAGGCCGCCAGCACGCCCAACCCGCTGATGAAGGCCACGACCAGCGTATTTTGCGCCGCCTGGGGGATTTTGGCAGCCCCCCAGAATCAGGAATCCTGGCCCAATGCTCCACAGCGCGAACAGAACGATGGCCGAGGCAAAAGAAATGGGAATAGGCGGCATATCCAGCGGTTCCATCACCAAGCGGTTGAGCCAGCCGGCGCGCTCATCCACGAACCCAATCCAGATGAACAGGATGGCCCCGCCGGGATGATACTCGGCATGAAAAACAGCGGACGTATCAGCGCCTTGCCGAATATCCGTTCGCTCGAAAGCAAGGCTGCCAGCCCCAGGGCGGCCAGCAGCTGCGCCGGAACGGTCAGCAGGAAGTAGCCCAGCGACCCCATCAGGCTGCCGCCGACGCCCATATCGGTCAGCGCCCGCAGGTAATTCTCCAGTCCAATGAAGCGCGTCTGTTCGGGGCGCAGCATGTGGAAAATGGCACTTGCTTTTTGGGGGAATTTTGGCTAAAGTAAAGGGGTATTTCATTGGGAAAGGGAGAAGCAGGCATGGCAGGGACAACGATTGATGTGGGCGGCAGCGTGGGCGGGAATGTCATTTCCGGCGATAAAAACCTGGTGATGCAGGTCAGCGGCGACCTGATTTTCAACGCCGCCGAGTATAGCGAGCGGCGCAAACAGCGCGATTTGCGCAAAATGCTGCGCGTGCTGGTGGTGCTGGCTGCGCCGGTCAGCGACCCAAGCAACCCGGCAGCGGAACCGGCCCCGCTCGATTTGCAGGAAGAATGGAATCGGCTTGCGGCGGCTGTGCAGGCCAGCGGCGCGCCAATTGCCCTGATTCGCCTGGCCCCGCCCACATTGGAGGCCCTGCGCTTCGCGCTCTCGCCGCGCGCTGTGGAGCAGGGACTCTACCCGCATGTCCTGCATTTCAGCGGTCATGCCTGGAGCGGGGGATTGCTGCTGGAAGACGAATATTCGCAATCTGACCCGGTCAGTACCCCGCGCCTGCTGGCGGCGCTCAAAGATGCCCCGCCGCTCGACCTGGCGGTATTCAATGCCTGCGAAAGCGCGGAAGGCGCGTTTTCGGCTGCGCAGGCCTTTGCCGCCAATGGGCGGGCGCGCGCCGCGCTTGGACATCCCGAACCGGTGCGTGATGACGAGGCGGTGCAGTTTGCCGCCGCGCTCTACGCCGAGATGGCGCGCGGCGGGTATGCCCTGGGGGAGGCCTTCGCGCGGGCGCGGATGCGCGTCAGCACGCACGCCCCGCAACTGTTTGGCGGTCAGGAACTGCGTTTCGAGTCGCTGGAGCCGGGCGAAGCGCTCATTGAAGCCAGCCGCGCCCCCGGCAACCTGCCCGCGCGCGGGCGCTTCTTTTTTGGGCGCGGGCAGGAATTGGTGACGCTGGCCAAAACGTTGGAAGCGACGCCCGCCGCAGCGGTCATCAGCGGGGTGAGCGGGATGGGTAAAACTTCGCTGGCGCTGGAAGCCGCGCACCGCAATCTGTGGCGATTTCCGGGTGGGGCGTCTTTTGGCGATGGGCGCGCGGCGCCGCTGGCTGACCTTTTGCTGCGCGACATGGCCCTGGGACTGGAACTTCCCTTGCAAGCCGGGCAGCGGCCTGAAGAGCCGCTGCTGGCCTATGCCCGCCAGAACCCGACCCTGTTCGTGCTGGACAACCTGGAAGACCTGCCCGCTGCTGACCTGGAACGTATCAGCCGCTTCCTGCGCGGGTTGGGAGCGCGCAGCGCCGCCCTGGTGACGCTGCGCCCACCTGCTCCGGTTTTCGAGGAACTGCCTTTTGCGCGCGCCCTGCCCCTGCACGCCGGGCTGGGGCCTGCTTCCGCCTTTCGCCACTTGTTGGCATTGGCCAAACAAAAGAACCTGCGCGGCCTGCAAAAGCCGGAAATTGCCGCGCAGCTGGCCGAAGCCGGGCGCGGACACCCGCTGGTGCTGGAAAAACTGACCGCCCTGGCTGCCCGCCGCCCGCTCGAATCCATTCTGGCCTCAGCGCGCGGCTTGAGCGGCGATTACAAACAAATTCTGAAAGTCGTGCTGAGCTGGTCGGTAGAGCCGCTCGACCCTGGCGCGCGCCAGGCGCTGGCCTGCCTGCCCCTGTTTGGGGCCGGTTCGTGCGCGCCCGAGTCGCTGGCGGCGGCCCTGGAGGTCGAAATCGGCGAACTCTATCGACGGGCCGATGCCCTGCGCGATGCCGCCCTGCTGACCTACCGCCCCGAAGACGGCCGCTATACCTGGCACGCCAGCGTAAGCGATTATGCCCGGGCCGCCCTGACGACTCCCAACCCGCAGGACGCCCTGCGGCGGGTGGTGAGCCAGGTTTGCGAGGTCTTCGACGGCCTGCCGGCCAGCGCCGACCCAAGCACCCGCCCCGATTTGATGGACGACCTGCTCAACCTGTACCTGCTGCAAGATGCGCTGCTCAACCTGCCAGAGGGCGACCCGCTGGCGCGCCTGGCCACCGCGCCGCGCAACTGGTGGATGATTCTCTCTTTTCATAAACAATGGCTGCCTTGGCTGCAAGCCGCCCTGCAAAAAGGCATTTCCGAAGACCGCCTGCGCGCCAACGTGCTGCAAGCCATCGGCGACGTGCAAAACTTCCG
>CAYRBO010000061.1:0-9282 GCA_964422545.1 uncultured Anaerolinea sp. | reverse complement strand
AAGGGCGGTTTTGCTCAAGGGCTCAACCGCCCTCATTTTTGTCTAAACACGAATTAAATAGACTGTCACATAAAATTAAATCTCCACTCCCAGCCACAAACGGATGAAATAGCCAATAACGAAACTGAAGGCGGCCACGCCCAGACTCAGCCCGGCCATTTCCGTGAAGCGGCGGCGGAAATTTTCTCCTTTGGCAACCGAAATGTAGTAGTTGAACACGGCAATAATCAAAACGGCAGTCGTGAGTGAAATTGCCAGGCACAGGTACACGTTATCGAGCAGCAGGTAGGGCAAAATCAAAAGGGTAACGGTCAGGATGTAGGCAATGCCGGTGTAAACAGCAGCCCGCACCGGGTGCTTATCGGTCTCCTCCGAACGAGTGGAGAGATATTCCGAAGCGGCCATCGAGAGCGAGGCTGCAATTCCGGTAATCAGCCCGGAGAGGGCAATCAGCTGCACGTTTTGCAGGGCCAGCGTCAGCCCGGCCAGCGCGCCGGTCAATTCGACAAGAGCATCATTCAAGCCTAGCACGACCGAACCGGCGTAGCGCAATCGCTCTTCGTCGAGCATGTTGAGCAGTTGTTCTTCGTGTTCTTCTTCTTCCTTATGGATTTTGACCGCTTCGGGGATAAATTTGGCAATTTCGGCGTAGTTGACCTGGGCGCTTTCCTCGCCCTGTTCCATCAATTTCACGCCAAACGTGAACCCAAACAGGCGCGCTACCAGCACATAGAACCAGACAAGCAGCCATTTCGGGCGGACCTCTTGCTTGGTGAACGATTTCCACTCGTTGTAGTGGCGCAATTCATCGGCGGCAATCTGTTCAATGATTTTACGGTTTTCTTCGCGCGGCAGCGTGGCAGCGATGCGAATATAAATGTTGTATTCGGTGATTTCATTCTTTTGCGCAGCCAAAAGATTTTGGCGCAGGGCGGGATTAAGCTCCATAAAACACTCCTTGTTAGTTTTTACACTCAACAACCGATTATACATCTCAAACCAAAAACAAAAATATGCAGGGTAGAAAGCCTCTGAAACAACCAGATTGAACCTACTCCTATACCAATGTCGGGCGCCAGCGAGACAAACCACCAGGGAAACCGTAATTCTTGGCACTACCCCCGTTATGAAATAGTAATGTGATTGCACCATTTTTAACATACTTTTCCAATCATTAAAAAGGTATAAGATTTGCGTAAGCGAGATTGCGAAACGGCTGGCTGCTGGCTGCTGGCGCAAGGTAAATATCCGTCCCACGTATTCCAGAAATTGTTTTCTCGATAAGGAGAAATCCCCATGAAAAGAAAAGTGTTCACCATATTCTTCGCTCTATCCCTGATTATGACGCTGTTTTCAACCGCTGCTGTCAAACGGGGCATCTCGTTCGAATCAATTTACCAGGTTCCCGGCAAAGGCTATGTTGCCATTTTTAATGTCCAAGGCGAATGGCGGGATGATGAATTGTGGGGTTTCGTTGCATTGCCCCACAACCGCCAAATCAATATGGATTGCAATTTCCGTGACGATGGAAAAGTATCATGCAATATCGCCGCTGGTATCAGCCAATACGCAGGGCGAATGGTCAAGCTTGTTGTTTATGGTTATCCCTTTGAAGTAGTCATTCCGCCTGATGTCCAGCGCGGCGCTTCTTTTGAATCCATCAGGTACGTTCCAAACAAGGGATACGTTGCCCTCTTCAGTGTTCAGGGCAATTGGAGCCAGGATGAATTGTGGGGATTTGTCGTCCTGCCCCGCAACCAGCAAATCAATATGGATTGCAATTTCCGTGATGATGGAAAAGTCGCGTGTGTCATAGCAGGTGGAATCAGCCAATATAAGAATAGGACGCTAAAAATCGTCTTGTACGGTTACACCTTCCCAGTGACCATCCCTGAAAAGATAGACTGACATCATCTGGCACGTTTCTATGCAACTTGCTTACGCACAAAAATTGCGCCTCAAAGGCGCTTTTTTTGTAAACATCTTGCTTTTCGCCATTACAGTTATTAAAATCAATCATGAGGGAATGAAGAAGGAAATTCAAGAATTTCACGCCAATTAATAAAACCAAACCGCTTCTTCATGCTAAAATAAACTGTATGACTCCACAAAAAATTGGCCGTTACGAAATTAAATCAGAACTAGGACGCGGCGGCATGGCCACCGTGTACAAAGCTTATGACCCCTTGCCGGACCGCGAAGTGGCAATTAAGGTTCTGCCGCGCGAAATGCTTCATGACCCGCAGTTTCGCGTGCGCTTTGAGCGCGAAATCAAGACTGTCGCCGTGCTGGAACACCCGGCAATTGTCCCAGTGTATGATGTTGGAGAAGAAGACGGCCAACCATATTTTGTGATGCGTTATATGCCAGGCGGCTCATTGCAGGAGCGAATTGCCAAGGGGCCATTTTCTCTCCAAGAAACCGCGCGCATTTTCGCCAAACTGGCGCCCGCCCTCGATGAAGCCCACTCGAAAGGCATCATCCACCGCGACCTGAAACCAGGCAACATCCTCTTCGACCGCAGCGGGGAACCTTACATCTCCGATTTCGGAATTGCCAAAATCACCCAAGCCCAGGGCGCCACCGTCACCGGCGGCGCGATTATCGGTACGCCCGCCTACATGAGTCCCGAGCAAGCCCAAGGCGACCAGGTGGATGGACGCAGCGACATCTATGCGCTTGGCGTCATTCTCTACGAAATGCTCTCAGGCGTCCAGCCATACCAGGCCACCACGCCAATGGCAGTGGTCGTCAAACACATCACCGATCCAATCCCCCACATTCTCGATAGCAACCCCAACCTGCCAGTGGACATCGAACCGGTTATCGAAAAGGCGATGGCCAAAAACCGTGATAATCGCTTTCGCACTGCCGTAGAACTGGCCGATGCAATTGCCGAAGTCGCGCGCGGCGCGAGCGGTCAGGATGCTATCAAAACCGCTTCTATGCGCGCCACGCAGGTCGCGGCGGCTAAAACGCGCATGGCCGCTGCCAAAACCAAAGTGGGAGAAAAACCCGCCGCGCCTGGGCAGAAACCCGCCCAAACCCAAAGCGGCCCCTCATCCTGGTGGTTTATTGCGCCGGTGCTGCTGGTTCTTGTGCTGGCCGGGTTGGGCGGCGGGGGAGTCATGCTCTTTTCCGCGCTGTCTCCAACTGCCACCACTGCGCCGACCAGTACCAGCGCGCCAGTCATCCCACCCACCAACACCCTTCCGCCGACGGAGTCACCTACCCAAGCACCTACCAACACGCTGCTTCCACCAACCGACGCGCCTACCTTTACCCCTGAACCACCAACTCTAACCCCTGCCTCCTCTCGCCCGGTGATTGGCGGGGCCGACCAGGTGGCTTTCATTGCCAAAAATGAAGTCTGGCTCATGAACCTGGATGGTTCAGAACTCACCCAATTGACCAACGACAATCGCCTGCCCAAAACCGACCTGCAATGGATTCCCGGCACGCGCACGCTGGTCTTCATCAGCCTGACCAACGTCAAAACGGTCAATGCCGATACCAAACAGGTCGATACAATTCTCTCCTTCCCTGCCGCTCGGTTTTTAGATACGTTCCAACTTTCGCCCGATGGCAAACAGGTTGCCATCTCCCTCAATCGGGAAATGTACATCGTGCCGTTTGACCTGGAACAGTTCAAAAGCGTGCGCGGTCGAGACGGTCTGCGCGCCATGAAAGGCTGCCTGAGTTACACCGGCGAAACCCAGGCTGCCGTGCCGCTCGAAGAATTCCGCTGGAGTCCCGATAGCAAAATTGCCGCCTGGTCACTGGCCGTTGTTGGGTTAACCGGCAAATCTGAAGATGTCATCCGCCTGGTTGATATCAGCACCTGCGACCCGCAAAGATTGGTCAAACTCGATGAATTCCCTGGCACGCGTTTCACACCGGAAGGCTTCCTGGCCGATGGCAACCTTCCCGATTTTGACTGGGATGGAGAGAACCTGTTCGTGATGAACACCTCCCATCGCAACAACGGCTGGGGTTTCATGTACGTTTACAACCGCGAAACACGTCAAGGTATCGAACAAAACCCGGCTCTGGCAAAATCGCGCTGCTGTTACCGCGATGCGCGCTGGAGTCCTGACCGCAACTACGTCTTCTTTGCCTTTCAGAGCAAGGACGTCATTGACTCACCGGTGCAGTTGTACTACATCCCCGCCAATGCCCTGAACATTGGCATCGAATTTGAGCCTATTCCCATCCCCGATAATCTATTTGGCCCCAAAGACTCGCCGCAGTTTGCCCTGCATCCGGCAGAGTAAGACGGATTTAAATCCGTCTTACTATATTTTTCACCAGCCCCGGCCCAGCATATATTAGACCCGTATAGACCTGGATGAGCGCCGCTCCCAGGTCTATTTTTCTTTTTGCGTCATCAGGAGTCATGATTCCGCCCACAGCAACCACCGGGACCCGGCCATTCACCCGCGCGACGACCTTTTCCAGCACGGAATCAGACAAGGCTGTCAGCGGCCTGCCGCTTAAGCCACCCGATTCTGCCCTGAGCGGCGACCGCACCCCCTCGCGGCTGAGAGTCGTGTTGGTGGCGATGATGCCATCCATGCCGGCGTCCAAAATCGCGCCCACTGCATCATCCAACTCTTCATCCGATAAATCGGGGGCAATTTTTACCAGCACGGGAGGTTGAACGTTTAAGGATAAACGTTCAACGCTGATTTGTTTCAGCAAGTTTTCGAGCATCTCCCGCCCCTGCAAGCGGCGCAGCCCAACCGTGTTCGGCGAGGAGACGTTAATCGCCAGGTAATCGGCCAGCGGCGCGAAGGCGCGCATCAGTGTAATGTAATCCTCGGCGGCGTTTTCGAGCGGCGTATCCTTGTTCTTACCGAGATTCAGCCCCAACACCACCCCTCCAGGTCGTTTCCTGATGACGGATAACTGTTGAGTGACAAACTGCATCCCTCGGCCCGGGAACCCCATCCGATTAATCACCCCCCGCTCCTCAATCAGCCGGAGGACCCTCGGTTTGGGATTGCCCGGCTGCGGGCGCGGCGTGACCGTCCCCAGTTCAAGGTGTCCAAACCCCAGCGCGGATAGCCCATAAACGGCAAGCCCGTCCTTATCATATCCGGCGGCGAGACCGACCGGGTTCCTGAAAGTCAGCCCAAAGGCGTGGACAGGCTTTGGAGGCGCAGAAAACATCCATTCGAGCAGCCAGCGGCTCGGCGGCACGAGTCCTGCCATGCGCACCAGTTGCAGGGTCAGGTGATGAGCCGTTTCAGGGTCAAGTTTGAACAACAGGGAGCGGAAAAAAGGATACATTAGCGCCTGCCGCGTTTGAGAAGGAACACAACCAGAAACACAGCCGTCGCCACCAGCACGATAGCCGAGCCGGAGACGATGTTCAGGTAATAGCTGAGATACAACCCCGCCAGCGAGGAGAACGCGCCAATCGCCGCCGAGATGAACATCATCGGCGCGAGACGGCGCGCCAGCAGGTAGGCGGTGGCGGCGGGCGTAACCAGCATGGCAGCCACCAGCCCGATTCCGACCGTCTGGAGCGAGACAACAATGGTCACCGCCAGCAAGATGAGCATGATGTTGCGCAACAGTTCGGCGGGCAGGCGCAGGGTCGCCGCCAGGACGGGGTCGAACGAGATGACCAGAAAGGGCCGGTAGAACAAGAAAACCGTCACCAAGATGGCGAGTCCCAGCCCAAAGGTTAACCACAAGTCAGACGGGGAAACACCCAAAACGTTGCCGAACAAGATGTGACTCAAATCGACCGCATACGTGCGGATGGATGAAATCAGCGCCACGCCAAGCGCCAGCGCCGCCGCGAACAGGATGCCGATGGCGGTATCTTCCTTGACGGTACCCTGGCGCGAGAAAAAGCCAATTAACAGGGCAACCACGATGGCCGCGGCCAATGCCCCAATCAACAAATTTCCGCCAGCGAGATAGGCAATGGCAATGCCAGGTAAAATGGCGTGCGCCAGCGCATCGCCCAGGAAGGCCATGCCGCGCAGGACAACATACGTCCCCATCACGGCGCACAAGATTCCAACAATGACGGCGGCGGCCATGCCGCGCTGCATGAAGGCATAGGTTAAGGGCTGAAGGAGGAATTCCATAAATATTTACGATATTCGATATTCGACATTCGATGTTCGATGTTCGTTACCATCACTCATCACTCGCTCGGGCAGCATTCATCCACCAGAAGCGCGCCGTTTTCTGTCACAAGCAGCGCGCTGCCAAAGGCTTTGGCGAGATTTTCCTGATTCAAGACCTGTCGCGGCTCGCCATAAGCAATCAGGCCCTTGTTGAGCAGCAAAACCAGGTTGAAGCGGCTGGCGGCCAGGTTCAGGTCGTGAGTCGAAATAATCGTCGTCACCTGCCGCTCGCGCAGGTGGTCGAGCAGGCGCAGAGTTGCTTCGCGAGTGGTAACATCCACCCCGTTAAATGGTTCATCCATCAACAGGATGTGCGGATTCTGGGCAATGGCACGCGCAAGGAAAACACGCTGCTGCTGGCCGCCCGACAGGTCGCTGATGGAGTGTTCCGCCAAATCAGCGATTCCCATCTCGAACAAGGCTTGCTGCACTGCATCGTGGTCGCTTTTCGACGGACGCCGCAGCCAGCCCTGCGAGCCATAACGGCCCATCATCACCACATCCCGCACCGTGACCGGGAAGCGCCAATCCACTTCCCCACGCTGCGGGACGTAGGCCACGCAATCCTTATGGTCGCCGAGCGGCAAGCCGTGAATCAGAATCCGCCCACTTTGGAGCGGCAGGATGCCGACCAGTCCCTTGAACAGCGTCGATTTCCCTGCCCCATTCGGGCCGACGACGGCCACGCGCGCGCCGTGTGGCACGTTGAATGAAACCTCTTTCAAAATTGTTTTTTCGCCGTAGGCAATACTGATGTTTTCGATATCGAGGCGGTGAGGAGTGTGGGTCATATCAGGAAAACGTCACCGTGTGATATATCACTGAACCAACCACCAGCAAAACAATCACGCCGCCTGTGAGAGCGGCAATCGGTTTTTCGGTTTTGGTTTCACCGTTTTGCAATTTCTTTTTCTGGTCGGCGTTCAACTTCGCGCCAATCGCTCCGGCAGCGGGGACAGCAGCACAAAACATGCACATCGTTCTCTCCTATTGTTTGCAATCCTGGCACAACCCAAACAGTTGCAGCCAGTGTTCTTGAATGGTGTAACCGGTTTTTTGGGCAATGGCGTTGAACAAATAATCCAGGTCATCGCCCTCGAAAAAGGTCACGCGCCCGCATTTCTGGCACAAGAGCAGGTGCTGGTGTCCCTGGCTGGCAGCGATGAACGCCTGGCAGCCGCCCGGTTGATGGACGCGTTGGATAAGGTGCAGCTCTTCCAGTTTCTCCAGCGTACGATAGACCGTCACCAACCCCAGTTCAGGGTGGGTGGCGCGAGCCGAGTCGAACACCTGCAAAGGGGTCAGGGCGCGGGAGGTAGCGGCCACAATCTCCACCACTGCGCGGCGCGACTCGGTCAGACGGTATCCATGCGCTTGTAAGGCGTTCAGCCAGGTTTCAGCAGACATAAGCCCTCTTTTTATGAAAATCGTTTTCATTATAGGGGCAAAACGGAAGTGGGTCAAGATAAGTTTTTGAAATCCGAAAAAATTCCTTGACGCACCCAACCCGGCGTGATAAACTCTCACCTGTTCTTAATCTTTCAGGAAAGGAGCGCACGACCGATGGCACAGTTCAACACCTGCATCAAGAATTCCATCCGCGCCGCCGTTTTGGGTGGTGGTGTGGCTGTTGATTCTCGGAGTGCGCCTGTTTCCAGGTAAGTTACGCGAAGTTTTCTCGTAAACCCCGGCCACGGCGCACCCGCCCGTGGCTTTTTCTTTTCGGAGTGCGGCCATGGGCGAAAAGCCCCTGGCCGTTTTTTATTTTTCGAGGAGCAATCATGGACATCGCAACTTCTTTATACACCGGCAAACTCGTCCGCCTGACGCGGATTGAATTGGAGAAGGACCCCGAAACATTGGCGGAATGGTCGAAAGACGCCACGCTGGCGCGGATGCTGAACGAGACCCCCGCCCGCCCGCTGGCGAGTGACCAAATCAAAAAGCGGCTGGAAAGCATGGAGAAGGAAATAGACGAAAAACGCGAGATGTTCTACTTCCACATCCGCCCGCTGGAGGAAGAACGACTCCTCGGCTGGGGCAAAATCTACTGGATTGTGTGGCCGTCGCAGATTGCGAACATCCAGATGGCGATTGGCCCTTCGGAACAGAACAAAGGCTACGGCGCGGATGCGTTCCGGCTCTTTTTACGGCTGGCCTTCGACGAGTTGAACCTGAATCGTTTAACGGTCATCCTGCCCGAATACAACCTCCAGGGCATTCGGTTCGTCGAAAAATTCGGTTTCAGCCAGGAAGCGCGCCGCCGCGAGGTGATTTTGCGCGATGGCCGCCGCTGGGACAGCCTGCACTTCGGCCTGTTACGGTCAGAATGGAGCGAGAAGCATGAATAACGATATTTTCCGCGGGAAACTGGTGCGCCTGAGCGCCGAAAACCTCGAAACCTACGCCGAGCATTTTTCGCGCTGGTGGCACGACAGCGAATATGGCCGCCTGCTCGACCTGGCACCCGGCATGTTGTTCTCGCCGAAACGGGTCAAAGAGTGGCTCGAAAAGGAACTGGAGAAAGACCCGCCCGAAATGTGGCTGTTCGGCATCCGCGCGCTGGAGGACGACAAGCTGATTGGCTTCGTCGATTTGAGCGGCGCGACCCCGCATGGTGATACCTTTGTAGGAATCGGCATCGGGGAACGGGAGTACTGGGGCAAGGGCTGCGGCACCGAGGCGATGAAACTGGTTTTGCGCTTCGCCTTTGCAGAATTGGGCCTGCACCGGGTCTCGCTGAATGTGTTCGATTACAACCCGCGCGGAGTCAAATCCTACGAAAAGGCCGGGTTCCGCATGGAAGGCCGAGTGCGCGAGATGATTTTGCGCGACGGCCAGCGCCGCGATGTGTTCTTTATGGGCGTCTTGCGCGAGGACTGGTTCAAGCAGTTCGGCGCGGAGTATGGTCTGGAATCCAATATCTCCTGATATTGGGAAGTAAATTTCATATTATCGCTCCAAAGTCAGGAGACGTTGGAGCCCAGGATGAAAACAATGGAAACAACCACTGTCGAAAAGAAACAATCTCTGCTCACGCCGCTTTTGCTCTTGTTCATGCTCGCCATGATTCTTGCCAATCTGGGCGGGAATATGTACGGGCCGCTCGAATCGCTCTACCTGAAGGAACTGGGCG
>CAYRBO010000060.1:0-9492 GCA_964422545.1 uncultured Anaerolinea sp. | reverse complement strand
CGCTATACCTGATGTCAAAATACGCGTGGATGACAGACCTGATCTCACGAACATCAGGAATCTCGGTTGCTGTTGCAGTCGGCGGGACCGGCGTGCTCGTGCTGCTCGGCATTGGGGATGGCGTGATGGGTGTCAACGAGGCATAGGGCGTGGCGGAGAGGGCGGCCAGGGTCAGCGGCGCGTCGGCAGGTGAAGGGACACAGGCGCTCGCAAAAATAAGCAAGAATAAAAAGGGAAACATCAGAAAGCGTTTGAACTTCATTGGTAACGCTCCAATCCACAGGGGATAATCACATTGTTAAAATTATAATGTCCATACAAATTTGGCAAAGTGCTTTTTGTCACCCAAGACAAACCAAATGTCATTGCAGCGTTTTGGCTTCATCGTTGTCAATTTTTCCGTCGCATAAACTACAGGCTATAATAAGCCAACCCAAACACTAGGAAACCTGCCATGCGCCCACTCGAAACCTACCTGCAAGAACTGGCCCAAATTCGCTCCAGCGGGGCGAACGTGAAGGAATTGTCGTTTTACCCGGCCCTGAAAGAATTGCTCGACGCCGCCGGGAACGAACTCAAGCCCAAGGTGCGGGCGGTGACCAATTTGCGCAACCAGGGCGCGGGTATGCCGGATGGCGGCCTGTTTACGGCCAGCCAACTGCGGCGCGGAGCCGACCTGGAGGCGGTGGGCGGCCAGATGCCGGAGCGCGGCGCAATCGAGGTCAAAAGCCCCAGGGAGGACGCCGAAAGCGTCGCAAACGGCGAACAGGTGACGGGTTATCTCGACCGCTACGGCCTGGTGCTGGTCAGCAACCTGCGGGATTTCATCCTGGTTCAAAAAACGAGCGGCGGCGTCTCCCAAATCGTGGAGCGTTACACCCTGGCCGGGGACGAATCCGCTTTCTGGCAGATGACGCGCAGCCCGCGCCAGTCCGCCGAGCGGCACAACGAGCGGCTGGTCGAGTTTCTCAAACGGGCCATGCTCTACCGGGCCGAGTTGAGCGAGCCGAAAGACCTGGCCTGGTTCCTGGCTTCGTATGCCCGCGACGCGCACGCGAAGGTGGACGCCGCCGGAGACCTGCCCGCGCTGGCGACCCTGCGCCAGGCCATGCAGCAGGCCCTGAATATGGAATTTGCCAGCGAAAAGGGCGAGCATTTCTTTCGCTCGACGCTGGTGCAAACCCTGTTTTACGGCGTCTTTTCGGCCTGGGTGCTCTGGCATCACGAAAACCCGGCCCCCGGCGCGCGCTTCGACTGGCGCACGGCCACCTACCTGCTCAAGGTGCCGGTCATCCAGTCGCTATTTCACCAGTTGTCCGACCCATCCAAATTGAAGGCGCTCGGCGTGACCGATTATCTCGACCTGACCGGCGAGACGCTCAACCGCGTTAACCGGGCGGCGTTTTTCGCCAAATTCGAGCGCGGACAGGCGGTGCAGTATTTCTACGAGCCGTTCCTGGAAGCCTACGACCCCGAACTGCGCAAAGAGTTGGGGGTCTGGTACACGCCGCGCGAGATTGTCGATTACATGGTGGAACGGGTGGATACCGTCCTGCGCCGGGAACTGGGCCTGCCCGACGGCCTGGCCGACCCGCAGGTATATGTGCTCGACCCGTGCTGCGGGACGGGCGCTTACCCGCTGGCGGTGCTGGCGCGGATTGCCCAAACCCTGCGCGAAAAGGGTGAAGACGCGCTGCTCGGCTATGAGTTGAAACGGGCTGCCACCGAACGGGTCTTCGGCTTTGAGCTGCTGCCGGCCCCGTTTGTGATTGCCCACCTGCAAGCCGGATTGTTCCTGCAACAGCACGGCGCGCCGCTGGGCGAGGACGAACGCGCCGGCGTTTACCTGACCAACGCGCTCACCGGCTGGGAGCCGCCCAAAGGCCCCAAACAGCGCTTCCTGATGCCCGAACTGGAGCAGGAACGCGATGCCGCCGAGCGCGTTAAACGCGAGACGCCCATCCTGGTCATTTTGGGCAACCCGCCTTACAACGCCTTTGCCGGGATCGCCGAAAGCGACGAAGAAAAAGACACGATCAAGCCTTATAAAGAAGGCCTGATCGATAAGTGGGGCATCAAGAAGTTCAACCTGGACGACCTATATGTGCGTTTTGTGCGCCTGGCCGAAAGGCAGATTGTCGAAAGCAGCGGGCGCGGTGTGGTTTGCTATATTTCAAGTTTTTCGTATCTGGGCGACCCGTCTTACGTGGCGCTGCGCGAGCGATTGCAAAACGGTTTCGACAAGTTCTGGTTCGACTGCCTGAACGGGGACAGCCGCGAAACCGGCAAAACCACCCCCGAAGGACTGCCCGACCCAAGTGTTTTTTCGACCGAAAGCAACAAAGAAGGCATTCGGGTGGGCACAACAATTGGGCTGATGGTACGGCGCGGGACAAACGAGCAAACCCAGGTAAAGTTCCGCCATTTTTGGGGCGTGAACAAACGCGCCGACCTGCTGGAAAGCCTGAACGCGCCTAATTTTGAAGCCGCCTACCAGCCCGCCGACCCCAGCGAACAAAACCGCTACTCCTTCCGTCCGCTCGATATTTCTGCCCATTACCTCGAATGGCCGAAGGTGGTGGATTTATGTTTGGAAAACTCGAACGGCCTGATGGAAAAACGCGGCGGCGCGTTGATGGATGTGCAAAAAGACGCGCTCGAAAAGCGCATGAAAGCCTACTTCGACCCGCACCTGGCCTGGGATGATTACAAAACACTTGGCTATGGCCTGACCGATGAACAATCGGGCTTTGAACCCAAATCGGCGCGCATGAAAGCCATCAAAGCCGAAAAATTCAGCCCGGAAAGAATTGCCCGCTATGCCTTGCGCCCCTTTGACAATCGCTGGTGTTACTATACGGCGGTCAATCCCATCTGGAACCGCGCCCGGCCTTCACTTTGGGCGCAATGTTGGAATGGGAACGAGTTCTTTCTTACACGGTTTAGCGGTTCCAAAGGTGACGAAGGCGTTCCGTTTTTCTGGACTCCTTTTTTGAGCGACGACCATTTTCTCGCGCCCGATGCAACTGCATTCCCCCTGCGCCTGAAAAAAGAAGAAACCCAAATCGATATGTTTTCGACAGGCCAGGTCGTGCGCGCCAATCTATCGGATGCGGCCCGCGCTTATCTGGCGTCCCTGGGCGTCAACGACCCGGATAACGGTCAACTCGAAAACGGGCTGCACGCCTACGAAATCATCTGGCTGCACGCCCTGGCGATTGGCTACGCCCCCGCCTACTTAAACGAAAACAAAGACGGCATTCAAAACGACTGGCCGCGCATCCCCCTGCCTGAAAGCCGCGCCGCCCTGGTTGAATCCGCCGCGCTGGGCAAAATCATCGCCGGGCTGCTGGATACGGAAGCCCCGCTCGATGTGTCATTGCGAGCCGTCAAAAGAGCATTGACGGCGCGGCAATCTGCCGAAAGTCAGGGCAGCCCATTAAGCGGGAGTGCTCCAGGCGATGGGAGATTGCTTCGGGCTGACGCCCTCGCAATGACAGCCATCCTGCGTCGCAGCGACAACGCCCAAATCAACCCGCAGGCTGGCGACCTGGCTGTCACCGCTGGCTGGGGCTCGTTCGGCAAGGAAAACGTGGTCATGCCCGGCAAGGGACGAATAGAGACCGACCCGACAGGTCTGGCCTACAACATTTACCTGAACGAAAATGTCTACTGGGAAAACATCCCGGTTCAGGTCTGGGAATACACCATCGGCGGCTACCAGGTCATCAAAAAATGGCTCTCGTACCGCGAGAAGAAAATCCTGGGCCGTGACATCCGCGTCGAGGAAGCCCGCGAAGTGACCGGCATGGCCCGCCGCATCGCCGCCCTGATTGCCCTCCAAGCGCAACTGGACGAGAATTACCGGCGCGTGAAGGGTGAAACAGTCAATCTGTAACCTGTCTGAAAATCTTGGAGTGAATCATGTTTGGCCCGCCAGCCCTGCGCTATAGCGCAGGGCTGGCGGTACGAAGCCCCATAAACGGGACTGCGCCGCATCACTTTGGCGCGCCAACAAAATTAGAGAAGGATGGTTATGCAAAAGAAAGCAATTTTTTTAGGGGTCTTGTCCGGTCTGCTATTTGGGATCGCCACGCCGATCAGCAAGTTGTTGATGGTCTCGTTAAGCAGTTATTCGATGGCCGGGTTGTTATATTTGGGCGCAGCGCTGATCTTCTTGCCAGACATGATCAAGAATTACAAAGCCGACTTTGCCCCGGTGCTGATCAAGAGCAACGGCCTGAAACTGGCCGGGATCGTCTTGTTTGGCGGCATGTTGGGGCCGCTTTTTTTACTGGCCGGGTTGAAAAACGCCCAATCATCATCGGTTTCGATCTGGTTGAATTTTGAATTGATTGCTACTGCCATCCTGGGGGTGCTTTTTTTCAAAGAACATCTATCCAAATATGCCCTTGTTGGTATTATTTTCACGCTGGCTTCCGGGGTGGTTGTCTCGCTCAACGAGAACATGTCCGGGCTGCAATCCGGTATCCTGATTATGCTTGCCTGCATCTCATGGGGTGTGGATAACCACCTGACCGCGATTGTGGATGGTATCTCATCCAAGGCGACCACCTTTATCAAAGGGCTGGTGGGCGGCATTGCCAACATTACCATCGGCATTCTGTTTTTTAATACCGTAGATTTATGGCAAAGCCAGAGCCTGCTGGCGATCTTGCTGGGAATGGTTGCCTACGGTTTGAGCATTGTGTTGTACATCTCGACAACCCATATCATCGGGGCCACACGCGGCCAAATCTTATTCAGCACTTCGCCCTTATGGGGCATCCTTGGCGCTGCTTTTTTGTTGTCCGAGCCGATTACCTGGACGACCATCCTGTCTTTTGGCTTGCTGGCGGTGGGTATCTTTTTCTCGAACGTTACCGGCCACGGTCATGACCATGTTCACGAGGAAACAGAACACATCCACTTGCACAACCATTCTGATGGTCATCATTTTCATGAACACTTTGGGCTAAACAAAGAAGCATTGCATATTCATATTCACTCCCACCCAGATCTGGCCCATGCGCACGATCATTTTCCCGATTTGCACCACAGGCACGATCATTGAGAATACTTCACTAAAAAAGGGGCTGTCCAAAAAAATCGGACAGCCCCTTTTTTGATTCAAATTGCCTGAACCCTGGCGGCCGCGAGACGCAGATGCAGCGCCACGCGCTCAGGCGTGTCATTTTTACTGATAAACACGTCCACGCCAGCCGAGAGCGCCGCTTGCTGACGAGCCTCCAGGTTGCTGGCCAGCACCACAACGATCGCGCCAGGACAGGCCGCGCGCAGTTTGGCCAGAGCCTCCACGCCCCAACCGATTGGAAGCAAATCCCAGCTAATTAACAGCATGTCCAGGCGGGTGGATGGTGCATTGGCTAACGTGGCGGACCAATCGGCAGCTTCGCCAATTACCTCCATCTCCAGATCCAAGAGCATCATACGCAAGGCTGAACGTTCATCGGGCAGGTCATCGGCTAAATATACGCGGGTCATGCACTCATTCTACATATAGGTACTCCCAGCTACATCCATCAGCAGGGGAGTATTGTCCTCCACCACTTGGGGGAGGCAATCTGGATGACAAGCGCCAGGTGCGCGCCTGGTCGGCCTTTTCATTTTTTGGCCAAGGCGTTATACTTATAGAGATGTTTGTATAACGATGGAGGCTAAAATGAATGTAACGCTCTCTCAAAAAGGCTGGGTGGTGATCCCGGCGGCGCTGCGTGAAAAATATGGGCTGAAGCCCGGCGCCAATGTGCAGGTGGTTGATTATGGCGGCGTCCTGGCGCTGGTGCCCACCCACCAAGACCCGATTACCGCCGGCGCGGGTTTGCTCAAAGGGGATGATTCCCTGACCGCTGCCATCGTCGCTGAACATCGTCGGGAGCTTGAACGTGAGTAAGTCGCTTTACGTGCTGGATAGCTATGCCCTCCTGGCTTATCTCAATGCCGAAGCAGGTCAAGAACGAGTCAGCGAAGTCTTGAAACAGGCGCAGGCTGGAAAATGCCGGGCGCTACTCTGCACCATCAACCTGGGTGAAGTGCTTTACACTGTCGAGCGGCGGCGAGGCTTGCCGCAAGCGCAACGCACCCAGGCCCTGCTCGAATCCCTGCCGATCAAAGAGATCGAAGCCGAACGCAGCCTGGTGTTGGATGCAGCGCACATCAAGGCTCACCATCCCATCTCGTATGCAGATGCCTTTGCCGCTGCCCTGGCCTCGCGCGAATCGGCTGTGGTATTGACCGGCGACCCCGAATTTGAAGCCGTGCAGGATCTGGTCAAGGTTGAGTGGCTGGGGAGATAACCAACCCACGCCTCACGCAATTAAAAAGCTCTCCGAGGTCAGTCCCCGGAGAGCTTTTTTCATTCCGTGCTTTTAGAGTGGAATGTACCCTTTGACCACATCCAGGCGGTTGTGCCCCAAGTTGTGCGAGACTTCCTGGCGCGCTTCGCGGTCAGCCTTGCCCTTGACACGCAGGCTGAGATACTTCGCCTGGGCATAGTTCGAGCGCAAGCGGTGCAGCCCACTGATTTTGATGCCCAGTTCGCGGGCTGCCTTGCGCACCGCCTGGTAGAACTTGCTTTTCCAGGCCTGGTTGGGCGTGAACAGGAATTCCTTGGATTCATTCAACTGCTCGGCCAGGTCAACCGGCAGCTCCACATAGCGCACCTTGCCACCCTTGCCTTTGATGCGCAACATCAAAGCAAACTTGTTGACATCGCTGCCTTTCAACCCGGCCACTTCCGCGCGGCGCAGGCCGCAGCGCAAGACCAGCTCGGCCGGCAGCGCGAAAACGGAGTTCTGCGTTTTCAGCAATTCGATGATGCGTGGGGCATCCTCGGGCAGGTAGCCGAAGCGCGGCGCGCGCACCGCCCCATCCTCGCGGTACTCATGAACATGCTGGCGCAGCGTCCCGTTGATCGGGTTCCAGCCCTTGACCCAGCGCTTGCGGCGCAGCGCCTGGTGCAGCATGGTCAGCGCCGAGAGCAGGGTGCGCAGGGTGGCAGGAGACTTGTCCACGTAGAAGGTATCCAGGGTTTCAAGGATGATTTCAAAGGTGAACAGATCAGCCAGCAATTTCTTGCCGGTCAGGTCGCGGGCGCGCTCGAAGAACTTGGTGCAGGTTTCCAGGTAGCCGGAAAACGTACGCTTGCCCAGGATGACCGGCAGGCTGCGGTTCGGCTTGCCTTTGTAGCGCAGGGCTTTCTTGACCGAGTCGACGCCATGCTCAGCTTTGTAAGCTTTCTGCTCGGCTTCGCTCATGACGACGGTTTCCAGGGCGGATTTGACCTGGTTGAAAATGGACGATGGGCTTTTCGATTTTTTGGACATAGATTCTCCTTGCCTGTCGGCATCCAAGCCGCTCAGGTTCTGTTTGTATTTAAGCGTGAAGCTTTTTTATAAGTGTTGAGCCTTTCGCTCCCAACGCCGCCAGGCGGTCGGGGAACGGACAACGGGTATTTGGTATCGCTGGCAGTGGCTCCCGCAAGCCCGTTCCAGGCTGCCAACGGACGTTTTCCACATGACCCACCGAGAACGAGGTGCGTTTGGTCATGGGTGGCCATTTTTGTTTTTCTGCCCGCCTGGGCAGTTAAAACAAAAACCGCCGGAGTGCTTCGGTCACTGTTTTCTCAGAGTGACCAACGTTCAAAAAACTAGCCAACGTTATGTGAAGCGATCCGACGTTCAAAATACAAACCAACGTTATGTGTTTGGCAAAGGTTGCCAAAATTATGCCGACATTTTACATCAAGGCCAATCCAGCGCGTCCAGACTTTGGTTTTGATAAAACTAATCGGCTTCAGCCCTGACCAGCCAGGCCAGCCGCTTCCAATCCTCCAATTTCGGCGAGCTACCAGTCATCCCGTTCAAAACCCTCTCCAACGCCTCCGAGACCTGTCCGGCCAGCCAGGTACGCAGAGCCTGCCCTGCCTGCGCCAGTACCGCAGGTACAGGTGAGTGGAACGAAGGGTCGCCACAGGCTTTCCAGAAATCGGTCAGGTCATGGGCTGGCGGCTGGATGGATTGCACGCGGGGGAAGCGCTGTTGCAACCGGGCGACAGATTGGCGGCCTTCATCCCCGGCCTTGTCATCATCATGGATCACCAGCACTGCCAGGTAGCGGGTCAATAACGAAAGATCAAGCAAATCCGGTTTGGTGGAAGCTCCGCCCAGGGTGCCGACATCGCACAAATCGGGGCAGTATTCCCAAAGCAACATCGCATCCCATTCGCCTTCGGTCAGCACAAGAACAGGATAATGGCCGAGCAGTTCCAGCCGGAACAGGCAGGCCACCCCACCGCGCGGCCCCCCGAACTTGACTTCCGGCAGGCCATCCGGCGCTTTCCACGCACCGATGTATTTCCCAAGCGCCTGGCCGGGCAATGGGCGACGGATTTTTATATAGCTTGGTTCCTTTTGCCAAAACCCAGGAATGACAATTCCTCGCGGCAGCCAGATTTTCTTGCCATCCAAGCCCCACCTGGCCGGGTCATCATACAGATTGGTTGGGTTGTAACCCAGGCGAAAAGCGCGCCAAGTTTCCGGGGAGAGGCCGCGCTCCTTTTCCAGATATGCCTGTGCCCCGGCATGCGAATCCAGGTTGCCTTCTGCCCAGGCAATGAACTGCTCCGCGCGGGCGCGCCAGACTGGGTCAGGAGCAACCGGCGCAGCAGGAATTGGTTCGTACTTTGGCGCGGCAACTGGGATAGCGGGTGCAACACTGGCGCGTTCAGCCAGTTCAGCGACCGCCGTTTTGAAGTCCACCCCTTTCCAGGCCATGTAGAAGGCAAAGAGATCGCCGCCATTGGCCTCGGCTGGACAGGATGAGTGACATTTCCACTTGTGGCCATTATCAAAGATCGTGAAGGCCTTACTGCTGCGATCCCCGGCATGTTTCGGCAGCGGACAGCGGCTAATCAGTCGGTGGGGATGGTCAAAGTGTGCGCCCGCTTCCTCTGCCAGCGCCGAGAGCGAAAGGGTATTGCGGAGGGTTTCGAGATCGTACATAACATTGCTCCAGTAAGAGTCTCACTGTCTCAAGAGTCTCAAGAGTCTCACGCCCTTTTTGAAGGGGGTGGCTTAATTCGTTGAGACTCTTGAGACTCTGATACTGTTAGTTGTCCATTTCATCCAGGACAAACTCAAGGGCCTCATCAGTCCAGACCCAACGGTTTTCTGGGGATTTGCGCCCATCTGAGTTTTGGATATGTTCCGCCAGTTCCTTGCGGGCGCGGAAGAGCATGGCGCGGCTAAAGCCTTCCTGCTGCCCAAGCGTTACCACTTCCCTGGCCTTGATACCATCGGGATGCAGTTTGAGCAGCTCCTCCAACCACTGCTTGCACTCATCCATCTGGCTGGGTTCGCGATAAGTATGCGGGGCTTGAATATCCCACTTCAACATCACCCCGGTTGGATGCAAGGGCGCGAAGGAAAAACCGAGCGGCTCGGGATACTGGCCGATGCTGTTCTTGAGCAT
>CAYRBO010000059.1:0-10166 GCA_964422545.1 uncultured Anaerolinea sp. | reverse complement strand
GCAGGGCGCGCGATTCGGCGCTCTTGCTCTGGTCGAAGACCGCCAGCGGCACGTTGCGCACGTCGTTGGTAGCGGCATAGCCCAGCAGGAACAACTGCATGATGGGGATGACCAAAATCAACGCCAGCGTGCGCCGGTCGCGGAAAATTTGGATGAATTCTTTGCGGATGATGGAGGACAGGCGAGAGTTCATTGAAACTCCTAAGCCGGGCAAGCCGGGAAAAAAACCCTTAACCACGACGGACACAACGGGGCACAACGGAAAATCTTAAATGCTCTTACGTCGTGTTCCGTCGTTGCCTTTGTGGTAAATTCCTTGCTGCTTGTGCAAGGATTCAACTTGAAAGTTCCTAATGCAGAATGATGAATGCAGAAACTCAAAAGAAGTGGCCCAATTCATCATTCATCATTCTGACTTCTGCATTCCAAAATGCCGTGTAAAAAAATTTCCATGAAATCTTCCAGGGTCATATCGTTAATGCCGGGCGGCACGGCGGCGTCGCTGACCAGGAAATCGGTGAGATAAAAAGCCATAATATTGCCCATGAAAGCGCGAATCAGCCGGGGAGCGGGAATGTCCTGGCGCACACCCATCCCCGGCGCGATGAAACGCTGAACCAGGGGAAACGCCAACGGGAAAATCGCCTCCAACACCTTTGGGAAGTGGCGGCCTTCAAATTCCACAATTTCGATGAACATCAGTTTGATAAACCCTGGCCGCTGCCCCATTTCCTGCTGCACCAGGCGGGCCGCGTTGCGCACAAATTCTTCGGTGGTTTCGCCGGGCGCGCTTTGCAAGAGGGGCAAAATTTGCAGGTAGGGGTGTTTCTCAATCACCAGCGCCTGGAAAATCTCATCCTTGCTGGCAAAATGGTTGTAAATTCCGCCCAGGGCAATGCCCGCACGCTGGGCAATCTGCCGCATGGAGGTAGCGTTATAGCCCTGGTTCAAGAACAGGTCGTAAGCGGCATTCAAAATGGCCTGGCGGGTGCGTTCGCCTTTGCTGGCAAGTTCTTCGGGGGTCATTCTCACTCCAATATGAACGAACGTTCGTTTTTATTTTAGGCAATTCCACACGGTTTGTCAAGAGGCCGTCACAAAACGGGGCTTGTTTGCTATACTCTATTGTTTGGTTGCAACGAAGTAACTGTCGCTTTATAAGGCCGGAGGCCACGTTATGAGCACCATGCAAAACTTCATCCAAAGAAACCTGCGGTTCAACGTTTTTATCGGTATGGTCGATGCTGCATTGTTTGGCTTCGGTTGGGGATTCAGTTCGTTTGGCACCATCATCCCGCTTTTCGTGAGCCAGATGACCGATTCGGCCATCCTGATTGGCCTGATTCCCGCCATCCACGCTGTCGGTTGGCAGTTGCCGCAATTATTTACCGCCAACCAGGTCGCCCGCCTGCGCCGCTATAAGCCAATGGTCATGCTGATGACGGTCCACGAGCGGTTGCCGTTCATGGGGCTGGCCCTGGCCGCCTGGCTGCTGCCCGCATGGGGAGCAAACATCATCCTACCCCTAACCTTCCTCCTGCTCATCTGGCAAGGACTCGGCTCAGGTTTTACCGCCAATCCCTGGCAGAGCATGATAGCCAAAATTATCCCTGCCGAGGCGCGCGGGTCGTTTTTTGGCGTTCAGGCGGCAGTTGCCAACGTCGTCATCAGCGGCGCAGCGGTGTTGGCTGGTTACCTGCTCGACCTGCTCGACAGCCCGCTCGATTACGCGCTCTGTTTCTTGATTGCCTCGCTCGGCTACTGGGCCTCGATGGGCGTGCTGGCGTTGACGCGCGAATTAAGTGACTATAACAAAGAGATCCCCCCCGCCCAGGTTTCGGTCTTCAAAGGTATAAGCGATATCCTGCGCCGCGATAAAAATTTTGCCGCCTTCATGGCCGTGCGCGTTCTGTATCAGTTCGCTACCATGGGATTTGCCTTTTACATCGTCTACGGTCTGCGCCGCTTCGGAATGGACACCATCACCGCTGGATACCTGACCGCTACCCTGACCATTGCCCAGACGATTGCCAACGCCGGGATGGGCTGGTTAAGCGACCGGGTTGGCCACAAGAAAATGCTGGTGGTTGGCATGGTTGCGGTGGCAATCAGTTCCCTGTTGGCCTGGGCAGCGCCCACGCTGGAATGGTTTTACCTCGTCTTTATCATTTCTGCACTGGCGAATGTGGCTTACTGGACAATTGGAATGGTATTGACAGTGGAATTTGGCTCGGAGGCCGAGCGGCCCATGTATATCGGCATGTCGAACACCCTGGTCGCCCCGTTCACCATCGTCGCGCCCATATTGGGCGGCTGGATTGCCGATTCGTTCGGCTACCAGGCCACCTTCCTGCTCTCGGCCATCGGCGGGGTGATTGTGACCTTGATGATGATTTTCCTGGTCAAAGACCCGCGCAAGATGATAAAAGCACAGGCATAAAAAAATTACGGAAGCAAGATTCCACATCCCATCGTTCAAGGAGATTCCATGACACTGATTCAAGAAAAAAGCCAGCAAGCGATTGGTATTCTTAACGAGCAAGACATCGACCTGTGGCTGACCTTCGCGCGCGAGACATCGGGCGTGCGCGACCCGGTGCTTGATTTCCTGATTGGCCCCGGCGACCTGACCTGGGAAAGCGCCCTGATGCTGACCCGCAGCGGCGACAAAATCGCCATCGTCGGGCGCTTCGAGGGCGAGGCCATCAGCCGCCTGGATGTGTACAGCGAGGTCATTCTGTACGATACCGCCATCAGCGGCATCCTGCGCGAGATGCTGGCGCGGCTCAATCCCCGGCGGGTGGCCGTTAATTTCAGCCACAACAACGTCCACGCCGATGGGCTGACCCATGCCATGTATCTCAAATTGCAGGAATATCTCAAAGGCACAGTCTATGCCGATAGACTGGTCAGCGCGGAAGGGATAATTAGCGCCCTGAGAGGCCGCAAAACTCCCACCGAAGTAGAGAAAATCCGCCGGGCGGTGGAAATCACCGGGGAAATCTTCGAGAAAACCTTTCAATTTATCCGGGTCGGGATGACGGAGCAGGAAGTAGGGGCGTTTATGCACGCCAAAATGGCGGAAGCAGGCGTCGGCTTCGCCTGGCCGAGAGAGTCGAATCCGGCTGTCAACAGCGGGCCAGATTCCCCAGTGGGACATGCCGGGCCAACAGATATCCAAATCCAACCTGGTCACCTGCTGCATTTCGACTTCGGCGTCAAATTCGAGGAATACTGCTCAGATATCCAGCGCATGGCGTATATTCTGCGCCCCGGCGAGACGGACGCACCGCCCGAGGTGAAACGTGGATTCGAGACGGTACGCAGGGCAGTGGAGGCCTGCCGCGCAACGCTCAAGCCGGGCGTGATGGGCAAAGACGCAGACGCCGCCGCCCGCAAAACTGTAACGGATGCCGGGTATCCAGAATATATGTATGGAACAGGCCACCAACTGGGGCGCGTAGCGCATGACGGCGGCGCGATGCTTGGCCCGGAGTGGGAAAAATATGGTGATTCGCCGCGCCAGCGCGTGGAGGTGGGGAACGTATATACCATTGAGCCAGGGCTGGCCGTGCCGGGCTATGGCTATATTGGGCTGGAGGAAGATGTCATCATAACCAAAAGCGGCGCGGAGTACCTGGGCAAGCCACAAGTGGAGCTGGTCTTGCTTAACAAATAAGGGCTCTCCCGTTTCTGGCGGGATTCGTCCACAGATTTCGCAGATTACACAGATTTGGTTCTTAAAATCGGCGAAATCGGTGTCATCTGTGGATAGATTTTTACTTCTTCCCGTTGAAGACGGTAGAGCCATTAACCGTTACGATGGGAAAATTTGGGTCGAGAGTCATCTGGGCGAAGGCACAACCTTTTATTTCACTCTGAATCTCCTCACGCAAACACAAAGCGGCTAAAAAGGCGTGGAAAGAATTTTTCCACACCTTTTTGTTTTGTGCTAATATTACAAGACAGAAAACATCTATGGAACAATTCTTGGCAGAGAACAGGGCCGCCCTTCACAAGGCCAACTCTTGCACGCCAGAAGTACCCAAACAGGTAATTTGCCAGGCCAAAGCCCGGCTGTAGAATGACTCGGCGATTGAAAAATGCTTTTTGACTATAAAAATGATGAAAAAAGGCATTGGAGTCTGCAGTAAAACCGGGGTATCCTATATCAAGTTGTCAGATAGCCTTGCGCGTCTGACCGGCATATCTGCCGAGAAAGGAGTTGCCTGCGCAAAACGTCGTCCTGTTTTTACTACGCCCATTTTAAACACTTCAAAATTTTCTCAGGAGGAAAGAATGCTCACTAAAACCGTTTGGCGGGCACTGGCCCTGCTCGCAGTACTTTCAATGCTCATCACCGCTTGCGGCCCCGAAAAAGTTGGCGGATTCGAAATCCCCAACATCGAAAAAGGCAAGTTCAATGTCGCCATGGTGCTGATTGGCCCGCATGATGATGGCGGCTGGTCGCAAGCGCACTACGAAGGCCTGCTTTATGTCAAGGAGAACGTCCCCAACACGCATGTTGCCTATGTTGAAAATGTGCCCGAAGGCGCTGATTCGGAGCAAATTTTCCGCAGCCTGGCCCGTAAAGGCTTCAACTTGATTCTCGGCACATCCTTCGGTTACATGGACCCAATGGAAACCGTTGCCAACGAATACCCGGATGTATACTTCATCCACTTGACCGGCATTAAGTCAAACCAGAAAAACTTTGGCAACCTAATGGGCGCAATGGAAAACATGAAATACCTGGCCGGCATGATTGCCGGGGCGCGCGCCAAGCAAGATGGACAGACCAAACTCGGCTACATGGCAACCTTCCCCATCCCCGAAGAACTGCGCCTGGGTAACGCAATTGCGCTTGGCATGAGAAAAACCTGCCCCGAGTGTACGATGGATGTGCGCTGGATTAACACCTGGCATGACCCAATCATAGAAAAAGAGGCCGCCGCATCGCTGTTCGACGCTGGCGCGTATGTGGTATTCACCGGCGCAGATACTCCGGCTGTGGCCGATGTGGCACAGGAAAAGGGCAAATGGGGCGTTACTTATGACTGGTACGGCTCTTGCAAAGTGGAACGCTGTCTGACCGCCCCGTACTGGATTTGGGGACCCGAATACGCCCGCATTACCAAAGGCCTGATTGCCGGCACCTACACCCCCGGCTGGGACTACTTCGATGGGGATACTGGCGCGCTTGGCCTGTACGGATTTATGGAAGGCCAGGAATTGACCCCCGGCATGAAAGACCTCGACCCGGCCCTCATCCAGGAAATCCGCGATACGATTGCCGCGATGGAACGCGGTGAATTCACCCGCTTCGATGTCTTCTCTGGCCCGATTTATGACAACAAAGGGAATCTGGTTGTGCCTGAGGGCGAAAAACTCGAGCAGGTTGACTTGGACGCCTTCCCCGAATATGGGTTGGGCTGCAAATACTGCATGAAGTGGTGGGCCGAAGGTATCACCGCTGAACTGCCCAGCAACTAAGTTTCATCTTGGAGCGGGGGCCAGGATATTGCACTCCTGGCCCCTTTTTTGACAGGCTCTATAATTGCGCCGCGTATCTACGCTGATCTCCATCAACCAAAACGATTAGAAATTCGCGCGCATTATTAGTGGAACTTTTCGACAAGGGAGCCATCTGTGGACAAACCCGAAGCCATACCCAACATGCCGCTTATTGTAACGATGAAAGGCATCGTCAAACGTTTTCCTGGCGTTTTGGCGAATGACCATGTCGATTTCGAGCTGCGCCAGGGAGAAATCCACGCCCTTTTGGGCGAAAACGGCGCTGGCAAAAGCACGCTGATGAACATCCTGGCCGGGCTATATAGCGCAGAGGCTGGCGTCATCACGGTCAATGGCCAAGAAGTGGACTTCCACTCGCCCAGAGATGCGATTAAGGCCGGGATAGGCATGATTCACCAGCATTTTATGCTCGTCCCCTCACAGACCGTCACCGAGAATATCCTGCTTGGCCTGGATGTGCCGCGTTTTCGGATGAACCTGACCGAATACGACAAAAAAATTGCCGAGTTAGGCGAACGCTTTGGAATGAAAGTTGACCCCAAAGCCAAAATTTGGCAATTGTCGGTCGGGGAGCAGCAGCGCGTCGAAATCCTGAAAATGCTCTATCGTGGCGCAAACGTGCTGGTGATGGACGAACCAACCGCCGTGCTGGCCCCGCAGGAAACGGAAGCGCTGTTTGAGACCCTGCGCGCAATGGTAAAAGATGGGAAATCGGTGATTTTCATCAGCCACAAATTGCAGGAAGTCATGGCAATCTCCGACCGGGTGACGGTGTTGCGCAAAGGCAAAGTCACAGCGGCGGGCGTGTCGGTTGCGGGAGCGACCCGCCAGGATTTGGCGCGGTTGATGGTAGGGCGCGATGTCGTCTTTCAGTTGGAGAAAAAACAACAGGAAGCCGGGGAAGTCGTTCTGAAGGTGGAAAACGTCCATGCGGAAAATGACAAGGGACTGCCGGCTGTGCGCGGCATGTCGTTCGAAATCCGGGCCGGGGAAATTTACGGCCTGGCAGGCGTAGCGGGCAACGGTCAGCGGGAACTCTCGCAGGTCATTTCCGGGCTGCGCAAATGCTCACAGGGCCGCATCCTGCTTAACGGGGTCGAAATCAACAATCATCCGGCGCAATATGCCATCCAGCGCGGGCTGGCGTATGTACCAGAAGACCGCACCCACGTCGGGTCCTCGCCCAATTTGAGCGTAACTGACAATGTGATTATGAAAAATTACCAGCGTGAGCCAATTTCTCATGGCTGGATGTTAGATATCCCCGCCGCCCAGCATTTCGCGCGCGAGTTGAAAGATGCTTATAACATTATGGTTCCAACGATCGAGACGCCGGTGCGCCTGCTTTCGGGCGGCAACCTGCAACGGGTGATTTTGGCGCGCGAGATTTCGGGACGGCCCGCCCTTTTAGTCGCAGTGCAACCCACGCGCGGGCTGGATGTAGGCGCCATCGAGGGCGTCCACCGCTTGCTGCTGGCTCAGCGCGAGGCAGGCGCGGCGATTCTGTTGATTTCCGAGGAACTGGAAGAACTCCTCGCGCTGAGCGACCGGGTGGCGGTCATTTACGAAGGCCGCTTGATGGGAGAACTACGCAACCCAGATGTGGAGACAGTCGGACTGATGATGACAGGCACGCCGCTGGAACAAATTCAGAAACAGGAGCCAATCCATGGCTGAAATCACCTCCGCGCCCCGCAAGAAGAAATTCCCATACAAGTTGCAGGTAGAACCGCGCCTTGAAACTCCCCCCGGCTGGTTCCCGGCGGCGGTATCGCTGGGCGCAGTCGTTGTAGCGTTGATTTTTGGCGGCATCATCATCGCCATCGTCGGCGGCAACCCATTCGCCACATACGCGCACATCGCCGGGGCATCGTTTGGCAGCCTGGGCGTGCTTTCAGATACGCTGGTCAAGGCCACGCCCATCCTCTTCACCGCCCTGGCCTGCTCAATTGCCTTCCGCATGAAACTGTGGAACATCGGCGCGGAGGGGCAGTTCATCATGGGCGCATTCGGCGCGAGCGTGATTGTGCTGGCCCCAATTCTGCCCGCCGAAACCCCAGGCTGGATTTTCATCCCGGTTATGATGCTGGCTGGGGTATTGGCTGGAGCATTGTGGGGCTTCATCCCTGGATATCTCAAGGCCAAATTTAACGTCAACGAAATTATCAGCAGCCTGATGCTGAACTACATCGCTATTTCATGGGTCAACTTCTGGATTTTCGGCGTCTGGTCAGAAGGTGGTTTCCAGATGAGTCCGAAATTCCCCGATGCGGCGCGCCTGCCTCGCCTACTCGACCTGGCAGGCTTCATTCCAGCCATGCGCGGATTGACCACGCACCTGGGGCTACTAATTGGCATTCTCGCGGCGGTCATCCTGTGGTTCATCATTTACCGCAGCAAGTGGGGCTACGAAATCCGTCTGATTGGAGATAACGCCCAAGCCGCCAACTACGCGGGCATTAACATCAGCAAAAATATCATCCTGGCGATGATGGTTTCGGGCGGGCTGGCCGGGCTGGGCGGGATGTCCGAAATCACCGGGGTCGTAATGCGCTTGCAGACCTCCCCCATCGCCGCCGGATACGGTTTCACGGGAATCATCGTGGCATGGCTGGCAAAACTCAACCCGCTGGCGGCGATTGTGGTTTCGATATTATTTGGAGCGCTTCTTTTGGCCGGGCGTGAAATCCAGCCTTCGGGCATCCCTAAAATGATTCAGGGCATCATCCTGGTCTGCCTGATTGCAAGCGACTTTTTCCTGCGCAACCGTGTGCGGATTGTCAAAACCAGCGAGGAGGCCTGATTCATGGACCCCATCATCATCTTGCAGGCAGGCGTCACCAGCGGCACGGTGCTGCTGTTTGCCACGATTGGCGAAATCCTTGCCGAACGTTCCGGCGTACTCAACCTGGGCGTAGAGGGCATGATGCTGCTCGGCGCGATGAGCGCCTTCAGCGTAGCAGTCTATACGGGCAATCCCTGGCTTGGGCTGCTGGTGGCGATGATTGTGGCCGGTCTCATCAGCCAGATTCACGCCTTCATCACCATCACCCTGCGCGCCGACCAGGTCGTAAGCGGACTTTCGCTGACCTTCCTGGGCGCTGGCATCAGCCTGGTTTTTGGCGAGGGCTTGAGCAAAGCCGGGACGATTTCGCTGCTGCCCACTTTCTCCATCCCGCTCCTGTCGCAAATCCCTTTCTTTGGGCCAATTCTGTTCACCAATCAGAGCATTTTGGTCTACCTGGGATACTTAATCACCCCGGCGGCCTGGTACTACATCAACCACACCCGCCCCGGCCTGCACCTGCGCGCGGTGGGAGAGTACCCCGCCGCGGCAGATGCGCTGGGCATCAACGTGTTCCAGACCCGTTACCTGTACGTTTTCGTCGGCGGCGTCTTTGCCGGGCTGGCCGGAGCGACCATCAGCCTGGCGATTTCTCCCGGCTGGTTCAGCGAGTTGACCACCGCCGGACAGGGCTGGATTGCGATTGGCCTGGTGATTTTCGCGCAGTGGGACCCCTTCCGTGCCATGCTCGGTTCGTATGCTTTTGGGGCGCTGCGCCGCCTGATTCTCGACATCCAGGGCCCGACCATGATTTTGGGCATAGCCAACCCGTTCTATTACAATCCCTACTGGGGCTTTTTCCTGCAAATGCTGCCGTATGCCTTCACCGTCATCGTCCTGATTCTCGGCTCACGCGAAGCCATGCGCAAACGCCTCGGCGCGCCAGCGGCACTGGGAACGCCGTACGTGCGTGGTGAGCGAGGGTTATAGGCACCAATCTGTCCCGAAGGCTCGAAAACCTTCGGGACGTTTTTTATCCTTGCGCTTGACGAAAAACAGTCACTCCCTTACTACTCGCTCTTTTCCAAGACGCCTTGAAGACCGGCGACAGGCATCTTTTGCTCATGGTTCATCTATACTCTAACCTATCGACACGCGGTGTCCAGGTTTCAGAGACACTTCGGAAGTTGTGTACTCCTAAATTCTGTAATTCCATGCCTGAACCCTTATAGCACCCTACATATGCAGAATTGGTTACGCGCTGATAGAAATTTGCGTCGGGATTATCTTGTCCACCGTATGGCTTATGTACTGGATATGTATTATTCTTTTCGATGCAGTGCAACGCGCGTTACCTACACCGCCATTTTTTGATGTGGTACCAGTGTAGTCGGTGAAACTTGTAACGTGGAATTACCCAGTTCACGGAGCAAGCCGAAATCAAACCCTGTAAAACTAATCGGTGCTCGCTGGACGATTTCATCCACAGCGGTGTTCCAACTCGTTCCATCACTATAAACTCCAACCTGCACAATCTCGCCATTCATTGCGCTAATGCAGGGGTCGCATCAACCTTATTAGACCGATAGAAACCCGCTAAAATTGCCAACAGAAAAATGGAATAAATTAAAATCTTCGAGTATTTTTTCATATTTATCTCCTTACATATGGAAAAGATGGTTCTCCCGTTTCTGGCGGGATTCGTCCACAGATTTCGCAGATTACACAGATTTGGTTCTAAAAATCGGCGAAATCTGTGTAATCTGTGGATAGATTTTTATTTCTTCCCGTTAAAACTCGCGTTTAGACAAAAGTAACACTCCCGACAGATTGTCGGGGTAAAAAA
>CAYRBO010000058.1:0-11459 GCA_964422545.1 uncultured Anaerolinea sp. | reverse complement strand
CAGAAATTCAAGCCGTTCTCCTCAGGAAATTCTGGAAGACCTGGCAGTACCTACAATTGAGACAGACTCTTCCTCTAAAAGGATATTACAAACAGGCTCGCTTTGCGGAATTCCGACAGATCAAACGGCCCAGGAATACGATAGGGAAGGTGCCAAAGAATATGCGCTTAAATATGTTAAAGCACACAACCCGAAATATCTTTATTTTGATTCCGGAGATCCAACTAACCCATGGGGAAATTGTACGAATTTCGTTTCGCAGGCTATTCATGAAGGTGGCAATATTTCCATGGCATATTGCGACCCCAATAAAGGTCATTTTTGTACGCCCAATCAACCCGGTGATGCAGGTTGGTATTATACAGATATCCTTAATCGCGGCGCTGCCTGGGTGTGGGTGGACAGATTTCATCTTTTTGTCACTAATGAATATACTCTTTTTGATGATGGCCCTGTTGGATGTGAAGTGAATATAGATCAGCTCTTAATAGGGGATATTATTCAGTATCTACACATAGACAATACAACTGGAATTTGGGACCATGCGGCAATGGTCATCGGGTTTAGCGAAGATGGTATACCACAGGTTGCAGCTAATTCAGAAGATGTAGTAGATGAAGATTACGATTATTATCCTGCTAAAGAAATGAGATTTATTCGTATTGAGCGAGGTTTAGGGGTTGTTTCACCAACGCCAACACCTACGGTAGCGCCAAGCCCTACAACGGTACCGGGCCAGACCATTCGAATTTCCATCACCCAAAACAGCGACGATGCCGGCACAGCGCCGGGAACCTGCACTTTTTCGCACCCGAACAACGAAATCTATTTTGGGGCTTGCGCCAATGGCGGCGATATTACCAGCGGTTTCCGGTTTAACAACATCCAGATTCCCAGGGACGCCATCATTGAAGACGCCTACATTGCCTTTTCGGTAGATGGGGAATATACCGCCCCTGTCAACGTGAATATTTACGGCGAGGCCAGTTCCAACACGCCAACATTTTCATCAACGAACACACCGGCGCAACGACTCCTCACATCCGCTTTTGCTTCGTGGAATATTACCGACTGCTGGATTCTGGGCGAGAAGCATAATACCCCGAACCTTGCGGCGATTATCCAAGAAATTGTCAATCACGAAACCTGGGGGATGGGTAACTATTCAGGTAACTCCCTGGCTGTTATCTTCAAAAATGCCAGTTCCGGTAGCGCGCACCGCCGTGTTATCGCCATCGAGCGCGCCAGTTGGGACCCCAACCTGCACCCCGCCGAATTGGTCGTTACCTATAGAATTGGAAGTACCCCAACATCCACACCGGGAAGCGGCACGCCGGGTGGCGTAACATCAACGCCGCAGCCCCCAACACCAACCCCGACGGCAACTCTCCCGCCGACAGCAACGCCAGAGCCTTGCATTTGCCCCTTAATCTGCCCGCAATCTTCCAGTCCGGCAGCCTTGCGGATGCAGGAGCAGGAAACGCCCACTCCAATTCCTACGCTCATCCCCTCCGATTCTTCATCTCGTAGTTTTGTTCAAGCGGCATCGGATACGTCTGAACTTACCCCGCTGCTATATCGCGTTCGGGATGAAGTCATGAGTCAATCGGCGGAAGGGCTGAGACTGACAGACCTTTTCTACACATACGCGCCGAACCTTGCCCAAGTGTTCATTGCTGAGCCGGCTTTGTATGATGAAGGCGTCCTTCTCGTTAAGTCTTTTGTCCCTGGCTTGCAGGCCATGCTGGATGGAAATGGAGACACAGTTCTCATCGCTGAAGACCAGGTGACAAATATGCAGGCGTTCCTGGATGAGCTAGTGGAACTGGGCGACCCAGACCTTCAATCAGTCCTTCAAGCAGAACTGGCGCGCCGCCCACTGCAATCCATGATTGGCATGACGATGAACGATGCCTGGGTTTATCTGAATGGTTATGAGCTGACCTGGCTGCCCCCAATAAGCAACGTTAATCCGTATGTGGTTCAGTCTGGCCGTACCATTCCGCTGGCGTTTACTTTGGTCGATTCACACGGTAATTTTGTCGTTGATGAAACCATAACGCTTCAACTGGTGGACAGCGCGGGCAATGTCGTCATCGACCCGGTTGGGTTGGGAACGAACCCGGCGAATGGCATTGTTATTCAGGGCGGTAAATATCACTACAATCTGCGAACAAAAGACTTACCCGCAGGCGAGTACACCTTGCAGGTGTTCTATAATGTCGCTGTTCAAGCCGAACCTGCCATCTGGACGATTCGAGTTAGAGCGAAATGAAATTGAAAACTCAGACAAAGGAATAGTAGCGGTACTGTTTGCAAAACTTACGTGTCAGGACTTAATATGTCCTTTACGCTCCTCGTTGAACGAAAACGAGGAGCGTAATTATGCGAGGTTAAATTTTCGACTTATGATGGAAAACACTGCTTGTTTTATGATGTATTTTACGTTTTGTATGCATACAATGCGTCTTATGTGATTATATTGCCAGGGATATTGTTTTGCAGACAGCCTCTCGGTGGCCCAGATAATGATATTCATCATGTTGACGAGAGCAGCTTGCTAGTGCTAAACTAAAATACGGTTAATTTTTTCCTTAAATGTAAAAATCGAACTGCGTGAAAAAATGAAACGAGTGCACCATCCGGTAAGTCAAAGCGCCTGACACTGGCCTGTGTAAATGAGAATTTCTGATCGAACCAGCCACGTTCAATCAGTTGGGGCGGAGGATCCCAACGTTTTTTTTACCCCTGCTATTAAGTTTTTCCTTAATACCCAGTCAGGCGATGATTTTCCCTGCTCAAGACAGGGAAATACCCAACCATAGGAGAATAGAATGAAGCGACATGCACAATTGTTTTTGCTTGGGGGATTGATGATTATCCTGGCTCTGGTTTTCGGCGCCTGCGCGGCCAACACCCCGGAGCCGGTCCCGGCTACCGAGGCAACTGCTGCACCGCCAACCGAACCGCCCACAGCAGCACCAACAGGTGAAACAATCTTCGAGATTGTCACCCCCGGCGAATCCCGTTCCTTCAACATGGCAGAATTGATGGCCCTGCCCGCCAGCGAAGGTTTCGGCGGCATCAAAAGCAGCACCGGCAAAATCACCCCGCCGATGAAGTTCAAGGGCGTGTCGCTTAAAGATCTGGCTGTCATGGCCGGTATGGATGAGACCAACGGCCTGAACGTGGTCGCCGAAGACGGTTACAGCATCACTTTTTCATATGACCAAATCATGAACGGCACATTCATCGCCTATGATCCGATCAAGGGCGATGAACTCAAAAGTCCGGCCGAATTAACCGCTATGGTGGCCTACGAAATCGATGGCAAACCGCTCGACCCGAAACAGGATGGCGTTTTGCGCCTGATTGTGGTCAGCGATGAAATGAATCAGGTTACCGATGGTCACTGGGCGGTCAAGTGGGTCGATAAAATCGAAATCAAACCGCTGGTAATGGAATGGGAATTAAAGGCTATCGGTGGCATCGAAGATGCTTATGACCGCGGCACCATCGAATCCTGCTCGGCTCCGCAATGCCACGGCGCGAGTTGGACAGATGATAAGGCTCAGGAATGGGTTGGCGTGCCGCTCTACATCCTGGTTGGCGGGGTGGACGATGAGAACACTCATGAAGGCATCGCTGCTTACAATACCGACCTGGTCGATGCCGGCTATACGGTCGATGTGATTGCCAGTGATGGTTACACCGTCACCTTCGATGCTGAGCGTTTGCGCCGCAACATGAATATCATCGTCGCCCATAAGGTTAACGAAAACCCGCTCGATGAGAAATATTTCCCGCTGCGCCTGGTTGGCTCTGACCTGCAAAAGAACGAAATGGCCGGGATGATTACCGAAATCAAGGTCAATGTGCCATTGGTCGAGAGCGGAGCGGTGGCCAACGTTCCCGCTGAAGAGGCCACCTTCACCCTGACCGGCCTGGTCGGGCAGGAATTGTCCCTAAACGAGGCCACCCTGCGCGGCATGGAAGTGCTCAACATCACCGCCGAGCACCCCAAGAAAGGCACTGAAGATTATGAAGGCATTTCGCTGAACGTTTTGCTCGGGATGGCAGGCGTTCAGGATGGCGCAACCACTCTGGTGGTGACCGCCGCCGATGGTTTTGTGGTCGAAATTCCCCTGGCTGATGTGCTGGCCTGCGAAAACTGCCTGCTAGGGTTTACCAACACGCTCGAAAAATTCAAACTCGTGCTGCCTGGCATGCAAAGCAACTTCTGGGCCAAGGATGTGGTCAGTATTGAAGTGAAGTGACCCCATCATGTCATTGCGAGTGAGCCCAACACAGTACTCTCACTCGCAATGACATTGAATAACCATGCTCAAACATCTCCGTACCTTTCTCCTCATTACTATCCTGCTGGGGCTAACATCCTGCAACGGATCGCAGCCCCAGCCCGGCCAGTTTCCCACTGAAGCCCAACAGAAAACACCGCTGGTGGTGTTCGCCGCTGGCAGCCTGATCCAGCCCTTCGACGCGCTCGAAAAAGCCTTCGAAGCCAAATATCCGCACATCGATGTGCTGCCCGAGTACCACGGCAGTATCCAGGTCATCCGCCACGCCACCGAGCTGCACGAGCCAATCGATATTGTTGCTTCGGCAGACGCCTCGCTTATCCCGATGCTGATGTATGCCAGCGAAAACCCACAGAACGGCCAGCCCTATGCCGATTGGTATATCCGCTTTGCCAGCAACCATCTGGCCCTGGCCTATCACAACCAGAGCAAGTACCGCGATGAAATCAACGCCGAGAACTGGGCCGAGGTGCTGGCCCGCCCGGATGTGCGCATCGGGTTTGCCGACCCGCGTTTCGATGCCGCCGGGTATCGCGGGCTGATGGCTTTTGCCCTGGCCGAGCAGCGGATTGGACGTTATGACCTGTTCACGCCCATGTTCAAAGACCAATTCACCTATGGGCTGACCATCTTCCGCGACGACAACCTGACGACCATCACCGTGCCGGAGATTTTCGAAACCAAAAGCGGCGCGCATGTTGTTCTGCGCGGGTCGAGCATCCAGTTGATTGCCCTGCTCGAATCAGGCGACCTGGATTACGCCTTCGAGTATGAAAGCGTTATCGCCCAGCACAAACTGGGCCTGCTGCGCCTGCCGGACGAAGTCAACATGGGCGAAGCCGACTTTGAGAACCTTTACAAAAGCGTGCTGGTCAAGCTCGATTTTCAGCGTTTTGCCAGCGTCAAGCCCGAATTTCGCGGCGAGCGGATTGGCTACGGAATCACCATCCCGGGCAGTTCACCGCACCCGGACGAGGCCGCCCTCTTCATCGCTTTCCTGCTCTCGCCCGAGGGCCGGGCCATCATGGATGAGCATCATCATCCCATCTTTGAGCAGGCCCTGGCAGATGGTTACGCCAACCTGCCCGAAGCCTTGCAAGCCCTGACGATTCCGCTGGCGGAAACGCCGTGAATCGGCGTCTGACCTTCGACCTGCTTTTTGCCACGCTGGGCAGCTTGCTCCTGCTCTTTATCATCCTGCCACTGCTGGCAATATTTCTTGATACTGCTCCCGCCGAGTTCCTGTGGGCGCTAACGGACCGTGAAGTACTGCGCTCCATCAGCTTGACCTTTGGTGCCGCGGCCATCGCCACCGCCCTGGCCGCGCTGACCGGCATTCCTCTGGCTTACCTGCTGGCGCGGCGTAAATTTCGCGGCAAGCGGTTGGTCGAGGCGCTGGTTAACCTGCCGGTCATCATTCCGCATACCGCCGCCGGGGTAGCCCTATTGCTGGTCTTTGGCCGGCGCGGATTGCTCGGCAGCGGCCTGGAGCCGCTCGGCATTACCTTCACCGATAACCTGGGCGGCATCGTGGTTGGCATGTTGTTCGTCAGCCTGCCCTTCCTGGTCAACCTGAGCCGCGAATCGTTCGCACTGGTGGATGACGAACTGGAATGGGTTGCCCAGACCGATGGGGCCAGCCGCTGGCAGGCGTTCTGGCACATCACCCTGCCGCTGGCCGGACGCGGTGTAATGGCAGGCGCGCTGATGATGTGGGCACGTGGCATCAGCGAATTTGGCGCGGTGGTCATTCTCTCCTACCATCCCAAAATCGTGCCGGTGCTGGTCTTCGAGCGTTTCCAGGGATTTGGCCTGGGTGCGGCCCAACCGGTCGCCGCGCTGCTGATTGCCATTTCGCTGCTTGTGTTTATCCTCCTGCGGCTGGCACTACTGCCAAGGCAGGAATAAAAGTTCACAAAAGGAGAAAAATCATGAAACTCAGTGCGCGCAACGTTCTGAAAGCCAAAGTGATCCGGGTGGTCAAAGGCGCGGTCAATTCAGAAATCACACTTGAATTACCTGGCGGCGAGAAATTGGTTTCGATTATCACCAATGCATCGGCAGAAAGCCTCGGATTGGCAGCGGGCAAAGAGGCTTACGCCATTATCAAGGCATCCAACATCATGGTCGGCGTGGATTAATCGATGAAACCGGTTGTTTTTTTTCTGACCTGTCTGGTGATCCTGCTGACAGCCTGCAGTCCGGCAGCCTCGCTAAAACAAGAGCCGCCCAAGACTCCCCAGGAACTCCAACCAACGCCCGTTTCTGGCGCGTTGTTCGTTGTTGTCAAACCCGATGGAAGTGAAGTTGGGTTTACCTGGGATGACTTGAAAAAACTACCACTGGCGCAAATGACTGCCGAAGGCAAGATCGAGGAAGGCGTCAAATTGATGGATGTCCTCAGCGCGGCTGGCGTTACTGAATTTAGCGAAGTCAGCCTGAGCGGCAGCCGCAGCCCGGCCACCCTGACCTTCGAACAGGTCAAAGATGAAGCCACCATCCTCGACTTCACCAATCACGGAACTGTCAAACTGGCGACACCCCATATCCCAAAAGCTGATTGGACGAAGGATGTGGCGAGGATTGAAGTCAAATAGAGCGTATCCCTTCCGCTTTCCTGTCTATATTTCTGGAAAAGAGAAAGTGGAAGGGCACCAACCAAAGTCACTAACGGAACTTCCATGCGCTATTTAATCGGCATCGATGATACTGACAACCTCGAAACACGCGGCACAGGGCATCGCGTTCGGCAGTTGGCCCAATTCCTGAATGGGCTGGCAGCCCCCCTGGCAATCACCCGTCACCAATTGCTGGTTGTGCCAGAAATTCCCTTTACCTCGCACAACAGTTCCGCCTGTCTTGTTGTTGAAGCTGAACCGGCGAAAGAAAACGAAATTTGGCAGGCCAGTCGCGAATTTCTGCTCAAGGAAAGCGCCCCTGGCTCCGATGCCGGCCTGTGCCTGGCCGATTGGGACTGTGTTACCCCCTGCATCAGAGCCTTTGGCGTGCGCGCCAAACAGGTTGTGCTCACCCAGCTCGAGGCCGAACAAACCGCAATCCAGGATTGTGTCCGCCTGGAGGGGCTGACCGGAACCGGCGGCGGCATCATCGGTGCGCTGGCAGCGGTTGGCCTGCACCACGCTGGCAACGATGGCCGTTTTCTGTGGCTGCCTGGCCTGCGAGACCTGAAAGGCCGCTATCCCGTTCGTGAATTGTGCACCCTGGGACACATTGCTGCGGTGCGAACCCCCAGCGGTGAAACCCTGCCCCCACAAACCCTGGTCGATGTTGGCGAATGGGTACGACCCATCCTGCGCGGCGGCCAGGCCATCCTGCTTGTAGAGGAGAAAAATAATGAATGGTACATCCTCGCTAAAGACCAGATCAAACGTATTTCCGATTGACATCCCAGCTTGGCTCGAAGCCCTGCTGCTCATCAGCTCGGGGGCCCTGGCAGTTGTCTTGCACCAGGCTTTCCGCTGGCCGCTCAATCTGCCGGGCCATCATGGCATCGAATGGATCGCCATCCTGATGATTGGGCGCGCCTTCTCACGCCTCGGCCCGGCCGGCAGCCTGACCAGCCTGGGTGCAGTCGGCGGGGCGGCCCTGACTGGCTGGATAGGCCGCGACCCTTTCATCTGGCTCATCTACGCTGTTCCCGGTCCGCTGGTGGATTTGGCTTTTCGAAGTCTGCCGCGTTACAGCGACAAGATCTGGTTTTTCATGTTGCTTGGTGCACTGGCCCACACCACCAAACCGCTCATCCGGTTGATTATCACAATTGCGTCCGGATGGTCATTTGGTTCTTTCCGATTTGGCATTGCTTACCCGGTTGCCAGCCACTTTCTTTATGGGTTGATTGGCGGATTGCTCGGGGCGCTGCTCGTGTTGGGCATCCGTAAAATTTCAAAATCAAGAAAAGGATGAGAATATGAAACAAACCCGCAATATCTTGTTCACCCTGCTTATGATCCTGATGGTGGCGCTCTCGGCCTGCGCGCCTGTTGCCAGCCCCGAACCGGCTCCGGTTGAGCCAGCAGCACCTGCTGTGGAAGAATCGGCAGCCGAAGCCCCGGCGGTCGATCCCGGCGCTTCGCTCGTTATTAGCGGCGCAGTCAACAGCGAGCTAACCCTGACCACCGCCGACCCGGCCGGGTTGGAAGTGGTCAAACTGACCGCCGAACATCCCAAAAACGGCGCCGGCGAATATGAAGGTGTGCGTTTGAATGCCGCCCTCGAAAAAGCCGGTTTGGCAGATGGGGCCAGCGCCATCGTCATCACCGCCAGCGATGATTTTAGCGCCGAAGTCGTCCTGGCCGATGTGCAAGCCTGCGCCAACTGCCTGATTGGCATCGCCGAAGGCAAATTCAACATGGTCATGCCCGGCCTTTCGAGCAAAACCTGGGTCAAAGATGTGGTTAAAATCGAAGTTCTGGCCGCAGCAGCTGTCATCCCACCAGCCAACCCAACCCTGATCCTGGCTACCACCACCTCCACCCAGGATTCTGGCTTACTGGATATGCTTGTGCCACTCTTCCAGGAACAGACCGGCTATACCGTTCAGACTGTGGCGGTTGGCACCGGCGCAGCGCTCAAAATGGGTGAAGAAGGCAACGCCGATGTCCTGCTCGTTCACGCCCCCGCCGCCGAAAAAGAGTTAATGAATGCCGGTTTCGGCAAGGATCGCTTCCTGGTCATGCACAATGACTTCATCATTGTCGGCCCTGCCGCCGATCCGGCTGGCATCAAAGGCGGCGGCCCTGCCGATGCCTTTCGAGCTATTTTCGAGAAAAGCGCAGCCTTTGTTTCACGCGGAGATGACTCCGGCACTCACAAAATGGAACTGAGCTTCTGGAAAAAAGCCGAGCTCGACCCGGCCGGCAAGGAATGGTACATCGAATCCGGCCAGGGTATGGGCGCCACCCTGACCATCGCATCCGAGAAGGGAGCCTACACCCTGACCGATCGCGCCACTTACCTGGCCAGCAAAGACAACCTGGAACTGGAAATCCTGGTCGAAGGCAACAAAACCTTGTTAAATGTTTACCACGTTATCACCATCAACACCGAGAAATGGCCCAAGGCTAACTATGAAGGCGCCCTGGCCTTCGCCAAGTTCCTGACCGACCCGGAAACCCAGAAAATCATCGCCGAATTCGGCGTGGACAAATACGGCCAACCGCTTTTCTTCCCGGATGCGGACAAAACCGATGCCGATTTGGGACTAGAATGAACACGTGTAGGGGCAGAGTAACTCTGCCCCTTTTTTATTGTGCCCGCACCCATCCAACTCCACATTTATTGGTTAATCTCAAAGTGTGCATAAAATTGGTTAGTAGGAGATTGAGAGAGTTGGCTATTAGATATTTTTGGATGGGTTGGACGGGGGTACTATAGACAGTCCAGATAAATCGGTTAGAATATAGTGCGTAAGCTGAATGAACTCTTTGCCGTTTCCCCAAGAGGAGACAGACAACCAACCTACCAGTAATTTGGCGCAAGCAATCACAGGTGCCCCACCAGGAGACGGGTTTCACTACCCGGAGCAAGATACTACAACGAGAATAACAACGAGCAGGGGGAAGTCGGGTCATCGACCCACACCAGCAAAACACTTGATTACACACGGCAACGAGCAACCTTTCATGGCTGCTCGTTGCACTTTAAACGGCTTGGGTTCTCCTAATCTACTTTTTTATGGAGAAAAAATGACAACCGCTTCAAACCCCACCCAGGCAAATAATTCTTCCGTATCTCCTGCTTTTCTCACCGTCGAACAAGTGGCAAAGCGCCTCTATGTTGGGCGCTCGACCGCGTACAACATGGTCAATTCCGGTGAGATCAAATGTGTTCATTTTGGCCGTCTCATCCGCGTTCCAGTTAGCAGTTTGGAGGAATATTTATCCAGAAAATTGCAAGAAAATCTACAACTGAACAAGTAGATTGCACAATTGGTCTTCTGGTTATAAAATTTATGGACTCGCACCTTAACAATTTAGGTTCGCATGGGGGTGGTCATTTTCCCTACAAATTTCGGAGGGAAAATGGCTACTCGTAAAAAGAACAATCGCGCGCCTAATTCTGGCTCGATCAGTATCAATCCATCTGGGTCGGTGCGCGCTCAAATTCAACTGCCCGGTGGGAAACGCCTTACCAAATCGTTTTCCACCAAACGTGAAGCGGATGCCTGGCTGCGCGAAATGCGCAACCAGGTTGACTCCGGTCTGACAACGGCAAATCACAACGTTCTGCTCGCCGATTTTGCCAAAGATTGGTTGAGCCGCAAAAAATCTCAGATCCGCCCCAAAACCTTTGCTGACTACACCTACTACTGCAACGAAATCATCATTCCACATCTGGGCGAACTCAAGCTCAGGACCATCAAGCTGCAAAGGGTGAATGATTTTTACAGCACCTTGGCCGAGAAAGGCCGCCCCGTCTACATCATCCGCTATACCCACCGTGTGCTTCACGCCATGCTCGAAGATGCTGTCAAGCTTGGGTACATTCCCCAAAACCCAGCTCATTACGCTGACCTGCCGGTTCCCGAAGAATCTGATGGCTCCATGTCAATCTTTTCGGCGGCTGAATACCAGCGTTTTATCGAAGCTTGTGCATCAGCATTGCATGGCAACTTGTACAAACTGGCCATCAAAACTGGGATGCGCCAAGGCGAGTTGCTCGGCCTGACCTGGAAAAATGTTGACCTCGAGCGTGGAGAAATTCGCATCATCCAACAGATTTCCCGCTACAAGGATGACGATGGCAAGCGCACCTTTAGCTTTGCCCCGCTCAAAACAAAGTACAGCCGTCGGACGATCAAGGTGGGTGCCGACTTGATTGACCAACTCAAGGTGCATCAGCAGGCGCAAAAAGCCTACAAGCAGTTCACGGGAATTCGCTGGCAGGAATATGAACTGGTTTTTCCTTCATCGGTCGGTACCCCACTGGATCATCGCAACCTGATGCGTGACTTCGATGAAATGCTCAAGACAGCCGGGCTTCCCAAAATTCGCTTTCACGACTTGCGCCACAACGCCGCTTCGATGATGCTGGCAGGCAAAACCTCTATTGTCGGGGTCTCGCGTTACCTGGGGCATTCTTCTCCGCAAGTTACCCTGGGGATTTATGCCCACCTTG
>CAYRBO010000057.1:0-11466 GCA_964422545.1 uncultured Anaerolinea sp. | reverse complement strand
CCAAGGGCGGTTTTGCTCAAGGGCTCAACCGCCCTCATTTTTGTCTAAACACGAACTCCAGGATACGCCCGCGCCGCACCATCAGGGCTTCGTAAACCCCGCTTTTTAAGATAGATTTCCGCGCCTCGCCGCTCTCGCCGATAAACGAGGTGGTCTTCAGCCGCGGCGTTTTCCGTTCAACCGGCGAAAGGACGACCCGCACGCCTCGCTGGTACACCGTTTCGTCGGGCGCTTTCAGCGGCTCGAGGGCCAGGAACACCTCCCCCGCGTGTTCCGTTGTAGAGAGCGTCACCCGCGCCCGGGCCTCCTCCGCCGCGAAGTCGCGCAGCGTCTCCCGCAGCGCAGCACGCAGTTCAGGCGGAGAAACGACCGGTTTAACCGCAAGCGCAGATAAAGGGTCGTACAGTCGGTGCAGGTGCATTTCCAGGCCAAGTACCTTCGTCCGCTTGGCATAGGTTCGAAACGTCGAATACAGTCCTTGCGGCAGCTGGCGCGAAACCGCATCCAGCGAGGACATGTCTTCCAAGATGAGTTCGTGGGGTTCAGGAGTCAACGCATAAATTTTCATGCGCCGATTATATCCAAATCTGTACCCCTTGTCCCCGCATTTTCTATTTAGACAAATGTCTAAAAATCCCCTTGACAGGTCGAGCAGGGGGATGATAAACTACGCCTCGTTAATCTCATTCTAACGAAAGGAGGCCGCACTTCATGTCGAATCGCATTTTTGGCACTAAACCCTTTGTTGTTCGCCCCGATGGGTCGATTCCTTATCGAAGTGCGCCTGTTGACAAATAACCGTCAACCTCCTGTGTCTCTTGGTCACACAAGTCACGGCGCACCAACGCCGTGACTTTTTTATTGTCACAACCGAAGAAAGAAACTGGTGGCTATTGACTTACAAAAACAAATGTTCTATTATTAAATTTCCCTGGTTTCCTCTTACGTGAAACGGGAAAGGAAAAAGAATGGCAACCCTGGCACCCACCCAACCATCCACTTACTTTGACTTCCGCAAAGCCATTGCGGCCAACCGCCTGAAAGGTCTCTGGCGGGTCATGACAGGCTACCACCTGTCTTATGCTGGCGCGGTCATTACCCTGGCAATTTCCGCCCTCTCGAAAACTGCCACGCTGTTCGTGCTGCGCTACTTCGCCGACCTGGTGAGCGGCGCAGCCGAGCCGATTGTTGCCGACCTGGGGCAAACCTTCCTGCTCATCGGTCTGGCCTTCGTCGGGTTCGCGGCCATCGAGGGCGGATTCGCCTTCCTTTCGGGCCGGCTGGCAGCCTACACCGCCGAGGGTATCACCCGCCGGCTGCGCAACTTCCTGTTCGACCACATCCAGCGGCTCAGTTTCAGTTACCACAGCACCACGCCCACCGGCGACTTGATTGAGCGCGTCACCTCCGACGTAGACGCCCTGCGCCGCTTCTTCAGCGAACAGGCCATCGGCGTAGGACGCATCCTGCTGCTGTTCTTTATCAACTGGGCTGCCATTTTGAGCCTGAGCGTCAAATTGGGACTGGTCTCGGTCATTTCAATCCCACCCATTTTGCTCATCTCGGTCTGGTTTTTTAAGAAAGTCACCAAAGCCTACGAAAAATACCAGGAACAGGAAGCCGCGCTCTCCACCGCCCTGCAAGAAAACCTGACCGGCGTGCGCGTGGTGAAGGCCTTTGCCCGCCAGGATTACGAAAAAGGCAAGTTTGAGAAAGAAAACTGGGGCAAATTTCTGAAAGGGAAAATTTTGCTCTTCATGCACTCGCTCTTCTGGCCGCTTTCAGACATTGTGCTGGGACTGCAAATGCTGGGTGGTTTCGTCTTTGCCGGGCTGATGGTCATTGACGGCGAAATCACGGTCGGTACCTACCTGGCCTATGTGGGATTGGTGGTCTGGCTCATCTGGCCTATTCGCAACCTGGGACGTCTGATTGTGCAAACCTCAACCGGCATGGTCTCGTATGGCCGCCTGCTGGAGATTATGAAGCAGGAACGCGAAGATTTGCTTGGCGGTAAAGTTCAACCAACCAGCCCGGTCAAGGGTGAAGTGACCTTCGAGAACGTCTCCTTTCAATATTCAGACGGCGAGACCGATGTCTTGAAAAATGTCTCGTTCACCGTCCAGCCGGGGCAATCGGTGGCGCTGATTGGCTCAACCGGCTCTGGCAAGACCTCGCTGGTCAACCTGCTGCCGCGCTTTCACGAATACACCGGCGGGCGCATCCTGATTGATGGCATTGACATCCGCGATTACCCGCGCGAGTACCTGCGCCAGCAAATCGGCATCGTCGAGCAGGAGCCTTTCCTGTTTAGCCGCTCCATCCGCGAGAACATCGCCCTCGGCGTCGCCCGAAAGGTGACTGACGAGGAGATTGAAGCCGCTGCCCGCGCTGCCGCCATCCACGAGGCCATTGTCTCCTTCCCCGATGGGTACAAAACCATCGTCGGCGAGAAGGGCGTCACCCTCTCTGGCGGGCAAAAACAGCGCGTGACGATTGCCCGCACCATTCTCAAGAATCCGCGCATTCTCATCCTGGATGACTCGACCTCCAGTGTAGATACCGAGACCGAAGCGGAAATCCGCCAGGCCCTCACCAGCCTGATGGAGAACCGCACCACCTTCATCATCGCCCACCGTATTCAGTCTGTCATGAATGCCGACTTGATTGTGGTCCTGGATAAAGGCGAAATTATCCAAATGGGGACGCACGAGGAACTCGTGGCTCAAGATGGCATGTATCGCAAGATTTATGACATCCAGACGCGGGTAGATGATGAACTGGCAAATGAATTATCGGAATTCGATATTCGATAATTCGGGGTTCGATATTCAGTAATTCGATACTCGATATTCGAACATCGAATATCGAGTATCGAGTATCGAGTATCGAATATCGAGTATCGAATATCGAGTATCGAGCATCGAATATCGAATAGCAAACAAGGAAGAAATTATGTCTGACGAACTACTTGAACTCGAAGAAGAAGAGCATACCAGTCCTCTCACCGGGCCAACCTTCCGGCGCATTTTGGGTCTGCTCAAACCGCATTGGATGTGGGTGGCAGGTTTTATCATCACCATCGGCCTGACCTCCGGCCTGGACTCGCTCTTTACCTACATCAACAAGCACATGATTGACGACGGAATGATGCTTGGCGACCGCGCCACGCTCTACCGGCTGGCAATCTATTACGGCGTCTTGCAAATTGTTCAGGCGGGCCTGGTGTTTGCGTTCATCTACCTGGCCGGGGTGCTGGGTGAGCGCATTCAGTATGACTTACGCAAGATGATGTTTGCACACCTGCAAGACCTGTCGCTCTCTTACTACGCCCAAAACGCTGTGGGGCGTCTGATGGCGCGCGTGACCTCCGACTCGGGGCGCGTGGCCGACCTGATGACCTGGGGGCTGGTGGATACCACATGGGCTTTCATGAACATCACTACCGCCACTTTTTTCATGCTCCTCATCAACTGGCGGTTGGCGCTGGTGGTGTTTGCCATTGTGCCGATTCTTCTCTTCATCGCTGTACAGTTCCGCAAGAAAATTCTGGTGGAATTCCGCGCATCGCGGCGCGCCAACTCCAAAATCACCGGCGCGTACAACGAGAACATCCAGGGTGTGCGGGTGGTCAAAGCGCTGGGGCGCGAGGATGAAAACCTGAAAGAATTCCAGGGATTGACCGACAATATGTACCGCGCCTCATACCGGGCGGCCTGGCTTTCGGCGCTCTTCCTGCCGACCGTACAGGTGATTTCTGCCCTTGCGCTGGGCGTCATCGTTTGGTACGGCGGTTTCCAGGCCACTGCCGGGCTGCTGACCATCGGCGGCATTCATGCTTTCGTCTCGTATCTGACCTTCATCATGTGGCCGATTCAAGACCTGGCGCGCGTCTATGCCGAAATGCAGCACTCCATCGCCTCCGCCGAACGCATCTTCAAATTGCTCGACAGTGAGCCGGAAGTCCACAACAAACCCGGCGCAGTGGATGCCGAAACCCTGCTGGGCGAGATTGTCTTCGACCATGTTAGTTTCTACTACGAAGACCGTAAGCCCGTTCTGACGGACTTTAACCTGCGGGTAAAGCCGGGAGAAACCATCGCCATCGTCGGCCCCACCGGCGGCGGCAAATCGACCATCGTCAACCTCTTGTGCCGCTTCTACGAGCCGCGCGAAGGCGAAATCCGCATCAACGGGCGCGATTACACCGAGTACACCCTGCACAGCATCCACAACAAAATCGGAATCGTGCTGCAAACTCCGCACCTGTTTAGCGGAACCGTGCGCGAGAATATCCGCTATGGGCGGCTCTCGGCCACCGACGCCGAAGTGGAAGAAGCGGCAAAAATTGCCGGAGCGCACAATTTCATCGTCACGCTCGAAAAAGGCTATGAGCAGAACGTGGGCGAGGGCGGCAACCTGCTCTCGGTGGGCCAAAAGCAGCTCATCAGCCTGGCGCGCGCCGTGCTGGCCAAGCCGGAACTCTTCATTATGGACGAAGCCACATCCAGTGTAGATACGCTGACCGAGGCTCTCATCCAAAAGGGGATGGAGGCTCTAATGAAGGGCCGCACCTCGTTCATCATCGCCCACCGCCTCAGCACCATCAAGCGCGCTGACCGCATTATCGTTATCGAAGGCGGCCGCATCGCCGAGATGGGAACGCACGCCGAGCTCCTGCGCCAGCGCGGACATTACTACCGCCTGTATACCCAGCAGTTCAAATTCGAACGCGAGTTGGAATACAGCGCAGCAGCGCTTGTGCCGGTCATCAAGTAATCAAAAAAGCGCGAGAGTTCATCTCGCGCTTTTTGCGTTAAAATCAAACCATGATACCCATCCGCGATGAAAACCCTACCCGCCGCGTGCCATTCGTCAATTACACGCTGATTGTCATCAATGTCCTGGTCTTCTTCTGGCAGGTCAGTTTGGGGCCGGCGAGCGAACTTGTCTTATATCGTATGGCGCTCATCCCGTTGGATGTAACCAGCGGTTTCGACATGGGCGACCTGCGCTCTATTTTTACCAGCATGTTCATGCACGCCGGGCTGGTTCACCTGCTCGGCAACATGCTCTACCTGTGGATTTTCGGCGATAACGTGGAAGACGCCCTCGGTCATGCCCGCTACCTGTTCTTTTATCTGGCCGGGGGCGTGGCGGCCTCGCTAACGCATGTTTTCCTGTACCCATTTTCGCAAGTTCCCACCGTTGGCGCAAGTGGGGCAATCGCGGCCACGCTGGGAGCGTATCTTCTACTATTCCCTCATCGCAGAGTGGTGACGCTCATTCCCTTTGGATTTTTCATCCATATTGCCCGCCTTCCAGCAATGATTGTGCTGGGAATGTGGTTCTTGCTCGAATTCGTTCAGGGAACCCTGGCCCTGGGCATGGCGCAACTGGGCGGCGTAGCCTTTTGGGCGCACATTGGCGGCTTTGTGTTCGGCATGTTGGTTGGCCCGCGCCTTCGTCGGCGCGAGAGACCGGTCATCTATTGGGGCGAGTGGAGCCGCTGGTAAGTCCGAAAAAATTGGCAGATGCCTATTTGTCAGCTTGAGATAGGCGCGTCAATGCCCACAACATCAGCAAAAAGCTTATATAGTTGATGGGGGTGCGAATGCTGTTGAGCGTGTTCCAATTGGCGCGCGCGGCCTCCCAATCGGCGGGCGGCATAGCGGCATCCCAGCTCAGTACATAATTGTTGATGGGGACATTCAGCGCAATGGTGAACACTCCAACCCCAAAGAAAAACAGCATCCAGCCCAGCGCCGTCAAACGCCAATAGGCGGTTTGGCGCTGTTTCCACAAACGAATGAGCGGATAGAGCGGCAACAACATAGCTAAGTTTGCTACCACAATCACGCCGGTTGGGAACGCATCCAGCGAACGAATCAACTGCTGCTGTATGAGCGTGTATTGTTCAGCGTTCAAGGTTTTGAGAGTCGGGATTACGCCTTGCTCGAACGTGTAAAGCAGACCGGCAAACAAGCCAATGCCAAATACGGCGGCAGTATGAGCAATTTGAATGCTGCGCATTTGATGTCTCCTGATTTACTCCCTCTCTCAACGTAAGAGGGGCTGGGGGTGAGAGCAGGCAAACCTGTTTATTTTGCGTAAGCCCTTACCATAAAGGCGGCTCAAACAACTTCAAGACGAGGATGATGATAACCAATACGCCCATAAATATTCCAACTGTGTCAGAACGCCGCGCCAGGGCCAGATACCCGGCATCGGCTGGGCTGTGTTGTTCCAACATCATAATCTGACGGCTAAGCATGGGGGTGTACACGCCATAGGCAACCCCCATTGCCAATACATACAAGACAATCGCCACCCACAAAAAGGGGGCCACCGTCTTGCCGAGGGCAATCATTGCAACGCCGGTGATTCCGCCCACCAGATAACACGGGTTGGCAACATAATCGTCTATGAATTTGACGCCGCGCAAAGCAAATGCCAGGCTGTTAGGGTTGGCTGTTCCGCGCCGAATCCAAATCACATAACTGGCGTTCAAACCAACAGCAACCATCGTGGTCAGGATGTGAATAAAAACCAATAGGGCATATAGGGTGGGGTTTGCGCCTTCAGGGACCGGGTGCATAGGCTTCCTCCTGGGGTTGGGTGTTTGAATGATTTGGATTATAATGAGCACAAAATTGTACTGTCTATATCATTTCATCCATATTTTTTTGCCAAAACGCCAAACTCTTGTGATTGTATGGACTCGCTCACCCATGCCTTGAATTTATTCCGCCTGCGCGGCAGTCTGTATTGCCGCTCTGAATTGGGTACACCCTGGGGGATTCGCTTCAACACGCACCCCTGCGCCGTGTTTCACGTTTTGCACGAGGGACAGGGGGTGTTGAGCCTGCCGCACGACCAGGAGCAATACCACCTGAACAAAGGCGATATTATCTTGTTGCCGCGCGGGGACGAACATACCATTCAGGAAACCCCTTTTATCCCTGTAAGCGCCAGCGTGCAACTCACGCAGTGGGGAGAATGCGCCATCATGCGCTGGAGTCAACAGCCGGTTGCCGTGCTGTTATGCGGCACGTTTGAATTTGAGAACGAAGGCGTTGCCTGGTTTCTCAAACGCCTGCCGCGCGTAATTCACATCAAAGGGTGCGAAGCGCAGGGTTTGAGCCGCGTTCTCGCGCTCATGGCGGAAGAAGCCGAAGCCAATCGTCTGGGGAAGACGCTGGTGCTGCGGCGGTTATCGGACATCTTATTTGTGCAAATCGTGCAACATTGGGTGGAACAAAATGGCATTGCTGCCAGCGGCTGGCTGGGCGCGTTACATGACCCGCTTATTCGGAAAGCGCTTGATTTAATCCACACCCAACCCGAACAGACTTGGACAGTCTCCTCCCTAGCGCGCGCGACCGCGATGTCGCGTTCGGCGTTTGCCGCGCGCTTTAGAGACCTGGTAGGCGAACCACCCTTGAAATACCTGACGCGCTGGCGGATGCAGGTTGCCGCCCAACTGTTGACTCACCAGCCCAAAATGAGCCTGTGCGCGGTTGCCGAACAGGTGGGATACACCTCCGAAGCCGCGTTTTGCAAAACCTTCAAACGGATGACCGGGCAGTCGCCGCTGAGTTACCGCCATGCCAACGGCACAGTTCCTTAAGGAGCAGGGCGTTTTCTTTAACATTGCTCCAACTTTCCTCCAACTCTCCTCCAACACAACCGGCCTATACTCTACCCTGAACCACAGAACAGGTCTCCGACCTGTTCTGTGTGCGCAAGTCTCTGACTTGCGCCACAACTGCACGAAGGAGAACGACCATGAACCTCGACAAATTCACCCAAAAATCACAAGAGGCGATTTTCGCTGCCCAGCAAATCGCCCAGGAACATCATCACCAAGCCATTGAACCGATACACCTCGAACTGGCGCTGATTCGTCAGGAGGGCGGGGTTGTGCCGGCAATTGTGACCAAAGTGGCCGGCTCTACGCTCGCGCTGCGCGAAGAATTGGAAAAAGAACTCGCCAAACGCCCGCAAATTCAGGGCGCGAACATGCAGGTTGGCCTCTCGCAGGCCGCCGCCGATGTCCTGACCGCCGCCGAGCGTTACGCCAAAGGCATGAGCGACGACTACGTCTCGGCGGAACACATCCTGCTGGGGCTGACCGATTCCCTCGAAGGCAAGCGGCTGGCTTCTTACGGCCTGACCAAAGACGCCATTCTGAAAGCCCTGCAGAGTGTGCGCGGTTCGCAGCGCGTCGCCTCGCAAGACCCCGAATCCACCTATCAGGCGCTCGAAAAATACGGGCGCGACCTGACCGACCTGGCCCGCAAGGGCAAACTCGACCCGGTGATTGGGCGCGACGAGGAGATTCGGCGCGTGGTGCAAATTCTCAGCCGCCGCACCAAGAACAATCCGGCTCTCATCGGCGAACCCGGCGTAGGCAAGACTGCCATCGCCGAGGGGCTGGCCCAGCGCATCGTCAACGGCGATGTGCCGGAAGGTCTGAAAAAGAAGCGCATCGTCCAGCTCGATATGGGCGCGCTCGTTGCGGGCGCGAAATATCGCGGCGAGTTCGAGGAGCGGCTGAAAGCCGTCCTCAAAGAAATCACCGAATCGGCGGGCGAAATCATCCTGTTCGTGGATGAAATGCACACCGTGGTGGGCGCGGGCAAAGCCGAAGGCAGCATGGACGCGGGCAACATGCTCAAGCCCATGCTGGCGCGCGGCGAACTGCACCTCATCGGCGCGACCACGCTGGACGAGTACCGCAAACATGTGGAGAAAGACCCCGCGCTGGAGCGGCGATTCCAACCCGTGTTGGTGGAAGAACCGAGCGTGGAAGACACCATCAGCATTTTGCGCGGCCTCAAAGAGCGCTACGAAGTCCATCACGGCGTGCGCATCACCGACCCGGCGGTCATCGCCGCGGCGACCCTCAGTCACCGCTACATCCCCGACCGTCACCTGCCCGATAAGGCCATTGACCTGATTGACGAAGCCGCTGCCCGCCTGCGGACGGAAATCGACTCCAAGCCGCAGGAACTGGACGAAGTGGACCGCGCCATCATGCAACTTGAAATCGAGCGCGAGGCGCTGAAAAAGGAAAAGGACAAAGCCTCCAAAGAGCGGCTGAGCAAACTGGAGGGCGAACTGGCGGAACTGCGCGAGAAATCCAAAGCCATCACCGCCCGCTGGCAGGCTGAAAAAGCCGCCATTGGCGAACTGCGCGCTCTGAAGGAGAAACTGGAGCAAACCCGCACCGAAATGGAGCGCGCCGAACGCGCCGCCGACCTGGAGAAGGCCGCCCGTCTGCGCTACGGCGAACTGCGCGCCCTCGAAGAGAAAATCCGCGCCGCCGAAGCCCGCCTGAAAGCCATGCAAACCGAAGGCGCGCTGCTCAAAGAAGAAGTGGACGCGGAAGAAATCGCCGCCATCGTCGCCCGCTGGACGGGCATTCCGGTGGATAAACTGCTGGAAGGCGAAACCCAAAAACTGCTGCACATGGAAGAAAACCTGCACCACCGCGTGGTGGGGCAAGACGAAGCCATCCGCGTCGTCTCGAACGCTGTGCGCCGCTCCCGCGCCGGTCTGCAAGACCCCAACCGTCCGCTTGGCTCGTTCATCTTCCTCGGCCCGACTGGCGTGGGCAAGACCGAACTGGCGCGCGCCCTGGCGGAATTTCAGTTTGACGATGAACGCGCCATGATTCGGATTGACATGAGCGAATATCAGGAAAAGCACACCGTCAGCCGTCTGATTGGCGCGCCGCCCGGCTATGTGGGCTACGATGAAGGCGGTCAACTGACCGAAGCCGTCCGCCGCCGCCCGTATAGCGTGGTGCTGTTCGACGAAATCGAAAAGGCGCACCCCGAAGTCTTCAACGTGCTGCTGCAACTGCTGGACGATGGCCGCCTGACCGACGGTCAGGGCCGCACGGTGGACTTCCGCAACGTGGTGGTGATTATGACCTCTAACCTGGGCAACACGCTCTGGGAGAACGGTCGCAGCGTGAGCCGCGATGAAATCACCCGCGTTTTGCAGGCGCACTTCCGCCCAGAGTTCCTCAACCGCATTGACGAGATTGTGGTCTTCCACCCGCTGGGCAAGGAACACCTGACCGGCATTGTGGACATCCAACTGCGCCGTGTGGCGAAACTGCTGGCCGAGAAGGGCTTCAAACTGGAAGTGACCGAAGCCGCCCGCGAATACCTGGCCGAAGTGGGCTACGACCCGCACTTTGGCGCCCGTCCGCTCAAACGCGCCATTCAGCGCGAACTGCAAGACCCGCTGGCGCTCAAGATTCTGGCAGGTGAGTTCAAAGAAGGCGACACCATCAAGGTGGATAGAGGCAAGGATGGGCTAACCTTCAGCGCCGATGTGCCGGTGGTGGAAGGCGAAGTGGTAGCGTAGGACAAAATAAAAATTTTGTCCTGTAATAAAAATTTTGTTCTGTAATGAACCCGTCCCGAAGGTTGAAAAGCCTTCGGGACGTTTTTGTCTATTCCCGCTGAATCAAAATTTCAGGGAAACCTGCTTCTGCAACCGAGGATAATTTTCCAAAATGCAAGCAATGTCTGCCAATCTCAGTTATCCGCTATCTGCGCGAATTTTCGCCAACTCAAGACAATCGTTATCCACGCCTTCCGGGGGTAAGGCGACGGTCAGGCAATCGTGCGATTCAGTGTCCACAACCCGTTTCAATCCACGCTCCCCGTGAGGGGAGCGACACCCCGTAGACGCGCCGGACGGGTGAGCGAAAACGTTTCAATCCACGCTCCCCGTGAGGGGAGCGACGGCGCAAAAACACCAAAGGCCAGCGGTACAGCCCCGTTTCAATCCACGCTCCCCGTGAGGGGAGCGACTTGAGCGAATATTCAAGGGTCGGCTCGGCTTCAATTGTTTCAATCCACGCTCCCCGTGAGGGGAGCGACGACATCTTGCTAGAAGCACTGAAACAATCACCCGTTTCAATCCACGCTCCCCGTGAGGGGAGCGACCGTTATCGCTCGCTCGTACAACACCAGCCGCCACCGTTTCAATCCACGCTCCCCGTGAGGGGAGCGACCCGCGATTGCAATGAGCGGGGAGGCGGGTCAGATGTTTCAATCCACGCTCCCCGTGAGGGGAGCGACTTGCACGACAAGTACCGCGATACCCTGGATGGCCTGTTTCAATCCACGCTCCCCGTGAGGGGAGCGACAAAATCGCCAGCGGCATAAGCCGTTTTTTCCATAATCGTTTCAATCCACGCTCCCCGTGAGGGGAGCGACCCGCCACCGTAGCGGCCCCCGAAGCGGCAGACCCTGTTTCAATCCACGCTCCCCGTGAGGGGAGCGACTTTACCGAAACGACCAGCGTGTCATGCCGGATGTTTCAATCCACGCTCCCCGTGAGGGGAGCGACGCCACTGCTTGATATATCCCCCGTCCCGCACGACGGTTTCAATCCACGCTCCCCGTGAGGGGAGCGACACCCCGTAGACGCGCCGGACGG
>CAYRBO010000056.1:0-13442 GCA_964422545.1 uncultured Anaerolinea sp. | reverse complement strand
CAACACCCCCACCCGCACCAACACCCCCACCAACACGGCCACATACACACCCACGAACACCTTCACCCCGACCTACACCCCCTCCAGCACCCCCACGCGGACGAACACACCGACCTACACGCCTTCTAATACCCCAACCCATACATCGACTTTAACCTACACACCCACCTCGACGCATACACAAACGCCAAGCAATACGCCGACAGAGACTGCCACACCCACCCAAACCGCTTCGCAGACGCCAACCGACACCGCCACATTTACGGCAACCTGGACGGCAACCGCCACCCAAACGCCTTCCAACACGCCGACTTTTACGCTGACTCCAACTCCGACCAATACTCCCACCGCCAGCCTGACACCCACTGCCACGCGGACTCGCGCCCCAACCGCTACCCAGACCTTCACGCCAACCCTGCGCCCAACATTGACCCAAACGTTGACCGCTTCGAACACGCCTACACCTACCAATACGGCAACGAAGACACCTACGCCTACATCCACGGCCACCTGGACGCCTACCTTCACCCCAACGGCCTCATCGACCTTTACGGTAACGCCCACCAGAACGAACACCCCCACCCGGACTCCAGATCCGCGCTGCGAGCGCGTCAGGTTCGTCACCGACATCACCGTTCCAGATGGAACTGCGTTCAATCCGGGCGTCGCCTTCGTCAAGACCTGGCAACTTAAGAACGTCGGAACCTGCACCTGGACACCCGACTATAAACTGATATTCACTGGTGGCGACCAGATGGGCAACATCGTCTCGGTTTCACTCCCTCGCAATGTAGCGCCCGACCAAACAGTGGATGTTTCCGTCAGCCTGCTCTCCCCCGCTTTTGCTGGTCGTTATCGCGGCTCGTGGATGCTCCAAAACCCGGCTGGAAAGTTGTTCGGAACCGGCGACCAGGCCACCGACCCGATTTGGGTCGATATCAACGTGAATAAGACCTCGCTCGAAGGCACGGCCTACGATATGTTCGCCAACGCCTGCGCTGCCGCCTGGTCGAGCGGGAAAGGCAAATTGCCCTGCCCAGGCAGCGACGGCGACAGCCAGGGATTTGTCCTGCGCATGTTCAATCCCAAATTGGAAGACGGCTCTATCGTCTCACTGCCCGGCCTGTTGACTGCTCCCCAAAACGTGACCGATGGATACATCCAGGGTGTGTATCCACCCTTCGTCGTGCAGCCCGGCGACCGCTTCCAGACGATTGTCAACTGTGAAGGCGGCGCAACCTCCTGCCTGGTCCTCTTCCGCCTTGACTACCAGATTGGCGATGGCCCCATCTTTGGCTTCTGGCGGATTGGCGAAGTGTACGATGGCAAGTATTACCAGGCCAGCGTAGATCTGAGTCCATTCGGTGGCCAGGAGGTCAAGTTTGTGTTGCAGGTACAGGCCTTCGGCGCGGCAACCGGAGACCGCGCGCTGTGGGTTGCGCCGCGGATTGTTCGCGCCAGTAAACCACCATCTGCCCCCACGCCGACGCCAACCCTATCCCCGACGCCATTCCGCAGATGAGCAGAACGCTAACGAATTCCCCAGGCAAAACCGGGCGCATATTGCGCCCGATTTTTGTTTCCTGATGGATTTGTCATTTTATTTTAAGATAAATACCATATAATTTATAATATTTTGCGCAGGAGGTGCAAACTTCATGGAGCTCATCAATCGCATTTTGTATAACCTGTTCGAGGTTCATCCGCTGCATACGATGGTCGTGCATTTTCCAATTGCATTGACTGGCGCAGCCTTGTTCTTCGTGCTGGTGGCGCTTTTCTGGCGCAGCGAGATGCTTGAGCAGGCGGCCTTTGCCAACATCGCGCTGGCCGCCGTCAGCACCCTTGTTGCCGGGATAACCGGCATGCGCGATAACATCGATATTTATGACGGGGCAGCCCCCAATGCAGGCGCGAAAATCACCCTTGCAATCATCCTGCTCATCATTACCACCCTCCTGGCGGCTATTCGCTGGCGCAAGCCGAATGTCTTCTATTCGCGCGGGCGAATTTTATATGTGGCCGGTTTTTTTGTCAGTTTTGCGATTTCCGCTGTCCTGGGATTCTTGGGCGGCGTGATTTTGTACGGTTTTTAATCCATCCAAAGGAGAGATGAATGGTACGCGTAACAAATAAACTATTCGCGGGCGTAGCGCTGGCAGCCCTGTTCGTGCTGGCTGCCTGTGGAGGCAGCGCCCCCGCAACAAGCGAGGCTCCTGCCCTCGCCGCAACCACTGCCCCGGCCACCGAATTGCCCGCTGAGCCAACCTCGGCCCAGGAAGAGATAGCGACCACAGCGCCGGAACCGACTTCCACCACCGAGACAGTTGTCAGCGCCTCAGGCGAAGTCAGTTTCTCGAAAGACATCTTGCCGGTTCTTCAAAGCCGATGCATCAATTGTCACGGAGGCCAGCGCACATCTGAAGGCCTAGATATGAAAACCTATGAATCTCTCATGGCCGGTTCGCAAAACGGCAGCGTTGTCACCCCCGGCGATGCAGCCAACAGCTCGTTTGTGACTCTGGCCGCAGAAGGCAAAATGCCGAAGCGCGGCCCCAAACTCACCCCGGCAGAGATACAATTATTGACCGACTGGGTGAATGCGGGCGCCCCTAATAACTAAACAATTTTGAGAGTATGTACTTGAGGATAGGATAGATTTGTAGAATCTACTACATCAGGCTTCTTGTTTACTTTCTGCCAACAATCCCAAAATCATCCCATGATTTAGTTAGGGCTTACGCAAAACAAACATGATGGACAAGATTGACAGGATAAAAACCCTTGAAATTGCTTAAAAACATCCTGTTTCATCCTGTATATCCTGTTCAACACTGCCATTTGCGTAAGTCCTATTAGTTTATTTTTCTCCAAGTGCCTGTCCTATTCTTGCTTGAATACTTCTGGCTAAATCAAACAAAGCAATCTGGGTGTAATCTGATATCGAAACTACATAAAGAAACACATAAACATTTTCATATCTCCAAATCACAACACCAACAGGCCAGTATCCATTTTTCCAACCGCGAAGGGCAATCGTTTCATCGCCAATATACGGTATTTTCCCCGCATTTTTTATCAGGTTTCGATTAATATCATTTGTATCCTCAATAAAAAAGCGGTGCGCATCTTGGGATGTTTTGAAAACAACAATAGTATTTTGAATTTCTCCTTTATATATTGGATTGTTTGGAGAATCGGGGACATAATTAAAGTCAAAAGCGCTCTGTCGTGCGGCAACATGGTTTGGAATCGCAGTGAGGTTAGAAAATTCCCATGAAGCCATACTTGGATTAATCCTTATCGCTTCTATACGCGTTTTGAAACCAATATCTGTAGCAAACTTAAGTACGTCATCTTCTTGCAGAATAATTTTTTTGAGATTGGTTTCAGAAAACGGATTCGGCGTTGGTGTTGTGGTTGGCGTTAGCGTCGGGGTTGACGTTAGCGTCGGAGTTGGCGTTGTAGTTAACGTTATGGTTGGCGTTGGCGTGAGTGTTACCGTAGGTGTTGGCGTTGCTATTAGGTTTGAAACCAACCCACATCCCAAAATCCCTGACAAAATCAATAAAGAGGATGATAAGTATGCAAGCTTTGAAAATAAGTTCTCTTTCATCGCGACCTCCTTTCACGACTTTTTGCCACCCGACCAAACTATTTTCAAAGTCAATACCTTCTCCCGGCAAGTAGGACAACATCATATCTTGTTTTCTCTAAATTATAGGATGGATTTGCCGCATCAACAATTGACGAAAATCACTTTCATCTTGCCAATTCCTGCCTAGATGGATACAATTAGTTTCTTTGTTCAACTATTATTTTAGTTAACCATTGCCCGTATTTGAAGAAAAGACACCAGGCAAGCAACAAAGCGTATCAAGACCAGGCGTATGGCATCTCCAAATAACAGAAGCAGGTCACATGCCAAACCAAGCTACAGTCGATGAAGTCATCGAAAAATTCTGGGAGAGCATCTCGCCAGCCTGGCGCGAGACACGCAACACCATCCGCAGGGTGGCGGTCGAACAATTTTCGATGACCGTCGGTCAGTTCCAGGTGCTGCGGCGCATCCGTAAAGGCATCGATACCGTCAGCGCGCTGGCCGAGGCCAACCGCGCCAGCCGCCCGGCAGTCAGCAAGGCGGTCGATGCGCTGGTCAACAAGGGGCTGGTCGTGCGCCTGCCGGATGAACGAGACCGCCGCCACATCCACCTTATCCTGACCCCCGAAGGACAGCGTTTGCTGGATGCGGTCTATTCCCAGGCCGAATCCTGGCTGCGGGACAAATTCCAATCCCTGCTCCCCGACGAATTGGCAACTTTGCGCGAGGCCCTGCCTATCCTTCAGAAAGCCTTCGACAGCTCCAACCCATGAGGAACAATCCCCTCCTCCGTCTGCGTTTCGCCGTCAGGCCTTATCTGCCCCAAATCGTCGTGAGCATGCTCAATCTGACGGCGCTAACCGCCCTCAGCCTGTACATCCCCGCCATCATCCGCGATGTGATTGATGAGGGTCTGATTCGCTCCGACAGTAGTTTCCTGGCCCGCTCGGCGCTGCTCCTGCTCGGGCTGGGATTGCTGACCGCCGCCATGAACGGTTTCCAACGATTTATCTCCGAATGGATAAGCGGTCACATCGGTTACGACATCCGCAACCGCCTATACAATCACATTCAAAACCTGTCGTTCTCCTACCACGACCACGCCCAAACCGGCCAACTCATCTCGCGCTGCATCGAGGATGTTCGCTCGGTGCAGCAGTTTATCGGCAGTTCCATTGTCGAACTCTCTCAGCTGGTCTTGCTCCTGTTCGGCGCCATGTGGGTCATGCTGACTGCCAATTGGAAATTGACCCTGATTGCCATCCTGCCGATTTTCCCACTAGTCTGGATGACCTTCGACTTCGGCAACCGCATTACGGCCTTGTTTTTCAAAGTGGATACTGTACTGGGTGATTTGTCCTCTCGTTTACAGGAAAACGTTAGTGGGGTGCAGGTGATACGAGCCTTTGCGCGCGAGGACTACGAGATGAAACGTTTCGACGAGACCAACCGTGCCTATTACAACGCCCGCGTGCGAGTCATCAATACCTGGTCGAGGGTCATGCCAACCACCGATTTCTTCGTCACGCTTTGCACTATCCTGATTTTGTGGTTCGGCGGGCAAATGGTCTTGAATGGGACGATGACGGTCGGCGAGCTGGTGGCCTTCAACGCCTATGTGCTGATGCTTGCCACGCCTGCCCAGCAACTCACCTGGCTGGTCAACGCCGCTGGGGAAGCCTCCGCCGGGGCGCAGCGTGTCTTCGAGGTGCTAGATACTCCCCAAGAGATTGTTTCTCTGCCCGGAGCGGTGAGCCTGCCTCAGTTGCGGGGCGAGGTCGAGTTTCGAAATGTCTCGCTCAAATATCTTGCCGAGAAAAAAGATTCTCTGGCCGATATCAATCTGCGGGTGGCGCCGAATCAGTTAATCGCCCTGATTGGCCCGACCGGCAGCGGCAAGACCTCGCTCGTCAACCTGATTCCGCGCTTTTACGATGTCACCGCAGGAGCGGTGTTGGTGGATGGGGTTGATGTGCGCGAAGTCGACCTGACCAGCCTGCGCAGCCAGATTGGGATTGTGCTGCAAACCTCGCTCCTCTTTTCCGATACCATCCGCGCCAACATCGCCTATGGCCGCCCCGAAGCCAGCGACGAGGAGATTTTCGCCGCCGCCCAGGCCGCCCAGGCGCACGAGTTTATTTTGGGCTTCGAGAAAGGCTACGAGACGATTGTAGGCGAGCGCGGCGTGACGCTTTCGGGCGGACAGCGCCAGCGCGTGGCAATTGCGCGCGCCCTGCTCATGAACCCGCGCATCCTGATTTTGGATGATTCGCTCTCCAGCGTGGATACCCAGACCGAGCAGCTCATCCAGCGCGCGCTCGACCGGCTGATGGAAGGCCGCACAACCTTCGTGATTGCCCACCGCTTAAGTACCGTGCGCCGCGCCGACCAAATTGTGGTAATGGATAAGGGCCGTATTATCCAGGTGGGTACGCATGATGAACTGCTGGCTCAGGGCGGCCTGTACCGCGAAATCCACGATTTGCAATTGGTGCATAACGCCAGTGACGAGGAAGAGCAACTGGCGGTGGCAGAAAAGCCGGTTTATCATTCGAAGGATTTGGGATAAGGTGGTCGTGCCGCAGTTGAACCGTGGCGTAACTAGAGATGCGATGCGCAACTTATTCAGGTTTTTATGAAAAAACTCCCCCGTTGGCTGCCCGCCGCTGTCGTGATGGCGGTCATCTTCCTCTTTTCCTCCACGTCATCCTCCGACCTGCCCAATTACGGATTGTGGGATACGCTGGTCAAAAAAGGTGGACACATGACTGGCTATGCCCTGTTGGCGCTATCGTACTGGTACTGGTTGGAATTCGACCCGAATAAGGGATGGCTGGCCTGGCTGCTGGCAGTTTTGTATGCCGCCAGCGACGAATTCCATCAATTCTTTACGCCTGGGAGGCATTCTTCAATTCAGGATGTGCTGATTTATGATAATTTGGGGGCGCTGCTGGCCGTGCTGTTGGGCGGCTGGGCGCTGAAACGCAAACCCACAAGCAGCGCATAACGGCTGACGATTTTTGAAGGCCGCGCCGAATCTGAATCAACAACGAGCGGGATTTCCCCGCTCGTTTTGCTTAACTAGAGTATCTGCATTTTTGCTGTCTCTACGCCCTGCTTAAAAACTCCCGCGTGGCGGCAACTTTTTCAGCAGGCACTTTGCCGGTCGATTCCCAGTCATCCAGCAGTTCGCCGATGGTCAGGACGGCGTGCAGGCGCAACCCGGCCTGTTCCAGGGCTTCTTTTGCGCCCGATTGTCGGTCAACCAGCACGACCACATCCTGCACGAGCAGCCCGGCGGCGCTCAGTTTTTCGATGGCCTCGAACTTGCTCCCACCGGTGGTGGCCAGGTCGTCGATGATGAGCGCCGTTTCTCCGGGGTGGTATTCTCCTTCGATTTCGGCTTTCGTGCCGTAGGTTTTGGCTTCCTTGCGCGGGTAAAGCATCGGGTAGTTCCCGGCCAGCGAAACGGCGGTCGCAATCGGGATGGCGGCGTAGGGCAGCCCGGCCAGCCGGTCGAAGCGCAGCGGACGAATGATGGGCAGGTAGGCCTGCCCAATTTGAGCCAGCAGTTGGGGGTGTGAGATGACCTGTCTCAGGTCAATGTAAATGGGCGATTGCAAGCCCGATTTGAGGGTAAATTCCCCGAATTTGATACATCCGGCGGCCAGCAGGCCATCGGCCAGGGCGGTTTTCTGGGCGTCCATTACGCAAAAAATCCTTTCTGAATGTCTTGCCAGGGTTCGGTGGGCAGTTTCATGTATTTCGAGAGAAGTGGATGCACGCGCTGAATCTCTTCGGCCACTCGCTGGGCGATTTTGCGGATGGAAAAATGCGCGTTGGAGGCGGCCCGCAACTGGCAGAAGGCGTAGGCTTCGCGCAGGTTGAAGGTCGCCAGCACGCGGCGGTAAAAGCCATTCGGGACGATGTATTGCGCTGCAAGGGGATGAAAGTCGTTTAGTTTTTCCCAAAATGCCCAGGCGGTGTCCATTGCGCGGCGGTATTGCTCGCCAAACCCGGCCTCGACGATGCGGCGCGGGGTGGCATAACCGAGCGCGGCAGTCTGGATTTGCGGGGTCTGGGTCATCATGCGGTGACGCTTAAATTCGGCATAGGCGCCCTGGTCCATGATAAGGTCGAAGGTGTAGGTGGTGTGTTCCAGTTCTCGCAGAGGGGTATCGAAACGCCCCAGCCGCGAGAGCAGGGTTTCGGCCAGGGTTTCGGGGTCGGTGGAGTTTACGGTTTCGAGCGCCTGGCTGTAACTCATATTCCCAAAGCGGTACAGCGCCGCGGCCAGAACTTTCTGCTCCCCAGCCGGGTCGTAGTCTACCAAGACGCAAAAGTCATCCGGTGTTGCGGTTTGCCGATTTTTCGGTTTTCCTGCTTCCCTGTCTCCGTGCGTACTTTTCTCCCTGTTTCCCTGTGTACTGATTTTTTCCAACTCCTTCCCCGTTTCTATGAGATACTCCACCGGCTCGGCATACTTGACCAGGGTTGGGATTTCGTCCTGCGCCACCGCTTTGACCGTCTCGCCAATTTCGCGCACTTCGGCCAGGCCGTGCGAGCGCCATTTGCGAATGGCGTTTTCTAGCACGCGGCCATTGGCGGTCATGCCGACGTTTGCCAGCGAGGCGGCCGGCAGCAAGAAGCGGCACGAATCGACATATTGCGAACGGATGCGGCGGTCCCAGGCTTCTTCAGATTCATTCTCACGGCGCGGGGACTGTTTTTGAACCAGGCTGCGAACCGGCTGGAGCGAGGCCTGATAGGTCTCGAACAACATGCGGCAAACGGAAACGTATTCCTCGCGCAGGGGGTGTCCCTCCAGTTCGGCGGGGGTGTGGAAGTTGTCGAAGTCCCATTTCTGGTAGCGGGTTGATTTTTCGGTGTAAGAGGCCAGCCGGTTCGATTCGATGGCCTCCATTGCCAGGCGCGAGGCGTTTTCTATGGCAAGATGCAGCACGGCATGTTCGGCGACCGAGGCGTGCCCATAGCCGACCACCCATTTTTCGTGAAATTGGGCGCTTTGTTCATCGCTCAGCTCGGCGGCAATCTCGCGGAACGATTCGGGCGAGCGGCTGGTCTTGGCAAAGGCAACGGCGATGGTTTCGGGGCTGTATTGTTTGGGAGATAAAAGATAAATTGCACGTTTAGGCGCGGGCATGGGAGAGACTCCTTCAGTTTCAGGTGAGGATAATATAGCGGGGAAGTGGGAATTGGTAAATGGTAATTGTGGAGGAAATTTGGGGATTGGGATGGAGGGGGACAGGGAAACAAGGAAGCAGGGAGAAATAAGGATGCAAGGAAACAAGGGAACTGGATAACCGTATAACTGGATTACAATAACCGCATGAGCGAAATCCTTCGTGAAAAAACCTTCTCTGGTGGGCAAAGGCTGCAAGTTGCGCGGGGTGATATTACCCTGGAGCCGCTCGATGCGATTGTCAACGCGGCCAATGCTCATTTGCAGCACGGCGGCGGGGTGGCGTGGGCCATCTCACGGCGCGGCGGCGAAGCTATTCAGCGCGAGAGCGACGAATGGGTCAAGCGATATGGCCCGGTGACGCACGAAAAACCGGCTTATACCAGCGGCGGCCTGATGCTATGCAAATATGTCATCCATGCCGTTGGCCCGGTGTGGGGCGCGGGCGATGAGCAGCGCAAACTGGCCGCGGCGGTGCGCGGAGCGCTGCAATGCGCGGCGGAACTGAAACTGGCTTCAATTGCTCTGCCGGCTATTTCGACCGGGATTTTTGGCTTCCCGAAGGAACGGGCGGCGGGAATCATTGTTGCCGAAATTGAGAAGTTTTTTGCTGAAAACGAAGATTCTACGCTGAAACTGGCTCGCCTGACCCTGTTCGATGCGCCAACGGTGGAGGCGTTTTTGAAAATTTGGGATGACCGCGCAGGATAACATCCTGCGCCACAAAAATATGATTACTTCTCCCCACAACCCCAAACTCAAACAGATTCGCGCGCTGGCCGGGCGGCCCAAAGAGCGGCGCGAGGCGGGTGCTTTCCTGGCAGAGGGCGCGCGGCTCATCGAGGAGGCCCGCGCGGCGAATTGGCCGTTCGAGTATGTTTTATTTAGCGCAGAAGTTTCGAATCGGGCTAAAAAACTGGTTGAGCAGTTGCGCGCCGAGGGCGTAGATGTTGAAGAAGCGCAGCCCGATGTCTTTCGCTCGGCCAGCGAGACGGAAACATCGCAAGGGCTGATTGCAGTGTTGAAACTGCCCGACTTTCGGATTCAGAATCCCGATTCGCTGACCTTTGTTCTGATTCCTGACCAAATTCGTGACCCAGGCAACCTGGGGACGCTGATTCGGACGGCGGCGGCGGCGGGCGCGGATGCGGTGTTGATTCCGCCCGAAACGACCGACCCCTGGGCGCCGAAGGTCGTGCGCGCCGGGATGGGGGCGCATTTCGGTTTAACGGTAGCAAATTTGCAGTGGGGAGAAATCCGGGCCCTTTTAAGGGGATTTACTGTTTTCCTGGCCGATGCGCAGGGTCAGACCCCATGTTGGGGCGCCGATTTTAAATCTAAAACTGCCTTAATTGTAGGCGGCGAGGCCGAAGGGGCCAGCCAGCCGGCGCGTGACTTGGCGAATGTTTTGGTGAATATCCCAATGCCGGGTAAAATAGAGTCACTCAATGCAGGCGTTGCCGGGGCGGTGCTAATGTTTGAGGTCGTCCGGCAAAGAAACGAGGCCGTATGAAAATTCGCTCAATTACTTATTTTTTGAATGTTGGCTGGCCGATGAAGGAAGACCGCATTCAGGCGGCGGGGATTTTCCTTTCGACGGCCAGGAAGGCTTTTGAAGAGGCCGGGTATGAAATTCAGACCACGCGGATTGCCAGCGTGCCGTTTACACGCCTGCTGGGGGCCGATTCGATTGGTCTGACGACGCGCTTTGCCCAGCGTTTGAGCAAGGCGATTGCCGAAAATGGGATTGATTATGCTTCGCTTGGCCCGGCCTTGCCGGATGTGCCGGAGAGTTACGAGATGATTCCCGATGCAATTGGGGCATCGAAGAATATCTTTTTCTCTGGCCTGATGGCCGATGCCGAGCATGGCGTTTATTTGCCGGCGGTGCGCTCGTGCGCCGAGGTGATTGCGCGCAATGCCACCCTTTCGCCCGATGGGTTTGGAAACTTGCGTTTTGCGGCGCTGGCGAATGTGCCGCCGGGTGGGCCGTTCTTTCCAGCGGCTTATTACGATACCGAAACGCCGACCTTTGCGCTGGCGATGGAGGCTGCCGACCTGGCGGTGAAGGCCTTCGAGAATGCCCGCTCGGTGGAGGAAGGCCGCCAGGCGTTGATTAGGGAGATTGAGAATCATGGCCGCAAACTGGCCTATGCCGCCGAGCCGCTCAAGTTTCGCTTCAACGCCCGTTTTGGCGGGATTGATTTTTCGTATGCGCCTTACCCGGGCGAGTCGCTCTCGCTGGGGGCAGCGTTCGAGAAATTGGGCGCGCCCAAAATTGGCCTGCACGGTTCGCTGGCGGCAGCCTCGATTTTGACCGATGCCCTTGACCAGGCCGACTTCCATCGCGCCGGGTTCTGCGGGTTGATGATGCCCGTTTTGGAAGATTCCATCCTGGCTGGGCGCGCGGCGGGCGGCACGCTGACAGTCAAAGATCTGCTGATGTATTCGGCGGTTTGCGGTACCGGGCTGGATACGATCCCGCTGCCTGGTGATGTGACAGTGGAGCAAATCTCCGCGCTGCTGTTGGATATTGCCGCGCTTTCACTGCGGCTGCGCAAGCCGCTGACCGCCCGGCTGATGCCCGTCCCTGGCAAAAAGGCGGGGGATGCGACCGAATTCGCGTTCGAGTATTTTGCCAACAGCAAGGTGATGGCGCTGGAGGCCGAGCCGCTTGGGAAGTTGTTTGCCTCGAATGAGACGTTTACGGTGAAGCCGAAGCAGAAGTAGCGCGTGACGAGCGATGCGTGAGTGGAAATTGACGATTGTTGATTGGAGTTTCGATTGGTTCCTGAAATCAGCGTAAAAGATTTAGCAAAAAAGCTCGAGCAGGGTGAACCCTTTACCCTGCTCGATGTGCGCGAAGAGTGGGAAATTCGATTGGCGGCTATCCGCGATGAGCGCGTTTTGGCGTTGCCGATGAGCGTTCTGGCACGCCAGCTGAAGGATGCGTTTCCTGAATCACTGCGAGACCCCAATACTGAAATTGTAGTGATGTGTCATCATGGCATTCGCTCGGCGAACGTAACGGCCTGGATGCGCGAGAATGGCTGGAATAATGTATTCAGCCTGGCGGGGGGAATTGCGGAATATGCGGCGAAGGTGGATGTTTCGGTGGGGTTTTATTAATTCGCGCTCATGGCGTGCCGCTCCAATGACCAAAATAAAAAGGTTGAAGGCCCGCAAGGAACCTTCAACCTTCAATGTTAAACCAGTTCTTTCCAAGTGACTGTCACCTTAAACAAACTGCCCGTTGCGATAAATAACCTCGCCATCGACCGCAATTTCTGCATCGGTGCGCATGTCGCAAATCATGTCCCAGTGGATGACGCTCTTGTTCTTGGAGCCAGTCTCAGGGTAGCCCGCGCCGAGCGCCATGTGGAAGGTGCCGCCGATTTTTTCATCGAACAGGATGTTGCCGGTGAAGCGGTCGATTTCGAAATTCGTCCCAATGGCAAATTCGCCCAGGTAACGCGAACCCGAGTCAGAAGCGAGCATTTCCAGCAGGTAACTTTGGTTTTTCTCAGCTTTGGCCTTATCCACGCGCCCGTCCGAAAATATCAACTCGATGCCTTCGACCGCCACTCCGTTGTAAATAGCCGGATAGGTGAATTTGACCCAGCCGTTGACCGAATCTTCAATTGGGCCGGTGTAGATTTCGCCGTCTGGCATGTTGTGGGTGCCGCAGGAGTTCATGAAGGTGCGGTTTTTGATGGACAGGTTCAAATCGACGTTGGGGCCGCGCAAGGTGACCAGGTTGTGGCCTTTCAGCCGTTCAATCATTTTGGCTTGTTCGGCTTCCACGTTCTTCCAGTACGCGACCGGGTCGGCTTCGTCGGCGTGGCAGGCGCGGAAGACGAAATCTTGGTAGGCGTTCCAGCCCATGCCGGCCTCTACAGCGTAGCCTTCGGTGGGGAAGAGCGTGGTCAGCCAGCGCAGTTCGCCGGTCGCGCCGCGCTGCATTTGGGTCTGGAGAATTGGGGCGAGAGCTTTCTGGCGGCGTCCCAGCGCATCGGGGGCGATTCCTGAAAGGGCGCGTGGATTGGTGGAAGAGTGAATGCGGATGCGCGATTCAAACGTCTCGTAAGCCAGCTTTTGGAAGGTGGGAGGATAGTCTAGTTGGCCTTCTTTGGCTTTTTGGAAGAAGATTTCCTGCTGGTCGGGGAATTCCAGCAAAATGTGCGGATGCGCGCCCACTTCGAGAGCGCGGCTGTACAAGGCGCGTACCAGCGGCTCAGCGGCAGTGGTTCCTTCGATGAGAACCCGGTCACCGGGGCCAAGCCGGGTGGAATAATCTACTAGAATACGCGCAAAACGGTCGATTCGAGCATCGCTCACGGGAGTCTCCTTGGGAATGGGGAATAGGATTCAATTATATCACCCGAATTAAGGCGAAAATCTGCATGGTCAAGAACAAGAATAGGATGGAAAACATTAGGACACGGAAAACGCGGAACACACGGGGAAACACGGAAAAGCCGTTTTGGCAAGGCACTTTCCGCGAGATTCCGCGAATTCTGTGTGTCCCATGCACTGCGCGCAGGCGCAAGTGGCCGTGCACAAGATTTGTGTTTACCATTTTTATTCGTGTTTAGACAAAAATGAGGGCGGTTGAGCCCTTGAGCAAAACCGCCCTTG
>CAYRBO010000055.1:0-13593 GCA_964422545.1 uncultured Anaerolinea sp. | reverse complement strand
TCCCCACCGCAACGCTCTTTCGGGGCGCGCAAAATCCGGCCAACGGACACTGGTACTTGCTCGTGAACCAGGAACGCAGCTGGCACACATCCCACGAATACTGCCGGGGGATGGGCGCCCACCTCGTCACCATCGGCGACGAGGCAGAGAATCGTTTCGTTTACGCCATCTCGTCCTCCACCTGGCTGGGGGCCAGCGACGAGAAAGAAGAGGGCGTTTGGGTCTGGGTGACGGGCGAACCATTCACCTACTCCAACTGGGCCGAGGGCGAACCCAACAACTGCGGCGAACCCAACTGCCGCTCCGAACACTTCCTGGTTTTTTCTGAAACGCCCTTGCTGTGGAACGATGTCCAGGCGTTGGAATTGCCCTTTATTTGCGAATGGGATGAATAATCCCCCACAAAAACACAGGCTGAAGCCTGCCATATACTCATTTTTGAAGAGGACAACAATGAACTGGAGCAAGTGGCTGCACAAATTCGGCCTGGAGGCAAGCACGGCCATCTTAACGATAGCAGGTATCGGCCTGTCCGTCCTCATCACCACAGTGGTGCAACTGCTTGGCGGGCAGGGAATTCAGCCGCTGGCCTATTTTGCCGCCATCCTGATTCCCATTCTGCTGGTAGCGCCCCTGGCATACTTCGCGCTCGACCTGTTTTTGCGGGTAGAAGACCTGAACATCGAACTCGTCCGCAAGGAAGCCCAAAACGAGTACCTGAAGAAACAGGCTGCCGGGCAAAACGGCTCAGAAAAGGAACAACTCATCCGCGACCTGAACTCATTTGCCGCAACCGTTGCGCACGACCTGAAAACCCCGCTGACAACCATCACCGGTTTTGCCACCATGCTGGCCGACCAAAAAGTGCAGCTGCCCCGTGAACAACAGCAAGAGGCCTTACAAGCCATCGTCAAAACCAGCCTGAAAATGAACAACATCCTGCAAGAGTTGATGCTGCTCTCGGCGGTGCGCCAAGCCAACGTGCGGATTGGCCCCATTCAGATGTCCAGCATTGTCAACCAGGCCAGGCAGCGTTTGTGGGGAGTTTTGAACGATGCGAAAGCAGAACTCATCGTGCCAGAGGCCTCGGCCTGGCCGCGCGTCATCGGCTATGCCGCCTGGGTCGAGGAAATTTGGATTAATTACATCAGCAATGCCGTTAAATATGGCGGAACGCCGCCGCGCGTGGAGTTGGGTTTCGATGCCGATTATAAAAAATCCCCCTCCGGGCGCAGCATGGCCCGCTTTTGGGTACGCGACAACGGCAAAGGGATTGCCTTCGCCGACCAGGCACAACTCTTCACGCAGTTTACCCGCCTCGACCAAATGCGCGCCGAAGGTCACGGCCTGGGACTCTCGATTGTGGCGCGCATCCTCGACAAACTGGGCGGCGAATACGGCGTAGAAAGCGAACCCGGCAAGGGCAGCCTGTTCTTCTTCACCCTGCCAATGGCCGTCGTCGAACCCACCACCCGGCGCATTCCAAAATCAAAAAGTAAATAAGGAGTTCCCATGCCCGAAGAACCCAAACCCGCCGAACCCAAAGACGAAAAGAAAGAAAAACCCGAACTTAAAGACCATCTCGTCGTCACCCAACACCAAATTACCATCGGCGGGCAGGAAATCTCCTACACCGTCACCACCGGGACGATTGTTCTCAAAGAAGAAACTGACCGCGAAAAGGAATACGAAGGCGAAAAGCCCAAGGCGCAGTTTTTCTTTGTCGCTTACACCAAAGACGGCGTGGAAAATCCCGCCGAGCGCCCGCTCACCTTCTCCTTCAACGGCGGCCCCGGCTCTTCCTCGGTCTGGCTGCACTTGGGCGTGCTTGGTCCGCGCCGGGTGGTAATGACCTACGAAGGCGGCCTGCCCAAGCCGCCCTTCCAACTGACCGACAACGAATTCTCCCTGCTCGACCAAACCGACCTGGTCTTCATTGACCCCATTAGCACCGGCTACAGCCGCCCGGCGGATGGTGAAAAAGCCAAACAGTTTCACGGCTTCAAAAAAGACATCGAAAGCGTTGGCGACTTCATCCGCCTGTACACCACCCGCTACAACCGCTGGCTCTCGCCCAAATTCCTGATTGGTGAAAGCTACGGCACTACCCGCGCCAGCGGCCTTTCGGGCTACCTGCAAGAGCGGCACGGGTTGTATCTCAACGGCATCATGCTCATCTCCACCGTGCTGAATTTTGGCACCATTGACTTCACCCCCGGCAATGAACTGCCCTACGTCCTCTTCCTCCCCTCCTACGCCGCCACCGCCTGGTATCACCGCGCCCTGCGCATCCGCCGCCCGTTGCAAAGCCTGCTCGCAGAAGTAGAGCGCTTCGCCATCGAAGAATACGCTCCAGCCCTCATGAAAGGCGATTCCCTTTCCAAACGCGAGCGCAGCGCCGTGCTGGAAAAACTGGCCCGCTACACCGGCCTTTCCATTGATTACCTCGAGCGCTCCAACCTGCGCGTGCCAGATTTCCGCTTCTTCAAAGAACTGCTCCGCTCGCGCGGGCGCACTGTAGGCCGTCTAGATAGCCGCTTCCTCGGCATTGACCGCGACACACTCGGCGAAGGCGCCGAAAACGACCCCTCCTACACCAACATCCTCGGCCCCTACACCGCCGCCTTCTACGACTACATCCGCCGCGAACTCAAATTTGAGAAAGACGCCCCCTACGAAATTCTCAACTTCCAGGTCTGGCCCTGGTCATACGCCGAACACGAGAACCAGCACGTCTTTGTCGCCGAGACCCTGCGCAAAGCCATGACCATCAACCCGCACCTGAAGGTTTTTGTCGCCAACGGCTACTACGACCTCGCCACGCCCTACTTTGCCACCGAATACGTCTTCAACCATCTCGGCATCGACGAGTCGCTGCGCGGCAATCTCAGCATGGCCTACTACGAAGCCGGTCACATGATGTACATCCACCTGCCTGCCCTGGAACAAATGAAACAAGACCTGGCTGAATTTATTGGGAAAGCGAAATAGGATTTTCGACGCCCGAACACGCACTGCGCCCCAAACGTGGTGCGTGCTTCGTATGTTTCACGAAACTAACGCCCCGCAGCCTGCCTTCTATCCAATGAACGTTTACTACTCTGAAACTCACCTCCGGCATCACCCGCCCTTCGAGATTTTCGACGGCGGCGAAAAAGTCGCCAACTTCGAGGTGCCCCAGCGCATGGAGCGGATTCTGGAAGCCCTGCGCGCCGATGGCCGCTTCGACATCCTGCCCCCCGAAGATTTCGGCCTCGACCCGCTCCTGGCCGTCCACGACGAAGGCTATCTCGCGTTCCTGCGAACTGCCTACGATGAATGGATGTCCACCCCGCTCGATGCCGACTATGAGCGCAGCGCCCTGCTGCCGGCCACCTTCCCGCCCGCCAAAGGGCGCAGCCACATCCCCAAAAGCATTTTAGGCCGGGCCGGATACTACATGATGGATTTATCGGCCCCCATCACCGCCGGAACCTACCATGCCGCCCTGGCTTCAGTGAATTGCGCTTTGAGTGGGGCGAAATTCATCGCTCAAGATTCATCATTCAACATTCATCATTCTGCATTCGCCCTCTGCCGCCCCCCCGGCCACCACGCCGGGCGCGCCAACTGCGGCGGATACTGCTACCTCAACAACGCCGCAGTCGCCACGCATTGGCTGACCCAATTCGGAAAGGTTGCCATCCTCGACATTGACTATCACGCCGGGAACGGCACGCAAGATATTTTTTACAATCGTGCCGATGTTTTAACGATTTCCATCCACGCCGACCCAAACTATGAATACCCCTACTACAACGGCTACCCCGACGAAACCGGCGCGGGCGAGGGCCTCGGCTATCACCGCAACTTCCCGCTCCCCTTTGGCGCTGATGACCAGGCTTACCTTGCTTCGCTTGAGCAAGCCCTCCATCTCATAATTGGTTACACGCCAAACTTCCTGGTCGTCTCCGCCGGGATGGACATCTACGGCAATGACCCGCTTGGTAAAATCCGCGTCAGCACCAACGGCATCCGCCACATTGGGCAGCGAATTGCCGAACTGAACCTTCCAACTCTAGTTGTAATGGAAGGCGGCTATAACAATGCTGCGCTGGGTGCAAATATACTCGCATTTCTCGAGGCGTTCCATGAAAAATAAATTCTTGCGCGCGTTTGGCGCGCTGCTTGCTGGGGTTCTGTTGCTCTTACTGATTGCAAAATTTTTTGCCCGCCCGGTCCCCGACCACCCTTACTACGACAACCGCCCCCCCATCATGGTGATTGCCCACCAGGGAGGCGATGGCCTGTGGCCAGGCAACACGCTGTTCGCCTTCCAAAACGCCGCCGCGCTGGGGGTAGATGTGCTGGAAATGGACCTGCATGTCACCAAAGACAACGTACTGGTTCTCATTCATGACGAAACGGTTGACCGAACCACCAATGGCAGCGGCGCAGTGGAAGAAATGACCCTGGACGAAATCAAAGCCCTCGATGCCGCATACGACTGGTCACCTGATGGCGGCGTTACCTTCCCCTATCGTAGTCAGGGCATCACCATCCCCACGCTCGAGGAAGTCTTCCAGGCCTTTCCCGGCTACCGCATGGTCATCGAAATCAAAAAAACTGAGCGCGCAATGGCCGCGCCCTTTTGCGCTCTGATACGGCAATATGGAATGCAAAACCGCGTGCTAGTGGCTTCCTTTCACGACACACGCATGGCCGAATTCCGCGCCGAATGTCCCGAAGTCGCCACCTCTTCGGCCCGCCAGGAAACCACGCTCTTTGTACTTTTGAGTAAAATTTTCCTGAGTGGTCTGGTCTCTCCTGCCTATCACAGCCTGCAAGTCCCCGAAACATCGAGCGGCATTACCGTCATGACGCCCCAATTCGTCCACGCCGCGCACGCCCGTAACCTGAAAGTAGAGCCGTGGACGATTAACGAGCCAGAACTCATGCGGCAATATATTGCCTGGGAGGTAGATGGCATCATCACCGACCGCCCCGACCTGTTAATGGAAGTGTTGGGGCGTTAAACCGATAAACAAACATCCCGACACCTTCGGGATGTTGATTGTTAACTAGAGCGCATTCGCTGGGCGTCCAGCACGTTCGCCAGGTTTTCCATGCGGGTCAACACCCGGCTGAGGTGGGCAATGTCGCGCACCTCCACCACCAGGCGGATGTCGGCAGTGTCGGCTTTTTCGTGGGCATGGTCTACCTTCACTTTGACATCCACAATATTAACGCCCTCGCCGTTGAGCAGATTTGAGATGTCGCCCATCAACCCCTGCCGGTCGAAAGCCGTCACGCGGATTGGGACGGGATAGGTATTGGTCGGCTTGCCCCAACTGACCTTCACCAGGCGTTCTTTTTCGTTGACGGTGGCGCGCAGCACGTTTGGGCAATCCTGTCGATGAATAGTCGCGCCGCGCCCGCGCGTAATGTAACCGATGATTGGGTCGCCGGGCGTGGGGTTGCAGCATTTGGCTGTCGCCGTCAATAGGCCGCGCAACCCAACCACCGAAACAGCATCGGTAGAGGTCGGTTCGGCTTTGGGGGCCGAGGCGACCAGTTCGTCGGTCGTCTCCTGCTCTGAAATCAGGTTGACAATGCGGCCCATCGGCAAATCGCCGCAGCCCAGGCCGACGAACATTTCCTCAGGATTTTTATATTCCAGCTGGCGGGCAAGCGTCTCAAGATTGATTTCGCCCAACCCCAGACGGCGGAATTCGCGTTCGAGCATGGCGCGTCCCTGGGCCAGGTTCTGCTCGCGGTCCTGTTTCTTGAACCACAGCCGAATTTTGGAGCGCGCCCGCTGGGTTTTGACCAGTCCCAGCGAGGTGTTGAGCCAATCGCGGCTTGGGCCGCCCTGTTTGGAAGTCAGGATTTCGACTCGCTGGCCGGTTTTCAAGACATAGTCGAGCGTCACCAACTTGCCGTCCACCTTCGCCCCCCGGCAGTGATGGCCCACATCGGTGTGGACGTGGTAGGCAAAATCAATCGGGGTGGAGCCTGCCGGCAGGTCGATGATGTCGCCCTTGGGGGTGAACACATAGACGCGGTCCTCGAACACGTCGGTTTTCATCGAATCGACGAATTCCTGGGCGTCGCTCACATCCTGCTTCCACTCCATCATCGAACGCAGCCACAGGATGTGCTGCTCATAGCGTGCATCACGCCGGGAAGCCCCTTCTTTGTATCGCCAGTGCGCGGCAATGCCGTATTCGGCGTTCTGGTGCATCTCAGCCGTGCGGATTTGCACTTCGAGCGGCTTGCCGTCATCGTAAATCACAGCGGTATGCAGGGATTGGTAAAAATTGTCCTTGGGCGCGGCAATGTAATCATCGAACTCGCCGGGGATGGGGCGCCAGTGATTGTGGATAATGCCCAGCGCCGAATAGCAGGCCGGAATATCGGCCACCAGCAGACGCACGCCCCGAATATCGCGCACCATTTCGAAGGATTTGCCCTTCTGAATCATTTTCTTATAAATTGAATAGATATGCTTGGGACGCCCGCTGATTTCGGCCTTGATACCAGCCTGTTGCAACACCCGTGAAAGATTCTCAATGATTTCGCCAATTTGCTCCTCGCGCACGCTGCGCCGGTCGGCGATTTGCTCGGCGATTTCCTTGTATTTTTCAGGGTTGACGTAACGGAACGAGAGATCTTCTAATTCCCATTTGATTTGCCAGATTCCCAGGCGGTTGGCGAGCGGGGCGTAGATATCGAGCGTCTCCTGGGCAATCCGTTTTTGTTTTTCGGGTTTGGCAAAACCCAGGGTGCGCATGTTGTGAACGCGGTCGGCCAGTTTGATAAGCACCACGCGCACATCATCGTTCATCGCCAGAAAGGTCTTGCGTAAAGCTTCGATGGTGATTTGTTTCTTGCGCTTGGAAACCTGTTCGGGGCTGAGCGGCGCATCCGTCTCTCCATCGTGGTTGTCGAAATGGTCACTGCGCGAGACGCGCGGCAGGCTGTCGAGTTTGGTCACGCCATCAACCAGGTTGGCAATCACATCCCCAAATTTGAGTCGCAGGTCTTCCAGGCTAATGCTGGTATCTTCCACGGTGTCATGAAGCAGCCCGGCGGCGACGACATCGGAGGGCATCCGCATTTCGGATAGGATGTTGGCAACAGCAACGCAGTGGGTGATGTATGGCTCTCCTGAGTGGCGTTTTTGCCCGGCATGGGCTTCGGCGGCAACCTCGTAGGCGCGTCGAATAACATCCCGATCGAATTCGACGTAATAATCGGGAAGGTTTTGCATCAACTGCTCGAAATTAATCGCCTGTGGCACTTGCATAGGTCAAATTGTAGCGCAAACACTCAAAAAGTCAAAAACCTGTAAGCAAACCGTCAGGAGGTGACGAACCTGCCAATCTCAACTTCACCCAGGGCGCGGCGCAAGTCGGCAGATTTCATGATGATTCCCACGTCGCGCTCACCAGAACCGAGTGAGATTTCTTCAGGCTGGAAGACATTTTCGTCGGCCAAGATGCGCAAAGGCGCAGGCAACCCCAGCGGAGACACCGTTCCAATCCGGTAGCTGGTGACAGCCAGGACTTCCGCTTCGGTCGCCAAAGTCAGACGTGATTGTCCCAGGTATTCCCGCAGGGCTGACCAGGAGACTTGTTGCGGTCCGGCTGCCAGCACCATTACGAACTTACCTTGCCCCAGGCGAAACAACAGGCTGCGAACCACCTGGCCGGGAACCTGCCCACGTTCCCTGGCGGCCTGCTCCAGGGAGGTCACTGGCCCGGTGTGCCAGAAGACTCTATGAGGCAAGCCAAGCACGCTCAAGGCTTTAGATACAGGCGGCAGGTCGCTCATGGCGGCGAATATACCATATCAGTAGCACGGGATGCTTATCTTGGGATAAAATATTACCACTATTTCAAAAAGGAGGCAGGCATGTATTCAATTGGGTTATTTGCTGAAGGCGGAAGCGAGGGTGGAATTGGCTGGCTGGTTTGGGTGGCGCTGGCGATTTTCTTCCTGATGGTTTTCCTGGGGTGGTGGGTCAGCCAAAAAGGTTGGCTGAAACAGGAAGAAGAACCCATCCATGATGCGCACGGACACGAGGAACATGGTCATGCTGAACCAGACCCGGTTGTGCATCAACCCGATGACCTGACAACTCTCGAAGGCATTGGTCCAAAGGTTGCCAAATTACTCGAAAGCATTGGCATCACCACATTTCAGCAGCTGGCAGATGCAGACCTGGGCAAACTGCGCGAAACGCTGGATGGGGCCGGGTACAAATATATGGAGCCGGCTGGGTGGGTGGAACAAGCCGCGCTGGCCGCAAAAGGCGATACTGACGGCTTGCAAAAACTCCAAGATTCGCTCAAGGGCGGACGCAAGGCCAATTGACCTGCCCTTTCATCATGGTTTGCGCCGCCGGGACATGCGTCTCGGCGGTTTTGTAGTGAATTGCGAATGACGAAAATTTCCCACCGTTGGCGCAGGCAAAAAACCTGCCAGACCATTTATACTTACCGATGCTGGAACGAACCTGGCAATTATCATGACTGGAGATTCTATGAACGCAAGAAAATTTTTTATCGCAAACCTGGCTTTCTCGGTTCTTCTGGCCTCCTGCGCGCTGCCCCAGGGCTTGCTGCCTCCCACGCCAGGTTTACCTCTGCCCTCCACAACACCAGAATCGGTATCGCCGTCTCCTACCACCACGCCGATTCCAACACAAACCGCGCTACCAGCCACAGCGACCATCACGGCAATCTCGCCCACCACAACGCTCATGCCAACCGAAACGCTGACTCCTTCCCCAACGCTTTCTCCAACGCCAATTACGTTTCCGACAATTGTCTTTAAGGCCAACGCCAACTGCCGCCTGGGTCCCTCTACGAACTACAACCAGATAACAAATTTCTTCACCAACCGCTCGACCATCGCAGAGGGCCGCAACCGCGATAGCTCATGGCTGTGGGTCAAAACTTCCAGCGGAAATTGTTGGATTAACGTCGCTACGCTCAAAGACCCTATTGACTTCACCTTCCTACCAGTCGTTCCGTTTACGCCGCTGCCCGAAGCCCCCTCCCGCCTAACGGTCGTCCAACTGCAATGCACCGGACGAATTTCAGTCACCCTGCGCTGGCCCGATGTGATTGGCGAAACCGGCTATCGCATCTATCGAAACGGCATCCAACTGACCGAAGTCAAAGCAGATGCAACCGAGTACATCGATTTTCCTCCATTGGCAACCGAATATCTCTACGAAATTGAATCCTTCAACGAGGTCGGCGTATCGGTGCGCTATGGACAAATTGTTCAGGGGTGTAAGAAATGAGATTTTGCTGACAACAGACAGGGCCGGCCACCCAAACGTGACCGGCCCTGTAATATTCTACCGGGCTTCCCCCACTGTATTCTGTTGACTGGCTATCACCGATTCAGCAACGCAACCGCCGTCGCTGCCATCAGAGCCGCCGCACGGGGCAGCGAGGCTTCGTCGATGTCGAATTTTGGGTGGTGGTGGCCGTAATCCAGACCTTTTTCGGGGTTGGCCGAGCCGACGAACATGAACAGACCTGGCACTCTTTCCATCATGAAAGCAAAATCTTCGCCGCCCATCGTAAACGGTCCGACCGAATCAATCTGGCTATCTGGCAGGAGGCGCTTCGCCACGTCTTGGGCCGCCTGGGTTGTTTGGGCATCGTTTATAAGTGCGGGGGTCATGCGGGTATGCTCGATTTCGGCGACACAGCCCAGGCCACCCGCCACGCCATGCACGATTTCATCGAAACGGCGCAAAACCATCTCGCGCACATCCAGGTCGAAGGTGCGGATCGTGCCGGTCAACTCGACCTGCGGCGGGATGACGTTGAAAGCCTCGCCACCGTGGAAGGTGGTCACGCTAACGACCGCACCCTTGAGCGGGGGCGTGTTGCGAGAAACAATGCTTTGCAGCGCGCTGACGACCTGCGCCCCGGCCAGGATAGGGTCGACGGCCAGGTTCGGAATCGCGCCGTGACCGCCCTTGCCGACGATGCGCACCTTGAAAATCTCGGTGCCGGCCATCACAGGGCCAGCCGCCAGCCCAAGCCAGCCGACCGGCTGCTCATTCCAGACGTGCAGGCCGAGAGTAACATCCACTTTGGGGTGCTCCAGCACGCCGTCAGCAATCATGCCCTCTGCGCCGCCCATGCCTTCTTCGGCGGGCTGGAAGACCAGTTTGACAGAACCCGGCAGTTCGCTGCGGATGCCATTGAGCAGTTTGGCAACTGTCAGCAGGATGGCGGTGTGGGCGTCATGGCCGCAGGCGTGCATCACGCCCGGGGTCTGCGAGGCATATTCAGCCCCGGTCTGTTCGAGGATGGGCAAGGCGTCCATATCGGCGCGCAGCAACACGGTGGGGCCAGGCTTTGTCCCTTCAATCATAGCCACCACGCCGGTTTTGCCAACGCCGGTGGTCACTTCCAATCCCAATGCTTGCAGCTCCCTGGCTACAATGCCCGCCGTGCGCACTTCCTGGTGGCCGAGTTCGGGGTGCATGTGAAAATCGCGGCGCATGGCCTGGGTGTAGGGGAACAATTTTTGGGCTTCGGTCAAAAAGTCAATCATGGGAAGGGAATCCTTATCAATACTTAATCACCCGGAATTTTTCCTCGTAGCGCGGATTTTCCAGAGTTGAATCATCGGTGTGGCGGCTGCGAATACGCTCCTCCAGTTTGGCCGGGTCGCCGATTTGAGATTTGTGTTCCTTGAGCGCGCGGATTTTCGTTTCCCAAAATTCGGTTACGTCGAGGGCTACGGTCGGCTGGCCGGTTAATGAAACCCAAACTTCCCTGGGCATGTGGGGCAGGAAGCCCTCGCCAGATAGTTCTGGGAAGAACAGTTCGTTCCCAGCGGCGGGAAAAACGGCATCTAACACCACCTGCCCGGCAGCGCGATGGTCTGGGTGGTTAATACCAAATGGTGAGAATAGAAATTGGGGGTCACAGGTCACAAGCACGGTCGGTTTGATGCGCCGGATGACCCGCACCACCTTGCGGCGCAGTTCAAGGCTTGGGACGAGATAACCATCTTCCTGGTCATCAAACTCGACCGTTTTGACGCCAAGCACATCGGCGGCTGCGCGCTGCTCGAGGTGGCGCGTGGAGCAAAGTTCATCGCCAGGGATGTCTTTGTTATGGTCGTTGCGGCCCTTGTCGCCGCAGGTCAGCAGAAAATAATGGATGTCATGGCCGGCCTGCGCCCATTTTGCCAGGGTTGCGCCGCAAAAAAATTCCGGGTCATCTGGGTGAGCCAGGATGACCAGGATGCGTTGAGGGGTGTCCCAAATGCCTGGAGATTCCATATTCGATACTGGATACTCAATAATGACTCCACTGCAAAAACCTTTTTCTAAACACGAAGGACACAAAGGTCACAAAGTTTTTAAGACATTGCGCAAATTTCGTCATGTTTCTTGCGAGAAATTTGAAGATTTCAAATTAGGTTCTCAAGAATCCTTCGTGTACTTTGTGCCCTTTGTGTTTAATTGCCTTTTTGCAGTAGAGTCAATAATCAATACTCGAATTATCGAATAACGAATACCGATTAACGATTCCCGAATTTCGATTTCCGATTTTCGAGTTGCGATGCCGGTCCGTTTTTGCCGCAATCACAACCACCGCCTTCGTGTTTATCGCACGGGGCTTCCGATTTGCGCCGCAGAGCCTCGAGTTCGTCCCAGGGTTCGACATCGTCACGGTGAAATTCACGCCAGACAGGCCGTTCTGGGCGGTCTTGTGGGCGGTCACTGGGTTTGGGGTCGAGTTCGACCAGGATGACGTTGCGCAGCGGGAAGACATCTAGCACTTTTCCTTCGCCATCCGGGGTAACAACGCGCTTGTTGCGCTTGGGCAGTTCCTTACGAGCGGCTACATATTGCTCATATTCATAAATCAGACAGCAGCGCAGGCGTCCACACATCCCAGTAATTTCGCTGGGAGTGAGTGAAATGCCCTGTTCCTTTGCCATTTTGATAGAAATGGGGCTAAACTCGGTCAGAAACTTGGAACAGCAGCGCGTTTCGAGGCCGCAGGCGCCCATTCCGCCGAGCAACTTCGCCACGTCGCGCGGGCCAATTTGTCGCATTTCGACCTGCGAATCGGGGAAGATGCGCTGCATATCTTTGCGCAGCGACTTCAGGTCGACTTTATCTTCCGTCTCGGTGCTGAACATGAAAGCCAGGCGTGCGCCGTCGAAGGAATATTCGGCGGCAATGATTTTGACGCCTTCCAGTTTGAGTTCGGCGGCCCGGGCGCGGCATTCAATCATTGCAGCAGTTTGTTTCTGCTGCCACTGCTGGCGCAATAACAGGTCGGCAGCAGTGGCGCGCCGCTCGATGGGTTTCCAGGTGCCATCGGGCGGGGGCGGGGGGTTTTCGATGCGCTGAATGACCTCGCCAATTTGCCGCCCACGGGCAGTATCGACAACGACATGCTCGCCCACCTGCAAATCAGGAACGGGACTAGAATCGAAATGGTAGACTTTACCTACTTTGCTAAAGCGAATTCCGACAATATTTGGTTGCATAGAAGGGGATTATACCCGATGTGCTTAAACATCCAGCCGGTAGCCAACCCCGCGAACGGTGTGCAAAAAACGCGGATGGTCGGGGTCCATCTCAATGGCGCGGCGCAGCCAGGAAATATGGACATCCAGCGTGCGCGTATCACCGGTGTAGTTTGTGTCCCACACTTTTTTGAACAGTTCCTCGCGCTCGATGACTTCGCCGCGATGTTCAAGCAAGATTTGTAAGAGGGTTGCCAGGCGAGGCGTCAGACGGGCATTGCGCGCCAGGCATTTCACCCGGCGATGTTCCAGGTCGAGACGGATAGGCCCGGCGTGAATGATGTTATTCCCATCGCCAGGCAAGAGCGGCTTAATACGATTAACCAGTTTCTGCACCGTGAAAGGCAGGTTGATAACAACATCGGCCACCGACTTTTCGACTGTTTTATCTGCATCCAGGATAAGGACAATAGGCAGATGTTCTTCTTGCTGGTTATGCAGGGACTGGCAAATCCGCACCCCTGTGGACCCCATCGATGCAGCGTTAACCACTGCCAGGTCGGGACCAAGTTCGGGCAGGCGGGCAACCGCCTCGGCCCCGTTTGGCACTGATACAACAGTAAAACCCTTCTTCTGCAATTGTGCCGCAAAAGAAGGTCGGTCGGCTTTTTTTCCTTCAACCATTAATACAGTGGCGTTTGTCATTCTCCTCACTACCTGCCAGGGACTCAAGTCCACGGCGAGTAACGCTATCGAACCTGGGGCCAGCGTTGACCCAGCCGTCTTTAAATTATACTCTAATCTTAACAAATCACGTCCCCCAAGGGTACCAATTTGCAGGGCTTTCTCAAAGTGGGGCACCGAACTACAAACGCCGCAAGAACGTCAAGTTTTGCGGTTTCTTCGCGGGCTTTGCGCGCCTGGCGATTCAATTCCGGTTTCCTGGCTCAATGCGTCATCAAAAGGTCGCACGCCCCATGGACTTTGAAAAGCCCTTATATCAATTTGCAAACGTGACTCCACTGCAAAAACCTTTTTCTAAACACGAAGGACACAAAGGTCACAAAGTTTTTAAGACATTGTACA
>CAYRBO010000054.1:0-13847 GCA_964422545.1 uncultured Anaerolinea sp. | reverse complement strand
GCAATTCGGCCTGACGACCGTTTACCACTTCCTGTTCGTCCCGCTCACCCTCGGGTTGGGCTGGTTCGTAGCGTACATGCAAACGCGCTACTACCAGACCCGCGACGAGAACTACCGCAAGATGAGCAAGTTCTGGGGCAAACTGTTCCTGATTAACTTTGCCATCGGCGTAGTCACGGGCATCGTGCAGGAGTTCCAGTTTGGCATGAACTGGAGCGAGTACAGCCGCTACGTGGGCGACATCTTTGGCGCGCCGCTGGCGATTGAAGCGCTGCTGGCGTTCTTCATGGAAAGCACCTTCCTGGGCGTGTGGATTTTTGGCGAGAACAAAGTGCCGGAGAAAGTCCACCTGGCCTCGATTTGGCTGGCGGCGATTGGCTCGAACCTGTCGGCATTGTGGATTTTGCTGGCCAATGGCTGGATGCAGCACCCGGTTGGCTATGTCATCAACGAGGTTAATGGCCGCGCCGAACTGGTTGATTTCTTCGCCCTCATTACCAACCCCAAAGGCTGGGTTTTCTTCTGGCATACCATTTCTGCCGGGTTTGCAACTGCTTCTTTCCTGATACTCGGCGTCAGCGCCTATCACATTCTGCGCAAGCAGCATCTCGAAATCTTCAAGCCTTCCTTCCAAATGGCGGCGCTGGTTGGCGTGATTGCCAGCGTGCTGGTTTTCTTGGGCGGCCACGAGCAAGGACAGTTCATGTTCCGCGAACAGCCGATGAAATTCGCCGCCATCGAAGCCCACTGGGAAACCTCGGCCCCGGCGGATTTCTCCATCCTCACCATCGGCGACCTGACCGGCAAAGCCGAAGTCTGGTCGTTCCGCACCAGCCAGATTGGCATCCCTGGCGTGCTTTCTTTCCTGGCCTGCAACAACTTCTCATGCGAAGTCAAGGGCGTCTATGAGCTGCAAGCCGAATACGAAGCCCTCTACGGCCCCGGCGATTACATCCCGCTGATGGTCGTCACCTACTGGACCTTCCGCTTCATGATGACGATTGGCTTCCTCATGATTGCTCTGGCGGCTTTCTTCCTGTGGACAACCCGCAAGGCAAATTACGAAACCGCCAAATGGATGAAATACGTCCCCTGGGTGATTGCCCTGCCCTACATCGCCAACGCCAGCGGCTGGATACTGACCGAAATGGGCCGCCAACCCTGGATTGTTCAGGGCCTGCTCAAGGTGGAAGACGCCGTCTCACCCAACCTGACTACGGTTGACCTGCTCATCTCCGTCATTGGCTACACCGTTGTCTATGGCTCGCTGGCTGTTGCCATGGTTTACCTGATGAAGAAATACGCCACCGCCGGCCCCGATGCCGCCATGCACGAATCGGTGGATGTTGCGCCCGGTCTGGTTGGCGCGCAAGACTGACCATCATCGTAGTGCAAGATATTATCTTGCGCCACAGGAGAAAAAATCATGTCCTACGAATTCCTGCAAACCCTTTGGTTCATCCTGGTCGCCGTCTTATGGATTGGCTTCTTCTTCCTCGAAGGCTTCGACTTCGGCGTGGGTATGCTTCTGCCCTTCATCGGCAAGAAAGACGCCGAACGGCGCGCCGTCATCAACGCGATTGGCCCCACCTGGGATGGCAACGAAGTCTGGCTGCTCACCGCAGGCGGCGCAACCTTTGCCGCCTTCCCCATGTGGTACGCCACCATGTTTAGCGGCTTCTACCTGGCGCTCTTCTTGCTCCTGGTAGGGTTGATTATTCGCGGCATTTCCTTTGAGTATCGCTCCAAAGATGCTCATCCCGCCTGGCGCAACCGCTTCGACTGGATGATTGCCATTGGCTCGTTCCTGGCTGCGTTGTTGCTAGGCGCTGCTTTTGCCAACCTGGCCAAAGGCGTGCCGATTGACGCCGACGGAAACCTGGTTGCCCCTGCCTGGCTGCCTAATGGCCTCGGCGTCACCCTCACCCTGCTCAACCCCTATGGCCTGTTGGGCGGCCTGGCAACTGTGACCGTTTTCCTCGTCCACGGCGCAAACTTCCTGGCCCTGAAACTGGAAGGCGAACTGCGCGAACGCGCCCGCAAATTTGCCTGGACGCTGTGGATTGTCGCCGCCATCTCGGTTATCCTGCTGACCATCGGCACTTACGTTTTCACCGATGCGCTGACCAAACTGGGCGTTAACCCCGGCATCACTCCCATCCTTTCTGTCGTAGCCCTGCTCGTCACCGGTTACTTCATCAAGGGGAAACGCGAAGGCTGGGCTTTCATCATGACATCCTTGCACATCGTCCTGACCCAGGTAACCTTCTTCATGCTCATGTTCCCGCGCGTGATGATTTCGAGCCTGAACCCTGAGTGGAACCTGACCATCTACAACGCCTCGTCCTCGCAATACACCCTCACGGTCATGTCCATCGTCGCGCTCATCTTCGTCCCAATTGTGCTGGCCTACCAGAGTTGGACGTATTGGATGTTCCGAAAACGGATTACGACCGACAAGAAATCGCTGGTGTACTAACCTGCTCAACGCCCCGGAGAAATTCGGGGCGTTTTTTGTTCTTCTTTTCACGATGTAACTTTTTTAGTCAAAAAGAATCCAAAATTTATCTTTCCATTTTGGAGGCAAAACTATGGCAAAAATTGTTGTCATTGGCGCTGGTTTCGCAGGCCAGACTGCCGCCATTTACCTGGGCACCCGTTTGGGCAAACAGCACCAGGTGACGGTCATCAGCAACCGGGATGTGTTTGGCTACGTCCCCTCCTGGGTCTGGGTCGGCGTAGGACACATGAAACCCGAAGACACCATCTTCAAACTCAAACCGGTCTATGACCGCCTCCACATCAACTTTGTTCATGCCGCCGCCAAAGAAATTCACCCCGATTCTGGCGAACAATATGTATTGGGAGAAGAAATCGGCACCGGCAAAGAAGTGCGCCTGGACTATGACTACCTGGTGATTGCCCCCGGCCCCCTGCTCAATTTTGCCGGAACGCCAGGCCTCGGCCCCGATGGCGGTTTCACCCATTCTATTTGCTCCCTGCCGCACGCCATCAAAACCCGCGACGCCTACCTGGCCCTGGTGGAACGCATGAAAAGAGGGGAAAAGGTCAAAATTGTGATTGGCACCGGCCACCCAATGGCAACCTGTCAGGGCGCAGCCTTTGAATACATCAGCAACGTACACAAAGACCTGCTCAAACGCGGCCTGCGCGACAAAGCCGATATTCTTTGGCTTTCCAACGAACCCGCCCTGGGCGATTTTGGCGTAAACGGCGTGCAGGTAAAGCGCAACGGAATAGTAATGAAGAGCGAAGAGTTCATCAAATCCATCTTCCTCGATGCCGGAATTCGCTGGCAGGTGCAAACCGGGGTCACCAAAGTTGAAGAGGGCAAAATTCACTGGCAAAACTACGCCGGAGAAGAAGGGGTCACCGAATTCGACTTCGCCATGCTCATTCCCCAATTCAAAGGCCAGCCTTTCAAATACATTGGCAAAGATGGAACAGACATAGCCTCCAAACTGGTCAACCCGGCGGGCTTTGTGCTGGTAGATGGACAATATGGCCTGCCCTACCCCGAACTTTCACAAACCCCCGAAGCCTGGCCGGCCCGTTATCAGAACCCGGCTTACCCCAACATATTCGCCGCTGGAATTGCCTTTGCGCCCCCCGGGCCGATTTCCAAACCCTTCACCAACCCCAACAACGTGGCGATTGCCCCGGCTCCGCCCCGCACTGGCATGGTCAGCGGCATGATTGGACGGGTCGTTGCCCTCAACATTGTGGATATGGTAAACGGGCGCGAACCCAGCCATGCCGAGCGCATGACCGAAATGGTTGCAGCCTGCATCGCCAGCATGGGCGATTCGCTGTGGGATGGCAGCGCCGTAGCCATTGTCATGCGCCCGGTTGTGCCAGACCGCAAAAAGTACCAGAACGAATATGGCCGCGACCTGTTCATCTCTCACCTGGAAATGGGAACGGCTGGCGCCTGGATGAAGTTTATGCTGCATCACACCTTCATTTGGAAATTCAAAGCCCTGCCTGGCTGGGAATTGATTCCAGAATAATCAGCCTGCAAAATCTAAAAACCGTTTCCCTGACCTAACCCGGACAAGCCGGAAAGGAAACCCCCTAACCACGACGGCCACAACGGGGCACAACGGAAAATCTGAAATGCCCTTACGTCGTGTTCCGTCGTTGCCTTTGTGGTAACTTCCTTGCTGTTTGCAAGAATTCAATTTGAAAGTTCCTAAAAATCACCACAGGAGCAAAGATGAGCGAACAACAGTTTTCCCCCGCTGAAAAATTTTGGATGAACTTCAAACTCTATCAATTGTGGCGTTTTATCGTCCTGAACATCAAAGTTTACACCATTGCCATTCAGAGCAAATGGAAATAATGCCACCGCTGACATCAACGTCTTCACAGACAGACAACAATAACTGAAAATGACAAAAACCTGTCATTTATCCTACAATTGTCATACGAACCCGTTAAACCGCTGTTAACCAGTTGACTCCGCGCCCAATTCGTCATATACTCTCTGCAAGGTGAAAACGCTTATGCCTGTGTTGACTGACATCCAACCGCTAGAATATCGAAAGGCACGCTCTTCCTGCGTGCCTTTTTCATTTCCCTTGACAAAGGAGAGTAAAACATGAACTACAGCATGATTGGAAAAATCGAAAAAGCCAAACGTTATGCCGAAGACCGGAAACGCTTCGTTTTTCATAAGTTTGAAGTCACCTTCCACGGCGACAACAACGACCACCATGTCACCTTCGACAACGGAAAATTTACCTGTGATTGTGAATTCTTTATTGCCAATCAGCGCTGTGCCCACACCATGGCGCTCGAGCACCTGCTCAAAGACATGCTTCCTGAAATCCAACAAGCCTGACTGACAACTGAATAACTCGTTTTTCAGCCCGCAGCCCTAAACTGCGGGCTGATGTTTTCACCCATCTGTTATCTCCTCCGCTTCTCCGTTTCCTCCGTTGTCATCTCCGCTTCCTCCGCTTTCCCCTCCGCTTCTCCGTTTCCTCCGTTTTCATCTCCGCTTCCTCCGCTTTCCCCTCCGCTTCTCCGTTTCCTCCGTTGTCCCCTCCGTTTCTCCGTTTCATCCGCCGCCCTCTCCGTTTCATCCGCTTTCCCCTCCGTTTCTCCGTTTCCTCCGTTGTCCCCTCCGCTTCTCCGTTTCCTCCGTTGTCACCTCCGTTTCTCCGTTTCCTCCGTTGTCTCATCCGTTTCTCCGTTTCCTCCGCTGCCCCCTCCGTTTCTCCGTTTCCTCCGTTGTCCCCTCCGCTTCTCCGTTTCCTCCGTTGTCCCCTCCGTTTCTCCGTTTCCTCCGTTGTCATCTCCGCTTCTCCGTTCCCCCATCCGTTCCCCCATTTTCGAGTACAATACCCGCCATGACCCACAAACTCACCCGCCGCGACTTTCTCAAACTCTCCGGCGCATCCCTGGCAGGGCTGGCCTTTTCGCCTTACCTGCCCCCCCATAACGAGTTTCTCGATGGCCCTTTGGCGCGCGTCGCCACCACCCAGGTCAGCATCCACAAACGCCCCGATGACGGCAGTGCCATCGTTGGGCAAGTTTACCGTGACCAGGTACTGAACATCTACGACGAAATCAATTCTGGCACGCCGGGCTACAACCCGGTCTGGTATCGGGTTTGGGGTGGCTATGTCCACCGCGCGCGCATCCAAAAAGTGCAATATATTTACAATCAACCGACCCAACCTATCCGCGAATCAGGGCAACTGGCCGAAGTCACCGTCCCTTACACCCAAGTCATGCGCAAAACCGGCGCGCGCTGGGTTCCGTTATACCGGCTCTACTACACCTCCGTCCACTGGGTTGTCGGCCTCGAGGAAGGCCCTGATGGTCAACCCTGGTACCGCCTGCTCGATGAACTGCTCGACATTACCTACCACGCCCCCGCTACCCACCTGCGCCTGATTCCCGACGACGAACTGACGCCCATCTCACCCGAAATTCCTTTTGAACAAAAACGAATCGAAGTCAATCTCAACACTCAAACCCTTACCTGCTTCGAAAACGAACAACCGGTCTTCACCACCCTTATTTCCTCAGGCCGCCTCAGCAGCCAACCCGGCCCAAACGGCATCCCCACCCGCACTCCGGCAGGCAAAGCGCGCATCAACGTCAAAATGCCCTCCAAGCACATGGGCAACGGCAACCTGGCCGCCGACGTTGAAGCCTACGAACTGCCCGGCGTAGCCTGGACGACCTTCTTCAAATTTGACCACCTGCCTTTTCAGGGACACGCCTTTCATGGCACCTACTGGCACGACAACTTTGGCGTGCCAATGAGCAGCGGCTGCATCAACATGCGCACCGAAGAAGCCAAATGGCTCTTCCGCTGGTGCTTGCCCGCCGCTCCCGCCGAAGAAATCCACCCCCTCACCCTCGACAAAAAAGGCTACGGCACGCCGGTTACGTTGACGCAGTAGGTTTCTTTGTGGATGCCCTGACCAAACCGCAGTTGCCCATCCCCCGCATTTTCCTGCCATCATGCCCATTCTCCACTGGAACGGAAAAGACCTCACCCCACCGCAGCCTGCCTCGCTGGTCCTCGACTCGGTCATCTGCCCTGGCGGAGCGGGCTACCCGACAAATTCTCCCTCCAACCAACTTTATCGCGGCGACAACCTCGCCATCATGGCGGCCCTCTTGCCCCACTACGAGGGCCGTATTGACTTAATCTACGCCGACCCACCCTTCTTCACCAACCGCAAATTTCCGGCCCGCATTGGGCGCGGCGAAGATTCTCGCAAACCCGCCGAATGGCAGCTGGCCGAAGGTTATGCTGACCACTGGAAAGACCTGGATGAATACATCCAATTCCTCTACCAGCGTCTGGCGCTGATGCATCGATTGCTCTCACCAACCGGCACGCTCTACCTGCACCTCGACTGGCACGCTAACGCCTACGCCCGCCTGCTGCTCGATGAAATCTTTGGCCCGGAACGCCTGCTGAACGAAATCATCTGGGCCTATCACGGCCCTTCCCCCATCCGCTCGGCCTTCAACCGCAAACACGACACCCTGCTGGTTTACACCAAAAGCGAAAACTACACCTTCAACGCCGATGCCGTGCGCGTGCCGTATAACCCCGTGACCGTCAAAACCTTTGCTTCCTCGCCCAGGGCCGGGTTTGGCAAAGTTCCCAACCTGGAGCGCGGAAAAGTACCAGAAGACTGGTGGTACTTCCCGGTCGTGGCCCGTCTGCACAACGAACGGACGGGCTATCCCACCCAAAAGCCCGAAGCCCTGCTAGAGCGCATCGTGCTGGCCTCCTCCAACCCAGGCGACCTGGTGGCAGACTTCTTCTGTGGCTCCGGCACCACGCCGCTCATCGCCGCCCGGCATGGCCGCCGCTTCCTGGCTGCCGACGCTACCTTCCGCGCTATCCATACCACACGGATAAGATTGATACGCGAGAACGCTGCCCCATTTGGCATTTGGGAAGAAGCAAAAACGAAAGAAGAAAGAGAAACGTCTTCACCCCTTCCTCTTTCACCTTTCCTCTTTCATCTTTTCTCCACCGAAGTCCATCTTACCGGTCAAAGCCTCCCCGGTTACTGGGAACTCGACCCAAACTGGGATGGTCTGACCTTTCGCAGTTACGCCCAGGCCCTGCTGCCACTTCGAGACGGCGACCTGCCGCGCTCCCTGCCGCTGCCGCCAAAATTCGGAACCATTTGTGTTCGTGCTGTCAATATCCAGGGGGAACTACAACAAGTCATCCTTCCCACCGCTCCGTAAAATTCCACGCAAAAGACAACAACAATCTGGCTCCCTTGCAAGAGTGTTAGCCAATTTTGACAAAACAAAAATGGAAAACAAGTATGATTATGATTATAGAAAAAGCATCGTTGCCTGTGCGACCTCATCACCTTGACCGTTTTCTCATACGACTCCGAGCAACCGATAAACAGCCTGGTTCGTATTGTATTGGTTTTCCCGCTTCTTTGCGTTACCCATGGGATATGGAGAGAAAAGCAAAAACAGGCAATACCCCAAACGAACCTCTCTTAACGGTTCAACGCCAAAATGAAAGAATCCACCCAATTAATCACTGCATGGAAACAAAAATCCCTCAGCCGTCTGCTCAAAATTCAGGTGCTGGCCTGGTTGCCTGGCTGCGCGGCAGGTTGTTGGAACGCCCTTCTCAATTATCAAAATAGCCCAAAGCATCCGCTTGCCTGGCAAATCTTGTTACAGTCTATTACAACGTACCTTGGCGCCTACCTGCTTTTGGTGAGCATTGCTTATCTCCCGCGTCTTTCGTATCAGATGCGCCTGACGGCCATGCTCAGCATGTATTACCTGCTGTCTTTGGGCCTTTTTTGGCTTTCTGCCCTGAGCGGAGATGCCCGCTTAATTTTATTCGTCTTTCTCCTCTTTGCTGCCCTTTTTCTCGACCCGCCCTATCCATATGCAGCCGTTGGGCTATCCATTTTTGCGTTTGCGCTGATGGGCTGGTTGCACGTTTCGGAATGGATTCCACTCACCGAAGCGGTCCGCTACAACGCGCGCGATGCGAAATCTTGGGTCTCCGGCGCCGTTGTCTTCACCATTATCGCCTTCACAACCGTTTCTATCGTACAATTTCTATTTCAATCTTTTGCGCGTACTCTCCACCAGGAACAAGTCATACGCAGCCTGCTTAACCTGCGTAACACCCTCATCCAGCAAATAATGCGCGAAACAACGCAGAACGCGTTATTCCAAAAAATTGTTGAAATACTCGCGCAGGCAGGCTATCAGCAAGCCTGGCTGGGAATACGGTCTTCTGACACCACAACCTGGCGCAACGCAATTGCCCTCGGAGAATCCAAAGAGTTAGAACAACAAGCAGCCATCGCCATCCAAACCGGCCAGCCACACCAACACCAGGAAATTTTGGCTTGCCCCCTGCGCCAGGAAGAAACCATTTCGGGCGCAATTGTTGTCCGGCTGGAACATGCAAACCTTCTCGAAGAACAACAACTCTTTTTAGAAATCGCCACAACCCTTGCCGCGCACTTGAACAACCTGGAAGCAGCCCGCAAACGCGAATCTCTTGCCCAAACAGCCCGCGAACTGCTCGGCGAACGCGATGAATCAGCCATTTGGAAAACCACCCTTACCGCCATTCAAACCATTTTGCATACTGAGCGCGCCGCCATTTATGAATATGGCCCCGCCAGCCAGCGGCTCTCCTGCTTTCACTCCAGCGGTCTTTCGCAAGGCTACATTCAGTTTCTCGTCACGCAATATAACCTGGTTCCGGGCAGCCAGCTTCTCACCGACCCGCGCCCGCTGGCGGTCAATGACATTTACGCCTCGCCGCTTACTCAGGCCATCCGCCCGATGCTCGAGCAAGAACACATTGCTGCTTACGTTGTCTTTCCTCTGTTTGCCCAAAAGCAACTCATTGGCGCTTTCGTTGCATATTACAACGCCCCGCGCGCCTTTTCCGCCTCTGATATCGAAGCCGGCCAAACCCTGGCGCATTTCGTCAGCGCAGCCATTCAAAACGCCCGTTTATTTTCAGAAACGCGCGTCAAATCCAACGAGCAAGCCGCTCTGTTTGTTGCAGCGCAAGAAATGAGCGCCAATGCCCGCGATTTTAGAGCGCTGCTGGAATTTTTGGCACGCCAAATGACCCAAGTGCTGAACGTCAACCAAACTTTAATTTTTTCCTTTGATGAAACCCAAAACAATGTATACTGTTTGGCAAGCGACACATCAGATTTGAACACCGAGTTATCGATTAGACAGCAGCCAAGCCCCAAAATATTTGCAACCATTCGTAAAGGCTACCCAATCGTTTACAGAATTGATGACCCGCAGATTGGCCAGGCGGAAAAAGAAGCCCTCCAACAAGCAGGCATAGCCACCCAGCTCATTTTGCCGCTTTTATGGCAAGGAAACCTGGTTGGATACATTGAAGTTCAAGACATGCGCTCAACGCGCACATTGAGCCAGCATGAAACGATGTTAGCGCAGTCCCTCGCTGCGCATGTTGCCAACGCCTTATACGCCGCAAAGTTGTTCGAGCAAATCGAACGGCGCGAAGCCTACTTCCGCGCCCTCACTGAAAACTCCGCCGAAAGCGTTGCGGTACTGGATGAAAACGGAAACCTTAAATACATTTCTCCAACGCAAGAAAAAATCCTCGGTTACTCTACCGTCCACATTCTGCGACATCGCGTTGAACAAAAAATCCACCCGCAAGACCTGCGAGCAGCCCAAAAAGCCTTTTTAAGAATTCTCAAAAACCCTAATGCCATCCAAACCATCGCTTGCCGCGTGCAAGCAAAAAACGGCCAATGGGTTACCCTGGAAGCCACCATCAACAACCTGCTCGAAAACCCGGCCATTCAAGGCATTGTGGTCAACTTCCGTGATGTGACCAGACAAAAACAAGCCGAAGAACAGCTGCAACAAGCCTACGATGAAACCCTGGCAGGATGGGCGCGCGCCTTAGAACTGCGTGATAAAGATACCGAGGGCCATACCCGCCGCGTCACCGAACTCACTGTTCAACTGGCGCTCGCCCTCAAAGTGGATGACGCCGAAATTGTTCACATCCGACGCGGCGCCTTGTTGCATGACATGGGCAAAGTTGCCATTCCCGATGCTATCCTGCACAAAACCGATACCCTCACCTGGCAGGAATGGGAAATTATGCGTCAGCATCCACAATATGCCTATGACATGCTCAAGAATATTGCCTATCTACAGCCAGCCTTAGACATCCCCTACTGCCACCACGAAAAATGGGATGGCAGCGGCTACCCGCGCGGCCTGAAAGGCCAGGAAATTCCCTTGGCCGCCCGAATTTTTGCCATAGCCGACGTATGGGACGCCTTGACATCCGACCGTCCCTACCGCGCCGGATGGGAGAAACAAAAAACGCTCGAATATATTCAACAACAAGCGGGAAAACATTTTGACCCGCACATTGTGCGCGTTTTCACCGAATTAATTACCCAACAAGAGCGCCAGGCGCAAAACCGCATTCCCAACCAAACATGAAACTCTTCAAACGTCCCCGTGCCATCGCCACTGGCATGCGCAAAATCTTTCGGGAGCAAAACAAATTCAAGCGACAAGCCTATTTTTGGGCCAGCTTAATCAGCATCCCCGTCATTGCCTGGACCTGGTTGCTGCGCTTCGATCTTCCAATTTGGCGATTCTCCTATGGAATTTTGTTAATTGGCCTGTGCGTTTGTCTTGCTGCCCTGCTCAATCCCAATATCCCGCTTCGTTGGATAGAACGCTTCATTATCGTTGTTAATACAGCGGTTGGTTTTGCCAAATATATTTACCTGATAAACGACCCTGCCGCGACCGAATTAAACAACTGGCTGGGCGAAATTCAGGCTGCTTTCTGGAATTTCAATCTCGGCTTTCTCCTGATTTACATCGTTTTTGAACGTAAAAAAGCCTTTTGGATTTGCTTCTCCCAAATCTTGCTCATTTTAACCATCACCTTACCGCATTTCGGCCAATTTTCCAGCGAAATCTTGCGTGAATTTTTCCGCCTTGAAACTCGCCTACTTGCCACTGCTTTTCTCACTCTTATTTTGGCAAAAGCCAAAGATGACCTGCTCGAAACCCAAAACCGCGCATTAGAAGTCGAAACCCTGGCCTACCTGGATCCGCTTACCAGCCTCCTCAACCGGCGCGGCTTCAGCCAGATTATTGAATTGCACCTTGCGGCCAATAACCCGCAAATTGGGTTAGTGGTAGCCGATATCGATTTTTTCAAATCTATCAACGACACCTATGGTCACGACACCGGTGACGACGTCTTGCGCGAGACGGCCGCCTTGCTCAAAGCCGGTCTGCGTGAAAGCGACCTGGTCGGACGCTGGGGAGGTGAAGAATTCATCATTATGCTTCGGCATGGAGATGCCATCAAACACATTCAAACCATTGAGCGCATTCGCCAACAATTTGCAAACACTCCCTTGCAAAACGGCTTAAGAATTACCATCTCTTTTGGAGGTTCCGATTTCCAAAAAGGAGATATCTTTGAAACCCTATTTGCCCGTGCTGACCAAGCCCTCTATGCAGCCAAAAGCAGAGGCCGCAACCGCGTTGAATGGTTTTAGCCCCACAACACTGGCAACACAACAGACTGCTCATTTTGATACACCCCTCCTTATCGATATAACATACCCGCGCTCCGTATTTCAAAGTAAAACCAGGAGCGGGTCTTTGCGCTCCTGGTTTTACTTAAAAAATAGGGCGGGAGGCCGTCCTGTTCTTTGTAACGGTTATTTTTTATTTGTCGTTGAGCGCAGCCACGCCGGGCAGTTCCTTGCCTTCCAAAAACTCCAGGCTCGCGCCGCCGCCGGTCGAGACGTGCGTCATCTGCTTGGCGACCCCAGCCTTCTTCACCGCGCTGGCGCTGTCGCCGCCGCCGATGACGGTCGTCGCGCCACTTTCGGCCAACATGCGGGCCAAAGCAAACGTTCCTTCGGCGAATTTGGGGAACTCAAAGACGCCCACCGGGCCGTTCCACACAATCAGTTTCGCGCCTGCCAAAACGGATTTGTACAATTCCAGCGTCTTCGGGCCGACATCTAACATGCGCCAACCAGCCGGGATTTTATCCACATCCACTACCTGGCTATTGGCTTCGGCGTCGAATTTATCGGCGATGACGGCATCTACCGGCAGGACGAGTTTTTCGCCCAGTTTCGCCAGCAGGGTTTTGGCTGTTTCGAGGGCTTCGGCTTCGACCAGGCTATCTTGCATTTTCAAGCCTTTGGCCGCCAGGAAGGTGTTCGCCATGCCGCCGCCGATGATGAGCTTGTCGCACTTGGACGCGAGCGTTTCAACGACCAGAATCTTATCGCTGATTTTCGCGCCGCCCAAAATGGCAACGTAAGGATGTTCCGGGTTGGCAACTGCTTTGCCCAGATATTCCAATTCTTGTTCCATCAAAAAGCCAGAAACCGCCGGTAGAAAGCGGGCAATGCCCTCGGTCGAGGCGTGCGCGCGATGCGCCGAGCCAAAGGCGTCATTGACGTACACATCGGCCAGGGCTGCCATTTGCTTTGCCAGTTCCAGGTCGTTTTTCTCTTCGCCCTTGTGGAAGCGGGTGTTTTCGAGCATCACTACATCACCGGGCTTAAGGTTTTTGGCAATTTCTTCCACTTCCGGCCCTACGCAATCGGGAGCCATGATGACGGGGCGGCCCAAAAGCCCGGCCAGCACTTCCGAGGCGGCTTTCAGGCTGAATTCTGGGTCCGGCCCGCCTTTGGGGCGCCCCAGGTGGCTGGCGAGCAAGACGGATGCGCCCTGCTCCAGCACATATTGGATGGTGGGCAGAGCGGCTTTAATGCGCTTGTCATCGGTCACTTTGCCATCAGCCATCGGCACGTTAAAATCCACGCGCATAAAAACGCGCTTGCCCTTCAGGTCAATGTCTCTTACGGTTTTCTTATTCATAAAAGCTCCGTTTTCCAGTTATCCGGTTATCCGGTCACAACTAAAAAACCGGATAACCGTTAAGCCGGATAACTTTTACAAGCTCTTCGCCATCAATGCAGCCAAATCCGCCGTGCGGCAAGAGTAGCCCCATTCGTTATCGTACCAGGTCACAACCTTGATGAAAGTGCTCTTTTCCTTGCCCAAGACGCTGGTAAAGGGCAGGTCAACCGAGGAACTGTAAGAGCTGCCTTTGAAGTCCATGCTGACCAGAGGTTCGTCTACGGCTTCAAGAATGCCCTTGAAGCGCGGGCTGGCGGCAGCATCGCGGAAGGCCTGGCGCAGTTCTTCGGTGGTGGTTTCTTTTTCAATTTCAGCGGTGAAATCAACCACCGAAACGGTCGGGGTCGGCACGCGCAGCGAAT
>CAYRBO010000053.1:0-14282 GCA_964422545.1 uncultured Anaerolinea sp. | reverse complement strand
CAAGTTCTTAAGTTTTCTTTGCGGCTTTGCGCGAGAAAAAAGTATCAAGTTGAGCTGAGAAGTCTTATCCCGAACTGACGTTGAATAAAGTTCGGAGTGCAAAATCGGGAGACTTCAGACTCCAGATAGAAAATAAGGATGAAACTATGACCCTGTTACTGGTTGTGCTGGTATTCGGCGGCATGATTTTTCTGCATGAGTTGGGGCATTACCTGGCCGCCCGTTTTTTCAAAATCGACGTGGAAGAATTTGGCTTTGGCATTCCGCCGCGCCTGTGGCGTTTTTGGCGCGCGCCAGGCAGTTTCAAAGTAGGAAACCATTCTATCCAAATTCCAGCCAATTTCGACCTGCCGGTAGATGTGACCGAACTGGAGCATCGCCCGGTTGACCTGGTGTTAGAGCGCAAGGGAGAATCGCTGACCCTGAAGGCGCTGACCCTTTCGGCAGCCGAGGCCGACCGCTATGTGCTGGCTCACCCCACGCTGACCCCTGACTCTGACGGAAACTTGCGCTTGAGCGGCATGGCGCGTGAACTGCGTCTTGGCACCGAATTTACCCTCAACTGGCTGCCACTGGGCGGGTTTGTGCGTCCCAAAGGCGAAGGCGACCCGCATGTTCCGGGCGGGCTGGCGGCTGCCAACCCCTGGAAACGGCTCGTGGTCTTGTTTGCTGGCCCGGCCATGAACCTGCTGACTGCTGTCATCGTGACAGCCATCATCATCGCGCAGATGGGCGTTGCCGTTCCTGGCAAAGTCTTGATTGAAGACGTGACCCCTGACTCTCCGGCTCAGGCGGCAGGTATCCAGCCTAATGATGTAATTGTCTCGATTGCGGGCAAGCCGGTTACGAGCATGGAAGAAGCCCGAACCATGATTCGCGCCAGCCTCGACCAGCCGCTCGAAATGACCTTAGAGCGCGATGGGCAACTGGTAACGCTGACCGCCACGCCGCTTTCCAGCCGCAGCCCAGAACAAGGCGCGCTGGGGGTGGGGTTGTCGTATCCGCGCCGCAATGCCACCTTGCTCGAAGCCATTGGCGGCGGGTTTACCTATACTGGTATCCAGGCCCTCAATCTCCTCTATATTCCTATTGGACTGATTCAAGGCGTCATTGCGCCCGAACAAGCGCGTTTGGTGGGGCTGAAGGGCATCTACGATTTCTTCGGGCAGGCGGTGGAGCGCGATGCCGAAAGCCGCCAGGCGGCTGCTGAGTCTTCTGGCGGCGCGCCGGCTGCTTCATCCTCTCAGCCTACCAATTACGTTCTCTCGCTGGTTGCCATGCTCAGCATTTCGCTGGGCGTGATGAACTTGCTGCCCATCCCGGCCCTGGATGGCGGGCGCATCCTGTTCACGCTGCCCGAAATCATCTTCCGCCGCCGCATCCCGCCCCGGCTCGAAAACGTCATCAACGGCGTGGCTTTCCTGCTGCTGATTGGCCTGATGCTGTTCGTTAACCTGCTCGATTTTATCAATCCGGCCAATATCACCCTGCCGTAATGCGGAATTTATTCCGCAACGCCATAACTACTATGAAAGAAACTCCTTTTGCCAATGTTCTCTCTGCGCTGGAAGATGACGCGCGACCTTTCCCGCCTAAATATATCGGGCGTTTTTCTGATTTATCTCCCTCCAATCTCGACTCTGTAATGCGGGTCTGGCCGAATTTGCCGCTGGCGCGTAAGCATTCCCTGCTCAAGCGCATGGTCGAACTGTTCGATGACGACACGGTCATGTCCTTTGATGCGTTGGCCGCTCGCCTGTTGGAAGACCCCGATGGACAGGTGCGGATGTATGCCCTGCAACTGCTGGCCGAAACCGGCGACGCGCGCCTGCTCCCGCGCCTGGTGCAAATGGTCGCCGAGGACCCGGAGCCGGTTTGCCGCGCCGGAGCCGCCACCCTGCTCGGCCAGTTCGTTGAGATGGGCGAGCTGGAGGAGATTTCTGCCGGGAATCTCAAACGGGTGACGGATTGCCTGCTCTTGGCGGCGGCAGATTCCGATAGTTCCCTGGCGCGGGCCGCCCTCGAATCGCTTGGTTATTCCAGCCGGAATGAAGTCCATGCTCTGATTGAAGCTGCCTTAAAACGTCACGACCCACGCTGGCAGGCCTCGGCCCTGGCTGCGGCAGGCCGCTCCGCAGACGCCCGCTGGCAGGAGCAAGTCATCGAGGCCTTCTTGAGTGAAGACCAGCAGGTGCGTCTGTCTGCCGTCCGTGCTGCCGGCGAACTGCAACTCAAACCAGCCCGCCAGCCGCTGCTCAACATGATTGAAGACGAGGAAGATGACGAGGTGCTGCAATCTATCATCTGGTCGCTCTCGCTCATTGGCGGCGAAGATGTGCGCGAGTATTTGCAAACCTTGATAGACGACACCGACGATGACGATATGCTGGACTTCCTCGAAGACGCGCTCTTGAACCTGGAATTTACCGAAGATGTCGAAGAGTTCAAGCTAATGGCCGTTGATGAAGATGAGCCGACGGTGAAGAAAAAGAGACCCTGACCAGTTTTGTCCTTGAAGTACCCATCAGGTGACAGTCACTTCCAAAAGCGACTGTCACCTTTTCGTGTGAGCGCGCAGGGCTTTTTCCGGTTACAATTATTCCCATCTTTCTCTGCCGAGCAGCCATGTCCACCGCCGAACTCTTCGATACCTTTGCCAACAACATCCTTCCCATTATGCTCATCAGCGCGGCGGGGTTTGTGCTTGGCAGGAAATGGAATATCGATTCCCGCGCCATCGGGCGTTCGCTGTTCTACTTCTTTAGTCCGGTGCTGGTCTTTAACCTGCTGCTTGCCAACCAACTGCCAGCCCTCGATGTCCTGCGGATTGGCGGCCTGGCGGTGGGTGTCATGCTTTGCTCTGGAATCTTGGCGCTGGCGGGCGGGCTGGCGCTCCGGCTCGAAAGACCGGTGCTGGTTTCGGCCATGCTGACCGCCATGTTTGCCAACAACGGTAATTATGGCCTGCCGTTAATTGCCTTTGCCTTTGGGCAAGAAGCCCTGGCGCATTCTGGCATTTACTTTGTGTTCGCAGCCTTGCTGACCAACACGCTGGGCGTGCTAATTGCCTCGCTGGGACATCTCAGCCTGAAACAGGCCGTCTTTGGCATGTTGAAAGTCCCTACCATGTACGCCGTGCTGTTGGCGGTGGTCATCAATCAAACCGGAACCAGCCTGCCCCTGCCATTGGCGCGGACGGTTTCGCTGGCGGCTGGCGCAACCGTCCCGCTGATGATTTTCCTGCTCGGCCTGGAACTGCGGCATGTGCGCTGGACCAAGAGCCTGCGCGCTTTGAGTTTGAGTACCTCGGTGCGCATGTTGGCCGGGCCGCTGCTGGGATTTGCCTTTGCTGGCCTGTTGGGGCTAACCGGCAGCGCGCGCCAGGCCGCCGTGATGGAAGCCTCCATGTCCTCGGCGGTTGCCACCACCAACCTGGCTGCCGAATATAAATTGGATACCTCGCTCGTGGCGGCCACTATCCTGGTCAGCACGCTCTTGAGTCCGCTGACCCTCACGCCGCTCATCTTGCTCCTGGGAAATTGATATGCGACGATTGATTCTAGTCCTCCTGCTTGTATCCCTTTTGGCGGCCTCGCCTGCCGGGGCGCAGACTGACGCCCAAATCCAGGTCGCCGACTTGGGGATTTCGTATCTGTTTGGGGAACCGGTCACGTTCCAGGCTCGGCTGCTCGACCTGCCCGGGCCGGTGAAGGAGGCCCATATCGTCTTCCGCGCAGAGGGGGAGGCGGCCACCCGTGTCTTTCCGGTTTCGGTGGCAGCCGATGGTTCGACGACGTTTACTTACGCTTTCGAGCAGGGCCCGCTGCGTCCTTTTGCGCTGGTGCGCTATTCGTACATTGTCAAACTCGAAGATGGCCGGGAGTTGAAGACGAGCGAATTTTCCTTTCCTTATGTCGATAATCGTTTCCCCTGGACCGAGCGCGAAGTGGACGGGGTGAAACTCCACTGGTACGCGGGCGGCGAGCCCTTCGGCCAGGCCGCGCTCGATGCGGCCCGCCAGGGCCTAAAGCGCGCTCGCGACTTGCTGCTGATTGTCCCTTCCGCGCCGATAGACGTGTATGTGTACGCTTCAGTGGTCGATTTGCAAAAAGCCTTTGACCTGGGCGGGCCAGCCTGGGCCGGTGGACACGCCAGTCCCGATTTGCGCGTGGCGCTGGTGGCAATTGCCCCCGGCCCCGAACAAGGCCTGGAGATGGACCGCAAAATCCCCCACGAACTGGCTCACATCCTGACGTATGACCTGACGCGCGAACGCTACACCAAACTGCCGGTTTGGCTGCGGGAGGGCATTGCCTCGCGCGCTGAACTGTCGGTCAATCCCGATTACGGGCGGGCGATTTCGCTCTCCGCCGAAAACGGGACGCTGATTCCCTTCGGCGAGTTGTGCGGCTCCTTCCCGCCCGATAGCGGGCGCGCTTTTCTGGCCTATGCTCAATCGGAGGCCTTCACTCGTTATTTTATCGAAAAATACGGGCAAGCCGGTCTGCTGGCGCTCATCAACGCCTATGGCGACGGCCTGGATTGCGAGCAGGGCGCATTGCGCGCCACCGGCAAACCGCTCAGCCAGGTAGAGGCTGAATGGCAAAATGCTGCGCTTGGCGGCAGGCCTGGCGTCTCGGCGCTGGGAAATTTTGCCCCTTACCTGGTGTTGCTGGCGGTTCTCTTGTTTGTGCCGCTGGCGAACGCCTTTTTCTATCGGAGGCCTGGCAATGTCTGAAAGCGAACGAGGACGTATTCATGCCTGGGTGCAGGGGCGGGTGCAAGGGGTTGGATTCCGTGCTTTTGTTATCGATTCTGCTGAACGGCTGGGTCTGACCGGCTGGGTGCGCAACGTCGGCTGGGATACGGTTGAGACGGTGGCGGAGGGCGAGCGCGCTGCGTTGGATGCCTTCCTCACAGCCCTGAAGTCTGGCCCTCGCATGTCGCGGGTTGATTCGTGTCGGGTGGAAGAAGAAATCCCAAGCGGCGAATTTCCCCGCTTCGAGATGCGCTCGTCACGCTGATATCCCTTGTGGCTTCAGCAATTGTAATGCTGGCTGTTGGCAGCATAGAATAATTCTGCGAGGAATATGACCGAAACCTGGAGACTGCTCATCACCCCGCCCGCGCGCGGGGCCTGGAATATGGCCGTCGATGAGGCCATTTTGGGGACTGCTGGTTCTGGCAAGTCTTTGCCCACCTTGCGCCTGTACGCCTGGAATCCGCCTTGTCTTTCGCTGGGATATGCCCAGCCCTTTGCCGATGTGGACCTGGAGCGGCTAAACGCGCGCGGCTGGGAGGTCGTCCGCCGGGCGACGGGCGGACGCGCCATTTTACATACTGACGAATTGACCTATTCCGTGACTGCGCCGCTTGAACACCCGCTAATGCAGGGAACGATTTTAGAGAGTTACCAGCGCCTGGCAAAAGCCCTGGTGGCCGGGGTGCGTGCGCTCGGCATTCCGGTCGAAATGGCGGAACACGCGCCCGCCAGCGGGGCGGCCAAAGGCCCGGTTTGTTTCGAGGTCCCTTCAGCCTATGAAATTGTGGTGAATGGCAAGAAATTGATTGGCTCGGCGCAGGCCCGCAAGCGCGAGGGCGTGTTGCAGCACGGCTCGTTCCCGCTTTCAGGCGACCTGACGCGCATTACCCAGGCGCTGTTCTTTGCCGATGAGCAGGCGCGCGCGGCGGCGGCCTCGAAATTGCTGCAACGTGCCACGACTGCCGAATCGGTCTTGGGCCGGGAAATCGATTGGGAAACGGCGGCCCAGGCGACCGCCGAGTCGTTCCAGCGTGAGTTGGGAATCCGTTTGGAGCGTGGGGAATTGAGCGGGGAGGAAATTGCCCGCGCGGAAGACCTTTTCCAAAATAAATACGCCCACCCCAGTTGGACAGAGCGGGCGTAGCAGTTCATGTGGCGCAAAATGCCATTTTGCGCTACTTAATAAACACCACATCCCGGTAGCCGAGCGACTGGAAGAATTTGTACAGGAACAATTCGGCGTTGTTTTGGGCCTGGGTCAGGATGCCGTCCTCGAGGACGGCTTTTTGAATCTCTTCTTCGGCGCGCTGGCGGGCGAGGGTTTCTAAATCTACGGTTTGCTTGGTCAGGATGCCCGTATCGCGCCGATAAACGTAGGATTTGTTGTTGTCGAGCGTGACGATAAAGAGTTCGGCGGGCGGCAGACGCACGTTTAACACCCCGTTGACCAGAACCATGTCCTGCGGCTGGATTTTGCCCATGTCAATCCCTGCAATGGCAACGCCATGCGCCACGAACAAGAGCGTGTCGCCGAACAGGAAATTGAAGTTGCCTTGCCCAATTTCGGCGGTGATGACTTTTTCGACGGTGTATTGGATGGTCTCGAGACGAGCCAGGGCGCGCACTTCCTGGATGTAGGTCACCGGGTCGGGGATGATGGTGGGGGTGGGGTTCATCAACTGCGAGACCTGGGTTTGCAGGGCGGCGTTGCTCTGCTCGAAAGGCGCAACGGCGCGTTCCAGGCCGCTTTGCGCCGTTTGTTGAATCGAGTTTATCAGGTAGGCAATCCCTGCCAGTAGCAGCAAGACGACCAGCAGAAAGAAGACAATCGATTTTCCATTCATAGTTTGCTCCTTGGGACTTTGGCGGGGTGTTAGTCTGGCAAGTTTAACCGCGAGAACGGGACTCCACTACCCTTTGACGTAGGATAGTTTCTCGCTGATGAGGCCGTCCTGGACTTTGAAGATGTCCACGCCGCGCACGTGCCCTCGGCTGCCATCTGGTTCTGTCCATTCATAGCGCCAGCGCATGACGCAGCGCAGACCCAGCCCGAAAATTTCCTCGATGTGAATGTGGGCCTGTGGCGACTGGCGGAAGAAATCTTGCCAGAAGCGGGTGACGGCTTCCTTGCCGGTATAAACCGTCCCATCTGGGGCCGGGAAGGTGTTCTCGAAAATGCAGTCTGCGCTCATCCGTTCTATCATGCCGTCTACATCGTGCCGGTTGAAGGCTTCGTTGAACGCCAACACCAGGCGAATGCTCGTTTCCAGTTTTTCCATGCGGACGGGACTCATGCCGGCCTCTTATTGGGCGATTTCCGGGTGATTGGTTACTGGGTGGGCAGGTTGAAGTAGTTATAAACCGCTTGCGAGAGTTGGGCAATCATGCCCGAAACCGGCTCCCACACTGTTTGGACGGGGTGATAGACGAAAACGACGATGACATAGTTGCCGCCTGGCGAGTAGACGATGCCCGCGTCTGAAATGTTCTGGATGACGCCGGTGGGGCCGCTAATCCAGCCGTGTTTGTGGGCGATTTGAGTTCCATCGGGGATGCCTGCCTCGAGCAGGACGCCGATTTTGTCGCGTTTAAGGTACTCTATCATCTGTTGACAGGCGGCCTGGTCGATTTTGCCGGGGAAGGCGGCCACAAGCGCGCCGCCGCCACCCTGGGCGCATTGGTAAATATCTGCCAGCAGTGAGCCCATTTCGGAGGGGGTGGTCTGGTTGTAGATGTCAGGCGAGGTGATGACATCTGTGCGCTGGTTGGAGGGCGTGTTGAATACCTGGAGCAGGGGCGCGCGGTCATAGAAATACCCGGCGATGAAGGTATTTTGCAGCCCAATGGCGCGCATATCTTCGGTGACAGCCAGCGGGCCGCGCCCCGAGGCGATTCTGTCCATCAGGCGGTCAGAGGGCGGGTTTTCCGATTTTGTAATCATTTCCAGCACATCGAAGGCGATGGCTTCATCGAGACTGGGCCCGAGGTTTTTATAGGTCGATACCAGGATGGGGATTTTAATCGTGCTGGATGCGGTAAAGGCGATATCCGGCTCGACCGGGATAGGTTGGAGTTGATTGTAGCCGAAGTGTATCTCGGCCCCGTTTTGCAGGTCGAGCATGTACAGGCCGACTACGCCGTCGAAGCGGCTCAATTCGATGACTTGTTTCAGCAGCGTTTCCAGGTTTTGGAGCGGGGGACGACCCGGCGAGGTGCGCTGGAAGGTGAGCGAGACGGAGCGATTGGTGGGCGAGCGCAGGGCGTCTTCGATGAGGATGACGGCCCGATTGGCGTCCAGTTCCTGACCGGTGGTCCCTGCGGCGAAGGTCGGCTGGCCGGGGATGGGTTGGGCGGCGACGGCTGGCACGTCGTAGCGGGGAGCAATTTCATCGCGCAGGTAAGCGCGCAGGCGATCTTCGTTGAAGGTGGCTATCAGCGGGACATCAGTGGTGGCAGGTTGCTGGTTCCACAGGTAATCCCAAAACCCGCCCCAGAAAGAACTTCCGGTGCGCTGTAAATCAGCCGCAGCGAGCATGGCCTCGGTATCAATTTGAAATCCAGCCATGCTGGGGTCCATGTGAATGACTGCCCCGGCATATTGGATTTCGATGGGAGTGTCGTACACCTGTAACAGCCGCTGGGTGGCGGTTTGCGGGTCCACGCCGCCAACGGCCACCCCGGCAATGGTCATGCCGGCGGGGTAGTTAGCGCGCAGGCGCGAGTAGGTGGTTAACTCAATCATGGTCAGCACAACGGCGGCAGCAATGAAGAGCAGGGAAACCCATCTCAAAAGGAAGGATGCATCACGGACGACTCTCACAGGGCCTCCGGTTTAAGGGCAAATGTGAGGTGGAAATGGTTCATTTGTCACTTGTACCTTGTGTCAGTCTATACTTGCGCAATCGAACGCGCAAGAGTATAACACAGACAGGTTTTGTAAGGAATTCAGGCTGTTGCTTGCAAATCCTAACCCGGCCAAGCCGGAAAAGAAACCCCTTAACCACGACGGCCACAATTAAATGCTCTTACGTCGCGTTTCGTTGTTGCCTTTTGGGTAAATTCCTTGCTGTTTGTGCAAGGATTCAACTTGAAAGTTCCTAATCTGCCAAACGAGGTTTCTATGCTTCGGAGTTTCCTGATTTACCTTTCTAAAGCCGCCTGGGCCCAGAACCTGGTCACGGGTTGGAGCGTTGCGTGGCAGGCTGCTTCACGCTTTGTGGCCGGTTCCACCATCGAAGATGCTATTCGGGTCGTTAAGACGTTGAATGACAAGGGCATCAACGCCACGCTCGACCAGTTGGGGGAACACACCTCCACGCCCGAAGAAGCCAACCGCGCCGCCGACGGAATCCTGACCGTGCTGGACAGCATTCAGCAGGCGGGGGTGCGCTCGAACGTCTCGATTAAATTGACTCAGATTGGGATGGGACTGGATGATGAAGTCTGCCGCGCTAACCTGACTCGCATCCTGGAGCGGGCCAGGCAATATGGCAACTTCATCCGCATTGACATCGAAGACAGCCCGTGGGTGGACAAGACCATTCAGTTTTACCAAGAGCAGCTTGCCAACGGCATGACCCCCAAGACGGTGGGCATGGCTGTTCAATCGTATCTGTATCGGGCTGAAAACGATGTCCGCGCGCTGGTTGCAAAGGGAACGACCTTTCGGCTCATCAAGGGGGCTTACAAAGAACCGCCGCAGGTGGCTTACCCCAAGAAAGCCGACGTGGATGCCAATTATGATACTCTGGCCTCCATCCTGATAGATGCCTCGCTGGCCCAAAAGACCGAACTCAGCGCCGACGGGCGCATCCCGGCCATCCCGGCGATTGCGACCCATGACGAAAGGCGAATTGCCTTTGCAAAGGCGTATGCCGATAAGGTGGGCTTGCCCAAAACCGGCATGGAATTTCAGATGCTCTATGGCATTCGGCGTGATTTACAGGAGGCGCTGGCCCAAGAAGGCTACCCGGTGCGCGTGTACGTCCCCTTTGGCACGCACTGGTATCCCTATTTCATGCGCCGCCTGGCCGAGCGCCCGGCCAATATCTGGTTCTTCGTTTCCAACTTCTTCAAAAAGTAAGCCTGTTTCACCGCCGTTCAGGCCGCATTGCAACGCCCGTTCGCGCCGCAGTTCCACTGCGGCGCATCTATTTATGTTTCCCTGCCAGCGACTCGATGCGTTCCAGGAACACCTCGATAAACTCCCGCGCCCGCACGCCGAGCGCGATTTTCATGTTGGCGGGCTTGCCGGTCGCCCGGTAGAAATCGGCGAAGGTTTTGCCCATCGAAACGCCGCCCTGAATATCTACATCTACGAAATGTTCTTCGTAATCGCATAAGTCCGGCGCGAAGGTCAAGGCCAGGGCGAGCGGGTCGTTGATGACGCAGCCTTCGATTTGCTGGTACGAATCGTGAAATTCCATATAAAAGCGGGTGGCGTCGGCGATGAAGCGGGTGATGGGGGAATTGATTTTGAGCAGCCGCTGCACATCGGCAGGAGTCAGGATGCACTGGTAGGTTACATCCAGCGGCACAAGCGTGAGCGGAACGCCGGAATGATAAACGATGTGCGCCGCATGCGGGTCAACATAGGTGTTGAACTCAGCCAGCGGAGTGGTGTTGCCCTGGTGCCGTATCGCGCCGCCCATGATGACGATTTCTTTTATCGCCGGGATGATTTTTGGCTCTTTGCGGATTGCCATGGCCAGGTTGGTGAGCGGGCCAATGGCGAGCAGAGTATATTCGCCTGGCGCCGATAAGATTTTTTCAATCAGGAAATCAACGGCGTGCTGGGGGTGGGGAGGGGTGCGCGGGGACGCAATTTGCGCGTAGCCAATGCCAGATTCGCCGTGCGTTTCGGGGGCCAGCAGCGAAGGTTGGACGAGTGGCACTTCGCAGCCGCGCGCAACCGGGATGTGGTTTGCGCCAGCCAGTTCCAGCACCGCGAGGGCGTTGGTGGTGGCCTGGTGGAGCGAGCAGTTGCCGTGTACCACGCTCAGGCCTTCAAGCGAGAGTTCGGGCGAGGCCAGAGCCAGCAGAATGGCGAGGGCGTCATCAATGCCGGGGTCGGTATCGAGCAGGATTCGTTTGGGCATGGGAGCGTAATTCGTAATAGGTTATTGGTTATTCGAGGAGAGGAAGGCCTGTACTTCTTCCGCATTGGGCAGGGAGGGCTGGGCGCCAAATTTGGTGACGGCCAGGGCCCCGCAGGCGCTGGCATAATGCAGAGCATCGGGCAGGACGGTTCCGCGCGCGAAGGAGGCCGCCAGCCCGCCGATGAAGGCGTCTCCGGCGGCGGTGGTATCCACGGCGTTCACCTGGAAGGCTGGCAGGAAGTAGCCGCTGTCCAAATCCACCTGGGCGATTGCGCCGCGCTCGCCCATCGTCAAGATAACCTGTTTCGCGCCGCGTTCCATCAGCGCCGCGATAGCGGCATTGGCCTGGGCGTAGTCCGTCACCGGTTTGCCGGTCAACAGGCTCAGTTCCGATTCGTTGGGGACGACGATGTCCACGTTCTCGAAGAGTTCATCGGGCAGCTGGCGGGCCGGGGCCGGGTTCAAAATGACGGTCATGCCGCGCTCTTTGCCCCACTTCGCAGCGTACAAGACCGTTTCGAGCGGGATTTCTAATTGCAAGAGCATGATGTTGGCTTGCGGGGCAGCCTGCACATCGGAGGGGGTGACCAGCCCGTTCGCACCGGCAGAAAGCACGATGCAGTTCTGACCTTGTGCATTGACCAGGATGACGGCTGTGCCGGTGGCTGAATCGGATTCGCGCACCGCGCTTACATCGACCCGCTGCTTGCGCAGGTTGTCGAGCAGCATTTGACCCAACTGGTCTTTTCCCACCCGCCCCAGCATGGCGACGGAAGCCCCCAGTTTAGCGGCGGCGACGGCCTGGTTCGCGCCCTTGCCGCCGGGCAGGGTTGCCAGGTCGCTCCCGGAAAGCGTCTCGCCGGGAGCCGGGAAACGGGGAACGCGCACGACCAGGTCCGCGTTGAGTGAGCCGATCACGAGGATGTCTGTCATAGGCTTATTTTACCGGCTTTTGGTTGATGTCAGGTGTCGAAATTTCGTGGCAGTCTTAGAGCCTATCCGAGCCATCCCGCCCGGCATTCATGTCCGGGCTATCCATCCAAAGTCGTCTGAAGTCGGCCATCCGCGCCCTCGACCTGCGCCGCGAGTCGGCGCGGCGAGTTGGGAGGAGCAGCCTGAAGATTCGAGTAAAATTCTGTGAAAACTGATAGCCAACGTCGGGAGACGTTGGGTCCCACTTCGAAAGGTGTATGAATGAATCGAAAACTCTCTAGACGCGATTTTCTAAAACTGGCCGGGTTGGGGTTGGGTGCGCTGGCCTTCAACCCGTATCGCTTGCCTGAATTGGAGACGTTTGCCACCCCCAAACGCTTGCCGCAGTTCCCAAACAGCCCCATCATCGGGCGGGTGGTGGATACGAATATTGACCTGCGCAGTAGCCCAACCAATGCCCCGGTTCAGAATAATTCCATTCGCAAACTGAATGCCGATGAATTGGTGGTTTGGGAGCGCGAGGTGGTGGGAAATGTGGTGGGCGGACTGGTCAACCAGAAATATGTGCAAACTCCAGATGGATATATTTACGGCTCGATGGTACAGCCGACCCGCAATCTGCCCAATACGCCCATCACCGAAATTCCCGCCGGGCAAAACGGCTTTTGGGCCGAAGTGACCGTGCCGTATGTCGATTTGGCGCACGAGGGCAATGTCGCTTCGCCCTGGCTGATGGACCACATCGCGTACAACTTTCCGCCGCGCCTGTATTACGGTCAGGTGGTCTGGATGGACCGCATTCGCACAGTCAACGGTTTCGTGGAATATCGCTGGAACGAAGACGCCAACGGGCGCGGCTATGGCTATGGCGCGTATAACGAATTCTACTGGGCCGATGGCGCGGCTTTCAAAGTACTGACCGATGAAGATGTTTCGATGATTAGCCCGGACGTGGACCCAAACGAGAAAACCATTGCTATCAATCTGGATTTCCAGACCCTATCCTGCTACGAGGCCGGGCGCGAGGTCTTCTTCTGTCGGATTGCGTCGGGGCGGGTGTTCGACCCGGCGACCGGCCAAATCAGTGACGAATATGCCACCCCCACCGGCACGCTGCTCACGCACTGGAAGATTATCTCTAAGAACATGACCGCCGGGAATGAATCTGCCGGTTATTCCACGCCTGCCGTCCCCTGGTGTACCTACATTCAGGGCGGGGTTGCCATTCACGGGGCGCACTGGCACAATGCTTATGGCGAACCGCGTTCGCATGGCTGCGTCAACGTCCGGCCAGAAGACGCCAAATGGATTTTCCGCTGGACAACGCCGCACGTCTCGCTGGCTGCCGGTGAGGAGCGCCGCAGCCTGCCAGAGCATGGCACGGTGGTCAAATCAACGCAAAAAACGTTCTAAATCCAACGCAAGTTTCCTAAAAGTTTTGGTTCTTTGGGCATCTCCGTAATGGGCATTTTTTGTACACGGAAAACGCGGAAAAAACGGAGGAACACGGAATAACCAGTATTAAAAAGTCCTTTCCGTGCATTTCCGTCAATTCCGTGCGTTCCGTGTACGGGTTTTTACGGCATGTCTCAGAGAACCAAAGTTTTGTCCCGATCGGCTCATTCCTTCGGGACGCTTTTTTGCGCGTTCAAAAATGGAACGCATGAACCGCGCGGGTCGTCTAAATTTTAAGGAGAAACCATGCAGACGAAACCCGGAAAGAAGATCACCATTTTGATAGCAGAAGACCACCCGGTCACAATCCAGGGGGTTTGCTCGATTCTCGAAAAGGCAAGTGACATGGAAATCGTGGGCAAAGTGCAAGATGGGGCGCAAATTCAGCCGATGATTGCAAAGCTGCGTCCTGATATTTTGCTGCTCGACCTTATTATGCCGAATCTCTCGCCGACTGCCCTCGAAAAATGGGTGCGCGAGAACTATCCTGAAACAACCACGATTGTTTTGACCGCCCATGACCGCGACGCTTACCTGGCAAGTATGATGGATGCGGGCGTATCAGGGTATCTGGATAAAAAGTTGCGCGCCGGGCAATTGATTGCCTCCATTCGGCGGGCTGCGCGTGGGGAAGTCTTGTTCGACAAAGAGCAAATCGAAAGAGCCGCCCGGTGGCACAGACAGGTTTGGGAAAAGTGGGAAAGTCTGAGCAAACGCGAGCAGGATGTCTTGATGATGCTCACCGAGGGCGCGGACAATAAAACCATTGCGCAGGCTCTAAAGGTGACAGCCAGCACGGTCGAAAAACACATGACTAATATCTACAAAAAACTTGGCGTATCTTCCAGGGCGGAGGCGGTCGCCTGGTGGTTCGAAAAAGGTGGGGATTTCCACAATTGATATGACGACCCAAACATGTCAAAGTGGGATTGGAACTTTCAATATTCAACCCAATCTTTTCGGCTCTACCGTTTTTAACTTCGTGTTTAGACAAAAATGAGGGCGGTTGAGCCCTTGAGCAAAACCGCCCTTGG
>CAYRBO010000052.1:0-14625 GCA_964422545.1 uncultured Anaerolinea sp. | reverse complement strand
GGGGGGTGGGGGGGGGGGGGGGGGGGGGGGGGGGGGGGGGGGGGGGGGGGGGGGCCAGTCCTGCTGGGCGCGGGATGACGATGACGCAGGAGGGGAGGAGTAGAGAGAAAAGAAGAAAGAGCAGGATTAATGCGCGAGGAGTGATGCGTGAGGAGTGACGCGTAAGACGAGATACGTAATACGAAATGCGTACCACGTGATGTTTGCTGCGTGAGGAGTAATGCGTAAAGGGTTTCATGGTTGCCCGGGCGGTTGGATTAGGTTTATTTTACCCGGTTGGGAGGCTGGTTAAGATGGCGATTTGATAACCGATTGGTCAGGGGGAGGGCGAATCCACCAATCTGCGCTAATCGGCGCTAAAAAACCTGGGTTCTCCCGGTTGGGTGGGAAACATCCACAAATTTCGCAGATTACACGGGCTTGGTTTTAAAATCGGCGAAATCTGTGAAATCTGTGGATAGATTTTCTCTTTTCCCGATAAATAAAGACGGAACGAATTCCGTCTTACGGGTGGATTGTGAGCAGTTCGAGCGGGTCAAAGAGGCGGAATTCGCCGCTCATGCGCCATCGCTGGTAGTTGGCGCGCTCGGCCTCGCTGGTGTCGGCGCGATAGTAGGCCATGCCGTTGGGGAAGGCGGTTCCGGCTGGCCCCCAGCGGGTTTCGAAATGGAGGTGCGGGCCGCCAGTGAAGCCGGTCAATCCCGTTTCGGCGAGCGGCTGGCCGCAAGTGACTGGCTGTTGAAGACTGAGGATTGAAAGGTTTTGAAGGTGGGCGTAGAGGATGTATAGCGAGTTGCCGGGCGGGATGTTTTGGCTTTCGATGAGTTGGGGCGGGATTTTCTCGAAGGGCGTTTCGATCAGTATCATGTTGCCATACGGAGGCCGGTCAGCGACGATGGCGGCGACGAGGCCCTCCAGCGCGGAGAGGACGGGCGTGCCGGTGAAGGGGACGCCCTCGCGGGTGTAGTAACCCAGATCGAGGCCGTGATGTCCATCGTCTTTGTACGAGCCGTCATCCAGCACGCGCGGCATGAGGAAGGGCTGGGTGATGATTTCGGTGATTTGGTCGAGGGGTTGAACGGCGAGGGGGGAGCAAATTCCAGTAATCAGTGGTTCAGTAATCAGTGATTCGGTGATGAGTGACGAGTGAGGGGTGGGAGAGGGGGCGGGCTTTTCAGCGCTGCTCAGGACAGGCGTTTGGGAGGGGGAGAGCGTGGGGGAGGGGGAAGCAGTTGGCAGGGGCGTTGGAGAGGGCGCAGGGCTGTTCGAGCAGGAGGCGGATAGGAGGCACAGGAAAATCATCCAGCCGCGATAGATATTTAGAGGTTTGCGGGCGGCTGCGCATTCTTCAAAATATCTGCGCAATCTGCGAAATCTGTGGATAATTCCCGAACGCCACCAGAGAATCGAATTAGATTTCAAATTTGAACTCGGCGGTGTCGGCCTGGGGGCCTTCGGGGTAATACAGGCGGGCATGCAGGGTGAAGTGTCCGCTTTTTTGTTCGCCGCGGATGTGCATGGTGATGACGTTTTTGCGCTGCATGGGTTCGACGATGTTGACGGAGGCAATTTCCTCGCCATTGGCGCCGGTGAGGGCGATATCAATGTGCGGGCGCTGGCGGAAGGGCGTCACTTCGATGTAGACGCGCGCGCGCAACGGGCCGTCATCGTGAACGGGTTCGGCGCGCAGTTCCAAGAAGCGCATTTCCTCCGGCGGGACGGGAATGTTTTCCCCATCGTCGGAGAGTTCGGGGAAGAAGAAGTCCATGTTCAGGTTGTTGGGCATGGGGGAAATTATACAGGATGATATGGGAAGTGATGAAGGTTGAAAAAGGCCGCTTGCCATGAAATGCTTTGCTGTAAAGGCGCGTTTGGAGCAGAAACTGGTATAATCGCGTCATGCTTTACGTTTTTTCGCTCGCCCATCCCATTGTTGCCCGCACCCTGAATGGCTTTGATTCAGATTTTCCTTCTCGTATTGCGCCTGTTGCCCGGAAAGTCTGACCGTTTCACCTACTTCGATTTCTCGCGCCGCAGGAGCCTCCTGCGGCGTTTTTATTTGACAAGGAAAAGCCATGATTTCGATTGCCATCTCCAACGCTACCCTCGTCCTGGGGGCCAAAGCCATTTTTCGCAGCCTCAACTGGGAAATCCAGCACGACCAGCGCATCGGCCTGATTGGCCCGAACGGCGTGGGAAAATCATCCCTGTTCAAGATGATTGTCGGCGAACATGCTCCCGAACCAGGCGGCAGCGTGGTCCGCGCCCGGGGCGTGACGGTTGGCTACCTGCCACAGCACCCGCAACTCGACCCCAGCCAGACCGCCTTCGAGTCGGCCCTGGCCGGCAATCCGCGCTATGCCGAAGTCCACGCTCAACTGTTGGAGGTCGAAGCGCGCCTGGGCGAGCCGTCTGTGTACGAGAATCCAAAAGCGCTCGAAAAAGCGCTGGCTTTACAGGAAACCCTGCTTGAGCAGTATGCCGCTTTCGGGGGCGATTCTTATCCCCAGCGGGTGCGTGACCTTTTGCTGGGACTCGGCCTGCCTGAATCCGATTTGCAAAAACCCCTGGGCGTGCTCTCCGGCGGACAGAAAAAACTCGTCGGCCTCGCCCGCCTGTTGCTGCTGCGCCCCGCCGTGCTGATGCTCGACGAACCCGATAACCATCTCGATTTACCCGGCAAAGCCTACCTGGAACGTCTCATCCAGGACTATTCCGGCGCGGTGGTCATCATTTCGCATGACCGCTATCTGTTGGATGCTGTCGTGACTCATATTGCCGAAATCGAGGACGGCAAACTAACCACCTTTACAGGCAACTATACTGATTACATCATCGACAAGGAACAGCGACTCGCCCGTCAGGAAGAACTCTTCCAGATTCAACAGCGCGCCATCCGCCGCATGGAGATGGCATTGAAACGCTACCAGGTTTGGGTGCAGGTCAGCGACAAATTCGCCAGCCGCGTGCGCTCCATGCAGACCCGCCTCGAGAAAGTCGAACGTCTCGACCGTCCCACCCTCGACCGCAAGCGCATGGGATTAGAACTCAATGGCTGGCGCGGCTCAAACAAGGTGCTGGAATTGCGCGGGGTGGCGAAATCCTTTGGGAATCGGGTTATCCTGGATGGCGTGAACGAGATTCTCTGGCACGGCGAACGAGTTGGGGTTGTCGGGCCAAATGGGTCAGGGAAATCCGTCCTGTTCCGCCTGATTTTGGGGCAGGAACAGCCTGATAGCGGCGAAATCATCCTCGGGCCGAGCGTCAAAATTGGCTATTACGCCCAGGAACACGAAACGCTCGATTTCGATAAAACCGTGCTGGATACGGTGCGCTTTGCCGGGAATATGAGTGAGCCGAATGCGGTTTCGTTCCTGCTGCGTTACCTGTTTACCTACCAGCAGTCTCAGCAGCGCGTTGGTGATTTATCGGGCGGCGAGCGCAGCCGCCTGCAACTGGCTCTGTTGGTGCTCTCCGGCGCAAACTTCCTGTTGCTCGACGAACCGACCAACAACCTCGACATTGCCTCCGCCGAAGTGCTGGAAAATGCCCTGGCCGATTTCGTCGGCACGGTGCTGGTCATCTCGCACGACCGCTACTTTCTCGACCGAACGGTAGAGCGCATCCTGACCATCGAAAACGGTCAACTGGTTGGGCATTTGGGCGGTTACAGTGATTATCTGGCGGAGAAAGGTAAATAACGGCTGTTCGGGATAAGAAATAGCGGCTAAATTTTGTACTTTTCTCGCGCAGTACCGCACAGAACGGCAGGTTTTTTGATTTTCTTTGCGCGCTTTGCGGCTTTGCGTGTTCATACTTTATGCCAAATTAACAAAAAAGCCCCGCAATTGCGGGGCTTTTTGTGTGCCGAAGGAGGGATTTGAACCCTCACCCCTCTCAGGACTACGCCCTGAACGTAGCGCGTCTGCCAGTTCCGCCACTTCGGCTTGAGCGAACGGTATTTTACTCCACTTTGGGGATTTGTCAACCATTAAATGACGCTTGGCGGAGAGGGCAGAGTCAGGCTTTTGGGCTGGCGCGCATAAATCGAATGGTTTATGATGGGTCAAATCCGAATCGACCTCAAAACCTATTTTTCGAGGAGAACCCATGTACCACACCCAACGCTGGACTCTCGATAAAATCCGCCAACGTCTCGAGTTGATTGCCCCGCTTGTGTATATAAAAGCAGACCCGCTTCCAGCCTTTCGCTATCGGGAACTTGATGGCCCCCTCGCCCCGCCGCCTGTTGCCCCCGACGTGGACGATTCTGCCTGGGCTGAAATCGGCGCGACTGATTACTGGGGTTCCTGGATGACCGATTTTGTGTTGCGGACCACCTTTACCGTCCCCGCCGAGATGGACAAGACCCAGCCTATCGCTTTGTACCTGCCGCTTGGCGAATCGGGCGATTTCAGCCACCCCGAAGCGCTGGTTTACATTGACGGCGCGCCCTATGCTGCCTGCGACCGTCACCACCAGGAAATTCTCTTGCGTCCTGATTGGGCTGACGGAAGGCCTCACGCATTGGCCCTGCATGGGTGGACAGGGATTGGCGGGCTGGAGCGCGGCGACTTTTTTACTAAACTCTATATGCGCCAATGCCAGGTGGTGCAGATTCACCAACCGACCCGTGACTTTATCACTCTGGCGCGCGTTGCTCATGAAACCGCAGCCAACCTAGATGAGAACAATCCTGCTCGGCATGGCATTCTGAATGCGCTTAATGATGCTTTCAATCTGCTTGAAACGCGCAGTGTGGGGATTTTCGCCGCGCCTTTTTACGGCAGCGTAGAAGCGGCGACAGAAGCCTTGCAATCTGGCCTGAAACAAGCCGGCCCCCCGCTAAATGTCACCATCCATGCCACCGGGCATGCTCACATTGATGTGGCCTGGCTGTGGACGCTTGGCCAGACTCATCGTAAATCTGAGCGCACCTTCTACAATGTCCTGCGCTACATGGAGCAATTCCACCATTATCATTTCAGCCAATCCCAGCCGCAACTATACGAGTTTATGCGTCAGCAACGCCCAGAATTATTCGAGGCGATTCGGGAAAAAATCACCGAAGGTCGCTGGGAGCCGATGGGCGGGATGTGGGTTGAGGCCGATTGCAACTTGAGCGGCGCCGAATCGCTCGCCCGCCAGTTTCTGCTCGGGCGCAGTTTTTTTCGTGAACACTTCGGGTCTGATGCCGAATCTCCGGTTTTATGGCTGCCCGACGTCTTTGGCTACGCTTGGGCATTGCCGCAACTTATCAAACAGGCTGGGCTGAAGTATTTCATGACTATTAAAATTGGCTGGAGCCAGTATAACCGCTTGCCCTATGATACGTTTCTGTGGCAGGGGCTCGACGGTACCCAAATCCTGACCCACTTCAGCACTGTCAAAGAGTTTGGCAGTCCCTTTGCCAGTACCTACAACTCTATGGCGAATGCCAAAGAAGCCCTGGGCGCCTGGCAGAACTTCCAGCAGAAGGAACTCCAGCGCGACCTTCTAATGGCCTACGGTTACGGGGATGGCGGCGGCGGCCCGACTCGTGAAATGCTCGAAAATATCGAAGCCATGGGAGATATGCCTGGCCTACCCCAAGTCAGGCAATCGAGCGTACGAGAATTTTTCGAACAACTCGAATCACGGGCTAGCGATCGCAAAATGCCAGTCTGGAACGGCGAACTATATCTTGAATACCATCGCGGGACCTATACCACCCAGGCCCGCAATAAACGCGCCAACCGCAAGGCAGAGTTTGCCTTGCACGATGCCGAATTCCTGGCCTGCCTGGCCCGCCTGCTGGACCCGAACTACTCCTACCCCGCCGAAACCTTCCGCCGGGCCTGGCAACTGGTTTGCCTGAACCAGTTCCACGACATCATTCCTGGTTCGAGCATTGGCCCGGTCTATGAGGAATCGCTTCAGCAATACGCAGAAGTGATGCAAATGAGCAAAGATGCGAGCGATTCTGCCCTGGCCTGCATTGCTGCCCAAACCGAGGCTGATTGGCTGCTGGTCAATCCGACTTCATTTACGCGCTCTGAACCGGTCTTCCTACCAACCGGCTTCGATTCTGGCTTCGAGCGGGAAGACAGCGTGCTGGCGCTGCAGCCTGTCGATGGAGGCGTACTCATCAGCCCCGGCGACTTGCCGCCCTACAGCGTAACGCCGATTAAACGGTCTGGCAGTTTGCCTGCGCCGCGTTCCATAAAATTAGACGAAAACTGTCTCGAGAATGACTGGATGAGGGTTGAATTTTCTGCGGATGGCGATGTGATTCGTCTTTTTGATAAAGCCAACCAGCGCGAAATCCTGCCCCCCGGCAAAGTTGCCAACCAGTTCCAGGCTTTCGAGGACCGCCCCAAAGATTTCGACGCCTGGGATATTGACATCTACTACGACGATAAGGTGTATCTTGCCGAACCGGCTTCATCTGTAAATCTCGTTGAATCTGGGCCGCTGCGCTGGACGATAGAAGTGAATCGCAGAATCCTGAACAGCGAAATCACCCAGCTCATCTCCTTATGTCACAACTCCCCTCGTCTCGATTTTGATACGACCATTCACTGGAACGAACGTCACACCATGCTGAAAGTGGCCTTCCCAGTCGATATTCTCTCGCCGGTGGCAACATACGAAATCCAATGGGGCAATGTGGAACGCCCGACGCACAAAAACACCAGTTGGGACTGGGCGCGCTTCGAGACTTGCGCCCATAAGTGGGTGGATTTATCCGAAGGCGGTTATGGCGTCAGCCTGTTGAATGATTGCAAATACGGTCATGACATTCATGATAATGTTTTGCGCCTGACCTTGCTCCGTTCTCCGACCCTGCCCGACCCAATGGCGGATTTTGGCGAGCATCACTTTGTTTACAGTCTGCTTCCCCATCAGGGTTCTTGGAAGGAAGTGACGCAGCGGGAGGCGTATGCGCTGAATGACCCGGTAATCAGTTATCAGTGTTCAGTCAACAGTAATCAGTCATCAGTAGCCAGTGGAAGACTAATCACTGGCCACTGTTCACTGATTGCAGTTTCCGCTCCGAATGTAGTCATCGAAACGGTCAAACTGGCCGAAAATGGGGACGGATACATCGTCAGGTTGTATGAATCGCATCGAAAGCGGGGGCAGGTTACCGTCCGGTTCGCATTCCCCTTGGAAAGCGCCTGGATTACGAACCTGCTCGAGGAAAACGAATCTGCCCTGATTGTGGACGATGATTCCATCCGACTGGATTTGACGCCATATCAGATTGTAACTTTGCGCGTGAAAGGAGATAGCGTTCCGGGATTGGCGTTTGATTAGCGCTTATTTTTCTTGACAGCAGGTTGGGTTGTTTTTATGGGTTGGTACGCGCTGTGCAATTGCACCGGGTCGCTGACTTTGCGCATGCGCAGGTTGAGCATTTCAACAAAGACTGAGAAGCCCATCGCAAAATAGACGTAGCCTTTTTCGATGTGCTGGTGCAGGCCTTCGGCAATCAGGGCAGTGCCGATGAGCAGCAGGAAGGAAAGCGCCAGGATTTTGACCGTCGGGTGCCGGCTGACAAAATCGCTGATTGGCCCCGAGGCAAGCATCATAATGACGATGGCAATGATGACTGCGGCGATCATGATGGCAATTTCATCAACCATGCCAACGGCGGTGATGACCGAATCGAGCGAAAAGACGATGTCGAGCAGGCCAATTTGTACGATGATGGCAATGAACGAAGCCGCAACTTTGGCGCTGGCCGAGCCTTCTTTGCCTTCGAGCTTGCCGTGAATTTCATGGGTTGATTTGGCAATCAGGAACAGGCCGCCGCCGAGCAGGATCAGGTCGCGGCCTGAAATGCCGATGTTGAGCAGGGGCAGGGTGAAAAGGGGAGTTTCGAGTTTGATAATCCAACTCAGAGAAAGCAGGAGCAGGATGCGGGTAACGAGCGCCGCCGCCAGGCCCAACTGGCGCGCCCTGGCTCTCTGGCTTTCTGGCAATTTTTCAGATAGGATGGAGATGAAGACGATGTTATCAATTCCTAACACGATTTCAAGTACCGCCAGGGTTAACAGCGCAATACCGTTTTCGGGGGTGAAGAGAGTTTCCACGGGCTAGTTTCCTTTGGGTTGGGAAAATAATGCTGTATTCTACATCTTTTACTTTGGGGCTGCCAGAGGAAAAACGGATTCAAATCCCTCGCCTTGACAATAAATATTAACTCGTTTATTATTAATTTGATAAATAGTAACTCGTTAATATTTTTTCTCTCAACCTGTCTATGTCTATTCGCCACGCCCTGCTCGGATTACTCGCCAAAAAGCCACGTCACGGCTATGAACTGCGCGCTGCTTTCGAAGCGGTGGTCGGCGGCGCGGAGGCCTGGGAGGTCAAACCCGCCCAAATCTACACCACCCTCGACCGCCTGGAAGAAGCCGGGTTGGTAGAGCGCCACTCTGACCTGGGCGAGGGCAGCGAACCGGCCCGCCGGGTTTATGCCCTGACCGAACCCGGGCGCGCCGCCCTGCATGAGTGGCTTGCCTCCGCTGTAGATGCTCAGCACCAACGCGATGAGTTTTTCGTCAAACTAATGGTGGCCCTGGTTTCTGGCGAGGCCAACCCGGAACGTATCATTCAAACCCAGCGCGTTCACCTTTACAAAGAAATGCACGTTCTAACGACCCTGCGCGACAGTTACGACCCACGCTGCGCCATGGCCCAAATCTTGCTGCTCGATAAGGCCATTATGCACCTCGAAGCCGACTTGCGCTGGATGGACATCACCGAAATGCGCATCGAAGCCATCAAGGGCCAGCCGTTCCCCGAACCGGAAATCAGACCGAGGGGAAGGCCGCGCAAGGGCGACAAGGGTTCGACTTTTCCGCCGCCGGGATAGTTACCAGTCATCAGTGAGCAGTAATCAGTGTTCATGCCCTGAGCGGAGTACGAAGCGATAGCGAAGTGCGCAATCGAAGGGCAGTATTTCAACCTTCAACCTTCAACTCTTTAGCGAAAATGACCAACCTTACAGACAAAACCATTATCATCACCGGGGCAAACTCCGGGATTGGCAAAGCCGCCGCCATTCAACTCGCCAAATTAGGCGCAACCGTTATCATGGCCTGCCGCTCGGCGGAGCGTGGGGCCAAGGCGTTGGCAGATGTTCGGCAAGCGGCGGACAGCCAGCGGGTGGAACTGCTGCGCGTGGATATGGCCTCGCAGGCCTCCGTACGCGGGTTCGTGGATGAATTTTCCAGCCGCCACCAGCGTCTCGATGTCCTGATTCATAATGCCGCCAACTTCGACCACAGCCAGACCAAACCGGTCATCACCGAGGACGGCGTCGAAACGGTCTTTGCGACCAATCACGTCAATATTTTCCTGATGACGCAATTGCTGCTCGATATGCTCAAGGCCAGCGCGCCCAGCCGCATTATTACCGTTGCCAGCCAGGGCTTGATGACCTATCCGTTTCTGGACATCGAATTCGACAACCTGAACGGCCAGAAAAAGTTCTCCATGCAGCACGCCTATTACCACGCCAAACAGGCCCAGGTGATGTTTACCTTCGACCTGGCCGAGCGGCTCAAAGGCACGGGTGTGACGGTCAACTGTGTGCGGGTTGGCAATGTTGCCATCCCCGATGAACGCCTGACGCACCTGCCGAAGTTTCTGCGGAAAATGTATGAAATGAAGCGCAAGTTTGCCCTGACTCCCGAAAAAATGGCCGAAACCTACACCTGGCTGGCCGCCGACCCGGCCCTTGAAACCGTCACCGGCGGCTACTGGGATGCGCCGAACAAGCCTGCCAAAGCCAACAAGAACGCCTACAACCGCGAAACGCAAAAACGACTGTGGGACGCCACAAAGAATTTGGTGATTGTGTAATTTGGTGATTGTGTGATTAGCGAACCAATCACCAAATCACCAAGTCAAAAAATCACCAAATAAATCAGGAAATAAAAAGATGTCTATTATCTCGACCTCTAATCTTACAAAAATCTACGGTTCCGGCCCGGCCGCCGTGACCGCGCTCGACCATGTGACGCTGAAAATTGACCCCGGCGAATTTGTGGCCGTCATGGGGCCTTCTGGCTGTGGAAAATCCACCCTCTTACATCTCATCGGCGGGCTGGATAAGCCCACCGAAGGCACTGTGTCTGTAGATGGGCATACCCTCAACGACCTGGATGACGACTCGCTCACCGAACTGCGCCGCCGCAAGATGGGATTCGTGTTTCAGTTCTACAACCTGATTCCTGTCCTCACCGCGCTCGAAAATGCCGCCCTACCGGTCACGCTCGACGGGTTGAAACCCGCCGAAGCGCAAAAAAAAGCGTCCGAATGGCTCTCTCGCTTTGGGCTGGGCGACCGGCTCAGCCACCGTCCCGACCAGTTAAGCGGCGGCCAGCAGCAGCGAGTGGCAATCGCCCGCGCCCTCGTCGCCGAGCCGATGTTAATCCTGGCCGACGAACCGACCGGCAACCTCGATACCAAATCCAGCGACGAAATCGCCGCGCTTTTGCGCCAGGTGAGCAAAGAGTTTGGCCGCGCCGTCATCATGGTCACCCACGACCCGCGCATCGCTGCCTACGCCGACCGGATTATCTTTCTTAAAGATGGCAAGATTGTTGAGGAAACTATTCTGGAGAAAAAGAAAATTTAGTGATTTGGTGATTTAGCGATTTGGAGATTGGCAATCCCAATCACTAAATCAGGCAATCGCCAAATCAGACAATCGCCAAATCAAACAATCACTCAATTTCGGGCGGTTTTCCGCGAGGCGGCCATGATTTTCAGAATTTGTTCGGCTTCGTCAATCAGTTCAGTGAGCAATTCTGGTTTCACCAAGCCAGCATCACGGATGAGTTCCAGCCAATACACCGTCTCATCGGCTTCTTCAACCACAATGGAGAGTTTGGCGATAAACATCGCATCGCTTTGGGCGCGGCAGACTGCGCGGTAATTGGCTCCCACCGAAGTCGCGGAACGCAAAACCTGTTTCCCCATCACATCGGCGACCATGTTTTTTGGCAGCGACTGCACCAACTTGACCACCCGCAACGAAAAAGCCCGCGTCCGCGCGCGCAATTCATCAGCATTCATAAAAAACCTCCGTTTGGTGATTTGGCGATTGAGTGATTTGGTGATTATATAGCCACCAAATCACCAAATCAAAAAATCACCAAATGAACCAGGAAATCACCAAATGAACAGTATTCAACTAACCCTCGCCTATCGTTACCTCTGGGGACGCAAACTGCGCACCGTGCTTACCACCCTCGCCATCATTTTTGGCGTGCTGCTCATATTCGGCATGAACACCATCCTGCCGACTATGATTGCCGCGCTGCAAGCCAACGTGCAGGGCGCGGAAGGAAACGTTGATTTCACCATCACCAGCGCCTCGGGCGGCTCGTTTGACCCCGCCGCCGCCGAAAAACTGCGCAATCTCGATGGCGTCCGCGCCGTCTCGGCCTCGCTCCAGCGCACCGTCAACCTCCCGGCTGATTTTGTGGATGGAAACCCAGCCCGCCCCGACACCTTGACCGCCGTTAATTTGATTGGCATCACCCCCGAATCTGCCCGCTCGATTCGCGCCTTCCCGATTGTTTCTGGCCGTTACCTGAACGATTCGGACACTGCGGCAGCCGTCATCACCCAAACCCTGGCCGATTCCTTCTCCGTCCGGGTGGGCGACACACTGACGCTCCCCTCTGCGTCTGGAACAGCCCAACTGACCATCGTCGGCCTGCTGCCCGGGCGCATCGCCCCTGGCAACGAGGAAGTCTTCGTGCCACTGGCGCAGGCCCAGCAAATGACCGGCGAAACCGGCAAAGTCAATCTGATTGAGTTGAACGTCGAAGCCCTGGCTGGCGAAGCCCGCCGGGCAGAGATTCAAGCCAACCTCGAAGCCGCTCTCGGCGAAAATTTCCGCGTTGGCACGCTCATGACGGGCGATGAACTTTTCGCCACCATGGAAATGGCCCGGATTGGCTTGAGCATCTTCGGCATGTTGGCCCTCTTCATGGGCGGATTCATCATCTTCAACACCTTCCGCACCGTGATCAGCGAGCGCCGCCGCGATATTGGCATGTTGCGCGCCCTGGGCGCCACCCGCCGCGCGATTTTAGGCATGATTTTGGCCGAGGGGCTGATTCAGGGATTGCTCGGCTCGGTTTTGGGCTTGTTTTTTGGCTATTTGCTGGCCATTGGCGTTATGCGCGCTGCTCAGGGCCCGATGAGCGCCTTCATCAACATCCAACTTGGCTGGCCGGTCGTTTCGCTGGAATTGGTATTGATTTCGATTCTGGCAGGTGTCGGCGTGACGGTGCTGGCCGGGCTGATTCCGGCCTACTACGCCAGCCGCGTCACCCCGCTGGAGGCCCTGCGCCCCTCAGCGGCAGAAGTGGCCGTCAAACGGGAGGCAGGTAGGGGGGCGCTTGCCGGTCTGGTCATTGCCATCCTCTCCGTTGCCGCGATTTTTTCCGGCCAACCCGCGCTCATCACCCCCGGCGGCCTGTTCTTCCTGCTCAGCCTGATTTTGATTGCCCCGGCCCTGGTGCGCCCCTTCGCCCTGCTCTTTGGGCGGCTGACAGCGGTCATCTTTGCCCGGCAGGGCATCGGCGGCCTGGCCCAAAACAACCTGACCCGCCAGCCCACCCGCGTGGCGGTGACGGCCTCGGCCAGTATGCTCGGCCTGGCGGTGATTGTGGCCGCGGGCGGCCTGGTTTCGAGCATGACTGGCATGTTGGGCGGGATGATTAAAAACAGCCTGGGCAGCGATTACCTGCTCATTCCTCCCTCCATCGGCGTCTGGGGTACCAATGTCGGCGCAACGCCCGAATTTGCCGACCGCCTGCGCGCATTGGACGGCGTGAACGCCGTCAGCACCTTCCGCTACGGCACGTCGAATGCCAACGGGCTAGCCGTCTCGCTGATTGGCATTGAGCCGGATGACTTTCAACAGGTCAGCGGGCTGGTGTTCAGCGAGGGCAACGAATCGGTCTATGACAAACTGAACGATGGCCGCCTGCTGATTGTCAACGGCCCCTTCCTGGTTGCTACCCAGAAAAAAGTAGGCGACACTGTTGAACTGCTCACCCCCACCGGGCGCGTCACTTATCAAATTGTTGCCTCGGCCACCGACCTGCTGAACGCCAAGTTGACAACAGCCTACCTTTCACAGACCAACCTCGCCGCCGATTTTGGCGCCAGCGAGGATGTTTTCCTGCAAATTGACCTGCGCGACGGCGCCGACCACGAAGCCGTCGGAGCGCAAATCAAGGCCCTGGCGGCGGCGTACCCGCAGTTCAAGGTCATCTCCGGTGCCGATTACTACGCCTCGCTGATGGGCATGATGGACGCGGCCTTTGCAGCGGTCTATATCCTGTTCGCCATCCTGGCTTTTCCCTCGCTGATAGCCATGCTCAACACCCTGGCGATTAACGTCATCGAGCGCACCCGCGAAATCGGCATGTTGCGGGCGGTTGGCAGCACCCGCAAGCAAATCCGCTCGCTGGTGGTGGCCGAAGCCCTGCTGCTGGCCGCCCTCGGCACGGCCTTTGGCATTTTGGGCGGCTTGTACCTGGGCTACGTTTTTGTGACCGCCATTGATGTGATGTTCCCGATGGGCTACTACTTCCCCCTGAGCGGGATTCTCTCGGCAATCGCCATCGGCCTGCTCTTCGGCGTGTTGGCGGCGATTATCCCCGCGCGTCAGGCCGCCGGGTTGAACGTGGTCGAAGCGCTCAGGTACGAATGATTTGGCGATTCCGCGTCAATCACTCAATCGCTAAATCACAAAATCGCCTTCTGCTTCGGTATTTTTGCTGGGGAAACAGCAATCTGCTAGTTACTTTTCTTTCTGAGGCGGTTAGCCAGCCAGAGCAGACCCACGCCAATCGTAACCGCAATCCCGCCATTGATGGCCCACTGCGGATTGCCGGTCATAAAACTGCCGGGCAGGAGGTTGATTCCTTGCAGAAACCATACACTGCCTGCCAACACCAGTAAAACTCCAAGAATAGTCAAGAAGGTTTTCATATTCTTCCTCGCAAGTCTTTTGTCCGTTTATTTTAACGTCAGTTCGGGATAAGACTTCTCGGCTCAACTTGGTACTTTTTTCTCGCGCAAAGCCGCAAAGAAAACTTAAGAACTTGGCGTCTGGGCGGCTTTGCGTGCCAAATCTTCATGGAATCTTTAGTGGTCAGGAAAATGGTAAACACGAATTTTGTACACAGAACGCACGGAATGAACGGAATCTCACGGAATGCAGCCATTTTTTCCGTGTTTCTCCGCGTTTTCCGTGTTTTCCGTGTCTGCCACTTGCTGGCTTCCGTTTCAGTACTCGTTGACAACCCAGGCTGCAATCGCAAACGCCACTTCTACGTTGAGTGACCGTTTGCTCCCGCGCATTGGGATATAGACAACCCGGTCGCATAAATCGAGCAAGTCTGGGTCCACCCCTGTCACCTCGTTCCCAACCACCAGCGCAATTCGTTTATTCGCCACATCCATTCCATCCGTTGCGCCCCTCCGCTTCTCCGCTTCCTCCGTTGTCGAAATCCGCTTCTCCGCTTCGCCATCCGTTGCCCCCCTCCGCTTCTCCGCTTCCTCCGTTGTCAAAATCCGCTTCTCCGCTTCGCCATCCGTTGC
>CAYRBO010000051.1:0-16222 GCA_964422545.1 uncultured Anaerolinea sp. | reverse complement strand
CGTCCCTACGTTCAGGTGCGGTTTGCTGCGGTCAAATTTCTGCTTCGCCATGTTTCACTCTCCTTGACAAAAAATGAACAGAGTGCATATTCAGCAACTGAGCCCTCAATGGGATTTGAACCCATGACCCCAGTCTTACCAAGACTGTGCTCTACCGACTGAGCTATGAGGGCATATCGTGCTGCCCGGTTTTAACCGGGAAGGTGGGCAGTGAAGGATTCGAACCTCCGAAGGCGTCTGCCAGCTGATTTACAGTCAGCCCCCTTTGGCCACTTGGGTAACTGCCCACGATTGAATTGTTTGAGCCGTTGCTGGCTCGAGTTCGGGGTCACGCATGGCCCCGAACGCCAACCAACAATGGAGCCGACGATGGGAATCGAACCCATAACCGCCCGCTTACAAGGCGGGTGCTCTGCCGATTGAGCTACGTCGGCGGCTTGTCCCGCGTTAAGCGGGGCAATTATACCAAAGGCTACCCGCCGCAACAAGGGATTTTGGGTGGAATTTCCAGCCTGAATTTATTATGTAGTCATTACCTATTGTGCTGGAGCCAAACCCAAGCGGAGGCAGAGTTTATCAGGATTTGAGAGATGCGTCAAGCCTGACATGTTATAATTCGCACAATTTCATCCCTGGAGCAAAAAAATGTTAAAAATTGAGATAACATACTGCGCAGTTTGACATTATACAGACCGGGCCGTGAGCCAGGCAAGCGAACTGCTGAAAAACTATGAACCCGAAATCGAAACTCTGACCCTTATCCCTTCCGATGGGGGTAGATTTGAAGTGGTTGTCAATAACCAGTTGATTTATTCAAAACTCCAAACCCATCGGCACGCCGAACCAGGCGAAGTTGTCGAATTAATACAAAATTTCTTACTTTCGTGAGGCAAAATGACAAAACGAGGCCGCGTTTTTTCAGGCGCCCGCCCTACGGGGCGGCAACACCTTGGGAATTACCTGGGAGCGATGAAAAATTATGTCGCTCTACAAGATGAATATGACTGCGTTTATTGCATTGTGGATGTCCATGCGCTAACGACAGTGGAAACAACCAGAGACCTGATCAACAACACCTACGATATGGCGCTCGACTGGCTGGCCGCTGGAATCCGCCCGGAAGAGTCGATTGTCTTCGTCCAAAGCCATGTTCCGCAGGTCATGGAACTGCACACCTATCTTTCGATGGTCACACCGCTTGGGAAACTAACCGACCTGCCCACTTTCAAGGAAAAAATCCGCGAAAACCCGGATAATGTAAACTACGGCCTGGTCGGCTATCCCGTCCTGATGACCGCAGACATTGTGCTGTATCGCGCGGATGTCGTGCCGGTCGGCGTAGACCAGGCCCCGCACCTGGAGTTTGCGCGCGAGACGGTGCGCTCGTTCAATTACCGCTACGGCGCGCCCGTTCTCAAAGAGCCTCAGATGAAAAACACCGAAATTCCAAAAGTGTTGGGAATCGACGGACAGCAGAAAATGGGCAAGAGTCTGAACAATCACATCGAACTGGCCGCCACCCCCGATGAAACCCGCCAGCGCGTGATGCAAATGGTGACCGATCCGCAGCGCAAGATGCGCACCGACCCGGGCAATCCTGATGTCTGCAATGTATTCTCGATGCACAAGGTTTTTTCCGCGCCAGAAGAAGTAGAGATGATTAACATAGAATGCCGCCGGGCGGGCATCGGTTGTGTCGACTGCAAAAAACGATTCGCCGAGAATCTGAACAGACACCTGGAGCCGTTCCGTGAAAAACGCGCCGAAATTGGCAAAAATCCCGATACCGTCTGGGATGTGCTGCACGATGGCGGAAAACGCGCCCGCGCCATTGCCGAAGAGACGATGGTGGCGGTGCGCGAGGCGATTCAATTGCCCAGGTGAGCAAACCGGCAAATCAGCAAAAGAGCAAAAGAGCGTGATGCGTAATCCGTCAATGGGTTACGCATCACGCATTACGGAGAATCCCATGCGCGCTCTGATACAAAGGGTGAAATACGGAAAAGTCAGCGTTGAAGGCAGCACCGTTGCCGAAATTGGCCGGGGGTTGGTGATACTGCTTGGCGTTGGGCATCAGGATTCAGAAGAGCAGGCTGCCTGGCTGGCCGAAAAAATTGCCAACTTACGAATTTTCGAGGATGAGCACGAGAAGATGAATCTTTCCATCAAAGATGTGGGCGGGGAGGCGATTGTCGTCAGCCAGTTTACGCTGTATGCCGATGCCCAAAAGGGACGCCGTCCCTCGTTTACCGACGCCGCCCTACCCGACCTGGCCAGCCCGCTAGTGAAGCGTTTCGCGGCTCTGTTGCGCGCGCAGGGCGTCCCAACAGGGGAAGGCATCTTCGGAGCGGAAATGTTGGTCGAAATCCATAACGATGGCCCAGTCACCATCTGGCTGGAAAGGTAACACAGACTTCACCGGTAAACCTGTAACAAGACGAACAGCCAGCGGCGGCCAGATACGAGTAAAATCGAAATATGCTGACATCCGCCAACCGACGCCTGGAAATCGCCTACGAGGCTCTCAAACACTATGAGATAAAGCCCACGCTGGTGACGTTCCTGCAACACAGCGAAAACATCACCTTCTGCGTAGATTGTTCTGACACATCTTTCCTCCTGCGCCTGCACAGCCCGCGCGCGGAGTCCTTTGGCAAAGATGGACTGAACAGCCAGGTCGTCAATTCAGAAATGCTCTGGCTGGAGGCCTTACGCTGGGAGAATTTGCCCGTCCCTGCGCCGGTCAAGAACAACGTAGGGGATTATGTTTCAAAGGTGGAAGGGGTCAATGCTACCTTGCTGGCCTGGCAGGAGGGCAGCTTGCTGACGCGCGAGATGGAAAGCGAAGAGACCGCCGCCCAAATTGGAAATCTAGTCGGCAGGATTCACGCTCACGCCAGCCGATGGCAGGTTCCAACCGGGTTTTCGCGTCCCCAACGAGATTCGACCTACTTCCAAAGCGCGCTCCGCTCCCTTCGGCCAGCGATACAGGATGGGCGTATCTCCTTTCACGATTACAAATCCCTCGAAACCTCGCTTGAATTGTTGGGGGAAGAAACCAGCCGCCTGCCGCGCGCGACGCACACCTGGGGGCTCCTGCACGGCGACTTGCACCGGGGCAACTTCCTGCTCCACGACGGACAGATTCGCCTGATCGATTTTTCGATGTGCGCCTTTGGACATTTTGCCTACGACTTGGCAACCTGTCTTTCCAATGTGCGGACAGCATTTCACCCGATTTTCCTGGAGCAATATAGACAATTTGCCCCACTCCCGTCTGAATATGAGCGATTGCTGGAAGGATATTTCCTGGCGAGTTACATTGCCACTTTTTCTTTATGGATTTCTGATATCAGAGCGCAGGAAACCCTCATTCAACGCGTTTCCTACATTGCCCGTGAATATGCCTCTCGCTTCAACCGCGATGAACGTTTTTGGTTCAGGTAAAGATGAACGCACGGAAAGCGATTAAACCGTTTTTAGAGCCTCCCATCTTTCCCTTAGACCGGGAGAAAACCCGCCAGGCAAAAGTCCTATACACGCTAGCGCTAAACATCCTGGCCGTGCTTTCGTTTGCTTTGTTTGTTGCAGTTCCATTTATCTACGTAGAGAAATTATTCTCATCCACAGCAATTATCATCGCCATGCTGGTCTGTATTATCACGTTGGTCCTGGCGCGGCAGGGACGGGTTAGAACTGCCAGCATCCTGATTACCAGCGTATTGTGGCTGCTTACAACCGGCCTGGCATGGATATCCGGCGGGATTAACAGCATGGATATTGCCTTCTACACAGCAGTGGTGGTGGTAGCAGGCCTGGTACTGGGCGCGCGCGGTTCAACCATCTATGCCATTCTGTCGCTGCTCATCCTGTTGGTCATGGCGCTGCTGGAAATTGCTGGTTATCAATTTCCGCGCATGTTTGCTTTCCCGCCCCTGGGTATCTGGATTATCATGGTACTGGTCATTGCCGCCATCCTGATGCCCATCCACATCACAATAAAAAGCCTGGCAGAGACACTTTTTAATCTACAAGAAGAATTGGAAGAACGCCGCCTTGCCGAAGCCAGGGCCAACCGTCAGGCCGAAGAACGTTCATTGCTGTATGAATTTGGCATTTCCATCGCCAAAGGAAATAATCTATACGAGACTCTCGTCAATGTCCACGACCGGTTGACGAAATTAATCCCAAGCGACTTGTTTTTTGTGGCTTTTTACGATGAAAGCGACGACCAAATTTCATATCCAATTTTTTACACGCAAAGAAATCTCTCCATCCCACCCCGTAAATTGAGCGAAAATCCCGGCATAACTGGCTTTGTCATTCGCCAGCGACAAACTCTATACATTCCCGATATCGATTCTCCAGAAGTAGAAGAAACTTTTCGCCCCCTACGAAACACCAATGTAACAACCCGCTCCTTCCTCGGCGTGCCGTTGATTGCCAATGAAAGAGTTATCGGGGTTATCTCCACTCAGCATGAACGGGTGGATGCTTACAGCCCGGAACAAATCCGCCTGTTCGAGTCCCTGGCGATCCAGGTTGGCATCGCTGTCGAAAAGATACAGTTAATCGACCGGCTGCAACAGGAATTGATTGAGCGCAAACGCGCCGAGACGGAAGCCCGGCTCGAGCGAGATTTGGTAGCTGAACGCCGCCAACTACTCGAAAAAGTCCTTGAGATTGGCAAACAAACTGCCCAAATTACCGACTTGCAAACCTGCTTTCAAAAAACGTATGATTGCGTGCGCTATGAAATCGGCTTCGAGCGGGTCGGGTTATTCCTTTTCGAAGGGAAAACGAACACGATACGAGGCGTGCTGGGAACAAGCCCAGGTGGCAGCAAAGTCGATAACAGTTTGTTCGTCCAAACCCTGCTGGAGTCGGGGCTTGGATGGAAAACCGCGCTCCAACGCCCGGAAGGATTCATTCTTGAATCGGATTACGGGGCAATTTACAATCCGCCCGCTGAGAGCGATATGTACGGCGTCAAACAACACCTGGTCGTTTCAGCCTGGGGAGGCGAGGAATTGGTTGCCGCCATCGCGGTGGATAACCTGAACAGCGGGAAACCCATCACGAACAACGACATCGACGCACTGCGCTTGTATGCCGGGTATGTTGGTCTTGCCATTCGCAATGCCCAGCTGAATGCGGAATTGGAGCAGCGCGTGCGTGATCGCACCGCACAACTGGAACTGGCAATGAATGAACTGGAGTCATTTTCTTACTCGGTTGGCCACGACCTGCGCGCCCCGCTGCGTGGGATGCGGGGATTCAGCCAGATGATTATGGACGAGAGCAGCGACAAATTGAGCGCAAACGCCAAAACCAACCTGGAGCGCATCATCCTGGCGGCGCAAAGCATGGGAGAACTAATCGACGCCCTGCTCGATTTCTCGCGCCTGACCCGCGCCCCACTCCAGCGCAGCAAGGTTAACTTGAGCCAAATGGCCGAAGTCATTTTGCATCAATTGTCAGTCGATTCGCCAACGCGCAACGTGCGCATCGACATCAAGCCAGATATGATTGCTGATGTAGATAAAAAGATGTTTGAAATTGTCCTGAAAAACTTGCTGGAGAATGCCTGGAAATACTCATCCAAAACGGAAAGCGCAGAAATCATCTTTGGCGAGCAAGAAATTGACGGGAAGCGCGCCTTTTTCGTGCGCGACAACGGCGCTGGGTTCGATATGGCCTATTCCAAGAAACTGTTTGGGGCATTCCAACGCCTGCACCGGGTCGATGAATTTCCTGGGCATGGCGCGGGTTTGGCAACCATCCAGCGCATCATCCGCCGACACGGGGGCGAAATTTGGGGCAAGGGCGCTGTAAACCAGGGCGCGATATTCTACTTCACGCTGGGCTGAAGCCTCCCCGCCACAAAACCGTATCGACCTGTACCGCCAGCGCGCCCGCCGAAAGCATCGCGCTGGCGTTTTCTTTGGAATAGACCCCACACCCACCGATGATCGGAATTCCGCTGCGAGATGCTTCTCGCACCAACAACAGAGATTGGGCAAACAAAGCAGGGCCAAACAGGCGGCCAGCGACGCCAACCTGAGACGTAAGCGGGACCATGCCTCGCGGCGCAGCCAGACTGACTGCCTCAGCCCCAGCGGCCAGCACCTGCGGCCCCAAGCGCAGGACCTGCTCCCAGGGCAGGTTTACAATTAATGGCAGTTCGCCTGCCGACATTTCCACAGCCAAAACAATGATGTCATCGGCCAGCAGCGGAGCAAAGCCCAATTCCACTGCTACCACATTTTCGAGGCTTTCGAGTTGGCGGGTCATGCGCTGGGTTTCTTCGGGACGGTCGGCCATCAGGTGGACGATGACCGGCAGGCTGGCGCGCGCCCACTTGGCGGCAGCCTGCTTCAATGTTTGAGAAAAGCCGGGGTTGGGCAATCCGCTATGCAATAGGAACCCGCCCGGGGTTTCGACCACAGCCGGTTCAACGGCAGGGCGGCGCGGGCGTAGGCTTAACGGATTGGTAATAAAAGCACCAAACTCCCCCCAGTTTAACGGTAAGCGGACATCCGGCGCGAAGCCGAGCGTCCCGGCGGCATTCATGAACGGTTTTTGGAAAACCAAGCCCCGCTTCGACATCCAGCCTCTCTTATGCGCCATGCTGGGCAGGCGGCTGGCCGGTCGGCGGGTTAAGCGGCGCCGAGCGAGCGCGCAGTTCAGCAACCATGAGCATCTGCTTTTTATTGAAGACCACCGTATCGACGCGCATCACCATCTGCGGGTTGGGCGCAAAGGTCAGCACCGATTCTGTCAATGGGATGAAATCTTCGGGCCGCATGGTAAAGCCTTTGCGAGGGTCCATGCGCTCGGTCAGGTGAATGACGCCCTGGATTTGAAATTGTGGCATCAACACCACCACATCGAAAGCCAACCGGTTGGCCTTGCGGAAAATGCTCTTATGCGTCAGGTCGCGTTGGATGGGAATGGCCATGGTAATCGCGTTCTTTTCCACGCGCGTCTTCGCCATGCGAACTGGCTGGGTCTTTCCAAGTGCGTGCAAGCTGGCAGCCTGGGCATCGAGCAGCACCAAACCTTGTTCGTTTTTCAGATTAAGGACATCCGTCAGGCGTTCCCCGTCGTTTTCAATTTGACCGCGAATGACATAATCTGCTGTAAATAACTGCACTTCGATTGTCATGCCAGGCTCCACGTAAACTAATTGTTGCTTAAACCATCTTACCATCGGCATATCAGCGCGTCAATTACACATATCTGACGATTTCCGCGCCGGTGGTAAAATGCCTGCATCTATGACCGATTTCACCACCTACCAATCTCCCTTTTCATGGCGCTACGGAAGCCCAGCCATGCGCCAAGCCTGGTCTGAACAACGCAAACGCCTGTTGTGGCGCAAAATTTGGGTGGCGCTGGCCGAAACGCAAGCCGAATATGGCCTCGTCCGCCCGGAACAGGCCGCCGACCTGCGCGCCCACGCCGAAGAAATTGACCTGCCGCGCGCGCTCGAAATCGAGGCCGAAATCCACCACGACCTGATGGCCGAGGTACGCGTCTTTGCCGAGCAAGCCCAACTGGGCGGCGGAATCATCCACTTTGGCGCAACATCGATGGATGTAGAGGACAACGCCGATGCCCTGCGGCTGCGCGAAAGCCTCGACCTGACCCTGGACAGTTTGCGTGAACTGCTCCGCGCGTTGCACCCGCATCTCATTCAACAGGCCGAGACCCCGCTGATAGCGTTTACGCACATCCAACCCGCCGAACCATCCACCCTCGGCTATCGCCTGGCGCAATACGCCCAGGATTTGCTCGAAGATTATGAGACGCTGGCCGGAATCCGCAAAAATATTCGCGGAAAAGGCTTCAAGGGCGCCGTCGGCACCTCGGCCAGTTATGCCGAACTGCTCGGCGCGGAGAACCTGGCGGCTTTTGAGCAAAAGCTGAGCGCAAAATTAGATTTGCCCTTTTACCCCGTCGCCACCCAGACCTATCCCCGCAAACAGGATTACAACGTGCTTTCGGCGTTGGCCGGGCTGGCGCAATCGCTCTACAAAATGGCCTTCGACCTGCGCCTGCTTCAATCCCCGCCGATTGGCGAGCTTTCTGAGCCGTTTGGCAGTAAACAGGTCGGCTCCTCGGCCATGCCCTTCAAGCGCAACCCGATTCGCGCCGAAAAAATCGACTCGCTGGGGCGCTACCTGGCCCAACTGCCGCGCGTTGCCTGGGACAACGCCGCCCACAGCCTGTTAGAGCGCACCCTCGACGATTCGGCCAACCGCCGCGCCATCCTGCCCGAAGCCTTCCTCGCAGCCGATGAAATGCTCCAGACCCTGCGCGCAATCCTGGCCGGATTGCGAATCAACGACCAGGCCATTCGGCGCAATCTTGATACTTATGGGCCTTTCGCCGCCACCGAGCGGGTACTAATGACCGCCGTGCGCGCTGGAGCCAGCCGCCAGGAAATGCACGAAATCATCCGCGCGCAATCGATGACCGCTTGGGAAGCCATACGAAACGGCGAACCCAACCCGCTGGTCGAGAATCTCTCCCAAAACCCAGAAATTCTGAAACTTTTATCCCCCCAACAAGTACATGATTTGATGGATTACGCCCACCACGTCGGCAATGCCCCTCACAAAGCCAGGGAAATGGCAAGGGCGGTAGAGTCAGTCATCAGTGAACAGTAATCAGTGTCCAATATCCAGTGTCCAGTTTTCAGCCTTCGCTTGCGCAAAGTTTTTTTCCAAATTAAACGTTGAAGGCGACCGGTTTTTTACGCGCGGTCGCCTTCAGGGGGTTGGGTGGTCGTCCATCGTTTTCACTCGTGACGCTGAACCAGGGAGTTGTCTTCCTGGCTGGTAAACAGCGGCAGGAGGCTGATGACGACGAACAAACCGACGACCAGGAACAGAACTGCGATTTCGTATGGGGTCATGGTTACCTCCTTTCAGGATGGTGGAGTAGATGGATATATAACGATTGAAAGGGCGATTTGGTTCCATATTTCTAGATTAATGAAACACCATTTTGCCAAATTTGTTCCTTACAGGGGACTGACGCAATCCTTACAGAGTCATAACAGGCGCTCTGTCACCGGGGCTATGATTTTAGTATACGCATGGTTTTTCGTTTTCCAACTCCCCCACAAGTCTTACTCCCCAACACCCCTCGCATCGCCTAAATATAAAGAAAGCAGGACAAGATAATCTCCTGTCCTGCGCGTGAAGCGAACATAAGGTTGACCGGTTGACCGGTTGACCGGTTATTCTGTTATTCGGTTATTTCTCCGCTTCATCCGTTGTCCACTCCGCTTTATCCGTTGCCACATCCGCTGCCCTACCCAATCGACATAATCTTTTCGAGCATCTCTTCATTCGTGCCGAACTTGAAGGTCTCCAGCCCGCGCCGCTGGGCAATCTCATCTTCGATTTCGGCCAGTTTGCGGATATCGGACAGGTTGACGACCGGCTTGCCAATCGCCTTCAACCGCGCCGCCAGCGCAGACTCATCCGGCGTAATCGGCTGCAAAGTTTGGAGATATTGCCAAACCGCCTTCGCGCCATTGACCCCGTCCTTGCGGGCATAACCCACCAGCCCGGTGCTAGCCTGGCGACTCCAGCCAGCCACGAACACATCTGGGATAATCGCCTTCGCATCCGGGTCGTAGGCTTCGTAAGAAATGTCATCAACCGGAAAACGCGGCGTGGGGTTTTTAGCAAACTCTGAAGCCGAGACCGGCAGCCCAAAATCGGTATCCACCCGGTCGCCGATTGCAAACACGACCGAATCGACCTCGATTTGACGGGTTATGCCCGTTCCGCGCGCGCTCACCACGCCATTCTTGTTAATGCTCAAGTGATTCTCTTCCACTTCCAGACCAGTGGCGACTTCTTCGCCCAACACCCGCACCGGCGAAACCAGAAACTCCAGCCGGAAGCGCGAGCGCGAATTAGGCGGCTCGGCCTTGGGCAGGGCATCCAAAATGGCCTGCTTCGCCGCCTGAGGGTCCTGCCCAATCGCCTGCATCTGCGGCGCAACCCGCTCGATTTCGCGGTCGAAGGCTTCCAGGTCGAGATTGGCAATCACATGCTCCAGTTCCTTGCGGTCAAACTTCACTTCCATCGGGCCGCGCCGCACCAGCGCCACCACTTCATCCACTTTCAGGCGGCGGGTCAGATAACGGGCGATGTCGAGCATCACATTCCCCGCCCCCACAATCGCCACCCGTCTGCCAAATTCGAAAATCTTCTGGGTATAGGGCGGCAGCAGGTTATAGTGGAAAACCGGCCCCTTGGCGTGATAAACGCCCGTCAGCGCCTCGCCGGGGATACCCAGCCACTTAATCCCCTGCGCCCCAGCGCACACCAAAATCGCCTGAAACCCCAGACCGCGCAGGTCGTCCAGCGTCAGGTCGCCCTTCGCGCCGATGGTCACATTGCCGCAATAGGTCAGGCCGGGCGTATCCAGCACCTGGTGGAACTGCTGGCGCAAACCGCGCTTCATGGTATGCTTATCGGGGTAAATCCCATATTCCGCCAGCCCGCCGGGCTTGATATCGCGGTTAAAAAGCACCACCCGGACGCCGTTGCGCGCCAACTCGCGGGCGGCATACAACCCCGCCGGGCCCGCGCCCACCACAGCGGCATAATAACACTGGTTAGTCACTGTCACTCTCCTTGGCTAAATTTGCATAACGCGGAATTCATTCCGCAGCCTGCCCAAACGGCAGCACGATAGCGGAGCGATTATATGGCATTCGGCAACGCATGGCAAGCGGGCGTTGATATTCCTCTAACAAAATTCTTGCCAAAGACAAACGCATTCAATATAAAATTAATGCGACTTTTTTAGAAAAACCCACCCCCAGGCTGGAACCTGCCTTCATTAAGCAACAGTGTTCCAGCCGGAAAATTTCCCATCAAACGCGATACCAGACACTTTCCCGCTCTCCCACATTCCCAACCCTGACGAGGTGGCCATGACCGAAACCTTCACCTTCAAAGCCGAAACCCAACAACTCCTTCACATTCTCATCCACTCGCTCTACAAAGACCGCGAAGTCTTCCTGCGCGAACTGCTCTCGAACGCCTCCGACGCCCTCAACCGCCTGCGCTTCGAAATGCTCACCAACCAAGACGTGCTAGACCCCGAAGCAGAACTAAAAATCCACATCTCGGTCGATAAAGACGCTCGAACAATCACCATCACCGACACCGGAATTGGCATGACGCGCGAGGAAATCATTGACCACCTCGGCACCATCGCCCAATCGGGCGCGCGCCGCTTTTTAGAAGCCGCCAAACAGAAGAATTTCGACGCCTCGGGCATGATTGGTCAGTTCGGCGTGGGATTCTACTCAGTCTTCATGGTAGCCGAATCTGTACGGGTGACCTCCCGCTCACACAAACGAGACGCCCAAGCCGTCCGTTGGACCTGTTCGGGTGACGATAACTACCAGGTCGAAGCGGCAGAAAAGCCCGAGCGCGGCACCGAAATCAAAATCATCCTGAAAGAAGACGCCGCCGAATTTGCTGAGGAATATCGAATCAAGAACATCATCCACAAACATTCCGATTACATCAGTTTCCCCATTTACGTCGGCGCGGACGAAAAGCCGGTCAACAAACAGACTTCGCTCTGGCGCACGCCAAAATCGGATATCAGCGAAACGCAATACACCGATTTCTACCGCCAACTGACGCTGGAATTCGAGGAGCCGCTGCTGACCACTCACTTTGTGACCGACGCGCCGGTACAGTTGTATGCCCTACTCTACATCCCCGGCAAGAGCGAACGCGGAATGCTCTCGCTGCGTAAAGACGACGGGCTGAAACTATACTCGCGCAACATCCTGATTGACGAATATAACAAAGACCTGCTGCCCGAATACCTGCGCTTCGTGCAGGGCGTGGTCGATTCGGAAGACCTGCCGCTCAACGTCTCGCGCGAGACGGTGCAATCGAGCGGGCTCATGCCGCGCCTGAAGAAAGTGCTGACCGGGCAGGTCATCAAAGAACTGGAAGCCCTGGCGAAGAACGACGCCGAAAAATACGCCACCTTCTGGAAGGAATTTGGCGGCTACCTGAAACAAGGCGTAGCAACCAGCCCAACCGAAAGCGACAAGGTGTTGCCGCTGCTGCGCTTCAGGACCAATCTTCAGCCCGAAGCCTGGACCTCGCTCGATGACTACACCGGGCGAATGCAGGAAGGCCAGAAGTTCATCTACTACATCGTCGGCGAAGACCCCAAGGCCGTCTTGCGCAGCCCGCACCTCGATACCTTCCAGGCGCAGGGGCTCGAAGTGTTGCTGCTGACCGAACCCATCGACTCGTTTATGCTGATGGGCCTGCGCAAATACAAGGACTTCGAACTAAAAAATGTGGCCCAGGCCGACATCGAAACGCCCGAAAAGCCCAAAGAAGGCCAGCCCGAACCGGAGAAAATCGCGGAGGCCGATTTTAGCGGCTTAATCGAACGCTTCAAGGGCGTGCTGGGTGAGCGCGTGACCGATGTGCGCGCCAGCCAACGGCTCTCGCAATCGGTGGCGCGGCTGGTAGACCCAGAGGGCGCGCTCAACCCCGAATTGCAGCGCGTTTACAAATACCTGGGTAAAGAATACGAAGTGCCGAAGAAAATCCTGGAACTCAACCCGACCCACCCAATTCTGAAACGCCTGCTGGCAATGCCCGCCGATTCCGAGTTGCAAACCCTGGTCATTGAGCAAATCTACGACAGCGCCCTGCTGGTGGAGGGCCTGCACCCCGACCCCTCCAGCATTGCGCCGAGGGTGCAGAAGTTAATCGAAGCCGCGTTGGAGAAGTAAACCCACAGTTTGCGCGTCTCTATTCAGCCCTCACCCTCCGCCCTCCGCCGGTGGGGGAGGGGACTAACGAGCCGCGTCCCTATGGGACGCGGCTCGTTGCCTTTCTTCTCACTCCCTCTCCCCCAGCGCCACCAGGTGCTTGGGCATTAGCAGCCATTCGAGCGTAGCGCGCCGTTCGTGCAGCAGGTTTTCGGCGTTCAGGCAGCACACCCCGCCCTTGCGCATGTTGATGGCGAGTTCGGCATCCCCAGCCGCCAGCAGGCTGATGAGCGCGCTCAGATTGGGTTCATGCCCAACAACGGCAATACTTTCCAGGCTGGAATAATTTTCGTTGATTTCGCCAATCACCTGCTCCGGAAAGCCCATTGGGGCCAGGTGTTCGGTGATAACCAGTTGCTCTTTGTCCATTTTCATTACCTTGAGCAAAATCTTTGCCGTTTCGAGGGCGCGCGCGTAGGGACTGGAAAGCACCAGGTCGAAGCGCAGCCCAAGCGACTTCAGGCCGCGCGCGATGTTGGTCATCTTCTCGCTGCCCTTGCCGGTCAGTGGGCGCAGGCTGTCGTCTTCATAACCGGGCGTACCGGGTTCGACCGCGATGGCGTGACGGATGATGTAGAGGTTCATGTTCTGCTCCTATGGTGGCGCAAGATGGCATCTTGCGCTACGTCTCATATTACACAATTTCCAGCCTGACCCCAAAGACATCCTGGAACAGGCCTTTGCGCTTCTCGAACGACCATTTTTCGAGCATCATCTCGCCCTGCCCGTGCAGCAAAACCTGCCAGTTCCCGGCGCTTTTTTCGAGGGTCACATCCCGCAGCCGGGCGGCATGACTGATTTCGAGCGCATCGGCCAGCCGCAAGATGGCGCACAGCTTCAGCACAGTCATCCGCTCCCGGGCAGGCAGGGCTTTGAAGGCGTCATCCTGCGCCGAGGGGGAGGTCTTGCGATGAAAGCGAATCACGTTGGCGACCACTTCCTGTTGGGGCGGCTCCAGCCCCATCAACGGGGAGTGCTTGAGGATGTAATAGCCATGCTGGTCGTGGTCAATGGTGTTGATGAAATGCCCAATATCGTGCAACAAAGCCGCGGCTTCGAGCAAGAGGCGGTCGCCCTCGTCCAGTCCGTGCAGGGAGAGAGTCTGGTCGAAAATCCGCGCAGCCAGGCGCGAGACGTGCGAGGCATGTTCAGCATCGAACAGGTATTTCTGCCCCAGGCGCATGGCAGCGTTCAAGACCTGTTCGCGGCGCGGCAGGCGCGGCCCCAGGGCCAGCGGCAGCATGTCCCACAGAACGCCGTCCTTCAGCCCCACGCCAGGGATTTTGATTTCCTTCGCGCGCGCTTCACGGGCAATCATGTGAACCACCATGCAGGCGGGCAGCAGCACGTCGGCCCGGTCGGGGCGCAGGTCGAGTTTCTTCATGCGCTCTTCAACCGTCATTTCGCCCAGTTTTTCTATCAGGGCGTTCAATTCATCGAGGGTAATCAGGTCGCTCGTCTCGCGCTTGAAGAGACGTTTGCGCAACAGTCCCATTTCTTCGAGGTTGCCGCCCGTGCCAATGCACAAATCCACTTTCTGGCCGCCCAGTTCCCGGTCGATGCGCCGCCGGGCCGATTCGGTGTATTCACGCATCAACTTGAGGCTCGGCAGGCCGCCGTTCGACCCCAGCCGCTGCAACAGGCGCACCGTTCCCATCGGATAACTCTCGGAGGAGATGATTTCATCGCCGCGCGCGATGGTCACCTCCACGCTGCCGCCGCCGATGTCGATGAGGACGGCTCGTTTGCCGCCCAGTTCCAACGCTTTCGAGACCGCCAGGTGAATCAGCCGCGCTTCCTCTTCCCCGCTGATGAGTTCGACCTGGATTCCGGTCTGGTGAGCAATCCGGTCGATAAGCAGTTCGCCATTTTCGGCCTCACGCAGGGCTGAAGTGGCGACCGCCCGCAACTGCCCCACTCCAAACTGGTCAGCGATGGTGCGAAAGCGCAGGAAGGCATCCACCGCCGCCTGCATAAGGGATTCACCAAGCAGCCCGCTGGTAAAGGCATCCTGGCCCAGGCGCACCGGCAGGCGGGTCGATTCAAGCATCTCCAGGCCGCCGCCGCTGACCGGGCGCGCAACTACCATGCGGATAGCGTTGGAGCCGACATCGATCGCGGCAATATTCATAGGGCCTCCATGCTCCAGAGTGTACACCCAATTGGGCGGTCTCGCATGGAGGAATTTGAGATTTTTTCGGGAAGAATAAGACACACCCTGCGCTATGATTTCCAATCCCAGTCCCCCAGGGTGGGAATCGCATTGTACATCGTCAGGTCGAGTTGGATGGGGGTGATGGAGACATACCCGGTGGCGATCGCGCCGACATCCGTTCCTTCCTCGGGCGTGCCGGTCGGCGAATCGCCGCCAATCCAGTAGTAAGGCCGCCCGCGTGGGTCGATGCGCTTGTCGAGCCGGTCGCGGTAAACGCGCAAACCCTGGCGGGTGATGCGCACCCCCTTAATTTCATCGGCAGGCAGGTAGGGAATGTTGACGTTGAGCAACATGCCAGGCGGAAGACGATGCTCGCGCGCCGTGCTGACCACGCGCCGGGCAATTTCGGCAGCGGCAGTGTAATCGAGCGCGCCGAGGTGGTTGTCGAGCGAACCCAGCGAAAAGGCGATTCCGGGCGTATCCCAAATCACCGCTTCCATCGCCGCCGTGACCGTACCAGAGTAGGTGACATCATGCCCCAGATTGTGCATCGGGTTGATGCCCGAAACCACCAGGTCGATTTTCTCCTCGAAAAATCCGAGCAAAGCCAGCGCTACGCAGTCGGAAGGCGCGCCATCGCTGGCAAAGGCGGGCGAGCCATCGGCCAGGGTCACCTCGCGCACCCGCAGCGGACGTTCGAGCGTCTTGACATGCCCGCTGCCCGACCAGTTCCGGTCAGGAGCCAGGATGCTGACTTTGGCATCGGGCAGGCTGCGCATGACCTGGGCCAGGGCCAAAAGCCCAGGCGCGGTCACGCCATCATCGTTTGTTACCAAGATGTGCATAATGAACCGTCCTAATAAATTTTATGCCAGCAATTTTATAGTATAGGACTTACGCAAATGGCAGTTTTCAACAGGATATACAGGATAGAACAGGATGTTTTTAAGTGATTTCAAGGGTTTTTATCCTGTCAATCCTGTCCATCGTGTTTGTTTTGCGTAAGCCCTAACCCAGACAAGCCGAAAAAGAAACCCCTTAACCACGACGGCCACAACGGGGCACAACGGAAAATCTTAAATGCTCTTACGTCGTGTTCCATCGTTGCCTTTCTGGTAAATTCCTTGCTGTTTGTGCAAGGATTCAAATTGAAAGTTCCTAATTAACGTCAGTTCGGGATAAGACTTCTCGGCTCAACTTGATACTTTTTTCTCGCG
>CAYRBO010000050.1:0-16380 GCA_964422545.1 uncultured Anaerolinea sp. | reverse complement strand
GGCGGGTGGGGAAAATCAGCGGAGGCGGAGTCGGCCTGGCGTTGGAAATACTGCGTCGGGCAAGGAATATGCCCCCAAAAACCACAAGCCCAAACGCAATGCAGGCAGATATGATGAGCAGGAGGGCGGCTTTACGGGACACTGGTTAAAACGCTGTCTGAAGTTTTGTTTCCGTTTGAGAGTTGCGCAATGCGCGTATCACGGAAAGCGCCTTTGCTGTGAAGGTCGACGAAGGCATTAACCAGTTTGGGGTCGAAATAGATGCCAGAATACTTTCGGATGTATTCCAGAACCGATTCTTCGGTGCAGCCCCGCCGGTAGGGGCGGTTGGAGAGGAGCGCATCCCAGACATCGACAATGGAGAAGATACGCGCGGCGAGCGGGATTTCCTCCCCCTTGAGGCCGCGCGGATACCCGGAGCCGTCCCAGCGTTCGTGGTGACAATAGGGAATATCCAGCGCGGGGCGCAGGTAAGAGATGGGATAAAGCATTTGCAGGGCATATTCGGGATGTTTGCGCATTTCTGCCCATTCTTCGTCGGTCAGCGCGCCTGGTTTTTGTAAAATGCGGTCCGAAACGCCCATTTTGCCGATGTCGTGCAACAAAGCGCCCCGCCGCAAGTGAACGATGTCTTCTTCTGGTACGCCTAAAGCGCGTGCCAATCGTACAGCCGCTTCAGTAACCCGCTGGGTATGGCCTTCGGTTTCTTTGTCGCGCAGGTCGAGAACGCGCGACCAGCCTTCGATGGTTTCATCGTAGGCTTCGGCAAGATGTTCGTGGGCGCGCTGGAGTTCAATTTCGGCCCTCTTTCGCTCGGTGATGTCGCGGATGATGGAAATAATACAAGGCTCATGGTTGACTTCAATGATGCGTGCGGAGATGAGGCCAATCCAGCCTTTGCCCTGCCTGTCTTTGAACATCCCCTCCATGTTGTTGACTTGGTTGTGCAATTGCATGGAGAGCAGAAAATTTTGATATTCATCCAAGTTTGACCAAATGTTAACCGCCAGGCTGGTTTTGCCAAGCACGTCTTCAGGTTTGTACCTGGTCAGGTGAATGAATCCTTCATTGACTTCGATATAACTACCATCGGATAAACGCGTAATGGAGATGGCGTCGGGCGAGATGCGGAAGGCTTTGGAGAATTTATCTTCAGAGAGGCGCAGGGCTTCATCTGCCTTACGTTTTTGGTCGCGCAGGGCTTTTTGTTGAAGAGCGCGCTCTACCGCTTGTCCTAATCGGCTCAGACGGTCTTTGAGGAGGTAATCGGCTGCGCCCTGTTTCATGGTTTCGACGGCGGCTTCTTCGCTGATTGTTCCTGTAATGACGATGAAAGGAATATCGTATCCCCGCTCCTGCAAAAGGTGAAGGGCCTGCATGGCAGTAAATTGCGGCAGGCTGTAGTCGGCCAGGATAATATCTGGTATCTTGTCGATGGCGCGTAAATATTCGTCCCGGGTATCCACCCTGATGCTGGCACAGTCATAGCCGGCGCGCTTCATTTCGTATAAAATGAGTTCAGCGTCGGAAGGTCGGTCTTCCAAAACTAAGACATTTAGCGATATGCCGTTTGACATACAAAAAATTAGCCGTTTGAAATGGGGACCTGGTTTAACAACAACCAATATAATCCGACATCGCGCACCGCTTGTGTGAATTGTTCAAAGTCGATGGGTTTGACGATGTAACTATTGACCCCCAGGTTATAGGTCTCAAGAATGTCGCGTTCTTCACGGGAGGATGTGAGGACGACGATTGGAATTGTGCGGGTTGCCTCATTCGATTTTAGTTTGCGGAGAACTTCTTGTCCATCAATTTTGGGGAGTTTTAGATCGAGCAATATCAGGCGGGGAAGTTGCGCAGGCGTTTTTTCGGCATCTTGTTGTGGCCCGAACATATATTCCAGGGCTTCGGCGCCGTCACGCGCATGGTGGATATGATTTGCTATTTTGAATTTACGCAGGGCATAAAGAGAAAGCTCTGCATCGTTCAAGTTGTCTTCCACAAGCAGTATTTCGACGGGCATTTCTGCCATTCCCGCCTCCGTGAATGATTTGGATACGATATTTTAAAATTATAACGGTTTCTCAAAAAGATTCCAGTGCGAGATTTAGCGAAAAGTTATCAGATTTGACCAGTTTAAGTCAGGGTTGCGCACAATAGAATTTTGCGATTTTACCCGACTGTATCTCTCAATTTTGTCTAAACTCGAGTTCTTAAGAGCGAGCGGGGAAAAAAGAGCGCGGGGTGCGATATACTGGATACGCTCATATCTATAGTAACACCACAAACCATAATGAAAAAAACCTGGCCTTTCCTCTTTTATTTCCTTTATTACGCAGCCGTCTCTGGGGTGTTCCCCTTCGCTGCCCTGTACTATCAAAGCATCGGGCTGTCTGGCGCGCAGGTAGGGGTATTGCTGGGCCTGGCCCCCATCGTTACCCTGGCGGGCGGCCCGCTCTTGACCGGAATCGCAGACAAAACCCGGCGGCACAAACTGGTCATCGGTTTGACGATGGGCGGGGTCATCCTGTGGGCGCTGGTTGTGCCGTTTACGCATTCCTTCCCCATTTTATTGGGGCTGATTGTTTACAACGCCCTGCTATCCGCGCCCATCAATTCCCTGGCCGATAGCGCCACCATGACCATGCTCGGCGAGGAACGCGCCATGTATGGAAGAGTCCGCCTGGGCGGCGCGCTTGGCTGGGGACTGATGGCGCTGTTTGTTGGGCCGATGGTGGAAAAGCATGGCCTGGTCTGGATTTTTTGGATATTTGCCATTTGCATGGCCCTCAACCTGCTGGTTGTGCAAAAATTTTCTTTTGCCCAGTCTGCCGAACAGACTCCCTTCTGGCAGGGTATCGGCGGCCTGCTCTCCAATCCGCGCTGGATGTTGTTCCTGGGAATCTCTCTCGTAGCTGGGTTGGGCATGGCAAGCGTCAACACCTACCAGTTCGTTTATATGGCCGAAATTGGAGCCAGCGAGTCCATCATGGGCCTCTCGCTGTTTCTCTCGACCTTCTTTTCAGAAGTGCCGGTGATGTTCTTTGGCGACCGGCTGCTCAAGCGCTTTGGAGCGCAGGGGCTGCTTACTCTGGCTGCCGGGGTGATTGGGGCGCGGTTGCTGCTCTACGCAGTGTTCAATTTTCCGGCGGCCATTCTGGCGCTCCAACTGCTGCATGGCTTCACGTTTCCCATCCTCTGGATTGCGGGCGTCTCTTACGCTCACGAAAACGCCCCGCCCGGCTTAAGCGCCGCTGCCCAGGGATTGTTCGGCGCGGCGGTCTTTGGGGTCGGCTCCGGGTTGGGAGCCTTCCTGGGCGGCATTGTGATTGGCAGCCTGGGCGGGCGCGGCCTGTATTCCATCTTTGGCGGATTTGTGCTGCTGGCCTTGCTCGCCCTGCTGGTCATTCAAAATCGCCTTTCCACGGAACAAGCCAGGCCTTCTTGAAGCACCCAATTTTTGCATGGATGTGTAACGCGGCAGCGAAGTGTTTCAGATAAAATCAGGGCATGATGCAAAAAACTATAGCCGAAGCCGCTATCCTGGTTATCGTTGCCAACCCTTCCTTGCAGGAAGAGATGGATGAATTGTTGCGTAATACGACCTTCCGGCTGGAATTTGCCAGCAGCGCAGAGACCGGTTTGCGCCAGGCCGAAGAACTGTTGCCCACCGCTATCGTGCTGGATACAGACCCGCAACTGGATAGTTACGAAACCTGCCGCCGACTGCGCGCCAACCGCGTGCTAGGGCAAGTTCCCATCATTATGCTCACTTCCCGGCGAAATCGTGACGAACGCGCCGCTGGTTTGAGTGCCGGGGCCGACGACTTTATCGAAAAACCACTCGACGGCCTGGAACTGCTCTCGCGGCTGGGGACAATTACCCGCCTGAATACCCAGCGGGTGCTGCTCTCACATCTTTCTCGCTTTACCTGGATGGCCGACCATGCCCAGGAAGGCTACCTGCTGCTCGACCGGCCCGGAAATATCCTGTATGCTAACGAACGCGCCCTGGAGCTGCTCAATTTGGACGATGATTACGTTGGCTTGCCGTTCCTCAAAGTGGTAGAGCGTGCCTACCTGCCAGAGCCAGAAAGCGTGTGGCAAAATTGGCTCAATGAACCAGAACCCTGCTTTCTGGTACAGCCCGAAACCCCCACGGCCCGCGCTGCCTGGGTCATCCTTGAAGCCCATGAAATGGAGTTGGGAAATGACTATCAGCGCATTGCGCGCTTGCGCGATGTCACCGAACGCATGTCTATTTATCAGGATATGCGCCGCTTTCACACCGTCGTGGCCCACAAACTGCGCACGCCCATGTCCATCATGGTCAGCAACCTCGCTATCATCAAGAACAAAATGGATATGATGTCGCCAGAAGATATCCGCGAATATGCCCGGGGCGCCATTAGCGGGGCCGAGCGGCTCGCCAACGAAATCCGCAAAATCCTGACTTATATTGACGCCCCGCTGGCCCTCAACCTGGGGCAGCCCGCCCGCCTGGAGATTGTGCCAGGCATGCTGGCCGAAACCTGCCGCCTGCTCGCGCTCGACCAGGTGTCTCTCTCTTTACCGGAGCATTTGCATGGGGAAATCATTGCCCTAACGCCTGACGCACTCGAAATGATTTTCCATGAGTTGCTCGAAAATGCCCGCAAATTCCATCCAGAACACGCTCCCATCGTGGATATCTCCATCGGGCAGATAGACCCCGGTTTCATCAACATCCGGGTCGCCGACAATGGCATGAATCTCACGCCCGAACAACTGCGTTGGGCCTGGCTTCCCTATGTGCAAGGCGAAAAGGATTTCACCGGCGAACTGCCCGGCATGGGATTGGGGTTCCCGATGGTCGCCACCATGCTCTGGAAGGCGGGCGGCAGCCTGCGCCTGCGCAACCGCTCCGATGGTCCTGGCATTGTCGTCGAGATGAAAATCCCGCTCGAAAGCACCATCCGGCAGGTAGAACGGGACGCAGCGCCTTACAGGGTACAATAAAATTCGGAGAATTTGACGTATAATTCAAGGCCTGACAGGTTGAACCCGTCAGGTCTTTTTTTCTGGAGTAAATATGACCAAACCACGCACCCTTCTCTCCGTTCTCGCCCATCCTGATGATGAATCTTTCGGCATGGGCGGCACGCTTGCCCTGTACGCCGAACGCGGCTGGGACGTGTATCTCATCTGCGCCACGCGCGGCGAGGCCGGGAGCGTCGACCCGCATTACCTGGAAGGCTTCAACTCAATTGCCGAACTGCGCGAAAGCGAACTGCGCTGCGCAGCCCAACATCTCGGCCTGAAAAACGTCTTTTTCCTCGACTATCACGACTCGGGCATGCCCGGCATGGAAGCGAATAAACATCCCAAAGCCCAAATCAATGCCCCCATCGAAGAAGTCGCCGCCAAAGTCGTCCAATACATTCGGGAACTCAAACCGGATGTCGTTGTGACCTTTGACCCGATTGGCGGCTACCGCCACCCCGACCATATCCACATCCACCAGGCGACCGTCTTGGCCTTCGAGAAAGCCGCCGACGCCTCCTTTGCGCCCGAAGCGGGAACCCCTTTCCAGCCGGGCAAACTCTACTTTCACACCATCCCACGCGGATTTTTGAAATTTGCCGTCCGCCTGATTCGACTGTTCGGCGGCGACCCGACCAAATGGGGCCGCAACAAAGACATTGACCTGGCCTCGCTGGCAAATGTTGACTTTCCCACCCACGCGCGCATCGACTACACCAGAGTCTCCGAAAAGAAGACCCTCGCCAGCGCCTGTCACGCCTCGCAAGGCGGCAGCCAAATGCGGCGGGGAGTCATCGGCGCGGTCTTCCGCCTGCTTGGCGAGCGTGATACCTATATGCGCGCCTACCCTCCCATCCAGCCGGGTGAAAAAGTGGCAACAGAACTCTGAAATCGTCCCGAAGGCTCAAAAACCTTTGGGACGGTTGTTTTGGGGAACAAAATCCGTCGCCCAATCGTCTGGAAAAATAGCCATGAAACGGTGATACAATCCCGCCAGGCGTTCACCCCAGACAAAACAACCTATGGACGAAACCGTCACCCCTTCCCCCTCCCCTGCCCCAAAGCGTTTCGACTTCAAACGCCTGTTTTCTTTCCCATTTCACCCTGGCAAACAATTCGAGCAAATTGCTGCCGAAGAAACAGCCTCGTGGCAAATGCCCATGCTGTTCCTCAGCCTGGCGCTCATCCTGCGCCTGCTGACGAGCGGCTACTTTCAGGCGCGCGCCGCTGCCATGGGGCAGGTTCCCCTGCCGCCCGATTGGCAGTGGTGGACGCCCGAAATGCAGGCCAACTATATGCAGGCCATGGCGCAAACCCAGGGGCCGGTCTTTGTTTACATCATCCCCATTGTGACGGGCCTGGCCGGGTTGTGGCTCGGTTGGCCGATTTTGAGCGGGCTGCTGCACCTGACCTCGACCCTGTTCGGCGGACGCGGCAAAATGGGGACTGCGCTCAGCCTGGTGGCCTGGGCCAGCATCCCTTTTGCCCTGCGCGACCTGCTGCGGGTGGTCTTTATGCTGATTGCCGGGCGAACCATCTCCAGCCCCGGGCTTTCGGGCTTTGTCACAGCAACCGAGCCAGGGATGGTTTTCCTGGCGCAGATTCTTGCCAATGTGGATATTTTCTTCCTCTGGCACATCTTCCTGCTCATCCTCGGATTCCGCCTGGCCGATAGCCTGCCCGCCGTTAAAGCGGCCGCCGGCGTGCTGATAGTGATGGCGCTCTCCCTGCTGGCCCAGGCCGGGCTGGGAACGCTGGCCTCGCGGTTGGGCGGGCTGATGGTTACGCGTCAATTCTGAGTATGGCCTCCCCCTTTATCCGCATCGTCAATCTCAAAAAACACTTCCAGATGGGCAAGTCCACCGTGCGCGCCCTGGATGGAGTGGATCTCGAGATTCCCGAAAAGACCTTCACGGTCGTCATGGGGCCTTCTGGCTCTGGCAAAAGCACCCTGCTTTACCTGTTGGGCGGGCTGGATAGGCCCTCTGCCGGGCAAATCGAAGTCAACGGCGCGCGCCTCGACCAGATGGATGAAAACCAACTGGCCCATTTTCGCCGCAAAACGGTGGGGTTCATCTTCCAATCTTTCAACCTGATTCAGAGCATGACCGCGCATGAGAACGTTGGCTTTCCCATGCAGTTTGCAGGTGTTACCGGCAAAGAACGCGCCCAGCGCTCCCTGCAATTGCTGGCGCGGGTGGGATTGGCCGACCGCAGCCACCACAAGCCGAACGAACTTTCGGGCGGTCAGCAGCAGCGCGTGGCGGTAGCGCGGGCGCTGGTCAACAACCCGTCCCTTATCCTGGCCGACGAGCCAACCGGCAACCTGGATACCTCCAGCGGAATTAGCATTATGCACCTGTTGGCCGAACTGCACGAGCAAGGACGCACTGTGCTGGTGGTGACTCATGACCCGCGCATGACGCGCTTCGCCACCCACAAGATTTTCCTGCTCGATGGCAAAGTCGTCAGCGAGGCCGAATATCAGGCAGCAGTTTTGGAGTAAACGCGGCTCGGAACGACATTTCGCGCCCGTAAAGTCTGGCAAAAGAAGAGCGGGAGCGCATCCCGCTTTACCAACATGGAGTAAAAAATGAACTTCAGGTTAAAAATCTTTTCTTTCACCGCCATTTTATTTGTGCTTTTCTCATCGCTGGCGCTGCCTGGCCCGGCGTATGCGCTCGATATTACCGGTATCTCCCCCGCTGCCGTGCCACAGGGGGTTGCATCTACCCTGACAATCACCGGTACGGGCTTTGAATCCGACGTTGTTGTGACCTTAAGCGGTTATGCCAATCCGCTCATTATTACCTCCTGGAGTACGACCGAAATAACAGTGATTATCCCGGCAGATGTGCCGGCTGGTGTATATACCATTACTGCCTCCAGCCTGCTCTCGCCGCCGGACGATTCGTTTTCCTCTCTCACTGTCCTGGCCGCCCCGCCGCCGACCGCCACGCCTCAGCCCACCGCCACGCCTCAGCCGACCAACACCCCCGGCCCCTTTGGCCGCCCGCAGTTGGCCGTCAAATCGTATCGCGCCAATGTTGGCGAAATTCGCTATGGGCAAGATTTCAACCTGGTGGTGCGCATGGAAAATGCCGGGCAATACCGCGCCTACAATGTGCAGGCGGTCTTTGCTTCAGGCGAGTTGGTGCCGCTCAAAACCGGCGGGGTTTCGGTGGTGGGAGATGTAGATTCGGGGGTCAGTTTCGATGTTGGGCAGCAAATGCGGCTCAAAGAGCCGCTCTATGGCAAAACCAGCGTCCTGGTCGAGATGACCGTCACATATTATGACGACAAAGCCACGCAGTACAGCGAGAAATTCACGCTCAACGTGCCGGTCGTCGCCAGCAACTATGTGGCCGCCAACACGCCTACCCCCACCGGCGTCTCACGCTCACAATTGGTCATCACTTCGTATGAAACCGACCTGCAGCCCTTGCAGCCGGGCGCGCAGTTCGCGCTCAAACTGACCATCCAGAACATGGGCAATGCCAGCGCCAAAAATGTGACGATGATTGTGGGCGGCGGTTCGACCGGCTCTGGCAGCGGCGGCACGCCCCAGCCGGGCGGCGTTTCGGGTGGCAGCGGCGAATTTACCAACTTCGCGCCGGTGGGGTCATCCAATGTCCAATCGCTCGGCGATATCCCCAGCGGCGGCGCGCTAAAGGCTGAACAAAAGCTCATCGTCAACGTCTCCACCAACCCGGGCGCGTACCCGCTCAAAATCACGCTCTCGTACACTGATGAAAAGAACAACATCGTCAATGATGAGCAGGTCATCACCTTGCTGGTGTACCAACTGCCTGTGGTCGAATTGAGCTTTTACCAGCCGGTCTTCAGCCTGACGGCCGGTATGCCCAACCCGCTGCCTATTCAGATTACCAATTTGGGTAAAAAATCGGCGGTGCTGGGCAGCATGAAAATCACAACGAATAACGGCACGCTGGAAAATAGCTCGACCCTGGTAGGGAACATCGAAGCGGGTGGATTTTTCACCTTCGATTCGACCGTTTTTCCCGATACCCCCGGCACGCTCGAACTGACCGTGACCATTGATTACACTGACGATTTCAACCAGTCCCGCACCATCGTCAAAACCCTGACGCTGGACGTAATGGAAATGCCCCTGGAGCCGACTCCCGACCCCAACATGCCCGGCGGCGGTGAGTTCCCCATGCCAGGCGCGGAAGAAACATTCTGGCAAAAGGCCTGGCGATTCATCTTGGGGTTGTTCGGGCTGGATAGCGGCACTCCGCAGCAGCAGCCCATTCAGCCGCCAATGGAAGAACCCATGCCCGCGCCGGGCGGAGGCTTCAAAGGCGGATGAAACCCCTCGATCTGCTCCGGTTGATTTTTGGCAACCTGAACCGTCGCAAAGCGCGCGTGGCGCTAACCGCCATTGGCGTGGTGATTGGCACGGCGGCGGTTGTGATTCTCGTTTCTCTGGCAATTGGTTTGCAAAAGAACGCCAATGAGCAATTGTATGGCATCGGCGACCTGCGCCAGATTCAGGTGTACCCCACCTATGGCGGAGGCGAAGGCGGCCCTTTCCCCAGACCAGGCGGCGGCGGGCAAACAGAAACCAAATTGCTGACCAACAAAGCGCTGGATGAGATTCGCGCTCTCCCCGGCGTGGCAAAGGTCATCCCGCGCGATTACATGATGGCCAATGCCATGCTGCGCTTCAAGCAGATGGATGGTTATTCCAACATCATCGCCAGCGGCACCGATGACCTTTCGGAGTTGGGATTAGAAGCTCGTCAGGGCGAGGCTCAATTGCAGCGTGGAACAATTGTGATTGGCCCAATGGTGGCGAACAATTTCTATAACCCCCGCCTGCGCCCTGGTCAGGAGCCGCCCCCGCCGCCTGACCTGTATGGGCAGACGATTCAGTTTATTTTCATCAAGTGGGACAATGAAGGCAAGGAAATCCGCAAGTCGGCCATGTTCAAAGTGGTTGGCGTGCTGAAAGAAACGCGCGGCGAGTCGGACTGGTCAATCTACATGCGCCTGGACGAAGCCAAAGCCTATAACGAGTGGGCGATGGGCCGCCGCATCAATTACAACAAAGATGGGTATGGGCAGGTTGTAGTGATTGTTGACGAGGTAGAAAACGCGGTTAACGTCAGCAAGCAAATTACCGAAATCGGCTTCCAGGCCTACACACCGCAAGCGTACCTGCAAGGCATCAACAACTTCTACATGATTTTACAGGTCATCTTTGGCGGGGTGGGCGCAATTGCCCTGCTGGTGGCTGCGATTGGGATTGCCAACACAATGGCGATGGCAATTTTGGAACGCACCCGCGAAATTGGCCTGATGAAGGCCATCGGCGCGACCAACCGCGATGTGCTGGCGATTTTCCTGGGAGAAGCAGCGGGGATTGGTTTTGTGGGTGGCTTGGGAGGCGTCACAATCGGCTGGCTGGCCGGGCAGGGGATTAACGTCGTGGCGATTGTCTACCTCGCCAACCAGACGGCCCAACAGGGTGGCATGCCGCCCAGCGTGGCGGTCTATACCCCGCTTTGGCTGCCGGCCTTTGCCCTGATGTTTGCGACTTTCATCGGGTTGATTTCTGGCCTGTACCCGGCCCTGCGCGCGGCAACGATGGTTCCGGTGCTGGCGTTGAAGTATGAGTAATTGGTAATTCGATATTCGCTATTCGCTATTGGTAATTCGATGTTGGTAATTTGTGTACCTGCCGTCCAAATAGTGTTGAACCTTCGGAACGGTTCTATGTTGGGTTGTTTCCGTTGAATTTGTTCATAGCCGCGTTGATACCTTCTGTCACCCAGGTCAGGGCGGCGTCGGCGGCGCGGTCGAGGGTTTCGGAGACGGCCAATAGTTCTTTTTGACTGAAATCCTGTAAAACGTAGGCGGCAGCGTCCATTCGCCCGGGCGGACGGTCTATGCCGAGGCGCAGGCGCGCAAATTGGGGGGCGCCGAGTTGGTCGATGATGGATTTAATCCCTTTTTGGCCGCCTGGCCCGCCGCCGGGTCTTAAGCGGATGGAGCAGAACGGCAAATCCAGGTCGTCGTGAGCGACGAGGACGTGTTCGAGTGGCAATTTATAGAAGCGAACCAACCCTTGCACCGCTTGGCCGGAGAGGTTCATGTAGGTTTGCGGCTTGGCAAGGATAAGTTTGCGGCCTTCGTATTGGGTGGTAATGACTATTGCTTTTGATTGAACTTTCATGCCGCGCGCGTTCAGGCGCAGGGTCAGCCGGTCGATGAGCATGAAGCCGATGTTATGGCGGGTTTGGGCGTATTCGCGGCCTGGGTTGCCTAAACCCACTATCAGGTAGGGGGGCGTTTCGGTCATCGCATGAGATTTGAAAAGGGAAAAAGGCCAGGGTTCAGTCATCAGTTATTAGTTGCCAGTTTTACGAAATGGGAAATCACGAGCGGAGTTTTTTACTGACGGCCAATAATACCCCAAAAATTGCAAACACGGCGGCGATGGCCAGCGCGCCTTTGCCAAAGTGCAGGCCGATTTCAGAAGTTTGGAGAATTGCTGGGTTGGTTGGGAATGGGGTGGGCGGCAGGGCAGGGGTGTAGGTGACGGTTGGGGTGAAGGTTGGGAGCGGCGTAAGGCTGGCGGTTGGGGTTGGGGTGGCCGTTCCGGCAGGAGTGGGCGTTTCGGTGGGAGAGTAGTTGCGGATGCGAATGTTGATGACATAATCCTGAGCCGAATCTGCGGCGAAAACGCGCAGGCGCAGGGTGTACAGGCCATCGGTGATGAGGGTGGTATCCCAGGCGGGGAGCAGGTCGCCGGTGAGGGAGTCAGGGGATGAGGCGAGCAGAAACCAGGTTCCGGTGGGGTCGTCGCGGTACGCGAAGGCCAGTTCCCAGCGGTTAGGGGCCGAGCCGCTGATGGTCACGATTCCGCTGAGGGTGGATTCTGCCAGGGGTGCGGTGATGCCAGGGGGAACGGGAGTCAGGTTTGTGAGCGGGTCGGTTCCGCCGGGCGTGGGGGTCGCCGCCTGAGAGGTTGGAGACGTTCCCTGCGCGGCGCCGGACCCGGGCCAGGTCATCCAAAAAAAGAAGATCAGGAGCGCAGGGATGATTTTTTTCATCAGAATCCGAGTTTGAGCCAGTCGGTGCCGAAAAGGACGCTGAGCGTGAGCAGGCATGAGAGGATGAGCAAGAGGGTGCCGCAGCCACAGCCGCAGCAGCCGCCGCGCCCAAAGCCGAACTTTTCCTGGAAGAAGTCGAAGATGGCGTCGATGAGAAAGAGTTTGAGCAGGCCAGAGAGACATCCGGGACGGTCGTTCATGGGTTCTCCTTTGCCAGTTGCGTCACTGGCGGAATAAGTTTACCACTTGAGCGCGCTCCAAAGCCTGGATTAGCGCTCCACATGCTACAATATACGTCAATGTTTTCGGAGGAGTTTCAAGAATGGCGAAATCTGTTACCCGCTATGTCTGTCAGCAGTGTGGCCGCGTGGCCGCTTCGTATATGGGTAAATGCCCGCAGTGTGGCTCGTTCAACAGCATGGTTGAGGAAGTTATCCAGGAAGCGGCCCCGGCCAAAACCGCTGGCGCGGCGCGTGGCCTGGGTGGGCGTACCTCCCCACGCAAAATCGGCGATGTGGCAGTGGAGGCCGAGCCGCGCATCGAAGTGCCAATTGGCGAGTTTTCGCGCGTGTTGGGCGGCGGCATCGTCCCCGGCTCGATTGTGCTGGTCGGCGGCGACCCCGGCATTGGCAAATCAACGCTCATGCTTCAGATGACTTTGGCGATGGCGGGGAAAAGACGGGTGCTGTACATCTCTGGCGAGGAATCGGAACGCCAAATTAAAATGCGCGCCGACCGGTTGGTGGTAAGGGCGCAACCCTTCCCGGATGATCTGTTCCTGGTCACCGAGACCAATCTTCAGACTATTCTCGAACATGTCCGCGAGGTGAAACCTGACTTGTTGGTTGTCGATTCCATCCAGACTGTTTATCTGCCTGAATTTGAATCCAGCGCCGGGTCGGTCTCGCAGGTGCGCGAGTGTTCCTCGCAACTGCGGGAACTGGCGAAGTCGCACGGGGTGAGCGTTTTCATTATTGGGCATGTCACCAAAGAGGGCGCAATTGCCGGGCCGCGCGTGTTAGAACATATCGTGGATACGGTTCTCTACCTGGAAGGCGACCGCTTCCAGGCCTACCGGCTGCTGCGTTCCGTTAAAAACAGGTTTGGCGCGACTGCCGAAGTGGGCGTGTTCGAAATGCGCGAGAACGGGTTGGCCGAAGTTCCCAATCCATCGGAGGTGTTTCTGGCCGAGCGCATGGTCAACGTGCCTGGCTCGGCGATTGCGGTGACAATGGAAGGCACGCGCCCGCTGCTGGTCGAAATTCAGGGACTGACCTCGGCCACGCAGTTTGGCAATGCTCGCCGCAACCCGAACGGGGTGGATTACAACCGTCTGATGATGTTGGCTGCTGTGCTGACCCGCCGGGCGGGGGTTAAACTGGTCGAGCAGGATATTTACGTCAACGTGGTGGGCGGCATGAAAATCGATGAACCCGCTGCCGACCTGGCTGTGGCTGCCGCGATTGCCTCCTCGATGAAAGACCTGCCGGTGCGCGCCGATGCGGTGCTGATTGGTGAAATTGGCCTGGCCGGTGAACTGCGCCTGCCGGCTCAAATGCAAACCCGCCTGCGCGAGGCCCAAAAACTCGGCTTCAAAACCGCTATTGTGCCAAAACGCTTGCGCAAGGCCGAACCCTGGCCCGACAATATCAAAATTATCGAATGTCGTTCGGTGTACGAAGCCCTCGAAACAGCCTTTGCTATCGAACGCCGTGAACCGCCCAAAGGACGGCAGGTTGCGTAATTGGTCACAATGTCTCTCCAGCCTGTCAATTCGCGGGGGATGAATCGGGACTGGGCTACGAGGTCAAATCTCTTAAATTCTTTGCATACTTTGCGCCTTTGCGAAAACATTACTGCGTTAGACTTGGAATTGCTGACCCAGCAACCGTAGGGCTATCGCATTTGGATTTTTTATCCGCTAATCTGCGCCAATCTACACGAATTTCTCAGAAAAATTAGCGTGAATTCGTGAGGATTAGCGGATTCTGTAATGACTCCACTGCAAAAACCTTTTTCTAAACACGAAGGACACAAAGGTCACAAAGTTTTTAAGACATTGCGCAAATTTCGTCATGTTTCTTGCGAGAAATTTGAAGATTTCAAATTAGGTTCTCAAGAATCCTTCGTGTACTTTGCGTCCTTTGTGTTTAATTGCCTTTTTGCAGGAGAGTCTGAAATAAAAAAGCCGAGTTTTAAGCATCAAGATTTTCAAATGTGATTACCCTACCAGCAACCGTTGACCTTGCAAAAAATTAAGGTAAAATTAGTGTTGTTATCAATATTGTAAGTTTCGGGGGGAATTTGCAGGAATGATGTTTTTCCCTGAAAACCAGGTTCTATAAATGGTCAGTGGTCTTTTGGTGTTAGGCGAGAAACACGTCAAGCTTGGTACGCGATTTTTGGTTTGGTTTTTTCGTTGTTTCAAACGCAACTAAACTTTGAACAACGTATAAGCAGTCGCTTGCTACTCGTTGCTCTAAAAGGGAGGAAAAATGAATATAAAACGTCTTTCTTATTCTATCTTACCCCGTCTGGCAGCAGCCATATTGCTTGTGGCTGTGCTGCTGGCGGCTTTGCCGGTGAAACCGGCCTACGCGGCAGATACGGGGTTTCAATCGCCTACGGGCTGCGCTTCGGGCAGCTGGGGAAATCCGAACAATGCAATTGATTCGGATAACGCTTATGCCACCTCGAATAATAACAACCAGATTCTGGTTTGTTCGTTCAATTTGCCTGGCCTGCCCGCGGGCAGCGTGATTACAGGCATCGAGGTCCGCATCGAAGGTTATGCCAGCGGAACGCGCGAAGCAGCTGTAGACTTGTCTTGGAATGGCGGCGCTAACTACACAGGCGGCGACCCAACGACGACGTTTGCTAATACGGAAACAACGTTCACTTTGGGCGGAATCAATGATGCTTGGGGGCGCGCCTGGGCTGTGGGAGACTTCACCGCAGCCAATTTCCGAGTCCGGTTGACATCTAATAATGGCACCAATACGATTTTTCTCGACCATGTTCAGGTTCGGGTGACTTACTTCGCGCCGCTCACCATCACTGCCAGCGCTGGGATAGGAGGCAGCATTACCCCATCGGGCGTGGTCTCTGTCACGTATGGCGCAAACCAGCCCTTTGTCATGACGCCTGCTGCCGGATATATCGTTCAGGATGTGTTGGTGAACGGCGCAACGCAAGGACGGTTGAATGCCTATCAATTCAACAATGTGACGACCAATCACACCATTGCTGTTAGTTTCAACAGTGGCTGGTATCAGCCCAGCGCAAACCAAAATGGCGGCGGTCCGGCAGCCTGGACCAACCCCGCCGATGCCTATACATCGAACAATGCGAGCGCGGTTGCAAACTCACAAAATGATGTCGTTCAGTATTACAACTTCAACATCCCAGCCATTTTGGCAGGCTCAACCATCAACGGCATTGAAATTGCCATTGAAGGAGCAAGCGCAGGAACCAGAGAACTGATTGCCGCGCTTTCATGGAACAATGGCACTACTTACACAACCACGACCGAAATAACCAATTTTATCAACGCAGGGCTGGAAGCCACCCTGATTTTGGGCGGCCCTGCCAATACCTGGGGACGAACCTGGGGTGTTTCTGACTTTACCAATGCCAATTTTCTGGTCAGGCTCACGGCTGATAATGGGACAGGCGACATCAGCGTAGACCAGGTACAGGTCAAAATTCATTACACCAGCCCAACGACCCTGACTGTAAGTCCTGTCATTGCTGTTTACGGCGAGACTGCTAATCTCACCGCCGCCCTGACTTCCGGCGCTTCGCCGGTTAGCGGACAAACGGTGACATTTACCGTCAATGGAAATCCTGCTGGCGCGGCTGTCACCAACGCCAGCGGTATAGCGACGATTGCCAATTACGACCTGGCCGGTATCAATGCGGGGACTTATCCCACTGGCATTCAGGCGGCGTTTGCTGGAAATGCCTCGTATCACGCCAGCAGCGGCTCTGCGGCGCTAACGATTAATCGACGCCCGGCTTCGGTTACGCCGAATGCGGCGGGCAAGGTCTATGGCGACGCCGACCCGGCTCTCTCTGGCACGCTGACGGGTTTCTTACCCGCCGATAACGTCACTGCCACGTACAGCCGCGCCCCTGGCGAGACGGTGGCAGGCAGCCCCTACGTCATTAGCGCGAGTCTCGCCCCGGCGGGCGTCCTCGCCAATTACGATATCACCTACAATACGGCCAACTTCACCATCGGCTTGCGCCCGGCTTCGGTTACGCCGAATGC
>CAYRBO010000049.1:0-16492 GCA_964422545.1 uncultured Anaerolinea sp. | reverse complement strand
TGATCATGAACACCTTCATCCCGACCGTCCAGTGGGCGTATGCCGGCGATGAAAACATCACCATCTACCCCTTCGATCCTGAAAAGGGTAAGGCCCTGCTTGAAGAGGCCGGTTGGACTGGCGAAGGCATCCGCACCAATGCCGCTGGCGACGAACTCGCCCTCAAGTTCACCACCACCTCTGCTGCTTTCCGCCAGACCTGGGCCGCCGTGTTCGAGAAGCAGATGGCCAACTGCGGTATCCGCATCCTGCGCTTCCATGTGCCCGCTTCCTGGTGGTTCGGTGACACCACCGGCCTCGCCCGCCGCGACTTCGAACTGGGCGCCTTCGCCTGGGTTGGTGAAGCCGATCCCGGTGGTCAGACCCTGTGGGCCTGCGATCAGATTCCGCTGCCCTCCAATGGCTGGGCTGGCCAGAACTACATGGGCTGGTGCAATGAGAAGGCTTCTGCCGCCATCAAGCAGGCCAACAACAGCCTGATTCAAGAGGAACGCAAGGCCGCCTACACCATCGTCCAGCAGGAATACACCAAGGATGTTCCGGCTATCCCGCTGTTCAATCGTACTGACACCTACGCTTACAACCCCGCGCTGGTTAACTTCGCCCCGAAACCGGGTTATGCGTACTACATGTACAATGCCCATGAGTGGGAGAAGCCCGGCAGTGACACCATCGTAATTGGTTTCACCCAGGAACCCGCCACCCTCTACACCCTGGTCGAAAGCGCTTTTGTGGCTGTGGCCGCCAACTACTTCATTGCGGACGCCTTTGCCACTTCCAACGACTACACCTGGGAAGCCAAGCTGCAGGATGGCCTCTCGACCCTCGAATCTGGCCTGGCTGTCAACAATGACGTCGAAGTCAAGGCTGGTGACAAAGTTGTTGACGTGAACGGCGAAATCGTTGAATTGGCGAATGGCGTGAAGGTTAAAGATGCCACTGGCGCCGAAGTGGAATTCACTGGTTCGCCCGTCAAGATGAAGCAGATGGTCGTCACCTACAAGTTTATCCCCGGCATCACCTGGTCGGATGGCAAGCCGCTGGTCAAGGCTGACTTCGAACTTGGCTATAAGACCGCCTGCGACCGCGAAAACGGCGCGACATCCTTCATCACCTGCGACCGCACCCAGTCCATCACCTTCGATTCCGATACCGCCTACACCGTGACCTGGCTGCCCGGCGTCCAGGATGGCGCTTCCTACTTCCTGGCTCCTTACGGCGCTTCCCCCGCCCACCAGGTCATCGAGAGCGAAGGCCCCTACAAGGGCAAGACTCTCGCCGAAGTGCCCGCCAAAGATTGGCCGACCCTGCCTGAAATCGCCGAAAAGCCGCTTGGCTTTGGTCCATACGTTCTCAAGGAATGGGTCAAAGGCGAGAAGATGGTCTTCGAAGCCAATCCCTACTATGTTCTGGGCGCTCCCAAGACCCCGAACATCGTGATTTCCTTCATCACTGCTGAGAATGCTGAAGCGCAGCTCATCGCCGGCGGTGTCGATATCCTCGACAGCACGACCCTGGTTGGCGTGACAGAAACCCTGAAAAAGGCTGCTGACGAAGGTAAAGTCGCTCTGCTGGTTAACCCCAGCGCAACCTGGGAACACATCGACTTCAGCCTGTTCGTCAAGTAAGTCAAAAGGATAAGCAGGTAAGTCAAACCTGAAATGTGGGCAGATGGACATCCACTGGTGTCTGTCTGCCCCATTCTTAAAATCTGACTTTGGCTGTTTATATTCAAGAGCGTCCTTTCGTGCTTCAGAAAATTAAAGCCGCGTTATCTCTGGAGGTTACTATCTCATGACAGGTTATCTCATCCGGCGATTTTTTCAAATGATTGTTGTTGTGTTAATTTCGGCTGCTGCATCTTACGCCATCTTAAACCTGGCGCCAGGCGGCCCTACTGCTGGTTTGCGTCAGGCAACCCAAAGCTCTCGTTTTCGAATTACCCAGGAAGATATTCAGCGCATCCGTGCCTATTTCGAATTGGATTTATACCTGCCCTATCGTTTTACTCGCTGGCTGATTGGCTGGCCGACTGGCCCAATCATGATTGGTGGGCAGGAACTGTTTGCCAATACCCCCATCGGCTGCCGCAAACCCGTTGAAGGGACTTTCGTTGATGATAAAGGAAATTACACCACTCGGGTGATTGGTTGTGATGAATACGTTTATTTCAGCAGTTTGGAAGGGCGGCGCGCCAGCCGGGGTGTCTTATTTGGTGATTTTGGCAACTCCTGGCGGCTTAATCGTGATCGTCCGGTGACAGACCTGATTCTTTCACGATTGCCCAAAACCCTCCAATTGGGAGGCCTTTCTATTCTGTTCGCCTTGCTTTTAGGCATTCCTTTGGGGATTTATTCTGCTATTCATCAATATTCACGTTTTGACTATATTTTCACTACCCTTGCCTTTTTAGGCTCATCGATGCCGACTTTCTTTTTCGGCATCATGATGATTTTACTGTTTTCGGTGTTGCCCCGCGTTTCTGACTTGCCGATCCCTTATTTGCCGCCTGGCAGCGCGGAAGCAGTGCGTGATTATGTGATTCCCTTTTTTACGACGGAAATCACCATCAAGGCAGGGTCTTTGACCGACCGCATCCTTCACCTTATCTTACCTGTCTCTGTGCTTACCATCATTAGCGTTGCTGGTTGGAGCCGCTATATCCGATCAAGTATGCTCGAAGTGCTGCGGCAGGATTATGTTCGGACCGCGCGCGCCAAAGGCTTGATTGAACGTATTGTCATCTTCAAACATACCTTGCGCAATGCCTTAATCCCCTTTGCGACGATCGTTGTCTTTACACTTCCGGGGATTTTTGGCGGCGCAATTATCACCGAGACAATTTTCTCATGGCCTGGCATGGGGCGCCTGTACTTCCTGGCCTTGGGTGATTATGATTATCCAGTTGCAATGGCTATCTTGTTTATCACGGCTGTCTTAACTGTCACTGCAACTCTCATCCGTGATATTTTGTATACCATCCTTGATCCACGCATTCGGTATAAGTAATCGGAGAGATGAAACATGACGAACCAAACCAAGGTTGCTGTTCTTGAATCTGAAGCCATAACAACAAAAGAAGAAACCCCATTTCAGATTGTGTTGCGCCGTTTTCGAAAGCACAAAATGGCAATGCTTTCATTGGGGTTGATTATTGTCGTCTTTACGATTTCGCTCTTTGCGCCTCTCATTGCTCCTTTCCAGGTTGATGAATTATTTGTTGGAAAATACTTTGTACTTTGGGGAACCGTTGATAGCGAGAGTGGCCGGGTACATTACATGGGAACCGATAATATTGGACGTGATTATTTCTCGCGTTTGGTTTACGCGGGGCGGATTTCTCTCTCGGTTGCTTTACTGTCAGTTTTCATTTCATCCCTGATTGGGATTGCAGTAGGCGCTTATGCTGGGTACTATGGCGGCCTGGTTGACACATTGGTGATGCGATTTGTTGAGTTCCTGCTCACTATTCCCGACCTGCCGCTCCTGTTGATTATTTCCTCAATGCTTATCAGCAACCCAGAGGCCATTCCCATCCCGCAGCCGGTGTTGACGGTCGCGGGTAAAATCATGCTTCTCTCACCCTTTCAGGCTCGTCAGGCAGTTTTGATTATCCTCGTCTTGGCTGGGTTGGGTTGGCTCGGCATTGCTCAGCTCATGCGCGGCACGATTTTATCTCTGCGCGAGCAAACATTTGTAGAGGCCTCTCGCTCCCTGGGCGCTTCAGATTCGCATATTATTTTTCGGCACATGATTCCAAATGCCATGGCGCCTATCATTGTCGCTGCGTCTTTAGGCATGGCAGGTTATGTTGTGGCCGAAGCCGCTTTATCATTCCTGGGTTTTGGCATCCAGGACCCAACGCCAACCTGGGGCAATATGCTTTCTGCCACCCAGCAGTTCATGCTCGACAGGCCCTATTTGCCACTTGTTCCGGGTTTGCCCATTTTTATCTGCGCCCTGGCGTTTAACTACGTTGGCGACGGTTTGCGCGATGCGCTTGACCCGCGTCTCAAGATGTAATTTCACCATCTTTCACTTGGAGAAATGCAATGACTGATAAAAAACCGTTTCTGGAAGTCAAGAATTTGAAAACCTACTTCTACACCGAAGATGGTGTTGTCAAGGCGGTCGATGGCGTCGATTTTCACGTCTTTCCGGGCGAAGTGATGGGTTTGGTTGGCGAATCGGGCTGTGGTAAGAGCGTTACGTCCCTCTCCATTATGCGCCTGATTTCCATGCCGGGCAAAATCGTCGAAGGTGAAATCATCTTCGATGGCAAAGACCTGCTCAAATATACCGAAGAGCAAATGGTTCATATTCGCGGTAACCGCATCTCGATGATTTTCCAGCAGCCGCAGACTGCCCTCAACCCGGTTTTCAAAGTAGGCGACCAGATTAGCGAAGTGTTGCACATCCATCAATCTCTGGGCAAAGAAGCAGGTCGTGCCAGGGCAATTGAACTGCTCAAAATGGTAGGCATCCCTGAGCCAGAACGGCGCGCAGAAGCCTTTCCTCACGAACTCTCCGGCGGCATGGCCCAGCGCGTCATGATTGCGATGGCTCTGGCCTGCGTGCCAGACCTCTTGATTGCAGATGAGCCAACGACGGCGCTTGATGTCACCATTCAGGCGCAAATTTTAGGGCTGATGAAAGACCTGCGCGAAAAAATTGGCACATCTATCATCCTGATTACCCACGACTTAGGCGTCGTTGCCGAAATGTGCGAACGTGTAGCTGTGATGTACGCTGGCCGGATCGTTGAACAAACCGATGTCAATACCCTCTTTGCCCAGCCGCTGCACCCATATACACAAGGCCTGATTGGCTCCATTCCTATTTTAGGCAAGATTAAAGACCGCCTGGAAGTCATCCCCGGTTCCGTTCCCAACCTGGTCAACCTTCCGCCTGGATGTCAGTTTGCGCCGCGCTGCAAAGCGCGCCTTGAACATAACCTGTCGATTTGTTCTGAAGTCGAACCTCAACTGGAAGAATTAAAATCAGGCCATGCAGTTCGCTGCTGGCTCTATGCCAATGCCGAAGGGCATCAAGCTCCTTATGCTGAAAAGTTTACGCAGCTCACTGCATGAAGTGGAGAAGTGAAATGATGGCTCCTGTGGAAACCAAAAAAAACAACCTGGTCGAAGTCAAAAATCTGGTCAAATATTTTCCGGTGCGCGCCGGGTTGTTACAGCGCGTAGTTGCCCATGTACAGGCGGTGGACAATGTTTCTTTTTCCATTCGTGAAGGAGAAACATTGGGTTTGGTTGGCGAATCTGGCTGCGGCAAAACCACCGTAGGGCGAACCATGCTTCGTTTGATTGAAGCCACCTCTGGCGAGGTTTACTATCAAGGCCAGGATGTTCTCAAACTTTCTGGGCGCGCCATGAAAGAAATGCGCCGCAACATGCAAATTATCTTTCAGGACCCGTATGCCTCGCTCGACCCGCGCATGCCAATCGGCGAATCGGTCATGGAAGGATTGAACATCCATAATATCGGCACCCGCCACGAGCGGTTTGCTTATATGCTCGACAGCCTCAAGAAAGTTGGATTAGAAGAATATCACGCCCGCCGCTACCCGCACGAATTTTCTGGCGGGCAGCGCCAACGCATTGGCATAGCCCGCGCCCTGGCCTTGCGCCCTAAATTCATCGTCTGCGACGAGCCGGTATCAGCCCTGGATGTGTCTATTCAATCTCAGGTGTTGAACATTCTGAAAGATTTGCAAGCCGAATTTGGGCTCACCTATCTTTTCATTGCCCACAACCTGAGCGTGGTGGAGCATATTTCAGACCGGGTGGCGGTTATGTATTTGGGCAAAATGGTCGAACTGACCGGGCGCGATGAATTGTTCGCTAACCCGCTGCACCCCTATACCAAAGCCTTGATGTCCGCCATCCCCATTCCAGACCCAGCCCTGAAGCGCGAGCGCATCATCCTCAAAGGCGATGTTCCCAGCCCGCTTAACCCGCCCAAGGGCTGCCGCTTTCACCCGCGCTGCCCGATTGCTGATAAAATCTGCTCTGAACAAGAACCCGAATTCCGCGAAGTTTTGCCTGACCATTTTGTGGCTTGTTGGATGGTAAATTAATCGATTGAGCGGAGTACGACTGTGCCAAAACGCGTCTTGATTGTCGACGACCAACGAGAAGTCAGCCGCCTGCTAAAATCGGCGCTTGAGACGATTGAACAGGGACTGGATGTGGCCGAAGCGCCTTCGGGCGAAGAAGCCGTTCTAGATGCCCGGCGCAAACAGGTTGATTTGCTTGTGGCTGACTTCCGTTTGCCCGGAATAACTGGCGTGGAGTTGATGCAGAAATTCCGCGTCATCAACCCGCAAATAAAAATTATCCTGATAAGCGGCGTCTCTGACCCTCGCCTGCTCAAGGAAGTTCAATCTGCCGGGGCTGATGCGTTCTTTCCCAAGCCAATTTCCATTGCCGACTTTCTGGATACGGTCGAACGTCTGTTGGGCATGGCGCGCACTATTGTCAAAGCAGAGACAAAACCGCCTTTTGAACCTCCCATCGAAGAAGAAGCGGATGCCAGTCTGGGCAGTATTTTGGTTGGGTTGCGGAAGGATTTGAATGCTCAGGCGGTTGTTTTTATCGATAATCTGGGGCATGTCCAGGCCGAAGCCGGGCAGCTGCCCGACCCGAATACCACCGTCTCGCTCATTTCCTCGCTGATGGGCATGTTCAATGCCGCGCAGAAAGTTGCCAGTCTGCTCAATCATGCCGGAAGCCATATTCACCTGTTTGACAGCCAAAATTTGGATGGAATTTTCATCCCGGTTGGCCCTACCCATGCGCTCTTGCTGGTTGGTAAGGGGTTGGCCGATGCTCATCACCTGGCAGAGAGACTCGAACGCATTTTTACAGCCCGCTCTCAGCTGATTGAAACCCTCAAAAGCATTGGTATTGAAGTTGAGCCGGTAGGCGCAGAGATTAAACCTGCTCAAATATCTGCCATCGATGAACCGTTCACTCAGCCCGAAAATCTGCCCCGTGATTTCCTAGAAATTCTCAACCAGGTTGGCAAGAAACCCCCAATTGACCCCAATGCTTTTTGGGATACTATCGTCGAAAAAGGCACGGTTTATACTGAACCCGATAAGCTTACTTACGAGCAGGCTTCCAAATTGGGTTTAACGCCTGACTCGGCGCAGTCATAGCGCAGCCGCTTTGCTGGCCGCCGCCAAAGGCCGCTCGATTTGCACGATAAGCGCAAACCGAGCGGCATAATATGAGAAAGTTGTGATACAATTTGCCCCGCTTAACCCTGGGGCGTGGTGCAACGGCAGCACACCAGACTTTGGATCTGTGGATCTTGGTTCGAGTCCAGGCGCCCCAGCCTCTTCATCAATGCGGAATGTAGAATGTGGAATGCAGAATATAAAGAAAAATTCTGCAAACTGCCTTCCTCATTCTGCATTATTTTTTCTCTCGGAGTATGCCCATGACAAAAATTACCGCCGTCTTGCTTGCCGCCGGCCAGGGAACGCGCATGAAATCGGATTTGCCAAAAGTTTTGCACCATGTTTGCGGCAGGCCGATGGTACTGTATGCTTTAGATGCCGCGCGGGCCGCCACCACAGAGAAACCTGTGCTTATCGTTGGCGTGGGCGCGGACCAGGTTCGCAAAACCCTCGGCGAGAACGCTGAATATGCCTTACAGGAGACGCCGCTTGGCACTGGTCACGCTGTTATGCAGGCCGAAAGCCTGCTCCAAGGCAAAACAGACTATGTGCTGGTGACTTACGCCGATATGCCCTTGCTGCGCGCCGAAACCTTACAAAAACTGGTTGAAACTCAGCAGGCCAATCTTGGCCCAATGTCAATGCTGACCGTTGTTTATGATGACCCGCGCGGGTTTGGGCGCGTCATTCGCAAGACCGATGGCACGGTCGCCCAAATCGTCGAAGAATATGTTGCAACGCCCGAACAGCTTGCCGTGAAAGAACTTAACGTAGGCGCGTATTGCTTCCGCGCCGATTGGCTGTGGCAGGCCCTCCACCGCATCCCTATCTCGAAAAAAGGAGAATACTACCTCACCGATACGGTCGAGCTGGCGGCCAGCGACGGCTTGCCCGTGCAGGCCATTGTACTGGATGACCTGTCCGAGACAATCGGCGTCAACACCCGCATTCACCTTTCGGAGGCCGAAGCCGCCATGCGCCGCCGCATCAACGAAAGGCACATGCTCAACGGCGTGACCCTCATTGACCCGGCCTCCACTTACATCGAAGCAGGGGTGAGCATCGGCGCGGATACCGTCATCTGGCCGAATACCTACATTCAAGGCCAGACCTCCATTGGGCAGGGCTGCTCTATCGGGCCGAATACCCACATCCGCGAAAGTAAAATCGGCGACCGCTGCAAGGTCTTCATGTCGGTCATGGAGGGCGCGCTGCTCGAAAACGATGTGGATATGGGGCCATTTGCCCGCTTGCGCAAGGGCGCGCACCTGTGCGACCACGTTCACATGGGCAACTTTGGCGAGGTCAAAGATTCTACCCTCGGGCCAGGCGTAAAAATGGGACATTTTTCTTACATTGGCAACGCCCAAATCGGCCCGGATGTTAATATTGGCGCCGGAACGATTACCTGCAATTACGATGGCGAGAAAAAGCATCCCACCGAAATTGGCGAGGGCGTGTTCCTTGGCTCTGATACCATGCTGGTTGCCCCCGTCAAATTGGGTGATTACGCCCGTACCGGCGCGGGCGCGGTTGTAACGAAGGACGTCCCGCCCGATTCGCTGGCGGTTGGCGTTCCGGCGCGAGTCGTCCGCACGCTTGAGCGCAAGAAAAAAAGCCGCGCCGCCTAATGCGGAATGTATTCCACTGTTTGCAGATTAGAATTTATTCCGCAACAAACAGGAGCAGCAATGACGGTTTTGAATGAGAACGATGCCCAGATGCTGGTTGAACTTGCCAACCAAGCCCGCCGCCATGCGTATGTGCCTTATTCCAACTACCCGGTTGGCGCAGCCCTGCGCGCCAAATCGGGCCGCATCTTTACCGGCGTCAATGTCGAAAATGCCGCCTACCCAACCACCATGTGCGCCGAGCGGATTGCCATTTTCAAAGCCGTGTCGGAAGGTGAGCGCGAGTTCGAGGCCCTTGCCGTCGTCACGCCGAATGGCGGCTCGCCCTGTGGTGGCTGCCGCCAGGTAATGGCCGAGTTTGGCCTCGATACGATTGTCCTGATTGGGGATGGGCAAGGCAGGCTGCTGCAACAGACCACCGTGCGAGACCTGCTCCCCGGCGCCTTCACCCCCGACCATTTGAAACCCTGATTATGTCTCACGTCATCTACCTGGCTCTCGGAACGAACCTGGGCGACCGACCGGCCAACCTGCGCGCCGCCATTGTTGCCCTCGCGCCGCAGGTACGCGTCACCGCTGAGTCGCGCATCTACGAGACGGAACCCTGGGGATTCACCGAGCAGCCCTCTTTCCTGAACATGGCAATTCGCGCCGAAACGGACTTGCCGCCCGCCGAATTGCTTGCCTTTCTAAAGCGTTTGGAATCTGACTTGGGGCGCGTTCCCACCTTTCGCAACGGTCCGCGCCTGATAGATATTGACATTCTCTTCTACGATGACCTGATTCTCGATACCCCGCCGCTCGTCATCCCGCACCCGCGCCTGCACGAGCGTGATTTCGTCCTCGTCCCCCTGGCCGACCTGGCCCCCGATTTGATTCACCCCATCCTCAATCAATCCATTCGCGCCTTGCTTGATGCTCGAAATTCGATACTCGATGCTCGAAAGTCGAATATCGAATAACGAATATCGAATATCGAATAACGAATATCGAATATCGAATATCGAATATCGAATAACGAATTGATTCTAGGCCCAGATACCACTATACTGTGATTATCTATCGCGAAACTCATTTTGCGCATCCTAAAGGAGGCTGACATGCAAATCGACATCCAACACCGCCCCTCATACTCGCTTGCCATTGTGCAACTGACCCCCAACGAACGCATCCGCGCCGAATCGGGCGCAATGGTCAGCATGTCGGCCAGCGTCAACATTGAGAGCAAAGCCGAAGGCGGCATTCTCAAATCCCTCTCGCGCGCCGTGCTGGGCGGTGAATCCTTCTTCCAGAACTTTTACCAGGCCGGCCCGCAAGGCGGCGAAGTGACCCTGGCCCCCGAACTGCCCGGCGATATTGCGCTGATTGAACTGCACGGCGAAACCCTCATGGTACAGGCTGGTTCGTATCTGGCCTCGGAAGATGGCATTGAGTTGAATGCCAAAATCAGTATGAAGGCTTTCCTATCTGCTGAAGGTATCTCGATGCTCGAAGCCAAAGGCAGCGGCAAACTGCTTGTCTCCTCTTATGGCGCGATTTATGAGAAAACCCTGGTCCCTGGCGAAAAATACATCGTGGATACCTCGCACCTGGTCGCTTTCGATGCCACGATTCAAGCCGTGCCGCGCTCCGCCGGCGGATTCAAAGCCACCTTACTGAGCGGCGAGGGCCTGGTGGTGGAACTGACCGGCCCCGGGCGGCTTTACATTCAGACTCGCTCCCCCAAGGCCCTCATTGATTGGATTATCCCGCAACTCCCCAAACCGAGCAGCAATGCCTAAGACGGAATTTATTCCGTCTTTCAAGAAAGGGTGAAAAATGACCGAACTCAAACCCCTCAACTGGCAGCCCAAACCGGGTATTGGCTACTCAGTAGCCCGCCGCGCCGATGGCGGCATGAACCTGACCTTTACCGACCTCTCTGAAGCGACCCTGACCGACTGGCGCGAATTTGCTTTTGAGCATTTGCTTGGCTCAGATCGCCTGACCCGCAACCTGTACGACCTGCGCGAAGTGCAGGAACTCCCTGAAAAGGCCATCAAACTGGCGATGGAAGTCAACAACGACCCCGCAACCCGCAACCTGCGCGTGGCGGTTCTGGTGGCGAACGAATCTGCGCGCGAAGCCATTTTGAAAGTGGCCGCCGGGGCTGTCGGCAGCGGCGCGGCCATTCGTATCTTTACCAGCATGGCCGAAGCCGAAGCCTGGCTGATGAAACCGATGGAGCAAATGGTGTGATTCCGCTTTCGGTTGGCGCGCAAACCTTTCAGTGGGGTTCGCGCACCTATCTCATGGGCATCCTCAACGTCACCCCCGATTCGTTTTCGGGCGATGGGTTGCTTTCTCATCAAGAAGGGGTAAGCGCTGCCATTGAGCAGGCGCGCCGCTTCCTGGCCGCCGGGGCCGATATCCTCGATGTGGGCGGAGAATCGACCCGCCCCGGCGCGCAGACCGTGACCGCCGAAGAAGAACTGGCGCGCGTTATTCCGGTGATTGCCGCTCTGGCAAAGGAATTTCCCCAGTCGCTCATTTCGATTGATACATACAAAGCCTCTGTAGCCCAAGAGGCAATTCGGGCCGGGGCGCATTTCATCAATGACGTTTGGGGCTTTCGCGCCGACCCTGGCATTGCCTCGGTGGCGGCCAGGCATGGCGTCCCCGCCATTCTCATGCACAATCGCAGCAAACCGGCCAATGCCCAAATATTAGAAACGCTCGGCGGGCGCTATGTTGGCATGGAGTATGGCGACCTGCTGGAGGATGTCAAACGCGAGTTAATGGAATCGGTCGAAATTGCGCGCGCGGCGGGCCTGCCCGATGAAAAAATTATCCTCGACCCCGGAATCGGGTTCGGCAAGACGGTCGAACAAAACCTGGAACTGCTCAACCGTCTCGATGAAATCCGCGCCCTGGGCTTTCCGGTGCTGCTGGGGCCGTCGCGCAAATCCTTCATCGGCTACACCCTCAACCTGCCGCCTGACCAGCGCGTTGAAGGCACAGCGGCTGCCGTTGCGGTTGGCATTGTGCGCGGGGCCGATATCCTCCGCGTCCACGATGTCGAAATCATGGCGCGCGTCGCCCGCATGACCGACGCCATCGTTCGCCCTCCTCGCCCTCATCTCGAATAACCAATCTCGAATACCCCATGACCGACTACGACAACCAACTCTTGCGCCATGCCATCATCCATGCCCGGGCGGGTGAGTTCGACATCGCCCGCGCCTATTTGGAGCGCGCCCTCGACCTGGCAGATGACCGCGAAACGCGCGTGCAGGCCAATTACTGGATGAGCCAGATTGTGACCGACCCGGACGAAAAACGCGCCTTTCTCGAAGAAACCCTGGCAAATGAGCCGACTCATCCCGAAGCGCGCCGCGCGCTGGCAATCATGGATGGCAAACTCAAACCCGAAGAGATTGTCAACCCCGATGCGCTGCCGGCCATTTCGACCGAACCGCAGGCCGCCAAAGCCGACCGCTTCGCCTGCCCCAAGTGCGGCGGGCGGATGGTCTTTGCCCCCGATGGCCGCTCGCTCTATTGTGAATATTGCACCCGCAACCAGACCCTCCAAGGCGCAGCCTCTCAGCTGGAACAGGATTTCATCCTGAAAATGGCGACCGGCCAGGCGCATCGCGCGCCAGTGGCCGTCAAAACCCTCACCTGCAAAGGCTGTGGGGCGCAGTTTGTCTTGCCGCCCCGTGAAATTTCCGCCGAATGCGCCTACTGCGGTTCGCGCTACGTCACGCGCGGCGATGGGCAGCTGCTCCAGCCCGATTCTATTCTCCCGATGGCAATTTCTCAACGGCAGGCAGTTCAGGCTCTCGTAGAATGGGTCGAACAACAGAGCATCCAGCCCCAGCGCAAAGTGCAGCCCCCACGCGGCATGTACCTGCCGTTGTGGACCTTCGATATTATGGGAACCATCCCCTGGAGCGGTTATCTCGTCCGCAGCGGAAAAGAGCGCGAGCGCGAACGCATCCAAGGCGAAAAGATAATCCACTTTGACGATGTTCTTGTCCCTGGCGCGCCTAAACTGGCCGATTTGCTTCCCAAAATTGCCGCCGGATTCGACACCAACAACGCCCTCGAATACGACCCGCGTTACCTGGCCGGCTGGCCCGCCGAATTGCCGCAAATGACGTTGGCCCAGGCCTCGCTCGAAGCCCGTCAGCAGGCCGCCTACCGCGCGCGCGGCCTCATCCAGCGCGATTTCGACAGCCAGCACGTTACCCATTTTTCTTACAGCACGGCCACTGTTTCGGTGGCAACTTTCAAACTGGTGCTGGTCCCGGTCTGGATGACCATCCTGCCTGCCGAGGACAAGGAGCATCGCGTCATTATCAACGGCGTGAATGGCAGCCTGTATTGTGAACTGCCCCCGCGCGGGCTGAAGGGCTGGATTAAGGAAATCTTCGGGACCTGATACAATACCCTCATGCCTGCCCTCCCCATCCTGCGCCGCCGCCGTGAACGACGCATTGAACAGCGCCAGCAAAAAGATGACCGCTTTGCGGGCGGCCTGATTGGCGTGGGATTGACATTTTTCAACCTGCTGGGGCTTGCCGTTTTGGGCCTGGCCCTGGCTTACGCCTCCCTGACCGCTGATTTGCCCTCGCCCCAAACCATCCCCGCCCTGCTCGAGCCGCCCTCTGGCTCTTTGCTTCAGCCGACCCGCATTTACGACCGCACTGGCACGCACCTGCTGGCCGTGCTGGCCCCGCAAGACGCCCCGCGCCGTTACCTGCCGCTCGACCCCTCCGCGCCCGAACATCTGCCCGAGCATCTTACCCGCGCTGCCGTCGCCCTGGCCGACCCCGGCTTTTGGGTTCACCCTGGCTACAGCCTGATTGGGCTGACCAACCCCGAAGTTCACCCCACCATCCCCCAAAAATTGATTGCTGACCTGGTGTTGTGGCAGGAAGCCCCCAGCCTGCGGCGCGCCCTGCGCGAGCGCATTTTGGCGGCTCAATTGGTCAGTCACTATGGGCGCGAAAAAGTGCTGGAATGGTATCTCAATTCTGCCAACTATGGCCGCCTGGCTTACGGGGCCGATTCTGCCGCGCAGTTGTATTTTGGCAAATCTGCCGCTGAACTCAGCCTGGCCGAATCTGTATTGCTGGCCTCGGTTAGCCAATCTCCGGCCCTCAACCCGCTCGATTCGCCCCAGGCGGCTTTGCAGCGTCAACAAGAAGCCCTGAATGTGCTGGCTGCTGCGGCAGTCTTTTTGCCAGAAGAAATCGAAGCCGCGCGCGCCGCCCTGCTGCTTTTTCAGCCTGACCAACCCACCCCAAGCCCGGCCCCGGCCTTTGTTTCCCTGGCGCTGGCCCAACTAGAGACCCGCTTCGACCGGGCGCGCGTTGAGCGCGGCGGCATGGTCATCGTCACCACGCTCGATTACGAAATCCAAACCCGCGCCGCCTGCGCCGTTCGCGTCCAGCTGGCGCGCCTGGCCGAGGTTGAACCGCCTGCCTGCGAGGGCGCCTCGGCCCTGCCGCCCCTGCCGCCCGGCCTGTTGTTGCAGCAGGCCTCGGCCAGTGCCGCAGTGATTGACCCGCGCGCCGGGCAGGTGTTGGCGTTGGTGGGAGATACGAAAAATGGGGTGGAATCGGCCTTTTTGACGCCTCACCGCCCCAGAACGCTGCTCACCCCTTTCATTTACCTGGCCGGATTTACCCGGGGACTGTCTCCTGCCTCCCTCGTCTGGGACATTCCCCCGGCTGATTCGCTTTCTGCCTCTAACCTGGATGCGTATCGCGGCCCCATTCGCCTGCGCGCCGCGATGGCAAACGACTTGCCCATCCCAACCCGCCAGGTGTTCGAGGGCATGGGCGCGGCGTTGGTCGGCCAAACTCTGCGCGCCTTTGGCCTGAACCTGACCGCCGCATCGCTTGATGACTTGCTATCGGTTGAGAATCGCTACACCGTCCTCGACATGGCCCGCGTCTATGGGGTGTTTGCCGCGCAAGGCACGCTGGTTGGCTATGAAACTTCACCTGGGGCTTTAGACGAATGGACGCTGCTCTCGATTCACGGCGCCGATGGGCGCGACTATGCCCGTTGGAGCGTTCCAACTTCAGAGCAGGTCGTTAGCGCCCCGCTTGCCTACCTTGTGACGGACGTGCTGCGCGATGGCACGCTGCGCGGCAGCCCCAATCCCTTTGAGATTGGACGCCCGGCGGCGGTGAAGACTGGTTTCAGCCCAGATGACTCAGAATCCTGGGTGGTGGGCTATACCCCGCAGCGCGTGGTCTCCGTTTGGCTGGATGGCGAAGGGCGTTCGGATATTCCAGCGGCGGGCTTGTGGACAGCCCTCATGCAGGCCGCCAGCCGCCAGGCCTCGCCAGAAGATTGGCCGCGCCCGCCCGGAATTGTCCGCCTGAACGTGTGCGACCCTTCGGGCTTGCTGCCAACCGAGGCCTGCCCCAACATCGTCACCGAGACCTTTCTCGATGGCTATCAGCCGCTTCAACCCGATTCGCTCTACCGCTCTTACACGATTAACCGCGAAACTGGCCTGCTGGCTACCGTTTTTACGCCCCCCGCGCTGATAGAAAATCGCGTGTATTTGCAGGTTCCCCCCGAAGCCGCCGCTTGGGCTGCCGCCAGGGGCCTTGCAATGCCGCCCGATACCTACGACACCATTCGCGCGCCGCGCTTCAACCCTTTGGTCAATATCACCTCGCCTGGGCTGTTCGATGAATTGAAGGGGGTGGTCACAATTACTGGTACGGCGAGGGGGGAGAAGTTCGCTTACTACCGGTTGCAGTATGGGCAGGGCTTGAACCCCTTAGGCTGGGTGCTGATAGCCGAAAGCGACCAGCCTATAGAGGCAGGAACTCTGGCAGAGTGGGACACGCGCGGGTTGAGCGGGCTGTATGCGGTGCAGTTAATCGTCGTCGGTGCGGATAGCCGCATCGAAACGGCGACCACGCTGGTGACCGTTGACAACGAGGCCCCGCTCATTGGGCTGGTTTTTCCCCTCAATGGCGCGGAACTCGCCCTGTCGGAACATCCCCAAATCGTCTTCCAGCCGCGCGTGAGCGATAATTTGTTCGTCGCAAGCGTGGAAATCTGGCTGGACGGGCGGCAGCTGGCCTCTTTGGACGCCCCGCCCTTTGCCACGACCTGGAATGCGCGGCGCGGCGGCCACACCCTGCGCATTGTGGCGCGCGACCGGCTGGGTAACCAGGCGGCGCTGGAAGTGAGTTTTACGGTGAAGTGAAACTGCGTATAATCTAATCATTGACACATCTTTCCTTTGCGGTATAATACTCTCCGCTCAACGGTCGACTAGCTCAATGGCAGAGCAACTGACTCTTAATCAGTGGGTTCAGGGTTCAAGTCCCTGGTCGATCACCTGAAAACCGCCAGAATTGGCGGTTTTTTGTTCAAAATACCCATATGTGGGGGGTGTTTGAGACACTGGAACTCGGTTTGTAATTTACCGGTGCAAGTCGGTGCAACCCATATAATGCTATTGCGTCCATTCCCCTGGCTTCCAAAGAGGCCAGGGGAATGTTTTTTACTCCAGCGTGACGGCATCCGCCTCGCTCACTGACGGTAGGGCGTTCATGGTGTTGACGATTTCATCGAAGCCACCGGGGACAAGGTGGGCATAAATCCCCAGGGTAACTTGCGGAGAAGAATGCCCCAGGTAACG
>CAYRBO010000048.1:0-16508 GCA_964422545.1 uncultured Anaerolinea sp. | reverse complement strand
GGCAAGATTGGTATTGCCTGCCAAATCCTGCACGCCGCCTGCGGGGATGCTGGCAATCACCAACCCGCTGCCCGCCATGCCGCTGACGGCAATCTCGAAGGTCGTGCCGTCGTTGGGCGCAATTTCAGTGATGGCTGCTGCAAGCGCGCCGGGCGCGGTGCTGGCGCTCAAGTTCACATCGGCGGCGGTGAAGGTGGTGGTGTTGATGGGTTCACTGAACACAGCCGTGAAGAGAATCGGCGCTGTATTTGTCGGGTCGGACTGACCGGAAGCCTGGTTGACGGTAACGGTCAGTCCCGTCACGTCATACGTGACCTGATTATCTGTGCTTGTGCTGGCAAGATTGGTATTGCCTGCCAAATCCTGCACGCCGCCTGCGGGGATGCTGGCGATGACCAACCCGCTGCCCGTCATACCACTGACCGAAATCCTGAAGGTTGTGCCGTTGTTGGGCGCAATTTCAGTGACGGTTGCTGTAAGCGCGCCGGGCGTGGTGCTGGCGCTCAAGTTCACATCGGCGGTGGTGAAGGTGGCGGTGTTGATGGGTTCGCTGAACACAGCCGTGAAGAGAATCGGCGCTGTATTCGTCGGGTCGGGCTGACCAGATGCCTGGTTGACGGTAACGGTTGGGGAAAATGTATCGGGCGCTTCGTAAGAGCCGATGTCACAGATAGAAGTATTGTCCCCATTCCCATCTTGCGGACGGGTGACGCCGTTTTGCGATTGGTTGTTGACGGGCGCGGCGGCGCAAGCGGCGTTATACCCCGCGTCAATCGCCGGGCTGGCGGGGTTGAGCGGGAAATAAGCAGGCGAGCCGGTCAGCGCGCCGAGGTTGGGGTCAAACCCGATGATGTTGCCGTTTACGCCGTTCGTCAAGTTGCATGCGCTTGAACCGGTGTCTTCAATCAGGTTGTGGAAGTCGCTCGTAGTAGAACCGACACAATCGCCGCCGCTACTGTTGGCGATGATGGTGTTGGTCAGGTGCAGCGCCCCCCAGTTTTCGATGCCGCCGCCGCTCGCAGCAGCCGAGTTGCCCGAGAGCGTGCTATTCGTTACCGTCAGCGTGCCTTCATTGTATATGCCACCGCCGAAGAAGTCCGTCAAGTTCCCCAAGAGCGTGCTGTTCGTCACCGTCAGCGTGCCGCCTGCGTGGTTGTAAAGGCCGCCGCCTAAGTTATCAGCCGAGTTGCCCGAGAGCGTGCTGTTCGTCATCGTCAGCGTACCGCCTGTGTGGTTGTAAAGGCCGCCGCCTAAGTTATCAGCCGAGTTGCCCGAGAGCGTGCTGTTCGTCACCATCAGCGTGCCAACGTTAAAGATGCCGCCGCCTAAGATATTAGCCAAGTTGCCGGATAGTGCGCTGTTCGTTACCGTCAGCGTGCCTTCGTTGTAGATGCCGCCACCCCGCGAGACGACAGCCCAGTTTCCCGAGAGCGTGCTGTTCGTCACCGTCAGCGTGCCTTCGTTGTAGATGCCGCCACCGATGTCTGCCGAGTTAAGCAAAAGCGTGCTGTCTGTCACTGTCAGCGTGCCAATGTTGTAGATGCCGCCGCCTGAGTTGCCAGCCGAGTTACCCGAAAGCGTGCTGTTCATCACCGTCAACTTGCCGCCAAAGGCGTTGTAGATGCCGCCGCCGTCGCCGCTAATAAAACCGTTGGCAACGGTCAAGTTTTGCAGGGTGAGGTCCGCGCCGGAGTTCACATAGAATACCTGATAGAGATTGTCCCCACTGATGGTAATATTGCCGCCACCGTTGATGGTCAGCCTCCCTTGCCCGCTGATGATGGCTGCTGGCAGGGTCGAACCAAGCATAATCGTCCCGCTCACGCTAAAGGTGATGGTGTCGTCCATGTTGCTGCCTGGTCCACAATTGGGGTTAAAGAGAATATTGTTTGCCGCCAGGATCGCTTCGCGCAGGGTACAAACGCCATCGTTGGCAACGGTATCCCCCAGGCTGTTGACCACATACGTCGCCGCATACGCCGGGCGGACGGGCAGGCTTGCCCAAATGAGCGCCGCGATTAGCAGGGCAACGAGGAAACGGCGAAGTCGCTTCATAGTTGTTCTTGTTCCTCCGGATTGTAAATCAAACTACCTTACCTGCGTAGAAATCAACGCCAGCGCGGCGGTTTTTTATGGGTGACTCTACTGCAAAAAGGTAATTAAACACAAAGTACACAAAGTACACGAAGGATTCTTGAGAACCTGATTTGAAATCTTCAAATTTCTCGCAAGAAACATGACGAAATTTGCGCAATGTCTTAAAAACTTTGTGACCTTTGTGTTCTTCGTGTTTAGAAAAAGGTTTTTGCAGTGGAGTCATGGGTGCAAAGTGAAAAAGTAATTTTATTTAGCCAGATTTCATCAAGAAAAAGTATTGTCCTTCATTGAGCCTTTGGGTAGGACAAGGTAGGACAAGTTATTAACTTGTCCTACCTACTTCACTTCTACCAGCACCGCCCGCACCAGGCGGCGGAAGAGGTAGTTGCCGGTCAGCGGGTTGTAGCCTTCGCAGGTGAGCAGCGTCACCCAGTCGTATTCTTCATGCTGGAAGACTTTGGCAATCCCGCTTGAACCGCGCAGCAGGCGGTTCTCGCGCACTTCATACACGTAGGTCTGCTCAAAGGCGTGAATGTAGAAACGGTCGCCGTAGCGCAGGTTCTTGATTTGGGCAAAGAGGCCGGGGGTGTTATCCGCATCCCATACATGGGCGGTCAGCACGCTGTTGCCCTGCCAGGTGGGGAAGGCGCTGCCTTCCAGCCAGCCGACCGAGTTGCCCAGCCAACTGACATCCCAGCCGTCACCCGATTTCAGCACGCCCACAATCGGCGCGTTGACCCCCAGGGAGGGGATTTCGAGCGTCAGTGCGTCGTAGGCGGTATAGGCTTTTTCGGCAGGCTGGGCGGGCAATTCCGTGACCCGTCCCATGGCGAAGCCGGTGGCGGGGAGGGTTGAAGCAGCAGGAGATGTGATGGTGGGAGGTACTATTACCGGTGGAGAAGCGAGACCATTCCAGAACCCGCCGTTGAGGGTGTACGCACCGCCGGAATGCGTGCCTGCATCCGGTTGACCCAGCGTGCCGCCGAGGGTGTACCCGCCGCCGCTGCTGAAGGTGTACCCGCCGGCGTCGTAGGTGTTCCATTCCAGGTTATAGCCGCCGCCCGATTGCGCCAAGACGATGGTGAGAGGAAGCGCTGCTACTGCAACGAACAACGCCAACCCAAACAACAATAGAAAACGGTGATTGCGCGCTGGTTTCATCGGTCTTCCTCATTTCATTTGGGCGACTCCTGCATTACGGGATTTGCAGACAGACGGCATAAGCTCGTATCCACCACTCTTGAATCGGAAGGGTTTCCCAATATCTACAGACCCATTGGGTTGAGCCCAGTGGATAACTCGCTTGCAATGTCCTGGTACTAACGTTTTCCGAGTTACATCCGCCGCCGGTGATAAAGTAACCCGCCGAGCAGGAGACAGTACAAGAGCCATTCTGAGTCCCTATACCGAAATTACACACTGCCGATGTAAACTCAAAGGAAGCGGATTCGCATACCACTGACCCATCGGGATTGATGGCTTTCAGGTAGTTCCCCGGCGGGCAGGCGCCGGTCACGCGGCGCTGCAGGTAGTTGGTGTCGGCGCTCAAGGTGACGTCGCCGCTGGTTCCGCCGCCGGTCAGCCCTGTACCGGCGTTAACGGCGGTGATGTCGCCGTTTCCAGCGATGTCGGTCGCGCAAATCCAGGTGGAGGTGGCATTGTCCCATTTGGGCAGTTGGCCGTTGGTGCAGGATTGAGGCAGGCGGTACGAATTGGACAGGTTGAACTGACCGCCGCTCAGGGTGAGGCCAGCGCCGGCGGTGTAGGTAGTGTCGTTATCGGCAGCGCAAGTCCAGGCCGAGCCATTCCATTTGGGCAGTTGACCATTGGCGCAGGATTGAGGCAGGCGGTACGGGACGTTCAGGCTGAACTGACTGCCGCTCAGGGTGAGGCCGGTGCCGGCGGTGTAGGTCGTGTCGTTATCGGCTGCGCAAGTCCAGGCCGAGCCATTCCATTTGGGTAGTTGACCATTCGTGCAGGATTGAGGCAGGCGGTACGGGACGTTCAGGCTGAACTGACCGCCGCTCAGGGTCAGGCCGGTGCCGGCGGTGTAGGTGGTGTCGTTGTCGGCTGCGCAAGTCCAGGTCGAGCCATTCCATTTGGGCAATTGACCATTGGCACAGGATTGAGGCAGGCGGTAAGGGACGTCCAGACTGAACTGATCGCCGCTCAGGGTCAGGCCGTCGCCAGCGGTGTAGGTGGTATCGTTATCTACCCCGTCCGCAAAGCCGGCCGGCATGCCGCTCAAGCCGCTCCACGAGGACCGGAGGGCGTAACCGGCATACGGCGCGGCGGTGAGCGGCTGGCGCGGGGTCAGGGCGGTGTAGGCGCTGTCGCCGCTGCACCGAACGGCAATCGCCAGCCAGCGGGCATCGCCCTGAAAGGCCGCCGCGCCAAAGTCCAGTTGCACGGTAAACAGACCATCTGTCACGCTCACGCCGCTTTTGGTCTGGGTTGTGCCGATTTGGTTTCCCCCAACTGACTCGTCCCACAGGCTAAACTGAAAGTCGCAGGCGCCGTTGACGAGGCCGCCGGCGTTCTTGAGCTGCCCCTGGTAGGTGAAGGCAGTTCCCATCGGTGATTGCGCCCGGGAAATTTGCCAGGAAAGCGCCAATCCCAGGCAGAGCAGTCCAACGCTGATTAACCAGAACCATAAGGAACGTTTCATCTTACTTTCTCCATTGCGCTTGCGGTCGGTCTCATCGAGCCATCTGTTATAATTTCCTTGCAAGGTTTGTTCGCTTTGTATTTTAATAATCGGGCGTCAAGAAAACGTCACGGTTGAAATTGCTATCACAAACTAATGAAATTGTTATGTGAACTCACTTTGCAACTTTCGCTGCTTGGGCGTTTTGAAGTCCGACTGGGGGAGCAGGTCGTTACCCAATTCGACTCGGATAAAGCGCGGGCGCTCCTTGCCTATCTGGTCATCGAAGGCAACCGCCCTCATCGCCGCCAAAACTTAGGCTACTTGTTCTGGAGCGATTATCCTGAAGCGCAGGCGCTGAAGAATTTACGCCAGACGCTTTATCGTTTAAGACAGGCTTTCGCGGCCAGTTTGTCAGAAGGGGAAAGCCTTCTGCTGATTGCGCCGCAAGAAGTGCGCCTGAATCCTGAAGTCCCCATCCATTCGGATTATCATCGTTTTCAGCGGCTGCTTGGCGAAGTTGCCGGGCATGCTCACCGCCGCCTGGGCCTTTGCCCGCTTTGCCTGCCAAAATTAGACCAGGCGATAGCCCTGTTCCAGGGAGAGTTGTTAAGCGGGCTTACCTTGCATGGGAGCGCAGCCTTTGAGGATTGGCTGTTCGAACGGCGGGAAGAGCTTCTTGAGCAGGCATTGAGCGCTTTGCGTACCCTGGCAGAAACTGCCGAGAGACGCGGCGATCATCCGTCCGTCCGACGCTACGCCAGGCGGCTGATCGAACTTTCGGCGTTTGATGAAACAGCCTACCGTCAGTTGATGCGTTCGCTGGCGCAGGATGGGCAGCGCAATGCTGCCCTGAGCCACTACAAAGCCCTGAAGCGTCAACTCCGCTCCGCTCTAGGCATTGAGCCGATGACGGAGACCACCGCCCTGTACACCCGCATTCTCCAGGAAGAAGCGGTTAGCGCAAAAGAGACCGCACTCTTGCGTCAATTTCCGGTCTTTCTGACTTCCTTTCTGGGGCGGCAAACGGAACTTGCTGCGGTTTTGGAAGCCCTTGCTTCTTGCACGGGGCGACTGGTAACCCTTTGCGGGCAGGGAGGTGTGGGCAAAACCCGCCTGGCTATCGAAGCAGCCCGCATCATCGGACCGCTGTTTAAAAACGGGGCGGCCTTTGTTGACTTGCAAGCCTTGCAAACTCTCGACCAGGTCTTGCTCAGCCTGGCCGAGACCCTAAACCTGCCTCTGCAAGGGCAGGCAAACTTGCCTCTGCGCGCCCAGGTGCTGGCAGGCCTGAAGCACGCCGGGGAGATTTTGCTGATTCTGGACAACTGTGAACATCTGCCGCTGGCAGAACTTGTCGCCGAGTTCCTTCAGACCGCGCCTGAGGTGGTTATCCTTGCCACTTCGCGGGCGCGCCTGGGTTTGCAGGCTGAAAGGGTGTTCTTGTTATCCGGTTTACCTTATCTACCAAGCGAGCGCGCAAACCCGACTGAAAGCATCTCCGTGCAGCTTTTTTTGCAGCGTGCTTTTCCCCTTGCCCTGGAAGGGCAAGACTTGAGGCCGGTGGCGAAAATATGCGAACTTCTCGAAGGCTTACCCCTGGGTATTGAACTGGCGGCGGCCTGCGCAGCCACTACCCCACTGGATCAAATTGCAACCGCCATTGAACAAAATCTGGATGCGTTGAATTCTACCTGCCCGGATGTCGCTGAACGCCAGCGCAGCCTGCGAGCAATGTTTGAGCATTCGTGGAGGCTGTTGGATAAGGAAGAGCAAGCCGCGCTGATGCAACTGGCGACCTTCAAGGGGGGCTTTCAAGTCGAAGCCGCCCAAGCCATCGGGGCAATCCACGAGCACATGCTGCGGACTCTCTGGCAGAAGTCGTTGCTGGCTTTTGAGGCGACTTCTGGACGCTATCAAATGCATCCCACCTTGCAGTATTTTGCAGCCGAAAAATTAAAAGCCGCGCCCCTCACCAGCAGCCTGGCTCAAATCCGTCATGCCAGTTACTTTACCTCCTTTGTCCGCCAACGTGAGCGCCATCTGCGCACCCTGCGTCAGCGCCAGGTTCAGAATGAAATCGGGACCGAACTTCAGAATATCCTCGCCGCCTGGGAATGGGCAATTGACCATCAGGAACTCTCGCTGCTCAGGCAATTAATGCAAGGGCTGTATCTTTATTACGAATCTAAGAGCTGGTTTGAGCAGGGGGTAGAGGTTTTTCAGCGAGCCATTCAAGCGGTGAAGAGAGCGGACATTTTAGACGCCGGCGCTCTGGCTCTCTTGGCGGCTTTGTTGGGCCGCCAGGCGGTTTTCTATCGGCAGTTGTCTCAATACCATCGCGCCGACTCTGCCCTAAAAGAAGGATTCTCACTTTTAGAAGGTCAGGACCTGTCGGAAGAGAAAGCCTTTTTGCTGACTCAGAAAGCCTGGATTGCTTTTTTGCAAGCCCGCTATCGCCAGGCCTGGCATTGGGCGGAACAAAGCCTGCAGGGCTATCAGCGTTTGGGAAACCCGCTGGAAATTGGCGATTCGCTGGTTTTGCTGGGCTGGACTGCTTTTGAACTTGGTAAGTTTGATGAGGCGGCCAGTCTCTGTGAGCGCGCCAAAACCGTGTGTGATGCAGCGGAGTATGCCTGGGGAAGTCAGTACGCGCTGTATGGGCTGGGCCTGGTCAAACGAGCGCAGGGAGAGTGCGCCGCAGCCAGACAATTGTTTGACCAGAATTATCAATTTTGTGAACAGATGGACTATCTTTGGGGGGCAGCGTTGGCGCAAATCAATTTGGGGTTAGTGGCTCTCGTCTGCGGAGACGCGCCGCAAGCCGCTCAGTCTTTTCAGCAAAGTCTGCAAACCTGTGAGCGCATCGGCAATGGTTGGGGCGTGGCGCAAAGTTACAAAGGATTGGGCTATGTCGCCCTCGAACAAGGCGAGTATCCCGCTGCCCGGCAACATGCCGAACGAAGCCTGAACCACTATCGTCAGATGCACGATGACGATGGAATGGCCGATAGTTACCTGATTCTCTGTCAGGCAGCCTGGGAGACTCAGGAAACAACCCGGGCGTGGGACTACCTGGAAAAGGCGGTGCGCGCAATCCAGCGATCAGAGAACGGTTTTCGGGAAGCAAGGACGTTTTACCATCGCGCCAGAATCTATCAAGCGGAAGGCCGGCAAGAACTTGCCGAGACCTGGTTTTTGAAGACCCTTTCTCACCCGGCCTGTGAATGGTGGTTTGCTCAAAAGGCGCAAGGGGAATTGCAAAAAGGGCTCGCCAGGCGGCAGTGACCACCTGATTTGCCTCCGATGGGAGAGAAAAGGCGCAATTCTTGCAGTTTGTAACTGTCTGGCGCCCTCGTTCGATTGGGCCGTGATGGCGGCGTAGCGCCGACCTTTGGTCGGCGTCAGTCAAAGCCTGGCGTGCACTTTGTGTGTCATCTTCGGAGATTTCCTTGACAGGTTTTGCGTGCACACAACAACATCCCGAAGGGTGTTGAACCTTCGGGACGGGTTTTCACTTCACTTGTGCCAGCGCCCTGGGTGGGACAAGTTAATAACTTGTCCTACTTTACTTCCACCAGCACGGCGCGCGCCACGCGGCGGAAAAGGTAGTTGCCGGTCAGCGGGTTGTAGCCTTCGCAGGTCAGCAGCGTCACCCAGTCGTACTCTTCGTGCTGGAAAACTTTGGCAATCCCGCTTGAACCGCGCAGCAGGCGGTTCTCGCGCACTTCATACACGTAGGTCTGCTCAAAGGCGTGAATATAGAAACGGTCGCTGTAGCGCAGGTTTTTGATTTGGGCAAAGAGGCCAGGCGTGTTATCCGCATTCCACACGTACGCCCTCAACACGGTGTAGCCTGCCCATGTCGGGTAAGCGCTGCCTTCCAGTCAGTCGACCGAGTTGCCCAGCCAACTGACATCCCAACTGCCGCCCGATTTCAACACACCCACAATCGGCGCATTGACGCCCGTGGATAGTCTCATACCGCTCAACCAAGTACAGCGACTTGCACGCGGCATCCCCAATGGAAAACTGGTGAGTTCCCATGGCATTGGTCATACACCGCATTTACAAATCCCTGAACTGACAGCATCTTCCATAAACCAATTTTTGTTTCCATGAGAAAACAAGGAGTTCATGTGGTTTTTCAAATTCTCTAAAGTCCCACGCTCTTTGCGGAATTGAAGTGAGCATATCCCCCATCGTGGGTGAATCCAACCGGGATTTTAGCGATTGATGTTTTCATTTGCTTGACCCCTGCGCCAAATCAGCGCAAAGTAAAAGAAATCGCCCCTGTTGCGCAGGAGCGATTTCGTAGCATGGTTTTGCACCTTACTATAACTCTCTGTCAGAGTATTTTTTTCATGCCCGACATGTCTGCCAGGACAAACCGCCTATTTTTTACCATTGGCGGCCCCGACGGGGTGGGGCACTACTCGAAGTAAATTTTGGGGGACAGGATTCTCTGGAATGCAGTTTATTTTGTCAAAGAACGGCAATAAACATTCAATTCTGTCTACTGCATTTTAATATCAAGTAATTTCACAACGAAATACGCGATGTGTTTACTATATAAATCACTTGGGGGAAAGCATTCAAAGCGATCGTTGTCTGTTAAAACTATCGCATCAGCCAAATCATCATCAATACGCGGGTTTACTAAATCTGTCACAAAAATGATAGTATTTAGAATACTTTCGTGTTATCTTGCTTTTTCAAGAAGTAACTTACAGCATATTATTTTATACTATCTGGCAATACCTTCGCCAATCACTGGCTAGAAACCGGCTGAGAAACCGGGTGAATAGCGCCCAAGCGGGCGATTTGTTGGAAAATATTGGCTAATAAATTTGGTTCAGGTTTTTGCGGAAGCATTTTTTTTTGTCTCGCTGGCATATCGGCAGCCACGATAATAGGATTTCAAATCCAGCACGCTAAAATCCGGGCTATTTCTTCGGTGAGAACGTAAAAGCGCCAGGCTAAAATTGACCATGAAGAGCGATAAGTTTGCGGCATTGGTCACAGCGGTTTCTTTGATATTCATAAAGTCTTCGAGACCCCAGTATTGCTTGGCACCCCGGAAGTTGAATTCGATCTGGAAACGCAGGCTGTAGAACAGGATGATTTTCTCGTAATCTTGCTCCAAGTCGGTACTAAACAAAACGACATGCGCCTGGGCATTGGTGAGCAAATTGGTTTTCAAGATGATGACCACATTCAGGGCGAAGGCAAACTCTTTGTTGTAGAAAATACCCTGGTAAATATCGGTGTGCAAGTTGTCCTTGACCGTGGTTGCTTTCAGGTATTTTTCGTCCATTTTGCGGGCGTTCAGCTTTTTCCCGTACTTGGCTGGGCGCCCGGCGCCAGGGTATTCGCCTTCAAAAGGCGGATAGAGCGCCACATCCGAACGCATTTTGGAAATCAGATGCAAGTTTGCGTTCCTGACCATGAACACGCTGGGATAATTGCCAAAATGCCCGTCCAAAACGACATATTTGAGCGAGAGCGCCTTTCCAACAGTCTCCAAGAGCGATTTCAGCGCCTGTTCAATCCGCAGCAATTCAGGGTTCAACTCGACTTGATCCGATTTCACCTTGTTCTTGCTGCCTTTTGGACGCCCGACTTTGCCTTTCTCTGCTGATTTCTTGCTCTTCCTGGCTTCTTTTTTCGCTTTGTGCGTTTCTGTTCCAGCCTTGCCAATCACCACTTCATCGCCTGCAATAATGTATTCGTGCTTCTGCAACGGGCAACCGACAAAAAACAACCAGTGCATGGCTTCCCAAGCCATTGGGGTGTGATACCAACATTGAATGGTACGGTAGCTGCCACCTTTGTCTGCCCAGCGCGAAAGTCCCAGCATCGTAATTCGTCCGCTTATGACCAGCATCGCAAAGATAATCCGGCTCATCTGGCGAAAAGTCACCGGTTCCAAAAGAGGCGCAATGTGTTGTAAAAGTGCTAAAATCTCTGTCATGGGCTCTTTCCGGGCAGGTTGGTGTTGTGGAAGACAACAACTTTACCCGAAAAGCCCTATTTCATTCGCCTAATTTTGGCGAAGGTATTGATTTGCCCTACAAGTTTTTAACCAGGTACAACTCCCCGCGCTCGAAGCCTCGCTCAAGATAATATTTGCGCGTGCCAACTGCCGAGATGACAGCCATGCGCCTGAAGCCACGCATCCGGGCGATGGCTTCGGCTTCTTGCAACAGCCGCGTCCCCAGGCCGGTGTGCTGCGCTGCGCCGTTGCCTTCCGCGCCGACGGGCAGGGATTGCCCGTAGACGTGGACTTCACGGATGAGCGCAGCCCCCTCCAAGTCAGATAACATGGTCGATGGCGTGTCTTTTGTGGGCAGGGCCAGGCGAATGAAACCGGCAATCTGGTCTTTGGGGGTGACAAAGGAGAGGAAATGTTCCTCGGCATAGGCTGCCATATAAACCAGGTCATCCAGTCGCAGTGCCGAGACGTCGACCTGCGTCCCGCGCACTTCGCGGCAACGGATGCAGTTACACCGCGTCCCGCGCCGCTTCATTTCCTCGTGGACATCCTGCCGCAGCGAGGTGCGTTTGTTGCCCTCGACCACGTTCGTTGAGGGAATGTCGCGAATGACACGGTTGATACGGCAGTAGCGCGGCACGGTCGGTTTAATGTCGGCTATCAGGTCAATTAACTGTTCGGTGGTGTAGGGTTGGTACTCGCCGCGCTGCCAGACTTCGTATAGTTCAGCATTGGCAAGCAATTGGTTGGGGTAAATCTTGATTTCATCGGGACAGAAGCCCTCCCACAGGCGGGCAAAATCGGCGCGGTCGCTTTCAGGAGTCGCGCCGTGCAGGTTGGGCATCCAATGCAGGACGATTTTGAACCCGGCGGCGCGCAAGAGGGCGGTCGCCTTGAGCGTTTCAGCCACCGTATGGCCGCGTTTATTCATCTCCAGGATGCGGTCATCCAGGCTTTGCGCGCCCATCTGGACTTTGGTTACGCCCAAATAACGCAGCCAGGCCAGTTCTTTGGGGGTAATTTCATCGGGGCGGGTTTCGATGACCAGTCCAACATTGCGGTGCGGGGCGGTTTCGTTCAAGGCGTGGGCAATAGCCAGTTCGCCGGGGGCGCAGCGTTCCACCCCCTCGCCCCAGTCATGCGGGGCGGCGGTGTTCATCGCATCGAAACAGCGCTTGATGAACCACTCCTGGTAATCGCGGCGGTAGGCGCTCCAGGTGCCGCCCAGGATGAGCAGTTCGATTTTGTCGGTGGGATGGCCGAGCGCCTCCAGCGCTTCGATGCGTGAGCGAACCTGGGTATATGGGTCAAAATCATGCTCCAGCGCGCGCATTGCGCCCGGTTCGTCAGGCAGGTAACTTTTGGGCATGCGCACGTCGGTGGGGCAGAAGATGCACTTGCCAGGGCAGGGATAGGGCTTGGTGAGAACGGTGACGGTGGTGACTCCTGAAAGCGTGCGCACCGGTTTCATGCGGATGCGTTCGAGCAGGCTCTTATCGGGACTCAACTCGCCGCGCGCTGTCATTTCGTTATAAGCGGCCACCAGCGCGGTTTTGGAGAGAATTTCGCCCCCTGGCATGGGGTTATCGCGCAGAGCCTCCAACGGGTCGGCGCCGTTGATGATTTCATCCAGCACAATCCGCGCCTGGGTGAGTTTTTCGGGGGTAATGGCTTTTTGCTGTTTCCAGCGGATTTGGCGGTCGGTAAGTTCCATCAATACTCGTAAATCGTTATTTGATAATCTTAAATCGCCTATCCCATCGGATATCTCATGCGTTGGCCGCCAATCAGGTGCATGTGCAGGTGAAAGACGGTCTGACCGCCATCTGCGTTGGTGTTGACAATAAGGCGGTAGCCGCTGTTGGCGATTTTCTCCGCTTCGGCAACTTGCCGCGCCACAAGGAACAGGCGGCCCAGCGTAGACTCGTCCTTTGGGCTGGCATGGTTGACCGATTCGATATGCTGGTTCGGTACGATGAGGACATGCGTTGGCGCGACGGGGTGAATATCACGGAAGGCCGTGACTTGTTCATCCTGGTAAAGTATTTCGGCTTTGGCCTGCCCGGCAGCGATTTTACAAAAGGTACAGGTAGGGTTCATGGTGTAAAGCACTCTTGAGAAGCGAGAATATAGGTGGATAGCGAGCGATTTGGACATGGGCGGTAGGAATTCGTAAGTCGTTATTCGTAAATCGAAAATCGTCGGTCGAAAATTGTTATGGCCCTACTACCGGCAGCGGTCCATAAGCGGGGGAACAGACAATATCGTAGTATTCAATTTCTGTCGCGCGCACGCTCTCTGCATAGACGGCAGCCTCGGCGCCAATGCGGCGCACGGTGTCGATGTGGTTGCGCGCATCTGGTGACCAGTAGCGCGGCAGGGTCATCAGCGGGTCACCGGCTGGCACTTCAGGGATGTAGGAGGGGCGCATTGGGTCGTTTTGCTCGGCCTGGGGCACCCAGTTGAACATGACTGGGCCGCGCGGGTTGACGGTGAACCCTAACTGGTAGTTGTATTCACGGGCGATTTCGACTGCGCGGGGGGTGAAACTGCCGCCCGGCCAGATGTAGGCGATGGGCGTTTTGCCAAAGTATTTTTGGAACATTTCGAACGGTTTGCCCAACTCCTGGCGCATATAGTCTTCGCTGGAGTTGGCGGTGATGTTTTCGTTGTGGACGTAGCCATGCGCCTGGTGGTCTACCCAGCCTTCGGCTTCTAATTCGGCATTCTGTTGCCAGATATCGGGACGTTCGTCTAGGGTGATGTAGGAATTGATGACTTTCCAGCCCCAATCTTTGTAGTATTTATAAAAAGTATCATCAAAACTCTGGCGGAATTTGCGGTCATCTACAATCAACAGCACCGAACGCTTTGGGATTTTTGCATTATGATACAGGAAATCGGCTGCCTGTTGCATGGTAACCGCTTCAAAGCCCTGTTCTTTCAGGTCTTTCATCAGACGGTTAAAGTCATCCATCGACATGTCGTGGTAAACGCCAGTGACTGCGGAATTGACCTCGCCTTTGGCGATGCCGTGAAACATAATTGGCATGAGAATCGTGCCGGGGGCGGCGTTGTTCGGGTCCCATTTGGCGCGCAGGTATTGGCAGGTGTCGTTGAGGTAGGCGCGCGGCTGGTCGAGCGGTTTGAGCAAGTCGGTCGTGAATCCGGCTGGAAGGGCGGGCGGCGTGCGATTGGGGTCAGGCGTGGAAGTTGGGATGGCTGTTGCAGTCGCGGTCGGCAGGATGGCCTGGGCAGTTTGCGAAGCGGCGGCAAAGACGGTGGCGACAGCCTGGGTGCTGGCCGCGTTTACGTCAACGGTGGGGGCCAGAGGCAGGGGAGCAGCCTGGGGTGCGCAATTTGTCAAAATAACGGCGACCAGGCCGGTGAGGAGTGTAAAGGAGAGTCGTCGAGTCATTCGTCAATTTTAACCGGTTATCGCCTTGGATAGACGTTTATTCATTTTTGTTGTAGCGCGCCGAGAGTACCGGGCAGGGCGCGGTTTCGGCAACATCGGCAGTGACGTTGGCGGTTGCCATCTGCCGCAAACTATGGGAACTGTAGGGCGACCCCATGCAGACCAGGTCGTAGCCGCCTGCGCGGATTTCGGCGCGGATTTCTTCGACGGCATCGCCCTGGCGGGTGATGATGCTGGCTTCAATCTGTGCTTTGCGCGCAATTTCCAGTGCCTGTCGCAGGGTGCGCCCGGGCAGGGTATCGGTGGCGGCCAGGTTCTGCCAGTTTTCGCGGATGGCGCGCGCTTCGGGGTAGTCGAGGTCAATGGGCGGGACGACTGTCAGCAGGGTAAGGGAGGCCCGGAAGGCTTGCGCCAGCCGAACGCCCATGCTTTCTGCCGTCAGGCCGTAGCCCAGCCCGCCCAGGCAGACCAGTATCTTTTGGACGGGTATTTTTACCGCCGGGACGTATAACAGGGGTTTTTCGACCCCAGCCAGGATGTGGCGGAAGGAGCGTCCGGCGAGGAAGCGCCGCAGGGCAGGGCGTCCTAGCGGCCCGGTGACGATGATGTCAGCCGCCTCGTCTGCCGCTTTGCGCAGAATCACGGTTTCTGCGGGGCCGGTTTCCAGTTGCAGGGTGTACTTCACTCCTTTTTGCTGGAGCAGGGTTACAGCCCGGCCGAATATTTCCTCCACCGCGTCATTCTCGCCCCGATTTTCCAGAATTCCAACCAGGGTAAGCGGCGCGTTGAGTTGGGTCGCCATCCAGGCCGAGAATTCAATCGAAGGCCAGGTGGTTTCATTCCCGTTGGTAAAGGCGAACAAAGATTTCATCGGAATAAAATCACTCCCAGGATACCGGCCCCTATCAGCACCATTGGGGCGGGGACCTCGAACCAGAAGGCCAGGGCCGAGAGCGCGGCGATGACCAGGGTGCGGGGTTTGACTTTTTTGCTCGTTCCGGCGCGAAAGAGTTCCCAGCCGACCAGCACCATTAGCGCAGCCACTGCCGGACTCATGCCGCCGACGAATCGCCCCAGCCAGTCTTCCTGTTGGAATCGCTGTAAGATGGCTGCCACGATGAGCATCATTACGGTTGGGGGCAGGATGGCTCCCAGCAAGGCGGCCAGCACGCCGGGGACGCCTGCCGCCGCGTGGCCGACGAACATTGCTAGTTTGAGGGCTTCGCTGCCCGGCAGGACGTTGGAAAACCCCACTGCTTCGACAAAACGTTCCTCGCTCATCAGTTTTCCCGCCGCTTCGTCGTATAACAGGCCGATGGAGGCCGGCCCGGAGGGGGAAAGCAGGTTGACTTTTAGGAACATCCAGAACAGTTTGAACCAGGTCGAAACTTGGGAATGGTTCATCGCAGCAACGCTACTCCCAGGATACCGGCAGCCAGCACTACAATTCGCGCCGGGAAATCGCGCGCCATGACGACCAGGCTGATGAGCGCAATCGCCCACCCATAAAGGCCGGTTTGGCCGCCTTTCTCGAAAATCTTCCAGGCTGTGAAGAGCATGAGTATCGAGATGGCTGGGGTGAGTCCCTCCACGAACCGTTCCACCCAGGCTTCACGCCGCAGGCGGTGCAGGATGGCTACCACGCCGAAAATTAGCGCGGTGGGCGGCAGCACCGAGCCGAGCATGGCGACCAGCCCACCGGGAATGCCCGCCGCGGCGTAGCCGATATACATTGCCAGTTGAATGGCATCGCTGCCCGGCAGGACCGCCGAAAAGCCGACCGCCTGTACGAACTGGCTCTCGGTGATGAATCGTCCGACTGTTTCGCCGTGCAACAATCCAACCGAGGCCGGGCCGGAGGTGCTGAGCAGGTTGACCTTGAGGAAGGTCCAGAATAAGAGCAGCAAATCTGACATACGTGGCGGTATTGTAGTCGGATTATCGCGGCTGGCAAAGGGCAGCAGGTGGAGTCTGAAGATGCCCGGCGTGAATTTGAGATGAAGATTTCGAGTCTGGTTACGCTAAAAATTTTTGTATCTATTCAGGCGGTCGAGAACTTGCGCCGTTTTCCCTCACCCCAACCCCTCTCCCGAGGGGAGAGGGGCTATGAACAGGCAAGTTCGCAAGTCCCCTCTCCCGGGGGGAGAGGGCTATGAACAGGCAAGTTTGCAAGTCCCCTCTCCCGAGGGGAGATGGGCTATGAACAGGCAAGTTCGCAAGTCCCCTCTCCCGGGGGGAGATGGGCTATGAACAGGCAAGTTTGCAAGTCCCCTCTCCCGACGGGAGAGGGGCTATAAACAGGCAAGTTCGCAAGTCCCCTCTCCCGAGGGGAGATGGGCTATGAACAGGCA
>CAYRBO010000047.1:0-18007 GCA_964422545.1 uncultured Anaerolinea sp. | reverse complement strand
CAAACGAGCCGGTGCCGCCGGTGATTAAGACAGATTTGTTGGTCCAGTCCATGAAGGTACTCCGTAAATGGTAATTGGTGAAGGGTAAATGGTTAATCGGTGGAGATTTTGCGGAAGTGGTATTCCGGTTTTTGTTCAAAGAGCGCCAGTTGGCTTAGTTCGATGGTTGCCTGTTGCGGTTCAGGGTCGTAGTTTAGCACAATCGCTTCGAGCATTGGATTGCGGTTTTTCTCGCTCGCGCCAACATGATAGAAATGTTCGCGAGTAAACACGATGAAATTTCGGGCATATTTCTCCAACGCCTGGTTTTGGCGATATTGGTTGCTGTGCCAGGTGGAAATGATGAATTTGGCTTTGGTCTTGGCGAGCAAATCGAATAAATCCTGCTCATCCTGTTCTGACCAGCCGTTGAAGTAATCGGTGTGGCGGCCAATGTAGGGCGGGTCGCAGTATATCAGGTCTTTTTCGGTCGCCAGTGCCAGCGTTTGGCGGAAATCGGCGCAAATAAATTGCCAGTCGTACATGCTCAAAGCCTGACTGACCTGCCGAATTTGATTGATGATTTTGGTGACATACGCCTGGGCAAAGCGTTCCGGTTTATGCCCGAAAGGAACATTGAACTTGCCGCTTTTATTGAAACGCATCACACCATTGAACGATGAACGATTGAGAAAGAGCAAATCCAGCGGTTCGGCGGTTTGGTTGAACCGTTCCCGAATTTCGTAATAATGCGCTTCGCCTTTTTCTCGCAGGAGAGTGCCTTCTTTTTCGAGAAAATCTTTGGCAATGCCGGGCGTAATCGGCCCGTTTTTAATGGCATTGTACAAATTGATGATGTGCGGATTGACATCTGCAAAAATGGCTTTTGGTGGATGCACGTTAAAGCCAACCACTCCCGACCCCATGAATGGCTCAATCCATGTCCCGCCTTCAGAAAGCGAAACATGTTCAAGTATCCATTCAACCAGGTGGGTTTTGATACCCTGGCATTTCAGGGGCGGGACGGCGATTCTCATGCCCGTTTTTTCCTTGCTGGTTTATTGCTCATTGGATTTGCCAGAGCAGAATCCAGGCCGCGATAAGCCAGATACTCTCGCAACAAAGTTATCTTTTTGACTTTGCCGCCGGGAGTGGTCACGGTAATTTTGCCGTAATTCATCCAATAATCATCGAACCAGGCTTCCCCCAGGTTCTTGAAAACGCCATTACTGGTCAAAATGTCATCTATTTTCGTAATACTGCCAATGTTGGCGGTATTGGAACTGCCCTGTTTATCGCTGGCAATTTCCCATTTCTCAGCCACAAAAAACTGGAAGTCTCGAATGACAGATGAAATGGATTGCAATTCGTTTAGGTGAAATTTCCGCGTTTCATCGGCTTTTTCTGAGCCGGTTCGCGAATAAATAATCCCGAGACAAAAATGGCCGGCGTACTCGTCATACGGGAATTGAATATTCTTTCGGCTGGTGCGATTGATGAAATGTTCGCCATGCGAGCCGAGCGTGAAATCATTGCAAAAGTCAGGGTTATCTGGCAGGCGGTATGTGGTTTTCACTCGGTTTTGCTTCTTTCATGCGTTGACATATCAGCCTCTATCGTGCCGACCAGGCAGGTCAAGACCGGACAAGGGAGCGTTGCGGAAAAAGTCAGAAAGTTTTTCGCTTTTACGCGCCAAGAACAGCCCGGAATCTTTGGTGACGTAAATCGCGCCTTTGGTTTGCAGTTCGGCGGTCAGTTCCTGTTCCAGTTGGGCAAACAGGGATTCGGGAGCGGAGCCGTAACTGCTGGTTGAGCGGAGATAGGCCATCAGCGGCGGGATTTCGGTGATGCGCAGGCTGTCGGGGTAGCGGCGAATCTCGATTGGGCTGAAAAACGGCTCCAGTTGCTCCGAACCGTTTTCCAGCGAGAACGGGTTGCGAAAGGCGGCCATCTCCTGCGTCGGGTCGAGCCGAGCAAACCAGGCGTCCATCTCTTTCAGGTGGTTTGCGCCTGCCGTAGCAGCCACTAGATGCCCGCCGGGGCGCAACACCCGCCAGATTTCGCCCAGCGCCTTAGGCCGGTTGGGGACGTGATAGAGCATGAAGTTGGCGAGGACGATGTCGAAGGTTTCATCCGGGTACGGGATGGATTGGGCGTCGATTTGCTCGAATTTGAATCCACGCCCCAGCGTAATCAGGTTCCGCCAGGCGGCGTCCACCATCCCGGCGGAGAAATCGCTGATGGTGATGCTCCACCCGGTGGGAATCCGCTTTGGGCAGGCCATCCACATCGCCCCGGAGCCGCTGCCAAGTTCCAGAACTTTCGCTTGAGCGGGAAGTTCCGCCAGCGTATCCCACAGCCAGGCAAACCAGCCCTGCGGATTGGCGCTGAATCGCTCGTGGAGGGCAATCCGCGCGTTCAGATTATCCGCGTTGCGGTACTGGTCGTTTTGGAGGTAGTTGGGGTCGGTAAATTGGGGCATGGTTGCAAAGGCTTATATTTTACACCCGACACGTGCCACATAACGCGGTTTTGCTGCCGCCACGCCCTGGCTTTGGCCGGGTTTAACTTAGTGAAGCGTTATCAAGTTGATATTCTTTTCCCGTTCAAGGGTGCTAACATGCCCAAACGGAGGAAGATATGCCTGCCAAAGTCATCTTGAACCCTTATTCTAACCGCTGGAATGCCCAAAATCGTTGGCCTGAAGCAGAGGTAGCCCTGCGCGCCGCCGGGGTGGAGTTTGAACTGGCCGTTTCGGAACGTCCCAAAGGCGCAGTCGAATTGGCCGCCCAGTCGGTTCGGGATGGCTTTTCGCCCATCATCGCGGCGGGCGGCGACGGGACCATCGGCGATGTGGTCAACGGCATCGCCCACGTCTGCCCGGAAACGGATTTGGGCGTGATTGGTGTCATGCCATTAGGAACTGCTAACGACCTGGCGGCGAACCTCGGCCTCCCGCTCGATTTAGGGGAGGCGGCGCGCGTTATCGCCGCTGGGAAAACGCGCGTCATTGATGTTGGTCATGTTAACGGCCAATATTTTGTCAACAACTCTGCTATTGGGCTTGAGCCGTATGTCACCCAAAAGCAGTCCGCCATCTCCTGGATTAAGGGCGTTCCCCGCTACCTGGTGGCCGCCGTGCAAGGGATTCTCGACCACCCGACCTGGAATGCCATCATCGAATGGGATGATGGCCGCTACGAAGGCCCGCTGACGCTGGTTTCGGTTGGCAATGGCCCGCGCACTGGCGGGTTGTTCTACATGGCCCCGCACGCCAACCCATCTGATGGGAAATTGACCTTTATTTATGGTTATCGTTCTACGCGCCTAAACACATTCTCCATCCTGCCCAAGACGATGAATCCGAAAGGGGAGTTCGTCCACGAACAGGGCATTCGGGAAATCCACTGCACCTGGATTAAAATCCGACTCGACCGGCCCTCTCCGGCCCACACCGACGGCGAATTGTTCTCCGAGCCGGTAACGGAAATGAAGTATCGAATTATTCCTGGCTGTCTGCGCGTGTTAGTGTAGGGTAAATTGATAATTTGTCTTACAGGGGGCTGGTAAAATAAAGCCAATGCGCAGCAACCTTCGCTCTATTTTCCTGGCCTTATTTTCCATTTCTATTGTCGTCGCTATCGGCGGCGGCCTGTTTTGGGGCAACTTGCAATTTGCTCGCAGCGCGCGCGCTGGCGCGGAATTCCTGGCCCTGTGGAAACCCGCCCAAAATTTCGCTTTGCAGGGTTTCTCGCCTTACGATGTCGGCAACACCATCGAAGTCCAGCGCCTGGTTTATGGCCGCATCGCCCGCGCCGGGGAACGTTCGTTCCAGTTCAGCATGCCGCTCTATGTGACTCTGCTGTTCTTTCCCCTGGCATCCATTCGTGACTTTTTCATCGCCCGCGCGCTCTGGTTGGTTTTGCTCCAAACCGCAGCGGCGGGGTTGGTCTTCGTGTCGATGCACTTAAGCCGCTGGCGGGCCTCCTGGCTCTCGCTGCCGCTTGCGCTGTTGTTTGCCCTGGCCTGGCAGCCAGGCGCGCTCTCTATGCTGGATGGCAACTTCATCCTCCTGCAAGCCCTGTTCGTGTTTGGCGCGGTGCGCGCCCTCGAAAGCGAGTCCGACGAACTGGCCGGGGCGTTGGCTGCTTTGGGGCTGGTTTACATTCGTGTCACCGGGCTGGCCCTGCTCCTGCTGGCGGTCTGGATGTTCGCATCGAGGCGTTATCGCATCCTGGCCGGTTTCATGATGACGCTCACGGTGCTGGTGGCTGTCTCGTTCCTGGTCTATCCCGGCTGGTTTAGCGAATTTTTCTTTAGCGGAATCATCGAATGGCGCAGCCAGTCGCTGCCTTCCACCTTTCGCTCGCTCGAAAACTGGTTTCCTGGGATTGGCATTCCCCTGGCTCAGGGTTTGCGGGCAATTGCCATCGTCATCCTGTTTTTTGAATGGCAGGCCGCGCGCGGCAAAGGGACTCACTGGCTCTTCTGGACGATGTCTCTGACCGCCATCCTGACGCCCTGGTTCGGCATGGGCTTTACCCCGGCCTGGACTGCTTTCAGCCTGCCTGCTGTTATCCTGGTTTTCTCTGTCATGGGTCAGCGCTGGGGCTTGTTGGGCCGCCTGGCAGCCTTCTTGGTGGGGTTGGGTCTGCTGGTCGGGCTGTGGGCCGCGCATTTCGCCGGGTTCGATTCGGTGTTCCTGTTCGTCTACCCGTTCGTTATGACCCTGCTGCTCTACTGGGTGCGCTGGTGGGCCACCCGTCCGCCGCGCTTGTGGATGGACATGGTTTCACAGGGGAGATGACATGACTCGTCGCGATTATTTCCTGCTCTTTCTCGTTGGCCTGGTATTCAACAGCGCCATCGCCTGGTTCCAACACGCTCCTGGTTATATGGACGCCGATTACTACTACGCGGGCGGGGTGCGCCTGTTCCAGGGGCATGGATTCACCGAAAACTATCTCTGGAATTATCTAGACAATCCCCAGTCGCTTCCCCATCCCTCGCATGGATATTGGTTTCCCCTGGCTTCCGTCCTGGCTGCGGCGGGCATGTGGCTGGCCGGAACGGATACCTTTGCCGCCGCGCGATTGGGCTTTCTCCTGGTCGCGGCCCTGGTTCCACCCGCCAGCGCCGCTCTGGCGTTTTCTTTTACCCAAAAGCGCAGCCTGGCCCTGGCCTCGGGTTTCCTGGCGGTTTTTTGCGGCTATCACGCGCCCTTCCTCCCAACCACCGATAACTTTGGCATTTTCATGCTTTTAGGCGCGCTCTTCTTTATGCTCTTCCCCCGCGCCGGAATTATCTCCCCGCTCTTAATGGGGTTGGTTGCCGGGTTGATGAATCTCGCGCGCTCCGATGGCATCCTGTGGTTGGCAGTGGGCGGCGGCGGGCTGTTCCTGCGCTGGCTGCAAGCGCAGAAGCCTTCTCGTTCATCTTTCTTTCCATCTTTCTTGTTTCCTCTCATTCTGTTCACTCTCGGCTATGCCGTCATCATGGGGCCCTGGATGGCGCGCAATCTCTCGATTTGGGGCACGCCGCTCACCCCGGCTGGCAGCCGCGTTTTATGGATGACCCGTTACGACGAGACCTTCGCCTGGCCGCCCGAACGGGTGAACTACGAAAACTGGCGCGCCGCCGGTTGGGATTCGGCTCTTGCTGGGCGGCTGGATGCGCTCAAACTCAACGCCGTCAACTCAATTGCCGCCCAGGGTGTTGTCCTGCTGGCCGTTTTTGCTCCCATTGGCCTGTGGGTGTTGCGCAAAGACCTGCGCGCCCGGCTGGCTGCGTTCACCTGGCTGACGCTGTTTGTGGTGCTGACTTTTGTTTTTCCCTTTGCCGGGTCGCGCGGTAGTTTTTTCCACGCTGCAGCCGCGCTCCAGCCGGTGTGGTGGGCGGCTGCCCCGGTGGCGGTCGAGTTCCTGGTGGGGAAAGCCCGCCAGCAGGGCCGCTTCACGCCCGAAGCGTTCAGCATCTTTCGCTTCGGGCTGGTCGTCTTTATGGGTATGATTACGCTGGTGTTGGTTTATATCAGCGTAATTGAAAAGAATTGGAATGAGTTCCAGCGCACCTACCTGCGCGCCGAGCAAATTCTGGTCGAAAATGGCGCTCAACCCTCTGATGTGGTCATCGTTGCCAACGCGCCTGGCTATTTTGCCGTCAACCGCCGCCCCGCCATTATTGTTCCCGACGAAGACCTGGAAACCACCCGTCAACTCGCACGCCAGTTTGGGGCGCGTTTCCTTATCCTTGAAAAAACCTACTACACCGACCCGATGATTCCGGTGTACCAGAACCCTGAATCCCAACCCGGCCTGGCCTACCTGGGAGAATTTGATGAAGTCCGCCTGTTCCGTATTGAACCTTAAATGTTATGAGTCAGAAATTCAACTATCGGCATAAGATATGCTATACTCAAAAATAATTCACCGGACTTAAAACATGGAACAAATCACACTTGTTGTCATAGACGACCATCCATTGTTTCGGCAGGGCGTTGCCGATGCTTTGTCTATTGACCCGCGCTTGAAAGTGGTCGGACAGGAATCGCACGGAGAGCGTGGGCTGGAATTGATTCAATCGATTCGTCCGCGCATTGCTGTAGTGGATGTCAACCTGCCGGGGATGAATGGTCAGCAGATTACGCACGAGATTACAACTGGACGTTTGCCAACCCGCGTGATTCTAATGACGGCTTATGACGACTCCGAACAAATGCTCCATGCGGCCATTGCAGGAGCGGCAGCCTTTTGTTCGAAAGACGTCCAGCCGGATGAGTTGACCAAAATCATCTTCCACGTTGCCGATGGAAAATACGTTATGGCTCAGCAGGTGATGACGAAGATGGAGTTTGAAAGTTGGCTTGCCCGGCAACTCGATTCTGCGCGCCGGTCGTATAGCGAGCCGGGCAACCCCTTCCATCCGCTTTCTGACCGTGAGATGGAAGTGCTGGAACTTGTCGTGGAAGGAAAAAGCAATAAAGAAATTGCTTCCCAACTCGGCATCAGCCATCAGACAGTTAAGAATCATATTACGTCCATCCTGCGCAAGTTTGGCGTCGAAGACCGCACCCAGGCAGTGGTCTATGCCTTGAAACGGGGCTGGGTCAAGTTGAATTACGAATCTCATTTGCAGGAGTAGGTTATGGTTATCACCGAAGAGCAAGCGAATCCGCTGGAAGAAGCTCGCAAGAGCATTCAGGCAGAATTGGATGATGTAACGAAATCCTTGCGAGAAGTGACCCTCATGCTTGAGCAAAGCCAGGTAGAAGCTTCCAAACTGACGCAACGCAATGCCGCCATTACGGCTCATCTACAGCAAATCCAGGCTTCGGGCGCCAATATTGCTTTGAGTGAATTGAAAATGTCTTACGACTCTGCCCTAGATGCCCAGCAACGGTTATTTGTAATGCGCGGTCAGTTGGATAAACTGCAAAGCGACCAGTCGCATCTGCAACGGTATCGCGGTTCCCTTGAGAAAGTGCTTGGATTGCTAGAACAGCCTATCGAAGGTGGAAAAGGGACAGGCAAAAGCCCCCAGGCGAGCATCGAGAGTATTATCCAGGCCCAGGAATCAGAGCGACAGCGATTGTCACGCCAAATGCACGATGGTCCGGCTCAGGCCCTTTCCAATTTCATCCTGCAAACTGAAATCGCCATGCGTTTGATGGATGTCGACGCCGCTCAGGCCCGCGAAGAACTCAACAGCCTGAAAGCATCGGCCATGAGCACTTTCCAGAAAGTGCGCAATTTCATTTTTGAACTGCGCCCGATGATGCTCGATGACCTTGGCCTTGTGCCAACCATCAAGCGTTATGCCGATACGTTTAAAGAACAAACTAGCATGGAAATTGCTGTGACCGTTTCTGGTCAGGAACGGAGAATGGAATCGTATATCGAGGTTATGATTTTCCGTGCTTTACAGGAACTCTTGGGGAATGCCTCGCGGCACAGCCAGGCGACCATGGTCAAAATTATGATCGATATGAGCGAGACTTCGGTAAAAGTGACGGTTGACGACAATGGCAAGGGCTTCAATACCGAGATTTTGGAGCAGGGGAATAGCCTGGGTCTCAATCTGATTCGTGACCGTGTAGAGATGCTGGGTGGTTCTTTTGAACTTGATTCATCGATTGGCAAAGGGACACGAGTCACGTTTGTCATTCCTGCCAGGCCTGCATGAAAAACAGAGCTTGTCTGGAAAAATGATGCCGATTTGCAGGACTCTCGTTACTGTAGAGTCCTACTTTTCTACTATTTGCTTGACAATGCTGTAATTATTCCATTCCCGGTTTTTACTGTATAATCGTGTAGAACAAATAAGCAAGAAATCAAGGAGAATCTTATGAAACGCGGCGGTCGTATTTTGCTATTCCTTGTGATCATCATTGTCATCCTGATAGCCGTTGTCTTTTTGGTTTTGAATGGGGGGTTGTTTGCGCCACCTACACCAGAAGCAGCGCCAACGCCGCCAATGGTTCCCATTCTTGCAGTAGGTCAACCTCTTCAGTTGAACGACGAAATTAAGCCTGAAGCCATCAGCACCATGATGATTCCCCAAGAAGCGTACAACGAAAAAATGCTTACCAACCCTGAAGATGTGGCAGGTAAATTCGCTGCGATGCCGCTTGAGCAGGGCATGCCGCTCATGCGCGGAATGTTTTCAGATAGCTTAACCCGCCCCGTTTCAGAAACAGCCCGCGTCATTGAGCCTGGCCTGGTGGCTGTGACTTTGCCGCTCAATTGGCAAAGCGGCGTAGCCTACGCGCTCAGAGATGGCGACCGGGTGAACGTGATTGCGACAACTCTTTTTGTGGATGTGGATTCGGCGTTTCAGTCTATCCTGCCGAATAATTTTGGGCAAGTGGTGGCGACCGGTTTGCAGCCTGACGCCTCGACTCTTGTCACGCTCGGCATGAACAATGGAGAGGGGAACCGCCCTATTGGCCGCGCTGAACTGGACCCGGTTCTCAATCAGGCTATTTACCTTATCCCTGCGGAAGCCCAGCGCCCCCGTTTGGTTTCGCAACAGATTTTGCAAGATGTACAGGTTTTGCACGTTGGCTACTTCCCCTATCCAGGGGCTGAGGTGACCACGGTGGTCACGCCTCAGGCACAAGAAGTGCCTCCGGGAGAGCAGCCCCCCGCTACCCCCGTCGTTGTCAAAGCGCCTGATGTGATTACCCTGATTGTATCTCCCCAAGATGCTGTTGCTTTGACCTATTTACTATATGCAGGCGCAAAATTTACCTTCACCTTGCGCGCGCCAGACGACACATCCCGCATCGAAACAGAAGCGGCCACGCTCCAATATATTTTGAGCCAGTATGCGATTCCCGTGCCAGCCAAACTTCCTTATGCCATACAACCCCGTTTAGACAAATTGGTTGACCCCGTGACCGCGCCGCTCACGCCTACGCCCATTCCATAACCCTGCCATCCTGGAGAGTTCGTCACATGCCGGAAAAAATTCGCGTCCTGGTTGTTGATGATATTGCTGAGACTCGTGAGAATGTTCGCAAATTGTTGCAATTTGAAGCGGATATTGAGGTGGTTGGCACAGCCCGTTCTGGAAAGGAAGCGGTTCAACTGGCTGAGGAATTGAAACCCGATGTCATCCTGATGGACATCAACATGCCAGACATGGATGGCATCACGGCAACGGGTTTGATACGCCAACGAAACCCGGTTGCTCAGATAGTCTTCCTCTCCGTGCAAGGTGACCCGAATTATATGCGCCGTGCTATGCAGGCTGGCGCGCATGATTTTCTGACCAAGCCACCGATGGCCGATGAGTTGATTTCGGCTGTCCGACGCGCTGGTCAGATGGCCCAGTCAGAACGCTCCCGAACCGCTCAAGTGGTTGCTTCAGTGGCGGCAACGACCGCCCAGCCAACTCTGGGAAGTGGGTTCGTCAATGGGCGTGTTATTATGGTGTACAGTCCCAAAGGCGGCACCGGTGTTACAACGCTCGCGACGAATCTCGCCATCACGCTCCATAACGATGAAACCCGCGCGGCTCTCGTTGACGGAAATCTTCAATTTGGTGATGTGTCTGTCTTCTTAAACGAGCAGGGCAAGAATACAATTCTCGATTTGGCTCCTCGCGCCGACGAACTGGACCTGGATATTATCGATGGGGTGCTTCTTAAACATGCTGCTTCTGGAATTCGCGTTTTGGCGGCTCCGGCCAAGCCCGAACATGCCGACCATGTTTCTGCAGAACAGTTTAGCAAATTGGTGAAATACTTGAGCCAGGTTTACGCCTATGTTGTGGTGGACACAGCCCATATATTGAATGATGTGACCCTCGCTGCGCTTGATGTGAGTGATGTTGTTGTTCTGGTTTGTACACAAGATATTCCTGCAATTAAGAACGTTCGCCTTTTCCTTGACTTATTGGCCACAATTGGCGTCCAGCGTGAACGTTTGTGTCTGGTGATGAACAAGTATGATAAGCGCATTTCCATTACGCCGGAAAAAATCAGCGAGAACCTGAAACAGCCGGTTGTTGGTGTTATCCCGCTCGAGGAAGCAGTTGTAATCCCGTCTGTTAATCGTGGCATTCCTTTTATGATTGATAATAAAACAAAGCCAGTAGCCCGGTCCGTATTTGCGCTGGCGGAGGCCATTCGTACCCAACTTGCGAAGGCAACTGAATAGTGATTTATTGTTACCCAGGAGGTAACCAATGTCTTTACTTAAACGTATCGAACAAGGACAAGCACGAAAGCCCGACGCATCCCAACCCCAGCGACCAGCGTCTTTGCCATCACAGCCTGCCACCGGAGGAAGCGAGCAAGCACTTTCTGGATTACAGGCCCGGCGTGTCAGTGCGCCGGCAACAACCCCTCAAGCAGGAACATATTTCGACCTGAAAACGCGCGTCCAGAATAAACTTCTGGCAGAACTTGACCCTTCGATGGATATCACAAAAACCGAAGAGGTTCGGCGCACCATTATGGAGTTGTTCGAGCAGATACTGAACGAAGAAAACATTGTGCTTTCCCGTCCCGAACGTCAGCGCTTATTCGAACAGATTACTGCTGAAATTTTGGGATTTGGCCCTTTACAGCCTTTACTTGAAGATGACACCATTACGGAAATCATGGTAAATGGGCCCAAAAATGTATACGTTGAACGAAAAGGAAAAATTGTCCGGGTTCCGGTCACATTTGAAGGCAATGACCATGTTATGCGCGTCATCGACCGCATAGTTGCTCCATTAGGCCGCCGCATCGACGAATCTAGCCCCTATGTCGATGCCCGTCTGCCCGATGGTTCTCGCGTAAACGCAGTAATCCCTCCGATTTCGTTGGTTGGGCCTACATTAACCATTCGTAAATTCTCTAAAAATCCGATTACTATAGAACAATTAGTTTCCTATGGTTCTATTACCCCGGAGGCTGTAGAATTCCTCAAGGCATGTGTAATTGCCCGCCTGAATATTATTATTTCCGGCGGCACCGGTTCCGGTAAAACGACATTGCTCAATGTTCTCTCTGGTTTTATCCCCGGTGATGAGCGCATATTGACAATTGAAAACGCAGCCGAATTGCAGCTTCGCCAGGAGCATGTCGTTATCTTGGAATCTCGTCCTGCCAATATTGAAGGCCGCGGTGAAATCACCATCCGAGATTTAGTGATTAACGCCTTGCGTATGCGTCCTGAACGCATTATCGTGGGCGAATGCCGCGGCGCTGAAGCATTGGATATGCTGCAGGCGATGAACACTGGCCATGATGGTTCTATGACAACGGCACATGCGAACTCTCCGCGTGACGCGCTTTCTCGTATTGAGACCATGTGCTTGATGGCTGGTATGGATTTGCCCATTCGGGCTATTCGTGAGCAAGTTTCATCGGCTGTCGATTTGATTGTCCAGCAAGAGCGCATGAAAGACGGCTCTCGTAAAGTCACCTACATTACCGAAGTTAGCGGCATGGAAGGCGATGTTATTACCATGACCGACCTTTTTGTCTTTGAACAAACTGGTCTCGAAGGAGGAAAAATCATTGGGCGATTGCGCCCTACTGGTTTGCGTCCCAAGTTTATGGATAAAATTGAGGCTGTCGGCATTCACCTGCCTCCAACGATTTTTGGCGTAGGCAGCAATCGGCGTTACTAGTTTTCGGAGCTTTATAATAGGCCCGCCATGAATCCACTTGCAATTTTGTTGATTGGCGCAATTATTATCCTCATCCTGATTGCAATTGGGGTGTATATATCTTCGAATAGCGAGAGAAACCTGGTCGAAGACCGCTTGGGACGCTATCTGGATGAGGGTAAAAATGCTGATAAGGGCAGAGAACGGGAAGAAGCCTCAACCGCCCTGACAGAGTGGGTTAATAAACGCGTTGAAAAATCTTCATTTGGCGATCGCATCGCAAAGAATCTGGCGCGTGCCGATATGAAGTTCAAGGCGGGCGAATTCATTTTCTTCGTCTTTATATTGGCTTTTGTTTTGGGAGGCACGGCCTTCTTGTTTGGTGGGACATCATTACCCGCGAAATTATTTTCGGCATTGATTGGCGCAGTGGCCGGGGTTGCGCTTCCCATTGTTTATCTCCGTTCCCAGCAAGGGAAACGTTTACGAAAATTCAACGACCAACTCCCTGATATGTTAAATCTGATGGTCAATGGTTTGCGCGCGGGTTATTCCACTATGCAGGCGATGGAAGCCGTCAGCAAAGAAATGCCTCCTCCCATCAGTGATGAATTCCGCCGCGTTGTGCAGGAAATGCAACTTGGCTTACCCATGGACAAGGCGCTCGATAACCTTGCGCGCCGTATCCCAAGCGAAGACCTAGACTTTGTGATTACCGCGATCAATGTGCAGCGAGAAGTTGGCGGCCCGCTGGCAGAAATCCTGGATACGATAGCCTTTACTATTCGTGAACGGATTCGCATCAAGGGCGAAATTCGGGTCATGACCTCACAGGTTGTCATGTCAGGCCGTATTCTTTCAGCAGTGCCGTTTGTCGTTTTTATCTTGTTGTGGTTTATCAACCAGGAGTACATGGGAGAGTTTTTTAAGAATATTGCCTGTGGCGGTATTGCTCTGGTGGTTGGCATCATCATGATTGCAGTTGGCTATTTCGTCATGATGAAAATAGCAGACATCGAGGTGTGATATGTCATGGGAAATAATAATTATTATTGTTATTGTCGCTATCGTGTTGTTGGCAATTGCGCTAATTTATGTCGGACAGCGCATGCCCAAACAGGACGAAGACCCTTTGAGCCAGCGCCTGGCCGATTTCTCTCAACGCGGCGAGGCTGTCAGCCTGGATGAAATTGAGCTTTCTCAGCCTTTTACAGAGCGCGTTATTTATCCAATTCTGCGGCAGCTTGGCGAAATGGCTGCAAAAAATACCCCACAAAATGCATTGCAGGAAACAACACGCAAATTAGAGCTGGCAGGCAAAGCGGGTTTTATTGACGCTCCCATGTTCCTGGCGTCTCGCTTCGTTGCCGCAGGCGTGCTGGGTATTCTTGTATTTGCGGTGGCGAAATTCTCCATATTTGACCAGACCTTTGCCCGTTCTTTCTTATATGGGATTATTGCCGCTGCGCTTGGTTTCTTCTTCCCACAACTTTGGCTAAGTGAGCAGATAAAAAAGCGTCAGTTGGAAATTCGCAAAGCCATGCCTGATGCTCTCGACCTGCTTACTATATGCGTAGAAGCGGGCTTGGGGTTTGACGCTGCCATGTCGAATGTCGCTGAAAAGTGGGACAACGAACTCTCCATGGCGTTTGCCCGCGCCATCCGTGAGATTCAATTAGGAAAAGTCAGACGGGAAGCCCTGAAGACAATGGCAGACCGAATCGACCTGGCTGAAATGACCAGTTTTGTGGCGGCCATTATCCAGAGTGAACAATTGGGTGTGAGCATGGCAAAAGTGTTGCGAATCCAGGCTGACCAGATGCGCATGCGCCGTCGCCAATACGCGGAAGAACTGGCGCACCAGGCGCCTGTCAAAATGCTCATCCCAATGATTGTTTTTATCTTTCCGTCGATTTTCATTGTGCTAATGACCCCCGCTGTATTGCGGATTATGCAATCGAATGTATTTGGCGGCGGATAATATTGACCATACGCCCTGGCTTGTCTTACTACTTTTTCCATATCCTTTGGAGCGGGTTAGATTTGTTCTTCCCGCCCCGTTGCGCAGGCTGTGGAAAACTTGGGCAGCGTTGGTGCGCAGAGTGTCGGCGGCAACTTACCCCGCCTCCACAACCCCAATGTCAAATTTGTGGCGAGCCACAATATGTTGCAGGGATTTGCGAACACTGTAACGACACACGACCGGCGTTTTATGCACTCAGGTCGTGTGCTGTTTTTAAGGAGCCGTTGCGTCCGGCGCTTCACAAACTAAAATATGGACGTGATATTGGGTTAGGTGAAGCTCTGGCCTGGGATGTTGCCGTCTGCCTCGATTTCCTGGGATGGCAAGCAGATGCCATCGTCCCGATTCCGCTTAGCCAACAAAGAATGCGCGAAAGAGGCTATAATCAATCTGGCTTGATTGCTCATCCGTTGTCACGCATTATGAGATGGAAATACCTTCCCGATGCCATCCAGCGGGTTCGGCATACTCGTTCACAGGTGGGGCTGACCGCTGTAGAACGCCGCAAAAATGTCCAGGCGGCATTCACTGCCCATGCTGGCAAGGTGAACAACAAAACAATTCTGCTTTTTGATGATGTTGCTACAACCGGCGCAACCCTTAATTCCGCTTCTCAGGCACTTCTATCCGCCGGAGCAACTCGTGTATATGCTCTGACAGTTGCCAAAGCCCTGCAAAAATATGGCCTCGACCGAATTAAGCAATTCTCTCCCCGTTCGTCTCGTTGACGAGCGCAAATCCCTTTACCCTATTTCACAAGGAGGCAATATGGCGCACAATCTGGAGATTACAGGACGTGAATTCGAAGTGACGGACCGCATTCGCGATTACGTCACCAAAAAGGTAGCAAAACTCGATCGCTACCTGGCCGCCATCGACGAAATCCGCGTTGACCTTGCCCATGTAAAAACCGCCCGCAGCGCGGTGGACCGCTACGTAGCCCAATTAACCATTCGTGGCAAAGGTCTGTTGCTGCGCTCTGAAGAACGCGCAGATGACATTCGCGCCGCCATTGATATTGCACTTGACAAACTGACCCGTCAGGTTGCTCGTTACAAAGGTAAACACCAACGCGGACGTGGCGATGGTAAACCTGCCGCTTCGGTTGCTCTTGAAGCCGAACCGCTGCCCGAACTCGAAGCCGAGGAACCGCCAGTCATCATTCGCCGTAAGAAATTCGATCTGATTCCCATGGCAGAAGAGGAAGCCATCGAACAGATGAAACTGCTCGGTCACGATAACTTCTTTATCTTCTTCAACGCTAAGGCCAGCGCCATCAACGTTCTATATCGCCGCCGTGATGGAACCTACGGCCTGATTGAGCCGCACGTCCGTTAGTCTGTTAGGCTTGGAGTAAAATAGACTGGCCTCGTTGGAGGTCAGTCTATTTTTTTGGAGATATTATGGAGTCCGTTGATTTTAATAGTGCTGCTTTGAAATTTAGCGGGCAAGAAAGAATTGATTTCAAAGCCATCGAAACATCTATTTCCCACATCCTGACCGCTATTGGCGAGGACCCTTCACGCGAGGGCCTGCAAAAAACCCCGGCCCGCGTTGCGCGAATGTACGAAGAGTTATTGCAAGGCTACTACATCGACCCGGTGGCCTTAATAAACGACGCGATTTTTGATGTCCAATACGATGAAATGGTCATTGTCCGCGACATAGAATTTTATAGTTTGTGCGAACATCACATGTTGCCCTTCATTGGCCGCGCCCATGTTGCCTACATCCCCAACGGCAAAGTGCTTGGGCTATCCAAAATCCCCCGCATCGTTGATATGTACGCCCGTCGCCTGCAAGTCCAGGAGCGCATGACCCGCCAGATTGCGGACTTCCTGCGCGACCTGCTCAAACCCCAGGGAGTCGCCGTTGTCGTCGAAGCCATGCACCTGTGTTCGATGATGCGCGGCGTAAAAAAACATGATGCCCGCATGGTCACATCTGCTATGCACGGCGCCTTTCGCGCCAATCTCGCCACGCGCGAGGAATTCCTGCAAAATATTGCGCGCGGCGCGTCCGAATTGCGTTTTTAGATTTATGGATTCATTCTTTCGATTTCCACTCCCACCGAAGCCGTAAACGGAATTGCCTGGGTTTTCTCCACCCTGATGCGTGCTCCCAGCACCCCAGGCAGCGACAGGCACAACCGCGCCAGGTCCTCGGTCAGAGCTTCCACCGTTTGCCGATGGGATGTTTCGGCATGGGCTTTGAGCAGGTTGGCGGTTTTTTCGTAATCCACGCAATCCACAATCTCGTCCGACTCGGCTGCTTTGCGGATGTCGGTGTACAAGGTCGCATTGATTACAATTTCCTGGGGCATGACTCTTTCGCGCGCATAAATTCCAAGTATGCCATTGGCGCGTAAATCCTTGATGATAATTTTATCCATCGGCTTTCTCCAGTCGCAAAATCAGCACCCGCCTGGTCGAGTCGGTGCAGCGGTAGCGATGCCCCATGCGCAAGCCTGGCACCCAGGCAATCTCGCCATCTACGCACGCCACCGGCCAGTGTTTACGCAATCGTTTGGGGATTTTGAGATTGATGAACAAATCGGAGAGTTTCATCGTTTGACCGGGCATGCCCAGCGGCTCGAACTTATCTCCCGGTCGGAACGGGCGCACCGTGAGCCTGTTTTCCGTTAAATCGGCATCGAAACAGGCTGACCAGTGATCAGTGACCAGTGAACAGTGAACAGGATTGAGCGTTTCTGTGGTTAAGAGCCAGCCGTTTCCAATCTCCAACTGCCCACTGCTCACTGAATACTGATTACTGATCTGCGGCTGATTGGTTGGCAGCGCTGACACATCGTCTGTAAGGTAGAGAATCTCGCCTTCTGGCACTGTCCGCAGCCCCCCGGCCAGTTCGGTTGCCTTAAGTTTGGAGGCCCTGTCGAGCGCCGCGAAATCCACGTCGCGCAGGTTGGGTTTCAGAGTGAAGGCAGCCCGCCGCAACAGGTTGCGCCGCAGAGCCGGGGATATTTGCCGCAGTTGGGCCAGGTCGAAGGCCACGAATCCGTTCTCAGCCGCGCTCACAGCTTTTTTCCAGGTCGAATCGACCAGTTCAGTCAGCAGTTCATAGTCGCCTTGCAAGGCCAGGGCGGTTTTCGCCAGCGTCTGGCGAATTTGCGGGTTGTAGGCTTCGAGTTGGGGCAGCAGTTCGTGGCGCAGGCGGTTGCGGAAGTAGGTGGTATCGGCATTGCTGGAATCGGTCAGGTAGGGCAGGTTGTGTTGGCGGCAATAGGCCTCGGTTTGAGCGCGAGTCCAACCGAGCAGCGGGCGCACGAGCGGGATTTGAGCGTCGAACACCGACAGGATGACGCGGGGCGGCATTCCTTTCAGACCCGAAAGCCCTGCGCCGCGCAGGAAGTGCATCAGCACTGTTTCGGCCTGGTCATCGGCAGTGTGACCGACGGCCACCGCTCCCGCCCCGGCCTCCCGCGCGGCGCGGAAGAGAAAGCGATAGCGCAATTCCCGCGCCGCTTCCTCAATGGATAATCCACAGGCTGCGGCGTGGGCCGTCACGTCGGCAGAATCGGTTTTGAAGGGCAGCCCCAACCCCTCGGCGATTTTCTGCACATGGGCTGCGTCTGCGTCTGATTCGGGGCGGAGATGGTGATTGAAATGGCAAACCAGCAGCGGCCAGCCCGATTCGCGCAGAGAATGTAAAAGGGCGAGGCTGTCTGGCCCGCCAGAAACGCCTGCGGCAATTAAGGTTCCCGGTTCGACATCAAAGATTGAAAATTCGGTTTGCGTCATCCCGGCTATTAAACCACAAAGCGTGAGAGAAGTTGGCCTCTCGCGCTCGATATGCAGCGTTCAATGTGAAATGTTACAACTGGTAGAGTTCCACCAGCACGCCGCTGGTGCTTTCGGGGTGGATGAAGGCGTAGCGTTTGCC
>CAYRBO010000046.1:0-21233 GCA_964422545.1 uncultured Anaerolinea sp. | reverse complement strand
GCTATTTTTTACCCCGACAATCTGTCGGGAGTGTTACTTTTGTCTAAACGCGAGATTGAAAGCAAGAGCGTATTTTTATTCTAAAAAACAAGGAGCAGTTGAGAACAATTGCGATGCTGATTTTTGACTATATGCAATCTAACCTGCATAATCATTGGTATCTCATCTTGTTACCGTTTTGAAAACAAGCGAATCAAGAATGATAATATCCCCTTCACAAACTTGAATGCTATACGAGCGATCTTCGCTCGGGCACTGCCAGGAGGCGCAAGCCAAACACGTACACGCCGCATCCAAAAAGCGAGTTTCCACGTTTTGCTGGCATAAATATTTGCTATTTCGGCATTGCGTTGCTCCAATGCAATATGATATTGCATCAATTCGGCATGGCGACGTTCCAGATGAGAATGAAGATCTCTTATGATATCTTCTAAACGTTTTCTTTCCTGGCGCAGGTAAGCATTTTCAATTTCGTAAGTTTTAAGGTGGTTAATTTGGTCTTTGGAATGCTGGCGATATTCGAGCGCAGGTGCATCCCAGAGAACTGCTTGCCAGCCAACATCTAACATGCGAGCAAAAACGGAATAGTCTTCGGGCAAATTATCACTTCGGTATCCCCCGGCTTGTTCGTAAGCAACACGCCGGTACATAGAAGAGCCATGGATGTAATTTCCCTGACGGATGGGACGTGTTGGATGAGCAGGAAAGTAATGGATAAAAATATTAGGCACAACAGGGTGAGGAATAGCATTAGTGCGCCTGGCCTCTACTTCAGCGCGGTCCCCAAATAAAGCAAAGTGGGTATAAACGATGCCTGCGCCTGGATGCGAATCTAAAATGGCTTTGCATTGTTCGATATAGTCGCTACGAAAGCGGTTGTCGGCTCCTAAAAAGACAACGTAATCCCCTCTGGTCATGGCTACCGCTCTGCGAAAGTTTTCCACCACGCCCAAATTCTTCTCATTCACTTCTACGCGAATACGCGGCTCGTAGCGTCGGGCTACTTCGACGGAATTGTCTGAAGAGGCATCATCTATAAAAAGGATTTCATCAGGCGGGTAGGTTTGCAGCAGGGCCGATTCGATGGCTTCGGCGGCAAAATGCCCATAGTTGTAGCAGGGAATAATCAGCGAGACAGTGCTTTTCGAGAAACGGGTCTCTTCGTAAACGGTTAGGCGGCTCAGGTCGTAGCGGTCAGCGTCGTTGCCGTCATCACAGGCCAGCGCGCCGGTAAAACGGGATTGTACTTGAGCGCGGTACTGCTCATTCCGCTCCCCATGTGGATAAGCGTACCACTTGAATCCTTCCGGGCAGAGTTGACGCAGGTCGTCTGGCACGGTCAGTTCTTTCTCATACACAGACAGGTCGGTCACGCCAGCCAGACGGGCATGCGACCAGGAATGCCACTGCAATCGCCCGCCGGCCTTGACCATTTTTTGCAGGGTTTCGATATCGGCAAATTCTGCGTGGGGTTCCCCGACATCGAAGGAATTGTCTTTTCCTATGGTCTGACCGATGATAAACAGTTCGAATGGATAACCAAAATGCTGCAAAATGGGAATGGCGTATTTCCAAACATCTTTGTAAACACCGTCAAAGGTAATAACAATCTGGTTTTCATCTGTTGGATCGTAATCATCAAGATAAACTATCTTTTTAGAATGCAAGTCAGCCATTTGGAGATAAAAGCTATCCGGTGTAATCCACCAAATGGTTTTATTTTCAGGAAAAACTTTGTGATAAGTAAGTATCATGTGCTTTACTCTCTGGATAATTTTTTAACCACTTCAATTTCTAGCCTAGAAATAATGTCTGGGTCAATCACAAACGTAGGAGTATTTTCAACTGCCGAAAACAAAAATTGGTCGCGTGGGAAAAATTCGGCACGAATTTGTTCGTTTGATCTAGCATGATAAATTTGGATGCAAATCCATGATGAGCGTCACCACCTAATTCATCGAGTGGGTAGTAAACGTGCTTTTTTAATAATAAATTTTCATTAGCACGCAAAAACTTTTGTATAGCACTTGTACCGGTTTTGTGTAGGCCAATATGCAAAAAAAGGACAGGGCGGCGTTTGCTTTGGGTTGGGTACTGGTAACGAAGATAATGAATCAAAGGGTTAACGCGCTTTTCTAAAAGTTCCGGATGCATTTGCAAGTAAAGATTACTGGAAAAAGAAGGTCCTGGGTTTCGCCCCTCAAAGCCGCCGTAGCGCGAGTAATGGAAAGCAGGATCTATTTCCAATTGAGCAACGTCAGAATATTGTTGGAGATACCACTTCTCATCAAAGAATTGAGAATTTCGTATTAAAATCAAACATAAGATTTCTATAAGGCTACATTGTTTGTTTTGCGCCCAAAACATTAATCTTCTTTTTAGTTCATTTATCAAATTCTTGATCATCTGACCACAAATTCTGGCATGGGCATTGCCGATATGCCCGAGCAAACGCTGTATTTTATATATGTTTTACTTAACATAAACTTCAAGCACTTGCGAGTAATCACGATAGGCGAAATATTCGCGGCTGATGGTGAGGTAAGGAAAGCGCGCCTGGTACCACTCGTAAATATGCGAGCAGAGCAAGATTCCACCGGGCTTCAAGATGCGGTCTATCAGGACATAGACCAGCCGCAGGCTCTTGCCGATGTATTGGGGATATAAAACACCGGTGATAACAATCAGGTCCATGGGCGGCAGGCTTAAGTCTGGCAAGTCAAAAATTGAGCCTTGACGATATTCGACATGCGGCGCGGCATGTTCGCGCGCCCAATCTACCGCTTTTTCGCTAAATTCCAGGCCAATCACCCGTTTGGCGGGCAGGTTGTTGGTGATGAATCCGTTGCCGCAGCCAATATCGAGCGCTGTTTGGTAGTCATGCTTGGGCAGGGCTGCCAGAATGCGTGCTTTGCGGATGGTATCATGTGGATTATTATAATAACCCCAAGGGTCAGGGGTGGCATAGAAATCATCTAATTCTTGTTGAGTTTGCGGCATTACGATTTTCCTTGTTTGGCAAACTTGTTATCCTACTTCTTGCGAAGCCAAAGGCTGGCACCCGAAGCGCCTCCCAGGTTGTTTGTCAATCTCCAGATGTCGAAGGATGCGAATCGCTTTTTGAGCATCTCTTTGTGTTTGAGAGACAGCCAATAGTTGGGTAAGAGAATTTCAATCCGTGGGTTTTCTAGCAGGTAAGCCAGTAGCAGGTATTGTTCATTCCAGAATATCGAGATTTCGTCGTACCAGCGTTTAGGATATTCATAAGGCAGGAAGATGTCGTGGATGTGAATATACACCCCAGGCTTAAGCAGCGGCAAAACGTTGAAGATGAGATGGTTGACATCTGAACCCAGTTTAACTGTATGGGTGGTGTCTATAAACAGGAAGTCTCCGTCCTGCAAAGCCGTAAAGGTATCCAGAGGCACTTCCTGGACAGGCAACCTTGTCAACTTCTCCAGTTCGGGTTCAAGTGCCAGCAGACGGGGAGTAGGATACGGCTCAATACAGGTAATTTGGGTCTGACACTGCCGGGCCGCAAGCAGGGCAATTTCTGTAGAAAATCCAGAACCAATTTCTAGCAATTTGGGTGGGCGATACTCACGCAACATACCGTAGAGGACAATTGCGTCGAGCGGTGGGAACATGCCATTGTTCCAATAAAATCCGCTCTGTGATTCTTTTGGGATGGATAGCAAGTCGTCGGCCCAGCGAAGCACATTTGAGAATATGGCTTCGATATCAGTTTTTTGGATTTTATCGAACGCCGATTGATAAGGGATGCTCTCCCACCACTCTTCATTAAATTTGCTGGTATCTGGCAAAATGCCGTAGTAATGATTACGAACCAGGTGAAAGCCATGTTGTTGGAATAACCTATAAACTTCTGGCTTCACCCAGGCCTCGTTAATCAAGCCAATGCGCGTCAGCCAATCGGCAATCATGGGGATAAATTCTGGTAAATTTTGAGAGTCGTTGGATTGAAGCAGCCAGCGAAGTAATTTTTTTTGAATCATCGCATCTCCAAGTCTCTATCCCTTTGGGTTGCGCCAGTGTTGAATGAATTGTTGTATTTCTGCCTCGGTATAGAAATGCCGGGCTAGTTTGGTGGCGTAGGTCATTTCAAGGTATTCTTGCGAAATGGGATGCGTGAGGAAGCGGCGGTAAAGTTCGTAGGCTTCGCGCTCTTCGCCCGTGTTGACTTTGACCATTTTCAGGCAGGGAAGATGGAGAAACTTGCGCAGAGTATCTTCACCCGTGCGATGCAAGTCTTCCATACGGAGAACAAGTAATTCAACTTTTCCCTTTTTATAAACCTGCCAGCCTCGCGTTTTGTCGAATGGAACAGCATAGACATCTAGTTTCAGAGCGTCTTTGATTTGTTCATCGAACCAATTGAATGCGGTCTGGATGAAATGGCGTTTGCTTTCAAAAATCATATTGAGGCTGTTCGCTGATAAAAGGTTGTGCGCTTCATGCGCCTTCCAATCAGGAACAAATTGTGAAAAAGCAAAGAAAAATGCAGAAACGTTACGAGCAACAGGGTCACGAACAAGGCTGACAATTTTGATCGGCTGGTTATTTATCAGTCGCGTTAAGAGATTTTGAGAAATTGTCTTATCTACTTGCTCAATATCCGCGAGTGCCCACTCAGGGTTTTGTAAATCTTTACGAGCACGTTCTGCCACCTTGTCGTAGTTTGCAAGATAATGACTGTGATATACAGGGATATTCAATCGAATTACTTGATAAGCCTGCGAAATTGCCGTCACGATAGACGTAGAGCCAACTCGCCCCATTTGTAGAATATAAACTGGGTCACGTTGGGCAAGAATTTTTGCGGTTCTAAATTTTAGGGCGTAGGAAAGGTTTTTTAGTAACGTTTCCATAATATATTATCTTGTATGCGCGCATATCTCATGAAGAAACTTTGTTCTTCTCTTTGCATCAAAGGTTTGCCATTTCCTGAACATTCCTATGATATTTGAATCAAGAATATGAACGAGAAAAGTTTAATTTATTTGAGTCTCATGACTTCGACAGTAGGAAAAAGAAAAACTTTTGCCCAAATCTTATCCACCTTACGCGGTGCCATATTGAATACAACGGCATTTTCAATGTAATCTACAAAAATTGTAGGAGCATTGATAGATGATACAGTTGGCTCGAATAGGCTAACATTCAATGAGTAAATACCATCCTGCAAGGGTAATGCAGCAATGTGGTATTTTATCAAAAAGCGTTCGCCTGGTTTAACATGCAAAAGGGAATGATTGGATAGGACAAGGTTCGAACCAGTGATAGGAATGCCTTTGTCGTCTTTGATGTAGAAATTCACTGTAAGCCGTTTTTCCTGATGAGCTTCAAAAAAAATATGTACCCACACACTTTGATTAAACTCAACAAGATCAAGCGGCTGACCATCGTCATCCAACAAATCGGCATACAAGATTCGTGCGCCGCCGGTTCCGACGCGAAACAGAGAGGCGTTAGATACAAATCGATGCAGTTGCTCTGGTGTAAGAGGGTAATCATCTTTGAATTCAAATATCTCTTTATTAGATGTTGCGCCGTTAGATGTTGCACCCAGTTCTCCATAATGTGATTTATGCTGGGCCTTCACAAGTTCAGCGTCGATTTCTTCGCGCATTACTTTAAAGTATGCATTCGCAACCTCAATAGCCGGGCCAATCTGACGCACCTGGCCAGCATCCAGGTAAACGGCGCGCGTGCAAAGGCTGCGGATGGCGTTGACATCATGACTGACAAATAAAATGGTCGCGCCGGCCTCCTGCCTGCGCCGCAAGGCGCTCATGCACTTGACCTGGAATTTCATGTCGCCAACCGCCAGGGCCTCATCAAGAATCATAATATCGGGCTGAACCATAATGTTGGTGGCAAAAGCCAGGCGTACATACATGCCGCTGGAATAGAACTTAACCTGTTGGTCTATAAACGAGCCAATATCGGCAAATGCGGCAATGTCATCGAACCAATTGTCCATCTCTTGCCTGGAAAATCCCATGATGGAGCCGGCCAGGTAAACGTTCTCGCGCCCGGTAAATTCTGGATTGAAACCAGAACCCAGCTCCAACAGGGCTGTTAGCCGCCCATTGACGCTGACAGAACCGAAAGTTGGGGTAAGCGTGCCGGCGATGATTTGGAGCAGGGTGGATTTGCCGGCCCCATTGCGTCCTAAAATACCTACCGTTTCGCCTTTTTCTATCTCAAAAGAAAGGTCGCGTAATGCCCAAAATTCACGGTAATATTGGCGCACGGGCTGCCTGACCAGGGATTGCAACCTGGGTAAGATAGACTGTTTGAGTCTATCTTGGGGCTGGTCATAAAGCTGATAGAGTTTGCTAACGCGTTCAACCTGGATAGCAATATTAGAGGACATCAGCAAACCCTTTGCGTGTTTTTTGGAACCACCAGTAACCTGCCCAGGCTGTCAGGCTGCTTACCACGAACAAAATACCAAGAGAAGCCCAATCAGGCATAACACCATAAATAAGCACATTTCGTGATTGTTCGATGAGCAAGACCAGCGGGTTGAGTTTGATGAAAGTTTGGTAATTTTCTGGCAAAGCTGAGGCAGGAAAAAAAATTGCTGAGGTAAAGAATAAAATAGTGGTTAAGAATCCCAAAATTTGACCGATATCGCGAATATAAACCCCCAAGGCTGAAAATAACCACGAAACTCCTAAGCTTAAGAAGATGATTGGTAAAACAACCAGGGGGAAAAAAACAATTGTAAAAGGCAAACTGTTTTTGAAAATCAACTGCATCGCCAACAACACCAATACGCTCATGGCTGCATTGAATAAAATACTGAGCACAGAGATAATAGAGAGAATTTCTAGCGGAAAAATCACTCGTTTGACATAGTTTGGGTTGCCGATGATTAATGCAGGAGATTGATTGAGAGATTCGGAGAATATCCCAAAAACAATTAAACCTGCAAACAGAGTGATTGCGAAATCAATGCGGCTTTCGTCTCCGGTCATTCCCCATCTCGATTTGAAAACAACGGCGAATACGAACGTATAAACAGACAGCATCAGCAAGGGACTGATAAAAGACCAGGCCAACCCTAGAAAGGTGCCCTGATATTTTTTCTTGATTTCGCGCCGGGTCATGTCAAGTATCAAAGACCTGTTGCGCTGGATGCTCTGTAATATAGAACGCGGATTGGTTGGGAACGTAGACTGAACGTTTTGCAAGGGCGTTTTGCTCCTGATGGCAGCCATTCCAGGCCGCGATTATTTCGCGGACTATTGTACCAAATAAAGTACTCTCCCCGGCAGATTGTTACTGAACAATCGAGCCGGGGAGGTTTGGTGTTCAGTTTTCCAGGCAAAATGCTTCAAGCAATTTCACACCTGGAAAAACCATGCTGATTATGGATTGCACGTGCTAATAGAAGGCAGCCAATATCCCAACGTGGCGCGGGGCGCGATGGTATCCGTCTTGGTGCAACTCAAAACGCCATTGGCATCGTAAAAATTGATAGTGACGCTGGCTGCGTTGCTGGCATGAGAATTCTGGATATAAACCGCCGAGTCATACGCGCCGCCAAAAGCATCTTTGAATAACATCGGCAGGTATGCGGTTGTATTGGCAGCAGAAAAGCCAGGATAGGTTGTTACCTGTGTGCCGACGTGCGGGCGGCCTACCGCAACGATATTTTGGGTGGATGTGACAATAGCGCCGCCTACCCAGCCTTCTGGCAGGCAACTTATGCTGGGCAGCCAGTAGCCTTTGGACGAAAGCGGTGAAATTGTATCATTGACGGTGCAGCTCAATGTTCCTACGCTATTGTAGTATTGGATAGTGATATTGGCGATGTTCGTAGGATGGACGTTTTGGACGTAAAACGCGGCTTTGTAAGAACCGCCAAACGCGTTCTTGAACAACATTGGCACGTAGGATGTGGTCGAGCCGCCAGCAAAGCCATTGTAGGTTGTCACCTGCGCGCCAATATGCGGACGTGCCACGGTGACAATCGGCTGTGAGGCCGTAACCTCCACGCCGCCCACCCAGCCAGTCGACAAGCAGCTTACACTGGGCAGCCAGTAGCCTTTGGAAGCCAGGGCTGCAATTGTGTCGGTGATCGTGCAGCTCAAAGCACCAGTCTCGTCATAATACTTGATGGTGACGTTTGCCGTATTCACAGCACTGACATTCTGGATGTAAAATGCTGCGTTGTATGTGCCACCGAAAGCGTTTTTGAAGAGCATGGGCAGGTAGGAGGTCGTGTTGCCCGAAGCAAAGCCATCATATGTCATCACTTCGCTGCCAACATGCGGACGGCCTACCGTAACAATGTTTTGGGTGGAAGTGACCACCGCGCCGCCCACCCATCCAACCGGCAGACAGCTTACACTTGGCAACCAGTAGCCTTTTGATGAGCGGGCTGCAATCGTATCGTTAACTGTACAGGTCAAACTGCCTTCAGATGTATAGTAGGAAATGGAAATGTTGGCTGTGTTGGACGGATGCAGGTTTTGAACATACAAGGCTGAGTTATATGTGCCGCCAAAGGCTTGCTTGAACAACATCGGCGCATAGGAGGTCAGGCTTCCCGCCGAGAAAGCGTTATAGGACGCGACTTCTGCGCCAACATGCGGACGCGCTACGGCAACAACTGGCTGGGAAGATGTAATCGTTGCACCGCCAGACCAATTGTAAAACTGAGCGGCTTTGACCGCCGCCGCGGCATCGACAATGCCTGCGCCGCAGTTGGTGGTCGTGTTACACCAAGATGACCCAAAATCCTTGGCCGTGTTTTGCAGAATTTCCAGCACCTGCGTGGGGGTCAGGCTGGGGGTGACAGACAGCATCAACGCAATCACGCCGCTTACATGCGGGGCCGCCATGCTTGTTCCCTGGTAGGCAACGTAGGTATCTGAAACCGGAGTGGTTGTGCCTGTGTTGAGGGTGGACAAAACCCCAGTGTCGTACATAAAATCCCCGCCAGGCGCGCTGATTTCCAACGTAGAATCATAATTGCTGTAAGTGGCTAACCAACCGTCTTCATCGGTTGCGCCAACGGTAATCACCCCGTTACAATTGGCCGGACGATAGTTGGCCGCGTAGTCATTTGAATTTCCAGCAGAGACTACAACGGTTGAACCAGCAGCTACAATCGCGTCAATGGCGCTCTGGTAGGTCGTACCGCACGCGCCGTAGCCTCCCAAACTCAGGTTCAACACTTTGGCCGGGTTGGCATTCGCGGGAACGCCAGAAACAGGCAAGCCCGCCGCCCAGCGCATTCCATCCGCAATATCCGATAGGTAGCCGCCGCATTTTCCCAAAACCCGCACCGGCAGGATTTTTGCGCCCCAACTTACACCAGCAACCCCTGTGCTGTTATTGGTATTGGCGCCCACTGTGCCAGCAACATGCGTGCCATGCCAGGAACTGTTACGGGCTGGAGAACCAGAATAACATTCGCTGTACAATGTCCAGTCGCCCGGGTCGCTGGGGTTGCTGTCGCGCCCGTCGCCATCGTTGGCGACAAAGGAGTCTGCAATAAAGTCATAGCCTGGCACGGTTTTCCCGCTCAAATCGGCATGATTGGTGATGCCCGTATCAATGACTGCAACCACAACGCTCGACGAGCCGGTTGTGATATCCCAGGCCAATGGCAGGTTAATGCCATACGTGCCAAAATAGTGCCATTGTTGAGAATAGAGCGGGTCATTCGGAGCCAGGGTATGCTCAAAGAGTTGGTCTGGTTCGGCATATTCGACATCGGAGCGTTCCATCAATTTCTCTGCGACGGCCAACACGTGGTCATAAGGCTGTTTTTCTCGCATGGAAATGACATGCGCGTTGCCCGACATTTCCCGGAAATAGTACAGAGTCTCGCCGGCACTCTGGCTAAGCGCATTCATGAGTTGGTCACGTTCTTCAGCATTCTGGGTTGAAGCATCGGCTGACGGTTTGAATTTGACGATAATTCGGTCTGTCGGAAGGGGTTCGTCCGAACTCGGCAGGGAAGATGGGCCGCGCTTCTCTGGCGGAGTGGGTAAATCAGAGGGCGTGCCGGCTTGCGCTGCCGTGAAAGGCAGCAACAATACAAGAACGAGAAAAAAAACAAAAAACTTTCGTACAATCGCGAACATGTTTTTCCTCCTTCAATTTGTTAAGTTGACGGAAACAAGGCTTGTGGATTCTGGTTTAATGACCCCAAATCCCTAAGGTTAAGAGATGATATACATTCTCAAACCTTATAAAACTATACAATAAAAAAAGGTAGCATGTCAAGAGTTGTGCAAAAATTGACACGCCTTTCTTAAAGTCGCTAAAACTTGAAAAGAAAGTCCTTCTTCGGCAAATTTGGGGTTTGCGCACCAGCCAAAACCGAGGAAGGCCAACCTGGAGTCGAAACAGCTATTCCAAGCGTCGGAAACCCACCGATGGATTTCCAAAGCGCTACCACCACCGAAAAGCAAGCCGGGCGTATCGAAGAACGTACCCTGACTGTAAGCAGTCCATTGAATGGCTACTTGGATTGGCCGCATTTGGGACAAGTGTTCAAGCTTGAACGCCGCTTCACTTATCTGGATTCGGGCAAAGCGGAATCCGAAGTGCAGAGCAATATGGTCTGACCAGTTTACAGGCGAATGAGGTAACCCCGGAAAGACTAAGAAAAAAATCAGTCTGTCAAAGAATGCGCCATGGCGATTGCAGAAAAGGCTGAGATGCCGTATCAATGCCTGGTCAGAGCCATGACTGCGAAAAAGGATGAGCAAGGAAGACTGGATAATTGGAAGTGTTTTGTGACAAAGCAAGTGTCTGTACCTTTATTTATTTTTACTACCTGGAAGCAGCAGAGTTGGGCCTGATCCATATTCGTTTCTGCTTTCAAGTTCGCACACTGGTCAGAGGGTGTATAAACACCAACCTTCCCCGACTGGTTGTTTTCGAACCGGGGAAGGTTGGCATTTCTCAAAGAAACCGGACTAATCTACCCAATCAAGGATTTTCACTGCCGGCAGAAAATCCGGCATATGTTGTAATCTGCGCACCAATGTGAGGGCGGCCAACCGTTACAACAGGTTGGTCGGAGGTAACCACCACGCCGCCCACCCAGCCATTGAGCAGGCAACTAACACTTGGTAACCAATATCCTTTTGATGCCAACTTTGAAATTGTGTCTGTGACCGAGCATCCCAAAGTGCCTGTGCTGTTATAGTACTTAATGGTGATATTCGCATTCGCGCTGGCACTTAAGTTTTGAATATAGAAAGCTGATTTATAAGAGTCTGCAGTAAATGCGTTCTTAAACAACATTGGAACAAAAGATTCCGTAGAGCCGAAGGTAAAGCCATTGTATGTTGTGATTTGTGCTTCGATATGCGGGCGGCCAACCGCAATGATTGTTTGGTTGGATGTCACCTCGACCCCGCCTACCCAACCATCTGGCAAGCATCCTACGCTGGGTAGCCAGTAACCAATGGAAGCCATCGGCGGAATCACAGCATTTGCTGTACAACTTAAGATACCAGATTCGTTATAGTATTTAATCGTGACGTTGGCCGAGTTCCAGTCGTCAATGTTTTGGACGTAAAATGCTGACTTATATGCGCCTCCACTAAACGCATTCTTGAACAACATGGGTAGGTAAGCTGTTGTGTTGCCGGAGGAAAATCCATTATATGTCATTACTTCATTACCTACATGTGGACGTCCTACCGCGACAATATTCCTGTTGGACCTGACAACCGCACTGCCTACCCAAGTGCTTGGCAAACAACTTACGCCAGGTGTCCACCACCCTTTTGATGCTAACGGTTGCACAACGCTGTCAAGCGAACAAATCGCAACACCATCTTGGCCATAAAATTCTATGGAAACATTTGCCGGACCGGACGGGTCAACGTTTTGAACATAAAACGCAGATTGGTAAGCGCCGCCAAATGCGTTTTTGAATAACATAGGAAGATATGTTTCGGTAGTGCCTGCACTAAACCCGTTGTACGTCATCACTTCACTGCCAATATGCGGACGACCCACCACGACGATTGGCTGGACAGAGGTTACATAGACGCCTCCCACCCAACCCACAGACAAGCAACCTAAACTGGGCAGCCACCACCCCTGCGAAGCCAGTGGCGCAATGATTTCTGATATTGTGCAACTTAGATTACCATTGGTATCGTAGAACTTAATGACAACCTTGGTTGGAATTGTGCTATGAACATTTTGAATATAAAACGCAGAATTGTACGTGCCGCCAAAGGCATTTTTGAACAGCATAGGCAGATAGGCGGGATTTTTTATTTCCGAGACCTGGAATAGCAAAATTCCTCCCGCTTGCCCGCCGACATCATCAAAAGTTCCTTCCATTGAACCAGCGATATTGTTATATTCGCTTATCATGAAGTAATATGTTGTGCCAGCTTCTGGGGTAAAAGACAAATTCACATGTTGACCGCTGCTACTATCGGTGCATGCAATCAATTCTTCATTAGTGATAACGCCATTGTTGTTTTGGTCTTTCCACACGGAAAGGACAGTAGTGTAGTCTGTTCCAAAAGTATCCAGGTAAATCTCTTCATTTCGCACGGCTGTGTATTCATACCATACAGAACGTTTTCCCTTTCGAGGGTTTGTACAGGTATCGGTAAGCGGCAAGGGGTCGGTTGGGTCATCTTCGTCTTGTGGCGCAATCGCCGCTGTATTAACAGCATGGTTGTATGCCAGGTCCGGAATGATGATTCGGTTTGCAAAAAGGTCGTTAAGCGGCGGGGCAGCAATAAAGACTGTATCTGATTTAATTTGCGAATATATGCCCACCGAATTGACTGTTCGCACCTCAATTTTGCGTTTGCCGCCCGTCAAAGTGGGGGTGGTAAACGAATAGATTTTGTAATCCGGGTCGAGACCGGTGAGGGTAGCTGCGTTCCAGGTGCCGCCATCAATCCGATATTCCACTGTTTGAATTTTGTTGATGGTCACCGCCAGATTGTCGGGCGTAACATCATGATAGTAAGAATGGAAACATTCATCTATGGGACGATTCAAACAAACGGTTGGCGAGAGGGGGTTTTCATAAGCGCGGTATTGCCGGCTTCCACCCTCGCTATACGTCAAAGGATTATCTGTTGTGGGGTTGAAGGGATAAGGTGAGAACACAATCGAAGGCCGGGTATCCAGCGGGTCAATGATGCCGTCGTTATCTACATCGCGCCAGCCAACCTGTTCACGTGTCGTTGTATCGGGAGCACCACTGCCATGATACATCAAGCGCGGGTTAGGTTCACCCACCGGATTGCCAACAGCGCAATAGGCATTCGCAATCCCCAGGTAACCAAATTTCTTTGTCCCGCTGCCACAACCGCCAGTTTGAAACTCAGAACCTTCTAATTGGAACCCTGCCCCAAACATGCGCGCTACCAGTTGGGCAGTCGTCCATTCCATGTTGTCAGAACCGCGTGAGCCATTATTGTAGGTCATTACCGCAACCGGGCCGAAGGTCGTCATCCGCATGTACATGCCATCGGTGAAAGCGCCCGGAGTGGCATCAGAATCGCTGCTGCTGTCCACCACGAAGAGGACAAAAGCCCAATCGGCATTGTTTTGAGCGCGTAAGTCACTGGTATATTCATAGGCTGCTGCTTCCATAGATGTTTCGGAATAGCCCATCGCGGCCAATGCATCGTTCGTCCAGAGGTTATATGTTGCGCTAGACTCGACGATGGGTTCATAGGTACTGATTTCGACCGGGCTAATCGTACCTGAAGTCATATCATCCGCATTGCCATCGCCGTTAATGTCCACCACGAATTCCAGGTTGAGCGAAGATGGTTTCCAGGCCACCCATTTTTGCAAGCCCGCCCATACTTCATTTCGGACGTTTGTCAACTCAGATTCTTCCCAGTTTTCTTGATTCGGTATTACGAATGTGCCGCTCTCAATAGCTACCAAGCCTACGGCTACCTTGCCGGCCAGGAAGGCGCTGGTTTGCTGCAAAACCGGGGCGGATGAGCCGTCTTCATCCTGCCCGGTGATTTCGTGGGAATCCGTTTCTAAAGAGTAAGGCGCAGAGTTTTCCCACGAGCCTGCCCCGGCAGGGGTCAAGGGAGAAAGTACCAGGGTCAGTATAAACAGCACCATTAATGCAGGCAACAGACTACGTGAAAAGCGAATAATTTGCTTTTTCATAACTAATCTCCTCAACCAAAAAAGTAAAACGTGAGCATCCTGGGGATAGAGTCAGGCAGGGTTGTGTTTGTGGTTTACGAAAAATCCAACAGGGGCATTGAAACTTTTTGGAGAAGGGCAACAACATAGACGTGCTCATCTCCAAATCTCATTATACCCAGCCTGGCAAACATGAAAATTTACAAAACGGACAGGAGTAGTCAAAACAGTACTTTTTTACCATTTTGTCATTTTATTCGTAGCGTTTGCGCGCGTGGACAGCCAAAGCTGCCAGCAACAGGCCAAGAATCAGCAGCAGGCTGCCCAAACAGGGTTGCCATGCGAAGCCCCGTTTACCGGGCGGTGATTGGACAGCCAAAGCAGTGGAAGTGGGAGATGGGGTCGTTGTTTGTATGTTAAGGCCAGGTGCAGCCGTGACCGTTTGCGAAGGCGTTAGCGAGAAAACCGAAGCCAGCGACGTGTGGGTTTTCCTCATCAGCACGGCAGGTGTGTTGCTGGCAACAGAAGCAAAGAAAGGCCGGGTGGGCGTGCGGGCCGGAGAGAGAAGAATGTTTGGAACAGGTGAAACCGTGGGCGTTGGGGTCGGAATCGCCAAGAGGAGCGCGGCATCCAGTTGAATCAGGCCATACCCTGTCAACACATCCCATCCAGGTAATTCGACATCCAACGCGGAGGCTTCGAGGCAGGCGCGCGCCTGCCCGGTGCCAACTCCTGGCAGGCTAAGCAGTAAGGCCAGCGCGCCGGAGACATGCGGGGTGGACATTGAAGTGCCGCCCAGGGTGGTGTATCCGCCGCCAATTGCCAGGCTATAAATACCCGCGCCGGGCGCGGCCAGGTCTATTTCTGGCCCAAACGCCGAGCTCGGCACGCGAAGGTTAGCCGCGTTGGTGTTGGCAACCGCAATGACTGCCGGGTAGCGCGCCGGGTAAAGAACCGCCCCGCCGGTGTTGCCCGCCGCCGCAACGAGCGCGACGCCTTTCGATGCGGCGTAGTTGACCGCATTTTCTAACGTGACCGAGGGGCTGCTGCCGCCCAGGCTGAGATTGATGACCTGCGCGCCCTGGTCGGCAGCCCACACAATGCCTGCTGCCACGTTGGCGTATGTGCCGCTGTTGAAGGCGTTCAGCACTTTGACCGGTAGGATGCGCGCTCCCCATGAGACGCCCGCCATGCCCAGGCCGTTGTTGCTGGCCGCGGCAGCAATGCCGGCAACGTGCGTGCCGTGACCGTTATCATCCTGCGGGTCAGAATCGCCATTCACAAAATCATAACCTGCCAGCACTTTGGGGGCCAGTTCGGGATGCGAAAGATCCACCCCGCTATCTACAATCGCAATGGTGACCGCATTCGACCCGGTGGTAATATCCCAACCTTGCGGGGCGCGGATATTGACCAAAGCATACTGGAACGCGAACGCCGAGTCGTTTGGGATGGTATCTTGCGCGGTGACGGTGTAGTTGGGCTCAGCGTAGCGCACTTCTGGCAGGCTCGAAAGACTACCCATAATTTCATCGGCTTGCGCTTCGGGAACCAGCACGCCATAGATTCCCAACGCGCCCAAGCCAATATCGGTCACCGAGTAGGGAATGCGGCTCTCGAATCTCTCGAAACTGGTCGTTTTGGCAAGACCAACCAGTAATAGGGTTTGTTCACCGGGCGTTTCGGTAGGAATGTCTGTTGGTTGTGGTGTGTTCGTGGGGGTGGGGCTAACCGTCAGAGAAGGCGTTGCCGAAGGCGAAGATTCGGATTCAGTCGGATTGGGAGCAGGGGTCGTCTCTTCGAGCGAGGAATCGCCGCCGGGCTTAGCCTGTCCCGCCGCCAGCGGGATCGCCAGGCTAGCAAGAAGGATGAACATCAGAACAAAAAAGAACTTCCTCGAACGGGCGCTTTTCATGCGCCTATTTTACCCGCCAAACAGAGCGGTATCCATCGCCATTTCTAAACTTTCGCGCCAGGCAGGGATGCGCAGGCCAAAGGTTTGCTCGAACTTGCTGCAATCCAACGCCGAAAAGGCTGGCCGCTGCGCCGGAGTTGGAAATTCATCGGTTTTGGCTGGCAAGAGTTGCTTGCAGCGTTGCTCTGCGGGACGAGGGTCGAGCGCAAGAATGGCCTGCGCCCACTCGAATCGGCTGGCCGCGCCGCTGCCAGCCAGGTGATAGATGCCGCTGCGCTCGGCCAGCCAGTCGTTCCCATGCGTCATGGCTTGCATTAGGACGAGCGCGGTCATTTCGGCCAACATCCGCGCCCAGGTGGGGCTGCCCACCTGGTCATCCACAATGCGCAGGGTTTCTTTTTCGCGCGCCCAGCGCAGCACCTTCGACACAAACCCGTTGCCACGCAGGCTGTAGACCCAACTGGTACGGAATATCAGGTGAAGACAACCGTTAGCCAGTATCGCTCGTTCGCCTTCCAGTTTGCTTTGTCCGTACAGGTTGATAGGGTTGGGTGTATCGGATTCGGTGTAAGCCCGGCCTAACGAACCATCGAAGACAAAATCGGTGGAATAATGGATAAGGGGGATGTTCAACCTGTGGGATTCTTCCGCCAAAATCGCCGGGGCATCCCGGTTGACCGACATCGCCAGCTGTGGCCTGCTTTCCGCGCCATCGACATCAGTGTAGGCTGAAGCATTGACAATTATCTGCGGGCGAATATCTACAACCACCTTGCGCAGCTGCTCCGGATGTGCAAGGTCCACTTCCTCGCGGTCAATGGCGATGATTTTTCCAAACGGAGCCAGCGCGCGCTGCAACTCCCAACCCAACTGCCCATGTTTGCCCAGTAATAAAATTCGGTTCATCATCGCGTCGTCAACGTATCATTTACGAGGCGCAATAGATAATTGCCATAGGAATTATTAATACTTTGCGCCAGTTGCTGTAATTGTTCAGCATCAATGAAACCTTTACGATAGGCAATTTCTTCGGGGCAAGAAATCATCAACCCCTGCCGATCTTGCACGGCCTGCACAAAATTGGCCGCTTGGAGCAGCGATTCGTGCGTTCCGGCATCCAGCCAGGCCACGCCACGCCCAAAGACCTCAACCTGCAATTTGCCTTGTTCCAGGTAAATGCGATTGAGGTCGGTGATTTCTAATTCGCCGCGTGCCGATGGCTTGAGGTTGGCGGCTAATTCCACGACTTGCGAATCGTAAAAGTAAATGCCTGGCACGGCGTAGTTGGAGCGCGGCTGTTTGGGCTTTTCTTCCAGGCTAATGGCGCGGAAGTGTTCATCGAACTCTACCACACCGTATCGCTGCGGGTCACGCACCGGGTAGGCAAAGATAAGCGCACCTTCGGTCAGGCGGGCGGCACGTTCTAACAGGGTGACCAGTCCTTGCCCATAGAAGATGTTATCGCCCAAAATCAGGCAGGCCGGTTCGCTGCCAATGAATTCTGCTCCTACCCGGAAGGCATCGGCCAGGCCGCGCGGCTGGTCCTGTTCGGCGTAGGAGAATTTCATGCCCCACTGCCCCCCATCACCCAGCAAGCGCTGGAAAATGGGCAGGTCTTCGGGGGTGCTGATGACCAGCACTTCGCGGATACCGGCCAGCATCAGCATCGAGAGCGGGTAGTAAACCATCGGCTTGTCGTAAACGGGGAGCAGTTGTTTGCTGGCGGCCAATGTCAGGGGATGCAGACGCGTACCGCGCCCTCCAGCCAAAATAATTCCTTTCATGCGTTTCTCCTGAACTTAAAAAATTTCAATCGAATAGTTCCGCCTGAGCGAGAGGCCGGCCGGCCGCATCCTTGGCCGAGACAATCGGAGCGGGGCCTTGCGGCCAACGAATTCCCAAGTCAGGGTCGTTCCAGAGAATGGTGCGTTCCCATTGCGGCGCGTAATAATCGGTGGTTTTGTACAAGACTTCAGCCTGTTCACTCAATACATAAAATCCATGCGCAAACCCCGGCGGAATCCACAGCATGGTTTTGTTTTCCGCAGAGAGGTTGATACCCATCCACTTGCCAAATGTAGGCGAGCTGCGGCGGATATCAACAGCGACATCAAAAATTTCACCGTCAATGACCCGCACCAATTTGCCCTGCGCTTGCTGAATCTGATAATGGAGCCCGCGCAGCACGCCCCGGCGGGAAAGGGAATGATTATCCTGAACAAATTCAAACGGGATTCCGGCGGCAACAAAACGCTCTTTCCGGTAAGTTTCCATGAAGAACCCCCGCGCATCTTCAAAAACGCGCGGCTGAATGACCACAACATCGGGGAGTTCAGAGAGGGTGAAATTCATAAGAACAACCTTTTTGACGAGATAAAGCAGGTCATTCTCTCACAACGAACGAGGCGTGTCAAGAAACGCTCAATAGGCCCCGCGCCCTTGCAGGGCTGCCAGGAACGTATGAATCAAGATATGAATATCCAACCAGATGGACCAGTTTTGGACGTAATAGACATCCAGGTTGGCGCGTTCGCTAAAGGCCAGATTGCTGCGGCCAGAAACCTGCCACAGACCGGTCAAGCCGGGGAGCACCTGTTTATAAATTTCGTACTCTTCCCCGTAATCGGGAACCTCGTTCGCCAGTAGAGGACGTGGCCCAATCAGGCTCATTTCGCCGCGAATCACATTCCACAATTGGGGCAGCTCATCCAGACTGGAGCGCCGCAGGAGTCGCCCTACGCGCGTTACGCGCGGGTCCTGTTTTAACTTGAAACTGTGCTGCCATTCCTCGCGCAATTCAGGGTTAGCGTCCAGGTATTGCTCTAAGGCTGCTTCGGCATTCTCAACCATCGAACGAAACTTCCAGATGAGAATCTCCCTGCCGCCATGTCCAACCCGCTTTTGGGTATAAAAGACCGGGCCAGGACTATCCAGCTTAATAGCAAGCGCAATCAACGCCCACAGCGGCAGCAGGAAAGGCAGCGAGACAAAAATCAGGAACAGGTCTAGCAGCCGTTTAATCACCTGTTGGGCCGGGTTGATTAACTGGTGGGTCACTTCCAGCCCCAGGTGTTCGACCAGGTGCAGGGGCGTGAACCAGACCGACCCCATGCGGGCGTCATCGAACATGACGATGATGCGCTTGAAGTGGTGGGTTTTGTCGAGCAGGACGTTTTTGACCGCCGCCAGAGGCGCGCGCTCAGGCACAAGAATGACAATTTCTATATTGCTGAACAGGGCGCGGATTTCATCACCGTCTTTAACGGGGCTGGATGGGGAGGAAAACAACCGGGCAAGCGAGCTGGTCCTGACGCATACCACCGGCCACAGGCCAATCAGCCGGTTACGGCGCAGGTTTTTATAGATGTTTGAAACACCGGTTGTCTCACCAATCACAACCACCGGCAGGCCCCATACCCCTAATCGCACGGCCATGCGGCGGAAGAGTTTGCGCGCGAGCGGCGCGCTCAACAAAAGGAGAAACCATGCCAGCCCCAGCACGGCGCGCGACCACATATTGACATTGCGCAGGTAAAAGCTCAAGCCCATCAGGGCCAGCATCCCCAGGGTGGTGCCGATGGAGAGCCGTCGCAGTTCTTCCACCGGGCCAACCCCGATTCCGGGGTATAAGCCCATCATCAGGTAAATAATGACGAAAAAAACCGCAACCGGTAGGATGAGCGGCTGGTACATTTCAGGCACCAGCTCGGGGCGCACGAACTGCCAGGAAAAAATGGGCGCGCTCATCGAAACCAGGATGCAAACCAGGTCACTAGCCACCATAAACCCGGTCATCAGACGGCGGCGATTTTTCCAGATGGGCAGGGGGGGATGGTTCGAAAAAAATTCATCGTCCTGGTGCAGAATGACAGGCTTCATAACTTTCCGGCTTGGAACGCCTGCCAGGATGTTTCGACAATTTGCCGAATTTCGCGCCGGAAGCGTTCGTTCGAGAATCGTTCAGCGTTGGCCCGGCAGGCAGATGGATGGAACAAGGTCAGATGACGTTCGAATTCAAGGACGGCAGCCCGAAGGGAGTCCGCCGTTTGTTCGTGGAAGAAAACCCCGGTCGGATTCTCCCGCTCCAGCCCGGCCACTGTTTCGCAAACGCCTCCCTGGCCGAATGAGATGACCGGCGTGCCGCAGGCCTGCGCTTCGAGCGGGATGATTCCAAAGTCTTCTTTGGCGGCAAAGATGAAGGCGCGCGCCCGCTGCATCATGTCGCGCAGAACGTCATTCGGCTGGAATCCAAGCCATTTTACATTGGGCAGGTTTAGAGATTGAAGTTTGTGGGCTTCGGGCCCGTCTCCAATCACCACCAGTTTCCGGTCGGGAAGGCCGGCGAAGGCCTCCACGATGAGGTCGATACGCTTATACGGAACCAGCCGCGAGGCAGTTAAGTAAAAGTCTTCTTTATCGGTGCGCAAGGCAAAAGCATCGGTATTGACCGGCGGATAGAGAATCTCCGCTTTGCGCCGGTAAATTTTCTCAATGCGGCGGCAGATGAATCCTGAATTTCCGTAAAGCACATCGGGGCGGTTGGCAGCCACAGAATCCCAAATGCGAATGTAGTGCAGGATGGAACGCGCCAGAAAGGATTTGAGACTTCGGATTCCGCTCACCGCCAGGTAGTCGTTTTGCATATCCCAGGCATAGCGCATGGGGCTATGAATGTAGCCGATGTGGAGTTGTTCTGGGCTGGTGATGACGCCTTTGGAGACGGCATGACAGTTTGTCAGGATGATGTCATAGGCGCTCAAATCAAGCTGTTCGATGGCGAACGGCATGAAGGGCAGAAAGTTACGGTAATTCTTTTTGTTGAGGAAAGGGAAGGTTTGCAGGAAAGAGGTGTGTACCGGTTTTCCTTGCAGAAAGTCACGGTCGGGCGCGGGCATGAAGTCCATCAAGGCAAACACGTCCGCGTTGGGAAAGACCTGTAATATCTGTTCAACCACCCGCTCTGCGCCGGCAAAAGTGATGAACCAGTCGTGGACAAGCGCGATTTTGGGAGTCATCAGGGAATTGGACAATCCACCGTGGAGTGGCCGGGCATCGGCCCGCAAAGATTGTATCATACGAAGTAGGACAAGATAATATCTTGTCTACTTCAATTCGTGTTTAGACAAAAATGAGGGCGGTTGAGCCCTTGAGCAAAACCGCCCTT
>CAYRBO010000045.1:0-21452 GCA_964422545.1 uncultured Anaerolinea sp. | reverse complement strand
GCAGAAATCAAGGGAAAATATAGAATTCCAAGCAAAAAACAAGGCGCTATAAGGGAAGAAATCAAGGCGGAAACAAGGAAAAATGTAGCGGAAAACGAGAAGAAAATGAAAAGAAAACGTGCTGATAAAAACAGTTCTGATATCGAATATTATATCTGATCATATCTTAGAAAACCCTTGAAAATATTGAATAATTGACTGCATGTCTGAAAAGGCGTATAATGTTGAAACCAGTGATAATCTTGTATTTTGCAGGAAATAGCGGGAGGCGCAGTGTCTAATCTATTTGATGTTTTTGATGTTCATAAAAACACTATGGAAGAATATAAATGTTTTTCTAATACAAAAACAGGTGCAAGATGATTGACCCCAAAAGCCAACAACTAATCGGGGAGGAAATCAAGAAAAGGTTAGTTGAAGACAAAGCACTTTTAGATGAGTTGAGGAAGGAAATTCTATCACTGAAAGGAAAGACGGTAAAAATACAGCCTAGGACGACAACCGCAATTTCTCTTGTGGGTACCGATGGCGGCAATAATAGGCTTCAATTTGACCCATTTATGGTTCAAGTTGTAAGGGTCGTTGATTCAAGTAATAACGAATATGTCCTTGAAGCAGTTACTCCCAGTACGGACGTGGATGCGCTTTCCAAAAATCAATTTGATTCAAAAGGAAAACCGATAACAGCCTTAGGCGAAATGATGGAATTCCTAAAAGTCACAAAACTCCCAGAATTAACTCATATGATAAGGGTAACAGAAAAAAACAAGCCCGCAAGCCCAACCTGGATTCAAGTATACCGTGAGCTGGTGGAGTGGGCGATTTTATTTCATATTATCAGGAAGAAAGATTTTGGAACCGACACTATCATAGTTTTCGATGGATTACTGAGGAGCAAGGTGTTTGCAGGCGATTTGTTTAAAAAGCTCATTCATGGAATTTGGGATGAAATAGAAAATATTAGAAATATAAAAAAACGCAATATTTTTGTAACCGGTGTGGCCAAACACAGCAAGGTGTTGTCAAGGTATAGGCTGGTAATGGCCCTTGAAAAAGTTATGATGGTAAAATATCCTTGTTACTTAGAAATTCCTCGCGAAATAGAGGAAAAAGCCTATGTCTGGTCGGAGTATGCTAAAGGAAGCCTAGATGAGAAAGAAGGAGCGGAAATCAGTAAGTTTGTTGGGGGGAAGATGTTTTTTGTGAAATTTGGTGGAAATTTAAATGATCCGATTTGGCCTGTTGATGTTTTAGAGTTTCAAAAGGATAAGGCTAGCGCCATAATTGGATATATGCTAGCCGATGCGATTAATGGATTCCCGGTACCGTTCTATCCGCTTTGCCTTCAAAAAGCCCATGAAAATGCGGCTCTAGTTGATTTTGATTTTGACATATTGCAAGATCAAATATATAAAGCAATTAGGAGTGTTGTAGGCGATGGGCAAGCATTAGATGCGTTCATGTTGCACGATGAAGACCCAGCGTCAAAAAGATATTAGCTGAGGTGGGAAAATGCCAGAATTTACATTGTTTAATGAAAGAGATATAGTTGGTGTATTTAGAGGTTTTCAAGAAGGTGGCTTAGAATTTCATGCAGACTTAGTCTTGCCATATAAAAGCGAATTTCAGAATATCCCTATGCACGGGCAATTCTTAATGGTACAACTTGAAAATCCAAATGAAGCAGTACTAGGGAGGATAACATCTCTATCTTCAGAAGGGAAGCTTTCGTTTGGCTCAGGTGAGGAATTTAATATCAGGGCAGTGAAGGAAAGTAGGCCAATTCCTGAGGAATTAAGAGAACAATATTTGAAATACAAAGTTAATATAAGAGTTTTAGGTATTGTGCGTTCTAATTCGAACGACGATAAACACAAATTAACGTTTGTGCCATCTCACAGGCGTTTACCCCATGTTGGCAGTCCCGTAGCTTTTCCAAATGATGAAGTCCTGAAGGAAATAGCGGGCCACAACGTAGATGGTGCGGATATAGGTTTTTACGCACTGGGGGAATATATATATTCAGGGGATGATGCGAAATTAAAAAAAGAAGACTGGATGCAGATTAAAAAACCGGAAATAATGATAAAGTTCCCGATCCATAACCTTGTATCTAGGAGGAGTTTTGTATTTGCTAGGGCAGGATTTGGAAAATCGAATTTAAATAAATTATTGTTTAGCAAATTATATGAGAAAGAACCATATGTAGTGAAAAAAGGTGACAAGAAGGTGCCTGTAGGAACAGTGATTTTTGACCCGGATGGCGAATACTTTTGGCCTGATGATAAAGGGAGGCCTGGCTTGTGTGATGTCCCGTTCATGAAAGATAAACTGGTGGTCTTTACCAATAGAAATAATAAAAGCCCATACTATCAGTCATTTGTCGCTGGAGGGATAAGGCTTGATATCAGGAGATTGCGTCCATCTGATGTAATGGCTATTTCATTATCCTCTGAAAAACAAGACCAGCAGAACGTTCGAAAACTTAAAGGGCTTAGTGCGGCACTGTGGGAAGAATTAGTAAATTTAGTTCATCAAAATGGTAATTCAACGGATTTAGATACAATCAAAGACATTCTAGCTTTAACTGATAATCAAGATGCTGAGGCATTAGCAGCTAGGGCAAATATGACCACAATTGTAAGAATGATCCATGACCCTACGAGTAGGCTTATGGATATGCTTATTATGGCGTTAACTGAAGGGAAGCTTTGTGTTGTCGATGTATCTCAAATGCGTGGCGGCCAATCAATGATTTTAGCCGGATTAATTTTACGAAGGATTTTTGATAGGAATCAGCAAGAATTTATCGAAGCGGAACCCAAAACAATTCCCACTATCGCAGTAATTGAAGAGGCTCAATCTGTACTACAGGAGAATGTTGCTGCATCCGAACCCTATATTGCTTGGGTGAAAGAAGGCAGGAAATATGATTTGGGTGCGGTGATGATAACGCAGCAACCAGGGAGCATTCCTTTTGAGATATTGAGCCAGGGAGACAATTGGTTTGTTTTCCACTTGTTATCATCTGGGGATTTGGGAGTTTTAAAGAAAGCGAATGCTCATTACAGCGAAGATTTATTAAGCGCAATCTTAAACGAACCAATCACAGGCCAAGGGGTAATGTGGAGTTCTGTTGGCGGAACACCGTATCCAATATCTGTACGTATATTGTCATTTGAAAATGAGTATAAAGTGATCGATTCTAAATATGAGAAAAAGGCTGAAAAAACCTATGCCGGTGATTTGAAAGAAAAATTCCATCAAGAATTAGAAAACGTAGTGAAGGCATCTATTGACGCAACGAATAGAGCTGATGTTGATGAAAATGAAATCGATGCGCAGGATTTACTGTTAAAACAAATTGCTAAGAGTTTTAGTGAGGACGCGGAAATAATGAAAGATATAGCTGAAGACGGGATAGCATGGGGTAGGGCTAATGCGTTTATAGAAGGAAGACTTCCTAAAACCATAGATGATAAAGGTCAAGTGGCATATAATTGGGTACCAAGGGTTTTGGAAATCGTGTTGGGCAGACAGAACGAAGGCTGGCATACATATAGGACTGCTAGCAGCAAAACATATATTAAAAAAGGAAAAGCTAAATAAAATGATACTAGAAAAAGGCATCACTGCGTTAAACGCCGTATGCCCGTACTTCACGATGTTTCCTTTGGATTACCCATATGGCATATTATCAAAATATGGTAAAAAGGGGGATCTAATCCTTGATCCTTTTTGCGGTAGAGGAACAACTCTCTTTGCCAGCAGGTTGCTTGGAATGCCTTGTGTTGGGATTGACAGCAGTCCAGTAGCTGCTGCGATTGCTGAAGCCAAATTGGCCAACACCACTCCTGAAAAAATATTGAATTCATTGAAAATGATACTGCGAAGTGAGAGAAAAGTAAAATATATACCGAAAGGTGAATTCTGGAACAGGATATATTCGAAAGAAGTACTATATGATATTTGCAAAATAAGAGAAGCGCTTATTGAAGATTGTTCTTCTGAATCCAGGAAAGCATTACGAGCAATATTTTTAGGTGCTTTGCACGGGCCTGTTGGAAAAACAAAATATTCATATTTTTCAAACCAATGCCCTAGGACGTACGCCCCAAAACCTAAATATGCCCTGAAATTCTGGAAAGCACGCAATATGAAACCGCCACAAGTATCAATATTAGAAATAGTTGAAGAAAGGGCTAGACGATATTATTCAGGTAATGGAGTCGGAATATCTGGTAAAGTTATTCGAGGGGACAGTAGGGAAGAAAAAACTTTTAAAAGGGTTCCTGCAAAGGTAAAATTGATAATTACATCCCCTCCTTACTTTGGGATGAGTACATATATTCCTGATCAGTGGTTGCGGTTATGGTTTCTGGGTGGAGATTCGAGCGTGACTTATTCTGCGCCAAAACAATTTAGTCACGGTAGCGAATCCAATTTTATCAATCAGCTTAAAGAAGTTTGGAAAAATGTCGGTAACATTTCAACAAAACAAGCAAAGCTATTTATCCGTTTTGGCGCAATAAATACCAATAAAGTCAATCCCAAGAGGATTATAGAAGAATCACTTATGGATACAGGTTGGAGTGTTAATTCTGTCACTTCGGCAGGTACTGCTGACCGTGGTAGGCGACAATACGAGCATTTTTCGAATGAATCAAATGAGGCATTGACGGAATATGATTTCATAGTTGATAAAAAAGAATGATTTAGAGAAAATTATGTGCACGAAGATTCAATTTGGAAAGTTTAATAAATGGTGGGTGTGATGAGCTTATCGAAAACGGTAGAAGGAAAAATATGGCTTTCAAGATTTCGTGATGGAGATAAGGAATATGCATCAACTTTATTAAATAGTGTGATAACAATAGATAAAATGGAATTTGAACGAGGGATATTAGATTTAATAAATGATGAAATAAAAAACAACAAGGGTGTTATTGGACTTTTTCCAATCATAGAGATCAAAAGAGGTTTAGTCTTCAAAGACGATAAATCTAAGCCCAAATTTGTTACTGAAGATCCAGGCAGCGAAGCATCCATGTCGCATTTTTTGAGGGCAATTTCAAAAAAGCATAAAAAGAGAATATTTTTTTCTCCTTCGATAAAATTAATGAGAAAAATAAAAGTTAAAAAGTTATTACTGGTAGATGATGTAGTTTGTAGCGGAAATAGAGTGAAAGAATATATTGATAATATACGGCAAAATAAAACAATATTAAGTTGGCATTCTGGTGGGTTTATTGAGATTAAAGTAATTTCTTACGCTTGTACGCGTAGAGCGGAAAAAATGTTAAAAAATATATTTATAGATCAACATAGAATAGATGACTTTAAATATAAGCAAAGTTTGGAAATCGGATCTTCGATGTGGTCTGATGTTGAAAGAACTGAAATTAAAAGAATTTGTAAGGATTATGCTGGACTAACGTCAAAACCTAAAATGCCTTTTGGATATAGAGAAATGATGACTCTATTTTCGATTGACAACAAAATGCCAAATACAGGGCCAGCGATACTTTGGGCTTCGAGTGATAAATGGTTTGGTTTCTTTCAAGAACGAAGCTCTATCCAGTTTGGAAAAGAAGTTGTAAAGAATAAGTCGAATATATTTTCTTTAATATCAAAAACACTTAGGAAAGTTGACAATGAAATAATTGAATATTTAGTTTGTCTTTATAAGAAAAAAAGAAATATTTATACAATAAGTTCGATTATGTCGAAGTCTGTAAATGATGTTAGAAAATTGCAAATAGAATGTGTGAAAAATAACTGGTGTGATAACGAAAACTTTATAACCAAATCCGGAAAACTACTCATAAAGAAAGCGTTAAGTAAGCTCAGACATGAAGAATACAAATTTGAGGATGGGATGTATATTCCCAGGAATATGAGGAGTCCAGTCAAAATATCTAGAGGCACAAACTTATGCATGTAATCTGCATAGCCATAGTTTTTATATGGCCGGAAATTTGGACTACCAAATTTCTGAGTGAAAGCTGGCGCTGCGAGTTATTGTCTTGCAAGCTCCTTCTTTCTCTGCGTGGCCTTGAGACGGAGCTCGCAAGTCATTACCGTCCCAAGACATTAAAGTAGATAAAGTTATGACTTGGACTCCTCATTTATTTATTAAAAAGGCACAAGAAAAAGGTTTGAATAGAGAGTCCGTTGCCAGTGCGAAAAAAGAATATGAAAGGTTAATGGAAAAGGGATTGCCGCCATTATTGACGTTGGGTCATCTTTCTTATTATACTAAAACAAATTATTGGTACTTAAACAGGATAGTATCAAGAAAGTTCGAAGGCGCCTATAGAACCTTCCAAATTAAAAAAAGATCAGGTGGTTCAAGGAATATCAATGTGCCTGATAAGGATTTAATGAAAGTTCAAAAATGGATTGATAGGAATATATTATCCCGTATTTTAGCTGGGCCTCATAGTTTTGCATATGAAAAAGGAAAGAAGATATTAGATTGTGTGAGTCGTCATGTAGGCAGTAAATGGCTTATAAAAATTGATATAAGGAATTTCTTTGAATCAATAACAGAGAAACAAATTTATCAAGTGTTTACCGATATTGGGTATAACAATTTAATATCTTTTGAATTAGCGAGGATATGCACAAAAGTTCTAGAAAATGCTCAAAAATATGACGATAAACGCTGGAAAAATACAAAACAAAGCAATTATAATATTTCTTGTTACAAAAATGAAAAGCTCGGACATCTACCGCAAGGGGCACCTACAAGTCCGAAATTATCGAATTTAGTAGTAAAAAATATGGATGCATTAATCGCAAAAGTGGCGAATGAACAAGGCTTTATTTATACAAGGTATGCAGATGATATAACTTTATCAACTATAGAAAAATATCATAGAAAAAAAGCATGTAGTATACTAAATAGAATTGAAAATATTTTAGAAACTTGTGGTTTTAAAAGTAATTCAAATAAAATTAAAATTATTGGACCAGGTTTAAATAAGGTAATACTAGGATTGAACATTTCAAATGACCGAGTGCATATTACTAAAAAGCTAAAAAGAAAAATAGAATGTCATATTTTTCATTGTATTGATAAAGGTCCAAATAATCATGCTCGAAAAAGAGGTTTTAAAACAATAATTGGTTTAAAGAACTACCTTCTTGGAATTCTACGATATGTTAAAGACGTAGATATAAAATATTATGAAAAAATTAAGTTGCAATTTGACCAAATAAAATGGCCTTTTTAATCTTTTAGATCGATTTGATAATAAGTTCTCTATGCATAATCCACTTGACTTTTATTATACAAATTGTATAATAAATCATGAAAAACAATCTGTCGGATTCAGAAATAGAGGCTTTAAGGCATATAAGGAATGCCATTATGCGGTATGGTAAGCCGCCTTCGGTACGCGCACTTATGAAATCCATGGGGTTTAGCTCACCCCGTGCGGTATCGTATCTGCTTGAAAAACTGTCAGAAAAGAACATAGTAAAACGTGGGCCGGAAGGGCTGCGGATAATATCGGATTTTACCGGTGATGAGAGCAGGATCAGCACGGTGGACATCCCACTAGTTGGAGAAATCGCCTGCGGTTCGCCAATGCTCGCGGAGCAAAATATTGTTGATTCAATTCCCGTATCAATATCACTTGCCAAGCCGCCGCATAAGTATTTTATGTTAAAAACCAAAGGCGATTCGATGAACAAGAAAGGTATTAATTCCGGAGACCTGGTTCTTGTCAGACAGCAGCAAACAGCTAGAAACGGTGATTTAGTGGTGGTATTAATTGATGATGAAGCTACTGTGAAAGAGTTCCGCGACCTAGGCGATACAGTTGCCTTGGTGCCGCATTCGACCAACCCGAAGTATAAACCTATTTTTTTAGAACGTGATTTTATAATCCAGGGAGTTGTGCAAAAGGTTTTATCCGGTATGCTGGTATAAGAGAGGGAAACAATGCCGTTTGAATTGCATAACAGGAGATACACAGGAAGTAAGCTGAAAATATCAGAGTGGATAAGAGATCTGATAAGAAAAAATTGCTATGGTAGCAGTTTTACTGATTTATTTGCGGGGACGGCTATAGTGGCATATAGAATGCTACCTTTTTATAAAAAAATTAATCTTAATGATGTATTATATTCAAATAAAATTATTTACAATGCTTTTTTTGAAAAAACAAAATACGACTGTAAAAAATTAGAAGTTTTGAAGTTAAAATATCGCAATCTTAATTCGGATAAAATCGGTAACAATTATATGTCAGAGAGTTATGGCAATAAATACTTCTCTGAGAAAGATGCTAAAATAATTGGCTTTATTAGAGAGGATATTGAAAGAAACAAGAAGCGATTAAATAATAGAGAATATAATATTTTAGTTGCGTCTTTACTGTATTCGGTTGACAGGTGTGCCAATACTGTTGGACATTATGATGCGTACATAAAACGGAAATTGTTTAAAAAGTTTGAGTTTGATTTAATCTCGCCGGTGGATTTGAAAGGCAATCAAATTAATATTTTTAATAAAGATGCTAATCAGCTGGTAAAAGAATTGGAGTCAGACATTGTTTATATAGACCCGCCGTATAATTCCAGGCAATACAGCAGGTTTTATCACGTACTTGAAAATATTGCGTGTTGGGATAAACCTAAATTATATGGAGCTGCGAGAAAGCCTGTTGCTGATAATATGAGTGAGTATTGCAGGAGCAAAGCGCCTGAAGTGTTTGAACGGCTAATAAAAGACCTGAAATGTAAATATATAGTAGTTTCTTATAACAACACCTATTATTCTAAAAGTAAATCTTCGAAAAATAAAATAGAGCATGAGTTTATTATAAATGTATTGAATAAACGCGGTAAAACAGCTATGTTTAATGCAAAACATAGTTATTTTAATGCTGGAAAAACAGAGTTCTCTAATCATAGGGAATTTATTTTCATTACAAAGGTTAGGGGGAGATTATGAAAGGCGGCGAAATTTTCAGGGAAAAACGAAACAGTCAATATGCGTACCGGGCAGATATGGCTTTGGCGCCGATTGTGGATGAACAGGTAGAACTATTCTCGCGGATAATTATAGGACCTCCAACTATACAAAAGACACACAAAACCATACGTTCACCTTTTTTTTATGTCGGTGACAAATATAAATTAATACCACAGCTAAAAAAGTATTTCCCGGAATATATAGATAGGTATTTTGAACCGTTTTGCGGCGGCGGAAGTGTTTTCCTAAATGTGGAAGCAAATGAATTTCATCTTAATGACATTGATTCAAATATTATAAAACTGCACCAATTCTTATATGATTTCAGACATATGCAAGATGACTTCTTTTCAATGATAGAGACCTATATAAAAAAATATAATCTCTCGGCGTCATACCTTGGACAGACAGTTCCTGACCGTTTGAAACAGCAGTTTATAAAAACATATTACGCCCAGTATAACAAGGATTCGTACATTAAGCTTAGGGACACCTACAATAAGAATAAAAATAATTACATAGTTCTCTATTTGTTGCTAATCTATGGTTTTAACAGAATGCTTAGGTTTAATTCGAAAGGGGATTTTAATTTGCCCGTTGGAAATGTCGATTTTAATGCCAATGTCAAAAAGGCCTTGCATGATTATTTTGAACAGGTAAGCATAAAGAACGTAAAATACTACAGCATGGATTTCGAGAGATTTATCGAAAACGCAGGACTTGAAGCAGGTGATTTCATATATCTTGACCCGCCGTATCTTATTTCTTTCAGTGAGTATAATAAACTCTGGAATGAAGATACGGAAAAAAGATTTTTAAATGTGCTGGGTAAACTGGATAAAAGGAAGATAAAATTTTTAGTTTCAAATGTCATACAGCATAAAGGAAAGACCAATTATATCTTTAAGAAGTGGGCTAAAGACTACGATACGGTAATCATAAAGAGTAATTACATCAGTTATCATGATAACACAGAAAAAGATACGATAGAAGTGGCTGTAAAAAATTATTAACGCGGGGGTTTGGTAGATGCCTAAAGGACAGAAAGTAAAGCCTAAGTTTAAACAAATGGCATTTGAGACTGCTGTGAGAAATCCCGAAAGATATAAAGGTATACTTGCTGTATTGCGCTTGTTTGAAAAACGAGTTTTAAACGATGAGTTGATTCTGGATATCATAGTAAAATTGTTTTTAGAGAATGCAGTGACAAGCGGAGGCATCCGGGAACCGAATAAATTATCTCTGGAAACTTTAAAAAAAGAAATCATCAGGATTAATAGTACGCGAAGAGCTGATGGAGGTTTTCCTTCCGGATATCAGTCAAGATTTTGGACATATGTCAGAACTTTGTCGGAAATGGGATTTGTATATGCCAGATATAAAAAGAAGCTAATCCTTTCAAATATAGCACACAAGCTTGTAAAAGAAGAAATTGACGAACAGGAAGCTTTTGCGGTTCAGGCGATGAAATATAATAGAAAATCACCTTACCGAAATGTTTCTAACGATTTTAATTATTTTAGGTTTTTGCTTGAAGTACTATTAGCTGTCAAAGGAAACCGTATTAATTACGAGCAATTTATTTTATCTTTATTCAGTAAAAATGGTGACGTGAAAGAATTCGTTGGTTTGATTGGAAAGGCGCGATTTAGAAATGTTGACGAGGTTTACAGATTCGTTATAAAAAACAAACTTAGCAGCAATAAAAAGGACACAATCGTAAGGGATTATCCAGATGTAGTGCTTCGGCTTCTGAAAATAACCGGATTTGTAACAATAGCATATAAGGGAATTATGTTTATTGAACCTAATGAATTGAAAACAGACTTCATAAAAGCCATGCTTGCCGCATCTTTTAAGTTGACAGACGAAGAAAAAAGCGATGAAGTCAAATTCTTTAAAAAGTTGGATTCAGCAGATGAATTGTTCCTGCCAATAGTTTATAAATTCAGAAAGACTGATGAAATCGATGGGGTAGATTACGCGAAGAGACTTGCGGGCATAGTAGACGCTTATAAGTTAAAAGCGCAAGAAGTGGCCGATTATATATTGAATAAAAGTAGTGTCAGGGAAGAGTTCAAATACATCCCAGAACCGCTGAAGTTGGAGTTCTTTGTTTCTTTGTTGGTCGCCATGATATATGGTAAAGATTTTAAAATCAAGCCGAACTATAAAGCCGATTCGATTGGCATGCCTATTTCACATGCGCCTGGACAAAAGGGAGACATTGAGGTCGCTTCGAAGGGGTTGTTGTGGCTTATTGAAGTTACACTTATCCAGAATAAAACACAGCAGTTAAACAGCGAGACGACAAGCGTTATAAGACATTTTAATTCTTTTAAGGGCGCATCAATCTCAAGATATTTATCTTTTATTGCGCCATATGTTCATGAAGATACTGAAAATTTCTATAAAAATTCTATAATTCAGATATTGTCACATAAAGATAAAGAAAATATATACTTGAAACCATATAAGCTGAGTGAATTTGTTAAAGTCACCTTAAAACGAGAAAATTTTAAAGACATGCAAGAATATTCAGAAAATGTATTTAAAGAGATTAAGGATATGTTTAATTAGTTGTATTTAAAGTTTATGAAGCTAGCGGGAGACATAAAAAATATTTGACTCGTAAATAAAGGCTTCGCTCAAAGTATAAAAGTATAGAAGTCATTGATGTGGAAAATAGTCAGATATTTTAGTTAATTAATGTAAAGAATTCTTAGGGTGGTGGCTAATAGTTTTGGTAGAAAACATCCGGATTAAATACTATGGTTTTTAATTACAAAGGGTAATAGGTTGTGAATTTTATAAAAGTGTATGTGGCCAGCACATTATAGCTTAAGATTTTTCATTTATTATGATTAAGCGAAAGATAATTGTTATAAAAATTTAGCGTGCGTAAGTATTGGAAGGTTTAAGCCCTTAGTGATAGGACATGAAAAATATTATTAAAGGAGTTGTATGAAGCCGAAAGTTTTGGAGGGAATCATTAAAGCAGAACCTTTTTTAAAGTGGGCTGGAGGCAAGGGGCAACTTCTCAATGATTTTGTGCGCTTGTTTCCGGCCAAGTTCAATAATTATATAGAACCTTTTGTCGGAGGTGGCGCAGTCTTTTTCCATCTGTATTCAAACGGCATGCTGGAAGGCAAAAAGTCAGTTCTGATAGATTCAAATAAAGATCTTATTACTGCGTATAAATCTATAAAAGATAATAATAAATTGAGGGAGATTATAAAGGCGCTGTCAAACGGTAAATATCTGAACAATGAAGAAAACTTTTATAAAGTCAGGGAACATGAACCTAAGAGCGATGCGGAAAAGACTGCGCGGCTTATATATTTGAACAAGACATGCTTTAACGGACTTTACAGGGTAAACAGTAAGGGTAAATTTAACGTGCCTTTTGGCAGGTATAATAATCCGCTTATTTGTGATTCTGAGAATCTAAGAGCAGTGAATAATGCTCTGACCTATACAGAACTTGTAAATGGTGATTTTACTGTTGTTTTGGAATATGCTGAGAAAGGTGATTTTGTATACTTTGATCCGCCATATCAGCCCGTGAGCAAGACCGCGAGCTTTACCGGGTATACTAAAGACGCATTTAATGAAAAAGACCAGGAGCGGCTTGCTGAAGTATATAAAGAGCTTGATAAACGCGGATGTAAACTTATGTTAAGTAATTCCGACGTAAAGCTTATCCGGAATCTGTATAAGGGATATAGAATTGAAGTTGTAAAAGCCAAGAGAATGATAAACTGCAAAGCTGCCAAAAGGGGAGCTGTAAATGAGCTTGTAATACTCAATTACTAAGAGGAGGGGTAGTGAAATATTTAAAACTTTATAAAGATGTATTGGGATGTAATAATTCCGAAGATGTATTTCAGTACATCATATCCAACCTAAAACCATCAACACTTATCTGGTCGTACTTTGTTAATTGGGATAAAGTTTTTAAAACAGTTAAGGACATTGAAATAAACCTGAATATTCTGAATTTTCTCATCGGCAAGCCTGATTTTGATTCTGAGTTAAAAGAATTGATTAAAAAACATCCGCAGATAATCACGGCAATACCGGTTCTGTTAGTCAGGGACGGTAATAATTCAAAAGAGTACAAGATACTCGTGGATTACAAAAAGAAAAAATTTGTATACGAAGATTTTAATTTCAAGGATTATAAAGGTTTGAAGGCAGAAGACATAGACAAGATTGTAATGTTTGTTGAAAAGACAGGCATTAAAAGGCTTTTTACCGAGCAAAAAATAAAAAATGTGGTTGACTATGTGATTGGCGTGGAGGCCGGGATAGACAGCAATGCCAGGAAGAACCGCGGCGGCCATGCTATGGAAGAAATAACCGAGCATTTTGTAAAAGATTTATGTACAAAGAATAGGTTTAAGTATTTAAAGGAAGCAAATGCTGATAAAATAAAAAAAGAATTTGGCAAAAAAGTTCCTGTGGATAAATCGTCAAGACGCTATGATTATGTTATAGATAACGGAAAGACACTTTACATTATTGAAACTAATTATTACAGCGGTGGCGGATCCAAGCTTAAATCTACAGCCGGAGAGTACCGCAATCTGTATGATGTGCTTAAAAATACAGGATATAAGTTTGTATGGGTGACAGATGGCTTAGGCTGGAAAACAACACAAAAACCCTTAAAAGAGACTTTTGAACACAATGACTACCTGATGAGCCTGACTATGCTCGAAAAAGGGATACTGGAAGAAGTTGTGAAAAATAATTTGTAGGCTTAACGGAGTAATCAATGCCAAAGAAAAAAACAGGAAAAAGAGAAAAAATCAGATATTCTCTGAAGCGAGAGGATAATCAGATATTTGTTGAAGAAGACAACTTGCAGCCAAAGCTTTTTGAAGAGGAAATAACTACAGTTTGGTCTTTTCCTGAAAGAGGGGCTTGGGCTACTCATAAAGGTGATTTCCCGGGCAACTGGGCTCCGCAGATACCTCGGAACCTGCTTTTAAGATATACCAAAGAGGGGGATTTGGTATTGGATCCAATGGTAGGTTCAGGCACCACGCTTATAGAGTGTAAACTGTTAAATCGAAATGCAATTGGCTATGACATCAATCCGGAGCATGTAAAGATTGCCAGAAATCGCCTGAGTTTTGAGGCGTCCAAAGCTGAAATAAAGGTGGAAGTTGGGGATGCAAGGAATCTGAATAAGATAAAAGATGAGTCCATAGATTTTATCGCCACCCATCCGCCTTATGCGAACATTATTGAATATAGCAAAGGAGAGATTAAAGGGGATTTATCAAATATTGGGAATACTGAGAAATTTTGTGATGAGATTGAAGTAATGGCCAGAGAGTTTTATAGGGTTTTAAAACCAGGCAAGTTTTGCGCGATTTTGATAGGCTCAACCCGTAAAAAGGGTATGTTTATCCCCATCCCGCATATGGTTTTGGATAGGTTTCTGAAAGTTGGGTTTAAGCTTAAAGAGGAGATAATCAAGGAACAGCACAATTGCAGCTCTACACCATACTGGAAAAACCAGTCCAAAAAATTCAACTTTCTGCTGATAATGCATGAGAGTTTGTTTGTGTTTAAGAAGCAATAAAATTGTAAAGTTGTAAAAAGGAGGGGTATAAAGTGTTTATCAAAGAAGTTTACATAAAAAATTTTCGTGCTATCAAAGAAGGCATTTTAGAATGCGATAGGTATACTGCTTTGATTGGCAGAAACGGTGCCGGCAAGTCCACTTTTTTACAAGCGATTAATTGCTTCTATGATTTGACCGGGGTTAATTTGAATGAAGAGGATTTTTTTAATAAGGATACATCCAAAAACATAGAGATTCGTATTACTTTTTGCGATTTGCAGCCAAAAGAGAAAGAAGAGTTTCAGAATTATATAACCGATGAAAAATTAATTGTGACTAAAAAAATTATTTTTGCAGAAAGACCAGTGCAAAAATATTATGCATCGGAGCTTCAAATGCCTGATTTTTATGAATTAAGAAAAATCAATGATAATACTCAAAAGAAAAATAAGTATAATGAGCTTGTGAATTCTGGGAAGTACCCTGAGCTTGTTGCCGTAAAAAGTTATAAAGATATAGAAGAAAAATTAAAAGAATATGAATCAAAAAATAAAAGTAGTCTAAAGCCTTTTGAAAGCGAAGTGCAGTTTGTAGGACCTAAAAACGTTGGCGGTGGAAGGCTTGATAAGTTTACAAAGTTTATCTTGATCCCGGCGGTAAAAGAAGTTAACGACGAATTGCAAGGAAAAAAATCTGTAATTGAAAAACTTATTGATATTATTGTTTTAAAAAAAATAAATTCAAGACAAGATGTTCAGACATTTAAACAAAAGTTTGAAGAGGAAGCTAAAAAGGTTTATAGTGTTGAAAAATTAACGGAATTACCTCAATTAGGGAATTCGATATCCAAATTACTTAAAGTTTATGTGCCAGAATCGGAATTAAAGCTTAATTGGCGTAGCGAGATTCAAGTTCCCGAAATAACACCGCCACAACCTGTGGCAACCATGGTTGAGGATGAGTTTGAAGGGGCAATAAAAAATAAGGGTCATGGGCTCCAAAGGGCTTTAATAATTACATTATTGCAATATATAGCGGGTTTAGAACAAGAAACCGGCGATTCTGCAGACTTTGATTTGGTATTGGCGATAGAAGAACCGAAACTATATTTACATCCAGCCCGTAGCAGATATTTGTGTAATGCTCCCCGTTAGTCAAGGCAAATTTAAGTTAGAGATAAGCTCGTTGCCAGCGTAAGAATCGAAGAACTGTTTGGGCGTTTTGTTGCCGAGCGCTTGGTGCGGGAAATCCGTGTTGTAATTGTGAATCCATTTGTCCAGAGCGGCCTGAAAATCAAACGGATTGTCCCGTTCATAGGGCCAGACAATATCTTCTTTGATGGTCCGCATGACCCGTTCTGTATCGGAATTGCCTTTTGGGTTGGACCAGGTGGTGAAGATTTGCTTGATGCCCAGGATAGAGCAACTCATCATGAATCTCCGGGACGTGGGCTGGCAGCCATTGTCGGAGATTAAAAAGAGCTGTTTTTCCCTGACAGCTTCGCGAATGCCGTTGGGAAAACGGGTGTTGACCGCGGCTTCAAGTGCGTTGAGCCAGTCGTCGGTCTTGGACTGCATGCTTAAGGAGTAGCCGACAATTTCTTTTGTATACCAGTCAAGGACGATGGTAAGGTATAACCATCCCCAGGTGCGCATGGGGATTTTGGTCATATCAATTCCCCAGAACTGATTGGGCCTTGTGGCGACCGGTTTAGGCCTTGTAGGGCCGCGTTTAGCTTTAAGCCTGAAGAGAGGCGTAACAAGCATATTTTGTTCTTTCATAAGGCGGTAAACGCGTTTTTTATTGACCGGGATGCCTTGGCGGTACTTGAGATAAGACCAGACGCGCCTGTAGCCCCAGAGAGGGTGGTCGTTCTTGATTACGCAGATCTGGGCAAGCAAAGACTGGTTTCTCTGGATAACTGAGAGTGATTTTTTACGTGTCATAATTCTTGCTCTGTTTTTTTTAACTCGACTGTGAGGTCGCCAATAATGGTTTTAAGTTTCCTGACCTCCTGTTCGAGATGTTGCTCTTTTTTAGAAATGTCCCTTGTTTCAAAGGCCTGATGGCCGAATTTGAGGAGCTGGTCGCGCCATTTATAGAACTGGGTTTGGGCGATCTGGTACTTGGCGCAAAGCTTTGTAATCTCAATTTTGCCTGACAGTCCCTCGAGTACAATGTGAAACTTTTCTTGGCTTCGAAAATGAAGCCGTAACACAGAGTAAGCCTGCTTTTCGGTTAAGTAATGCTGTGAGATGTATACTCATTCTAAATTGAAATCAACGATTTATTAATAAAAATTATTATAAAATAAAAAATATAATCTTAATAAGTATTTTGGTTTATAATGTTAATATAAAAAGATAAAGGAGGATATTTTAATGACAACGAAAGTTATTTTTCAAGATTATTTAAACAATATTTTTTTGAATGCTGAAAAGAAAGGATTAAAATCAATTGAAGTTAAAGCCGGAGATTTACATAAAATGGCAGGCGGATATCCTGGACCAAATCACAGGATGCCGGTTTGCTGCGAAGTTATGTATCAAAATATGAAAGAAAAAGATGAATTAGTAAGTAAACCTCCCAAAGGTAAAGGAGCATCTCTTACTATTAGATATACATTACCACGTGATAATAAAAAAAATAATGATACAACAAATAAATCTGAGGAAAATAATATAATATCTAATGATAACCAAAAAATTGAAAGATTAAAACAACTGGGTTTCGAGTTATGCGGTTTTTGGAAACTGGATGAGAAAAAAGAAGATGTTCAATATGAATTATATGATAAAAATCCGTTTATAAAAAAAAGAGTAATTTACGCTTTTGTTATGGAAAGCCCTGCTCCTTCCGTGAAATATATAGGAATTTGTGAGTCTAAACATACTACTTTTAAAATCAGAATGGATCGTTATATAAACCAACGTTCCACTAAAAACAGCACAAATGTAAATATATGTAAAAGGATATATGAAGCTTTATCAAAAGGTTACAAAGTTTTAATTTATGCTTTTTCTCCTGAAAAGGCTAAATATGCAGAAACAGATCTAGATATTGATTTAGTTAAAGGTCTTGAATCAGAGCTTATTTTAAATTTTAATACTTTAGAACCCTCGGGATGGAATAAAAAAAGCTGAAAAATTATTAGGAATGCGAAAGTTATGAAGTCCGGAAAACATTTATGGCTGGATAAACTGGAACTTCCCAAATCGGACAATTATGTGATGTTTGACCTTGAAGGAATGCCGCCGTATCTGGACGAAATTGAGTCTGTATATTTGTGGGGTATGAAAATATTTGGTAAAAAACCATCCTCTTATCTTAGTGCGATTGCGGATATTTCTGAAGATGGCGACAGGCATGGCTGGGAGGAATTTCTTAGGATTAGTAAAGAAATATTTTGTGAATATGGGGATTTGCCGTTTGTGCATTATTCAGCATACGAAAAAACCAAGCTTGATTTGTATATAAAAAGATATGGGGATAAAAACGGGATAGCCGAAAGGGTTAGAAACAATCTTTTTGACTTATTGCCAGCGGTAAAGAAGACGGTTATCTTAGCTGCTCCAAGCTATTCGCTGAAGGTAATTGAGCAGCTTGCTGGATTTAAACGCTCCCAAGACGAATATGGAGGATCCTGGTCTATGGCGCAGTACATTAAAGCGGTTGAGTCCCGAGACGTTTCTGAAAGAGATAAATTAATGAAGACGATTTTGGTATATAATGAAGAAGATTTGGTGGCTATGTGGGAGACGATGCAGTGGCTGAAAAAGCAAGGCAATTAAAAATTTAAAATTCAAAATTTAAATTAAAGGTGTTGCGGCCTGCGGTCGCAAATTATGATAAGAAAATCAGGGGATTTAAATAATGAATACTGATTTTATAATAGCAGACTTAAACCATAGAATACTTGATAGCACCAAAAGAACTCAAAAGTGGTTAACTGAATTCAAGATTATCAACGATCATTTAAATAAAAAGAAAAATTTTAGAAATAACAATCTCGACAAATTAATTATATATATGGATAAATCGGGGAAACTACTGTCGCTTCGTATTCACGGAGAGGAAATTGCGGTAATGTCATTTGACAGTGCCGGAAAGCCAAATGTAAAGATAACCAGCAATAAATTCGGATTAAAAGAAAATGATAATATGTCGTGGCGCGATTTTTCAAAGAAGGTATCAAGTCTAAAACTGGATAATATTCACTCGGAAGAACATAGGATCGAGATGTTTTTTTATAAAGAATTGACCAAACGAAAAAATAAGCAAAACTTTTTTAAAAACAAGACGCCAATACGGTTGGGTAAAAAGTATTTTTTTCAATTTCCGCTTGCTGTTGGTGCTTCAGGTAATAAGCTGCGTAAGGTGGGCCATATAGATATTCTTATTCGTAAAGGAAAAGGAAAAACCAGCAGTCTTGAAGTATGGGAGTTAAAGAAAGAATATGATAAACATGCTGTCTTTCAGTCGCTGATTTATGCTTTACAGATTAAAAGGCTTCTGGAAGATCGGGATTGGTCGGAGTTTATTGGGTATGATAAGAATTTGCCTTCGAAAATATCTGCCGTTGCTTTTTATCCGCGTTTAAATGAAAGTCAAATTGTTAAAGTTAAACAAGAAATAAATAAATATTCAAAGCTGGCAATTAAATATGGTGTACACTTGAGCTATAAAGAATTTTTCGTAAATACTCAATCACAAGAAATTAGTATTAAGAATTAAAAAATATGAAACTTGCCATACTTCGTGGTTCTTCCGAAATAGGCGGGAGCTGCGTTAAGATAACGTCCGGCGAGAGCTCGATTATCATCGACATGGGGCTTCCGCTGTATGACAAGAACGGAAAGAGATTTGATAAAAAACAGGCTGCCACAGTGCTGCCGGATGTTCCTGGGCTATATACCAAGCCTTACGTTGATGCTATTCTGATAAGCCACGCTCATGAAGACCATTATGGCCTTGTTTATTATTCTTCGAAAGAAATTCCTATATATGCAGGGCGTGGAACTCGGATGTTAATGGGAATATCTGGAATATTGTATGGAAATAAAATTCCGGATTCCAGATTTTACGAAATAAAAGACAGAGAACCTTTCAAGATAGGGCCGTTTGAGATAACACCGCACATTGTCGATCATTCAGCCTATGAATCCATGTCTTTCCTGATAAGCGCCGAAGGCAAGAACGTCTTTTACAGCGGTGATTTTAGGACTTACGGCCCGAGAAAATGGATATTTGAAGAGTTTATAAAGGAATACAAGACAAAAACAGACGCTCTTTTACTGGAAGGCACAATGATAGGCGGAAAGGGAAGGGATTTTGACTCAGAAGACGAAGTATTAGATCGCCTTACTGAAGAGCTCAGCAAACCATATGACAGGCTTACCTTTGCCGCATATTCATCCCAAAATATAGGCAGGTTCGTGAGCATGTATAAGGCCTGCTTAAAGACAAAGAAAACTCTGGTCATTGATCCATATGGGGCATATATACTGGACACCATATCAAAAACCAATAAAAAAATTCCGTCACCGCTGGCCAATAACCTGAAAATATACTGTGTCAGCAACAGGGTGTCGGGTGAGATATTCAAGATCCCCGGCACAAAGAAATACGGCAGGAATAAGATTGCGTTAGCTAATATTTTAGCCAATCCCGGCAAATATGTGATTACAGACAGGTTCAGCGTCCGCAGAATATTCAGGAAATATCTTAATAAGCCAAGAATCATATGGTCGCTGTGGAGCGGTTGTCTGGAAGAAAACAGAAAATTTTGGGATGAGTGCGGGGATGAAATAATCCAAATCCACTCATCGGGGCATGCGGATATAGACACTTTAAAGCGGCTTGTGGAGGTCATAAAGCCTGAAGCAATAATACCTATCCACACTCAAAACCCCTGCCTTTACGCCTCGGTCTTTCAAAAAAGCAGGATAATGCCATGCCCTGATGGCGAAGAAATCGAAATTTAGCCTTGAATTCTAAAAATCCCCTTATTTTATTGACTTGTTTGCTTTCTAAAAAATTCAATTTCGTATTATATAGGTAGTAGTCAATAAAATGGAGGTGCGGATATGGAAAATGAATTTGACAAGCTTTATTATGCGGTAAAATCAGGGGATCTGGATGCGGTAAAACAGGAACTTGAGGCAGGGGCTGATATTGAAACTATATATGACCATTGCAGGACTCCGCTAATCGTGGCAATACTCCACAGCCAATATGCAATAGCGGATTTTCTGATCGAAAAAGGGGCGAATGTAAATGCCGCAAAGGGCAGGGATAATACACCTTTTGAATGGGCCATTTTATACGATAAACCGGAATTGATGAAAAGACTGCTGGCTGCCGGGGCGGAATATGATGAAAATGACAGGAATTTTGTACTTGCAATGCTTGCCGCAGTACAAGGAAATTGTATTAAAAGTATTAGGCAGCTTGGAGAATTAGGGGTTAATATTAATTTGCATGACGAGGGCATGACTTGCTTGATGTCTGCGGCTTATGCGGGCAATGAAAAAATGGTTAATTTATTGCTGGAATTTGGGGCGAATCCTTTTCTTATGGATGAATCATTTAAAACCGCTTATGATTGGGCTGAGAAAGATAGTATAAAAAAGATTCTTAAAAATGCCATGAAAAATCGTTTAGTTATAAACAAAAAAGATATGAGAATACAGTAAATAATATCATACTTAAATATCCTTATAAAACGGTTTAAGCTGTTATTTGTTTAAGCATGGTCAATAGTATCCCCAGCTCTTCGCTGTTTAGCCACGTCTTTACCGCCTCTATCACGTTTGCGGGTATGACACGAGTTGCCCGCCATAAAATAGCCCTTGGGTTTTCCCAAGGGCTTTTTTATTTATGTATGGA
>CAYRBO010000044.1:0-22504 GCA_964422545.1 uncultured Anaerolinea sp. | reverse complement strand
CTATTTTTTACCCCGACAATCTGTCGGGAGTGTTACTTTTGTCTAAACGCGAGCTTCAAAACGCCATCAAAAAAAGCAACGGTGCGGTCCATGGCGGTTGTAAAAAATTTCGAGATGTTATGATTATCGCCATCGTAAGTGTATAACTCGGCGGTCTGCCCGGCGGCGCGGGCTTGCTCGGCAAGCCGGATGGAAAATTCGACGGGGACATCGGCATCGGCTGTGCCGTGGTGCAGTTGCAGCGGCCCAGAAAGGTCTGCCAGGTACGAATTGGCCGAAATGGATGCCCAAAATTCGGGATTTTGCTCCGGCGCTCCGTAAGTTTCCAGCCAACCCGAACGCCATCCCACGCCGCGCGAACTGGGCGAGGGGGTAAATGAACCAACCCGCCGCCAGTTGTAGAGCATTTCGGGGTAAGAGGCCACCACGCCCGCCCAAATAACGCCTGCTTTAACCTCGCGCGAGATGACCATCGCCCGCAAGGTGAGATACCCGCCCATCGAGTGACCCCACATGCCAATTTTTTCGGGATTGACCAGTGGGTGCTGCTGGAGCGAAGAAACGGCATTCAGTACGTCAATTAAGTAGCCAGGGTGACCATAGGCTCCGGTCGGCTCACCCTCCGAGCGGTCATGGCCGCGATAGTCGATGCGGAAAACGACATACCCGGCCCGCGCCAGGCGGTCGACATAAGCGATGTAGCGTTCGGTGGTGCGATAGACATCTGGCGGGATGTAGCCGTGATTGAAGACAATCGCCGGCCAGCCGCCTTCAGGCATTGCGCCGCTGGGAATGGTCAGCAGGGCGTAGATTTTCAACCCTTCGGAGAGATAGTAGGCATAGTAGCGGCGGTAATTTGCGCCGCGTTCCAGTTCACGTTCGATGACAATTTCACTGCCGGGGTAAGAACCTGTCCGCAGAGCCGCGATGCTCATCGGGTGCGGGATGGGCGTGGCTGTGGGAACCAGGATTGGGATGGATGTAGGCGGATTGGGGGTGGATGTAAGGATGGGGGTCGGCGGCAGAGTAACGGCGATTGCAGTCGGCAGGACAGTTTCCGGCGTAGCCGGGGGCGCAGCCTGGCAGGCTGACAGGAAAAGGCCAATCAAAACGGCAAGCAAAAGTTTCTTATAACGTTCGCTATACGAGTAAATTTTCATCATCAAACCTTTTTTGTTACAGGCAAGTACCAATAATTTTCAGATAGTTTATATCGCAATCAGAGTATAACAAACATCCCATGCTCTTGGCATGGGATGTTTGGATTGGCGGAGAGAGTGGGATTCGAACCCACGGTGGACACGAGGCCCACAACGGTTTTCGAGACCGTCCCATTCAACCACTCTGGCATCTCTCCGGGTTACCGCGCGGCACGGAATTATACAGCCTTTTGGCAGAAATGATAAGCGGAAATTCAATTGAATGCGCAGACTGCCTGACTTTAACCGGGTTTTACGCCCAGCGATTTCAGAATTTCTGCCCCAAACTGCCTCACCCGCCAGGGAGAGTCGCTCATCACAGCCGAGAGGGCTTCCAACGTGCGCGGGTTGTGTTCGGCGAGCGGCATCAGGTAAACGCGCGGCAGCACAATGTCCGACTCCACGCCCAGTTCCTCTGCTTTTTTCTTGCGCCAGTTTTTCAACTTATTCAGCCGGTTCAGGATGGCATTGGAGGGTTTTTCGGTTTCGGTCGGCTTAACCAGCGGGGCGGTTTGCCCGCGTTGGATTGCTTCCAGCATGGCCCGCCCGAAACGGTCGATTTGGCGGTCGCTCAGTCCTGCCGCCTTGAGCGCGTCGATGGAATCTGGTTCGGCCTGGGCCAGTTTGAGCAGGGCATGGTCGTTCAGGACTTTGAACAACGGACGTTTGAGCCGCTCAGCCAGTTTTTCGCGGCTGAGACACAGTTCGTTCAAGATGGTGCGCCCGCGCGGGGTCAGGTCTTGCTGGCCGTCAATGCGCTCCCAGCGCTCCTTGACCTGCTTGCTGCCGTTGGTGACGTAGCAGCTGCGTTGAAAATCCTCGCGCGCCAGGTCGAGCCGTTCCCGTTCGCGCAGTTCGTTCTCCAAAACGTCGCGCAGTTCCAGCAGATAATGGGTATCGAGCCGGGCATAATCTACCAGGCCGGGGGGCAAGGGGCGCGCGCCCCAGTCGGCTTTCTGAAAACGTTTGTCTATTTCCACCTGGAATTTTTCAGCCAGCAGGCTGCCTAATCCCAGTTGTTTGTACCCCAAAATCCGCGCGGCGAGCATGGTATCAAAAATATTCGTAAAGGTGAACCCATAATCGCGCTGCAAACCAAGCAGGTCATACTCGGCTGCGTGGAACACTTTTTCGATGGCCGGGCTGCTAAAAATATCGGCCAGGGGCGTCAGGTCGTGCAGGGTGAGCGGGTCGAGCAGGTAATCGGCGTCGGGAATGGAAAATTGAATCAGGCAGACCTGTTCGCGGAAGGCGTACAGAGAATTGGCTTCGGTGTCGATGGCAATGCGCGGCTGGCGCCGCAGGCTGGCGCACATCTGGCGCAACCCATCGGGAGTATCCACCCAAACAGGGGCGGGCAGAGATGATTTCATGGCGACGATTATAACTGGGATGGACGGTTAGCGGGTCTTTTCCATGACCAGGGCGTCTTCTCCATCGTTGTAATAGCGTCCCCAGCGGTCGATGGCGAAATACCCGGCATTTTTGTACAGGCGGATGGCTTCCTCGTTGCTCGAACGCACGCTCAGGCGAATGCGGCGCGTGGGTAGCAGCCGCTCGCAGGCTTCCAGCAGCGCTCGCCCATATCCCAGGCCGCGGTAGGCGGGCAGGACGCCCAGCGTGGCAATCCAAGAAAAACCCTCACCCGGACGCGGGTCGCCAGCGATGAAGGCAATCATCTGGCCTGCTTCGACGCCCTTGAGCCGCACCACGCCCGGAAAGGTCAGCACGGCGACCAGGTCCAGCAGCGGCCAGGCATCCTTCGGGAAACAGACAGATTCTACATGCCGCAGCGCGTTCAAGTCGAAAAGGTTGGCAGGGTGGATATCCATTTCGAAAGTTTCATATACCGTCCCGAAGGTTTTTTAAGGCGATTTATGTCACCTTGAGCAACCTTCGGGACGCTTTCACAGAGAATAAGAAAAGCCTCCCGGTTTCGGGAGGCTTCCATTGTACCTGATTCTCACTTACTTGTTGCCCTTCGTGAAATTCTCCAACATGCTGGTGAATTCCATTGGGAAGATGTACTTCGTGGATGGACTCATGCCCATTTCCTTCAGCGTCTCGAAGTATTGCAGGGTCATGGTCTTCTGGTCGACCGTTTGGGCAACTGCGTAAATTCGCTCCAGGGCAGAGGCAAAGCCCTCGGCGCGCAGCAGTTGAGCTTCCTTTTCGCCCTGCGCCGAAAGAATGGCGGCCTGCTTCTGGCCTTCGGCCTTGAGAATGGCAGCCTGCTTTTCGCCTTCGGCCACGTTGATGGCGGCCTCGCGCGTGCCGGTCGATTCGGTCACAACGGCGCGGCGGATGCGCTCGGCAGACATCTGCTTGTTCATCGACTCCTGGATTTCGCGCGGCGGGATGATTTCGCGGATTTCGACGTTGGTCACTTTGACGCCCCAGCGCTCGGTCACTTCGTCCAGCTTGGTGCGCAGGGTAATGTTGATATGCTCACGCTGCGAAAGCACATCGTCCAGGTTGATTCCACCGATAACGGCGCGCAGAGTGGTGGTTGCCATGCCCTGGGCGGCGAGTTCAAAGTTGCCGACCTTCAAAACGGATTCCGCCGGGTCGATGACCTTGTAGTACCAGATGAAATCGACCTGAATGCCGGCGTTGTCTTTGGTGATGGCGGTCTGGTGCGGGATTTCGCGCACCTGTTCGCGCAAATCGACTCTGATGGCGCGGTCCAAGACCGGGATGAGCAGGATAAGGCCAGGGCCTTTGGGCTTGTCTAACACGCGCCCTAAACGAAACACGACCAGGCGTTGGTATTCTGGCACAATCCGAATGGCATTGGCCAGGAAGACCAGCAACAGGATGACGACAAAGCCAATCAGGCAAAGTGTCGTAGTGAGTACACCGTCCATGTTTTCTCTCCTTTTTGATTTAAGTTGCACTTTCGACGATTAACACCAACCCCTCCTTGCCGACAACGCGCACCTTGCTGCCTGCCGGAATGGGAGTTGAACTTCTTGCAGACCATAACTCACTGCTGACTTGCACCGAACCTTCGTCGTTGATGTCCGTGCGCGCCTCGCCGATTTGTCCGATGAGATGATGCGCACCATGCGCGGTTGGGCTGGTCATTACAGCCAGCGTGCGTTCGACGAATAGCCACAGCAGGCCGCTCGCAACCAGCGAAACGAACCCGGCCAACATGGGGTTGACGCCAATCAGGCTGCCATCTTCGCCAGGGAACAGCAGGATAGAGCCACCCATTACCAGCAGGATAGTCGCGACCAAAAGCACGGTTCGCCACTTCGGTAAGCGGGTTGCGTACAAAAAAGGCACAACCGCCAAAGCCAGCGGCACCAGCGCCCAGGCATTCAGTCCCAGGTTATACGCGCCATACCCAGCCAGCACCAGCGCAAACAGCGCGCTGATTTCAAACAAACCTGTCCCAGGTGTCAGCAGTGACATCAACGCCAGTAACATGCCAACAACCAACAAAACATAGGCTACGTTTGCGTCGAGCAGGAATTCCATGGTAGGCCTCCACCCCACAAGTAACATGGGGCTTTCCGTCAAAAATATTATACAACGAATCAAAATCGTCAATTGAATATACGATTAAATTGCGCTGAAGGTTTCCTAATTTTCCCCATCAAACCAACGCTAAACAAGAAATCAGTTATTGACTCTCCACCACCAGAGCATAAATTTCCCGTTTCGGCCAGCCCGAAGGCGCAGCCAGCGCGGCGGCAATTTCGCGGGCTTTCTTACCGGCTGCTTTTTCTTTTTGGATGGCGGCGAGGAGCGTTTCCCGCTCCCAAACCGGGCTGCCCGCCGAAACCTGACCACCGACCACCAGCACGAACTCCCCTCTGGGTTGTGCTTCCGTAAAATGAGCGCGCGCCTGGCTGATTCGCCCGCGAACGAACTCTTCGTGGATTTTAGAAATCTCCCGCGCGGCGCACATCGGGCGGTCGCCCAAGACAGATTCCAGGTCCTCGAGCGATTCCAACAGCCGGTGCGGAGTCTCAAAGAAGATGAGCGTATAGGGCAAATTGGCAACTTGCGCCAGGAAAGATTTCCGCTCCACCCCCTTGCGCGGCAAATAACCCAGGTACAGGAAGCGGTCGGTTGGCAGGCCAGAAGCGGCCAGGGCAGCAATCGGCGCCGAGGGACCCGGCACCGGGCTGACAGCGTGGCCCACGTCCAATGCTGCTCTCACAAGTTCATAACCGGGGTCGTTAATCGCCGGTGTACCGGCATCCGACACCAGGGCGACATCTCCCTGAGAAAGCTCGGCCAGAATTCTATCCAATTTGGCGAGTTTGTTATGCTCGAAGTAACTGGTAAGCGGGGTGTGAATGTCAAAATGCGCCAAGAGGGCGCGGGTGTGGCGGGTATCTTCGGCGGCAATCAGGCGCGCCTCGCGCAAAATGCGAATTGCGCGAGGCGACAGGTCTTGCAGGTTGCCAATTGGCGTAGCGACGAGATATAGGGTGCCCATGCCCTGATTGTATCACTCTGCCCGAAACGCCTCAGCGGCCTGGCGCAGTTCGGCGGCATGTTCACGGATTTTCTTGATTGCAGCCACCGCGTCCTCCACCCCCTGCCGCCCAGCGCGGAAAATGGATTCATCCAGCCAGACGGCTTCGCGCTGACAAGCGCGTTCGGCTTCGGGCAGGCGCATGTTTTGGAAGTCGAAATATTCTGGGAAGGCATTTGGCACGGCCAGTTTGGATTTTTGCGGCTGAAACAGGCTGTAACGGTGCATGGCCTCGTAGCCGACCCAGCAATCAATCCCCTCCGCGTCGAGCGCGGCGCACAGCACATCATGCTCCACGCCAAACTCTTCGGGGCGAATGGCGAAGATATAACGGTAAAACGAGCGGGTGGTGTGACGCTCATCGCGCGGCAGCACGCGCACGCCGGGGATTTCGCTCAGGGCTTCGTCCATGTAGGCGGCCATCTCTTCGCGCTGGCGAGCCTGTTCAGGGAAGCGTTCCAGGCCCACCAGAGCCAGGGCGGCCTGCAATTCGCTCAGGCGGAAGTTGCCGCCTGTCTGATATTCCTGCGAGTCATCTTCTGGCCCGCCGCCCAGGGCGTGCGGCCTGCCGCAGTCAATGATGCTGGCGGCTTTGGCAGCCAGTTCGGGCGTTTTACATAGCAAAATGCCGCCCTCGCCGCTGGTTAAAGTTTTAGACGATTGCAGCGAGAATGAGCCAAAATGCCCAAGCGTTCCGGCGCCCTGACCGCGCCATTTTGCGCCGTGCGCATGCGCGCAATCTTCGATGACGACCAGATTGTGCTTTTCGGCCAATGCAAGGATGGCGTCCATATCAGCCATCTGATGGCCGAGGTGAACCGGAATGATGGCCCTGGTTTTGGGCGTAATGGCTTTTTCGGCTGCGCGCGGGTCGAAACAGTAATTGTTGGGGTCTACATCCACAATGACCGGAATTGCTCCGGCTGACATGGGAGCAGAAGCGGTGGCCTGAAAGGTGTAAGCCGGCACGATGACTTCATCTCCCCAGCCAATACCGGCGGCGCGCAAGGCCACTTCCATTGTCACCGTGCCGTTTGCCATCGGGACGGCGTAGCCGCCGCCCTGTAATTCGGCAAATTTTTTGGCGAGTTCCGCCGTTTTAGGGCCGGGGTAGGGATAGCCGCCCCAGCGCCCGCTGCGAATGACCTCGGTCACGGCCTGAATATCGCGTTCATCCCACACAGGCCAGGCGGGGTAAGGTTCAGAGCGGGTTTTCGGCCCGCCCAGAAGAGCAAGTTCAGACATGGCAGACTCCTTTGAGTAATTTGGTGACTTTTTGCCGAAAGCGACAAAATCATCCTCGTTTTCCCCCTCTCCCTTTGGGAGAGGGGCTAGGGGTGAGGGGATAGGCAGTGACGCTATTCATTCCAAACACGATACGGGATGCCGCACACTGAATACTGATTATTGGATTTCTTTCAGCAATTCCCGCGCTTGCGGCAGAGTCAGGCGGCTGGAGAGCGGGTCATTGAGCAAGACTTGCAAAGCCAGGCTGATATCACCCGTCAAGGCGGCCTGGACGGTCATCTCCTGTTGGCAGATATGATGTTCGAGGACATTCTGAATGCCAGCCGGGACTTCGCCAAAGGCCAGACCATGCGCGCCCGTCTGGTCTATGATGCCGAAGGTTTCGACCACTGCATTGTGGGACAGGTTGGAAATCTGCCCTGCGTTAGGCAGGTTCATGATGCCCACATATGGCTCGCCTCGCAGCACAGAGCGGATAATCTGGTGGGCAGCCTCGTCTGAGGCCCGTTGCATGAACGGCATCAGCGGCAGGTCGCCGCGCAGGACGGCTTCTATGCGGGCTTTGGCTTCGGCTTCCATCGCGTACCGGTCTTCGATGCGTGTCAGGCGCAGGCCGTAATCCGCGCCCCAGCGGGTAGACTCGTGGATGAAGTGCGGGAAAAATTCGGCAATGTGCCGGTCTCCTGCCGCCGGAAGCGCGCCATACACCTGAAAAAGCGCTGCCTTGACCCGTGCATGGTCGGCAAAAACGGAAGAATCATCTTCATCCACAACGATTTCGCCGTTCAGGATTCTTTCGGCAAGGGTTGGGAGTTCATGCCACACCCGGCGGCCAGCGGCATACAAATCGGTTATCCAAATGAGATGATTGACACCCGCCACACGCGCCTGAATTTGCTCTGGCGCAACGCCAAACAATTCGGCCAGTTTGTGGCGCGCGCCAAGATATTCGTGGCACAACCCAACCGTGCGGTTTGGCGCGCTGCGAGTCAGGCACAGGGCGCGCGTCAGGGTGGTCATCGGGTTGGTATAGTTCAAGAAGAGGGCTTCGGGGCAGAGTTCATTCACTTTTTGGGCAACCTTGACCACGACGGGGATGTTGCGCAGGGCGCGCGCCAACCCGCCGGGGCCGGTGGTATCGCCTACCGTCTGTTGAATGCCGTAGCGGGCTGGAATTTCCAGGTCGCGGCGCATGGCCTCCAACCCGCCGGTGGTGATGGTCAGGATGACGAAATCCGCGCCGGTCAGGGCTTCATCCAGGGAGAGGGTCTGCTCCAATCGGAAATCGAGACGAAAATCATCGAGCATTTTGCGCGCCAGGCGATAGACCAGGCCCATGCGCTCCGCCGAAATATCGTGCAGGGTGATGGTTGCGCCGGTCAGTTCGGGCGTGATGAACAGGTCGCGCAGAAAGGTAGGCCCCCACGAATACGACCCGCCTCCGATAAGGGTGATTTTGGTCATAACAATCCTTGCAGGGCTTCGATGACCTTTGGCCCAATCTCTTTGCCGATGGAATTGGTCTCTTCGTAGTGATTGCCGGGCCAGAAGGGGTTGAGGGGGTATTTGAAATCTTCGGCGGGCAGAATGTAGCCCAGTTCGTCATTTGCCAGGCCGATGATTCCGGCCACGCTCGCGCCAGATTCGCGCAAACGGGCTTTGAGGGCCAGCCCCAGTTTGGGCAACAGTTCGCCGGGGACCGTTGCCAGCCACAGGCCGCCGATTCGTATCAGGTTGACTTCGGTCGTCACGCAGCCACCCTCACGCACATCGGGCAGCACTTCCATCCAGAATGCCAGTTTATAGAGCGGGTTGGTCAGTTGGGGCCGAATCTCTTTTTTCTGGATGTGGATAAGCGCTGATTGTTCAATGCTGATCGCGCCCAGCGCCTTCAGTCCGGCTTCGGCCAGCATGCGGCCCATCGCTTCGGCTTCAGAGAAGGAGTGGTCTTTCACATCGGGCGTCATCATGCCACCCAGCCCTGCGCTAAAGAAAATGCAAGGCGCGCCGGTTTGCCGCTCCACTTCTTCGCGCAAGTAATGAACGTAATCTGATGTGATATGCGGGTTGCCGTCCCACAACACTTCGGGGTGACAGGGGAAGTTGTAAACAGTAATCAGTGGACAGTGTTCAGTGTTCAGAAATTGAAAAAGAGTGAGTTCATCATCCACAATTTCGGGGTCGCGGGCATTTTTGGCAACGCCCGGGACGTGAACCGAAGCCCATTTAACGGAAGCAGGCTTCAGCGCGGCCAGCGCGTTCGAGATGGTCTGGGCAATGCGCGTCTTCACAGTCTCGAAATAGACTTCATCCACGCCGCGCGTCTTCCAATCTGGCCCCCACAAGCCCATCGTATCCGGCCCGTGATGGGTATGGGTGCTGGCGATGACGATATGGACATCGGGACGGTTGACCCTGGCTATCACATCGTACACATGCGGTCGGAAGAAGCCAATCAGGTCTAGGGCGCACAAGACCAGGGTGGTCTGCCCATCCGAAACGGCCAGAGCGCGGGCATACAGGTCATCGTGAACCGTCTCGGCGCGGCGGTTGCGGCCAAACCCGGCCAGGTACACGGGACGGTCGAGCGAGGGGGTGATGACAGTTTGGGCGTAACCAACGTTCATGGGTTGAGTTCTCCTTCTTGCGGGGGTGTCCATTCGCGCGGCGCGGGCTGCAGCACGCCAAAGGCGGGGTATCCATCTTGAATCATGGCGTCTATGGCGGCCTGCATTTCAATTTCTCCGCGCGGCGAGGGCGGCGTGCGGGCCAGGTAGTGCCAAATTTGGGGCGGCAAGATGAACAAAATGGAAGCAGCATAGGGACTGAGGATTTCTTCGGGCCGGGGTTTCTCGATGATGCGCCGCACGCGCCCATCGGAGCCAACCTGAACCGTCGAACGCGCCGCAAGTTCTTGGGGGGGCATTCTTTCAGGCTCATCACAATCGCGGCGCGGCGGCTCTCTTGCGCCTGAACCAGTTCGAGGAGTGCATGTTCGTCCAGCGCGTAATCGGTGGCGGCCACCAGCAGCGGCTCATCGCGCCGCCAATCGGGCGGAACGCTCAAGAGCGCATCGCCATTGCCACGCAGGGCGGCCTGATGGGCAAAGCAAACTTCGACGCCCCAGCACGCGCCGCTGCCAACGTACTCGAAAATCTGTTCTTCGAGATGATTGGTGACCAGGCAGACGCGCTCGACCCCGGCTTGTTTCACTGCGCGCAAGACGTAATCGAGCATGGGGCGGCCATCCACTGGCAGGAGCGGCTTGGACGGGCCATCCACTCTGGCGCGCATTCCACGCTTCAACCGCTCACCCAGCACCAGCGCGGCGGCGCGGGCATAGCGCGCCCAGTCGGTTTTCTCTATGGCCTCGCCGAGCAAAAAGCGCGTTTCGCCGAACTGCGCGCTGGCCAGGTGGATTTCTGGTAAATCGAGCGGTTCATATTCGAGCGTGGTGCCGAGGGCCAGGGTGCGCCCCAGCGTCAGGCCGCCCTGGTGGTCAACATGCGCGCCGATGGGGCAGATGCGGTGGGGAGAAAAAATCTGCTTCACGCCGCGCCCTGCCCGGCCCGTTTTTGGGCCAGTTTTTCACGCACTTCGGTCAGCCGCTGACCGTGCAAGGGATAGAGCCAGAGCAGGAAAATCGCCAGCCCAAACCCAAGCGTGGTGGGGATGCTGAGGTACAGGCGGAAGCCCAAATCTACCGTCGGCGGCTGGACTTCGAGCAGGGTATCGTAGCCAAAAGCGGGCAGCATGAGGCCAAAGATGCTGGAGGTGAGCAGGCCGCTGAGCGTGATGAGGAAGCCGCTCATGCCAAAATAGGCGCCCGCGCGCTGATGCCCGGTGCGGGCTTCATCTTCGTCAATCACCTCGGCGATGAGGATGTCGCCCATCAGCACCAGGCCGCCCACGCCTACGCCAATCACCACCGCTGCCGCCAGCGTGAACGGCAGGGAGGGGCTAAAACTAAGCGGCACGATGCCTGCAATCATGCACAAGTTTGCCAGCATGAGGGTGCGGCGCGTATCCAGTTTGTTTGCCACCCAGTTGCGCCAGGGGTAAAGCGAGAGCATGGCAACCAGGAAGGCAATCCCAAAGATGACACTGAACATGCTGTCGCTGACCTTAAGACTGTACTTCAGGTAAAAGGGGATGCCGGTCTGCAAAACGCCGGTGCCAACAAAGCGCATGGTTTGCGCCCCGGCGGCGGTGAGGAAGCTGCGGTTGGCAAAGGTGTGCTTCATGGCCTGCCAGAAGGGGAAGGCGGTGTCGGTTATCAGGTCGGGGCGCTCAAACAGGAAGCGGTAGCCGGCATACAGCGGCACGAGCGAGAGGACGCCCAACGCCAGCGCCATGCCCGGCCAGCCAAATACGTTCCAGAGCAGGGGCGGGACGACCGAGGAGAGTATCAGGCCAATGGTCTGAAAGATGTTCATCTGCGCTGCTACGTCAGTGCGTTCTTCATACGAGCCAAACATCTCAGGCAGCAGGCCATAATAGCCGGTAGCGAGGGCAGTGTATAACCCCTCCCAGAGGATAATCATGAATCCAAAATAGAGCAGCAGGGCAGCCGGGTTATCGCGGCCATCGAACGGCACGCTGAAGAGCAGGATAAACGTCAGCACATACGGTAGCCCGCTAAACAGAACGTAAGGACGGCGGCGGCCCCAGCGTGAGCGGGTGCGGTCGGAGAGATAGCCGAGCGCCGGGTTGTTGAAGGCATTGTAGAGCGTGTACACCGCCCAAAACGAGGCAAACCAGGCGGCAGGCAGGTTTTTAATATCCACAATGAAATACATGATGAAGGCGATGACCGTTTCTACCGGCGTCGAGACGCCCAGGCTCATCAGCGCGTACATCAGGCGCGTCTTGCGGCTGGTAGGAATTTCGGGAAGGAGGGTGCTTTCTGCGCTCATGGGTTACTCCATTGTCAATTTTATGGCCTGCCCGATTTGGGCAGATTGATAGGCCGCGTCCACAATTTTCATGTTCACCCACCCTTCCCGCCCGCCGGGGATAGGCGTTTGTTTTTTCTCGATGCACTCAACAAAATATTTCAACTGGGCATCATACAAACTTTGCGGGCAATGCTCTTTGCGCGGAAATTTGAAACCCGATTTGACCACCTCGATTCTTTCTTCTTTTTTATTCGGCAACTCAAGCAGTGTCGGAAATAGCTGACCGAATCCCGCCGTGCCATACAACTGCGTGGCTGCTTCGGGGCCATCGGCATGTGGCTGCCACCAGCCCGATTCGATGTAAGAGACCGCGCCATTGTCCCATTCGACGATGAGCAGGCCTGTGTCATCCACGTCGAAATTTTTGTAATACGTTCCCATTTTGGCATAGACCGAAACAGGCTGCGGGTCGCCAAGTAAAAAGCGCGCGGTATCGAGGGCATGAATGCCCATATCGGCCATTGCCCCGCCGCCCGCGAATTTCTTTTGCGTAAACCAGCCGCCTGGCCCCCAGTGAACATGCACCCCGTAGCCTTTGGTGCGCAGGATGCGCCCCAGCCTGGCAGATTGTTCTTTCAGCCACAGTACATCGGGGTCGAAGCGCCAGCAGTGCGCCACCATCAGCAGCGCGCCCGATTGTTTAGCAGCCTGGCACATCTGTTCGGCTTCAGCGGCGTTCATCGCCATCGGCTTCTCGACCATCACATGCACGCCCGCCCGGAGCGCGTCAATGGCCTGCGGGGCGTGCATATAATTGGGCGTGCCGATGACCAGCGCGTCCACTCCGCCATCTTTCAACAGCGCTTCTACGGTTTCATATTGGCGCGCAATGCCAAAGCGTTTGCCAAACTCCAGCCTCGAGTCGGGTTTGTAATTTACAACAGCGGCCAATTCCAGCCCTAAATTGCGCGCTGCCTGCGCGTGAACTTTATTGATGTAGCCCGTGCCGGCAAAAGCAAGTTTCATTGGGTCTCCTTTCAATCACTTTACCCTTCTCCCAGCGGAAAAGGGGGCAGCGAAAGCGTATGGGCAATGCCAAAGGCGAGATTGTGCCTTTGGCAATAGGCGGGCAAGAGTTTCAATGTGCGGTCTATCAGGTCAGGTGAAATGTTATTCAGCGGGACGCGGCAAGCCTTGAGGGCTTTTTCCAGCGGGGCGGTGTTTTGCCCTTGCAGCCTGGCAATCAACAAAATAGCAGGCCCCACCAGGTCGCCATGCGGAAGCCCATGCCCCATTTCGTTTTCGATGGCGTAGGCAAAGTAATGCTCGCTGCCCTCTTCGGGGCGAGAGTGGCCGATTTGATTGCACAACTGCACTTCCATTGCCAGACAGTGATACAAAGTTTTCAGTCCATCTTTATCGCCGCGCCCTGCCGCTTCAGCGCAATCGAGCGCGCCGCGCAGAATGGATTGGGCGTTATCGTACACCCAGGGCAGGAATTCCATCCCTGGTGGGTTTTTGCCCTGTTGGTGGGCAAATTGCCAGTCCCAACAGCCGGTGGCAATTGAGAGCACATCTGTAATCCCGGCGGCGCGGATGGAGGCTGGGGCTTTGGCGATGGTTTCCAGGTCGAGGAGGAGGATGTCGGGGACTTTGGTTTCGAGGTAGTAGACGCAAGTGTCCCTCACCCCAGCCCCTCTCCCAAAGGGAGAGGGGAAAACGTCCTCACCCCCAGCCCCTCTCTCAGGGGGAGATGAGGAATGCTGACGGATACCTGAGGCAGCAGTGAGAAAGGCATCTACCGAAAGGGCCGTTGGCAGAACGACGAGCGGCAGGCTCATCTTGGCGGCGATGTATTTGGCTGCGTCTGCCGCCAGGCCGCCGCCGACGGAGTACACGACTTCGGGCGGCGAGTGAGGGGGGACGAGTGAGTCCCAATGCCGGGTAGTGGCTTCGGTGACTTCTACAATCGCGCCAATGTTCAAACCACGCAGAGAATCTTTTACAGCGTTCCACGCGGGCGCAGAGGTGACGAGCAAGACTTCGCGCTTCTCTTCGATTGCGGCGAAGGGCATCATCTGAACAACTGGCAGGTTGGGAATTTTATTCATTCGCCTATTTCTCGTTGCCTGGTTCAAATTTCAAGCGGTGGTTTTACTCATCACGCACTTACTTCATTATCACGTATTACTTCCGCATACCACTTGCCCGAATCTTTGATGGTGCGTTTTTGGGTGGCGTAATCAACATGAATCAGCCCAAAGCGTTTGCTAAAGCCGTGCGCCCACTCAAAGTTATCGAGCAGGGACCAAACGAAGTAGCCGCGCAGGTCCACGCCATCTTGCATGGCGAGGCGGGCCTGAATGAAGTGCTGCTTCAGGTAATTGATGCGGCGCGGGTCGTGAACTTTGCCATCGGGAGAGACTTCATCAGCGAAGGCTGCGCCATTCTCGGTAATGTAGATGGGCGGCAGGTGGTATTCGCGGTTAATTTTGTTCAAGAGGCGGCGCAGGGCCGGGGCGCACACTTCCCAGCCCATTTCGGTATATTCCGAGCCTTCGACATGCTCAATGTGTCCTTGCGCGCCATGCAGGCTGCGCGAGTAGAAATTAATTCCCAAAAAGTCGAGTTTTTGACTGATGAGCGCCATGTCGCCGGGGCGCATGAGGGGCAGGCCGCCCATCCATTCCACCTGCGCGGGGTGATAATGACCTTTGAAAATGGGGTGCAGGAAGGTGGTTTCACCCGTATTCCAGGCCTGCTCAGCGCGTTGAACTGCCTCCGGTGAATCATCGGCGGCGTCGGCCATCCATTGATTGAGGACAATGCCCACCTGGAGTGACGGTTGAGTACCCCGCAGGGCCTGAACCGCCAACCCGTGCGCCACCATCAGATGATGCGCAACCTGCCGCGCCTTGAGCGGGTCTTGCTCGCCGGGCGCATGTTCGCCGCTGACGTAGCCATCCCAGGCAATGACGCCCGGCTCGTTGAAGGTGGCCCAAAAGCGAACGCGGTCGCCCAGCCGTTTGGCGAGAAGAGCGGCGTAATCGGCAAAATAAGGCAGGTTGTCGCGCTCCGTCCAGCCGCCCTTCTCATAAAGCGATTGGGGATAATCCCAGTGGTGCAGGGTGAGGAAGGGTTCGATGTTGGCGGCGCATAAACCATCTACCAGTCGGTCGTAAAAATCCAGCCCCTTCGGGTTGAGGCGCCCAAAACCATCGGGCAAAACGCGCGGCCACGAGACCGAAAAGCGGTAGGCCTTGAGTCCGAGTTGGCGCATGAGGGCGATGTCTTCACGCCAGCGGTGATAGTGGTCGCAAGCCACATCGCCGGTATCGCCGTTTTTGATTTTGCCAGGCGTGTGACTGAAGCGGTCCCAAATCGATTCGCCTTTGCCGTCTTCGTTCCAGGCGCCTTCGATTTGGTAAGACGCGGTGGCCGCGCCCCAGAGGAAGTTATGAGGGAATTTATGTTTGGGTGTCATGTTTTAGGTTCCAGGTGTCAGGTGGCAGGTGGCGGGTGGCAGGTAGCAGGTGGCAGGTATTAGGTATCAGGTAGCAGGTGGCAGGTATTAGGTATCAGGTATCAGGTGGCAGGTAGCAGGTGGCAGGTGTTAAGGTCTGTGCTTTGTGTGTCTCTATCTACATGTACCTGTTTAGCCGCTTTAGAACCCGCTTCTATCCGTTTTCATCCGCCTTCATCCGTTTATTTGTTTCACCATCCGCTGCCAAATTCGCTTTCTATGACCTACTCCTTCGACCCCGTCAGTTTGATGCCCTGAATGAAGGTCTTTTGCGCGAAGAAGAAGGCAATGATGATGGGAATGGTAAAGACGGTGGCTGCCGCCATCAGTTGATTCCAGATGATGATGTTTTGCCCCTGAAAATCCTGCAAACCCAGCGCCATGGTGAAGTTGCGCGGGCTGTTGAGGAACAAAAGCGGCCCGGTAAAATCGTTCCAGGCGTAAAGGAAGGTAAAGACGGTAATAGTAGCAAGCACGGGCGTAGAAAGCGGCAGGACGATTTGAGTAAAAATCTGCCACTCACTCGCGCCATCTACGCGGGCGGCATCGCACATTTCTTCGGGAATGGTTTTGAAAAACTGACGCAGCAGAAAGACATCCCAGGCGTTGGCAAAAAACGCCGGGACGATAAGCGGTAGAAATGTATCACCCCAGCCCAACACGTTGTTGAAAAACAGGTAGATGGGAATCATTGTCACCTGGTAGGGCAGCATCATGGTGGAAAGGATGAGGATGAACAACAAGTCGCGCCCAGGGAATTTCAGACGGGCAAAGGCATAGGCTACCGGGGTATTCGAGAGCAGCGTGCCGAGGATGGTAAAAAAGGCGATGATGAGGCTGTTGCGGAAGTACACCCAAAAACTTGCGCCCACCCCAGGGCGGCTGCCGCGGTTCATGGCTTCGGGGAAATTTTGCCAGCGAAATGAAATTTGCTCCACCGGTTCGGCCATGCGCTCGGCGCCCTGTTGTAGTTTGATGGGGATGATGACGCCGGGGTTGGCGGGGTCCACAAAATCTGCCATGCCGCTTTCAATTTTGAGCGCGGCATATTGACGCATTCCTTCCGGCGTTTTGACGTTGTAGAGCGGGTATGCCTGCCCGTTGATTTCGACCCGCGCCACGTCATGCGGCAGCCAGCGCGGCGGCGTGCGAAAGACATCCTGGTCTGATTTGAAGGCGGTCAGCACCATCCAAATGAACGGCACGGCAAAGAACGAGCCGACGAAGAGCAGCAGGGCATGGCTAAGAGTGGATAGCAGCCAGCCCCGCATTTGGCGGTTACGCCGCCTGGCGTGCGCATCCTGCTCGGTAGCGGGAGAAAAGCTTGTGCCGGGGGTCGAAAAGGTGAGATTCGCCATTCGGTCAGCCAGCGTAGTAGGTAAATCGGTCACTGACTTTCAGCAGAAGAATCGTCAACAGCAAAATGATGAGGAACAAAATCCAGGCCATAGCCGAGGCGTAGCCCATCTTCAAGAACAGGAAGGCGTTTTGATACAAATACACGCTGTAAAACAGCGTGGAATTGAGCGGACGCCCCAGGTTACCCCCGCCGCCGATGACGTAGGCCTGCGCAAAGTATTGAAACATGCCAATCATGCCGGTAATCAGGTTGAAGAGCGTGATGGGCGAAACCATCGGAATAGTGATGTACCACAGTCGTTGCAGCCAGTTGGCGCCGTCTAACTCGGCGGCTTCAATCAGGCTTTGTGGCACGTCCTGCAAGCCGGAAAGGTAGATGACGATGGTGCCGCCCATGCCCCACAGCCCCAGCAGAATGAGGCCAGGTTTGGCCCAGTTGGGGTCGGCCATCCAGTTAGGGCCTTCGATGCCAATTTTTGCCAGCAGGGTGTTGACCAGTCCCACCTGCGGGTTGAGCAGCCACAGGAAGAGGATGGTGCCCGCAACCGTTGGCACAATAGAAGGCAAAAAATACACCACGCGGTAAAAAGCCTGCCCGCGCACTTTCAGGTTGAGCAGCACGGCGCATACAAAAGACGCAAACAACCCCAGCGGCACGGCGATGACGACCATATAGAGGGTGTTGTTGAGGGCGATGTAGAATTTTTCGTCTTGAAAAAGTTGAATGTAATTTTGCAGGCCAACCCATTCGGGCGCGCGGCGCGCATGGTAAATAGTGAAACTGTAATAAAGCGACGCCAGCATGGGGTAAAGGGTGAACGCAAAAAAGCCAATCAGCCAGGGCGTCAGGAAGAGCATTCCGAGCCGAAAACTATCCGTTTCCCGTTTGGTCCAACGCGGCAGCGCTGGCGGCTTAAACGGCAACCTCAAATGGACAGGCCGATGAAAGTCTTGCATGGGTTGCGCTCCATGTTTTAAGAGACAGGCGGACTCACAGTTTGCCCGGTTGGGCGCGTTCGAGACCGCCTATCTGAATGGCTATTTGCCCAGGGCTTCCTTCAGTTTGGGTTCAAACTCAGCCTGAATGGCATCCAGCTCGGTTTTGGGGTCGGCGCCTTTGAGCAAAATGCGCTCCTCCGCCGCGCCCAATGCGTCGTTCAATTCCAGCGAGATGGGCGAGGTGATGATGGCAAACGCATTCGGGCTGGCCATCAGTTCTACAAAGACCTGGAATTTAGGCCCCAAATCTTTGAAGCACTGTGCTTCGGCGGCTTTTTTGCTGGTGGGCAGGTTGGCGTTGAAGCAAAATTCTTCGGCTACAATTTCGGGGCGCATCATCCAGGCCAGCAGTTTGGCCGAGGCGGCCTTGTCTTTGGCCCCGGCTGGGATGACGACCACTGTTCCCTGGTTGACAATCGTCCCGGCGCGTTCGGGGTGCGCGGCAGGCGGCGGGAAGGCCGTTACGCCGTAGTTCAGTTCGGGCTTGAGGGCCGGGATGAAGTTGGGTCCAACCTGCCACTCGCCTTCCACCATCATGGCAACCTTTCCGGCGTAGAAGGGGGCGTCGGGTGAGGCGTATTCGCCAAAACTGGAGGCAAACTTTTGAATGTTATCAGCCCCATATTTGGTGAAGAATTGCTGCTGCCAGGTGAGGGCGTCAATCATGGGCTGGCTGTTGACGGTCAATTGCGTGCCGTCATCGCTGTACCAGAACCCGCCAAAATTGCGCACATACAGGTCGGTATGACTCCACGACAGATTGGGAATGAAGCCCATTTGCGTAATTTTGCCATTGGCATCTACGATAGTCAGTTTGTCGGCAAATTCAACCAGTTCTTCTATGGTGGCCGGTGGGCGTTCGGGGTCAAGCCCGGCAGCCTCGAAAAGGTCTTTGTTCCAGAACAGAGCATAGGCATCAGTTCCCCAGGGCAGGCAAAGAATCAAGCCTCCCTGGCGGCACATGGAGAGGGGCGCGGGGAAGAAATCATCCATGTCTATCTTGCCATCTTGAATGGCGCCGGAAAGTTCATCAATGAGTCCCTCTTTGTAGTACGATTTTGCCAGGTCGCCGCCACTCAGCACCAAAATATCGGGGGGGTTCGAGCCGGTGAGCGCGGGCAGAATTTTGTCGCTATCTACCGGAGCAGTCACCTGCACTTTGACGCCCGTCTCGGCGGTGTATTTGTCAAAGAGTTCCTGAATTTGCTTGGGGTTGTCGCCCCATTCAATCCAGACCTGCAAAGCATTTGGGTCGCGTGCCGGGCCGCACGCGCCCAATAGCAGGCTGAAAATGACAAGCAAGCATAGGATAGAAAAGTTTCTTTTCATGATTTGCTTCTCCTTTGGCAAAAACGGCTAAAAAGGCGCGGCAAGGGTCAGTATAACGTTTCCGGGTTCCTCCTTTCTGATGAGATGTTGGTCACTTTTACGAACAGCCACAAGATTGCCGAATGACCAGTTCGGTCGGCAGCAAAAGTTCTGGCGCGCAAGGCTGTTTGCGAATACACTCCATCAGCATCCGCACTGCTTCGCGTCCGACCTGCTCGATGGGCGCGCGAACCGTAGTAAGCGGCGGAGAGAGAAAGCGGGAGGCAGGAACATCGTCGAAGCCAACAACCGCCACGTCAGCCGGAACGTTCCGGCCTGCCTGTTGAAGGGCAGAAATCACCCCAACGGCTGCGTCATCATCTCCGGCAAAGACCGCATCGAAGTCAACCCCCGCCCGCAGCAGCTGGTGAATGGCCTCGGCGGCTTCCTGCTCGTCGAATCCGCCGACTGCAATCAGGCTGGGGTAGAAGGGCAGGCGGTGTTTTTCAAGGGCCTCGCGGTAGCCGCGCTCGCGCCAGAGCGAATCTTCGTGACTTTCTGGCCCGCGCAAGTACACAATTCGGCGGCATCCGTGCGCCTCGATAAGGTGGCTGACCAGTTTTTGCGCGCCGTTTTTGTTCTCGACTGTAACGAACGGGAAACGGCAATCGGACGGGGGAGTTTTGTGTAGCAGAACGACCGGAAAATCGAGTTTGTGATAGCGCTGCAATTCAGAATCGTCGAGACTGCCGGGGAAGATAATCAGCCCGTCGGTGTTATGTTCTCCAATCGGACGGGCAGCCGAAGGGCTTGGAGCGCAATAAATGAGCAGGTCATACCCGGCTTCGCGCGCCCCGGCTTCGATTCCGCGCAGCATGGGTTGGAAGAAAGCCCCGCTGATTTCGGTCAGTAAAACGCCGATAGTGCGGGCGTGATTCATCACCAGCTGCCGGGCCGCCGGGTGCGGAGAAAACCCAAGCACAGCAATGGCCTGCCGCACGCGCTGCTGCGTATCAGGCGCGACAGCGGCAGTGCCGTTCATCACGCGGCTGATGGTGGAGGGCGAGACCCCCGCCAGCCGGGCGACATCCAGAATGGTGGCAGAGCGGCGTTTGCGGATTTCCATGCGATGAAAAGGTTTTCTGAAAACGTTTTCATCATCTTACGGCAAACCAGGCAAAAAGTCAACAACCAAATAAGCCAATATGCAGGCATCGTATCAGCCGTTGAGAAAACCATGCGACGCACCAAAGGTTAGAACGGTTCACCAGGCTGTCAAGAAAACCTGGATAGACCTGGCATATTGAAACAAATAGTTGACAATGCCGCAAAAGCAATTTATAATTATTATAAATTGATAACTATTACAAATATGAACTCTCTTGAATCTCTGACCTCTGCCCTGAAACAAGCCGGATTGCGCCTGACGCCGCAGCGGATTGCGATTTGCCGCTTTTTAACCGAAAGCCAGTTGCACCCCACCGCTGCTGAAATTTATGAATCGCTCAAGCCGCACTACCCCTCGCTCTCGCTGGCGACGGTCTATAACACGCTGGATGTGTTGGTGGGGCTGGGCGCAGTCAACGCGCTTGGTCACGCGGGCGATGACGCGGTTCACTTCGACGCAAATACCTCCCCTCACATCAACCTGGCGTGCGTTGCCTGCCATCAGATTGTGGACTTGGCCTCGCCGCAAGCAGCCGGGCTGGAGGCCGAAATCAGCCGCGCTTCGGGCTATCAACTGCTTGGAGCGCGCATGGTGTATTACGGGCTATGCCCGGCCTGTCAACGTTAAAAAAATCGTTCCGAAGGGTTCGGAAATCTTTGGAACGTTCTATCTACAAAAAAAGGAGAACAAACTATGGACACCCTCGAAGCTCAGGTTATCCCTATGCCGCGCATCGGCGACCCCGCCCCGGCCTTCACCGCCGTGACCACCCAGGGGACAATCAACTTCCCCGAAGACTACAAAGGCAGCTGGGTGATTCTCTTCAGCCACCCGGCAGATTTCACCCCGGTTTGCACCTCGGAATTCATGACCTTTGCCACCCTCGAAGACAAGTTCGCTCAGGCCAATTGCAAGTTGGTTGGCCTTTCGGTGGACGGGCTGTACAGCCACATCGCCTGGCTGCGCAATATCAAAGAGAAAATCGAATACAAAGGCATGAAGAATGTCGAAGTAAAGTTCCCGCTCATCGAAGACATCACAATGGAAGTCGCCCGCAAATATGGCATGATTCAGCCTGGCGAAAGCAGCACCAAAGCCGTGCGGGCAGTGTTCTTCATTGACCCCAAAGGCATCATCCGCGCCATCATCTACTACCCGCTCAGCCTGGGTCGCAACTTCGATGAACTGTATCGCGCGTTGATTGCCATGCAGGCTGCTGATGCCTTCAGCATTGCCACCCCCGCCGACTGGCAGCCCGGCGACGATGTGATTGTGCCGCCGGCTGGCTCGTGCGGCGTTGCCAAAGACCGTATGGATGGCAAGGAAGAAAACGTCACCTGCCACGACTGGTACTTCTGCACCAAGCCAATTGCCCAAGAAAAAGTGTTTGAAACCGTGCTGAAGAAGTAAATAGAGCCGACAAAAACAAAAATCCCGAAGGGCTGTCATGCCTTCGGGATTTTTTTATCTGAAAAGCTCAAGGCAACTGCTCAACCGTATCTCCGTTTCGGCTTACTTCGGCGAGACGCAACGCAGTCCCTGCCTCAATTCATCGAGGTCGGCAAAAGCCGAATCATTTGGATAAGCTGCAGGGCTTTTTTTATTATATTGAGGAAAGGCTTCAATCTGCCGAATCAGACGAAAAATCAATCAGCCTGATTAGTTACCGATTGGGCAGTTACCGATGTTCTTATTTTAGCCAGATCCAAACCCCGCCATGGTGTGAACAGGTTCCTCGGCGAGATTTGCTATAACTATATGTTCCATCTCGACAAAGAGCCGTTGCCCCGGGTGGGTGCGAAGGCTTTGCTGGCCTGGGAGTGATTGTAGGGGGTAAAGTTGCCGTAAGTTTGGGTGTAAAGGTTCGAGTAGATGTCGGCCTCAATGTTGGAGGTGAGGATGATGTAAAAGTTGACGTGAAAGTTGATGTAAACGTTGGTGCTGGTGTGTCTATCGAAGTAGATGTCGATGTGGATGTCCAAGTAGATGTCACAGTATTTGCTGGCATAAATGTTGGCGTAGAGGTCGCCAGCAGTAATGATGCAACACTGAAAGAGCCAATCCATGTGCCGCACAAACAAAAAATGGCAATCATTCCCCAAACAATGTATGTTGCCCAAATCAGCACTCTATTCTGTAGTGACCGAGAAAGTCGCACTTGGTTTCTTCTCTTATCATTTGGGTTCTTTTTCTTCATTTTTGCTTTGATGTTTTGACTTATCTGGATAGGAACTTTTATCTGTAAGTTAAATACTCGCGTTTAGACAAAAGTAACACTCCCGACAGATTGTCGGGGTAAAAAATAGC
>CAYRBO010000043.1:0-23102 GCA_964422545.1 uncultured Anaerolinea sp. | reverse complement strand
CGGCTTCAGCGGCGGCAGCCGCGGCAGAGCCATCATGCGGGCAGATGATAAGAACTTTGACGCCCTTGGTGATGAGGGCTTCGACGTTCTCTTTTTCTTTGGCCGAAGAACCCTGGCTAAACAGGATTTCGACATCGTACCCGGCGGCGGTCAGGGCGTCTTTGAAACGGGTTTCGTCCTGAATCCAGCGCGGTTCATCTTTCGTGGGCAGCACAATGCCGACTGCCAGCTTGCTCTTGGGCGCCTCGGTTGGGGCGGGCGCGGCAGGCTGCGCGGGGGTTGGGGTGGCCTGGCCGCACGCTGACAGAATCGCGGCGGCGATAAACAGGACAGCCATCAGTACGTAAAGCGAACTCTTCTTGAACATTGACGTTCCTCCTATAGGATTGAGTAAAAGGGGATTTCTGAATGGTGAATTGGTGAAACTGGGTTAGATATAATCGGGCCGGACCTCCTATTCTTTACGCGGATAAAGGCGTGCAATATAATGATAACGATTCGTTAATCTTCGCTTCAACCCTTATCCCCTTGATTCCATCACAGGAATTCCCCTTAACTTTTTGGGGGATTTCCCCCGGTTTGCAAAGAGAGCGACTGGAATGTCCCCTGCCCGCACCCTGTTAGCCGATGACCACGCCCTAATACGCGCGGGATTGCGCGACGCGCTGGCCAGCCTGCCTGAAATCGAGATTGTCGGCGAAGCCGGAAATGGGCGTGACTTGTTCCTGGCTCTAGAGCAACTAAACCCCGACCTGCTGGTGATGGATGTCAACATGCCTGATTTCGAGCCGGTTGCGGCGGCCCACAAAATCCGCGCCGCGTACCCGCATCTAAAAATCCTGGTCGTGAGCGCTTATGATGACGAAGCCTATGTGGTGGGGCTGCTCTCGGCAGGCGTCAACGGTTATCATCTCAAAGACCAGCCGCTCTCAGACCTGCAACTGGCGGTGCATCGAGTTTTGAACGGCGGACGGTGGATTTCAGACCCCCTGGTCAACCGGCTAGTGGACCACCATCAAACCGAGACGGCTTCGCCGCTCACCCGCCGCCAGCGCGAATTGCTCTACCTGCTCACCCAGGGCTATAACAATCAAAAAATCGCCCTCGTGATGGACTTGAGCATTAAAACAGTGGAAAACCATCTCACCGCGCTTTATCGCGCCATTGGCGTAGAAAGCCGACTGGAAGCAAACAACTACGCCAGCCGCCACCCTGAACTTTTGCTGATACCAGAACAAGAAAAGGGACAGGGGCGAATGGAGGCTCATGCTGAAATGATGGCCGTTCTGCTGGTAGACGACAACGCCCGCTACCGAGCGCAGTTGGGAAAACTGGTGGGACGCATCAGCCCGACAGCCACCCTCTACGAAGCCGAAGATGGCGCCGAAGCGGCGCGCCTGGCCGGGCAGGTCAGGCCCAAACTGGCCTTTATTGATGTTGTACTAAAGGAAGAAGATGGGATTCAATGCGCTCGCCGTGTCAAGGCGGTTTCCCCCTCCACGCGCATCATCCTTATCAGCGCGTATCCCGACCGCGAATTCCGGCGCATTGGCCTAAACGCGGGTGCGGTCGCTTTTCTCGACAAAAAAGACATCGACGCGGCCACCGTGCGCCAATTGGTGAACGACGCCCTGGAAGCCTAGTCAAACCATCACTGTTGGATACGGGCTGGGAATTTCAATCCGCGTGCTCACGCCGCCCCCTTCAGGTGATTCTATCTGTATCGTTCCTCCTAACAAACTCACCCGTTCGCTGATTCCCACCAGGCCAAAGTGTTTCTTTTCTGAAAGTTCTGCCAGGTTGATTGGTATATCGAGTCCCGGCCCGTTATCCGACATTTGCACCACCAGGCTGGCCGTGGGCGACCGCTGGAGCGACAGATTAACCAGCGTCGCGCCGCTGGCATGCTTGCGGACGTTGCTCAATCCCTCCTGGATGATGCGAAAGACTGAAAGTTCGATGGTTTCCGGCAGGCGGCCCAGTTGCGGGTCAATATCTAACTCCACCTTAATTCCGGTTTGCTTTGACCATTGATGCGTCAGCGAGCGGATAGCCGCGGAAAGGCCATGACTATCTATGGTGGGAGGCCGCAAATCGCTGCACAATTGGCGCAGCCCGCTCACCACCTGCCGAAGCCCGTTGCGGATATCCGCCAGTTCAGCCCGCATCCCTTCATCGCCAGCCTCATTCTCAGAATCTTCCAACTGATAGGTATAACTGAGCAAATCCTGAATCACCTGATCGTGCAATTCACGCGCCAGGGCTTTGCGCTCAGCCTCGCGCTCGGTGATCAGGCGGCGATTGGCCTCCTGCAATGCCAGGTTCAGGCGGTCGAGCGATTCCAACTGCTTGCGCAGCCGTTCAATCAACTGGCGGTTGAGCGAATCCTGCTCTTTCAAACTCTGTTGTAACACCTGCTGAGCGCGCCTCAGTTCCTCGGCCTGCTGCTGGGCAGCATAGTAGTTCTCGAAGGCCCAAATAACCGGCGTGACCTGCTCCTGCCGGTTTGAGCCAACAATTAATTCAACCACTTCGCGCGGGGTGGTTTTTTGGGTTTCGCGCAGCGCCACTTGCCGCCCCTGATACAAGACCAGAATGCGGTTGGTGACAGCAAAAATATGTTTCAGGTCGTCACTGCTGATAATTATCGAGACATTCTGCGCCGCCAGTTCCCGTACCCGGTCGAGCAGTTTCTGCTGGCGTCGAAAACTGAGCGCAGCCAGGGTGTCATCGAGCAATAACAATTTGCACGGACGGCACAGCGCATGGGCAATTGCCACCAACTGCCGCTGTTCGTTGGACAGGTTGGCGGGGTATTCGTTGATGATTCCAGGCGGCATGTCGAAATCGGCAAAAAAGGCACGCGCCAACTCTGCCATTTCGCCTTCTTTGGGCCACAACTTTAATCGCTCGACCTGGCACAATTCTCGCCCCAAAAAGACATTTTGCAGCACATTGAAATTATTCGCCAGTTGGGGGTTCTGGTATGCGCTCTCTATGCCCCAGCGCCGCGCCTGCGAGGCAGCGCGAAACCCAAACCGCTTGCCACCGAAGACAATCTCGCCGCTGCTAGGAGCATACACCCCGCCCAACAGCCGAAACAAAGTAGATTTGCCGGACCCGCGCTGACCGACCACGCCCAACACCTCGCCCGGCTCCAGGTCGAAGTTGACCCCGCTCAGGGCTTCGACTGGGCCAAACGATTTGGATAGATTGCTGACGGTGAGAAGTTTTTGGGCGGTGGGCATTCGGTCATCCATGCGCATACTGACGCGCATTGATTATACTCCCAGCCTCAATAGCGCCCCCGCTCGCTGCGCGGCTCTGAACTGGTCAGGCTGCTCTCCCGAAACGGGAAGACTTGCACCGCGCAGGCCTTGAACTCTGGGATTTTGGCCTGCGGGTCGAGCGCATCGGTGGTCAACAGATTGGCAGCGGCTTCGTGGAAGTGCATGGGGATGAAAGCTACGCCTACCGAGGTTCGTTCCGTTACCCAGGCGCGCAGCACCACCTCCCCGCGCCGCGAAGTGACACGCACCGGGTCGCCGTTACGAATGCCGTGAATCTCGGCATCGGCGGGGTGAATTTCGAGGCGCGCCTCGGGGTACAGTTCGTCCAGGTCAGAGTGGCGCGTCATCGAGCCGCCGTGCCAGTGTTCCAACACGCGCCCGGTGGTCAGGATGAAGGGATATTCATCATCGGGCGGCTCGGCGCAGGGGACGTAATCGAGCGGGATGAACTTTCCGCGCCCGCGCGGGAACGACTCGAGGAACAAGGTCGGCGTGCCGGGATGAGATTCGTCTGGAACGGGGTACTGCAAGCCGGTCTTTTCGATACGCTCGTAGGTGATTCCGGCGTAATCGCGGTTGACCGACGCCATCTCGCGCAAGATCTCGGAGGGGTGAGAATACTGCCAGTGAGCGGTCGGACGCCCCAGCCGGGCTTCCAGGCGCAGGGCCAGGTCGCAGAGGATGTCGCTATCACGGCGAGCCAGACCGCGCGGCGGGTGCGCGGCCCGCACTCTCTGCACGCGGCGGTCGGTGTTCGTAAACGTCCCATCCTTTTCGGCAAAGGGAGTGGCTGGGAGGAAGACATCCGCATACGCTGCCGTTTCAGTCAGAAACAAATCCTGAGCGACCAGGAATTCCAACTGCTCGATGTGCCGCCGCGTCTCGTTCAGGTTCGGCTCGGTCATCATCGGGTTTTCGCCCATCACATACAGCGCGCGCACCCCGCCGGGATGGGCATGAGACAAGATTTCGGTAGTGGTCAGGCCGGGTTTGCGCGAAAGACCGCCCGGTTCAATGTTCCAAACCTTCTCCCACTGTTCGGCATTGCCCGGCGCGTCAACCCGCATATAGCCGGGAAAGTGAAAGGGCATCGCGCCCATGTCACTGGCGCCCTGCACATTATTCTGCCCGCGCAACGGATTCAGCCCCGTGCCAGGCCGCCCGATGTGGCCGGTCAGCAAAGCCAGATGAATCAGCGTCAACGCGCTGGCCGTGCCGTGCGAAAGCTGCGAAATGCCCATGCCCCAGTAAATGGCCGCGTTTTTGGCAGTGGCATACAGCCGGGCGGCGCGGCGGATGTCATCGGCAGGCACGCCAGAGATAGATTCGGCATATTCGGGGGTGAATTTTTCCAGTGAAGCGATGAAATCGTCTATTCCCTCGGTGCGAGCGCGGACGAACTCCCAATTGACCAGATTTTCCTTAACGATGACCTGCGCCATTGCGCTGAAAACCGGCACATTCGTCCCAGGCTTGAGCGGAAGCCACAGTTCGGCAAAATCGACCAGCTCGATTCGGCGTGGGTCAATTACGATAAGTTTTGCGCCGCGCTTGCGAACGGCGTCCTTCATCTGGAGCGCGATAATGGGATGATTTTCGGTGGTGTTCGAGCCGGTGACAATGAACACATCATTCAGCATCACCTCGCTGGCTGTGTTCGACATGGCCGACGTGCCGAGCGACTGCTGAAGGGCGACCACGCTCCCAGCATGGCACAGGCGGGTACAGTGGTCCACGTTATTGGTGCGGAAAATCGCCCGGAACATTTTCTGAAGCAGGTAGTTGTCCTCGTTGGTCGCCTTCGCGCAGCAATACACCGCCATCGCATCCGAGCCATCGCGCCGATAGATTTCAACCAGTTTATCGGCGGTGATGTTCAAGGCGGTCTCCCAGTCGGTTTCGACCCAATCCCAAGAGCAGTTATCAGTTATCAGCGGGTCAGTTGTCAGTGGGTCAGTCATCAATGAGCGGTTGCCGAAGTTAGCGGCATCTTTCCTATTCACTGACAACTGATTCCCGTTTACTGATAACTGCTCCAATAGATAACGCCTGACCATCGGCGTCGTAATCCGCTTCGGATGATAGATAAAGTCGTAGCCAAACCGCCCCTTGACGCATAAATTTCCTTTATTGACAACCGAATCGAAAGGCGAAGTGACTTTATAGATAAAGTTATCTCTAACGTGCAAATCGAGCGTGCAGCCAACTCCGCAATAGGGGCAGGTAGTGCGGGTAATTTGTTCGGGCTTGAGCATAGGCCTCCGGTCAAATCGTTATCAACGCAATCGCCGCCAACGCCGCTGCAATGCCAACCACCTGCTGGCGGTTGATATGCTCCTTGAGCAGAATCCAGGCCAGCAGCACCGTCGCGCCGGGATAGAGCGAACCCAGCACGGCAGCCACATCTACTCGTCCGAATTGGGCGGCCAAAGCATATAAACCGTTGCCGAGCGTATCCAGCAATCCGCTCATCAAAATAGGAAAAAGACTGGCGCGGGAGGGCGCAACCGGCTGGCGGGTGACGAGCGAAAACAAGAGCAGGCTTGAAATCGAGACAATCCGCACGGCAATCAGCGGGTAAATCACCGATTCGCTGCTGGCAAGGTGCAGCGTGGTAAAGAAAAAACCAAACGCCAGGCCCGCCAGCGAGGGCAGGCGCAGTTCGGCCAGCCGAAAATCCCGGCTGCCGCCGGAAACCAGCCAAATGGCCGCCAGCGCCAGCCCAAAACCGGCGATAACCCACAGCGAGGGAAGCCCCTCCGTTAGGGCGGCAAAAGCCACCGGGATGGCCGCCGCCACCAGCGCCGAGACGGGCGCAGCCACGCTCATCCGCCCGCTGGCGAGCGCGCTATAGAGCAGCACCAGCCCAATCGCGCCGCCCAGGCCAGCCAACCCGCCCCACAACCAGGCCGCAAGCGGCGGGAGTGGTTCGCGCAACAGGAAAGCAGCCACCAGCAGCAAAACCATGCTGAAAGCGTGCGCAATGATAACCACGCTCAGCGCATTCGTCCGCTTAGAAGCAACCCCGCCGCTAAAATCGCCCGCGCCCCAGGTGAGCGCAGCGGCCAGGCCAAAAATAACGGGCATCAAATCAAAATTCATAGAAATCCTTTGAAACGAATTTTCGCCGAAAACAACAAAACATCCATGTTTTCTCCCCTCTCCCAGTGGGAGAGGGGCAGGGGGTGAGGGCAGGTAGATGATTACTAACCTTCAACCCTTGACCGTCTCTTGCGTCCAGTGTTCATCGCAGTGATTTGTTCCGGCGCGACACCCTGCTCCAACAGGAATTCGCGCTTGGGCTTGAGCGCGCCGGTCGGGCACACTCCCACGCACTGACCGCAGAACACGCAGGTCGTGGCGGGCATTGGCGCATCGAAAAACGTCCCGATTTCGGTCTCGTAGCCGCGCCCGCTGAAATTGATGGCGTAAGTATACTGGGCATCCTCCGCGCAAACCTGCACGCAGCGCCAGCACAACACACATTTGGCATAATCGCGGATATACATCGGGTTGTCGTCCTTGAGCGACACATCGCGCCGCGCTGCTTGTGGAAAACGCTCCGCCGAAGCGCCGTACTCCTCCATCAGCGCCAGGATTTCGGGCGAATCGGACAAATCCACGCTCGCCGCGAGCATCTCCAAAATCGTGCGCCGCGCCCGCATCACCCGCTCGGATTGGGTCTGCACCTTCATCCCTTCCGCCGCCTGGACGATACAACCCGGCTGGAGCAGGCGCATCCCTTCCACCTCCACTACGCACAGGCGGCAGAGACCGTTCGCGGTCGTCGCCGCGTGCCAGCAGATAGTGGGGATATCGATTCCAACATTCCGGGCCACGTCCAGCAAGGTCTGCCCCTCCGCCGCTGTAATTTCCTGTCCATCCACAATCAATTTTGGCATGTCAACTCCGTTTTCGACACAAAAAGTCCACATTATTCCGTTTCATCTGCTTCATCCGCTTCATCCGCTTCATCCGCTGCCCACATCCGCTTCTCCGCTTCGTCATCCGCTGCCACATCCGCTGCCCACATCCGCTTCATCCGCTGCCCACATCCGCTTCTCCGCTTCGTCATCCGCTGCCACATCCGCTGCCACATCCGTGTACAGATTTTACAACCTGACCAATCCCAACTTCATCGCACTCAGCACCGCGCTGGCCGCCGTCTGGCCCAACCCGCACAGACTGGCATCCGTCATCGTCCAGCCCACATCTTGCAAACGCTCCAAATCACCAGGCAAAGATTTACCCTGCGCCAGCCGTTCCAAAATCTCGGCCTGGCGCTGCGTCCCCAGCTGGCAGGGATAACATTTTCCGCATGACTCATGCGCAAAGAAATGCCCCAACTTCGCCAACACGTTGCGCAGGTCGCGTGACCGGTCGAACACCATCACCACGCCCGAACCGAGAGACAACCCCGCCGCGCGCAAATCCTCGAACGTCAACCGCACATCCAGGTGCTCCGCCGTCGCAAACGTCCCCGCTGCCCCGCCGAACAGGATGGCCTGAATAGAGGAACTGGTCAACTGGTCAACCGCAAAACATCCTGCCATCCCCAACAGTTCCCGCAGCGTCACCCCAAACGGCACCTCGTACACCCCGGGGCGTGGCACGTCTCCCGAAACGCAAAACAACTTCGGTCCGCTCGATTTCTCCGTCCCGATTTTACGATACGCTTCCGCGCCCATTTTCAGGATGAGCGGTACATTGCACATCGTCTCTACATTATTGATGACCGTCGGCTTGCCAAACAGCCCGTGCGTGGTCGGGAAAGGCGGCTTAATACGCGGGAAACCGCGCTTGCCCTCAATGGATTCGAACAGCGCCGTCTCCTCGCCGCAAATATACGCTCCCGCTCCCAGCCGAATTTCTACCTCGAACGAAAACCCGGAGTTCAAGATATTCTCTCCCAGCACGCCCGCCTTGCGCGCCGAAGCCATCACCGCCTCCAGCACCGGCAGCATATAGGCATACTCCCCGCGCACATAAAAATAGCCGCGCGCCGCGCCAATCGCGTACCCGGCAATCAACATCCCTTCGAGAATGCTATGCGGGTCATCCATCAGCAGCACCCGGTCTTTGAACGTTCCCGGCTCCGATTCGTCTGTGTTGCAGACCACATACTTCGGCGAGCCTTCGGCACTGGCTGCCCCCTCCCACTTGATTCCGGTCGGGAAGGATGCCCCGCCGCGCCCCACCAGCCCCGAAGCCTTAATCTCGTCAATCACCGCATGCGGCGTCATCGCCAGGGCTTTGCGTAAGGCCTGGTAGCCGCCATACTCGGCCAACGTCGTTTGGCGCCCTCTGCCGCAGCGAGCGGTCAGCAGACGGTCAGTACCATAGACCAGCGAACGCGGACGCAGTTCCCCCTCGCCCACCGTCCAACGCCCATCGTCAACGGTTAACACTGCCGGGGCCAGGTCGCACATCCCCAGGCAAGGCGCGGATTCGATAGTGGCATCGCCATCCAGCGTGGTCTCTCCCGGCCCAATTCCATGCCGGGCGCACAGTGCGCTCAAGATGTCCTCCCCGCCCTTCAGCGCGCAGGCCACATCCGTACACACCCGCGTAATGCGCCGACCGACTGGTTTATTATAGAACAAACTGTAAAACTCGATGACGCCATGCACATCGGCCAACGGGACGCGCAGCGCGCCCCCAATTTCGGCGGCAGCCTCCGGCGGCAGCCATCCATACAAGCCTTGCGCGGCGTGCAGGGCTGGCAGCAGGCCGGAACGTCCCTGCGCGGCAAAACGCGGCAGGATTTCTCGAAGCGGGGCAAGGTCTATTTCAGACATAAACTCTCCAATTGTCAAAAGTATAGCGCAGTTTTCCCAAAGTACGCTATACTTTTTTCATGCCCGGAGAACTGCTCACCCTCACCCTGTTCGGACGCTACCGCGCCGAAGCCTTTGCCGCCTCCACCCCGCAGGGCGAACTCTACCGTGCCTGGGACCTGCACAACAGCCGTCACATCGGGCTGACGCTCCTGCCGCCCGAAGCAGTCGCCAACCCCGAAGCCTTCAAACAATTGGATGTGCGCGTCATCCCCCTCAAAAAAATCCGCCACGCCGGGCTGCTGCCCTTCTACGGCCTGGCTCAAGACGAAAAAAACACCTGCCTGCTCGAAGGCTGGGTAGACGGCCCCTCGCTGCGCGATGTCCTGCTCTCGCGCCCCGGCCAGCCCCTCAGCGTCGCCGAAACCCTCACCTACGCCAAAGCCCTCTCCGCCACACTCGACTTTTTACATCTCCAGGGCTACGTCCACGCCGGGATATGCCCAGAGCGCGTCCACATCGACCAGGAGGGACGCATCCAACTCAGCGGGCTGGGCGCCAGCAAGCGCAGCGGCGAAATCGACTTCCGTCCCGCCGCGCACCCTTACGCCGCGCCCGAACAGGTGCATCTGGCCCGGCTCTCGCCTGCCACCGACATCTACGCCCTGGCCGCCCTCTTGTTCGAGCTGCTCACCGGCCAGCCGCCGGTCGACGAACTGACCAACCCCCGCAAACTCAACCCAGAAATCCCCGACTTCCTGGCGCGCCTGGTGTTGCAGGGCTTATCCAGGTTGCCAACCGATAGATTTGCCTCCGCCGGGGAATTTTTCCTGACCCTGTGCATGGCTGCCGGGCTACCAGCCGAATCCATCGCGGAACGCGCCGCGCACGAGCAGACTCCCGTTACCGGGCATCTCCTGCACACCTGGCATTACCTGCCGCCCCCCCTCGAAGTGACCAGCGCGCCAATTCCATTGCGCCCGCTCGAAAAAGTTCTCACCGCCTCCGGCGCCGCCCCGCGCCGGAAGATAGATTTCACCCGCTTCATCCGCCCTGGCCTGGGCCTGCTCCTGCTCATCGGGGCTGGCCTGGCCCTGTGGATGGTGCAACCCCAAACGCCCACCGTCACCGTCACGCCGCAAGCCACCTCCATCGATTCCCCCGCTAACGCCCTCCGGCCTACTGCCGTGCCTACCCTAACCCTGCCGCCCCGCCCCACCGAAGCGCACGGCGGAACCATCGTCTTCACCTGCTCGCGCGGCGACTTCAACCAGATTTGCATGATTCGCGCCGACGGCCAAAACCTGCAACTGCTCACCAACACCACCTTCTCGCACAACTACTACCCCGCCTTTGCCCCTGGCGGGCAGATGGTCGTCTTCGCATCCAATCGCAACGGCACATTCGACCTGTACCTGCTCATTCTGGAGAGCGGCAACCTGTCGCAACTGACCAACCGCATCGGCAACGTCCTCTCGCCCAGTTTCTCCCCCGACGGGCAGAAAATTGTCTTCGCCAACCGCGCCGCCGAGGGCCCCACATCCATCTGGGTCATCGACAAAGGCGGCGCCAACCCCAAACTGCTTTACCCTGCCCCAAACAACGTCGTCGCCGTCGCCTGGTCGCCGGATGGCGCGACCATTGCCTACGCCATGTCGGTCGACCAGCCCAATGAATTCCAGATTTTCCTGATGGATGCCGACGGGCGCAACCATCGCCGCATCAGCCAGGGCTTGCTGGGCATCGGCGGCTCACTCGCCTGGTCGCCCGACAGCCACTACCTGCTCATCTTCGCCGGCCCCCCCGGCGACAAAGACATCTACCGCATCGATGTCAACACCGGAGACTACCTGCGACTCACTTCCGGCGGCAACAACACCGCCGCCAGTTACTCCCCCGATGGGACGCAAATCGTATTCAACTCACTCCGCAACAACGACCAGGCCGATTTATACATAATGAACGCCGACGGCTCTGACCTGCGCCAACTCACCACCCATCCCGAACCCGACTGGCAGCCCAGGTGGGAAAAATAAATTTGCCTTGACCATACAGAAATACAAGGGTAAAATTATCAACAATGATTGAACAACTGTTCAACCATAAAGAATCTAAGGAACCGAAATGTCCCACTTGACCCTCGATGACCCCACCGCCAGCCGCCTGGCCGACCTGTTCTCGGCCCTCAGCGACCCAACCCGCGTGCGCATCTTGGCTGCGCTAATAGAGGGCGAAGTCAGCGTGGGCGACCTGGTACAGCAGATAGGTCCCACCAAATCGGCCATCTCCCACCAACTGCGGGGACTGAAAGACAAGCGGCTCATCCGCTCCCGCAAGCAGGGGCGGCAGGTCTTTGTCGCCCTAAATGACGACCACGTCACCGAATTATTCCAAAAAGGACTGGAACACGCCCGGCACGGCTAACTTCATGACAACACATACCCACTCCCACATCGAAACCCTCTCGCAAAAAACATCCTGGCGGCTTGGTCTCTCGCTCAGCCTTACGCTGGCCTTTGTCGTCGTCGAAGTCATCGCCGGCCTCTTGGGCAACAGCCTGGCCCTGCTGACCGACGCCGCCCACAACTTTACCGACGTGCTGGCGCTCGGCCTGAGCTGGTACGCCATGCGCAAGGCCTTGCAGCCCGCCAACGCCCGCAAAACCTTCGGCTACCACCGCGCCGGAATCCTGGCGGCTATGGTCAACTCAGCCACCCTCGCAATTATCTCACTGGGGATTTTCTACGAGGCCTGGCAGCGCTTCATCAGCCCGCCCGAAGTCAATTCCGGCATCCTGGTTGGGGTGGGGTTGGTGGCCTTCGTCATCAACGCCGTGACAGCCTGGCTCATCAAAGAAGGCAGCGAACACGACCTGAACATGCGTTCAGCCTTCATCCACCTGATGGGCGACGTGCTATCTACCCTGGGGGCGGTGCTTGCCGGGGTCGTCATCTTCTTTACCCGCTGGAACTGGCTCGACCCGCTCGTCAGCGTGCTGATTGGCCTGCTAATTCTGTGGAACGCTTGGGGCATCTTGCGCGAGACCATCCACATCCTGCTCGAAAGCGCCCCCTCCGATATTGACATCAAGAAAATGGTCGGCGAGATGAACGCCGTGCCGGGCGTCAAGGGGATTCACGACCTGCACGTCTGGAGCATCGACCAACAAAAGCGCATGCTCTCGGCGCACGTCATCACCGATGATGTAACCATCAGCTGCGGGGCAGCCATTCAAGGCGAACTGAACGAGTTGCTCGCCCACCGCTACGGAATCGCCCACGCCACCCTGCAACTGGAATGCGCCTGTTGCAACGGGGGCGAACTATTCTGCAAAATGGCAGAAGGACCACACGAACATGCCTGAAAAAGCCTCCCGCAAGGCTCGCAAAACTGCGCGCCAACGGAAAAACCCCCTGCCCCTGATCCTTCTGGGACTCGGCGGTTTACTGCTCGTCGCCCTGGCGGTCATTTTCCTGAGCCAATCGCCAGAAGCCGCGCCACCCACTGCGCCCGCCCCTGCCTCAGACACCCGCTCCGTGCCGCGCGTCAGCCTGGAAGAAGCCTACCAGGCCTTCGAGAACGACGAGGCCGTCTTCCTGGATGTGCGCAGCGCCGAAGCGTTCCAACTGCTCCACGTCACCGGAGCAGTCAACATCCCCGAATACGAACTCTCCACTCGCCTGGCCGAACTGGACAAAAACGATTGGATTATCCCCTACTGTACCTGACCAGCGGAAGAAACCAGCGCCCGTGCGGCGCTGACCCTGCTCCAAAACGGCTTCACCCGCGTCACCCCCCTGCTGGGTGGCTTCGCTGCCTGGCAGCAAGCTGGATATCCGACAGACAACTAATTTTATGATGGGGTTTTAACACAATTCCAACAAAAAACGGGTATCATTGCCCTATTCAGCGCAGGAGGAACCCAAATGATTCCCAATTTCAAAAATGTAACCCCGTACGTTATCGAATCGTCGAATTACGGCGAACGTTCATATGATGTCTTCACCCGCTTGCTCAAGGAACGCATTATTTTTCTCGGGACCGGGATTGATGACCAGGTTGCCAACATTATTGTGGCGCAGTTGCTGCACCTGAACCACGAAGACCCGGAAAAAGAAATCCAAATGTACATCAACTCGCCGGGCGGCGTGATTTACGCCGGATTAGCGATTTATGACACAATGCAGATGATTTCCAACCCCATCAGCACCGTCGCGGTGGGCGTGACCGCTTCCTTCGGCACCGTGCTGCTGACCGCCGGGACGAAAGGCCGCCGCTACGCCCTGCCGCATGCCACCATCCACATGCACCAACCGCTGGGTGGCGCGCAAGGCCAGGCAACCGACATCGAAATCGCAGCCCGGCAGATTTTACGCCTTAAGGCCCTCTTGAATAACATTATGGCCAAGCATACCGGCCAGCCGCTCGAAGTCATCGAGCGCGATACTGACCGCGACTTCTACATGGATGCGAAGCAAGCGGTAGAGTACGGCCTGGTGGACCAGGTGCTGGATATGCCGGAAAAGAAATAATCCACCACCAACAGGGGCAGACATATTTGCCCCTGTTTTGTTTTGATAAGTAAGGAGTTCTACATGGACCATCGCAACCTGGGCAAAACCGGCCTCAAAGTTTCCCCACTCTGCATGGGAACAATGCAATTTGGCTGGTCGGCTGACGAAGCGCTCGCTCACCGTATCCTGTCCGCCGCTTACGAGGCGGGAATCAACTTTATCGACACCGCCGACATCTACTCGCGTTGGGTTCCCGGCAACCCGGGCGGCGTTTCCGAAGAAATCATCGGGCGATGGATGAAAACCGCCGGGATTCCGCGCGAGAAATTGGTGATTGCCACCAAAGTGCGCGGGCGGATGGGCGACGGTCCCAACGACGAGGGACTCTCACGTCTTCACATCATGCAGGCAGTTGAGGCCTCGCTGCGCCGCCTGCAAACCGATTACATTGACCTGTACCAAACTCACTGGCCCGACAAAGAAACACCCATTGAAGAAACTCTGCGCGCGCTCGATGACCTGGTGCGACAGGGCAAAGTGCGTTACCTCGGCGCATCGAACTACCGGGCCTGGGAACTGATGCAGGCGTTGTGGACTTCAGACAAATACAATCTGGCGCGTTATGATTGCATCCAACCGCATTACAACCTGATTCACCGCGCAGAATTCGAGCGCGAACTGGCCGAAGTTTGCAAAAACTATGGCATCGGCGTCATCCCTTACAGCCCCCTGGCAGGCGGATTTTTAACCGGTAAATATCGCCGCGAGAACACTACGCCCGATTCAGTCCGCGCAAAGGGACTGCAACACGCCTGCACCGAAAAGAACTTCGCATTGCTCGACCAAATGGATGCTATCGCGCAGGCGCATGGCGTATCGGTTTCGCAAATCGCCCTGGCCTGGATTCTGGCCAACCCGCTCATCAGCAGCCCCATCATCGGGCCGAATAAACTGGAGCAGCTGACTGACAATCTCGGCGCGCTGGATATTCACCTGACTCAAGATGAAATGAGAATCCTGAACGAAGCGACCGAGTGGCATAAAGCAGAGTGAAGCAGAGTAATATATATCAGCAAGGCACATCAAACAGCGAGACTTTCCCAAAAAGCTGCCCACAAGCGGCTTTTTTTCGTTTTTTATCTTTAGGGTTTCCGATTTCTGTGGTAAATTAGACATTTATCTAATCCGATAACGACCTATGACGACTCTAACTTCCCCTCTCCCCGCCGAATTTACACTCGAACGCCCCCGCTTCATCCGCACCGACGCGATGCGCTGGGTAGTTTCGCATGTCGCCCATCATTGGGGCATCATCGTCCTTGTCCTGATTGGCGCGCTCGGAAATGCCGCGCTGGCGGCGGTCGTGCCGGTGCTGGTCGGTGATGCCTTCAATGCCATGCTCCAGCCCCTCCCCGATACCACCGTCTTGCTGCCACTGGCCCTGCTGATTGGCGGCACGCAGGTCTTGCGCGGCGTGTTGCAACTGGGACGCAATTTTGGCGCGGAACTGCTCGGCCAACGTCTGGAGCGCGAAATCCGTGACGAATTATATATCTCTCTGCTCGGCAAGAGCATGACCTTCCACAACCTGCAACCGGTCGGCGATACGATGGCGCGCGCTACGAATGACGTGCGCGAAGTCAACCTGATGTTCAACCCCGGTATTAACCTGGTGATTGGCTCGTTCTTCTTCCTGGTCATGCCCATCGTCGCTGCGCCGCGCTACCATCCATCTCTGGTTATTACGCCTGTGTTGTTCATGGTTGCCTATTTCATCGCCCTGGCGTTGTATCTCAAAAATCTCGCGCCGGTATCAGACCAAGTGCGCGCTTCTTTCGGGGAGATGAACACCCATTTATCGGAGTCACTGGACGGCGTAGAGGCGGTGAAGAGCGCGGCGCAGGAAGATGCTGAAGTGGAGAAGTTTGTCGTCAACGCAAAACGCGTTCGGGAGGCCTTCGTCAAGCAAGGCGATATGGAAGCGCGCTTTGTCGCCTTTCTGCTCTACGGCATCGCCATCGCTGCCGGGTTGACCCACGCCCTTCTCCTGTTCCGTAACGGGTTACTAAATACTGGCCAGGTCATTGCCTACTTTGGTCTGCTGCGCATGCTCGATTTCCCGACCTTTACCTCCACCTGGGCCTATACCCAGGTCTCAATGGGGTTAGCCGGCGCGCGCCGCATTCTCGAACTCATCAACCGCCAAAGCGACCTCGACCAGAATGCCGCCGGTTATAGCGGCGCCATGCGCGGCGAAATCGAGTTCCGAAATGTGACCTTTGCCTATTCATCCCTCACCCCTCGCCCCTCTCCCAGCGGGAGAGGAGATGGGGGGGAGGGCGTTTTGGAAAACGTCTCTTTCAAAGTCAAACCCGGCCAAACGGTCGCCATCGTCGGGCAAACCGGGGCAGGAAAAACCTCGCTCGTCAAACTGGTCAATCGCACTTACGATGTCACCGGCGGCCAAATCCTGATCGACGGCGTGGACGTGCGAGACTGGAATCTGGCTGCCCTGCGCTCGCAGATTTCGATGATTGAGCAGGATATCTTTCTGTTTTCGCGCACCATTCAGGAAAATATCGCGTTTGGAAAACCTGGCGCCACCCTAGAAGAAGTGCAAGCCGCGGCGCAGGCGGCGCAGGCGCATGAGTTTATCCAAACCTTCGATAAATCTTACGAAACGGTCATTGGCGAGCGCGGCGTAACGCTTTCGGGCGGCCAGCGCCAACGCCTGGCCCTGGCGCGCGCCTTCCTGACCGACCCGCGCATTCTCATCCTCGACGACTCGACCAGCGCAATTGATTCGGCCACCGAAGACAAAATCCAGCGCGCCATTTTTGCCGCTGCAAAGGGACGCACCACCCTGCTCATCACCCACCGCCTCAGTCAAATTCGCTGGGCTGACCTGATCATTGTGCTGCGTAAAGGAAAAGTTGCCGCAATTGGCAAGCATGATGATTTGATGAAAACATCCGAAGCCTATTCAAGGATTTTCAGGGAATAATGTAGCATGAAAAAACACATCCATCTGTTACTGACACTTTTAATTGCTCTCAGTCTCACTCTCTCCGCCTGCGGCCTGTTCGAGGATGATGAAGATTACTCTTACGAGGAAGAGACCCAAGACCTGGCCGTAGAGCCGGGCGAGCAGCCCCTCCAACCCCAGCCCACCCGCCCCCTCAACCAGCCTGCTTTAGGCGAGCGCCCCGGCGTTCTCGTTTATGATTTCGGCTTTCGCCCCGACCAGCATGGTTTTCGTTTCGAGAACTACGGCGACGACATCGAAGTCACCAACCTGACCCCCAACGAAATGCGCCGCATGTTCGGCGACCAGGTCTGCGCGCGCCTCAGCGGCGATTCTTGCACCCTGACCCCGCCCGCCGCTCAGTGGATGGAGCAAATCAACGGCGATATGGCCGGCGGCCACTGCGAGGGCATGGCCGTCCTCAGTCTAATGATGTACACCGGCCAGGTCTCTGCCGGGCAGTTCGGCGGCAGCCAGGCCAGCGATCTGGATATCTACAACGAGGATTTACAGCGCGAAATCGCCTACTGGTGGGCCACCCAAACCGTTGCCCCCACCGCCGAGAACGTCATTCGCGGTACGCCGATGGAGATTCTGGAAACCATCCAACAGATGGACGCGCGCGGCGAAACCTATACCCTGGGCATTTACAAGGAAGATTTCAGCGGCGGCCACGCCATCACGCCCTTTGGCATCAAGGATGTACAAAATGGCCTATACACCATCCTGGTTTATGATAACAACTACCCCGGCGAAGTGCGCGAACTGCTGATTGACAGCCGCGACGATTCCTGGCTCTACGAGGCAGCCATCAACCCCCAGGTTGAGTCAGAACTCTACACCGGCAACGCCGAAACCCAAACCCTCGACCTGACCCCCACCTCGGCCCGGCTCGGCCAGCAGCAGTGTCCTTTTTGCGAAGAAGGCTACGGCGCAACCGGCGGCGCGAAACAGGCCGCCCCCGCCGCAACCCACAACCAGATTTTCCTGGATGGCAAAGGCCGCATCCTGATTACCGATGCCCAGGGCAACCGCCTGGGCTATGTGAACGGGAAAATCGTCAATGAAATTCCCGGCGCGTTTTTCACCGCCTATCGCATGGGATTCGTGCAGGAAGCCCCCGACCCCATCTACTCCATCCCCGCCGGGCTGGATGTAACCGTTACCATTGACGGTCGCGCGCTAGAGGCCAACTCAGAAACCAACCTGGTGATGATTGGCCCCGGCTTCAGCATCGGCATCGAGGGCATCAACCTCGAACCGGGCCAGGTCGATACGGTCTCCTTCTTTCCCCAAGACCAGATGATTATTTACGAAACCGAAAAAGACGAATCGCCCTTTATCGTGGTCGGCATCGAAAACCGGGCGGGCGCGGACTATTATTTTGAAGCGCAAGGCGTGGATATGCAAGGCGGCGGCGAAATCACCGTCTGGCTCGATACCAAAGCCGGCGACCTGCTCATCAACACCGAAAAACTGACCAACGAGGGCGATTTTGCCTTCTATATGACCCGCATCACTAACGAACTCGAAGAAGAATTCTATGCCGAGGGTATCCTGCTGCGCGCCGGGGCAATGATTTATATCAACTACGCCGAATGGACAGACGCCACCCCCGAAGGCCTGTACTTTGGCGTCGACCTGAATGGCGATAGCATCATCGACGATGAGTATGTGGTAAACGACTCACAATAACATCGGGAGTCCCAAAGCTGGAGATTTTGGACTCCAACTGAATACTGAATACTGATTACTGGATACTGAACATGGGTTTTTTTGCCGGACTAAACGCAGAAAAATACGACCGCCAATACTCCGACCGCGAACTGGCGCGGCGCATAATTGGTTACTTTGCCCCGCAAAAAGGACGCATGGCGGCGATTATCGTCCTTGTCATGTTCATGGCTGGGCTGGGCGCGGCCTTGCCGGTCATCGTCAGCCGCATCATGGACTTACTCGAAAGCCAGCCCACCCCGCAAGCCATTGCCCTGGTGGGGCTGGGCATGACGGCCATTGCCTTCCTCAACTGGGGGCTAAACTGGCTGCGGCGCGCCTTAACCGTCCGCGCGGTGGGCGACGTGGTGCTGGAACTGCGCGCCAAGTCCTTCGCCGCTGCCGCCGAACACGACCTTTCGTTCTACGACCAGTTTTCGAGCGGGCGTATCGTCAGCCGCATCACCTCCGACACCAACGACTTCGGCCAGTTGGTAGTCATCGTCACCGATGTGGCCTCGCAGCTTATCCAGACGGTCATCCTGGGCGTGGTCCTCTTCCGGGTTGAGTGGCGGCTGTTCCTGATTATGCTGGCCTTCATGCCGTTGGTGTTTGCCATCGCCATGGGCTTTCGCCGCCTGGCGCGGATTGTTACCCGGCGCGGAATGCAGGCCATGGCCGATGTCAATGCCACCATCAAAGAAACGGTCAGCGGCATCGCCGTCGCCAAGAACTTCCGTCAGGAACAGAGCATTTTCGAGACCTTCGACGCCGCCAACCAGCAATCGTACCGGGTCAACGTACGGCGCGGGTTCGTGCTGGCACTGGTTTTCCCTGTCCTGAACGCCACCAGCGGAATTTTTGTGGGCATCCTGGTCTACGCAGGCGGCTTCAGCGCAGCAGCAGGGATGATTACCGTCGGCGCATGGTACCTGTTCATCAACTCGCTCGACTATTTCATGTTCCCGCTGCTCAACCTGACCTCGTTTTGGGCGCAAATTCAATCGGGATTATCAGCAGCGGAACGGGCTTTCGCGCTCATCGACGCCGACCCCAACGTGCGCCAGGTAGACAAAAAGGATGTGCCGCCGCTTAAAGGGGAGATTCGCTTCGAGAATCTCGATTTCCGTTATACCGACAAAGAACCCATCCTGACCGGCTTCAACCTGCTCATCCAGCCCGGAGAAAATCTCGCCCTGGTAGGTCATACCGGGGCTGGAAAATCGTCCATTGCCAAACTAATTGCCCGCTTTTACGAGTTCCAGGGCGGCCGGCTGCTCATCGATGGTTACGACATCCGCGCCTTCGACCTCCAGCAATACCGCCGCCAATTGGGAATTGTTTCGCAGGTTCCGTTCCTGTTCTCCGGCACGGTAGCCGAGAATATCCGTTACGCTGTCCCAGACGCCACCGATGCCGAGATAACGGGCATGGCCCGCAAAATAGGGGATGGCGAATGGCTGGAGACCCTGCCGAATGGCCTGGAGACCGAAGTCGGCGAGCGCGGCGCGCGACTCAGCATGGGACAGCGCCAACTCGTCGCGCTGATGCGCGTTCTCATCCAGAAACCGGCCATCTTCATCCTGGATGAAGCCACCGCCAGCATCGACCCGTTCACCGAATGGCAAATCCAGCAGGCACTCGACCTGATTTTGCGCGAATCGACCAGCATCCTCATCGCGCACCGTCTCTCGACCGTTAAAGCCGCCGACCGAATTGTAGTGATGAAACAGGGCGCAATCATTGAGCAGGGCAATCACGACGGTCTGCTGGCTCAGGGCGGGCATTATGCCGAGTTGTATAACACCTACTTCCGTCACCAATCGCTCAGTTACCGCCCCGACTGGGTGGACGACAAACTCGCCGCCAACTTGCAGGCTGCGGCAGATGATTAGGCCGGTTCGCCCACAGGACGAAATTTCGCACTATGATTGCAGCCTGATACTAAATTACTATGTAACTGACCCCTGTGCTGCGGCTATAATGGTTTATCAAGATTGCGCCAGGATGGTTTTGGGTCAAGGATGAACGGCAGCGAGATTATCGAATATTCCCTGTGTTGTGTAAACATCGTCATCATCACGGTGGTGTTGGGGGTTGTGTTTTCATTCATCTACAGTATCCTGGGCGACATTCGAGATGCGCTCCGCAGGAACTGACAGAAATAAAAATTTTAACTATATCAGAAAACAAACCTTCCCCGCCTGGCGCGGGGAAGGCTGTTTCTGGGGCAGGATAAAGGCAGGTTATTTTTCGTACTCTACGCTAACCAGCACGGCTTTGACAGCCCGCCGGTAAGCGTAATTGCCGGTCTTCTCGTTGTAGTTTTCGCAAGTCAGCAGCGTCACCCAGGAAAAACTTTCTTTCTTCATAAGGGCGGCGATTGACGTAGGTAACAAACGGCTTTGTGAACGAACTTCGTAGGTGAAGACTTTGCCCCAGGCACGGATGATGATTTTGTCGCCATAGCGCAAGTCTTTGAGACCATAGAACGGGCCAGGGGTGTTATCGGCATTCCAAACATGGGCAGTGATAACGCTGTTGCCAGTCAACGTGGGGAAGGCCGAGCCTTCGAGATAACCAGCCTGCGTCCCAAGCCAGGTCACGTCCCAGCCGTCTTTGGTCTGCGGAATGCCAAAGATGGTCACTTTAACGCCCAGACGTGGGATTTCCAGAATCAAGTCAGAGTAAGACGCATACATCTTCTCGGCAGGCTGGGCCGGAAGCGTGGAAATGACATCAGGCGCAAAGCCTGTCACCGGGATGAGCAGCCCGCTCAAGTTGACCGGTTTTGCGGGGTCAGGGTTGTTGCCGCCTCCGCCGCTGCCGGGCGCGGCGACGATGAAGTTACGGACGAAATCGGTGCCAGCATTGATGCCATCGCCTGCCAGTTCAACGCCGTACAGATTTTCGATAGAGGTCGTGCCGCACGCGAAGAAGCGGTAAACGCCGTTTGGAAGGGTGAAGCCACCGTTCAGGTTGAGCGTTGCGATGAAGGGCCCGCTGCCGCCGCCATTGGCGTATGTCACTGTATTAATCGTAACCTGAACGTCTTCGCCGGTCACGCCGCCAGCACAACTGGCAGTCTGGATGCCGTCGCCATTGTCACGCACGAGCAGGAAGTTAGCCGGGTTGGTTACGCTGGCAGGATCGCTGGTCGAAGTGCTGACTACATCCTGGTCGAAGGTGACGATGAGTTGCGTGACGGTGACCTGGACAATTTCCATTTCATCGAGCCGGCCATCGCCGGTATCGTTGGCCGTGTTAAGGCCGTTTGTCACCAGCCTGGGCGGCGGCGACTGAAGCACCACCAGGGTAAAGTTTTGTACGGCATCGGCCCCCACGCCATTGCTGGCAGTGAAGACCAGGTTGTACGTTCCATCGGTTCCTGCGCCAGGCGTGCCTGACAGTCCGCCAGTCAGCGGGTCAAATAAGATGCCAGCCGGGAGCGGGTCGCCGCTAATTGCGAGGGTCGGCGCGGGGAAGCCAACCGCCGTAACGGTAAACGTGCCAACCTGTCCGACCGTAAAGGTTGTCGTGTTAGGACTGGTGATGGCAGGCGCGGCGTTGATGGTCAGGGTGAAGTTCTGCGCAGCATCAGGATTGACGCCATTAGAAGCCGTAAACACCAACGGATAAACGCCGCTCGTGCCGGGGGCAGGCGTGCCGCCCAAAACCCCACTGGCCGCGTCGAAGGTGATGCCCGAAGGCAGCGTCCCACTTACAGACAGGCTTGGCGCCGGATATCCGATGGCGGTGACTGTAAAACCGCCTGCTACCCCAATGGTAAAGGTGACGCTATCCGCGCTGGTGATGGCCGGGGCCTGATGAACGGCATGGGATTCGCCGGCAGACGTGCTGGGGCCGAAATTCCCGTCGCCCGCGTAGGCGGCAATCAGGGTCTTCGCGCCGGGCGTGGAGGAATTCAGGATGCAGCTGCCAACGGCAACTGTCGCACTGCAAGTATCCGTGCCGTCGCTTACTGTCACATTGCCAGTCGGCGTGCCGCTGCCCGTCGTTGGGACGACCGTAAAGGTCACAAGGTAATTTTGTCCAACGAGGGATGGGTCTGGCGAATCGCCGGTAATGGTTGTAGCAGTCAGCGCGCCAGCAATGGTTAAGTTGTTGCCGATGAAAATCAGATCGTAATTGCTATTCAGGGCAAGCGTCCCCTGAAGGATGGCATATACGCCCACGCCTTCGCCGGGATCACGGGTGAGCGCGCCGCTGAAAGTATCACTGCCTGCCAACGAACCGCTGGTAATCTGATATGTCAACGCCGGGTCAGGCATGCCGAATACTTTGACCTGGGCATCGGCTGCGACAGTCACCGGGCGCAAGCCGATGGTGAAGTTGGCCGTATTGTAGGTGATATCGTAATTGGCGAGGACGCCCGCCGGGGCGAGACTCGCGCTAATGACGTAGGGGCTGCCTGCCACCGTCTCGCCAGGGGCGCGGCTGTACGTGGCGGTGACGTTATCGGCGGGCAAGAAACCCGTCAGCGTGCCAGAGAGAGCCGGGTCGGCGTCGCCATAGACCTTGCCCGCCGCATTCGGCGTAACCGAAGCCGGGCGCAAGCCGATGGTGAAGTTGGCCGTGTTGTAGGTGATATCGTAGTTGGCAAGGACGCCCGCCGGGGCGAGGCTCGCGCTAATGACGTAGGGGCTGCCTGCCACCGTCTCGCCAGGGGCGCGGCTGTACGTGGCGGTGACGTTATCGGCGGGCAGAAAACCCGTCAGCGTACCCGAGAGAGCCGGGTCGGCGTCGCCATAGACCTTGCCCG
>CAYRBO010000042.1:0-23892 GCA_964422545.1 uncultured Anaerolinea sp. | reverse complement strand
CATGCGCCAGCTACTCAACTTGCGCCCGACCCACACCCAGATCTTGCGACTGTTCAGAAAACCAGTCCAAAATTGCTACTTTCTCGATCCATAGAGTGCGGAATGTGGGTATCAGGCAAACAACTCGCAAACGAATACTACGCGCAGTTTCACTCGGATTTAAGCCTATCCTTGATTTCAAGATGGTTAAGCGCTGAGCGACGCGTGATGCCTACCTATTATCAAGGCTTAAAAACCTTGCTATCCAGTCACTTAAAGATGGCGGCAACCACCCCAGAATACGGACTGGAGCAAGAATTTTGGGATTGGGATGGCCTAGTCTATAACGATGAGCAACTGAAACGGGAGAAACACCGGCCCAAGCCGGTCATCCTTGGGAGTTTGCCCCGTTCCAGGCCCGGAGCGGGGCATTTTTATCGCAAGTCCATCCGGGATGAGATTATGGTCAAGCTGCTCAACCCAGACCCGGAAACCGGGCTATTCCAACCTGGACGGGTAATCTTAACTGGCCTGCCAGGCAGCGGTCGAACCGAAATGGTGGCAGAAATCCTGAAGTGGGCAGCCTGGTTTTTTAGCGGCGGAATCCTGTATGCCGATCTGAACCTGTCGCTCAAGGCCATCTGGCAGGAATGGGACCGGCGCCGGATCAGCCGCGCCCAAACTTTGCAGGACATCGAAGGGGTGATTGCGCAAAGAAAAGGTCGCTGGTTATTGGTAGCGGAGAATGTCCAGGATGGGAAACGCTTCCAGTCCATCCTGCCGAGTAACGATCTTTGGGTGCTGGCAACTGCCTATGGGATTTCGGCTCTGCAACCCCTGGGTTGGGAGCAACATGTTTTCCCGCTACAACCTCTCATCGACCAAGAAGCTACCATTTGGATACGTTCACGACTGGGCGCGCAGTGGGGCAAGCCGCATGACAAGCAAAAGGCACGCGAATTGCGGCACCTGATCGAAGGCTTGCCGATGGCAGTGGCGATTCTGTCGGCCCTGGTGCGTTCACGCGGCTGGCGGAAAGTCTTTGAGGCCATCAATGACCCCCAGCGGGCCGTCTCGTATATCCGCTATGGCAGCCGGCAGGAGACCCCCACCTCATCCCTGGCAAAAGCGATTGACCTGGCTTTCCAGACCCTCACCGCAGACGAAAAAGCCGCTTTGCGCGAGATTGCCATGTATCCACCGGGGCACTCCGTGCCGGACGAAATCTTCCATCACCTGAGCGATTCCTACCGGGATGTGGTGGACAGCCTGGTGGAGAAGGGCCTGCTCAACCGCTTTGAGAACCCGGGTTGGCGAAAGACTGTTTTGCGCCTGCATCGCCTGGTAGCCCTGTACGCTCGTGAAAGTTTGCCGGTGGATAAAGGCAAACTACTGGCCAGGATGATGGATTGTTCGGCTTTTCTGCATGTCTCCCTACCAGAAGGTCCCATTCAAAGAGATGAGATTTTTGACCGCCTGTACGCCCAGCGAAAAATGTTGAGCTTTGCAGACGAATTCTGGCAGCAGTTGGGCGAGGAAGCCCGGGCTGGTCGCTTCGAGCCAATCCCGGAGGCTGTGGAGCATTTGAACGCCAGTGTGCGCACCTGTGCAACCCTGACCTGGATCAATTCCGGAGCACAGGCAGCGCTCTTGCGGCTTGAAACGATCCGGCAGATGCCATTCATCACGCGCTTCCCCGAGATGGACATGGCCGAGCCGGAAACGCGCAGCCTGTGGGCGGATGATTTGTTTGCCCTGGGAAATACGGACCGGGTGGCCAGGAATGGGCAAAAGGTGCTGGAACTGGTTCACCCGCATTTCTTTGAAATCGGACAGGTCGCCAGGGCTGGGGATGTCGATGGTTTGCTGGCAATATGTCCCCCGTTACTAACCGAGAACCAGGCGGAACCACCCATCCGGCAATCGCTCTGGATGCAACAAAGCCTGCGGATGTTATTTCGCAGGCTTTGGAGGCAACAACGCTATGGCGACTTGCAATTGCTGATTGAGAGAGCCACGCCCTTCTTTATGGCTTTTCCCTGGCGCGCCGGACTCGAAGCGCATTGGTGGAATTTCAAGTCTACTTTGGGTGTCAGGGGGCAACTTGCAGCGGAAGAAAAATTGATCCTTCTGCAGGAATATGAACGGAAATTCCAGGAAGCGCTCGGCAAGATCGATCACCCCTACACCGCTTTGGGAGAGGTTTGCTGCATTCAGCGCCCAGGGAAGGGGCGATCATCAAATTACGAGAAATGGCGATTGAACTTAAACGGATGTCGCAAGTCAGGGCCGAGACAGAGGCCCATCACCTGATTAACGACTTATCCGCTGGTAGATTAATCATCCAGCCCGCGCACGGCTGTGAGCCACCCGCGCCGGAATTACTGGCTACATTAGATCGTTGTCAGGACAACCTGAACGGTTTCATCAAACCCATTTCAGGCTGATGAAGAACCAAGCGTAATCTTTAATTGACACCTCGCTCCAAAAAGCATAAACTATGGATGTGCCATAAAACATGGGGACTGCGTTGCACCACAGTCCTTTTCACTGGAGCCTGATATGAAAACCTTCCGACCTATTCTTTTCGCCTGCCTGGGACTGATGCTCACGTTGGCTGCTTGTTCACCATCTGCTTTAACCCCCACTGCTGTAGCCGCTACCGCCACGCCCGGTCACAACTTGCTGTATGCTCTTAACTTTGAGAACGAATCCGCCTTCTTTGGCTGGCATGTGGGTGGTCCCGGCACTGATCCACTTTGGCTGAAAAATACCAAAGACGGCAAGTACTTGTTTGAATTTCCTTCCGGCTTTCTCGAAAGCCGAGATTTTGATTTTGGCGATGTTCAGATTGCGGTGGATGTCGAATTCCTGGTCAAAACCCGGGTGGAAGTTGGACTGTCTTGTCGGATGCAGCCCGGCGCAAGCGGTCGTTATTACTTTGCAATCTCTAACGATGGGCGTTGGAGCATTCGCAACGGTGAATCCACCCTGGCCGAAGGCTGGTCGGACCAAATCAAGGCCGATAAAAACCGCCTGGCGGCTCGCTGTGTTGGCGACCAACTGACCCTGCTGGTCAACGATGTGGAACTGGGTTCGGCGCGGGATGGTGCGTTTGCCAGCGGCAGTCTCAACTTTGGTTACGCCGCTGATATCTCCGGGGCAGGTACTTTCGATAATATTCTGGTGGAAGACTGGGGAACCGGGCAGGCTGCAGTTTCACAACCAGAACCAGAAAAGGGTGAAATCCTCTACGAGGAAAACTTCGATCACCCCGACCAATTATCAGGTTGGGATGCCAAACTGGATGAAAAATCCCAGGCCAATCCGCAGGATGGCGCGTATCGCCTGGCCGGGGATTCGAGCATGGCCGCTTTCATCCAACGCGAACAAACTTTCAGCGATGCGGTGATCGAGGTGGATGTAAAAATCCTGGGCCCGGCGCGGGTAGGTGTTCTCTGTCGCAATGAAACCGGAAACTATGCTTTTACCCTGACCGATAGCGGCGCATGGGCAATTGAAAACGGCGGTAAAGTGCTTACCAGCGGCAGTGCCAACCTGCAATCCGGCTTCAATCATCTGTCCGTTTCTTGCATTGGGGATCGCCTGGGTTTTGCCCTCAACGGTGCAGTGCTTGGTGAAGTGCAAGATGATTCGTTCCAGCAAGGGCAGATTGGCCTGACACTGGAATCGAAGGGCAAAGCGGAAGCGCTTTTTGACAACCTGACCGTCCGCCGCCCGGCGACTCAGGCTGTGGAAACGGCCTCCACGCAGGTGGCTGCCCTCGAACCAGCCACGCCGACTCCTGCTCCCGTTGCGACAGCTACTCCTACGCTGCTTCCAACTCCCGCCGCAACCCTGCGTCCCACCATGATTCCCGAAGGCGAACTGGCCCTTTACGAAACCGAGTTCGATGATAGTGACCCAACCCTGGCAGATTGGAAAACCTTCGCTTTTTCAATGGATAAAAAGGATTTTGTGACCGAAGGCTACAAAACCTGGACGGTCAATGGTATTTACCGCTTTGAGCAGGAAGCCAACACCCGCGTCTTTGCCATTTATGACAAAGACCTGGGAACCGCTGATGTGGATATTTCCACGCGTGGCGGCGCGCCCTTCGAAGGGCATGGCGGGCCGGGGCTGGTCTGTCGCTACAGCGAAGCTGGCTGGTATCAGTTCATGGTTGAGCCGAGAAGTGGTGTGTGGACAATCCGCCTGGTTAAGCCCGATGAAAACGGGCAATACCACTTCCACATCATTGCCTCGGGCGGGAAATGGTTCGGTCAAAAAGTGGATTTGCGCGCCGAATGCAAAGGCGACCGCCTGACCTTCTACATTGACGGCGAAAAAATGGCTTCCTTGCATGATTCGACTTTTCCAACTGGAAAGGTCGGCTTCCTGGGCTGGTCTTTCGCCATCGGGGACGATTGGAACACGGTGGACAAGTTCAGCGCACGCCGCGCCCAATGGAACGAAACCGGCCTGCCAGGGCCGGCCCCCACCCCCGGCGCAGACGGGACGATTTACAGCACCGAGTTTGCCAAACTGGATGATTTGAATCCATATTGGTCAAAAATAGATATTGGTATACAGGGTATTCCCGGTTCCCCCGTGCTGGTGGGCGGGCCTGGGCAACCTTCCCCGCATACTTATCAATACGTCAACGACTTTGACCCCGGCACAGATGTGGAAATTACTGCCGATGTGCGCGGAGAGCTGAACTGGCCACGCGGCTTGATTTGCCGCTACAGTGAAGATGGCTGGTACGAAACCTTCTACATGAAGGATGACTCCAGCCATGCGCGGGTAGCCCTGGTGCTTGGGCAGAGAGATGAACAGGGCAAAATGACGCGCTACATCCTGGATACTTACTACCCGCCCACCGCTGCCAGCCAGGTGAATTTGGCCTTGACTTGCGCCGGGAACCAGATTTCGGTCAAAGTCAATGGAGAGCAAGTGCTTTACACGGAGGACAACACCTGGCGAACCGGGCGCTATGGGTTTTTCTTTACCGAGAATCCGCCAGGCGATTTTCGCAGCAATGTTCTGCTCAATTACATCGTGCGCCCGGCGCAAGCCATCCCAGCAGGAACATTGGTGGACGAAAAGGTATTCAGTTCGCCGGAGGAAATTGCTGCCAACTGGGGATTGGCTCTGCAGGGTAATCCAATGGTCAAAGTAGAGAACAATGTTCTTACATTGGATGCTGATAACGGAATTGGTCTGACCAGTAATAGCGGACTCCTTGAAAACTCTGAAATAACAACGGATATTGAGTTTGTGGATAGCGGAATTCTCTACATCCAGTGCCGCTCGGAAAGCTCCGCTCATGCTGTTTTTGAAGTGAGAAGTAATGGCGAGTGGTTTTTATATTGGCAAGATCGGGAAATCGGGCGAGGCAACAGTCCAGCTATCAAGCCAGGTAAAAATATATTAACCATGCGCTGTGAAGGTGAACACCTGACCCTGACAGCCAACGGGGAAAAGGTAGCCGATGAAATTTACCCGGCTGCCTATGCCCCGCAGAAAGGCCGGGTTGTCTTGTGGGTCAATGCCCGGTTGCGCATCAATAGTTTGGCGATAAAAATATTCCAGGGTTCTACCAATCTTACATCGACTCTCCCACTCAACCGGGTCTCCATCCCAACTTACCAGCCCGGTGAGACAATTTTCGCCTGGGATAAAGACGCCTTGTTCTACCGCCCCGGCTGGTGGGGTAAGGAAAACCGTCCCTGGAATTGGACATTCAGGTTTGATGGCGCACACCCACCACAAAGGTCAGAAAATTCCATCCTGGTAACCCCCATCGAAAAAACGTTGACCTACTTTGCCTACCGCCCCGACCTGTACGACCTGCCAGTCGAAATCAGCGCCGAAGCTACCCTAACCAGCAAGGGTGGCGGGGTGGCTTTGTTCTGCCGCGCGACGGCGGTTGGGCATTATGAGTTTTACATCCAGGGAGATGGCAAGTGGTATATTCGGCGGGATCGGCTTGGTGATAATGGTTTGCCCGTTGCCAAATATCTCACCACACTGGCGCAAGGCATAGTGGAAAACTTCTCATCAGAGAATATACAACTCAGCGCCACCTGCAACGGCCCCGAACTTGTTTTTAGCCTGAACGGCGTAGAACTTGGCCGGGCGCAGGATTACCTGTATCCAGAAGGTCAGGCTGGTATCTTTTTTGATGTTTTCAGTGAAGGCAGTTTTACAAATTTGGTGATAAAACGAGCGAAATAAACACCTTTAGTTTCGCCAAAATAGAATGAGCATTGGAAATCTGGTAGGATAAGTTTGCGAACAAGTCCAGAAACCAGAGGAAGCCAATGCTCACAACAATTGTACAACACTCCGTTGAATTTGTTGGATTTATTACTGCGTTGAACCTTGCACTTTACCAGCCACAAATGCGGCATTTGCTTCAAATGGTGGATGCCTTGCTGGTCAGCAATGAGACCAAAACGATTAGCGGACTTTACCGATTGTTGAAAGGTCAACCAGACCCGAAGGCAGGCGCTGATTTTCTGAGAGAAAGCCCTTGGGAGCCGAATGATGTCAGTTCGCCACGTAAACGTTGGATGGTGAACAAATTTCTTGAGTTGGCAGGCAAACTGGAGATTGGCTTCGATATTTTGATTTCGATTGACGATAGTCTTGGCAAAAAAGGCAAAGCCACCAAGCATTTGGACGCGGTAGACATTCAACATAACCAAAACGAAAGCAGCCGCAAAAAGCAAGCCTACACCAACGGCTATGTCTACGTGGAAGTCCACTTACAAATTGGACCGATTGGCTTCTTGTTTGACACGCGGCTCTATCTGCGAGAGAAAACTGTCCGGCGTCTGAATCGAGAGCGTTCAGCTGAACAACGTTTGCGCTATCGCACCAAGTATTTATTGGCTCGTGAAATACTGGTAGAACTGACCGAGCTATTGCCCAAAGGCCACAAAGTCTATGTGCTCTTTGACTCATGGTATTCATCTGCAAAACTGATCAAATTCTGTCGGCGACAGAAATGGCAGGTCATCTGTGCCATCAAATCCAACCGGCGGATCGACAAAGTACGTGTTGACCAACACAACCTGGCGCTCAGGCACAAGCACTATGAGCAAATCACGCTCGAAGCTGTGGACGAGAAACACAAAGCACCCAAGTATTACACCCGCCTGCTCAAAGGCCACTTGGAAGATATTTCAGAACCCGTCCATGCGATCATCTCAAAAAAACGCCCCGGGGATAAGTTCCCCAAGTACTTCGTTTGCACAGACCTGACCTTGTCTGTCGAACAAGCCTTGAGATATTACCAGAAGCGCTGGCCGGTGGAAGTCGATAACACCTACTTGAAAATTGCCCTGGGATTGGGTGATTTCCGGCAACAACCCTTTGAAGCCACTCAGAAATGGTTTGCTGTGGTCATGCTTGCCATCGATTATCTGCAATACCGCATGGCTGTTGCTTACTGCAAGACCCTTTCAAAAGTGCCGCTGGCCGATTTTATTCGCCAGCACCGTCTCGAACATTTCCAAAAGTTGTTGCGCTCAGTGCTTGAACCATTTGCTCCGGCACAACAAATCGAGACCTGCTTACAGGATGTGTTTTCGGCCTCACCCTGGGCGATTGTCTGACGCTGATAACTTTACATAGATGACCATCGGAAGGCTTTGGCTCGCCTTCCTGCTTTGCCGTACCAGAGAGCCAAATATTTTGCCGCTTTTTCTAGGTTCAAGTACTACTTTTGGCGAAACTAAAGTTAGTGCTTAAAAGCAGAAATCCTGGGATGACGTCGTCATTCCAGGATTTCTGTCTACCCAAATTTACTTCGAGCGGCCCCGACGGGATTCGAACCCGCGATCTCGGCCTTGACAGGGCCGCATGTTAAACCGCTACACCACGGGACCAGTTGCTCATTTTTGTTTATCGAGCGGGCGATAGTTTATCACGTAGTCTGGGAGGCGTCAAGACTCATTTTCTGGCGATTCTTATCTTCTGCCCCCTATTTTTTCGGCTCTACCGCTTCTAACAGGAAGAAGCAAAAATCTATCCACAAATGACACCGATTATGCCGATTTTAAGCACCAAATCTGTGAAATCTGTGGACAAAACCCGCCAGAAACGGGAGAGACATTTTTTCTTGCCTGCCAGCATCAATCTGGGTATAATCTTCTCATCAAAAGGCAATGATGGAAACGAGTAAGCCTGTGGAACTGCCAGCGAGTTCGGGATTTGGTGCAAGCCGAACCAGCCAAACAGACCGAAAATCCTTCCGGAGCCGCGCGCCCAACGTAGCGCGAAATTAATTTCGTGCTACCATTAAGCAAGCCGGACGCCCACCGTTACATGGGCAGGGGATAAGCCCCTTTGGGAGGCCGTCCCCGCAAAGTGCCTTCGTTAGAAGGAATCTGGGTGGTACCGCGTGAGCGTTCCTGGCTCTCGTCCCTGGGTGGACGGGAGTTTTCTTTTTTGGAGCCTCGTTATTCGATACTCGAACATCGAATAACGAATTATCGAATATCGAACCTCGAATTATCGAACCCTGGAGGTGCAAATGTCTTTCAAACCAGTCTCTCCCAAACTCGACGCGCCTGCGCTCGAAGAAAACATCTTGAAGTTCTGGAAAAAAGAGAAAATTTTCGAAAAAACCGTTTCCACGCGCCAGGGCGGGCCAGAATTCGTGTTCTACGAAGGCCCCCCGACCGCCAACGGCAAACCGGGTGTCCATCATGTGCTGGCGCGCGCCTTCAAAGATATGTTCCCGCGCTACAAGATTATGCGCGGCTACCATGTCTCGCGGCGCGGCGGATGGGATACGCACGGCCTGCCGGTGGAAATCGAAGTTGAAAAGAAGCACGGTTTCACCAACAAACAGCAAATCGAAGCCTACGGCATCGACAAATTCAACGCCGAATGCCGCAAATCGGCCTTCGACTACATCCAGGACTGGGAGCGGCTGACCGACCGGATTGCCTTTTGGGTTGATTTAAGCACCGCCTACGTCACCTTTACCAACGATTACATTGAATCAGTCTGGTGGATTTTGCGCCAGTTTTGGGACAAAGACCTGCTCTACCAGGGCTTCAAGGTTGTCCCCTACTGCCCCCGCTGCGGGACTCCGCTTTCTGACCATGAAGTTGCCCTCGGCTATGACGAAGCCTCTGACCCGTCGGTCTTTGTCCGCCTGCCGCTGGTAGATGACCCCGGAACCGCGCTCCTGGTCTGGACGACCACCCCCTGGACGCTGCCTGCCAACGTGGCGGTGGCCGCCGGGGAAGATGTGGAGTACGTCAAAGTCGAGCATCCACTTGCGGAGGGTGGTTCTGAGAAGTTAATCCTGGCCCAAGCCCTGCTCGATAAAGTCTTCCGCGGCGAGGAATACAAAGTCCTGGAAACCTTCAAGGGCAAAAAACTCAACGGGACACGCTACCAGCCGCTTTACACCTTCGTCCCGCCCGAAAAAAAGGCCCACTATGTCATCCTGGGCGATTTCGTCAGCACCGAAGACGGCACCGGCCTGGTTCACATTGCCCCCGCTTTCGGCGCGGACGATATGCGCGTGGCGCTGGAATACGACTTGCCTGTTATCATGACCGTCGCGCCCGATGGCACATTCCTGCCCGAAGTAACGCCCTGGCGCGGGGTGTTCGTCAAAGATGCCGACCCCCACATCACTACCGACCTGCGGAATCGTGGCCTTTTGTATCGAGACGAGCGCTACACCCACACCTACCCGTTCTGCTGGCGCTGCAAGACCCCGCTGCTCTATTATGCCCGCGAGGCCTGGTACATCCGCACCAGCCAGTTCAAAGACCGCATGGTCAACCTGAACCAGACCATCCATTGGACGCCCGACCACATCAAGGATGGCCGCTTTGGCAACTGGCTCGAAAACAACATCGACTGGGCCCTCAGCCGCGAACGCTACTGGGGCACGCCCCTGCCGGTTTGGGAGTGTGAATCCTGCAAACACCAGCACTGCATTGGCTCGGTGGCCGAACTCAGCCAACTGTCAGGCCGAGACCTGACCGATTTAGATTTGCACCGCCCGCACGTTGATAACGTTTACTTCCCCTGCCAGGAATGCGGCGGCAAGATGACCCGCGTGCCGGAACTCATCGATGTCTGGTTCGACTCTGGTTCCATGCCCTACGCCCAGTGGCATTACCCATTCGAAAACAAAGAAAAGTTCGAGAGCCAGTTCCCCGCCGATTACATCTGCGAAGCCGTTGACCAAACGCGCGGCTGGTTCTATTCCCTGCACGCCATCGGCTCGATGTTGATGGACAGCGTCGCCTTCAAAAATGTCATCTGCCTGGGTCTCATTCTAGACGGCGAAGGCCGCAAAATGTCCAAATCGCTCGGCAACATCGTCAATCCCTGGGACGTGCTGAACGCACATGGCGCGGACGCCTTCCGCTGGTATCTCTACACCGCCACCCCGCCCGGCAACGAGCGCCGCTTCTCCAGCGACCTGGTTGGCGAGGTCACGCGCACCTTCACCCTGACGCTCTGGAACGTGTACTCGTTCTTTGTGACCTATGCCAACCTGGATGGCTGGAAGCCCGCCCTCGCCCCTAACCCCTCTCCCGCAGGGAGAGGGGGACTCTCGCTCCCCTCCCCCCGTGGGGGAGGGGCCGGGGGTGAGGGATTGAGCGGCCTCGACAAATGGCTGCTCTCCGAACTCAACGCCCTCGTCCGCAACGTCACCGCCGCTTACGAGGAGTACGATGCGACCGGCGCTACCCGCCCCATCGAAAAATTTGTAGAAGTTCTTTCTACCTGGTATTTGCGCCGTTCGCGCCGCCGCTTCTGGAAATCGGACTCTGATTCCGATAAACAGGCTGCTTATGCCACGCTGTACACGGCCCTCGTGACCCTCAGCAAATTACTGGCCCCAGCCATGCCCTTCCTGGCCGAGGAACTGTACCAAAACCTCGTCCGTTCCTTCGACCCAGACGCGCCCGAATCCGTTCACCTGGCCGCCTGGCCCGAAGCCGATTTGGCCCTGGTGGATGAAAAACTCAACCGCGATATGGCCCTGGTCATGCGCCTGGCCTCGCTCGGCCACGCCGCCCGCGCCAAAGCCAACCGCAAAGTGCGCCAGCCGCTGGCCGAGGCCGCCTTCTCGGTCTCCAACGTCAACGAGCGCGCCGCCGTTTACGCTTTCGCCGATATCCTGGCCGACGAATTGAACGTTAAGCAAGTGCGTTTGCTCGATGCCAGCACCGAAGCCCTCCAGCACACCGTCAAACCGCTGCCCAAGCAGCTCGGACAGAAATACGGCAACAAGTTCCCGGCGATGCAAAAGGCTATCCTGTCGCTGGACCCTGAGGCGGTCGCTCACGCTTTCATGACGGAAGGCAAGTTGAAGGTCGAAGTGGATGGTCAGGGCTACGATATCCTGCCCGAGGAAGTGGAAGTCAAATCCCTTGCCAAAGAAGGGTTCGCCGTCGCCGAGGAGGGTTCGTATGTGGCCGCCCTGGTGACAGAACTGACGCCCGAACTGGTTGGCGAGGGCCTGGCGCGCGAATTCGTGCGCCGCGTGCAAGATTTCCGCAAGGAAAGCGGCCTCGATGTGGCCGACCGCATCCGCCTGTATGTGGATGCGACCGACACGCTCAAAGAGGCCATCCAACGCCACCGCAACTACATCATGGGCGAAACCCTGACGATTGACCTGTTCTTCACCCCCGCCCCGGCAGAGGCCAAAACGAACGCAGACGCCTTTGACGGCGAAACGGTGACGTTTGGGCTGGTGAAGGCGTAGGCCCCTGCCTTTCGGCATCCCCCCATTTTCGACTGAACTTCGTCGAAAATGGAGGGACTGAGGGGGTGGAAACTAAATCAAGTGACAGTCGCCTGGCAGGCGACTGTCACTTTTTACTACTTCGGCTATAATATTTTTATCATTTATCAGCGAGGAAGCCCATGCCCACGCTCTTCGACGAACTGAAAACCCTGCTGGAACAAGACCCGCGCCTTTCAGCAGGCGGCGAACTGCTCAAAAACCACGCCCTGGAACTGGAAACTGGACAAGGACTTGCTGAATTTGCTGCTCTCGCATGACCGCCTGAAAGCGCATTTCTTCGTGGAGCTGCCCCCAGAGCCGGGTCGAAGGGTGGACGGCCTGCTGGTCTTTGACAAAGACAAATTCATGCGCTTTATCAACAATAAAACCTTCCTACCTGATTCGTATACTTCCTTCAAAAACAAAATTGGTTTGGTAGCAGGCGTGCTGAAGCGGGGGCATTGAAGCCAATCAAGATTACCTGCTCTGGGCGCAGGCGCTGACGCATACGCCCGGCAAAATCTACATGACCGGTTGGGCCGGGGTCACGCGGGACAAAACTTCCATGTCGCCGCTTTCACAGAGTAATTATTTCGAGGTGGCCGCGCCGCAATCCATCATTCCCTGGCCGTAGCACGAGCGCAGCCTGGCGACGCCGACACCGGGGCAGTAAGTTAGATCAAATAATTGCAGGTGCTTCGGCGCACCCCAAAAATTACAAGCACATTGCCCCTTTTATCGCCCAAATCTTTTGTGTTGTATAATTTTTATTATGCTGACACCAAAACCCCGCATATCTTTATGGCTATGTCTGTTTGTATTCCTGACCGCACTCGGGATTTCAGGCTGTGCTAGTGTAGATTCTGAAAACAAACTCCCCGAGGAGATTATCCTGTACAACTGGGAAGGCGATATTCCCCAGGCTATCCTGGATAAATTTACTGCAGAAACCCACATCAAAGTCGATTTCCAGGTATATGAGTCCCAGGAAGATGCCATCGATAATATGCGCGCCGGGCAGGTTTTCGATGTCGTAATTATGGAAAGTCGCTTCATCCCGTTGTTGGTAAAAGACAACCTGCTGGCAAATCTCAATTACAAAAATATTCAAAATTTCAAGTATATATCGCCAAGTTTCCGTGGGTTACTCTATGACCCGGATAACATCTACAGTATTCCATATAGTTGGGGCACAACCGGGTTGTTGGTACGCACAGATAAGGTTCAAAGCCCTGTCATGAAATGGGCCGATTTATGGGATGCGCGTTATGCTGGCAAAGTAGCCATTTGGAAAGGCCAGCCGCGCGAAACGCTGGCGATTGCGCTCAAATCCCTGGGATATTCTGCCAATTCCGAAAATCCCGCCGAATTGGAAGCGGCCCTGGCGAAGTTGATTGCACTAAAGCCCCGGCTGCGTTATGTGGAAGATTATGATGCCGAGAGCGCAGCGCCGGCCCTGGCCAGCGGGGATGTCTTCATAACAATGGCTTATTCCGGAGATATCCTGGCCAGCCAGGAGTTGGGGCTATCGATAGAATATATCCTGCCAGATGAAGGCGCGGTTTTATGGGGTGACACCTTTGTTGTTCCGGCCAACAGCCCCAACAAAACTGCCGCCGAGCTGTTCATCAACTTCCTATTGCGCCCCGAAATCAGCGCGGAGATTGTTAATCAGAAGTTTTACGCCAGCGCCAATGAGACCGCCAAGGTCTTCATTGATCCACAGATACTAAACAACCCCGCCATCTATCCTGACAACGACCAGATAAAGGATGCCGAGATCATCTTGCCTCTCAGCGAAGCTGGCCAAAAATTGTATGACCGCATCTGGCAACAGTTCCTGGATGCTGGATCAAAGTAAAAGCGTGTTCTGAAATATTACCCATCATCATGCCCAGGGTTCTATATAGTATTCACTCCTTGCGCACCCGCATCATGGCGCTTACCGGAATTATTTTCCTGGCGCTGTTCATATTGATCGTAGCAAGCATTTTGGTTTTCGTTACTACAGCCGAGTCGGAGGCTTGGCGCGCGCGTCAAACCGAAGCGGCTAAAAATGCGTCCACCAAGGTGGCGGATTACCTCCGGCAGAATGAAACCTTGCTTATTTGGCTGGATAAATATGAGTTTGACGAGGCGCGGGCAAATCCGACGGTGCTTCAGGAAATATTAATAGATAACCCGGTTTTTATGGAAATCATCTTTACGGATGAAAGCGGCAACCTGGTGCTAAGTGACGCCCAGAACCAGCCCACTCTGGCGAATCAATTTACCATTCGGCAGTCAGATTGGTTCCAGGCGGCAAAAACCGGAAAAAAATTTTATACGCGGGTTCAAACATCCCCACAAGATGAATCATATACGATCCTGTCCATGCCATCCCACCACGGCGGGGTATTGGCCGCGCAAATTCACATGGATGCATTATGGGAAACCGTAGCGCAAATCCAATTTGGCAAGACCGGCAGCATTTATATCATCAACCAGAATGGACAGGTGATGGCCCACCCGGACCCACAGGTGGTTTTATCGAATCGAAATATTTTGGATTTACCGATATATACTGACATCATGCAGTCCCCCAACCACCAATGGATCGGCAACAATGTCAGCTTTAATGGGGTTAGTGTAGTCAGCGTTTCAGTGCCGGTCGAAAATACCAATTGGATCGTCATATCAGAATTGCCAGAAAAGGAAGCTTACGCCCTCAGCCGCCGGGCTGCCATAATTATTCCAGTTGTGCTCTTTTTATTGATGTCGTTCGCTACATTCGCATTTAATGAAACGCTAAAACGCTTAGTTATCCAACCACTGGAACTCTTGCGTACCGGCACAAACCAGGTTGGACAGGGAAACCTGTCTTATCGAATAACGATTCCGCATCCGGATGAGCTGGGAGAGGTAATGGCCGGATTTAATGCCATGGCCGCAGACCTGGAAAAACAGCACTCCCGGCTGCAAGAACGCGCCGAAGAACTGGAATATCTCGTTCGGGAGCGAACTGCTGACTTATCCCTGGCAAACGAGGGTCTAAAAAAGGAAGTTAAAGAACGTAAAGCCGCGGAAGAACAAGTGCGCGCCTCTTTGCAGGAAAAAGAAATGCTCTTGAAAGAAATCCACCATCGCGTTAAAAATAATTTACAGATCATCTCCAGCCTGCTCAACCTGCAGACCAGCAAAGTTAAAGAAACTGGCACTTTGCGCGCTTTGCGCGACAGCCAGGCGCGCGTGCGTTCGATGGCTTTAATCCATGAGAAACTCTACCAATCCAATAACCTGTCCAAGATTGAATTTGGCGAATACGTTCAAAGCCTGGCAACTGACCTGTTCCGTTCATACCAGCGCGGACTGGGCGAAGTCCGGTTGAATATTCATACAGACAAGCTTGCCCTGGATTTGGATCTGGCCGTTCCCTGCGGCTTGATCCTGAACGAATTAATGACCAATGTGTTTAAGTATGCTTTCCCGAACGGCAGGAATGGGCTGGTGACAGTCGAATTACGCCTCAATCCGGATCGGATCATCACCTTGAAGGTGGCGGATGATGGCGTAGGACTTCCTGCGAACCTGGAAATTGCCAAGGCCAACTCGCTTGGTTTACAGTTGGTCAACGACCTGGTCGAACAGGTTAATGGCAAATTAGAGATAATAAATTCAGGTGGAACAACTTTCCTGGTTTCATTCCGTGACTCACATTAGAGGAGGAATTATGTCTAAGGCCAGTATCTTGATCGTTGAGGATGAAAGCATTATTGCAAGGGATATCCAGGACAGCCTGGAGCGCAATGGCTACCAGGTGGTGGGGCGCGCCGCGGAGGGTGAAGTTGCCATCAAAAAAACTGAGGAATTAAACCCCAACCTGATCCTGATGGATATCAACCTCAAGGGTGATATGGACGGCATCGAAGCCGCTACCCAGATTCGGGCGCGGCTCGATATACCGGTCATCTTTCTAACTGCGTTCTCCAACCAGTCGGTCGTCGAACGCGCCCTCAAAGTAGAAGCGTTTGGCTATATCCTTAAACCTTTTGAGGAGCGCGAACTGATCATCACAATAGAAATGGCGCTTTACAAACACAGCGCAGAACGCAAAATTCGAGAAAGTGAAAATAAGTTCCGCGCTGTGATCGAACAGGCCTCAGATGGGATTGCCCTGATCGACCGTGATGGAATTATCCTGAATTGGAACCCGGCCATGGAACAGATCACTGGCCTGAAGATTTCAGAAGCGATTGGCCACCCGGTTTGGGAAATAACTTATCAATTATTGCCCAAAGAGCAAAAAGCAGGGCAAGAAAAAGAAACGATGGCCTTAGCCTGGAAAGCCGCGGCTCAAAGCGGCTATGCAGTTCCAGAAAAAATGGTGGAAAAGGAAATAGAAACACCGCAGGGCATCCGCCGGATCGTTCAAAGCAACGGATTTAGATTAGAGACTTCCCAAGGCTGGCTGGGTGGTGTCATTATGCGTGACATCACTGACATCAAAGCGCTACAGGAGGCCGAGCACGAACAACGTCAGTTGGCCGAAGCTTTATATGATACGGCGATGGCATTGAATAGCTCGTTGAGGCTGGATGATATCCTAAGCCGAATTCTTGACAATATTGGTAAATTAGTGCCATATGATGTAGCGATGGTTTCTCAAGTTGAAGGAAACAACATCCGAAAAATCCGCTACCACGGTAATCCAGAAACCGATTCCCGCTTGCCGCTTCGTGACATTTATGCAAATCTCATTAACATCCCAGTCCTGAAGGAAATCGTCCAGGGCAAACAACCGATCCTTGTTCCTGATATTCAGAAGGATATTCGCTGGCAGGCCATCAGCGTCCCCGGCATGCAGCGAATACGCTCCCTGCTATGCGCCCCAATTGAATATCATTCAAATGTTGTGGGGCTGATCACCATCATCAGCGCAATCCCTGATTTTTTCACATCAATACATATCGAACGTATCACAGCGTTTGCTAGCCAGGCGGCGGTTGCCTTTGAGCATGCCTCCTTATTTGCCCAGGCCGAACACTTATCAATGACCGACCCCCTAACCGAGCTGCATAACATGCGTTTTTTCAATGATTTTGCCAGCCTCGAATTTGATCGCACCAACCGCTACAAGAGAGCGCTCTCCATCGCAATGATTGATTTGGATCATTTCAAAAATATAAATGACACCTATGGTCATAGCATCGGCGACCTGGTATTGCATGAAACTGCTGCGCGGATCAAAAGCGCAGCGCGCTCGATGGATGTTGTTGCGCGCTATGGCGGCGAGGAATTTGTCATATTGATGCCAGAGGCCGGGCTGGATGAAGCCTACCTGGTGGCCGAGCGAGTACGGCGGGCCGTTGGTGATAGCCCCATAGAAAACAAGGGGATGGCAATTTCAGTCACTCTCTCCGCAGGGGTTGCCGAGGTAGACCAGGATGTGAAGTATTTGGATGAATTAATAAAACGCGCAGATGCCGCGATGTATGCGGCCAAAGCAGCCGGGAGAAACCGGGTAGAAAGAGCTTCAGGCACCCAAGCCGGCAATCTGCCACTTTCCTAATCAGAAGAGCGCGATTGGTGCCCACAGGCATTAAATATCTTTGGCTCTACCGTAGCGGTCGCTCACGCTTTCATGACGGAAGGCAAGTTGAAGGTTGAAGTGGATGGTCAGGGCTACGATATCCTGCCCGAGGAAGTGAAAGTCAAATCCCTTGCCAAAGAAGGGTTCGCCGTCGCCGAGGAGGGTTCGTATGTGGCCGCCCTGGTGACAGAACTGACGCCCGAACTGGTTGGCGAGGGCCTGGCGCGCGAATTCGTGCGCCGCGTGCAAGATTTCCGCAAGGAAAGCGGCCTCGATGTGGCCGACCGCATCCGCCTGTATGTGGATGCGACCGACACGCTCAAAGAGGCCATCCAACGCCACCGCAACTACATCATGGGCGAAACCCTGACGATTGACCTGTTCTTCACCCCCGCCCCGGCAGAGGCCAAAACGAACGCAGACGCCTTTGACGGCGAAACGGTGACGTTTGGGCTGGTGAAGGCGTAGTTACCCACACTCACTCATTCCTTGTTGCGCATTACGAATTACGGTGGCGCAATCCGTAATTCGTAATGCGTTTTTTTACGCCCCGTCTGTAACGCAATCAACACACCCCTGTTACAAGTTTGGCATACCAATCGGGTACAATCAATTTGTCCGCTGGTTTGCTTTTAGGAACTTACCAGTGAAATTCTTGCACAAACAGCAAGGAATTTACCACAAAGGCAACGACGGAACACGACGTAAGAGCACTTAAGATTTTCCGTTGTGCCACGTTGTGGCCGTCGTGGGTAAGGGGTTTCTTTTCCGGCTTGTCCGGGGTAGGGTATGCGTATTCTAAGGGTACGTGTATCCTGCGGTAGAATTTGCTTGAGTAGGTGTTTTTATGTCAAATCGGGACAATGCATCTCCCCGCATCCTGCTTGTCGATGACGAAACCGCCATCACAGCCAACCTGGCGCCGTTCCTCGAGCGGGCGGGCTTCCTGGTTGGTACTGCCGGGGATGGAGCCCAGGCCATCGAACAAATTTCACATTTCAAACCCGACCTGGTCATCCTGGATGTTCTCATGCCGCGCATGGATGGCCGTCAGGTGTTGCGTCAGTTACGCCAGCAGGGCGATTGGACCCCCATCATCCTACTAACTCAAGTGGGCGAGGCCTCAGAGCGCGCTATGGCGCTGGAGGAAGGCGCTGATGACTACATCAACAAACCCTTCGACCCGCGCGAACTGGTAGCGCGCATCCGTTCGGTGCTGCGGCGCGCCCGCCCCGGCCAGCCTCCCCTGGCGGCGGCCTGGAAACTGGTCTGCAGTAGTCTTGTGTTTGACCGCCGCGCCCATCGCGTTTTTTTGGAGGGTGAAGAACTGACCCTGACGCCCAAAGCGGTGGCCTTGCTCGAATACCTGATGACCCATCCCGATGAATTAATTAGCCGCGAGCGCCTGCTCGAAACCGTTTGGGGATGGGATTACCCGGTCGGCACGCGCAGCGTCGATACACGCATCGCCGAACTGCGCCGCGTGTTGGGCGATGACGCCGCCACCCCCACCTATATCGAAACGGTTCCGGGCGAAGGCTATCGCTTCGCCGGAAAGGTGGAGGGACAGGCATGAAACACTGGTTGTGGGGTCTGCTGGCTGCCGCGCCGCTGCTCTGTGGTGGATTGCTGGCAGCACTCCTTTGGCTGGGCTGGCTGCCCAACCGGGTGGCCTACCTGCGCGCCGACCTGGGGACAATTTTCCTCTTGCTGGGCCTGCTGACCGCCAGCGGACTGCTGATAGAATGGCTGCGCTGGGCCAGGGAGGAGCGCAGCCAGCGCAACCTCATCAACCAGCTCCAGTCTGAGACGGCCAGCGAGCGGCATGAATTCTTGCGGCGGCTCGACCATGAACTCAAGAATCCGCTGATGGCCATGCGCGCCGGGCTTGCCAACCTGACCGGTACGGAACTGGATGCTCCGCAGCGCGAAATTATCGAAAGCGTAGAAACCCAAACCCTGCGCCTGGGCCGCCTGCTGGCCGATTTGCGCAAACTGGCCGAGTTGGAAATTCGCCCGTTAGATTGCGCGCCGGTGGATATGAGCGAACTTTTACAGGATGTTGTTTCGATGACCGAGGAGCGTCCCGAAGCCGAAGGGCGGCGCATCACGCTGACGCTGCCGCAGGCCCCCTGGCCGCTGCCTCCTGTGCCGGGCGACCGCGACCTGTTGTTCCTTCTGTTCCACAATCTGCTGGATAACGCCCTCAAATTTACCCAGCCCGGCAAAACCATCGAACTGCGCGCCTTCGAAGATGGTGCGCGGGTGGTCGTCGAGGTGGCTGATACCGGGCAGGGAATCCCTGAAAAAGACGCCATGCTGGTCTGGAACGAGTTGTATCGGGGTGAAAATGCGCGCGGCGTGCCAGGCAGTGGTATTGGGCTGGCGCTGGTGCGGGCGATTACCGAGCGTCATAATGGCGAGGTCTTCCTGCGCAGCCGCGTTGGTCAGGGAACGGTCTTTACTCTGCGGCTGCCGGTATACCAGAAATAAAAAAAGACTGTCACTTGCTGCTCACTGCATTGATTTCTTCCCACAGCATGCCGCCGTTGGCCGTGTAAACCAGGGCTGTTTTTTCGCCGGAGCGGGCAACAACCCAACCGATGCTGGAATCCAGGAAGTGGGGCGTTCCCTGCCAGCCGGTCGCCAGCACCAGCTTCCAGGTCAGGCCGCCATCGGTGGTGTGGTAAATTTCGCCGGGCGTCGTTGGGTCGCCGTTTGCCGCGCCGATGAACCAGCCTTCAGTGGAACTCAAAAATTGGAGATTGCCATAAGGCTGCGGCAAAGCGCGCGCCGAAAAGGAGCCGCCTGCTTGGGTGGCATACAACCAGGCCGAGGCCTTGCCCTCGTTATAGGGACTGCATCGCACTGAAAATAAGACCGCATCGGCACTGGCGTAGGCCAGGCCAGGGATGCCGCAGCCTGCTTTCTCACCGTTGAACAGGTCAGCCGGTTGCCCAGGCGGGACGGGCAGGTTGAGCGGTTGCCAGGTCTCGCCGCCATCGCGGGTGAAATAGAGAAACAGGCCGGGCATCAGGCCGGGGCAATCGCCTGTCAGCCAGCCGTTGAGAGGGGTGGAAAACGCCAGCCCGGTTTTGGGGCAGGCCATCAAGCCGGGGGTTCGCTCTGGGTCCAGCACGCGCTGCCAGGTCTGACCGCCGTCGCTGGTCAGGAAGACTGCGATGTAATCGTGACTCATCCCCGCGCCGAGGTGCGCCATCAGCCAGCCGTGTTTGTCATCGAGAAACCCCAAATGGTCTGGGTAGAAATGTTCGGTTGGGAGTCCCTCCAGGGACAGTTCCGCGCTTGTCTGCCAGGTTTGACCGTAATCTGCCGTGCGCCAAACGACCTGCCCAGATGGAGTGTATCCTTCGGAGGCGCGGCCAGTGAAGAGAGCCCAGGCCAGGCCGCCAGGGCCGAAAAAGGCCGTCGCGCTGAGTCCTTGCGCGGGTGGTGTTTGCAGAGCAGCGCGCGGGGTGCGGTTTTGCCAGGCGCGGCCTCCATCGTTCGTGAGCAGGATAGTATCGCTTGCCTGCCCCTCAATTTGCCCAATTCCCCATCCCGTCATCGTATCCAACATGCGAATCGAAGTCAGGCGGATTTTTTGGCCGGGCGGGAGCGGGTCGAAATCGGCAAGTGGGGTGGGCGTGAAGGTGAGTGTGGGAGGGAGTGCCAGGGTGGGGGGCAGGGTGGCCGTCTCGCGGGGGAGTGGTTCTTCCAGGCCGACTTCCAACACGCCGCAAGCCGGAAGAATCAGAAGGACGAAGAGGGTCAGGATTGCCAGGCGGGTATTCATGGCGATGACTCCGAGTTGAAAAAATTGCGCATGGCAGCATTCTACCGCTTTTACTGGAGTTGCAGGAACCGGGCTGTGAGAATTCCCCCTCTTGCGCAGCGCGAGGAGCATCTATCCGGCCAGCAGCATTTGGGGCGACAAGCGCGGCCTGGGGTGGTAGGAATAGCCTCCTGGCAGCAGGTCGGGCTGACCCAGCAAGATGGCGCGCAGTTTCAGGCGGGCGCGCGCCAGGCGGCTCTTGACCGTGCCGATAGGAACGCCAATGATTTGGGCGGCTTCGGCGTAATCCAGGCCATCTATATCAATCAGGACGATCGTCATGCGATATTCTGGCGGCAGGCTGCGCAGGCCGTTTTGGATGGCCTTATCCAGTTCGGCCATTTCGACTTGTCCGGTTGGGTTTTGGGCGTGGTCGGTTAGCCAATTGGGCGTTTCGATTTCTTCGTCATCGTGCAGCCAGGGTTCTAGCGTGCAGACGGGTTGGCGTTTCTGACGGCGCAGTTCATCGTAGCAGACGTTTTTTAAGATGCGCAGCAGCCAGAAATCGAAAGAGCCGCCTCGATAGTGAGTCAGGCCGCGAAAGGCCAGGATGAAGGCATTTTGAACGGCATCTTCGGCGCAGTCTTCGTTTCCCAGCATCCGTAATGCGATGTTGAACAGGCGGTTCTGGTATGTCAGGACGAGTTCATTGAAGGAGTTCGTATCGCCGCTTTGGGCAGATTGGATGGTCTCGGTTGGGTTCATAGAAGGCCCTTTCAAATCATTGCCATTCTATTTATACCTGTTGCCTGTTTCTAATCTATGACGGAGATGTCACAAAATGGTGACAGATATTAACGGGTGACAATCATCTTTTACTGATTGTCACCCGTGATTTAGAGCGTGGGTTTAGGATAAAGGTGTCTATTCTTTTATGGTGATGTCTCCGACATCGGTTGTTTCACCTGGCTTTACCAGTACCTGCTCTGAGATGCTGCCGATGTTGCCCGTCAGTTGCGCCCAACTGTCACCGACTTTCATCACCAGGGTGTAATAGCCAGTTGGAACATTTTCGAAGATAAATTTGCCCTCTGAGTCGGTTTTGCTGGTCAGGTAGAAGGGCTGGTCGGAACATGGGGTTGCTCCAAAAAATCGTGTTCCCAAAATCTGGACGCAGATTTCTACATCCGCATTGGCGACTGGCGAGCCATCGTTGTTTTTTACCTGACCGGTCAACGAACCGGTTTCTTTTTCGACCGGGGCCGGAAGCGTTGGCCCGTCGGCAATGACTGCCACGCCGCGTATATCGTTGACAGGCAGGTCGCTGTTGTCCATGCGGAAGACCGTCCATGTGTCGTCTGAGAATACACTCAGGCCATATTCGGTGGCGGCCCATACGCGTCCACCCGTATCTGCCGCCAGGGCATTGACATCGTTGCTGCTTAATTCAGAGTTCGCAAAGGTCTGGTTGCTCCACGAACCTTTATCAAAGAGGTAAACGCCGTTGATAAGCGTTCCCAGCCAGACTTGGCCGCGTGTGTCCACCACCATGTCCTCGGCAGACGAGATGAAATCGGGGCTGTTGCTAATCAGCCATTTTCCATCTTCAAAAATAGCAATGCCATTCCCGTGGGAGACGATTGGCTTGCCGAGGTTGTCGAAAGCCAGGGATTTGAAGAAGAATTTTTCATCGAAGCCCTGGCCTTCCTGGTATACCGTCCAATTGCTCCCATCGAATGAAGCGACACTGTTAGGGGTGGTAACCCAAACCACGCCATTCGGGTCAATCGCAACATCGTAAACCAGTTCAGAGGCGGCGTTGCCTGTGGCAAGCAGGTCGGTGCCGAATTTCGTCCACTGGCCATCGTAGCGGCTGACACCCTGGAAGTGCGCCACCCACAGGGTGCCGTTTGCATCACAAGCCAGCGCGTTGACGGTGGAGAAATCGCCCTTGCTAAAATTATTCCACTCTTTGCCGTCGAACAGGCTGATACCGTTGAAGTGGGCAAAAGCAATGCGGCCATCTGGGCAAGCCGTTACTGCGTTGATGAAATCATTGGCAAGCTGGGAGTTGCTTTTGTTATAAACTTTCCAGCCGTTTTCATCCAGGCAGGCCACGCCCTGGTCTTTTGTGCCTACGCAGGCAATCCCTGCTCCCTGAGATGGGACTTCAGGCTGTTGCGGAGCAGGCTGGGTGGGTTTTGGGAGCGTTGTTGGTTCGGTCGTGGCGGGTTTGGCAGCCTGCGGCAATTGCGCTGCCGATTCGGTAGGCGTGGGAGGGTTTTCTCCAACCGCCTGGCAGGCCAACGAAGCCAATATGAGCAGACTCACTGCGAGAAAAATTTGGAATGGGATCTTTTTCATGCCATCCTCCTTCAAATTGTGATTACTTTCACTATATTAATGGGTAATTTTTATTTCACAAGCTATACTTTTTTCCTAACCCGGGCAAGCCGGAAAAGCCCCCCCCTTAACCACGACGTCCACAACGGGGCGCAACGGAAAATCTTAAATGCTCTTACGTCGTGTTCCGTCGTTGCCTTTGTGGTAAATTCCTTGCTGTTTGTGCAAGGATTCAACTTGAAAGTTCCTACGCTTTTTCCGAGACTGCGCTCGGGAAAAGCGTAGAACCTATCCTGGATTTTTTGTATGAACCAAAAACGTGCTTTTCGGGCCAATATTTGAGCCTTTCAACGGTTGTCAAGCGCTCACATAGTGAAAATAATCTAACATGAATTCGGGATAAGAATTTAGTACCTGATTCCATGAAGATTTTGTATTGGCGAG
>CAYRBO010000041.1:0-25903 GCA_964422545.1 uncultured Anaerolinea sp. | reverse complement strand
CGCGCCAGGGCCTGCTGGATGAGCGCTTCGGATTCGGTATCGAGGGCCGAGGTGGCTTCATCGAGAATGAGAACGCGCGGGTTGCGGATGAGCGCGCGGGCAATCGCCAATCGCTGTTTTTGCCCGCCGGAGAGTTTCGCGCCGCGTTCGCCAATCCGCGTGTCCAGGCCATCGGGCATTTCGCGGACGAATTCCCAGGCGTTGGCGTCGCGCAGGGCGGCCTCCACCTGCGAATCGGAGACATTCGACAGCCCATAGGTGATGTTGTCGCGCACTGTCCCCTCGAACAGAATCGACTCCTGCGGCACGACCGAGACGAAGCGGCGGTAGGTCCGCAGGTCGAGCGTGTTCATGTCGCGCCCATCGAGCAGGATGCGCCCCGATGTGGGGCGGATGAATCCGATGACCAGGTTCAGGACGGTCGATTTTCCCGCCCCGGATGGGCCGACAAAGGCGATGTTTTGCCCGGGAGGCACATCCAGCGAGAAGTTGCTGATGGCTGATACTTCGGTATCGGGGTAGTGAAAGTCCACATTTTCAAAGCGAAAATGGCCGCGCACGACCTCGACTGGCAGTTTGCCCTCGTTTTGCTCGAGGTCAGGGGCTTTCAAGACATCCCCAATCGAACGGATGGACTCGATTCCTTTGCTGATGGGCGGCATGAGATTGACCAGCGCCATGACTGCGCCCGTCAGACTGGCAAAGTAGCCGCTCAGCATGACCACATCGCCCGCTGTGATGGGCAAAATCTGGTGGTAGGCCACCCAGGCGGCGGTCACCAGGCAGAGCACATTGAAGATGTTATACGTTACCCAGGAGAGTGAGCCAAAGACCGCGTTGGTCATGTCCAGTTCCAGGCCCGCTTTGCGTACATCGGAGAGCGTTTCATCTACGCGTTCGATTTCATCCTGTTCCAGACCATGGGCGCGGGTAATTGGAATGAGATGGGTCATTTCGGTGACGCGCGCTGCCATGCGTTCGATTTCGCTTCGGAATTGTTGATTGCGTTCGCTTAGACCGCGGCGTGTGACCTGCACGAGAAAGGCTGAAACCGGAACCATGACCAGGAAGAAAGGCAAAAAGGCCGGGGCGCGAATGGCGGTGACGACCAGCGCCCCGACCAGGCCGCTCAGGGCGCTCAGGCCGCCATCGGCCAGGGTACGCACCATCTGCTCGATGTTTTCAACATCGCGCACCACTTTGGTTTGCAGCACCCCGGCGCTGGCGCGGGTGAAATAGCCGATGGAGAGCCGCTGTAACTGGCGCGAAAGCCCCGAGCGCAAACGGGTTTCCACGCAGCGCAGGGCGGTGCTCAACTGACGCATGTACAGCACGTGCATGGGCATGTTCTGGAAAATCAGCAAAACAAGCAGCAGGGCATTCCACCACAATTCGGCGATTGGCTTTTGCTGGACGACAACATCAATCATGTTGGCCGTGAGCAGCGGAAGCAGCCAGACCGGGCTGTGCTTGATGACGAAGGCAATTGCTGCCACCACCAGGCGCGGACGGTCGGCGTCGAATAACAGCCAGAGCGTGTGCAAGGGATGACGGTTGATGAAGTAGGATTCGAGGAAGGGTTGGGTTTTCATAAAGGGATGACCGGCTTTCCCCTCACCCCTGCCCCTCTCCCATGGGGAGAGGGGCAGGGGCAAGTTCAGCGGAGGTTGCGAAATTCGGCGCGGTAAACAGTCAGGCCGTCTTTTTGTTCGCTTTCCAGTTTCGACAGGTCGCCGCGCAGGAAGTAGGGCTGAATGGCGCTTTCGGCGGGCCTGTCCAGAAAGGCGTAATAGAGCGTCACTGGCTGGCCGTTCATTTGCTGGGCAGTGATGTAGCCCATCAGCGCATGTTCAAAGGTGTGATAGGCGTTCTTCCAGGGCCAGGCTTTGGGCAGGGCATCCGCTTTGGGCTGGCTGGTGGCGTTGTCAATCGCCGTCCAGACTTCGCCGTGTTCGTGGTCGACAAAATAGCGGAAGTAGTACTCCGTAGTCTGGGGCAGGTAGCGCGCCAGCGAGGGGTCCGAAAGCGCCATTTCCATCGTAAACTGGTCGAGTTCATTATAAACCCACCATTCTTTGTCTTTGATCAGCGCTCCGCCCGCTTCATAGCCGTTGGCCCACGAGCCGTTTTCGGCGAGATAGGCTTTCTCCAGAATGCGCGGGCCGTTGGTTTGGGCAAATGAGACCAAATCCGGCACGTCCGCAATCCGCCCAACATGATAAATCATCCACATGGCCTTGATGGAGTGACCGAAATCAGCGCCTTCGTTCTTCAGGCTTTTTTGCGCGGGGTCGTTGACGGTCAGGAAGAACAGGCCGTCTTCTTCGGAATAAAACTCGTCTATCATCAGGTTGGCGAGTTTGACCATATCGGCCTTCCAGGCGCTTTGCTCTGGTTCGGGCAAGAGCGGCGTGATTAGCACCATGTAGGCGTTGAGATTGTCCAACTGCGCTACCAGGCGTTTGTCGAGCGGATTGGTATCACTGCCGTCGGATGCCTGCATCCATTGCAGGGCGTTCAGGTCGGGATTGTAGTAGTTCTCGAAGATGAAATCTTTGACGGCCAGGATGTCGGGCAGGACTTCGGGGTCGCGGGTCAGGTAGTAGTAGAACGAAATGCCGAGCAGGGAATAGGCCAGTTCCTGTGGGTTGCGGAACTCGGGGCCGGGTTCCCAGGCCCTGCTCTCGCCGTTCCAGAGGGCGTAGGTGCCGCCATTTTTGCGGTCGAAGGCGTTCTGGCGTAGATAGTCCACCCCGGCTTTGGCATATTCCAGATAGCGCGGGTCGCCGGTGAGATGAAAGGCAACCCCGTAGGCGTAGGTCTGGCGCGAGCGTGAGACGGTGTACTCCAGGTCGAGCGCGAGCCAGCCGTTTTCGCCAATTTCGGGGCAGGGGTTCGATTTTTCATCATAAACCGTTCCGTCGTTACAGCGTTTGGTGGGGAATTTGCCGACCGGGTTGCCGAGGGCTTCAGGACGATCCCAGAAGGGGAGCAGGTCTTCTCTGAAATGAGTCATCCAGCGCTGACCATCGGGCAGGCCGGGGATGGTGGTGGGCGGAGCAGCGGCGGGCGCAACTGGCGCGCAGGCGGCCAGCAGGCTGAGGACGAGCACGAACAGGATGAGTTTTTGTCGTTTCATGGGTGGCGTTTTCCTTTTGTCAAGCCCGTTCTGACCGGCGTTTCGGTTTTGTTTGTTAAGACCTTTTGGACACGGATGACGCGGATTGCACGGATGGACACGGAATTTTTGTAACTGCCTATCCTCCCTCACCCTGCTGTGCGGGGCTTCCCCCAGCCCCTCGCCTTCGGCACGCTTCGCAGTCCCGGTGGGAGAGGGGAGCAGATGCGGCGAAATTTTTCGTTTTTAGCAACCAAATCTGCTTGGTACAGCGTGTTCCCTCTCCCTATGGGAGAGGGTTAGGGTGAGGGATGGTAAGGGTCAGGCAATTACCCAAAAACAGGAATCTCTGCCGGGCGATGCCAGGGCGGCAAAAAAATGGATAGAGATGAAGTCCTGAGCGGAGGGCAAGGCGTATTGCGCGCGGGATGTAGTCGAAAGGCGGTTGTTTCGCCTGTCGAAACGCGCTCCGCTCAGGGCTTGTAGAAGCAAACTTATTTGAACTGCGGCAGATACGGCGCGTTCTGGACGAGCATTTTATCCACCATCTCGCGGATTTCGGCCAGCGACAGGACGGCGGCGGTCAGCGGGTCGTGGGCGATGGCCTGATAAACCAGCCGCCGGTCGCCGGTAAGCGCGGCTTCGACCGCCATTTCTTCAATTTGCGAGCTGAAATTGGTCAGCAGGGCGCACTGCGGCGGGAGCGCGCCGACATGCACCGGTTCCAGTCCCTTTTTGCTGGCCCAGACCGGCACTTCCACGCACGCGCCTTGCGGCAGGTTAGTCACCAGCCCGGTGTTTGGCACGTTGCCGTTGAAGCAGAATGGTTCGCCGCCCTGCAAGGCATTGATGATGTAAGCGGCGTACTCATGCCCGCGCTCCAGTTCCACCGGCTGGTTGAACCACTCTTTGACTTCCTCCTGCCAGGTGCCTTCGCGGCGCTCGTATTCGCGCAGGATGTAGGCATACTCGCCGGGGTTCCAGCCCGTGCCGTGCGTGCAGTATTTTTCAATCAGGTCGGGGCGCTTGCGGAACCACCAGTTGTATTCCGAGTTGTGGCCGCTCGATTCGGTGACGTAGTAATCGAGCGCCAGGAACATTTCATTGCGGACGATTTCCTCGTTATACACTTCGGGCCGCTCGGTGATGGCTTTGCGGATGAGCGGGTAGGCGTCCTTGCCATTCCAATCAAATTTGACGTACCAGGCCATGTGATTGATTCCGGCGCAGGTGTAGGTGATTTCGTCCATCGGCGCGCCAATCCAGCCCGCCAGCATGGCCGCCGTCCCCTGCACGCTGTGGCACAGACCCGTCAGTTGAATTTTGCTCTCGCGCTGCATGGCGCGGCACAACATCGCCATTGGGTTGGTGTAGTTGAGCATGGTCGCGTCGGGGCAAAGCCGTTCCATGTCGTGGACAATGCTCAACATCACGGGGATGGTACGCAGGGCGCGGAAAATGCCGGAGACGCCGCGCGTATCGCCGACGTTGACATCCACCCCGTAGGCTTTGGGGATTTCGATGTCGTGCCGCCAGACGCTCACGTCCCCGGCCAGGATGGTGACGAGGACGGCGTCCGCGCCTTCGAGGGCTTCCTCGCGGCTGAGGGTGGCCTGCACTTTGGCCGGGTAGTTGCCCGCTTCGATAATCCGCTTAATTGAGCGTTCGGCAAAATCGAGCCGTTCCTGGTTGATGTCCATCAGGGCGATGGTGGCGTCTTGCAGCAGCGGGAAGGTCAGGATGTCGCGCACCAGTCCACGCGTGAAGCCGAGACTGCCTGCGCCGATGAAAGCGATTTTGGTCATGGGGGAGTCCTTTCCGGGTAATTGGTAATTGGCGATTTGCTTCAGGATGATAAGGGAGTGACTGCCGCCGGAGCGGTTTCCGGTAAATGGGCATGAACGATGAGAGTCAGGTGGTCGCCGGGGGCGAGACGAATCGGCTGGCGGAAGCGGATTCGGCCTTCGGAGGGGTACGCTTCGAGGGGCTGACCGTTGAGGGACGCGGCGGGGGCGGCGGCGAGGGGCAGTTCCACGCTTTCGAGCGTCAGACGGCCTTCGGTCAGGGAAATCTCCAGGCTGAAGTCGTGGTGTCCGCGCCGAATCGTCATCCGGCCCCAGCCGGTGCCGCACAGGAAGGGCGAACGCAGCGCCGTCTGGCGGGCGGTTGGTTTCAGGCGCAGGCTGCGCGCCGGAACGTCCACCAGCAAGCCCAGCCAGGCCTGCCAGGCGGCGTAGATGGCGAGCGCGCGGGTGTAGAAATCGCCGCATTCGTTGTGCCGAAAGCGCATTCCGGATTCATCCAGCCGGTCGAAGACGTTGCGCAGGATGCCGAGGGCTTCTTCTTCCATGCCTTCGGACAGCAGTTGCGCGGCAAAGAAGTATTCCGTGCCAGTCCAGGGGTTTTGCCACTGAGAGAACGGCCACTCATCGGGAAATTCGCCGTTCGGGCAGCTGCCGTTTGCCAGGAAGCGCCCATCTTCGTTCAGGTTATAGGTCAGGATGGCGCGCAGCATGGTCTGGACGCGCTGCGGGTCGAGGGCGCGCGGCAGGCCGGTGAGCAGGGCAAAGGCTTCGCCGTTGAGCGCGTCGGTGTGCAGGCCGAGGTCAATCGGCTTGGCGGCCAGCAGGTTCAGGCGGGCGTCCTGGCCCCCGGCGGCTTCGCCCTCGCGCACGAGGGCCTTGTAGTAACCGCCCTGCCAGAACAGCCGCTCAAAGGAGGCGCGTCCCGTCTCCCAGCGGGTCTGGCAATCGGCGGCGAAATCGGTATCCCCAAGCGCTTCGGCCATCGTTTTGGCGGCCTGCAGCGCCGCCAGGTACAGCCCGGACATATACGCCACCACGCCCACCATGTGCCAGTGGTCATAGGTGATGCCGCCTTCGGTGAAGGGCAGGCCGATTCCGAGCCGGTCAAGCGATTGGACGAAGGTCAGCGCACGGCGGGCGCTCTGCCAGTGGCGGCGCAGCAGGTCAAAATCGCCGCTCCAGCGCCAATCGCGGAAGAACGCCAGCAGGTATTGCAGATTGACATCCCAGCGGTGATATTCGCCATCGGGCATGTCTTCGGGGCGGATGTTGCGCTGATAGGCGTGCGCCACCTGTCCGTTGGGGCGCTGGGCGGCCTGAATCAGGTCGAGGGCCGAAGCGCGCAGGGCCGGGAACAGGAACGCGACCCCGAACGAGCCGTAATGCTCCACGTCCACCGTGTTCATGCCGCCCTGACCGAGTCCCTCCCACAGGAAGAAGCGTCCATCCTTGCTGTACCAGGACGATTTGACGAGCGTATTGGCCTGGTCGAGCAGGGCCAGCGCCAGGGCGGAGTCGAGGTCGGAATCGAGGATAGAGTCCGTCCAGGCGCGGGAGCGGGCCTGGAGCGCGTCGGCTTCGTTCAGCAGGTACGCCGCTACCTGTCCAGAATCCGCGAAGCGGGTCTCGTAGAATTTCCCGACATAGACCCCGAATCGGTCGTAGTGATTGGGGAAATACCAGGTCAGCCCGGCGCGGATGTGGGCGCTTTCGCCCGGCTGGAGGCTGGTCTGCACGCTGACGAAGGACTGGTCCCGGAACATGGGCGCGTTCTGCGCCGCGAAGTGGTATTCCTCGCGCGCAATGCGCGGCGGAATGCGCGGGCCATCCAGGTGGCCGGTGGCGTAGAACGAGTAATACAAATTTTGCAGGTAGGGGTTGTGCGAAACGGCGGAGATGGATTGCCCGGCGCGCACGGCGGCGAAGACGCCCATTTCACCAGTGGCCGGGCTGTGGGGGTCGCGCCCGCCCTTCATGCGGATGATGACGCCCGCCGGGGTCGTTTCCAGGCTGTGTTCGGGCGCGTAATCGGGGGTCTGGTCGAACCCTGCCAGGTTGCTGGTGATTTGCAGCAGGCTGACCGTGAGCGGCTCGCCGGTCTGACTGGTGATGGTGAAATCGAAGACCGCGCCGGGGGTGGAAGATGCAAGGTGGTCGTGCGGGATGAACGGCGACCAGGCCAGCAGTTCGACCTGCACAGGCAGGCTGGGGTCGAGGTACTTCAGGCGCGTAAAGGGAAATTCGGCGGTATGCTCGATGGCGCGCACGGTGGGGATGGTGGCGTATTTGTACGTCCGCGACATGTGTTCACCCACCAGCCAGGCGCCGCCCTGCCCCACGAACAGGAAGCGCAACTGCGGGGCGCGCCCGGGGCGCTGAACGCGCAGGACAAAACACAGGTCTTCGACGCCGGTGTTCGGCTCAGCGAGTGGCTGCGATTCGCCTTGCGGCGGAATCTGATGCCGCCAACCGTTCCAGGGAGCGGTGCTCATATAAGCGTGATGCCGAAAGATGCCGTCGGCCCACAGTTCTACGCCGCCGCAGCCCAGCCCGCCCAGGCACAGGCCGGAGTCGAGGCCTGTGCTAAAAAAAGTTCGGTTTTTTTGTTGGATGATTGCGTTCATACGGATGGAGATGCTCCTTAGAAGTTGAAGAGTGGTTAAGCATATCCATCTGACAAAGTGATTCGCAGTCGCCGGGCCAGTGGCACGAGCTTTTCGCGTAATAAAATTTCGACATCCTGGTTGGTGTCAATCAAAAATTGATACCAGACAGCCGATAAGGCCTGAACCAGGTTGTCTTCAATCACTCCCCACAGGCGCATGGATGGATAAGCATGCCCGGTTTTTAATGCTTTGAGCACCGCAGGCAGATATTCAGACTGCGAAAAAGAACTGCTTTGTAATGCCGATAGACGGGCTGGAAAATGATAGTTGATGCCGGGTTGTTCTAACTGAACGGGATGACTGGTCAGGAAACGAACCAACTCGTAACTAAGGTGCTGGTTGCTGGTATGTTGCCAGACCACCAGGCTGTGTCCACCAACAACAGAGCGGGGGGGCATAGGAGCCACCCGCCACTGCCCTGCCATTTCAGGTTGAGAGAGCAACGGGAGGTAGAGATAACTGGAAGGGAGAATTCCGGTCGCGGCGTGGCCCAGGCCAAATAAGCTGGCGCTGTCCTGTCGCAGTTTCAGGCGGGCTTCGGGGTTGATGAACCGCATCAAGTCGTAATAACGCGCCATTCCCCGAATGGCTTCTGGCGAATCAAACAGCACCTGCAAGCCGTCATCTGACCTTAAGTAACCGCCTTCGTTCCAGACAAAGGGCGTAATGGCATGTAAGATGCCGTAAGAATGCGCGTCAGGCAATGTGATTGGCATGGGATAACCGGTCTGTGCCAGGAGCGCGATTGTTGATTCAAGTGAATCGATACTGGAAAATGCGTTGCTTTCATCCAGCCCTGTTTCATTGAGCCATTGGTGACGATAGTAAATGAGAAACAGGCTTATCGACCAGGGAATGGCGTAATATCCTTTCAGGTTTTTATCCTGTCCTGGTACCCAGGCAACAGGCGCAAAGGCATCTATTCCCCCTATTTCTTCAATTTCATGCCAGGAAAAAGGCCGGAGCACTTGCATGTTGATATAGCTGCCCAGCCAGGTCGTGCCAATTTCAGAAACGTCTGCTCCGCGGCCTTCAAATGCAATTCGGTTCAGTTCGGTGTGTCCTGTATCCCAATTTAGCCATCGCAACGCTACCGAACAATGAAATTCTTTCTCGAATTGCAGTAATACTTGCCGAATTTTGTTTTCTGCCTGTTGGTCCGTGTAAAACAGGGAAAGGATAATTTCAGCCATGGCTTTTTCTTTTCGAGAAAGAGGGGCTGCCCTCGCGTTGCAGGCAGCCCCTCGCTGTATCGCAGGTTTTTGTTACTAAAGAACTACTTGTTTGCTTTCCAGGCGTCGTACTGGCGCTGGACTTCTTCTTTGACCTTGTCGATGCCGGCGGCCTTCAGTTCGTCAATGAACTTGGGCAGTTCGGTGGCCGGGTCAATGTAGCCATAGAGCAAGGGAGTCCAGTAAGCGTCCATGACGGCGTTGATGGCGGTGATTTCAGCCTCAACCGGGGTCTTGTCGAAGCGGAAGCCCAGGGAAGGATGCGGGTAAGCATCGTTGGCGTATTCAATCAGCAGGCGGTTCTTGTTGGGGTCTTCTTTGTTGGTCACATACTGAATCTGGGTATTGCCCCAAACCCAGGCGCCGGGGTGCGCGCTGTACCAGGCATTGTCAAGAATATTGACGCGGCCATCAGATTCCAGCTCCCAATGTTTGCCCTGGACACCAAACAGAACGATGTTGACGACCTTGGGGTCGGTGTGCAGCAGGTTGATGAACTTCATCGCCTCAACCGGGTATTCAGAGAGCGCCGGGATAGCCAGCATCGAGCCGCCGGTGTGCGAGGTTGCAATCACTTTGGGCGCCCATTCGATTTCGGTCAGGCGCAGGTCGGGGTTGCCAGAGGAGTTGACCAATTCTTGCGCTTTGATGCCGTTACCCTTGAGGGGTTGGGCGACAACAAAGAACTGTCCGGCGTTCATCAGGCGGTCGGGTTCGTAACCGGTCAGGGCCGCTTCGGGGTTCACCCAGCCCTTGTCGTGCCACTCGCGGATGATGGTGACGTATTCGCGGTACCAGTCACTTTCAACGATGTTGATAAGCGTCTCATCGAACTTGCCGTTGGCATCGGGAATGCCGTTCATGGTAATGACGTTGTTCGGCACACCGCTGGCAAAGCCATCCAGCCAGGGTTCAAAGCCGGGCATGAAGTTGAGCAGGTAGGGATATTCGTTCGGGCGGGCGGCCTTGGCTTTTTCGAGCCAGGGTTCAAAGTCGCGCATGGACTTAATCTTGGCGGCATCTTCTTTGGTGAAGCCAATTTCATCGGCCAGGGTCTGGTTGTAGATGAAACCATCCGGCACAGCCAATTCTTTGTTGGTGGGCACGGCATAGTTCACGCCGTTGACCTGGGTACCGCTAATGAAGGCCGGGTTAAGGGTCTTCAGGATGCCCTGACCATATTGCTCCAGCAGGTTGCCGTAGGGGCCGTTGTCATCGTTGAGCGGCAGGAGCAGGCCCTGGGCTACCAGTTCGTTGTACTGCCACCAGTCGGCGGTAAAGAAGATGTCCATCTTCTCGCCAGCCTGGATGCCGGTGATGGCCTTCGAGAACCAATCACCCCAGCCGACAATGTTGAAGCGGACGTCGGCGCAGATGAGCGGCTCGATATAGGCATTCAATTCAGCCTCTACCTCTTCGCGGGCTGGGGTGTCGCCGCCGCCGACCATGTACAGGTCAAGCGTTACCGGGCTGGTGCAGGCTGCGGGTTGTTCAGCAGTGGGCTGCGCAGCAGGCTGTTCAGCCGCGGGTTGTTCAACGGCGGGCTGTTCAGCCGCGGGCGGCTCGGGGGTTGTGGCCGGAGCGCAAGCCGCCAGCACAAAGGCCGCCAGTAAAAACAGGGAAACCAGTTTTTGTAACATCTTTTCTTCTCCTTTTTGGATTTTATAATTTATATGGAGCACCCATATAATTACTAACCTTTGATGGCGCCAATCGTTAATCCACGGATAAAGAAGCGCTGGAAGAACGGATAAGCCAGGATAATTGGGCCAATTGTGACAACCGCCATTGCCATGCGAAAGGTTTGCGATGGCAATTCGGACAGGTTGACGACACCCTGCATTCTGGAAGCATTCTCCAGAAGGAAGCGGATGTTGTTCAGGGTCGAATAAATGGTGTATTGCAGGTTATACAGTTCCACTTTATCAACCAGCAGCAAGACGTTGAAGAAGTTGTTCCAGATGCCGATGGCGCTAAAGAGGGCAATGGTGGCCAGGCCGGGCACAGAGAGCGGAATGACAATCTGAAGCAGCGTGCGCCATTCGCTGGCGCCATCGATGCGGGCCGCCTCGATTAGTTCTTCTGGGACGTTGGTCTTGATATACGTTCGCAAGACAAACACCCAAAACGGACTAAAGGCTGATGGCAGGAACAAGGCCCAGATGGTGTTCTGAATTTGCAAAATCTGGCGCATGACCATGTAGTACGAAACCAGGCCGCCGCCAAACAGCATGGTGAAGAAAGCGAAGAAGGTAAAGAAAGTGCTGAAACGGAAATTGTTTCTCGAAAGTGGATAAGCGTACAGCAGTACCAGAATGACCGTCAGGACAGTGCCCGCCAGGGTCGAGATAATCGTGTTTTTGTAGGCGGTCAGGATGATTGAGCCTTCTCGAAACAGGTACGAGTAGGCGTTCAGCGAGAACTCTTCTGGCCACAGGCGATAGCCATTGGCGGTCAGAGATGCTTCAGACGTGACCGAGGCGATAACGATGATGTAAAAGGGGGCCAGTGTCAGCAGGACGCAAATCAACATGATCACATTCAAGAGCAGGTTGGTTGCGGGGGTGATGGACAGCATATCGCGGGCCGTCCTGGTTTTGACCGGAGAAATTTTCATTGGATGCCTCTTCTGACTTTTCTGCCGTGTGGTTTAGAACAAGGCCATGTCGGGCCGGGTTTTGCGGACGATGTAGTTTGTGACCAGGATGAGAACAAACCCAATCACCGACTGTACCAGCGCGACCGCAGCCGGATAGCCAAGCGGCGAGGTCGAACGCAGCATATTGAAGACATACACGTCAATCGTTGTTGTCACGTCTCGAATCAGGGCCGAACCTGCCGGTAAGGTGTAGAACATATCGAAATCCGAGCCAAAGATGCGCCCCACTGCCAGAATTTGCAGCAAAACAATCGTTGGAATTAACTGCGGCAGGGTGATGTTCCAGAATTGCTGCCATTTGCTGGCCCCGTCAATGGCTGCCGCTTCATACAGCTGGCGGTCGATGCCTGTGATGATGGCCAGGTAGAGAATCGAGCCGTTACCGGTGTACTTCCAGATGTTTGCAAACAGGAAGATAAACGGCCAGTAGGCTTTTTCTTTATAAATTTCCAGCGGTGGTAAATTCCACTGCATCAGTATGGTGTTGATAATGCCGGTGTGGTTGGCGAGGGCATAGACCACATAGGCGACGACCACCCATGAGATGAAAAACGGCAGGAAGAAGATGGAATGATAGAGTTTTGCCAGAAAGCGGTTGGTCAATTCGTAAATAATGACCGCCAGCGCAATTGAAAGCACCAGGCCGACAACCATGAACAACAGGTTATATAAAACTGTGTTGCGCACAAACATGATGGTGTTGTTCAGGTTGGTTGGCAAAATCAGGTACTGGAAGTTGTCAAACCCGACCCAGGGGCTTTCAATCAGGCTATAGATGAAGCGATTTTGAATCCAGTGGTCGGCAGGGGGTCTTTGCAGGCGGTAGTTTTTGAAGGCCATGATGATGCCGGGCATCGGCAGGTAGGCGAACAAAATCAGCCAGATGGTGCCGGGCAAGACCATCGTCAGGTACGACAGATTGCAATAAATTGCATCTGCTGTCCAGCGAAATTTTGGTTTTTGGGGCTTGTCTGAACCTGGGATTTCAGCGCTTGACATGCAAATACCTCCTGGTGGGTTATTCACCCCGCGCCAGTTGGGCGCGAGGCGCTGATGTGCTGCTGCGCACAATCAGTTCCGGGTAGAGCAATCGCTGGTGCGGGGCCGTGTTGGGTGCCCTGAGCAGAGAGAGCAAATGTTGCAGAGCGTGCGTGCCCAATGCGTAAAAGTCCTGCCGCACGGTGGTCAGCGGTGGGTCGCAGTAGGCGCTAAAGTTCAAATCATCAAAGCCCACGACCGAAACATCCTGCGGAATTCGCAATCCGGCGCTCTTGAGCGCGCGCATCGCGCCCAGCGCCATCTCGTCATTGGCGCAGAACAGGGCCGTAAAGGATTTGCCGCGTTGCAGCAGCCGTTGTGCGGCCTCGTATCCGCTGGTCATACCAAAGTTGCCTTGTTCGGCAACGATTAGCTCGGCCTGATGTTCGGCCAGAATCTTGCGCGCCGTTTCACTGCGAATCTGGGCATCATAATATTGCTGTGGGCCGTCAATCAGCGCAAATCGGCGGTGGCCGAGCGAGAGCAAATGCTCGATTGCCATGCGCGTCCCTTCGCGCTGGTCGATCAGGACGGCATTCGTGCCGTAGCCCAGCCGGTTGCTTACGACAACAAAGGGGATATTACGTACCAGAGCAATCAAATCTTTTTCGGTTGTCAAAGCCCAGGGCAGTACCACCAGCAAACCATCGGGCCCGCTGGCCGCAATGTCGCGCAGACAGATATCCAGGTCGTGCAGGGCATTGTTGGAGCGCCGGAAACTTGTCAGCCGTAATTGAAAGCCGTTTTCGTTCGCCAGGTCGTGCATCGCGGGCAGCATTCGCAGATGAGAAAAATCGAGCGCCAGGACGTGAAGGGCGTTGGATTTGCCTGTTACCAGACTGCGCGCCACGCGATTGGGGCGGTAGTTGAGCGCTTCAATGGCCTGATTGACTTTTTCCAGGGTTTCGGGAGAGACACTGGGGGACTGGTTGACAACCCGGGAAACCGTCTGATACGAGACGCCCGCGAGACGGGCGACATCGTGAAGTGTGGCAGGGGCAGACGGGGCAAGTTTTTCAGGCATGGTGTGCTTGTTTATTCTAGAGAACGTTCACAAGTATTATACCAAACGTTGTTGATGTTTCAATACTTTTTGGTAAGAATGTTGGGATTTTTTAAGAAAAAAAGATAAAAGTCATCCCCAAAAAGTGACAAAGTGCTATAGAATTACAGATTGACAGCCCTTGTTGGGCTATGTTACAGTGAGAACGTTCATCAGAGTTGTTGCCATTAATTTTTCTTTTTGTGTTATTTCTCTGTGAAAAATTGTGAGCGAAAATCAATTAATTGCGGAATTGACAGGAGAAATGAAATGAATTCAATCTTTCCTCCTAATTTCATCTGGGGCGCCGCGACTTCTTCTTATCAGATTGAAGGCGCCTGGGATATGGATGGCAAAGGCCCTTCCATCTGGGATACCTTTTGCCACACTCCTGGCAATATTCGCAATGGGGATACCGGCGATACGGCCTGCGGTCATTACCACCGCTGGCGCGAAGATGTGGCCCTGATGCAATCACTTGGCTTGCAGGCCTACCGTTTTTCTATCTCCTGGCCGCGCATCCTGCCTGCCGGGCGCGGACGGGTGAACCCGCCCGGTCTGGATTTTTACGACCGCCTGGTGGATGGCCTGCTCGAAGCCGGTATCACCCCCTTTGTCACACTCTATCACTGGGATTTGCCCCAGGCCCTGCAAGACGAAGGCGGCTGGACGGTTCGTTCCACCGCTCAAGCCTTTGTGGCATACGCCGACCAGGTCAGCCAGCGCCTGGGCGACCGTGTCAAACACTGGATGACCTTCAACGAACCAGCGGTTTCGGCTTTCATGGGGCATCAGCGCGGAACCCATGCCCCCGGCTGGCAGGATACCCGCGCTGCCCTGCGCGCTGTTCATCATCACCTGCTGGCGCACGGCTGGAGCGTGCCGGTCTTGCGGCAGAACAGCCCGGGCGGGCAGATTGGCCTGGCCTTCGATTGCTTCCCTTTCCAGCCCGCCTCCCCCAGCGCCGCCGATTATCACGCCGCCCGGGTGGAAGATGGCCGTCACAACCGCCTTTTCCTCGACCCGCTCTATGGGCGCGGCTACCCCGCCGACGTGGTGGATGACTACCAGGCGCGCGGCCTGTGGCCGGATGAAGTCATCCAGCCCGGCGACCTGGCCGCCATCGCCGCGCAGACCGACTTTCTGGGCGTCAACTACTACACTCGCGTCATCGTCCGCGCTGACATCCCCGAAGAAGACAACCTGCCGCAGACCAACTTCTACGCGCCCCCATCCGAATGGATGGACGATGGCTGGGGCGACAACTACCCCGAAGGCCTGTACCAGACCCTGTGCCGCCTGCGCTTCGAGTACCAGATTCCGCGCCTGTACATCACCGAAAACGGTGCCAGTTACAGCGACGGGCCGGACGACCGCGGCGAGATTAACGATTCGCGCCGCATTGCCTACCTTCAGGCACACATCCAGGCCGCCGCGCGCGCTATCGAGAGCGGCGTGCCGCTGGCAGGCTACTTCGTCTGGTCGTTGATGGATAACTTCGAGTGGGCCATCGGATATGCCTCGCGCCTGGGATTGGTGTGGGTGGACTTCGAGACGCTCGAACGCATCCCCAAAGCCAGCGCGTTGTGGTACCGCGATTGGATTGCCCAGCAGAGCGTGGCGCAGGCGGCTGCGGCCTGAAAAAATGTACCGCAGGCTTTCGCCTGCAAATTCCTCACCCCGGCCCCTCTCCCACCGGGAGAGGGAAGAACAAAGAAGGATAGACTTATGTTCCTCGAAAACCATCTGCCCGGAGAACCCCTCTCTCCCCTGCAAACGCTCACCCTGCGCGAAGTGCCGCCCGGCCGGCTCACCGTCAGCGATGGGCGTGGACGGGTGTACATCAGTCAGGCCGTTTCGGGCGAAGCCTCGTTCACGGCGGGTGGCGCGGCGGGCTGGCACGCCATCCGCATCAGCGATGAAAGCGGCATGGAACTGGCTGCGCTGCAATTCCGCCTCGAACCCCGCACCGAACTGCGCGAAGCGAGCGGGCAGTTCCGCGCACTGCTCGACATCTGCTACTACACAATGGCCGACGAGGCCCTCAAGCACTACACCCGCTACCAGGGCAAAACCTACTACTACCTGGTGGACTGGCTGCGCGACCACGTCCACACCCTGAAGGGGATGAAGTACTTCGAGCCGAAGGTGCGCCCGGGCATCGAACTCTACCGCGACAGCCAGCGCGAAGACGGCATGATTTGGGACAACGTCCACCGCCGTGAGCCGCCCGGCACGCTCCCCAACCACTGGGGCGTGCGCTTCCAGTACGGCGGCTTCGAGCGCACCTTCGAGGACGGCAGCGCCCAGTTCACGCGCATTCCGGTCGAAAACGATGTCGAATACCTGTTCGTGGAGGGCATCTACTTCACCTGGAAGGCCACCGGCGATACCGACTGGATGGCCTCGTGCCTGGAAGCGGCCATCCGCGCCCTGGAGTACACCGTCCACAGCCCCTTCCGCTGGTCCGAGAAGTTCGGCCTGCTCAAGCGCGGACACACCATCGACACGTGGGATTTCCAGAACGAGGAAGACTGCCTGGCCGACTTCGCTGGCTGGCCTGACCCGATGGCGATTCACCCCGAAAAGACGCGCTTCGGCATCCTGTTCGGCGACAACACCGGCTACGCCGCCGCGTGCGAATATCTGGCCGAAATGCTCGAAACCGTTGGCCGCGCCGCCGAAGCCCAGCCCTACCGCCAGCGCGCCGCCGAAATCCGCCAGCGGCTGAACGCCCTGGCCTGGAACGGGCGATTCTTCACCCACCACGTCCCTGAAGACCCCAGCGTCCAGCGCGATTTGGGCGTGGACGAAGCCACCCAGATTTCGCTCTCCAACACCTACTCGCTCAACCGGCGCATCGCGCACGAACAGGCCGTTGCCATCCTGCGGACGTACCGCGCGCTGAGGGACAACCTGCCGCCCGGCTCTCCGGGCGAGTGGTATCTCATCTACCCGCCCTTCCCCAAAGGCTACAACAGCCATTGCCCGCCCTGGCAGTACATGAACGGCGGCGTTTCGCCGATTGCCGCCGGAGAACTGGCGCACGGCGCCTTCGAGCATGGCTTCGAGGACTACGGCGTGGACATCCTGCTGCGTTCTCTCGAATTGGGACGGAGATTCGGCAACCAGTTCTGGGAATGCTACACCGGCGCATTCCCCCCGCCCCCGCCGCGCACGTTCCAGCCCCTGAACCTGCTCCCGTTTGGCAGCTGCGCCCCCAGCCTGAGCGATTCCCCCGCCGCCCCGCACTGGATTCCGGGCGAACACCCCGCGCTGAGCGGCTTCCCGACCGGAGAGACGGCCTTCCACGAGATTCCCTTCCAGGTCAGCCGCGCGGTGGCGCTCTCGGCGCACGCCGGCTACGCGCGGACGGTGGAGATTCCCGTCCATGCCCGCGCGGGAGCGGTCTATCTGCTGCACACGCTGGCGCGCGGCGAAATGGCCGGCTCGCTCACCCTGCACTACACCGATGGCACGTCCCAAACCCGCTACATCCGCGAGGGCCGGGACGTGCTGCCCATCAACCACTGGGGCGAGCAGCGCCTGCCCGCCGATAACCGCACGGGCATCCGCGCCGTCACCGCCTGGCACGATTACCAGCCGCGCCACCTGCACGTGTACGTCAGTCTGACCGGCGTGGACGCCGACCCGCAGAAGGAAATCCGCGCCATCACCCTGCAAGCCGCCGAAGACGGCGCGTTGTGGTTCGTCTTGGGGATGACGCTGAGCGATGCGCCGGTGTACTTCCCACCCTCGCCCATCTCCTACGGCATTCCGCACGGCTGGGGCGCCGCCGCGCTGACCTACGCCCTCGTGGAGGGCCTGGCCGGGGTGGTGGATACCGCCGCAGCCTTCGAGCGCGTCCGCATCTCCCCGCGCTGGCCGGCCGCCGGGGTGGATTCCGCCGAAGTGACCATCCACTACCCGGCTTCCGATGGCTACGCCGCCTACCGCTACCACCTGGACGAGGCCGCCCGCCGCCTGACGCTGACCGTCACCGGTTCGGGCCGGGAGGCCGCCCTGCGCCTGCTCCTGCCCGCCTCCACCCAAACGGTAAACGCTGTGCGGGTGGATGGCGCGCCCGTCCCCTACCGCCTGAGCCAGGTTGAAGAATCGCGCTATCTCGAACTCGACCTGCCGCTGACGGGCGTCCAGACCGTTGAAGTGACCCTGTAACTCCTGGAGGTTCGTATGCCCACCTTTTCCGAACGTCTCGCCGCCCTGCGTGAGCGGCACGCCGCCCTGCTCGCGCGCCCCAACGCCCCCGACCCGCGCTGGGACAACGGCATCTACACCCGCTGGCAAAATCCAGTCGTCACCGCCGCGCACGTCCCGCTCGAATGGCGCTACGACCTGAACCCGCAGACCAACCCCTTCCTGATGGAACGCCTGGGGGTCAACACCGTCTTCAACCCCGGCGCCATCGAACACGAGGGCAAAATCCTGCTCGTCTGCCGGGTGGAAGGCTGGGACCGCAAGTCCTTCTTCGCCATTGCCGAGAGCGAAAACGGAGTGGATAACTTCCGCTTTTGGGAGGAACCCATCCTGCTGCCCGAAACCGAAAACCCCGATACCAACGTGTATGACATGCGCCTGACCCGCCACGAAGACGGCTGGATTTACGGCGTCTTCTGCACCGAGCGCAAGGACCCCAACGCCCCGCCCGGCGACCTTTCCAGCGCCATCGCGCAGGCGGGCATCGTCCGCACCCGCGACCTGAAGACGTGGGAGCGCCTGCCCGACCTGACAACCCGCTCGCCCCAACAGCGCAACGTGGTGCTGCATCCCGAATTCGTGGACGGCAAATACGCCTTCTACACCCGCCCGCAGGACGATTTCATCACCGCAGGCAGCGGCGGCGGCATCGGCTGGGGCCTGAGCGACTCGATGAACCCGGCGGTCATCGAGCGGGAAATCATCATCGAACCGCGCGCCTACCACACCATCAAGGAATTGAAGAACGGCGAAGGCCCGGCCCCGCTCAAGACCGAACGCGGCTGGCTGCACCTGGCACACGGCGTCCGCAACACCGCCGCCGGAATGCGTTACGTGCTGTACCTGTACCTGACCGAACTGGAACGCCCCTGGGTGGTCACCCACCAGCCGGGCGGCTACTTCCTGGCGCCGGAATTTGAAGAGCGCGTAGGCGATGTCAGCAACGTGGTCTTCTGCAACGGCTGGGTGGCGCGCGCGGATGGCAGCGTGTTCATCTACTACGCCTCGTCCGATACCCGCATTCACGTCGCCACCAGCACGGTCGAGCAGCTGCTCGATTACGTCCTGCACACCCCGCCAGATGGCTTCCGCTCGTATGCCAGCGTGCAGACGCGGCTGGATTTGATTCGGCGGAATGCAGTGGCGCGACATTGATGTCGCGCTACTCCCATCGGGACTGCGAAGCGCGCCGAAGGCGACCCCCTGACGGGGGCAGGTAGGCCGGGGGAAGTCCCGTGCAACGGGGAAGCCCCGCAAAGCGGGGTGAGGGCAGCCAGGCCGCTGCGAAGTGACAAAATCTATCCTAACAAGGCACAAGAGGATTTCCCATGCAATACGGCTATTTCGATGACCTGAACAGGGAATACGTCATCACCCGCCCCGATACGCCCCAATCGTGGAGCAACTATCTGGGCAGCACGGACTACGGCGCCATCATCACCAACAACGCCGGGGGCTACAGTTTCTACCAGTCCGCTGCGCGCGGGCGCTTCCTGCGCCTGCGCTTCAACAGCATCCCCGCTGACCAGCCCGGGCGCTACTTCTACCTGCGCGACCAGCAGAGCGGCGATTTCTGGTCGGCTTCCTGGCAGCCGGTGGGCAAGCCGCTTTCCGCGTTTCAATCCACCTGTCGCCACGGCACGGGCTACACGGTCATCGAGTCGCGCTACGCCGGAATCCGCTCCGAAGCGACTTACTTCGTCCCGCTCGGTCAGCACTTCGAATACTGGCGGCTGACCGTCACCAACGAGAGCGACCGCCCGCGCGAACTGGGGCTGTTCACCTACTGCGAGTTCACCAACAACTGGGATACGACTCAGGACAGCGTCAACCTGCAATACTCGCTCTTCATCATTCGCGGCGAGCAGCTGCCGAACGGCCTGCTCCGCATCGTCAGCCAGGGCAACCTGCCGCTCTCCACCGACCTGACGAACGGCGACCTGGGGCGCGGGGTGTGGATGGGGCTGGCGGGCGCGCCCCTGACCGGCTACGACACCGCGCGGGCGGACTTCCTCGGCCCGTATCGCGGTTATCACAACCCGCTGGCGGTCGAGCGCGGCGCGTGCAGCAACAGCAACGCCTACGGCGATAACGCCTGCGGCGCGCTCCAGTGCCATCTCACGCTCCAGCCAGGCGAAAGCCGCACCGTGCTGGTCTTGCTTGGCATCGGCGAAGCGCGGACAGTGGGCGCGGAGACCTTCGCGCAATTCGGCACGCTGGAGCAGGCCGAACGCGAACTGGAGAAACTCAAAGCCCACTGGCACGCCCAACTGGGCCGGCTGACCGTGCAAACGCCGGATGAAGCGCTCAATCACACCCTCAACGTCTGGGGCTTGTACAACTGCCTGATTACCTTCAACTGGTCGCGCGCCGCCAGCCTGGTCTATAACGGCGAGCGCGACGGGCTGGGATTCCGCGATTCGGTGCAGGACGTGCTGGGCGTGCTGACCGCCATCCCCGACCGGGCGCGGGAGCGGCTGGAACTCCTGCTCACCGGTCAGGTGCAGAACGGCGGCGCGATTCCGGTCATCAGGCCGTTCGAGCATCGCCCGGGCCGCGAAAAAGCCCCCGCCCCCGAGGAATTCCGCTCGGATGACTGCCTGTGGTTCTTCGACGCCGTCCCGGCCTACGTCAACGAAACCGGCGACCTGGCGTTTTACGACAAAGTTCTGCCCTACGCCGATTCGGGCGAGGATACCGTCTTCGGTCACCTGCGCCGCGCGCTGGAGTTCAACCTGGAACGCACCGGGCGCAACGGACTGACCTGCGGCTTGCTGGCCGACTGGAACGACTGCCTGAAACTCGGGTTTCACGGCGAGAGTTTGTTCGTGGCCTTCCAGGTCTATCGCGGGCTGAAGATTCTGGCCGAAATCGCCGAAATGACCGGACGCCCGGCGGACCGGGAGTGGGCCGAAGCCCAGCGCGCCCGGCTGGAAGCGCGCATCCGCGCCTATGCCTGGGATGGGGAGTGGTTCATCTGGGCGGTGGGCGAAGACGGCACGGTGTATGGCACGAAGGACTTCGAGGAGGGGCAGGTGTATCTCAACACGCAGGTGTGGGCGGTCATCAGCGGCGCGGCTACGCCGGAACAGGCGCAAACCTGCATGAAAACCGTCCGCGAGCGGCTGGCAACCCCCTACGGGCTGATGTTGTGCGCCCCGCCCTTCCGCAAGACGTCCATCGAGGTCATGCGGGCGGTGGTGTTCAACCCGGGCGTCAAGGAAAACGCTGGCATCTTCAACCACACGCAGGGCTGGGGCATCATAGCGGAATGCCTGCTTGGCGAAGGCGACCGGGCGTATGAAATCCTGCGCGCCGTCCTGCCCGCCGCCTACAACGACCGCGCCGAAATCCGCCAGAGCGAGCCTTACGTCCAGGCGCAGACCACCTACTCGCGCTACTCGCCGCGCGAGGGCAACGCCCGCACCCCCTGGCTGACCGGCGCGGCAGCCTGGTTCTACTTCAGCGCGGCGCAATACGTCCTCGGCCTGCGCCCAGAGCGGGACGGACTGCGAATTGACCCGTGCCTCCCCGCCTCCTGGGATGGGTTCAGCGCCCGGCGCGTCTTTCGCGGCAAGACGCTCGAAATCCGCGTTCACAACCCGGGCCGAATCCAGCACGGAGTGAGCAAACTGCTGCTTAACGGCGAAGCGCTGCAGGACAATCTCGTCCCGTTCGAGAAGATGAAAGAGACCAATCAGGTCGAGGCCTGGTTGGGACGAGATGACCAGTACTGAAGCCGGATTTATGGATAAGCCGCCCGCATGACTCATCCCACCCAAATCTTCCTCTCCAACCCGCAGGCCTTGCGCGTGGAATACCGGCTCGATGACGCCCGCCTGCTCCTGTGGTGGTCGCCGCTGGCCGGGAAATCTACCAACTGCGCCGACCGCAATTACTCCAACCGCGATGACCACCTGGAAATTTTTCAGGAAATCGCCTTGCCCGGCTGCGGGTTGGAGTCGTTCCTGCGCTGTGACTACGACCCGTATCATTGCGTCCTGCGCTTCGATGGGCAAACCCTGCACCTGGCCGTCCGTCCCAATGTAGCCGCCATCCATTTGTGGGGCGAGCAGCCGCTGGCAGTGGAGTTGAAAACCTTTCGGCACGATGAAGTCCTGGCCGTAGAACCCGGCCTGTTCCACGTCCGCCACCCAGAGCCAAGATTCACCTTCGAGTTCGCGGCCTGCGCCGGGCCGGGGGACGGCACTCTCCGCTACAGTCATATCCACGCGCCCGAAAACAGCCGATACGCGCGGGCCGAACTTTCAGCCGGGCAACTGTTTGTTATCGGCAGCGGGTTACAGGGCGAAAACATCCACACCCGTTTGGCGGAAGCCGCCCAAAGGCCGGTTTCCAGCCACTTAAACGAGACCGAATCCCTGCTCCAGGACATCGAAAAAAGCGGATATACCCGCTCGCAGCATTTTCCACAATTGGAAGCCCTGCGCCGGGGCGTGACGCGCGGCCTGCATGCGATGATTGACGAGAGCGGGGCAGTGCGCGCCTCGCTCAAAGCCATTTATTATCTGATTTGGGTGCGCGACGCCGGGTTTGCCTTCCCCTTTCAGGCGGCGGCGGGTTGGGCGCACAAATTGCCCGAAGTGTGCCGTCTGCTGCTCGATAACCCCACCCTGGTAGACGAGCCGGGCCTGCCGCGCGGACGCATGTTTGGGCAGTTAATTCACCAAAAATTTGGGCGGCTGGAAGAAGATGGGATTTTCTACGTCACCTGGACGCTGTTTACGCACTGGACTCAGTTTGGACACCTGGATTTCGTCACCCCCGCCGATTGGAGCCTGCTCGACGAAGCCCTGGACTGGGTAGAGCAGGTGACCTGGGACGAAGCGCGCGGTTTATATGGCGGACATTTTGCCGATGAGACGCCAACAGTCGGCCACCGCGATTGCGGCGTAGATTTTGCCATCGGCAAGCCCGTGCCGCGCGAAGGGGATGGACTGCGCTGGCATGGGCAGGGGGTGACGCGCAATTACGATGTCTATTTCAACCTGCTCATGCACAGCACGCACGTTATGCTGGCTGCCATGCGGGGCGAACCGCGCTATTTGCAAAAAGCCGCCCGCCTGTGGCCGCAATTGGAAAAACTGCTGCGCGCCCGTCAACAGGGCATTCCGCCTTATGGCGAAATTTTGCTCGAAGACGGCAGCCGCGCCATGCCGGGCTATACCGAACTCGCGCCCTCCTGCGGCGTGTGGGGGCTTACCCTGCCGAACTTTGCCCCGCTGGAAGATTGGGATTCGGTTTGGCTGGCCGTGCTGCAAGACCTGCGCGCCCGCCCAAACATGCACTGGATGAACAGCCTGGCCGCCGCCCTGGCCGCCGCCGACCCCTGGGTTTGCCCCGAAGAAAACCTGCTGGCCCTGCACCAACAAATCGCCGCCGAAACCGCCCGCCCCGGCCCCTACCTGCCGATGGGCGGCGCCATGCCCGAAAAATTCAACGCCCCGCAGGGCAATTTGTATCACGACATTCGCCCGCAAGCCTTTGCAATGGGCGCCTGGCTGGGCGCATGGTCGGCGCTTGGGTTGCGCCGCCTGCCCTATGGGCTGGCGCTGCGCCCCACCACCGCCTTCGAGACGATAGAAAACTATCCCTGGCGCGGCAGCACCCTGCAAATTGCCTTTGGCCCCACCGGTCACGCTGTTGGGCTGGAGATAGACGGGCAATTCATCCCCGCCACGCTGCAACTGCCCCAAAACCGGCTCAAGCCAGGGGAGACGCACCTCGTTCGGTTGGTCGCTGCCCCCGAATCGCCCCTACTGCTGCGCTCCTCGGTGCAACTGGACGAGGTGGAACGCGCCGGAACTGAAACCTGCTTCCGTTTTTCGGCCTTTGGCCTCGCCCAAATGACCTTCTCTGCCCCGTTGCCCGCCGCCGCGCTGACCGATTCGAGCGGCGGCCCCCTGCCCTGCCGCTGGACGAGCGACTGCGGGCTGCGCACCTGCCACTTTACATACTTTGGCCAGGCGGTGTTGGTGATTGGTAATTCGTGACGAACGACGAATGAGCCTTGAGCCAATCACTGCCAACCGCCAACTGACAACCGCCAACTGATAACTGATAACTGGATACTCCCATGCCCCTCTCCACCTACACCTACCCCCCCTCCTGCCCGTCCTCCAGCGATTACCAACTCACTGCCGAAGGACAGGCGCAATTCGTCTATCACACCGCAGTCGCCGATTTCGCCGCCTTCGGCGCGGATGACCCCGTTCAGGTACAGGTCACCCTGCCTGCTGGGGCGGGCGCGGCGGCGGTTCATCCCCTCAGCCGGGGCATTGCGTCGGAGCGGGAGGGCGATTGCCTGCGCTTCTGCCTGCCGGGGCCGGGCAATTACCTGGTCCAGCCCGAAAGATTCAACCCGCTTTTCATCTACGTTAACCCAACCGACCTGAACCTGCCGGAAGCAGGCCCGGCGGCGCGCCGCATCCCTGCCGGGACGGTGGCCGAAGCGGGCAATTTGACCCTGAAGAGCGGCGAAACCCTGTGCATCGAACCGGGCGCGGTCTTGCGCGGGCCGCTGCGCGTCTCCAACGCCCACAACATCACCATTTGCGGCGGCGGCATTTTGGACGGCGGCTGCGTCGAAGCCGCCCCTCCAGGCCCAGCCTCCCGCCTGCTGGTCGTGGAAGGCTGCCAAAACGTCACCATCCGCGACATTATCCTGATTCAGCCCGAATCGTGGATGTTGGTGCTTGGCGCGTGCCGCGATGTGCATATCGCCAACCTGCGCGAAATCGGGCGGGTCATCTCGTCCGATGGGATTGACGTGGTCGGCTCGCAAAACGTCCTCATCGAAAACTGCTGCCTGCGCAACAATGATGACTGCATCGTCATCAAATCCTGCCCCGGCAACAGCCCAGTTGGGGTAGATTGGCGCGGCGAGGTGGAAAACGTCACCGCGCGCGGCTGCATCTTGTGGAATGCCGAGGCCGGAAACGCGCTGGAAATCGGTCACGAACTCCAGGCGCAGCATATCCGCGACATCCGCTTCGAGGACATAGACATTATCTGCGTCCACGGCACGGGCGCGCCCTTCAGCATTCACAACGGCGACCGGGCAAGCGTGGAAAACGTGGTGTACGAGAACATCCGCGTCGAGCATCACTACGACAAACTGATAGACTTCCGCATCATGCGCTCGCGCTTCAACCACGACCCCGAGCGCGGACAGGTGCGCCGCGTCACCCTGCGGAATATCGAAGTCACCGAGAGCATCTACAACCCCGGCTACACCATCTCGGTCATCGGCGGCTGGGACGCGCATCACACCATCGAGGGCGTCTCGTTTGAGAACTTCCGCCTGGGCGGGCGCAAAATCAGCCGCCTGGAAGACCTGCCCGCCTACACCGCTCATTGCAAAGTGATAACCTTCGCTTAAGGAACATTGAATGGCAAACGGAGAACATCGCATGAATATCACGCACCTGCGCTGTGAATACGCCGAACACCCGCTCGGCATAGACATCCCCCGCCCGCGCTTGGCGTGGCAATTGCAATCTGCCAGGCAGGGCGCGCGCCAGAGCGCGTATCAAATTCTCGCCCTGAGCGTCGACAACCGGCTAGCGCAAGAGAATATCTTGCGCCACAGCACCCCTGATGTGCTGTGGGACAGCGGCCAGGTCGAATCCGACCAATCCGTTCACGTCGAATACGGCGGGCCGCCGCTGCAATCCGGTCAGCGCGTCGAATGGCGAGTCCGCGCCTGGGACGAGAACGGCCAGCCGACCGAGTGGAGCGCGCCCGCCTGGTTCGAGATGGGACTGCTCCAGCCCGAAGACTGGCAGGCCGCCTGGATTGGCTCCTTCCTGGTCGGCTCGGCGCGCGCCAGCGTGCCCCTCCCGTATTTGCGCAAGACCTTCCAACTGGAAAAGCCACCCGCACGCGCCCGGCTCTACATCACCGCCCTGGGACTGTATGAAGCCTGGCTCAACGGCCAAAGGGTGGGAAACGCCCTGCTAACCCCCGGCTGGACCGATTACCGCATCCGCGTCCGCTACCAGACTTATGACGTGACCGCGCTGCTCCAACCGGGCGAAAACGCCCTGGGCGCAATTCTCGGCGACGGCTGGTACTGCGGACACGTCGAATGGCGCGACCGGCA
>CAYRBO010000040.1:5055-26488 GCA_964422545.1 uncultured Anaerolinea sp. | reverse complement strand
AACGTGCCGCTGGCGGTCTTCGACCAGAGCAAGAGCGCCGAATCGCGCGCCCTGCTCGATTCGTACCGCGCCGCCGATTATTTCGCTCTGGCCTACGACACCGGTTCGGAGGCCGAACTCCAGCGGCTCATCGAAACCGGGCAGGCCAAAGCCGCGCTCATCATCCCGCCCGATTACGCCAACCGCCTCAAAGCAGGCGACGCCCAGGTTATGTTTATTCTCGATGGCTCCGACCCAACGGTGGCCTCCACCGCGCTCTCGGCGGCCCAACTCATCGGGCAAAGCCACGCCACCACCATCCTGGCCGAAAAAGTGGCCCGCTCTGGCCTGGCGCTCAAACTTCAGCCGCCGGTCGAAGTCCGCACCACCGTCTGGTACAACCCGGACCTTATCAGCGCCCACTTCATGATTCCCGGTGTGATTGGCATGATTCTCTATGCCATCACCGCCATTCTCACCGCCTCGGCGGTTGTGCGTGAGCGTGAGCGCGGCACCATCGAGCAGCTCATCGTCACCCCCATTCGCCCCTGGGAACTGGTCATCGGCAAAATCATGCCCTACACCATCCTGGCCCTGTTCGACACGCTCACTGTCCTGTTCGTCGGTCATTGGTGGTTTGGCGTTCCCATTCGCGGCTCGTTGGCCCTCATCATCGGTGTTTCAGCCATTTTTCTGCTCTCCGGGCTGGGGATTGGCTTATTTGCCTCCACCATTGCCAACACGCAGCAAGAAGCCATGCTCACCGTTTGGATGACCCTGCTGCCCAGCATCTTCCTCTCCGGCTTTTTCTTCCCGCTCGAAGCCATGCCCCAGGTGCTGCAATGGATTTCCTACGCCATGCCCCTGCGCTACTACCTGAGCATCATCCGCGTCCTGCTGCTCAAAGGCGTTGGCCTAGATAGCATCCTTCCCGATTTCGTCGCCCTGGCCATCTTTGGCCTGGTCATCATGACCGCCGCCGCCCTGCGCTTTCGCAAACGTCTCGATTGATTGTTATACAGTTGTCCGGTTAAGCGGTTCTCCGGTTCACTGGACAACCGGAAAACTGGATAACCGAAAAATTAAAAAACTGGAGTTCCTATGTCCCACAACCGCCCGCCCCTTCCTGTCATCATCATTGTCCTGCTTGCCATTCTTGGTGCAGCTGCTTACTTCCTCTGGCCGCAGTTTCAGCCTGCCGCCGAAACCGGGCTGACCGCCTCCGGCACGGTTGAAACCGTTCAAATTTCCATCGCGCCTGAAATTGGCGGCAAAGTGTTAGAAGTTCTGGTGGAGGAAGGGGATTCGGTCTCTGCCGGGGATGTCCTCCTGCGCCTCGACTCGTCCCTGCTCGAAGCGCAGCGCGCCCTCGCCGCCGCGGGCCTGGATACCGCCAAATCGGCAGTGACCACCGCTCAGGCCGCGCTCGCCTCCGCGCGGGCGCAGTATGACCTGACCCTTCAGGCCGCCCTGACCGAAGAAGCCGCCCTCCGCGCCGCCGATTGGAAGTTGGGCAGACCGACCGACTTCGACCAGCCCTCCTGGTACTTCACCCGCGCCGAGCAAGTGGCTGCCATCGAAGCCGAACTCACCGCCGCCCGCGCCGCCCTGCAAAAAGCCGAAGGACGCCTGGCCTCCTACCAGAAACAGGCTGCCAGCCAGGATTTTCTCCAGGCCGAGCGTGACCTGGCCGCCGCCCGCGCCGCTTACGACCTCGCCAAAACCCTGCTCGATTCCACTTCCGGCGCCGACCAGCAATTGCGCGATTCGGCCCAAACCGCTTTCGATGACGCCAAAGCCGCCCTGCAGGACGCCCAAAAAGCCTACGATGACGCCTTGACGACCGAAGCCGCCCAGGACTTGCTCGAAGCCCGCGCCGACCTGCGCCTGGCCCAAGAGCGCGCCGACCGCGCCGCCGACCGTCTGCGCGCCCTGCAAACCGGGCTGAACGCGCCCAAAGTGCTGGCCGCGCAAAAGGCCGTCGAACAGGCCGAAGCCGCCCTGCAACAGGCGCAAACCGCTGTCGGGCAGGCCGAAGCCAACCTGAAAGTCATCGAAACCCAAATCGCCAAACTGACCCTCGCCGCACCCGCCGATGGCGTCATCCTGACCCGCAGCGTTCAGCCCGGCGAGGTGCTTAGCCCGGGCGCTGTAGCGCTCACCCTCGCCAACCTGTCTGACCTGACCCTGACGGTGTACATCCCCGAAGACCGCTACGGCGAAGTTTCGCTCGGCCAAACCGTCAGCGTAACCGTCGACTCCTTCCCCGGCGAGACCTTCCGCGCCACCGTCGTCCACATCTCCGACCGCGCCGAATTCACCCCTCGCAACGTCCAAACTGTGGAAGGCCGCAAAACCACCGTCTTCGCCATCAAATTGCGTCTGGAGGACCCCGAAGGAAAACTTAAGCCCGGTATGCCTGCGGATGTTATTTTTGAATAGTTATCCAGTTATCCGGTTATTCAGTTGTCCGGTTATCCAGTTATTCAGTTATCCAGTTATTCAGTTATCCAGTTATCCAGTTATCCAGTTATCCGGTTATTCAGTTGTTCAGTTGTCCGGTTAACTGGTTAACCACCAAACCACCAAACCGGCAAACCGGTAAACTGGTAAACTGGCAAACTGGAAAACCGGCAAACCGCACAACCGAAAGGAGAACCCCATGCCCACCATCTCCCGTTTCGAGGAAATAGAAGCCTGGCAATTGGCGCGAGAATTAACGAACATGGTGTATGGTTTTGCGCGCCGCGAGCCATTTTCACGCGATTTTGGGCTAAAAGACCAGATTTGCCGGGCCTCGGTTTCGGTCATGAGCAATATTGCCGAAGGGTTCGAGAGCCAAACACAGCCGCAGTTTATTCGTTATTTGGGCATCGCCAAAGCCTCGGTTGCCGAGGTGCGCAGTCAACTGTATGTTGCCCTTGACCAGAAATACATCTCGCGGGAAGAATTTCAGACCGCCTTCGACTTATCCTATAAGACTTTGCGCAAAATTGTCTCATTCATTGCGTATCTTCGGACCAACACCTATGCTCGCCGCGTGAGCGATGGACAGGTGGCGTACCAGGTTGAGTAATGATTATCCGGTTAATCGGTTATCCAGTTAGCCGGTTAAACCCAAAAACTGGAAAACCGAATAACTGGAAAACCGGACAACTGGAAAACCGGACAACTGGAAAACTGGATAACCGAATAACTGGAAAACTGGCAAACCCATGATTATTGCCCAAAACCTTGTAAAGACCTTTTCCTCCAAACCTGCTGTGGATGGCATTAATTTACAAATTGCCCCCGGCGAAATCTACGGACTGGTCGGCGCGGATGGGGCCGGGAAGACGACCACCATGCGGCTCTTGTGTGGCGCGCTGAAACCCGATTCGGGCGAGGTAAACGTGTGCGGCTTCGACCTTCGTCGTCAAACCGAACAGGCCCGTGAGCAAATCGGCTATCTCTCGCAGCGTTTTTCGCTCTATGAAGACCTGACTGTACTGGAAAACATCCGCTTCTTTGCCGAAGTGCGCGGCCTCAAGCCCGATGAGTGGTATCCGCGTTCGCTCGAAATCCTCGAATTCGTTGGGTTATCAGACTTCAAAGACCGTTTTGCCGGCCAACTTTCGGGCGGCATGAAGCAGAAACTTGGTTTGGCCTCGGCTCTCGTCACCCGTCCAAGCGTGCTGCTGCTCGACGAACCCACTACCGGCGTAGACCCCGTTACCCGGCAGGATTTCTGGCAGTTGATTATCAAACTCGTTAATCAGTTTTCCGGTATTCCGCTTAACCGGATAACCGAACAACTGGAGAACTGCAACACATCCGTCCTCATCTCCACCCCCTACATGGACGAAGCCGCCCGCTGTCACCGGGTTGGGTTCATGAAAAAGGGTCGCTTGGTGGCCGAAGGCACGCCTGGCGAACTGCGCGCCCTGCTCGATGGGCGCATTTTGGAACTGCGCGGCAGCCCGCTGGCCGAAATTCGTCATCATGCGGCGCAAGTCCCCGGTGTGGAAAATGTCCAGGCCTTTGGCGACCGGCTGCATTTGCGGGTCAGCCCGGGCCAGGCTGAGAGCGTGATGCAGAGTCTTCCAGCCCAACTCCAGGTTTTGGGACTCTCCATCGAATCCTTGCGCCCCCTGCCGCCTACGCTGGAGGATGTCTTTATCGCGCTGTCGCATGATGAGTAGGACGGAATTAATCCCGTCTTACCCGTAGGAGAAATTATGATTACCCTCGACCTTTCCACCCTGGTTGACCGGCCCGTGCCGGAAATTTTCGAATTTCTCTCTAACCCGCTCAATCTGCCCAAATGGCAAAACATGATTGCCAGCATTGAGCAAATCACGCCCGGCGAACCGGCGGTTGGCACAAAGTACAAGGTTGCCGCCGAGGCCATGGGACGCAAAATTGAAGGTCAGATGCAAATTACCACCTTCGAGCCGCCCCACAAAGTAGGATTTGTCAACCAATCTGGCCCGATGCGGGTGGCAATCACCGTTACGCTCAAGCCGGTTGGTTCGGGCGCGAAGATTTCGCTCCATGCTGAAGGCAACCCCGCCGGAGTGTTCGCCCTGGCCGAAGGCATTTTGGCGGGCAAAATTAAGAGCGAAATGGAAGCCAACCTCGCGCGGCTGAAATCTGTTCTGGAAAATCAAAAATAATGAGTGCAGAACGATGCAATTTGCCTTTGCTTTTCTAGCCACCAGACACTTTTGTAGCAAGGTGGTCGAGTCGCCCCGCGGTTGTCGAGCCTATCAAGATAGGGGCGTACACCTGCACTTGCAGCGCAGGTGCAAGTGTCGAGACCAATTTTCACAAAATTAACAGCCCTTTTGGTCTCGATAGGTTGCCGAGTTCATCGAGACACGGCGGAAAATCGCCGCCTACTCGACCAACTAGAGCAAACTGTACGATGGCTAGTTTCTTTTCATCATTCATCGTTCTGCATTCCTGGAGTTTCTATGCCCTTACCTGTCATCTATGTTGATGAATTAACCCGCAAATTTGGCGACTTTACCGCCGTTGACCATGTTTCGTTCGAGGTCAACGCCGGGGAAGTTGTCGGCTACCTGGGCCCAAACGGATGCGGCAAAACAACCACCATTCGGATGCTGCTTGGGCTGCTAGAACCCACCTCGGGCAGCGCAACCGTGCTCGGCTTCGATTCCTTCCGGCAGACGGAGGAAGTGCGCGCCCGCGCCGGGTATATGTCGCAGAAATTTGCAATTTACGATGACCTGACGGTTTGGGAGAACTTGAAATTCTACGCCGGGGTCTACGGAATCAACAACCCGGCCCGCATTCAGGAAACGCTGGCGCATGTCGGCCTGACCGGCCACGAGAAAGCCCTCACCCGCGACCTGTCTGCCGGTTGGCGGCAGCGCCTGGCCCTGGGGATAGCCCTCGTCCACAAACCGCAACTGCTCTTTTTGGATGAACCAACCAGCGGCGTTGACCCAAACGCCCGCCGCGCGTTTTGGGATTTGATTTATGACCTGGCCGCCGAGGGTGTCACCATCCTCGTCACCACCCACTACATGGACGAGGCCGAATACTGCCACCGGGTTGGGATGATGCGCGGCGGCCAACTGCTGGCGATGGATACGCCCAGCGCGCTCAAACAGCATCACGTTCCGGGCGATGTCTATGAAATTTATGCCGAGCCGCTGCTGGGCGGGCTGGGCGCGCTGGAGGCTGCCCCCGGCGTGATTCGCGCCGCTTTGGCGGGCGACCACCTGCGGGTGATTGTCGAAAAAGACCTGGAAGAGAAAACGCTCCAGTCTGCGCTGGCTGCGGCGGGCGCGAGCGTCTCATCCATTCAAACAGGCGAGCCGACGCTGGAGGATGTGTTCCTGGCACTGGCGAAGGGGTGATTATCCGCCTGCATACTTATCCACCAATCTTCGGGCGGTCGGCTCGTCGAGTATTAGTTCGCGCATCAGGCCGCCCTTCAGCGCGGCGTGCAGCCCGCGCACTTTCGATACTCCCGAAACGACGCAAATCCCGTTTTTCTGTTGGAATAGCTCCAGCCCGGGGCCGCTTGAACGCTCGTTGAGCGGAATCCGGTCGAAACTGCCATCTTCGCGGAAAAAGACGGTGGCGATATCCCCAGCGATGCTTTGTTGTTCCAGTTCGAGATAATCACGCTGCTCCAGGTAGCCCCCGCTGTAAACGTGGCTGGGTATCCCGGCATTCACCGCGCCGATGCTGTAGAGCAGCAGGTCGGCTTTTTGTTGCAAATCCAACAGGCGGCGGATGCTGCCTTCCTTCCAGAGCGTGCGTTTGGTTTCGGCGTAATCGAAAAAAGTCGGCACGGGGAACAGGTGGGCGGGCGCGCCGTAATTTTGCGAGAAGCGCATCAAAATTTCGCTGGCGTAATCAATGCCGGTCGTTTGAGTGTTGCCTGCGCCGTTCAACTGGACAATCTGAGAGTTGTAGGTCGGTTTGGGCTGGAGGTAATGGGAAATGCGGCTGGTGGTGGTGCCCCAGGCAATGCCCAGAATCATGTTCGAGTCGAAGATGGTGTTCAGGTGGTTGGCGGCATACCGCGCGACCCGCTCCAGCCATTCGGCCTCGCCGACGGTTTCCGGTACGGGGACGACATGCGCCCGCTGAATGCCGAATCGCTCGACGATGGCTTTTTCCAGCCGCCGGGGATGCTCGAAAGGGTCCAGTATGCGTATATCCACCAAGCCTTCCTGCCTGGCGAAACTCAGCAGCCGCGAAACGGTCGAGCGCGAGACCTGCATCTCGCGGGCGATAGCCTCGCTGGTCATTTCCTGGTAATAATACATCCGCGCCACGCGGATGGCGGCTTCCAGTTTGTCTTTTTCGGTGAGGGTGGGCATGGTTCTATCTCCAATTTTGCACATCTGTTGCATTCCTGTTTATCGATAGTATATCGGATTAGGCGACAGCTTGCACGTTTGTTCATTGTGATTGACGAGTTGTGCAGGAATTCCTATAATCTGAATGTACTGCGGAATTTATTCCGCGCCGTACAGCCTTGGCGTCATTCTTTCCCATTACAAGGATATACTGATGAACCGAACTGAACTTATCTCCTCCCTTCAATCCAAATCTCCCGAAATTCTCATCGTCGGCGCGGGCATCAACGGCGTCGGTACCTTCCGCGACCTGGCGCTGAACGGCGCGGAGGTGTTAATTATCGACCGCGGCGATTTCTGCTCCGGGGCTTCGGCGGCCTCCTCGCACATGGCGCATGGCGGCATCCGCTACCTGGAAAACGGCGAGTTCCGCCTGGTGCGCGAGGCCGTGCAGGAGCGCAACCGCATGATTGAGAACGCCCCGCACCTGGTCAAGCCGCTCCCGACCGTCGTGCCGATGTTCAAGATTTTCTCTGGCCTGCTCAACGCGCCGTTTAAGTTCCTGAATCTGCTCGATAAACCCGCCGAGCGCGGCGCGCTGGTCATCAAAATCGGCCTGATTTTCTACGACGCCTTCACCGGCAAGCAGCGCACCGTGCCGCCCCACAAATTCGAGGGCCGCGCCAAATCGCTGGACAAATACCCCAAACTGGCCCCGGATATCAAGTTTACAGCGACCTACTACGACGGCCAGATTCTCAGCCCAGAACGCTACACCGTCGAACTGCTCTTGGATGGCGAACGGGACGGCGGCAAAGCCCTCAACTATGTCTCCTTTGCGGGCGCAAGTGGAGATTCGGTCACGCTGCGTGATGAATTGACCGGTTCAACGTTTGAGATTCAGCCCAAACTCATCATCAACGCCGCCGGGCCGTGGATTGATTTTGTCAACCGCACCTTTGGCGTCACCCAGCGTTACATTGGCGGGACGAAAGGCTCGCACCTGGTCTTGAATCACCCCGAACTGCGCGAGGCCATTGGCAAGAACGAGTTTTTCTTCGAGAACAAAGACGGCCGTATCGTTCTCATCTTCCCGTTTTACGACAAAGTCATCATCGGCACATCCGATATCCCGATTCACAATCCCGATGAAGCCCGCTGCACCCCCGAAGAGGAGCAATATTTCTTCGACCTGGTCTCGCGCGTCTTCCCGACCATCAAAGTCGGCCCCGAACACATCGTTTTCCGCTTCTCTGGCGTGCGTCCGCTCGAATACATGCAGGCCAAAACCACCGGCCAAATTACCCGCGACCACAGCATTAAAGAAGATAAGGCCGGGAACATCCCGGTTCTCTCGCTGGTGGGCGGCAAGTGGACGAGCTACCGCGCCTTTGCCGAGCAGGTGACCGATAAAGTGCTGGCCTTCCTGGGCAAATCTCGCCGGGCCGATACGCTCAAGACCCCCATCGGCGGCGGGGCCGATTATCCCGCCATCAGCCTGGCGCAAATCGAGTACATCAAGAAAATTGGCGCTGAGACCGGCCTCGATAACCTGATTCCCAAGAACTTATTCGAGCGTTACGGCACGCGCGCGCTCGAAATTGCCCATTTCATCAAAGAAACCAGCGCCGAACCGCTCAAATCTCTGCCTGGTTGGACGGTTGGCGAGGTGCGCTTCCTGGTCGAGCGCGAGAAAGCCGTCCATGTGGACGATATTCTCATCCGCCGCTCCACCCTGGCCTGGCTGGGAAACGTAACCAAACCGGTTGTGGAGGAAATCGCCGCTGTCATGGGAGCCAGCCTCGGCTGGAGTCCGCAGCAGGTAGAGGCTGAAGTGGAGAGAACACTCGCCATCCTGAAAGAGTTTCACGGCGCAAACCTGTAAATTGCTCGCTTGGGTTTCTGACTGCCCGGAAGGTCTTCCGACGTTCTGGGCGGTTTTTTTTTAATCGTCGTGCGGGCAGCGTTTGCATACCTCGCGCTTCCAAAATGGAGCGGAGGCAAATTGGTTAAGTTTGCAGGCCGCGCGCTTTTGTTATAGGGTAAAATTGCCCCGCGTCAGGGTCAACGTATGAAACTCTCCATTGTCACAACACTTTACTATTCATCTCCTTACATCCAGCAGTTTTACGAGCGGACTTGCGCCGCCTGCGCCTCAATTCCTGCCGACCTGGAGTTTGTCTTTGTTAACGATGGTTCGCCGGATGACGCGCTGGAGGTGGCCGTGCGCCTGGCCGAGAGCGACCCGCGCGTCAAGGTGGTCGACCTTTCGCGCAATTTCGGTCATCACAAAGCGGCCATGACCGGGCTGATGCACGCCACCGGCGACCTGGTGTTTCTGATTGATGTTGACCTGGAGGAAGAGCCGGAACTGGTGCTGGGTTTTTATAACGAAATGCAAAAGCACCCGCGCGCCGACGTGATTTACGGCGTGCAAGATACCCGCAAGGGCGGATGGTTCGAACGTCTGAGCGGCAGTTTATATTACCGGCTGTTCAATGCGCTTTCTTCGCACAAAATTCCGGCCAACTTGCTCATGGCGCGCCTGATGACCCGCCGCTATGTGGATGCTCTGTTGCTGCACCGCGAGAGTGAACTGGACATCAGCGGGCTGTGGACGATTACCGGCTTCGAGCAGGTGCCGATGACGGTGCATAAGCACAGCAAACCGACCACCACATATAATCTGCGGCGCAAACTTGCCCTGATGATTCGCGCCATCACCGCCTTCAGCAACAAACCATTGATTTACATCGCCGCGACCGGGGTACTTATCCTGGGGCTGTCGTTCTTGTACTTCTTATACATTATGTATGTCTATTTTTTCGTGGGGACGCCCCCCAGCGGGTTCACCACCATTGCCCTGTCCATCTGGTTCCTGGGTGGGCTGACCATTTTCTGCCTGGGCGTGATTGCCATTTACCTTTCGGTGATATTCACTGAGACCAAGCACCGCCCGTATACCATCGTGCGACAAATCTATCAGTCGGAGAAACCCAATGTCAAATGATGGCCTGTTGTACGATGTCGGGAAATTTTTCAGCGATAAAGTCAACCGTCTCGGTCCCAACCCACAGGGCGCCGATTACAACTCGCCCGAATCGCAGTTTGTGCGTTTCGACCAGTTGATGAAACTCCTGCCGCCGGTTGAACAACCCTTTTCACTGATTGATTACGGCTGTGGCTATGGCGCGCTGGCTCATTATATGCGCCAAAAAGGCTACCAATTCGATTACCAGGGCTTCGACATCTCTGAAGCGATGATACAACACGCTCTCCAGCAGAAACCGGCTGGCGTAGATTGGAAGTTCTTCGTGCAAGAATCTGACCTGACGCCTGCCGACTATACCATTGCCTGTGGCGTATTCAACGTCAAGTTAGCCGCCGATAGTCAGGCTTGGCAATCGCTCATCCTGGAAACATTTGGCAAAATTGCCAGGTTGAGCAAAAAGGGCTTCTCGTTCAACATGCTGACCAACTACTCCGATGCCGACCGCATGGCGCAGCGCCCCGACCTGTATTATGGCGATGCGCTGTTCTTCTTCGATTATTGCAAGCGCAACTTTTCACGCAACGTGGCCCTGCTGCATGATTACAACCTATACGACTGGACTATTTTGGTACGGATGTAAGTCGCTTGCTCCCATGTTGACGCCCTGGCAGCAGTACAACTGCTACCAGAATCGCGTGTTGCCCGAGGTGTCTTATCGCTTACATTTATCTTCTCATCATGATTTTATTGACCGTCTTCGGTCAGGTGGTCTTCAAATGGCAGGCGGTAGTTATCGAAGCTCTGCCTGAAGGCCTGGCCGAACGATTCTGGTTCATGGCGCGGATAGCGCTCAACCCTTGGATAATCGCCAGTTACGGCTCGGCCTTCCTGGCATCCTTATTTTGGTGGCTGGCCTTGCGCACCCTCGACCTGAGTCACGCTTACCCGTTCACCACGCTCTCGTATGTGTTGGTACTGGTACTCAGTGCCGTCTTGTTTCGCGAGGCCATTACCGCCCCCAAAATCATCGGCATGATTCTTATCATCGCGGGGATGATTGTCGCCAGCCGGGGCTAAATCCGTTGATTGAGCCTGTCGAAATCATGAATGTGGTCATCTTGCAGCCTTCCTACATCCCCTGGCGCGGATTTTTCGACCAGATTCGGTGCGCTGACCTGTTCGTTTTTTACGACGACGTGCAATACGACAAACGCGGTTGGCGCAACCGCAATCAGATTAAGACCCCCAATGGCAAAAAGTGGTTGACTATTCCCGTCCATAGCCGGGGCGTGCAAAGCGAACGAATTCCGATTAATCAGATACAGATTTCATGGGATTCGGATTGGAGCAAGGACCATTTCCTGACTTTGCAGCACAACTATCGCAAAGCACCGTTTTTCGAGCGATACCGCTCTTTGTTGGAAACGTTCTACCGGCGCCGCGACAAGTTCCTGGCTGATTTCACCATCGACTTCACAATTGCCTTAACCCGCGAATTGGGCATTCACCACGCCCGATTCATGCGCTCCTCAGAACTGGCTGTGAGCGGCGAAAAAACCGACCGGCTGATTCATGTCCTGCAAAAAGTAAACGCCACCCACTATATCAGCGGCCCTTCTGCCAGGCATTATATCGAACCCGAAAAATTCGCGCAGGCTGGAATTTCCCTCGAATATATGGAATACAATTACCCCGAATATCCGCAACTCTATCTGCCATATGACCCGTTTGTTAGCATTCTAGACCTTCTTTTCATGACCGGGCCAGACGCATTGGCTTATATCACCGGACGAACAAATCACACTGCGCTTGATTGACTTGAATCACTTCATCCTGTTGGCTGCGATCTGATATGTAGGCGAAGCCTTTCGCAGCAGGCAGATTTCCGGCAACGGTGCATTCACTAACAAGTGTCATGCATATCTGGAGCAGGCTCTCGGCGTGCCAAAAGCCTTGCTGGCTGCTAATACCTGTACCCACGCACTTGAAATGATGGCATTGCTGAATTGTAAAGTTCCAGGTTCCCCATCTGGGCAGGATGTGGGAATTTTTCGCGCGTGGTAAAATCCAAACCACATCTCTTACCTTGGCGGCTTTATGAACTTGAGTGTTGTCGCCCCGGTTTATCGCGGGGAACATCTGATTACTGCCTTGGGCCAACGTTTGGGCCAGTTCCTACCCGACATAGCAGAGGAAGATGTAATTCTTGGTGGACAATGGTAAGCCATGAACGTTGTGATTCTCCAACCATCTTACATTCCCTGGCGCGGCTATTTCGACCAGATTCGCCGCGCTGATTTATTCATCTTTTATGATGACGTGCAATACGACAAACATGGTTGGCGCAACCGTAACCAGATTAAGACCGCCCAAGGGAAGCAATGGTTGACCATCCCTGTTCATAGCGCCGGGGCAACCGATGGGTTGCTTATCAAAGATGTGAAAGTGGACTGGTCAAAACCTTGGGCCAACAATCACTGGAAAGCCCTGACTTTCGCTTACGCGAAGGCCCCTTATTTTCGCCGCTACGCCCCGCTGCTGGAACCGTTTTATGCGCGGCGTGAGCCTCTTCTGGCTGATTTCACCATTGACCTGACGATAGCCCTGGCGCGGGAAATTGGCATTTCACAGACCCGCTTCATGCGCTCATCTGAACTTCCTGGCATTCATGGCGAAAAGACAGACCGGCTGATTCAAATCTTAACCCGGGTGGGGGCCAGGCATTACATTAGTGGCCCTTCGGCGCGAGATTACATCGAAGCAGACAAATTTGAGCGGGCTGGTATTACCCTCGAATATGTGGATTACAACTACCAGGAATATACGCAGTTATACCCACCTTATGACCCATATGTCACCATTCTGGACTTGTTGTTTATGGTCGGTGAACAAGCGTTATCATATATCGCCCCTCAAGAGGAACATGATTTATGAATAATTCGCAAGAACTTGAAAAAGTAAAAGGTTACTTTGCCGAGAAACTTGAAACCTTTGGCCCTACCCATCGTGGCGTCGATTATAACTCGACCGAATCACAGGAAATTCGGTTTGCCCAGTTGATCAAAGTAATTGATGCCAGCCAGAAGTATTCTCTGCTCGATTTTGGCTCTGGTTATGGAGGGATGTATGATTACCTGATTCGCCTGGGTCACAAAGTCCATTATGTTGGCTATGATATTGCCGAGCCGATGGTTCTCAAAGGACGTGAACTGCACCCCAATAACCCCGATTGTTGGTTCACATCAGATCTAGATGATATTCCTTTGCTCGATTATGCGGTGGTTAGCGGCACTTTTAACATGAAACTGGACTCTGACTTTGATTCCTGGACCAAAATTGTGCTTACTGCCCTGCATCAGATGGATGCGCGCGCCTCAAAGGGTTTTTCGTTCAATATGCTAACTAAATATTCTGACGTTGACCGGATGCGCCCTGATTTGTATTATGCTGACCCGTTGTTCTTCTTCGATTACTGTAAGAAGAATTTCTCGAAGAATGTGGCGTTATTGCACGACTATAACTTGTATGATTTCACCATCCTGGTTCGCAAAGGCTGATTATGGCGTCCCGAAACTTGCGCGTTGATTTTAATCGCCCTGTTCCGGTAGGGCGGGAATATGAATATGTGAACCAGGCCATACGCAGCGGGCACCTCTCTGGGGATGGCTCCTTTACCAAAAAATGCCAGGCCTTGTTGGAGCAGGAATTGGGCGCCAAAAAAGCGCTGTTGACCACCAACTGCACCCACGCTCTCGAAATGATGGCAATTTTGCTCGATATCCAGCCCGGCGACGAGGTCATCATCCCTGATTTTACGTTTGTTTCCACCGTCAACGCCTTTGTGCTGCGCGGCGCAAAGCCGGTTTTTGTGGATATTCGCCCCGATACGCTTAACCTGGACGAAACGAAGCTGGAAGCCCTCATCACGCCCAAGACGAAGGCCATCGTGCCGGTGCATTATGCCGGGGTGGGTTGTGAAATGGACGTTATTTTGGAAATTGCCAATCGGCGCGGTATTCCGGTCGTCGAAGACAACGCGCATGGCTTGTTCGGCAAATATAAGGGAAAATTTCTCGGCACGTTTGGCGTGCTGGCTTCGCAAAGCTTCCACGAGACCAAGAATTTCTCGTGCGGCGAGGGCGGCGCGCTGCTCATCAACGCTGAAAAATACATCGAACGCGCCGAAATTATCCGCGAGAAAGGTACCAACCGCAGCCGCTTCTTTCGCGGGCAGGTCGATAAATATACCTGGGTAGATATCGGCTCCTCCTACCTGCCCTCCGATATCTTGGCGGCTTTCCTGTTTGGGCAGTTGGAAATGCGCGAGAAAATCCAGACCCACCGTCAGCGGGTGTGGGAAACTTATCAGCGTGGATTAGCCGATTGGGCGCGGCAGCACGCAGTCGGCTTGCCGTTCGTTCCGGCGCATGTCGAGCAGGCCTGGCACATGTTCTATCTGCTCTTACCCGACCTGGAAACCCGTCAGCGATTCATTCAACACCTGCGCGAGCGCGGCGTGTATGCTGTCTTCCACTATTTGCCCCTCCATTTGTCAGACATGGGCTTGAAATTTGGCGGAAAACCAGGCGATTGCCCTGTGACTGAATCGGTCAGCGACCGCCTGGTACGCCTGCCGTTCTACAATGACCTGACCGTTGAAGACCAAGAATTGGTGATTGCGGCAATTCAGGAATTCAAGTTTTAGTTTAGGAGAAGTTATGAAAAATATTCTTGTTACCGGCGGGGCGGGCTTCATCGGCGCCAATTTCGTTCGTTACTTGCTTGGGATTGAACCGGAAGTTCATATTTACAACCTCGATGCCTTGACTTATGCTGGTTCGCTCGAAAATCTCAAAAACCTGCCGGATGAATCACGCCATACTTTCATCCAGGGCGATATTTGTGATAACGACCTGGTGATGCGCCTGATGCGCGAGCAGGAGATAGACACAGTCGTGCACTTCGCCGCCGAATCGCATGTGGACCGTTCTATTCATGGCCCGGCGGCTTTTGTGCAGACCAATATCGTCGGCACGTTCACGTTGCTGGATGCTGCCAAAACGGTTTGGAAAGAGACCGGCGGCTTTGAGGGGCGCAGATTCCATCACGTTTCCACCGATGAAGTTTTTGGCTCGCTGGCTCCTGACGACCCGGCGTTCAGCGAGACGACCCCCTATGACCCGCGTTCTCCTTATTCGGCCAGCAAAGCCGCGTCTGACCATCTCGTGCGGGCTTATTTCCACACCTATGGTTTGCCTGTCACCCTTACCAACTGTTCCAATAACTATGGGCCATTCCAGTTTCCGGAAAAACTCATTCCGCTCATGGTGTTGAACGCCGTGCAGGGCAAGCCGCTGCCCATTTATGGCGACGGCAAGCAAATCCGCGATTGGTTGTACGTCGAAGACCATTGCGAAGCGATTTACCTGGTGGTCAAGCATGGTAAATTGGGTGAAACCTATAATGTGGGCGGCGGCAATCAGCCTTATAACATCGACCTGGTACGCGAAATCTGCTCGATTTTAGACCAACTGCGCCCGTCTGGCGCGCCGCACGCCAACCTGATGACCCACGTGAAAGACCGCCCCGGCCACGACCGCCGCTATGCGATGGACATCTCCAAAATTCGCTCCGAACTGGGTTGGACGCCGCGCCACGATATCGAAAGCGGCCTGCGCGCTACCGTGCAGTGGTATCTCGATAACACCGAATGGGTCAAATCGGTACTTGGGCAAGATGGCTATGCCGCCTGGCTAGAGAAAAACTACGCCAAACGGTAGTTTGTGGCGACAGAGAATATCTCGCGTAACAAGAATGCGCATTTTTACTTCCCACAAACTCTTCATCTGGGCAGCCCCGCTGGCTTTATTGGGCCTGGCGGTTGTTGTTTATGGCCCGTTTTTGCCGCAACTCGGCTTTTATTGGGATGACTGGGTTTTTGCCTGGACGCGCTCGCAAATGGGTGCGCAAGGGCTGATTGATTTGTTCAGCGTCACGCGTCCGATTCGCGGTTGGATCGAAGCCGGCCTGACCCCGTTGCTTGGAGTTAATCCGCTGGCCTGGCAAGTCTATGCCTTATTAATGCGCTGGTTAGCGGCGGTCTCGTTATGGTGGTTTTTATATACTTTGTGGCCGCAACGACGCGCCGAATCGCTCTTTGCAGCCGCTTTGTTGCTCGTCTATCCTGGTTATTCCCAGCAGCCGCTGGCCATGACGTATCATTACTTCTGGACGTTTGCGGCGATTTTCTTCTTGTCGTTTGCTTTAATGGCGCGCTCGCTGCAAACCGGAAAAACAGTTTGGTGGCTTTTTGGGCTTTCTGTGACCCTTTCTGCCGTGCAACTGACTGCCATGGAATATTTGGTTGGCCTGGAACTGCTCCGTCCACTGGTGTTGCTCCTGATGTTCGCGCGACTTGTTCCGATGTGGACGGAAAGGCTAAAAAAAACTGTTCTCTTTGAACTGCCGTATGCAGTTGTGTTGGGCTTTTATCTTTACTGGCGCTTTTTCTTGTTCAGCAACGCCATTTATTCGCCTGATTTAATCGCCAGGGCTGAGTCTTCTCCTGTAACAACCTTGACGAATTTAATTGGGGCCATTGGGAATGCCTTGAGCCAGGTAAATGTGGATGCTTGGTTACGAATTGTGAGCCTGCCTGCATTTGCTGAATTTGGATTAGCGCTGTCTGTTATGTACCTTTTTGTAGTGCTTGGAACACTTTCAGGCACAGTTATCCTGTTCGCGCACATTGATTCGGGTGAAAAACCACCGCTTGATTGGATAATTGTGGGTCTCGGCGGCATGATTCTGGCCGGATTCCCCTTTTTTATTGCCGGGCTCCCGTTTCGGGTTGTTTTTCCAGAAGACCGATTTACTTTGCCGTTTATCCCTTTGATTGGGTTGTTTGTTACCGGCCTGATTTGGCTGTTGCGAAATTCGGCCCAGCGGGCTTTGGCGGCGGGATTGGTGATTGCCCTGGCGGCTGGCTATCAGGTGCAGAGTCTAAAACTTTACCGCGACGATTGGAGAGTACAGAAGAATTTCATCTGGCAGTTGGCCTGGCGCGCGCCGAATTTAACCAATGGCACGCTGGTTGTATCAGAAGATTATGATACTTTCCGATATAACGATGATGAATCTCTCTCAACATTGATTAATTGGGCATATATTCCGGGTAATACCGTTCTTCCTAACCTCAACTCTTACGCATTTATCTCACTGCGCTTATCTACCGAATTACCTGAATTGCTTAAATCTGCCGATGGAAGCCCAGCCCCTATCCTGGTGACTCGTTTTGCGCCTCCGGCCTGTCTGCATATTTTTGACCCGCGATATGACGAAGTGTTACTTAGCCTGCCCAATCCGTCCACTTTCAAGGCGATTTCTGCATTCGAACCGGTTTTTCTGCCTGACCTGACCCGTCAGGCTGTTCCGCTTTCTAATCCGTCGCTCACAACAGGCGGCGTTTTCCCGGCGGATGTTCCCGATTTTCTTGGGCCCGAACCAATCCGTGGTTGGTGTTACACATATCTCAAAGCCGACCTGGCTCGTCAACAGGGTGAGTGGCAACAGGTTGCCCACCTGGGTGATGAAGCCTTTGCCATTCCCATGCTGCCCGATGACCCCTACGAATATTTACCGTTTATCGAGGCTTATGCCCGCCTGGGACGTATCAAAGACGCGCGGATGCTTACCCGCCAGGTGGCCGAAGATGCTCCTCTTTTGCGCCCGGCTTTGTGCGCTTTGTGGAATCGCGTTCCAGGGGTTTCGCCCGATACCCTTAAGGAAATGCGCCAGCAATTGCATATCTGCCCGGTGATTCCATGACTGATGTAGCCCTTGTCATCCCGGTTTTCAACGAAGCCGGGGTGATTGAAACCACGCACGCCAAAATTACGGCGATTATCGACGCCTTGCCGCATCGTTTTCAGATTTATTATGTGGATGACGGCTCAACCGACGGGACGGATGTCTCGTTAGAGCGCCTGGCAGCCCAGGATGAGCGGGTGCGGATTCTCAGCCTGAGCCGTAATTTCGGGCACCAGGCTGCGCTCACCGCCGGGCTGGACCATGCCGAAGGCGAGGTCATCATCTCGCTCGATGGCGACGGCCAGCATCCGCCGGAGATGATTCCGGAGATGATTCAACTCATTGAACAGGGATATGACATCGTTCAGGCTCAGCGCATCGAGGAGGAAGGCGGCTTTTCGTTCAAAAAAGTCACTTCTGAAGGTTTTTATTGGCTCATCAATAAAATCAGCGGTACGCGCATTCAACCCGGCGCGGCAGATTTTCGCGCTCTCTCGCGTCAGGCTCTCGATGCGCTTAAGTCAATGCCTGAATATCATCGCTTTTTGCGCGGCATGATTGCCTGGATGGGCTACAAATCGGTCATTTTGCCCTATCATGAACAAAAGCGCATGGCTGGGAAGTCGAAATATTCACTTGGCAAGATGTTGCGCCTGGCCTCCGATGCCATCTTCTCGTTTTCACTCATGCCGCTTTATATTGGCTTGAGCGTGGGCGGGCTGTTCCTGCTTCTGGCGGCGGCGCAAATTCTTTATGTATTATTCATCTTTATCACCAAACCGGCCAATGTCTATATTGCACCCGGATGGAGTTCGTTGATGGCTATCTTGCTGATTGCCAGCGGAATCATCATGATTCTACTCGGCTTCATCGGTGTGTATGTTGGCTATATCTTCCAGCAGGTGAAAGGGAGGCCGGTGTATTTGATTAAGGCAAGAAGGCAATCATAATGGATTCGATTCGTAAGCATATCGACTTGACTTTTCTCGGCGTAGTGGCGCTGGTTGGTGTCTTGCTGGGGTTTTATGCTACTTCCAAATATGGGGCAGGCCTCCCTTCTGATGCAATGCGTTATATTTCTGTATCTGAAAACCTGCTCAATGGGCAAGGTTTTATTGATTATGACCAGATGAGGCTAATTTGGTTCCCGCCGCTGCTGCCTCTCCTGATTGCGGGGTTGTCTTACCTTCTCAATGCAGATGTGTTCCTGGTTGGCTGGCATCTTAATATATTTCTTTGGGGCCTTAATCTTTTTCTAAGCGGCCTGTTTTTGCGTAAGGTGTTCCACAACACTCCGGTTTACTTTTATATCGCCCTTCTTGTAATATTTTTATCTCCATCTTCTCTATTTATGCACACTTCGATTTTGACTGAACCGTTATTTTTGACTTTCTCGTTATTATTTTTCTTTGTAAGTAGTCAATATCTTGAGAAGAGGGATTCATCTTCTTTATATTGGATGATTTTGCTTGCAATAGGCGCTTCACTGTTGCGATGGGCAGGGATGAGCCATATAGTGGCGGGTGGTTTGATTGTTTTGCTCGCTTGGCGCAGTAATTTGAAGACTGGCTTTTTGCTCTCGGCCCTGTTTAGTTTTGTTTCGTTCCTCCCGGTAGCCGCTTGGATTTATTTCCACAACTATCTACCGACAGGCACGCTGTGGGGTAGTTCAAGCAAAGGGAATGTTTTTGTGGTGGAAAATATTTTGCAGGCGTTACGTAAGATATTTTACTGGTTCGTGCCATATCGCCCAATTTCTCCTGAAGGGAAGTTGGAACCGGTTATATTTTTAGTGGTAATGCTGCTCGTATTTCTGATTCTTAATCGTAAAGAACATTGGCAAGCATGGGGACGGGAATTTCTACGTCCGCTTGTTCTAGTGGCTACGCTGTTTGCTTCATTAAGTTTTGTTGCAACTGCCCTCATGACCCAAACGTATGACCACCGTGCCCTGGGTTCCGACCGTTATTATGCCCTGCTCCTGGCGCCTATTCTTGTAGTTCTTTTTTTGACATTTGACCATCTTTTGCGTCCCCATTTGCGCATTTCTTCAGCGAAAATTCATGCGGGATTGATTCTTTTGTTTTTATTTTGGTCTGCCCTTCCGGTTGTGCGATTAACGAAGTATTTACAAATCAGCCTGAAAGAGGGAGAGGCTGGCTATAATCTTCACAATATTCGTATTTACCATGAATCAGAAATCATTGCCCAGGCCCAATCTATTCTGGCGCAAGAGCCGCAAGCAGTCTTTTATAGCAATATTCCTGCCCCAGTCTGGTTTTTTACCCGGAAGCCGTTGAACTACATGATTCCCAAAAATAGAAATTGGTCAAAAGACGATTTTAAAGAACTTATGGAAGGTTGGCCTTACGATAAGCCGGGATATGTGATTTGGTTCGAGAACGACCCTTATAATGTTTTTTATCCTCCACTCGATTTGTATCTTATTGCCGATATTCACCCAGTGTACGAAGCCTCCGATGGCACAATCTACTATGTTTCCGCGCGGAATCAGCCATGACCGAAAAACCTGTATTCCATATCACCCTGCTCCGACACGGTGAGTCGGTCGGGAACGCCGAGAATCGCCTGCAAGGTCACGCCGATTTTCCGCTTTCGGATGCCGGGCGTGAACAGGCCCGCAAACTGGCCGCGCGCTGGAAGGCCGAAGGCGTGAAATTTGATTGCACGATTGCCAGCCCGCTCCTCCGCGCGCTCGAAACAGCCCAAATCATCTCCGAAGCCCTGGGCATTCCCAATTTCGAGACCGACCCGCTTTGGATGGAACGTGATATGGGCTTGCGAGCCGGGCTGACAATGGCCGAAATTCGCGCCCAGTTCCCGGAGCAAGAGTTTGTCAACCCCTACGAATCATGGAGCGAAAACGGCGAAAGTGAATGGGAACTGTACCTGCGCGGTGGGCAGGCCCTCCATAAACTCCTGCAACGCCCCCCGGCGCGTTACCTGGTCGTTTCACATGGCGCGATTTTGAACAAAGTCTTCTACTCCATTTTGGGCATCACCCCACAGCCCAATTACCAGGGCGCGCATTTCCGGCTGGGAAACACGTCTTTTTCTATATTTCGCTACAATCCGCAATCACATCATTGGCGCGTTGATGTGATTGGCGATACGTATCACCTCAACGCCAATCGAACAACTGGATAACTGGATAACCGAATAACCCTCCATGACCTTGCCCCCTGACTTCTACAACCGCCCCACCCTCACCGTCGCCCGTGAATTGCTTGGCTGCCGATTGGTGCGGATTTTGGACGGTGAGCGGCTCTCTGGCATCATCACCGAAACCGAAGCCTATATCGGCGAGTCGGATTTGGGCTGCCACGCCAAAGCCGGGAAAACAAAGCGGACTCAGGTCATGTACGGGCCGCCCGGCAGGGCCTATGTCTATTTCACCTACGGAATGCACTGGCTGTTGAACGCGGTCACAGAGGCCGAAGGGTTTCCCGCCGCAGTCTTGATTCGCGCCCTCGAAGTGGAAACCGGCTTGAGCGTGGTGCGTTCGCGCCGGGGAAATGTCTCAGCCAGGAATCTGACCGATGGCCCGGCCAAACTAACCCTGGCGTTTGGCATCAATTCCCAACACAATAACATAGACCTCACTTCAACCGAATCGGACCTGTGGATAGAATCTGGCATCGAAATTCCCGATTCCCGCGTGACGAACCTCCCCCGCGTGGGTTTATATAGTGTGCCAGAGCCGTGGAAATCCATCCCCTGGCGATTCAAAGTTCGGTAATTCGATGTGAGATACTCGATACTCGATACTCGATACTCGATACTCGATACTCGATACTCGATACTCGATACT
>CAYRBO010000040.1:0-4955 GCA_964422545.1 uncultured Anaerolinea sp. | reverse complement strand
ACTCGATACTCGATACTCGATACTCGATACTCGATACTCGATACTCGATACTCGAATATCGAATTATCGAATTATCGAATAACTAACGAATACCGAATAACCAATTTGGAGGAACTTATGGGTCTCTTAACCGGTAAAAACGCAATCATTTTTGGCCTCGCCAACGACAAATCGATTGCCTGGGGCATTACGCAGGCCTTTGCCCGTGAAGGCGCGCAAATTGGCATCAGTTACGCGGGCGAAATGCTCGAAAAGCGCGTCAGGCCGCTGGCCGCGCAGGTCGGCGCGAAGTTTGTGGAGCAGTGCGATGTGGCCTCGGATGAGCAAATCGCTGCGGTGGCCGAAAAAGCCCGCGCGCATTTTGGCGAAATTGACATTTTGGTTCATTCTATTGGCTTTGCCAACAAAGACGAACTACAGGGGTATTTTTACAACACCAGCCGGGCCGGGTTCCACCTGGCAATGGACATCAGCGTATTCTCATTCGTTGCGCTTGCCAAAGCCTTTCAGCCCTTCATTCGCAAAGGCGGCGCGCTGCTGACTCTCACCTACTACGGCTCGGTCAAAGTTGCGCCGAATTACAACATGATGGGCGTGGCCAAAGCCGCGCTCGAAGCCTCCACCCGCTACCTGGCGCGTGATTTCGGCCCGCAGGGCGTGCGCGTCAACGCCATTTCGGCAGGGCCGGTGCGCACCCTGGCGGCAATGGGCGTGAGCGGATTCCGCGATATGCACAGAAACTTCGCCGAGATGGCCCCCCTGCGCGAGAACATCACCATCGAAGACTGCGGTAACGCGGCAGTTTACCTGTGTTCCGACTGGGCCGCGCACGTCACCGGCGAAATCCACTATGTCGATAGCGGCTACAACATCATGGCCGCCCCAGAGCCAAATGCGGCCAAAGAGCAAAAGGGTGAGTAATTTGCGAATATTTTTGTAGCGCTTCCCCCCTCTCCCTTTGGGAGAGGGGCGGGGGTGAGGGAAAACCCTCGCAAGATGATAAAATAAGGGCGCGGAACTCCGCGCTCTTATTGTTTGAAAAGAAATTCTCAAGGCCTATCCTCATCTTGAAAAAGACGGTATTCGTTGTTAGCCCACTCTCGGAGAATGACCATGCATGAATTATCAGACAACAATCAATTTTCTCAACAGCCATTTGGCATTTATCGTGACAACTTATTAATCGGTGTCGCAGTATGTGGGTCGTGGTTTTTATTGGCATTTTTTAGCAGTATCCCCGCCTTGTTGTTCAAAATTGACCCGGGAAGTCAATTGGGACAAGGCATGTCACACAGCACTATGTTGATAGGCGGATTGCTTATCGCCTTTGGTTTGTTACCTGCTCTCTTGCGTACATACTACAAACCATACAAAACATATCTCGGCGCGATCGGCATCTTATTCCCCAAGGAGAAGCATGATCGAGTTATATTAACCACATTTATTTTGGTTACAGGCATCGTATTGACCGCTGACCTTGCTCAAAATGGACTGACAGGTCTGCAAGAGTATCACTCGACGTATGGGATTATGACGCTTCAATTGGCTGCGTTTGCCAGCTTGCAATCCGCTATTATAGAAGAACTTATATTTCGTGGTGTTGCCTATAGTGCTTTGAAAAGACATTTGCCTGTATGGGTGGCCATCTTGTTGCCCTCGATCTTGTTTGGATTCGCTCATGCCTGGTGGGGCTTGGGTCGAGTGGTGGTTACGGCATTCATGGGGGCAATGTTTGCTCTCCTTCGTTGGCGCACAAACAACCTGTGGGGGCCGATGGTGATGCACTTCTTAATAAATTTTGGGTTTCCAGTGCCAGTGTGGTTAGGTTGGTTGGCAGCCATGGCTCTGGCTGCTGGAGTAGTAATAACAAAACAATTCCGAAAGGCCCGCAATGCGAGCTAGAGCGGGCTAACACGCGCTCGTGTTTGAGGCTGTTCCATTGCGCTTCGCGGCGCAGGTGACACATGAGCCGTTAGAGACCCGCGTGGTCAAAATCTTGCAAGAATACCAAACCTTGTTGGAGCAAGGCGCTTTGGCAGGGATTGATGAACAAAAATCTCGCATTCGCATTTTGCCATTGCGTTAATTTGTCTTTTCAGGTGAATTCATGTTCAAACGTTCCTCCCCTCCCTCCCCCCAACCCGTCACTCCGCCCGTCGTTCAGGCGGTCGAACGCATCACCTCCGTCCTCGGCCCCGGCCTCATTTGGGAAGGCAAAGTAAGCGGCTCAGGCGGCGTGCGCATTGAAGGCACCTTCGAGGGCCAAATTGCCCTGCGCGGCCTGCTTGTCATCGGCGAAAGCGGGCGCGTCACCTGCGAAAACATCCGCGCCAGTACCGTCATCGTCGCCGGGGCCGTGCGCGGCAACATCACCACCCAAAAACTCGAAATTCGCGCCACTGGGCGGGTTTGGGGCGATGTCGTCACCACCTCCTTCATCACCGAAGACGGCGCCTTCCTGCGCGGCCAAATGCGCATGGAAGACCACGTTGACCTCGACCTCGGCCCCGAACCAGAAACCACGCCCCGCTTCGAGCCGCCCGAACCATGAGATACGCCCAAATCCCCATCCAAACCCACCGAGAGCCTCCCGCCCATGCCCGCAGCGCCGGGCAAGGCTTTTTGATTCGCGCTGGCTACGTTTCGCACAGCGGCCAGCTGCTCCCGCTTGGCCAATTCACGCTTCAGCGTCTCGAAAAACTGGCTGCTGCCGACCCATCTTTCATCTTTCAGCTCGGTTTGTCCCTCTTTTCTAGGAAAAGCGACATTTTCTACCCGATTCCGGTTGGCGATACCGAAATCCTGCGCTGCCCCGGGTGTGGCTTCGCCGCGCGGCTCGAACTTGCCCCCGTTAAAAAGACCGTTTTCTCCGCCGAACCGCCCGCCGCCCTCCAGCGAGTCCTGACCCCTCACTGCCCCACCATTGAAAGCCTGGCCGCCTTTTTAGGCATACCGCAGCAAAAGACCGCTAAAGCTCTCATGTTCGTTCGCAAAGCCGATGAAAAATTCGTTTTCGTCGTCATCCGCGGCGACCAGACCCTGAGCGAAGCCAAACTGACCGCCCTGGTGGGTGATGTGCGCCTCGCCACCGAAGACGAAATCCGCGCCGTTGGCGCAATTCCCGGCTACGCCTCCCCTCTAGGAGTGAAGAACGCCCTGATTGTGGTGGATGACCTCATTCCGGCCTCCCCCAACCTCGTGGCCGGGGCCAACGAAGCCGGGGTTCACGTCAAAAACGTCAACTATGGGCGCGACTACATTGCTGAAATCGTCGCCGACCTGACCCTGGCCGCCCCTGGCGACCAATGCGCGCAGTGCGGACATTCACTTGAAGCCCATAAAGCCTGGGTTCTTGCTTCAGACGGCGAGTACAACTTCGAGAACATCTTATCTGCCCTGGCCGAGACCTATCACGATGACAAAGGCCTTACCCTGCCCGCCTTTGCCGCCCCCTTCGACATTTACCTGATGCACGTACCGGGCAAAACCCTCGATACCCTCCCTGCCGCTGAAGAACTCTACCGAACCCTCACCGAATCTGGCCTTTCAGTCCTGTTCGACGACCGCAACGACCGCGCCGGGGTCAAATTCAACGACGCCGACCTGATCGGCTGTCCGGTGCGCATCACCGTTGGCGAGCGCGGCTTGCAAAACGGGATGGTAGAATTGAAAAGACGCGCTGCGAACGAGATTCATCTGGTTGCGTTCCATAACGTAGTCAACACAATTTTTGATTCATAACAGAGTTGTTCCTGTATAAGACCTCAATTGCATAACTGCTCTAAAAATTGTTTTATCCGCGAATTTACGCCAATCAACGCGAATTGAAGGCATCAAAAACCTGAAAATTGTCCAAGAAATTAGCGAAAATTCGCGCAGATTAGCGGATAAATATAGGTTTGAGCAGTGATCAGCCTTATAGCGGGTATCTTTTTCATGTTAATCTTGGTAGAAAGAGGCAATAAAGGAGATGCTTGATTTGAATTCAATCTCTGAACTATACGGGCCGATTTTATATACCACTGGTGCATATATCCGACCCTTGAAAATTATTGGGCAAGATGGTGGCGAGGTTTGGGTATGGCTGGTCTCTGAATTTGATGGTGATACTTTCTACGATGGAGATATTTTCCATCCGATGGAATCTGCGAGTTCAAGAGATGAATTACTGTCCCAAATCCCCACGAAAGCCGATATCCTATGACCCTCCAAAAAATCCCCATGTCCTCCCCCGACCTGACCGACGCCGACCGCCAGGCAGTCATCGAGGTCATCAACACCCCCAACCTGAGCCTGGGCCCGAAGGTGGTCGAATTTGAGAAAGTTTTTTGCGAATATACCGGCGTGAAACACGCCATCGCCGTCAACTCTGGCACGGCAGGCTTGCACCTGTGCGTGCGCGCCGCCGGAATTGGCCCCGGCGACCTGGTGATTACCACGCCCTTTTCGTTCGTTGCCTCCACCAATGCGCTCCTGTTCGAGAATGCCATCCCGGTTTTTGTGGATGTTGACCCGCAAACCGGCAATATCGATGTCGAGCAGGCAGCAGACGCGGCGAATAATATCGAAAAGTATCTGCCCCGCAAATTCGATACTGGCTATTCGCCATTCGATACATCGAAATCCGAATATCGAAGAGCGAATAGCGAACTCAAAGCCCTGCTCCCCGTCGATGTCTTCGGCCAGCCTGCCCCAATGGACAAAATCAACGCCATCGCGCGGGAACACGGTCTGAAGGTCATCGAGGACTCGTGCGAAGCGCTCGGCGCGACCTATAAGGGCAAACTGGCAGGCACTTTTGGTGATTACGGCATTTTTGCTTTTTATCCCAACAAACAAATGACGACCGGCGAAGGTGGAATCATCATCACAAATGACGAGCAGGCTGCTGCCTTCATGCGCGCCCTGCGCAACCAGGGCCGCGCCCCCGGCGATACCTGGCTCTCGCACACCTA
>CAYRBO010000039.1:0-28698 GCA_964422545.1 uncultured Anaerolinea sp. | reverse complement strand
CCCATCATCTTTGAACTGCTCAACGAAGTCGTCCTGCCCGAAAGCGGCCCCTGGAACGCCCTGGCGCGCAAAACCGTCGCCGCGCTGCGCCAAATCTCGCCCGATTGTCTCATCATGATTGGCGGAAACCACTATAACGCCGCCTCCGAACTCAAAAACATTGCCCGCCTGCCCGATCCCAACGTCCTCTACACCTTCCACTTTTACGAGCCGTTCCTGTTCACCCACCAAAAAGCAGCCTGGACGCAGGTCACCCGCGAATATGACCAAACGCTCGAATATCCCGGCTTCTTCACCGGGCTGGAAGACTTCCTGCGCCGCGCCCCCCATCACCGCGCCGATTTCGAGCATCTCATTGACCGTCCGCTCAACCGCGCCCTCATGCGCGAATTTCTCGTGCCGGTCTTCGACTTCATCGCCGAGAGCAGTCTCACGCCCTATTGCGGCGAATACGGCGCGATTGACCACGCCCCCGCCGACAGCCGTCGCAACTGGCACGCCGACCTGCTCGACATCTTCAATCAATACGGCATTGGGCGCGCTGTTTGGTCTTACAAAGAGATGAACTTCCGCCTGGTAGACCATGCCGGGCAGGTGGCCGACCCGCTCCTCATCAAAATCCTGACTCAAAAACAGCCATGACCATCACCGGCCTGCTCGTCTCGCAAATTGGCTACGACCTGCGCGCCCCCATGCGCGCCTTGTGGCGCGGCACACTGCCTGGGGGCGCGTTCTTCCGCCTGCAAGACGAAAGCGGAAACACAATCCTCGAAAAACCCCTCGCATTTTGGGGAAACTGCTGGGGAAGCGACTGGTGGATTGCCGATTTTTCGGAACTGACCCGCGCCGGGACATTTACCCTGACCCTCGAAGCAGAAGGCTTACCCACCGTCACCTGTCCGCCGTTTAACGTAGGCGAAAACCATCTCTGGCAGTCCACCGTCAAAACCGTTGCCATCGAGCAATTCGAGCGTCGCGCCGAACTGGCCCGTTTTGGCATCGGCTGGAAAGATTGCGGCTCTGATTGGCGCGAAGTGGGCAGCCACACCGGCGCATTGATTGGCCTGCTCGACCTGCTCAACATCGGCTTCGAGTGGCTGGGGCGCGAAGACAGCCTGCGCCTGGCCCGCCAAATTATGCACGGCTGCGATTACCTCGTCCTGTGTCAACAGCGCGCCAGCGACCTGAGGTGGGATTCAGGCGCAGTTGTTCACGAGTTGCCCAATCATCCCGTGCTCATCCCGCAAGACCAGGGGCAATTCGTCGTTGCCCTGGCCAAAGCCGCCCGTTACATCTACGAAATTGACCGCGAACGCGGCATAGACTACCTGAACCGCGCCGCCGCCGCCTATGAATTTCTCACCCGCCGCTGCCGGCCCTCCGCCCTGCCGCACTTCGCCGCCAAGCTGCACGGCGCGCCAGAAGGATATTTGCCCTCACCCCTGGCCCCTCTCCCTGGGGGAGAGGGGGATTTGCCCTCACCCCTAACCCCTCTCCCAAAGGGCGAGGGGGATTTGCCCTCACCCCTGGCCCCTCTCCCAAAGGGCGAGGGGGATTTGCCCTCACCCCCTGCCCCTCTCCCAAAGGGCGATGGGGACTCGCCCTCATTCCTAACCCCTCTCCCAAAGGGCGAGGGGGACTCGCCCTCACCCCCTACCCCTCTCCCTGGGGGAGAGGGGGATTTGGACAATTCCCCCCTTCTCCCACCGGGAGAAGGGCCGGGGATGAGGGAAACCGGCTTCATGACCGGCGACCTGCTGATGATGGTCTGGGGCGCGGTCGAACTTGCAAAATCGGGCAAGCCGGAATATCTTGATGAAGCCGTCCGCCGCGCCGACCAAATCCTCAGCCGTCAGGTGCCAAAGGAACGCCCCGAAGGTGAGTTCTATGGGCATTTCTACACCTTCGATGACCACCTGTTCACCGAAAAAGCCTTCACCCACCATCATGTCGGGCATGATACCAGCCTGATGTTCAATCACTACCTGGTCGCTCTGCTCGACCTGTGCGACCTGCTCCCCGACCATCCCAACCAACCGCGTTGGCGGCAGGCCATCCGTAATTTTGCCTATGGCTACTTCCTGCCCGCCTGTCAGAAAAATCCGTTTTACCTGCTGCCGCAAGGCTATTACGCCGGGCAGGGGTTGCTCTCGTTTTGCGGCCCCTGGCATGGATTCAACGTGTGCTATGGCTACGCCGCCGCGCTGGCCGTTCGTTTCGAGATTTTCTTTGGCGACCCATCCTTCCGCCCGATTGCGGTGGGCAACCTGCAATGGATTTGCGGCCTGAACGCCGGGCTGACGGCTGAATCGTTCGAGGGCAGCGTAATGTGGCGCGAAGCGTTGCCGCCGGGCAAAGCCGTTCCTTACAGTTTCATTCACGGCATCGGTCGAAATTCCGTCCGAACCTGGTCGAAAATCCCTGGCAGTATCGGCAGCGGGCTGTGTACCAACCGCCAGTTTCACATGGAAGTCGAGCCGACGGTCGAGAACGACATCCCCAGCCGCTACTCTGACGAAGACTGGATTCCGCACGCGGGCGGTTTCCTCAGCGGGCTGGCGCACTTACGCCAACTGATGAGCTGGGCGGCGACGTAGCGCGCTTTGTCAAATCGCGCCATAAAAAGGATGTTCTTTATGAACCAAAAAATCGTCGTCATTGGCAGTTCCAACGTAGATTTCATTATGAAAATGGAACGCCTGCCCGAAAAAGGCGAAACCGTCACCGACGCCCTCTTCCTGCAAACCTTTGGCGGAAAAGGCGCAAACCAGGCCGTTGGCGCGGCCAAAGCGGGCGGGCAGGTCTGGTTCGTCAATTGCGTGGGAGATGACGCCTTTGCCCCGCTGCTGCTGGAAAACATGCGCCAGGCGGGTGTCCATGTAGAATACGTCCGGCAGGAAAGCGGCATTGCCAGCGGCGCGGCGCTCGTGATGGTCGGCGGAGCGGGGCAAAATTATCTCTCGGTTGCCCCCGGCGCAAACTACCGTCTGACGCCCGCCATGATTGCCGAACTCGAACCGCTCCTGCGCAAAGCCGCCCTCCTCGTCCTGCAATACGAAATCCTGCCTGAAACGCTCTACACTTGCATTGACCTGGCCCACACCCTGGGAGTGCCGGTTTTGTTCAACCTGGCGCCTGCTAGGCCCTTCGAGGCCGCTTACCTGCCGCGGGTGACTTACCTGGTCGTCAACGAAAACGAAGCCCAATCGCTGTGCGGCTTTGCAGTCGAAACGCCAGGGCAGGTCGAACAAGCCGCCCAATTTCTGCTTGCCAAAGGCGCAGGCACGGTCATCATCACCCTCGGCGCGCAGGGCGTGTACCTGGCTTCGCCCAATCTGCGCCAGCACCTGCCTGCGTTCAAAGTGGAAGCAGTAGATACCACCGCCGCCGGAGATGTCTTCTGCGGCGCGCTGGCGGTCGCCCTGGTCGAGGGCAACCCCCTGCCCCAGGCCGCCCGCTTCGCCTGCGCTGCCTCGGCCATCAGCGTCACCCGCCTGGGCGCGCAGCCCTCGGCCCCAGCGCGCGCTGAAATTGAACAATTTTGTAGCGCAAGATAGTATCTGGCGCCACACCACAAAAACCGGAGAAACTGATGAAAACACGCGCCATTCTTTTTACTGCCCCCAACCAGGTCGCGCTGGAAACTGTCGAAATCCCCGCGCCTGAGGCGGGCGAAGTGCTGATTGAAAGCCTGTACACCCTCATTAGCCCCGGCACTGAGCTGCGCTGCCGCGCCGGAAAGCAGGAGGGTGTTACTTTTCCCTTTATCCCCGGCTACAGCATGGCCGGGCGCGTGATTGCGCGCGGGCCGGGCGTCTCGCTGCCAGAGGGGACGCTGGTCTTTTGCGGCGGAACGACCAAAGCCAGCCTCAACCGCGCCTGGGGCGGGCATGTGGCACACGCCATTCAGCCAGAGCAGGCGGTGTACCCGCTGCCAGAGGGGATAAATCCGCTCTATGCCCCGGCGGCCAAACTGGCGGCCATTGCCTATCGCGGTGTACGTTTGAGCCAGCCAAAGCCCCACGAAACGGTGGCCGTTATCGGCCTGGGAGCAATTGGCCTGCTGGCGGCGCAGCTGCACGCCCTGAGCGGGGCGCGCGTCGTTGCGGCGGATTTATCCCCCTATCGTGTCGCCAATGCCCAAAAAGCCGGGCTGCAGGCGTTCGTACCGCAGGGCAGCCTGGGCCAGGCCTTTCGGCAGTATTTCCCCAACGGCGCGGACGTGGTAGTGGACGCAACCGGCGCGCCTTCCGTGCTGGCGCAAGCCATCGAAGTCGCCCGCGACAAAGCCTGGGACGACTCGCCGGAACCAGGCGCGCGGGTGGTCATTCAGGGCAGTTACGCCGGAGAGTTCAGCCTGCCCTACCAGGCGGTTTTCATGAAAGAACTCTCGTTTTACGTCCCGCGCGATGTGCAGCCGCGCGACATTCGCGCCATGCTCGATGTGATGACGCGCGGCAAATTGCACCTGGATTCGCTCATCAGCGAAGTCCGCGCTCCCGAAACCGCCCCGCAGACGTATGCGGCCCTGGCCGAGCCTGGCGCGGAATTGACTACCGTTGCATTCAAGTGGTAGCGCAAAATAGTATTTTGCGCCACGAAGGAGAACCCATGACATACAACATCGGCATTATCGGCGCGGGCATGTACGGCAAAGTACTGGGTCGCTGCCTGAAGCAAGACGACCGCGCCCGCATCACCTGGGTCAACAGCGCCAGCCAAGCCACCACCCGCTCTGCCGCTGAGGAACTTGGCGCCGAACAATGGTCGCTCCACTACCAGGATGTGCTGGCCGACCCGGCTGTGCAGGCGGTCATCATTGCCACCCCGCCCTACCTGCACGCTGAACAACTCGCCGCCGCGCTAGAGGCCGGGAAGCATGTGCTGCTCGAAAAGCCGCTGGCCGAATCGCCCGAAAGCGTGGAGAAAATCGTCGAAACGGCGGCAAAATACCCGCGCCAGTTGGTGCTGGAGGCCTCCTGCCGTCACACGCGCCTGACGCGCAAATTCCAGTTCATCAAACATTTCATCGCCAGCGGCAAACTGGGCGAGATTTACCACATCCACCACAACCACCTGACGCGCGGCACGTTCATCGAGTGGAATCCCAAAGGCGCGTGGGCCATGAACAAAGCCCTGGCGGGCGGCGGGCCGTTCATTGATTGGGGCGTGTACGACCTGTCCTTCCATCTCGGCTTGCTGAATGACGCGCCTGAGCTGCTCTCGCTGCGCCGCTTCAGCCGCAATGACCTGCGCGATGTCAGCAAACTGGTCGCATTCAGCGACATCGAACAGCACGGCGCGGCCTGGCTGGAGTTTAGCGGCGGCCTGACCTATTACTACGAGCGCGGCGCGGGCGTCCATGCCGAAACCGCCAACGAGACCCGCCTGTATGGCACAAAAGGCGGCCTGCGCTTTCAGTTCCCCAGTTGGGACAGCAACGAGATTGAGTTTTTCTACGACCAGGACGGCCAGCCGCGCAAAGAGACCCTCACAGTGGACACAACCGGCGCGGAAGACGACAACCTGGCAATCATCCGCCACTTTTTGGATTGTCTGGACGGCAAAGCCGCCCCGCTGATGACGGTCGAGACCGCCGCCAGGCACATGCGTATCTTGTTCCAGATTTTAGGCCGATAGAGACCGTTCGCAATTCACAAGCAGCCGAAAATCGTCCCAAAGGGTTTCCGTAGAAGACGAACGTCGCGCGGAAAACCTTTGGGACATTTTTTAACGGGAAGAAGTCAAAAACTATCCACAAATGACGCCGAGTTCGCCGTTAAAATCAAATCTGCGAATAAATCTCGCCAGAAACAGAAGAGGCTCAATTTCATAAATGAGAACCTGAAACATTGCAGACTCCACTGCAAAAACCTTTTTCTAAACACGAAGGACACAAAGATCACAAAGTTTTTAAGACATTGCGCAAATTTCGTCATGTTTCTTGCGAGAAATTTGAAGATTTCAAATTAGGTTCTCAAGAATCCTTCGTGTACTTTGTGTCCTTTGTGTTTAATTGCCTTTTGTGTTTAATTGCCTTTTTGCAGTAGAGTCATTGCAGCAATTCCAAAAAAAATGGCGCTATTACCACGTTGTATTTGGAATTGCTGAAAACGTTGTATGACTATCTGATTCTGTGCTTTAATTGGGAAGAACAGGAGGCTCTTCCATGTGGACTGAATACATCAACGCAAGCAGCATCGAGCAGGTCACGCAAATTCTGGCCCAAAAAGGCCCGTCCGCGCGCATCGTGGCAGGCGGCACTGACTTGATTTTAGAATTGGAACGCGGCGCGCGCCCCAATGTCGAAACCATCATTGACATCAGCCGCATTCCCAATCTCGACCGCATCACTCTGGATGAAGACGGCGTAATTCACCTGGGCGCGTTGGTAACGCACAATCACTGCGCGGTCAGCAAGCTGTTGCGCGAGAAGGCCTACCCGCTGGCGCGCGCCGCCTGGGAAGTGGGCGCGCCACAAATCCGCAATCGCGGCACAGTGGCGGGCAATCTCATCACGGCCTCGCCCGCCAACGACACCATCACCCCGCTCATGGCATTGGATGCGGCCGTCACCCTGCAATCAACGCGGGGCGCGCGGCAGGTGAAATTGCGCGATTTCTATACCGGCGTGCGCAAAACGGTGATGCAGCCCGATGAAATGCTAGTCGAAATCTCGTTCAACGGATTAGACGCCAACCAGAAGGGAACTTTTGTCAAAGTGGCATTGCGCCGCGCCCAGGCAATTTCCGTTATCAATATCGCCATTGTTCTCACGCTGGATGCGAATACCGTTAAGCGGGCCGCCATCACGCTAGGGGCAGTAGCCCCCACCATCATCCACGCCGCCGAAGCGGAAGCATACCTGGAGGGGAAGGAACTTTCAGACGCGGTAATTGCGCGGGCGGCCGAACTGGCCCGGGACGCAGCGAAGCCGATTGACGATATTCGCTCCTCCGCCGATTACAGGCGGGAGATGACACGGGTATTTACCATGCGGGGGCTAAAGGCGCTGCGCGATGGTCAGGAGCAGGCCGGTATGCCGCTCGCTCCCGTTACGTTGATGGGCGACCAGGCCACAGCAGGAAACGGCTTTTCGGGCGGCGTCTATGCTCACGGGTCATCCATTCACGCAAAAATCAACGGCAACGACTATACTTTCACTACAGGCTTCGAGAAGACCCTGCTGCGGCTGTTGCGCGAAGAGGCCGGGCTGATTGGGACGAAGGAGGGCTGCGCCGAAGGCGAGTGTGGGGCCTGCACAGTGTTCCTGGATGGGATGGCCGTGATGGCCTGCCTGGTTCCCGCGCCGCGCGCCGATGGGGCCGAGATTGTGACAGTGGAAGGGCTGGCCCTCACCCCCGACCCCTCTCCCACAGGGCGAGGGAAGAGATTACACCCGGTGCAGGAGGCTTTCATTCAGGATGGGGCGGTACAGTGCGGTTATTGCACGCCGGGCTTCCTGATGTCGGCAGCCAAACTGCTGGAGGAGCGTCCCCATCCAACAAAAAATGAAATCGAGCAGGCCATTACCGGTAATCTATGCCGCTGCACGGGTTATTATAAAATTGTGCAGGCCATTGAAGATGCCAGCCATATCCAAGAGAGGTAAAAATGCCACAAAAATACCAGAGTTTTCAGAAAAAAGAATTTGTCCGGCCATATAAAATCCACCCCATCTGGCGCGGAATTGGTTTTCTGATGATGGTGCTGACGCCAATTATGGCTGGGGCGGCGGCGGTTTTGATGAAAGACCTGGGGTTCCAAATGGGCTGGCCGTTTATGTACGAACTACGCGGCACGCTGCGCCTGCCTGATATCCTGTATACGCTGCCCGTTATTCGTAATGTTGCATTCTGGGTTTCGAGCATTGCCAATTTGCGCGCTATCTTGCTGTTCTTCGTTCTGTTCCTGATTGTTTTTTCGGGGATTATGTCGCTGTTGTATGCGATAATTTACCGGGTCGTTGGGCCGCCCCAATATACCCCGCTCGATGCGCCAGCGCCAAAGGTCAAAGTGAAACGCTACACAAGGTAATCAGGCGCGAGGAAAACAAACCCGAAATTCAGAGAGGGAATATCGCTAAACACAAAGCGCCCACGCGTTCTGGTTGGGCGTTTTGCTTTAATGATCTGGTCAAAAATCAACCGGCGAGACGCTGCTTTCGGCGTACAATAGACCTCATGATTCGCGTTGCCATGCTTTCTTATCACACCTGCCCGCTGGCCACCCTGGGCGGCAAAGACACCGGCGGGATGAACGTCTACGTCCGCGACCTGACCCGCGAACTGGGACGGCTCGGCATTCATGTGGATGTCTTCACCCGCTCGCAAGATGAACACGTCCCGCACGTCCTGCACGACCTGGGCTACGGCAACCGGGTCGTGCATGTCCCCGCCGGGCCAGAGCAGCCGCTCCCCAAAAAGCAACTGGCCGAGTATATCCCCCAGTTTGTGGAGGGAATCAAAGCCTTTGCCGCTGAAAAAGGCCTGCATTACGACATTATCCACAGCCACTACTGGATGTCTGGCCTGGCGGCGGAGATGCTCGCCGAAGCCTGGCAGACTCCCATCGTCCACATGTTCCACACCCTGGGCGAGATGAAAAACCGCATTGCCCGGAGCGAATCGGAAAAAGAAGGTGCCTACCGGCTGGATGGCGAGCGGCGCGTCTTGAAACGGGCCGATAAAATCATCGCCGCCACCCTGGCCGAGCTGGCCCAACTCCAATGGCTCTACAAGGCCGACCCACGCAAAATCACCATCGTCCCGCCCGGAGTCGATACCTGCCACTTCTACCCCATCCCCGCCGACGAGGCCAAAGACTTCATCGGCATTCCCAAAGACGACCGTATGATTTTGTTCGTGGGGCGCATCGAGCCACTCAAAGGCGTCGATACCCTCATCCGGGCCGTCTCTTGCCTGCCCGTAAAGGAGTTGGAAAAACCCGCCTACCTCGCCATCATCGGCGGCGACCCCAACGCCAGCCCCGAAGAAATGACCGCCGAAATGACCCGCCTGCAAGCGCTATGCGACGATTTGTGCATGAAGCATCTGGTCGTCTTCCTCGGCAAGCGCGGGCAAGATACACTGCCCTATTACTACTCCGCCGCCGAAGTTCTGGTCATGCCCTCGCATTACGAGTCCTTTGGCATGGTCGCCCTCGAGGCGATGGCCTGCGGCACGCCGGTCATCGCCTCACAGGTTGGCGGACTGGCATTCCTGGTACAAGACGGACTGACCGGCTTCCACGTCCCCGACGGCGACCACGAAGCCTTGTGCGAAAAACTGGCCCAAATCCTCGGCGACCACGACCTGCGCCACCAAATGGGCGAAAACGCCCATCGCTATGCCCGTGAATATGCCTGGGAGACGATTGCGGGGCGCATCGTTTCGGTTTACGAGGGGCTTCTACATGGCAAGGTCGACGTGTATTTATAAAACTTTGGAGACTGCATGGATAAAAAAGGATTGCTGCTCGCATTCGGGGCCTACCTCACCTGGGGATTGTTCCCTATCTACTGGAAATGGCTGCAAAAAGTCGAAGCGCTTGAACTGCTCTCACACCGCATCCTCTGGTCGTTCGCTTTTCTATTTCTGGTTGTACTTGCCACAAAGAACTGGCGAGACTTCCGCGCCACCATCCAGAACCGCAAAATCATTGCGGTCTATTTCGCCGCTGCCCTGCTCATCGGCGTCAACTGGCTGACGTATGTCTGGGCGGTCAATGCCGGGTTCATCGTCGAGACCAGCCTGGGCTATTTCATCAACCCGCTGCTGAGCGTCTCGCTGGGCGTCATGTTCCTGCGCGAACGCCTGCGCCCACTCCAGTGGCTTCCGGTCGGGCTGGCCGCCCTGGGCGTGGCCTACCTGACCTTCGCCTATGGCCGCCTGCCCTGGATTGCGCTCGTGCTGGCTTTCTCGTTTGGCATCTATGGCCTGGTCAAAAAAGTCGCCCCGCTTGGCTCGGTGTACGGCCTGACCCTCGAAACCGGCATCCTGCTCCTGCCAGCCCTATTCTATCTCCTCGCACAGGAAGCCAGCGGCAAAGCCGCCTTCCTGCGTACTGACCCCATCACCAACCTGCTGCTGGTCGGGGCGGGAATCGTCACCACCATCCCTCTGCTGATGTTCGCCTCCGCCGCCCACCGCATCCCGCTCTCGATGATTGGCCTCATGCAATACCTGGCGCCCACGCTCCAATTCCTGCTGGGCGTGCTGGTCTATAAAGAGCCGTTCAGCGCAACCCAGGCCATTGGGTTTGGCATCGTATGGGTCGCCCTGGTCATTTTCTGGTTGGAAAGCTGGGCCGCCCAGCGCAACATCCGGCCCGAACCGATTCCCGAATTAGGAGAAGGATAATGAGACTCTTGTTCATTGGAGGCACCGGCCTCATCAGTTCGGCCTGCGTCGAACTTGCCCTGCAAAAGGGGATGGATGTCACCCTGCTCAACCGCGCCGCCTCGACAAAGTATTCCCCTCCCCCCGGGGCGCGCCTGCTCACCGGCGATATGTACGCCGACCCGGCACGCCTCGCTGGCCTGCTGCATGGAGAGCGATTCGACGCTGTGATAGATTTCATCGCCTACGCGCCCTCCGATATCCAGCGCGGAATCGATCTTTTTGGCGATAAAACCGGTCAGTATGTTTTCATCAGTTCGGCCAGCGCCTACCAAAAACCGCCCGCCCACTACCTCATCACCGAAGATACCCCGCTGCGCAACCCCTACTGGCAGTATTCCCGCGACAAAATCGCCTGCGAAGACTTGCTGTTGCGCGCCTGGCGCGAGCAGGGCTTCCCTGCGACGATTATCCGCCCCTCGCTGACCTACGGCCCCTCGCAGATTCCCATCATCAACGGCAGTTGGCAGCACCCGTGGACGATTCCCGACCGCATCCGGCGCGGCCAGAAAATCATCGTCCCCGGCGACGGCACTTCGCTATGGGTCCTGACCTGGAACGGCGATTTTGCCAAAGGGCTGGTCGGCCTGCTGGGGCGCGAAGAAACCCTCGGGCATGCCTTCCACATCACCTCCGATGAAGTGCTAACCTGGAACCAGATTGTGCAAGAGTTGGGGCGCGCCCTGGGCGTCGAACCGAACATCGTCCACATCCCCTCTGATTTAATCGCTATGTATAACGAACATGCTACCGGCAGCCTGATTGGCGACAAATCGAACAGCGCGGTCTTCGACAACAGCAAAATCAAACGCTACGTCCCCGATTTCCGCTGCGAGGTGCGCTGGGCCGAAGGTGTGCGCCGCTCCATCGCCTGGTTCGAGGCCGACCCAAGCCGCCAATCCATCGACCACGAAGCCAACGCGCTGTGGGATAGAATCATCGCCGGGTATGAACGAGCCTACCCCCAATGAGCGGCCAACCAGAGACAAACGCCCCAAAGTGGTATAATTTGCACGCGTAACGTTTCAGGAGCATTGGAATGACGGATAACCTGTAGACATCCACCGCTTTTTTGGGGTACGACCCGCTTGTTTAATTTTAAGCCGGGGGCGTTGGCCCCCGGTTTTCTTTTTCCCTACAGGAATATCCCATGCTTACTGCTCATCACCTCACCAAATCCTACGGCATCCAACCCATCTTACAAGACATCTCCTTCAGCATCAGCGCCGGGGAACGAATCGGTTTAATCGGCCCCAACGGCTGCGGCAAATCGACGCTGATGCGCCTGCTCGCCGGTCTCGAAACGCCTGATTCGGGGACCATCCTCCAGACCCGGCCCGGACTTAGAGTCGGCTACCTGGCCCAGGGCTTTGACCCCGCTCCCGGGCAGACGATTGCCGACGCACTCCGCCTGCATCCCGTTAACGAGGCAGAACTCGCAGCCCAAATCGCATCCCTGGCCCTCGAAATTTCCCAGAACCCGCGCAATGCTGCCGCCCAGGCAGAGTACGACCACCTGCTCGGTCAACTTTCAATGTCAACCGTTCCACCCGAAACTGTTCTCGCCCCGCTCGGCCTGTCCTCTCTGCCCCTCCACACCCCCGTCGCCCATCTCTCCGGCGGACAAAAGACGCGCCTGGCCCTCGCCAAAATCCTGCTCGACGACCCGCACCTGCTATTGCTCGACGAACCCACCAACCACCTCGACATCGCCATGCTCGAATGGCTCGAAACCTGGTTAAACGGTTTTCGCGGCGCAGTCCTGGTAGTTTCGCACGACCGGGCTTTCCTCGATAACACGGTCAATTCCATCCTCGAACTCGACCCGGCCACGCGCAGCCTGAAAGCCTACCCCGGCAACTACACCGACTACGCAGAGCAAAAACTGACCGAGCGCGAGCATCAGGTTCAGGCCTGGCAAGACCAGCAGGAGGAAATTGCCCAACTCAAAGCCGCTGCCGCCCACCTTCGCGGGCTGACCCGGATGAAAAAAGGCGGCAAAGCCGACAGCGGCGACAAATTTGCCAAAGGCTTTTTCGGCAACCGCGCCACCAAAAACGTGGCCGGGCGCGCCAAACATATCGAAGCGCGCCTCGAAAAACTGCTCAACGAGGACAAAATCGAACGTCCGCGCGCCAGCTGGCAGATGAAACTCGACTTCGGCGCGCCCTCCCACCAGAGCAAAGACGTATTGATTGCCGACAATTTATCTATTGGCTACGCGCCAGAAAAGCCGATTTTGACCGGCCTCAACCTGCGCATCCGCGCCGGGCAGCGCATCGCGCTGATTGGGGAGAATGGTTCGGGCAAGACCACCCTCATCCGCGCCATCACCGGCCAAATTCCAGCCTTGTCAGGCACGCTCCAGGTGGGCGAAAAGGTCAAAATAGGCACCATGGCCCAGGAGCAGGAACTGCTCAATCCATCCTTGAGCGGCCTGGCAACGATTCAAAAAGTCGCGCCGTTCAACGAAACCGAAGCGCGCCACTTCCTGCACTACTTCCTGTTCAGCGGCGATGCCCCACTGCGGCCCAGCGGCAGTTACTCGTATGGCGAGCGCGCCCGGCTAATGCTGGCCTTGCTGGTGGCGCAAGGCTGCACCTTCCTGGTGCTGGATGAACCCATCAACCACCTAGACATCCCCTCTCGGACGCGCTTCGAGCAGGCCTTGGCCGGGTTCAAAGGCACAGTGCTAGCGGTTGCGCATGACCGCTATTTCATCAACAACTTCGCCGAGGTAATCTGGTCGGTGGAGAATGGAGGCATTCGCAAATGGTAACGCCCTGCTCCAAAAAAACATTCCGCGCAGAGTCGTCTGTGGATATGATATGATTTGGACAATGAACCAATTCCTGGAGAAACGCGCTTGAAAACGAAATTCCCGGCCAGGTTATTCCTCACCATGTTGATTGCCCTGCTCGGCCTGTCCCTATTCCCCCCAACCGCGCAAGCGCAGGACAAATCACCCATCACGCTCACTGCAAAGGCCGGGTTCGACGGTTATTGCAAAGAGAACCGCTGGATTCCGGTGCGGGTCACGGTAGAGAATACCGGCAAGGATGCGCAGGCGCGCGTCCAGGCTGCTTACCCGAACCGGCGGAACGGCCAAACCGCCTTTGGTCTCGACCTGCCGCTGCCCTCCGGCGCGCGCAAGGAATTTTTCCTGTATGTATATCCCGAAAACTACTTACAAAAACTGACCGTCAGCGTGGCCGAAAACGAGCGGACGCTCGTCAAACGCGACCTGAACCTCACCTGCCTGGGCGCCAAAAACCTGCTGGTCGGCCTGCTCTCCGAAACTCCATCCAACTATGCCAGCCTGAGCGGTCTGAAACCGCTGGATGGCACGGCGCGCGTCATCCAACTGCGCCCCGCTGACCTGCCCGACCAATCGCAGGGCTGGCAAACCCTGGACGCGCTGCTGGTTGCAGACGCGGATACCGGGCAACTCACCTCCGCGCAGCGCGCCGCGCTGGGGGCATGGCTGGCCGAAGGCGGGAAACTGCTCGTCGCTGGCGGTGCGAACTGGCAAATAACAGCCGCCGGTTTAATGGAATTCCTGCCGCTCGCGCCAGAGTCCAACCGCCGCGTAGAAACGCTCTCCGAACTGCAATCTTACTTCCACGCCGATTCTCCGCTCAAAGATGGCGCAATGCTTTCAACCGGCGCGCTCCATAAAGACGCGCAAGTGCTTGTCGAGCAGGATGGCCTGCCCCTGCTCGCGCGCCGTTCCATCGGCTTTGGCGAAGTGTATTATCTATCCGCCGACCCCGGTCTGGCGCCGCTCAAGGACTGGGACGGGATGGAAGCCGTCTACAGTCACCTGCTGGGGGCGCAAATGGCGCGCCCGCGCTGGGCAGGCTGGCCCTGGGATGATTCGGCCACCAGCAACGCCCTGGCAGCCCTGCCCGAGCTGGGCCTGCCCTCGTTCCTGCTGGTTTGCGGCTGGCTGGGATTGTACCTGGTGGTCATCGGCCCGCTCAACTTCGTTGTTTTGCGCTTTATCAAACGCCCCGAACTGGCCTGGTTGACCATCCCGGCGCTGGTGGTCTTATTTACCGGATTGGCCTACGCTTCGGGTTTCCTGTATCGCGGCACGCGCCCCACCCTTAACCGGCTGCTGGTTGCCCAGGGTTGGGATACCGCCCCCCTGACGCGCGCCAATGGTGTCGTGGGCATTTATTCACCCAACCGCACCCGCTACGACCTGGAAGCAGATTCGCCTTTTCGGTTCTTGCCGCAAGGCAACGATGGGGACATCCTCCAGACCAGCGGCAACTGGCTGGCTCTCGAGCAGGGAGACGGCCAACTCCTGCCGGAGGCGCGCCTCGAAATCGGCGGGATGAAATCGGTGGCGATGGAAGGCAGCCTGCCCGCCCTGAACATCGCTCACGACCTGACCGTGACCGTGAGCAATCGCACGCCGCAACTGGAGGGCCAGATAACGAACTTGAGCAGCCTGACGCTCAAGGAGGCCTTCCTGGTCACGCCGGGCAGCGTCACCAACCTGAACGACCTGAAACCCGGCGAATCACACTCCATCAGCATCCCCTTGCAAGTGGACCGGTTCAATGCGGGATTCTATAAAATGGATTCGACCTTTTTCCCAGGCTATTATGGCCCTACCTGGGGAAATGATGACGAAGTTGCCCAGCGCCGCAGCGCCTTGCTGCGCGCTGCCGTCACCCCGCAAGAGTATTCTTCCATCCCCTCCAACTGGGGCATCTACCTGATGGGATGGGTGGAGACGCCCCTGCTGCCGGCAGACATCCGCAAAGAGAATCCCAAAACAGTAGATACGGCCCTGGTCATCCACATGCTCACGCCTGTTTTCCGCTTCGAGGGAAATTCCTGGCGGCTGAATTCGGCCCTGTTTGCTTGGGAAGCATCCGAGCCAGAAGCCACGCCCTACTCCAGCAGTTACGGCCTGATTAATCAGGGCTATGTGCTTCGCTTCCGCCCCGCCATCCCGCTCCAATTTACAAAGGTCAAATCGCTCAGCCTGACGCTTGAAGTGAGCAGCACGCCAAATCAGGTCACGCTGTTGTTGTGGAATTACGATGAAGAGGCCTGGCAGCAAATTCAGGTCACGCAATGGGGAAAGTTGACCATTCCCGAACCTGAGCAGTACGTCGGCCCGGGCGGTGAAGTTAAAATCAGCCTGCAAAGCGACCCGAATGACTGGAGCGAAACCTACGAATCGAGCGTTGAATTGGTAGTAGAGCCATGAGCGCCATCATCGAAATCCAAAACCTGAGCAAACACTTCGGGCGACGCGCCGCTGTTGATGACATGAGCCTGATCGTCGAACAGGGCGAAATTTTTGGGCTGGTTGGTCCCAACGGCGCGGGCAAAACCACCACCATGCGCATGCTCGTCACCCTGCTCCAGCCAGATAAGGGCGAAATTCGGGTAGGAGGCCATTCCGTCCGCAAAGACCCGCGCGAGGTGCGCCGTATGCTTGGCTATATGCCCGATTCGTTTGGCGTGTACGGTGATATGACCGTGCAAGAATACCTGGACTTTTTTGGCGCGTGCTACAAAATCGAACCGGCCAAACGCGCCGCCCTCATCGCCGACCTGCTCGAACTGGTCGAACTGAGTCACCGGCGGAACGATATGGTAGATACCCTCTCCAGCGGTCTCAAGCAGCGTCTCGGTCTGGCGCGGGTACTGATTCATGACCCGACCGTGCTGGTGCTGGATGAACCCGCCTCCGGCCTCGACCCGCGCGCCAGGGTCGAAATCCGTGAATTGCTGCGCGAAATCGCCCGCCTGGGCAAGACCATCCTCTTTTCCAGCCACATCCTGGCCGACGTGGCCGAACTCTGCACGCGAGTCGCCATTATGGAAAATGGCAAACTGGCCGCGCTTGGCAGCCTGGAGCAGCTCAACGCGCACCTGATTCCGCACCGCATCCTGCGCATTGGCCTGCTCAAAACCATAGACGGCGAGCAAGCCCGCCTGACGCTGACGAACCTGCCGGGCATTACGGCCATCCGCCCGTTAGAGGGCCTGCGCCAAAGCACGTGGCACGCATTCGAGGCCGACTTCAGTGGTGACGACGCCGCCCTGCACGCCCTGCTGAAAGAAATCCTGGCCCACAACCTGCCGCTCATCCAATTCAGCGAAGACACCCAAACCCTCGAGGAAGTCTTCCTGCGCGCCACGCAAGGGATTGTTTCGTAACTCTTATGTCCGAAGTCCTGCCCCCCTCCTCCCCAAACCCCGCCGCGCGCCCCGGCCTGCTGCGACGCGCAATAGATAACCCGGTCATCCTCAAGGAATTGCGCGGTCTGATGCGTGGGCGGCGCGCCTTCTTATTGCTGACCGGTTATATCGCCATCATCAGTGTTTTCATCGGGCTGGTGTATATTTCGGTGCAGGCCCAGGTCTCTTTTTCGCAAAACGACCCGCAATTCCGCCAGGGGGTCGGTAAAGCCATCTTCGGCATGGTCGTGCTGCTCGAATTGCTATTGGTTAGTTTCATCGCTCCCGCGCTCACCTGCGGGGCCATCACTTCTGAGCGAGAACGCCAAACCTTCGACCTGCTGCGCACCACCCTGCTCTCGGCGCGCGCGCTGGTCTTTGGCAAACTCGGCGCGGCCCTGGTGTACCTGTTGCTGCTCATCTTTGCGGCCTTGCCCATCCAAAGCCTGGCCTTCCTGCTGGGCGGGGTCGGACTGGCCGAACTGCTCATCTCTGGCCTGCTGCTAGTCGTCACTGCCCTATTTTTCTCGGCGCTCGGCCTGTTTTTCTCCAGTTTTCTGCGGCGCACCCTGGCCGCCACCGTCAGTTCTTATGGCGCAATTGTGGTATCTTACCTGGCGTTGGGGCTGGCTTTTTTCATGTTCGCTCTGATTAGCCTGCCGAATGCCTCTTCCAATCAAATGGCAGAAATCATCTTTACGCTTGGGGTCTGGGCAATCATTTGCACCCACCCCATGCTGACCGCCATCGTCAGCGAAGTCATCCTCATCGAAGAACAGTCCATTTTTTACACTTCATCCGTTCTCGGCTCCACCAACCTGCCGCTGCCTTCGCCCTGGATACCGTTCACCATCATCTACCTGGGCACCGCCGCCCTTCTGATTTTGCTCAGCATTTCCTTTATCAACCGCCCTGACCGCGCATGAACCCATTCGATGAACTCACCCAACATCTTACCGGCTGGATACGCTGGCGGCGCATCCGGCGTGGTTTGACGTGGGGCTTGCGCGGCCTGACGCTCGGCCTTTTGCTGGCCTTGTTATGGGGAATGGCAGGATTGAGACAGGGCTGGTTCGTTGCGTGGGAATTTACAGCATTCGTCATCCTGCTAACTCTAGCAGCGACCCTGGTCACGGGCCTGGGTGCTGCTCTTTGGCCGCTTCCGCACCTGCAAGCGGCCCGCGACTTCGACCGCGCCTTTCACCTGCGCGAGAGAGTTTCCACCGCCCTGGAACTGCGCCGCAGCCCCGGCCTGGCTCCCGACGACCTGCGCCAGCGCCAACTGGAAGATGCCCTAACCGCCGCGCGAACCGTAAACCCCCGGCGCGACCTGCCCCTCAAAATTCGCCCGCTCGAAGCGCTGCTGCCGCTTGTTCTTATTCTATTAATAATTGCTGGCTACGCGCAGAGCGCGCGCTATTTTCAAGCCGCCCAGCAGGCGCGGGAAGCGCAAAAAGCCATCCAGCAGCAGGTCGAAACTATCGAGGAACTGCTGCAAAAGGTCGAAAACAACCCCTCCCTAACCGAAGAACAGAAAAAAGCGCTCTCGGCCCCGCTCCAGCAAGCCCTAAACGACCTGAAGCAAAATCCCGGCCTTGAAAGTTCCGTCTCCACCCTGGTTAGCACAGGCGAAAAACTACAGGCATTGACCAACCCGCAGGCCGCCCAAACCGTTCGGTCGCTCCAGCAGGCCGGGAGCAATCTCGCCGGGCAACAGGGTTCGCCCCTACAATCGGTGGGCGAGCAACTGGCAAACGGCAACCCAATTGCCGCCGCAGCGGACCTGGCGAACACCGACCTGAGCCAACTCTCCCCCGAACAGACCGCGCAAATGACAGAACAACTTCAGCAAATGGCCCAGGCGGTGGCTTCGAGCAATCCACAATTGGCAGAGCAACTGAATCAGGCCGCGCAGGCCCTTCAAAACGGTGACCCTGCCGCCGCGCAGCAGGCCCTGGGCCAGGCGGCGCAGAGCATGGCACAGGCCGGGCAGGCGCAGGCCATGAATCAGGCCGCCGACCAGGCCGCCGGGCAAATGCAGCAGGGCGCGGAGCAGGTCATTGCTGCCGGGGGCGGGCAAAATGCCGCCCAAGCGGGGGCAGGCTCCAGCCAGGCCGGCTCCGGCCAGGGCGCGGGCAGCGGCGCGGGGACGGGGAACAATCCAAATGCGCAATCCGGAGAGGCCAGCACCTCTCCCATCCCCCAAAACAACCAACCCGGCGACGGCGGCGAGACCTCCTACGAGCAGATTTATGCTCCCAATCTGCTGGGTGGCGAGGGCGGCCCGCAGGTCGGGCTGAACAGCGGCAGCGGCGAGCAAGGAGAAGTGATTGGGCAAGGCCCCAGCACCCCAGGCAGCGAGGGGCAGAGCCTCGTTCCCTATACCGAAGTCTTGGGGCGCTATGAAGAAATCAACCGCCGCGCCATCGAGAACGGACAGATTCCCCTCGAATTTACGCAGATTATTCGCAGTTATTTCGATGCGCTGAAGCCATGACCAGGGAACGGGAAAACCGGGAAACCGGGAAACAGGTAAACAGGTAGACAGGAAAACGAGGAAACAAGATGACCGAAATTTCCATCGAACAATTCCGTCAGACCGCCGTAAGAATCGAGACCGAAGTGGGCAAAGTGATTGTCGGCCAGGGCGAGGTGGTGCGGCATGTTTTGGTGAGCATTTTGGCGGGCGGCCATGTGCTGCTAGAAGGCGTGCCGGGCCTGGGCAAGACCATGCTCATCCGCACCCTGGGCCAGGCGCTCGATTTGAAGTTCTCGCGCATTCAGTTTACGCCCGACCTGATGCCCGCTGACATCCTCGGCACGGAAATTTTGAGCGACGAAGGCGGTCGGCGTGAGTTCCGCTTTCGGCCTGGGCCAATTTTTGCCAACCTGGTGCTGGCCGATGAAATCAACCGCGCCACGCCCAAAACCCAAAGCGCGCTGTTGGAGGCCATGCAAGAAGGCTCGGTGACGGTGGCCCAAAAAACCTACCGGCTGGAGCAGCCGTTTTTCGTGCTGGCTACCCAAAACCCGCTGGAGATGGAAGGGACGTATCCGCTGCCCGAAGCGCAATTGGACCGTTTCTTTTTCAAGGTCAACGTGAACATGCCGGCTGTGAATGAGATGGTCGAAATTCTGGAGCGCACGACCGGCAAAGAGACGGCTGCGGCAAGCCGCGCGGCGGGCGGAGCAGAGATTGCGCAGATGCGCGCCCTGGCGCGCGCCGTGCCGGTCGCTTCGCACGTCAAGGAATATATTGCCCGGCTAATGCTCGCCACCCACCCCGAAGACGAAAACGCCTCGCCGCTGGTCAAGAAATACGTCCGCTACGGCGTCTCACCGCGCGGCGGACAAGCCCTGATGCTCGGCGCGAAAGTGACCGCCCTGCTGGAGGGACGCTACAACGCCGCGTTCGAGGATGTTCATGCTGTGGCGCCCGCAGCGTTGCGACACCGTTTGCTGCTCAACTTCGACGGCCTGGCCGAGGGCGTAAAGCCAGATGATGTGATTGGGGAATTGATGAAGTTGATGCCAAACTAACTAATGCACGTTTATCCCGCCAGGCAAATCTGGCGGGTATTTTTTTTCGCAGAGAGTACCCATTAGGGTAATATCAGCAGATTCAAACTGCCCGCAGCAGACAAAAAACTCTCCATAGGGGTAATTTCTTTTGGAATGCGGCTTTCGTAGAATGCTTCCAGAGCATTCAATTTCGGTTCTGGAGGCCGCTATGATTATCTTGGCTGTCGTCATCTTCCTGATTACATACGCCATCATCGTAAGTGAAAAGTTCCCCCGTCACTGGATAGCGCTGACCGGAGGAGCAGCCTTACTCCTCTTTGGCGTGCTTACCCCACAAGACGCCATAGCCTACGTCAACTGGGAAACGCTTGGACTGCTGTCGGGCATGTTCATCCTGGTTTCCATTTTGCACGAGGCCGGGTTTTTCTCCTGGCTGGCAATTGCCGCCATGCGCCGGGTCAATTACCGTCCGGCAGCCTTGTTTGTCGTGTTGGTGCTGCTGGCGGCTTTCCTGGCTATGTTCATTGACAGCATCACGGTCATGCTCTTCCTCTCGGCACTGACCTTACAATTTGCGCGATTATTGAAACTCGACCCGGTTCCGGTGGTCATTGCGGAGGTCTGCGCGGCCAATGCCGGGGGCGCAGCAACCCTGGTTGGAGACCCGCCCAACGTCATCCTGGGGACTTCGCTCGGCTTTGGATTTAGCGATTTCGTCACCCATACCGGGCCAATTTCCGCGCTGGTGGCAGGGGTACTGTTGCTGGTTTTTTACCTGATTAATCGAAAATCCTTACAGCACGCTCATGAAGCGCTGACGCCAGAGACCATCGCAGAAATAGAAAAATTGCATAACGAACCTGTCCATGCACACCTGACTCGGGTGGGACTGATTGGGTTTGGGGCCGCCGTGTTTTTGCTGGTCTTCCACCTGCCTTTAAGTCACCTGACCGGTCTGGAAATCAACGCTGCGGTTGCGGCGCTCATCCCGGCCATTGCATCCATTCTCGCGCTCAAACCGGGTGATGTCAAATCCGTAATTCTCAAGGTCGATGGCGAGAGTATTCTGTTCTTTGGAGGTCTATTTCTGTTGATTGGCGGCCTGGAGAAAGTTCACCTGTTCGAAAATCTCGCTGCAACCCTGGCAAGCCTATCTCCCTCTCACAGCGGGCTGGTCATGGCGCTGCACTGGATTCCTGGCCTGGCAAGCGGCGTATTGGATAATGTGCCGCTGGCGCTGGCAATGAGTTATGTGCTGGAAGACCTGGCCCGTTTGCCCGGAATGCCTGCCCTGGCGCTGATGGTTTGGTCGTTGGCATTGGGGGTAGATTTGGGAGGCAGCCTGACACCCATTGGCGCCTCTGCCAACGTTGTGGCTTACACTTTCATGGAGCGCAACCAGGTCAAAATCGGCTGGAAGCGGTGGATTTTCCTGGCTGTGCCTCCCACCCTGCTGGCAATGATGATTGCCTCGCTGCTGGTGGCCGCCAAAGGACATTGGGGCTGGTACTAACCTGCCCATTTGGGTAAGCCGGAAGCCAAAAAACAGGAAATAATGACCCATTCAGGTCATTCGTGGCGGTTGCAAAATTCTCCAGATGGGTAATTTCCGGTCAGGAACAGATTCCGTACAATCCAACCAATCAAAAGCAAAGGAGAGAGAATATGTTACAAACAAACTTGCTCAAAAGTCTCAAATGGACGCGCTGGGTATTGCTCCCGGCCATCGTCGCGGTCTCGCTGTTGGCAGCCACGCCTGCTTATGCGCAGGAGCCGGACCCAATTTTTGAACTGACACGCGGCCTGAACACGGTTTGGGTGCTGGTAGCCGCCTTTCTGGTGTTCTGGATGCAGGCCGGTTTTGCCTTCCTTGAAGCAGGCCTGACCCGCGCCAAGAACACCACCAACATCCTGTTCAAAAACGTCATTGATTTCGTTTTTGCATCACTTGCCTTTTGGGCGGTTGGCTATGCCCTCATGTTCGGGGCGTCGGCTGGCGGGTGGATTGGCTCAAGCGGTTTCTTCATCAGCAGCGGCGAAGACGTGGCCGGGCTGCCCGTGATGGCCTTCTGGTTCTTCCAACTGGTGTTTGCTGGAACTGCCGCAACCATCGTCTCTGGAGCCATGTCTGAACGCACGCGCTTCGTTTCCTACCTGGTGTATAGCATTCTGATTACAGCCATCATTTACCCCATCGCCGGGCATTGGATGTGGGGCGGCGGTTGGCTGGCGACCCTTCCTTTCGGCGGCGGTTTTAAGGATTTTGCTGGTTCAACCGTCGTTCACAGCATCGGAGGCTGGCTGGCTCTGATGGGGACCCTGGCCCTCGGCCCGCGCATTGGCCGCTTTGCAAAAGACGGCACGCCAAAGGCCATCCCCGGGCATTCGATTTCGATGGCGACCCTGGGCGTCTTCATCCTGTGGCTGGGCTGGTTCGGCTTCAACCCTGGCAGCCAGCTGGCAATTCACGGCGGAAATGCCGACGCAGTGGCGCTGGTCGCCGTCAACACCAACCTGGCAGCCGCAGCAGGCGCGCTCGTGGCAATGATTTTGACCTGGGCCTTTGTCACCCGCAAGCCTGACTTGGGCGCGACCCTGAACGGCGCGCTGGCCGGATTGGTTGCCATCACCGCTCCCTGCGCCTTTGTCACCCCAGCGGCATCCATTTTCATTGGCGCAATCGGCGGCGGAATTGTGGTCTATGGCGCCATCCTGCTCGAAAAACTCAAAATTGACGACCCGGTTACCGCCGTGCCGGTTCACCTGATGAACGGCGTTTGGGGTACGCTGGCGGTGGGCATCTTCGCCACCGAAGGCGGCGTGACCGGTCTGATTGCCGGGAACGGTGGGCAGTTCATCGCTCAACTCATCGGCGTCCTGGCCGTGGGCGCATGGTGCGTGGCAACCGGTTACCTTCTGTTCTTTGTCCTGCTCAAACGCTTCATCGGGCTGCGCATCTCGCGCGAGGAAGAGTTCAAAGGCCTGGATTTCAAAGAACATGGCTCCGAGGCTTACCCTGGCGACGTGGTCAGTTCACCGGCAGGCGCAGATTAGCGAGACATCTTCTTCTTGGTGAAAGGTGGATTAAGCAAAGGGGAAACCCTGCGCAAAGTACCGGCATTGGTGAGTGCCGGTACTTTTTTTCTAAAAAATACCCATTTGGGTAATGGACGCAGTACGCGGCCGTCCATATAATCATTCCGAACTTGGGAAAACACAGCACACCCCCAATCATCATCACAAGGAGAGAGAGAATGGCTACTACAGTTGCAGACGTGCTAGAAATGGCAAAAAACGTCAAAATGGTGGACATCCGCTTCACCGACCTGCCCGGGCAGTGGCAGCATTTCACCATTCCAGTGCGCCGCCTCGATGCAGATTTTTTCGAGGAAGGCATCCCTTTCGACGGCTCCTCGATTCGCGGCTTTCAGGAAATTCACGAATCGGACATGTTGCTCAAGCCCGACCCCGAAACCGCTTTCGTTGACCCGGTTGCCAACATCCCCACCCTGGTTGTCACCTGTGATGTCTACGACCCCATCACGCTCCAGCCATATGCCCGCGACCCGCGCTTCGTGGCCCGCAAAGCCGAAGCCTATCTGAAGCAGACCGGCATCGCCGACATCGCCTTCTTTGGCCCCGAAGCAGAGTTTTTCATCTTCGATAACGTTCGCTACAGCAGCGGCACGCAGGAATCGTTCTACTACATTGACAGCGAAGAAGGCTGGTGGAACAGCGGCCGCGCCGACCGGCAAAACTTCGGCGGGCAAATTTCTCCCAAGCGTGGCTACTTCCCCGTCCCACCGGCCGATACGCTCCAAGATGTGCGCTCCAAAATTGTGATGGCGCTCGAGGATGCCGGCGTGCCGATGGAAGTTCACCATCACGAAGTTGCCACCGCCGGTCAGACCGAACTGGGCATGCGCTTCAACACCCTGACCCGCATGGCCGACCACCTCCTGCTCTACAAATATATCGCCAAAAACGTTGCCCGCCAAAACGGCAAAACCGTCACCTTCATGCCCAAGCCGCTCTTTGGCGATAACGGCTCTGGTATGCACGTCCACTCTTCGCTGTGGAAAGGCGATACCAACGTTTTCTACGACCCCTCTGGCTACGCTGGCTTGTCGGATACCGCCAAATACTACATCGGCGGCCTGCTCAAACACGCTCCGGCCCTGTTGGCGCTCACTTCGCCCTCTACCAACTCCTACCGCCGCCTGGTGCCGGGCTTCGAAGCACCCGTCAACCTGGCTTACTCGCAGCGCAACCGCTCGGCCATCTGCCGCATCCCGGTTACGAAGAGCAGCAAGGCCAAGCGCGTCGAATTTCGCGCCCCAGACCCTTCCAGCAACCCCTATCTGTGCTTTGCTGCAATCCTGATGGCCGGGTTAGACGGCATCCAGAACCGCATTGACCCGGGCAGCCCGCATGATAAAGACCTGTACGACCTGCCCGCCGAAGAAGCCAAGTTAATCAAACAAGTGCCTGGCTCACTCGAAGCCGTCTTGAATGCTTTAGAAGAAGACCACGAATTCTTGCTCAAGGGCGATGTATTCACCACTGAGTTGCTCGAAGCTTACATTGGCTACAAACGAACCATGGAAGTTGACCCAGTACGCCTGCGCCCGACCCCCTACGAATTCACGCTGTATTTCGACATTTAGTGACAAACGTTCCTCCCGCAGTTGAACTGCGGGAGGAACGCCACAAATATTCTTCCCTTTCCTCTGACCGCCGACAACTGACCGCTGACCATTTTGGCCTGCCGTCAGCGGTCGGCGGTTACACATGAAAAGCGTTAACTGTAACTGGCTATCCCCCTCACCCCCCGCCCCTCTCCTGGTGGGAGAGGGGGGAAACAAGAATGATTTTGTCGTTTTTGGCAAAACATCCGGTTCATGCGTCCGATTCCCTTTCCCCCAGGAGAGGGATGAAATAAGAATGTACGAGATATAATGCAGAAAACAGACCGGGATTTATTGATGAGTATTCAAGACACCCTCCCGCCAGGATCTCCCCCAGCACGCCTGCCGCGCCGCTTTGCCGGGCTGCTCGAAGCGCTTGCCAGCCTGAACCAGATTAGCGGCGCCATCAACCGCATCGGTTCAGATGACGTTATCAGCAGCGCCGATAGCCTGCAACTGATTGTCGAAAGCGCCATCCGAGTCGTGCCGGGTTCCTCGGCGGTCATTTACACTTACGATGAGACACGCGGCTTGTTCGAGCGCGAATCGCGCGTCTCGGCGCAGCCTGAGATTGTTTCTCCCCCGCTGGAACTGCCGGAGAACGCGGAAAACGCTGAACGACAGCAAAACATCGAGCAAACCGACGACTTTCCGCGCCCCAACGGAATTGGCGCGCGCGCCATTCAGCAGCGGCACGGATTGGTCTCTTACGAACAACCTGACCTGGAAGTTCATCCCTACCATGCCGCGCGAGGCGTGCAGGCAGTGGGCGCGTTCCCGCTTATTGTAGCCGATCAGGTAGTGGGAGTCTTGTATGTCTATCTGCGTGAGCAGCGCCCCTTCACCCGCCTGGAGCTGCTCATGCTCGAAAACTTCGTGCATCAGGCCGCCATGGCGATTTATCACACCCGGCGTCTGGCGGCCATGCGCCGCGACCTGGCCCGCAAGGAGGAGGAACTCAACCGCCTGCACCGCGCCGGAATGCTGATTTCCTCGAGACTCAGGCTGGAAGAAACCCTCGAATCCATCCTGCAACTAGCCCTGGATGTGACCAACGCCCACTATGGCATCTTTCGCCTGCTCGATAAGAGCGGCGAAAACCTGGTCACGCGCGCCTTCGCCGGAGATGCCCTAACCCGCCCCAAGATTGAAGCCCTGCCGCTCAGCGCCAACAGCGTCATGGCGCGCGTCGCCCGCAGCCGCCAGACCATCCTCATCCCCGATTTGCTGGCCGAACCCTGGGCGGGTATCTACTACCCGCTCGACGCCGATTTGCAAATGCGCTCCGAACTGGCCGTGCCGCTCATCAACGCCAGCGGACGGCTAGAAGGCGTCCTCAACCTTGAAAGCCCCGAACCGGGAGCCTTCGATGAACACGACAGCCACATCTTGCAATCGCTCGCCACATACGCAGTCATTGCCATTCAGGAAGCGCGCCTGCTCGATGTCTTGCAAGAAGTTGCCCGGCAGATTTTCTCGCAGCCCTGCCAGCAAGTGCTGGACCATCTGGCCGAAGTAGCCTGTGACCTGTTGAATGCCTCCGCCAGCGCCCTGTGGCTGCTCAAAGAAGACGCTCTCATGCTTTCGGCCTCCAGCGGCGGCTATACCCATAGCGACCAGATTCCACTGGCAGGCAGCCTGACCGGTCAGGCCGTCTTAACAAGGGAAGCCGTCGTGGCCGACGATGTTCAAAGCGACCCACGCTTCCATCGCCGCGACCTGGCTGCCTCTCAAAACTGGTCGCGGGCCCTGATTGTTCCCCTGCAGGCTGGAGATGAGGGCCAACCGCTGGGCGCTTTTGGCGTTTACAGCGCCGCGCCCGATACTGGCCGATTTGTCGAATCGGATTGGGATAAAAAGGTGCTAACCTTCCTGGCGCATTACGCCGCCCTGGCCCTGCAAAACGAGAGCCGCCAGCAGGCCCTGCGCGCCGCCCAGGAACAGCGCTCGGTGGCCGAAACCTTTGCCGCCGTCGGTGACATCGCCTCCAACCTGCTGCATCACTTGAACAATAAAGTCGGCACCATCCCGGTGCGAGTGCAAAGCATTCAAGATAAATGCGCACCCGCATTGCAGGCCGACCCCTACCTGGCGCACAATCTAACCGAAATCGAACGCTGCGCCATGCAAGCCATGCAGACCGTGCGAGATAACCTTTCGCACCTGCGCCCCATCCGGCTCGAACCGGTCTACGCCGCCGCGCGCCTGGCCGAGGCTCTCAACGCCGCCCAATTGCCATCTGGCATTCAGGTGCGCATGGAAGGCCTCGACCGCCTGCCGGTCGTCATGGCGGGCGGGCAAAGCCTGACCTTCGTCTTTACCAACCTGCTCGAAAACGCCGCCGATGCCATGCGCGGTCAGGGCGTCATCGAAATTCGTGGGCGTTCTGGCCCCGAATGGGTTGAAATCACAGTCAGCGACAGCGGCCCCGGCATCCCGCCCGAACTGCACGACCGCATCTTCGAGTTAAATTTCTCAGGGCGGGCCATGTCTCGGCCTGGCAAACTCGGCTTCGGCCTGTGGTGGGTCAAAACACTCATGACCCGCCTGGGCGGTTCAGTGGACATCGAAAGCAATGGGCAGCGTGGCGCGACCTTTCGCCTGCGGCTGCCACGCATCCCGGAGGAAACATGAATCCACCCCTTGCGCGCGCCCTGGTCGTCGAAGACGACCGCTCGTGGCAGCAAATCTTGTCGGAAATCCTGTATGATTGCGGGCTGGCCGTCGATACGGCAGACAACCTGGAGGAGGCTGTCCAACTGCTCAAAGCGCAGCCCCACCGCCTGGCCGTGCTAGACCTTTCGCTCTCCCCCGCCGACCACAATAACACCGACGGCCTGCGCGTGCTGGAATCGGCCCGCCAACTTGACCCCAACTGCCGCTCGATTTTGCTAACAGGCTTTGCCACCGTTGAAGTAGCCGTCGCCGCCCTCACCGAACACGGCGCATTTTCCTTTTTACGCAAGGAAAATTTCCACCGGGGACAGTTTCGGGAACTGGTCTCGCGCGCCCTGGCGACCCCACCCAGCGGAGCCAACCTGCCCGCGCCGGAAACGGCTCCCGCTTCGAGGCTGGGCAGCCCCTTCCGGCTCACCTCTTCAACCATCCCCGCCCAGACAGATTCATCCACCAGGCGCGCGCTGGTGGTGGAAGACGACGCCGGTTGGAGGAGCATTCTCTCTGAACTGCTGACCGATTCCGGCTTTCAGGTGCGGGCCTGCGCCAGTTTCGGCGACGCCCTGGGCTTCCTGCGGCGCGAAAAATATAGCCTGGCGGTGGTCGATTTGTCGCTTAGCGGCAGCGTTTCGGGCCTGTGGGATTCTAAATCGCCAGACGATGAACCCGAAGGCTACCGCCTGCTTGCCATCGCCCGCGCCGGGGGCGTACCGGCCATCGTGGTCAGCGGCATCGCCTCGCCAGAGGAAATCCAGCGCGCCTACGCCGAACAATCCATTTTTGCCTACCTGGAAAAACAAGCCTTCGAGCGAACCTCGTTTTTGCGGCTGGTCGAAGAAGCCCGTAAAGCCGGGCGCGCCGGCAGCGAACTGGCCGTCTTAACCGAGCGTGAGCGCGAAGTGCTAGACCTGCTGGCACAGGGCTTGACAAATAAAGAAATCGCCGAACGGCTGGTCATCACCACCAACACCGTTAAGCGGCATCTCAAAGCCATTTTCGAGAAACTGGATGTGCATACCCGCTCCGGCGCGGCAGCCAAAGCGCTGGGGGAGAAGTAATCAGCCCCCTGTTTCTGGCCCCGGCGCAGACCGCCCAGCCCCAGGGCGCAAAAAGACCTGGTAACGTCAGTTCGGGATAAGACTTCTCGGCTCAACTTGATACTTTTTTCTCGCGCAAAGCCGCAAAGAAAACTTAAGAACTTG
>CAYRBO010000038.1:0-29227 GCA_964422545.1 uncultured Anaerolinea sp. | reverse complement strand
AGTAGGAGACCAGGTGCAGGGGGTTGTCTTTGAAATCCACAATCCGCTGGCCGTCTTCGGTTTCGAGGTAGGCTTCGTGGACGACGTACCGCTCCGGCACGTACCAGGTCCAGACGGGGGTCAGGGGGGCATAGGTTTCGATTTTGTAGTGGGCGGTTTCAGGCAGGTATGAGCCGATGATTTCGAGAGCGGCATCCATGCCGTCGCTGGCGAGCGTGCGGTGTAACGGCAGAATCTCCCCCAAGACATCCTTCAGGGAAGAAATCGGTTTCATGGGCGGAATCCAGTCTTTGGCGCGCTCGGGGGTTTCGATAACGTAGGTCAGGCCGGGGCCGGGATGGTCCTTGAGCGCCTGGACGGCCACGCGGAAAACGTCGTTGCACTTCATCAGGCGGCATTCGCCCAGGCCGATGGTGCGTTTGGTCACCACCTGGCTGTCGAGCAGGGCGCCGATGGGTTCAAAATCCAATACCACGCCGCGTTCCACGTCGCGCACGAACATGGTGACGGCGACTTCGTGGGGTTTGCCCTGCATATCAATGGCCGTGCCTTTGAATTCTTTCAGGAAGCGGTAGTCTACGCCCGCCATTTGCTCGCAGTGGTGCAGGAAGGTGATGGATTTGCTGTAGGGCAGGCCGAGAATTAGAATTTTGGCGTCCCAGGCGCGGAATTTGCTGAAGATGGTGGTTTCGCCGAAGCAGTCATTGGAGCGGTGGTCGGCCACTTCTTCGGCTCGTTTGCCGATGGCGGCCATTGAGTAGATGGGGTGGAACATGCGCTTTGCTCTGGGGTCGGTTCGGACAAGTTCGGTGAGAATGCCCATTTGCGAGGGAGTGGTGCGCATGTCCCAGGGCGTGCCGCGCAGGAAGTCATAGTTGAAGGTGGGCATGATGAGCGTGCCTTCAGGGCCGATGACTTCGAGAATGGCCTCGATGACGGTCTGCGGCCCGCCCTGCACGCCGCCGGGGGCGCGCGAGAGGGTGCTGTAGGCCGAGTGGACAAAGACGGTGTCGCCTTCGGTGAGGCCGAGGGCGCGGAAGTCGGTGGTGAGGGAGGTGAGGGTGAGCAAGGGAGGACTCCTGGAATGCAGAATGATGAATGCAGAATGCAGAATTATGAATGCAGAATGCAGAATGTAGAATGCAGAATGATGAATGTAGAATGCAGAATGATGAATGCAGAATGCAGAATGTAGAATGCAGAATGATGAATGATGAATTTTTGCAGGGGGATTTTAACCGCAAAAAGGGCTTTAAAAAGGCCTGACAGGTTTTTTCACGCCGGGCTTCTACCCGGCTCGAGATTTGCTTTGCAAGGGGTAAAACGATGCGGCGCAACGCCATCAAAAAGCCCTCCGTTTTTGGCGGAGGGTTTTCTCTTTTATGCTTGTACTGGCCCTAAAAACTTCTTTCCATTGAGCAGGCGCTTATCTTGTCACCTTCGGCCAATCCATCAACGTCACCTCGGCCAGCAGGCGGGGGTTGACGCTTTTTTCCAGTCGTTCGATGGCCTGTTCGCACTGACGGGTCAGGCGGCGCGCTTCGTTCAGCGAAAGCCGCTCGCCCAGCCGGGCCACGTCCTCGGCCCGGTCGAGATTGGTCAATGGCCACTCGCTCCCCGCTGCGCGCAGCAGCACATCGCGCCAGAACGACAGCCAGATGAACAACGCCTGTCGGAAGGTATCTTTTTCCTTTGCCAGTTTCTCGGCATAGGCAAAGCGCGTTCGGCGATTTGCGGAGAGTAGTTCGCGCAGGTCATCCAGTTTTTCGGCGCGGAAGGCCAGCGCCTTTTCATCTGCCGCCAGCCGCAGGGCGTAACCGGGCCGCCCGCCCGCGAGATGCCCCAGCAAACGCGCTTTTTCGGCCTCCACACCCTGCGAGGCCAGGAACTCCGTCACCGCCGCGGCGGTGGTGGGGCGCAGGCGAAGCACCTCGCAGCGTGAGACAATCGTCGGCAGCAGTTGTTCGGCGTTATCGGCGGTCAGCAGCAACAGGGCATGGGCTGGGGCCTCCTCCAGCGTCTTCAGCAGGGCGTTTTGCGCGTTGGCGTTGGCTTCCTCGAAGCGCAGGAAAAGCACAATTTTGAAGGGGGAGGCATAGGGTTTGAGCGAGAGGAACTTCGTCACCTCCCGCACCTGCTCTACTTTGAGCGTTCCGCCCTCCACTTCTGCCTGCGTGACCATTAAATCAATGTGCTGCCCGGCCTCGATTTGTTTGCAAACCCGGCAGGTTCTACACGGAATCCCAGGCGCGCTCGGCGTCTGACATTGAATGGCCTGCGCCAGGCGGATTGCCAGCGAGCGGCGTCCCACCCCCGAAGGGCCGGTGAACAGGTAAGCGTGCCGCAGCGCGTCGTGTTGGACGTGCTGCCGCAGCATTTCGACTGCCCAATCGTGACCGAAAATATCCCAGGGATTCATAGTGCCTTTCTGGAGTCAAACGTCTCTTGCAGTTTGCGAAAATCGGGAGATTTTCGACTCCGTTATTCCTGCCCGGCCTTTAGCCGCAGGTAGGAATCATATCTCTCCCGCCGCACCCGCCCATTTTGCAACGCTTCCAGCACGGCGCAGCCCGGTTCGTGGGTGTGGGTGCAGTCGCTGAACTGGCATTCGGCTACCAGGTTGCGCAGTTCGGGAAAGTAGGCGTCGATTTCTTCGGGTTCGGTGTCCCACAGGGCCAGCGATTTCCAGCCGGGCGCGTCGGCCACCCAACCGCCGACCTCCAGCCGGTGCAGTTGGCGAAAGTTGGTGGTGTGAGTCCCCTTTTTCATGAAACTGGAGACTTCGCCTACCGCGATTCCTAGCCCGGGCTGGATGGCGTTGAGCAGGCTCGATTTGCCCACCCCCGAAGGCCCGGCCAACGCCGAGAGTTTGGATTGCATCGCCTCGCGCAGTTCCTCCAGCCCCAGGTTTTGCTTGACCGATGTATAAATCACCCGGTAGCCCAGCGGCTCATACGGCCCGAACAATTCCCGCGCCGCGTCTGGGCCAACCAGGTCAACTTTGTTTGCCACGATGACCGCCGGAATCTCCTGCTTTTCAGCAATCACCAGGAAGCGGTCTAACATGCGCAATTTGGGGGCGGGGTGCGCGCAGGCAAAGACGAACACGGCCTGGTCGGCATTGGCGAGCAGGATTTGGCGATATTCACCCTGTGGGCGCGGGTCGAGGCGGACAATTTCGCTTTTGCGCGGCAGGATTTCTTCGATGACGCCGCTGCCGTCGGGCAGGAGCGTGAATATCACGTTATCGCCCACAGCGGCGATGTCGCCCTCGCGTCGGCCTTGTTTCAGGCGTCCACGCAGTTGGCAGGTGACAGCCGGGTCTGAATCTGCGCCCAGGACGCTGAAAAAGCCCGATTGGGCGCGAATGATCAGGCCGGTGCGATGTTGAGGGTCGGTCATCCCGCCAATTTTACCCTCGAACTGAAAATCATCCCGAAGGTTTTGAGCCTTCGGGATGATTGTAATCTACGGATTTTGCTGCGCTTCTATGGTGGCCGTCCCCTCGAAGCCGAAAGGCGTGGGCGTGCGGGTGATGCCGAAGTTTGACTCCCACCAGAATACACTGCGCGGCTGACCGGTGAAGTAGATTTCGACGATACGGCGGAAGATGGGCGTGGCGTACTCGGAACCTTCGCCCATATTCTCGACCACGACCGCGATGGCAATATCGGGCAGGTCGGGGTTTTGGGCGTCGGTGTACCCGGCGAACCAGGAGTGCGGCAGGCCAGAGCCGGATTCGGCGGTGCCGGTTTTGCCGTAGATGGGCGTTTGCATGTTGCGGAAGCGGTGAACAGCCGTGCCGCGCGGGTTGATGATGACCTCGCGCATGGCTTGTTGCAGGGCTGCCAGGGTTTCGGGCTTGAGCGGCAGGGTGCCCATTGCTTCGGGCTTGAAGAGGGTGGTTTCCGTGCCATCGGGCGCGATGATTTTCTCGACCAGTTGCGGGCGGTAGAGCGTACCGCCGTTGCCAATGGCTGCCATGAAGCGCGCTACTTGTAAGGGGGTGACCAGCACGTCGCCCTGTCCGATGGATTGGTTGACGGCTTCCACTTCGCCAGCCGGGTTGGTAATGTTGCCGGGGCTTTCATCAATGACGCCGATGCCGGTTGGCTGGCCCAGCCCAAAGGCGCGTGCCATGTCTGCAATGGCGGTCACCCGGCCCTGGCGGTACAGGTCGAGGCCAATGTGCCAGAACCAGGGGTTGCACGAGCGCATCAGGCCCTGGCTGAGGGTTAGCTCGCCGGAGGGACGGGTGTTGCAGGTTCCGGTGGCGGCCAGTTCTTTCTGGCAGCGTTCCCAAGTCCAGTCGTAGCGGATTTTGTCGGGCAGGCCGGTCCATTCGTAACCGCATTCCAGTTTCAGGTCTGGCGTGAAGGTTCCGCTTTCGAGCGCGGCAGCAAAGGTGATGACTTTGAACACCGAACCGAGCGGCAGTTGCCCCTGGGCGGCGCGGTTGACCAGCGGACGGTTCAGGTCGTTGAAAAGCGCCTGAATGCCATCGGGGCTGTTGGCGTTGTTCGGTTCGAAGACGTTCGGGTCGAATTTGGGCGAGGAAGCCATAGCCAGCACGCGCCCTGTGTCGCGCTCCATGACTACAATCGCTCCGCGGAAGCCTTCCAGCGCGCGTTGTACTTGCACCTGAAAGTCGCGGTCAATGGTCAATTGAATATCTGAGGCAGGTTGGCTGTCTGCTTTGGCAAATTGGGTAAGCGAGCCATCGGGCTTGACGACGTAAAGCGTGCCGCCGGTCTTTCCGGCCAGGTATTGCTCGCCCCATAGTTCAATACCCGCCCGCCCTACCCGCGCGCCGGGCGAAGTGCCGTTGCGGATGTATTTGTCCACTTCTTCAGCCGGTACGGCGGAGACGTAGCCGATGGTTTGCGGCGCGATGCCGTTGCCGTAGTACAGGCGGGCGGTGTATGGGGTTAGCACCAGGCCAGAGATGTTCGAAAGGCGGCCCAGACGGCGTTCAATTTCCTCGGCGGGGGCTTCGCCAACCGGAATGTACCAGTACACATCGCGCCGGTTGTCGTAAATTGGCAAAACCTGAATGGGGTACAGCCCCAACAGGATGCCCAGTTCGCTCAATAGGGTTGGTTCTTGCTCCGGCAGGATGTTGGTAGGCACCAGGCCAATGGCATACGCATCGGTTTGGGTGGCAAAGGGACGCTTTTCTTGTTCGGCGCGCAGGGGCCGGTCGTAGATGACGCCGCGCGCCGGGGTTTGGTAATCCATCGAAAGACGGTTGCCGCCTGCCAGTTCGGGCAGGATGAGGCCATCCTCCCATTGCACTCGCCAGAGGCCTGAAACGAGATGGAAGGATGTCTGCATTTCGCGCTGGAACTCGCCGAACAGTTTCGTTTTGTAGGTGATGCGGAAACTGCCCTGTGAAACTGTAGGCGAGAGCGCGTTGACTGACAGGATTTCGTAGCCCAATTCGGTCAGCGTGAGCGCGTTCATGGCGCTGCGATATTTTTTGTCAAAGTCTTCCAGGCTGAGGGCTTGCTGGCTTTCGGGGGTGAGCAGGCCGTACATCGAGGCGTAATCGTCGGCTTTCCACGCTTCTAAAAAGCCGCGCAGCGTGCCGTCGGCTTCAGGCGCGGCGGTGACGTTGACGATGGGCGTGGGCAGAGTCTTGCCCGGGGGAGTGTCGCCTATCAATCCGTTCCCGCCTGGCTCGGCGCACCCGGCTAGCAAGGCCAGCGCCAGCAACAGGGCGAAGAGACGGGGGATGTTTCGATTTTGATTCATGTCGTATTCAACCTTTTGAATTGGCGCAACCATCTAATTTGCGCGGACAAGTCAAAGACTTGTCTCACCTGACTCCAGCCGCAGCGGCGAGCGGCAATGATATGCCAACGTTGCCTGGCAATTCCCGGCCACATCGGTACGCGGCGGGACGCCCAACTGCGCCAGCAGCCGCGCCAGACTGCACAGCGGCAGCCCCATTACCGAAGCGTAGCAGCCCTCCATGTTTGTTACTGGCTGAAAGTCAGGATTTTGGATGCCATAGGCTCCGGCCTTGTCCATTGGGTCGCCGGATTGGATGTAGCGCTCGATTTCTTCGTCGCTGTAATTGCGCATTGGCACATTGGTAACGACGACTTCGCTAAGCAATTGACTGTCTGTTGCGCGGAGGGCCGCAATGCCAGTATAGACCTGGTGAACGCGCCCGCGCAGCCTGGTCAACATGGCACGGGCTTCGTCGGCATGGGCGGGTTTCCCCAGGATTTCGCTGTCAATCACAACGGTCGTATCTGCGCCGATGATGATTCCTGTCGAAAGGGAACGCGCTGCAATCGCGCATACTTTTTCGCGCGCCAGCCGCTCTACATAATCGCGGGGTGATTCTCCCGCCCGCACGGATTCGTCAATGTCGGCCACGCGCACGTCGAACGTCCAGCCGCCCAGTGCCAACAATTGGCGGCGGCGCGGAGAGTTGGAGGCGAGAATCAGAGTATCCATAGGAAACAGTTGGGGATTCTAACACACCCAGAAGGTTGGTTTCGCCGTTCTCGCCATCCTTTAAGGTGAGATAGCACCGCATTGCTCTATTTGCGTTGATTCGCGCAGGTTGGTGGATTCCATCCTCTGGTCGCATCCTTTCAAACGTTGTACAATGGCGGCATTAATCTGGCTAGACAAGCCTTCAAAAGGAAGTGAACTTATGGAAGCACTCGAACAACGCATTCGCAAAGACGGAAAATACCTGGGCAACGGCATCCTCAAAGTCGATTCCTTCATCAATCACCAGGTTGACCCAATCTTGATGGACCTCTGCGGGCGCGAGTTCGCGCGCCTGTTCAGTGGCGTTGGGGCCACCAAAATCCTGACCGCCGAAATTTCCGGCATTGCGCCGGCCCTCGCCACTGCCATTCACCTCGGCCTGCCGGTCGTTTATGCCCGCAAGACCAAACCCATCACCATGCCCGACCAGGTTTACCTGACCCTGGCCCCCTCCCACACCAAAGGCCGCATGGTCGAGCTGATTGTCTCGCCCGAACACCTGGGCGGGGGCGAAAAAATCCTCATTATAGACGACTTCCTGGCCTCTGGCGCCACCATCCTCGGCCTCGTCCGCCTGACCCAGACCGCCGGTTCGAGCATCGTTGGCATCGGCACGCTCATCGAAAAAAGTTTCGAGGGCGGGCGCAAAGCCCTGGCCCCGCTCGGCGTGCCGGTTTTTTCGCTGGCCTGCATTACCGAACTGAATGAGAACAAAATTGTTTTTGCGTAATGAAAAATTCCATCGCCATCCTTGATTTTGGTTCGCAATACGCCCAACTGATTGCCCGCCGCGTGCGCGAGGCACAGGTCTACTGCGAACTCTTCCCCTGGGACGCACCGCGGGAGCAAATCCTGTCTATTCAGCCCAAAGCCTTCATCCTGTCTGGTGGGCCGAAATCAGTCTATGAATCAGGCGCGCCATTCATCCAGGATTTCATCCTCGAAAGCGGATTGCCGATTTTGGGCATCTGCTACGGGATGCAGGCTCTGACCCACGCCCTGGGCGGAAAAGTGGACGCCTCGGCCCAACGGGAATACGGCCATGCGATTGTGGAAACGGCGAGAGACAATCCGCTGTTGTCTGCCGGTCGCTTTCAGGTCTGGATGTCGCATGGCGATAAGGTTATCGAACTCCCGCCGGGATTTTCCGCGCTGGCGCAATCGGGCAACAGCCCTTACGCCGCCATGTCCGACCCGGTCCGCAAATACTACGGTTTGCAGTTCCATCCCGAAGTCAACCACACGGTCGGCGGGGCCGAAATCATCCGCCGATTTGTGGTGGACATTGCGGGCGTGACCCCCAATTGGACCCCGCAATCGATTATTGACGAGTCGGTGGCGCGCATCCGCCAGCAGGTGGGGAATGAGCGGGTGTTGGCAGCCGTCTCTGGCGGGGTCGATTCATCAGTCGCAGCCGCGCTTGTTCACAAGGCTATCGGCGACCAGTTGGCGGCGGTCTTCGTCAACACCGGCTTGCTGCGCAAGAATGAGCCGGAACAGGTCGTGCGTGCCTTCCGCGAAATGCTCGGCGTGGAACTGGTGGCCGTCGATGCCGCCGATGAGTATTTCGATGCGCTGGCAGGCGAAACTGACCCAGAAAAGAAGCGCAAAATCGTCGGCGAGAAATTCATCCGTATTTTCGAGCGCGAGGCCAGAAACCTGGGTCAGCCGCCCTTCCTGGTGCAGGGGACAATTTATCCTGATGTGGTGGAATCCTCGGCCCCCGACCGTAACAAAGCCGATAAAATCAAAACCCATCATAATGTTGGCGGGTTGCCGAAGGATATGACCTTCCAGTTGGTCGAGCCGCTCCGTTATTTGTTTAAGGACGAGGTGCGGGCCGTCGGCGAGGCGCTGGGGCTGCCGACCGAAATGGTCTGGCGGCAGCCGTTTCCCGGGCCGGGCCTAACCGTCCGCATCCTGGGCGAAGTCACCCCCGAACGCGCCGACAAACTGCGCGAAGCCGATGCCATCCTGACGCACGAGCTGTCGGCGGCTGGCTTGCTTGGAAAGGGAGCAGGAACTTCCCAGGCGTTTGCTGTTCTCCTGCCTGTCAAATCGGTCGGCGTGATGGGTGACCAGCGCACCTACCAGGATGCCTGCGCCATTCGGGCAGTGGTCACCGACGATTTCATGACCGCCGACTGGGCCAGAATCCCGTATGACGTGCTGGCGCGCGTCTCGACCCGCATCGTCAACGAAGTGCGCGGCATCAACCGAGTGGTCTACGACATCACCAGCAAGCCGCCTGCCACGATTGAATGGGAATAAGAACGATATTAGATATTCGAAAATGGATATTCGGTTATGCCATCTGCTCTTTTGCTTTCTTGGAGACTCCCATGAGCATCGAACACCGTCCAGAAGAAAATGCTTTCCCCGCCCCGCCCATCCATGCCCTGGCCGCGCTGGCGACCATTGCGCTGGATGGGGTGTTTGCCGTGCCAGAATTGGCCGTTTTTAGCGTTCCTATCACCACTGTTGTAGTCGGCGCGTTGGGCTTTTCGGCGACCGCGCTGGTACAGCGTTTCATTGCTAGGGATGAGTGGGGCGCATCGCTCGCGAAAGGGTTGGTGATGGGCATTGTGGCGGGCGTCCCCTACCCTGTGGCCGGGACGCTGGTCGGCGTTCCCTTGCTGGCCTGGGCCGGCCTGCATCACTGGCGCAAACTGCCCCAGAGCGGCAACAACCAGTTGGTCGATGAAGCCCTACGCGACCAGCGCGCGCTGGAGGACAAATCAGGGCGCGAGTGACATGAATCCCAACCGAAAATGTTGGAACGAACAGCAAAAATTATTGCAGGATTCTCTGCTGCGTGGAAACGATTATCCCCGAGCAATCGAACTCTTTCTGGTGCAGCACGCTGCTACCCACCCAGCAGAGATGTCTGGGAGTGGAGCCTGGTCGTTTGCCGACGAAGTTCTGTTGGGGCTGGATGAATCCGCGTTGCGTTATCTTCCACCAGGCTGCGAACACTCCATCGCCTGGGTTCTCTGGCATCTGGCGCGCATCGAAGATGTCACACTGAATCTGCTGGTGGCCGGGAGTCCGCAGGTTTTTCAAAGCGCAGACTGGCGGGAAAGACTCGGCGCGGACATCGAACATACCGGAAATGGCATGGATATTGATGCCGTGCGCGCGTTCAGTCAGAAAGTGTCCATTGAAGCATTGCACGCTTACCGGCTGGCAGTAGGCCGCCGCACGCGGGAGATTGCGCAGACTATTGAACCCGGCATCCTGAAACAGAAGGTTGACTCGGCCCGGCTGAAAACCATCCGCGAACAAAACGCGGTCTTGCCGGAAGCCGGTGAAATCATCACCTATTGGGGCGGACGCACTCTGGCCGGGCTGCTGCTTATGCCAGCCACCCGGCACAACTTCTTGCACCTGAACGAGGCTCTGCGCATCCGGCAACACTTGCGCTGATGGGTCTCCCGTTGAACGAACTCACCTCGTCTCGCAACGTACCCGGAGAATGTCAGGAAAGTCGCTTAAACTTTGCGTTTTCTGAGTTGCGCTTTCGTCTTACGAAAACGCAGTCGATTATGACGTTTGCAGGATGTCTCTCATAATGAATTCCGATCCAGAAAATACTGAAGAAAACCGCGTTGTTTTTGGCTTTTTGCGCCAGCCCTGGAGCGCGGCGGAACGCTATCTTGTGTTCGTCCTGATTGTTTTTGGTCTGGGCGTGAGTCTTTTATTGCCGGTTGGCGGTGGTTACGACGAAGAAACGCATCTGTTGCGCGTGTGGGAAATGTCAGCGCTTGTTTTTGTTCCAAATGATAAATTGGGCAGTGAAATGCCTTTCCCCGCAGTGTATTGGGAAATGTCGTACCGAAGGCAAGTTTTCGTGCGCCCGGTTGAGCCGGGTTTCTGGCAAAATTACGGCTCTCTTTCCATTGATGAACTGGATTATGTCTATCAGGGGGTGAAAACGCGTTCAGTCTATTCTCCTCTCCTGCTCTTGCCGCAATCGATTGTGATGAGATATTTGGGCCGCCGCTTCGACATTCCGGCGTTGCTGGTGTTTTATGCCATACGCTGGGCAGGTTTATTTAGTTACTTGCTGCTTACCTGGCTGGCAGTGCGCATCATCCCTTTTGGAAAATGGCCTCTGGCAATTGTTGCTACCTTGCCGGCTGCCATCCTGCAAGCGGCAACCATCAGCGCCGATGCAATTTCGAATGGCATAGCGTTGCTTATGATTGCCGGGGCGATATGGAGCGCGCAAAAACAAACCATTAGAGGAAAAGAATTTTTTCTCTTATGCGCCTTGTTTTTTCTGCTATTCAACGGAAAACTCAACATTGTTCCCCTGGCGGTTTTGCCTTTTCTGCTCTTGCGCCCCCAACAATTCAAGGTCAGATATGGCTACTGGGCTTTGCTGGCAGTTGCTTTCACGCTGATGATGTTGGAAGTGGTGGGATGGAATCTGCTGGCGTATGGCCGCCTGGAAACTGCCGCCGAACGCGCGAATCCTGTAGAACAGGTGCAATATATCCTTTCCCAACCTTTCGCATTTGTCGCTACGCTGACCCGCGACATTATACAGCGTGGCTGGACTTATTTTCTCAATGGGCTGGCAATTTATGGTTATAACCATTGGCCCATTCCTCAACCGGTTTACCTGCTTACGGCTCTCGCGCTCATTGCGTCGGTTTTGTGCGAGAAAATAACCATCCAGCAGCCTTTTCGCGCCGCAAGTATGTTGTTGATCCTGTTTGTACTGACTTATCTCGCAACCATTGCTGCAATGTATGTTACCTTTACTCCGGTGGGCAGCACTGTGGTAGATGGTGTACAGGGGCGATATTTCCTGACGGTGTGGCCGCTGCTTTTACTCAGTCTCGCTCTTTGGTTCAGCAAAGTTCAATATCGATTTCCTGCCAAATGGGTCAGCGGCATTGCCGTAGCCAGTTTGGCGCTTTATTCGATAGCAATGTACATCGCTTATTACGTTCCATGCGGTCCTCAATACTATCAAGCCGGGCTTTGCTACCAACCCCGGTATAAAAATTGGGACTCGCAATCCACCTTTTCGCCTGGGCTTACCGAAAATTTTGTCTTGACCCAAGAAATTGTCCCTGAGTGCAACGGCCTAACCGTTGTACGCATTTGGGTGGATGCCGCGCAGGCCGACCCCCAGGGAAAAACAGAGTTTACTTTGCTTTCCACCGGCTCGGCAGAGCCGTTGGTAAAGCGGAAAATAGACAATTCTGAACTTCCAAAGGGTGGCTGGTATGCGTTGCAAATTTCCCCAGACTGGCAGTCCGATAAACGGCTTTATTTGCTAGAGATTACAGGAGCGAGCGCTGGAGTTGGCCCGCGTATTGCCTATTCGCAGCCAGGTGAGTACCTGGCCGGAAAGGCGTATGAAAATACCACCCCTATCGAGCGTGATATTCTTTTTCAGACGGGTTGTATCGCTGGTTGGGAAAAACTTCGACTCACTGGTCAACCTTAATCCACCCAGCGGCGACAGATTGGTTCGCGCGGAATGGCCCTTAAGTCAATTTCGATGGCCGCAATCAGGAATTGAATTCCCAGCAAGACGGTAAGCGTTGCCAGCATCACGGTTCCGGTGGGCGCAGGTATATTTTGACTTGCATATTCAGTCCACTTGAGTATGCCAAACAATAGCCCAAATATTAAAAGGGGCATTCCGGTGAGAAGATAAATCGCCTGCATGGAAAAATCATAGATGAATGTTTTCAAAACCAGCCTGCGCAAAAAGGTGGCTGCCAGTTTGGGCGGGAATTGCCACAAAACGCGCCGTACAGAAAGGTTGGAAACTTCTTCTCCGTAGCGTGCTGGCATTGGCACATCCACCACAACTGCTCCGATAAGGTATAACTGCGCCAGCATGGAGGTCTCAAAAAAATACGAGCGGTCAATTTCGTCCATAGAAAGCAGCCGCAGGGCTTCGGCGCGAATGGCGACGTAACCGTTCGTTGGGTCAAACACATTCCAGTAACCGGTGGCGGCTTTCGAAAGAAAACTCAACCCCATGTTCCCAACGCGCCGCAGCCAGGGCATTTTTTGGAGCGCGCGAAAATCTCGAAAGCGGTTTCCTTTGGCATAATCGGCTTCGCAGCGCGCCAGTGGCGCCAGCAAATGCGGCAAGTGTTCGGTGGACATTTGACCATCGCCATCTACTTTTACGACGATTTCAGCCCCTCGTTCGAGCGCTTTTTCAAACCCCGTCACCATCGCACCGCCAACACCGGTATTTTTCTCATGCCGAAATAAAAACACGCGAGAATCGATGCGCATCACATCCGTTACCTTTTGCGCGGTTGCGTCGGGAGAAGCATCATCAACCACAATAATATCTTTTACATAATCTGGAATCGATACAAGTACATCCGTAATTTCTTTTTCTACGCGATAGCAGGGAATAACAACTGCAATCTTGAATTGTTGCCAGTCAATGGGTGTTGGTTGGTTCATGCTTTACTTGTCTTTGCATCTCGATATCAAACATTTTGTGCTGCGGTTATGCTAATCGAGCCGTCAGCCTTCGTCAATAGAATGCCGCCGCTCATTGGAGATTAAATGCCAAAACTTCCCGCTTACCCGCTTTACCTGGCCCTGGCTTTCCTGACTTCGCTCTTCTTCAGCCTGATTTTCGTGGTGACTTCGTTTTACGAAGCAACCGTCGCTGGGCTGAGCGGGCTGCAACTCGTCCTGGTCGGCACCACGTTGGAGGTGGTTATCCTGCTCTTCGAGGTGCCAACCGGCATCGTGGCGGATGCGTATTCGCGCAAACTCTCGCTCGTGATCGGTTATGTCATCATGGGGTTGGCCTTCATCATCGAGGGGTTGTTTCCCTATTTCGCCGCCATCCTGCTCGCTTCGGGAATGTGGGGGTTGGGCTATACGTTTACCAGCGGGGCGCAGCAGGCCTGGCTTTCGGATGAAATTGGCGAAGAGGCCGCCAATCGCGCTTTCCTGCGCGCCAATCGCTTTCACCTGGCCGGGGCTTTCGTGGGGATGCTGCTCGCCATCCCACTTGGCAACCTGTCCGTTGCCCTGCCCATCCTGGCGGGTGGCGCGGGGCTAATGCTGTTCGCCGTGTTCCTGGCCCTGTTCATGCCCGAAACACGCTTCGCGCCCGCTCGACTCGAAGACCGCAACACCTTTCAGCACATGGGCGATATTTTCAGGAAGGGATTCGCCACCGTGCGCGCCCGCCCGATGCTGACGGCAGTGTTGGGCGTGGGGTTCATCTACGGGCTGTATTCGGAAGGTTGGGACCGGCTGTGGGTCAAATACCTGGTCGATACCTTCCCGCTGCCCTCTCTGTTTGGGATGAATGAAGTGGCTTTCTTTGGGGTGATGCGCGCTGCCGGGATGCTGCTCTCGATTTTGGTCACGCAGCAGGTGGAAAAACGGCTCGACTCCAGTCACGCGCCCTCGATTGCGAAGGGCATGTCCTGGCTGACAGGTTCGCTCGCGCTGGCAATTTTGACCTTTGCCTTTGCCCCCGTGCTGGCTGTGGCGGTGGCCGCCGTGCTGCTGGTCAGCATCACCCGCAACGTGCTGGGGCCGCTTTACATTGCTTGGGTCAACCAACGGCTCGATTCGGATACCCGCGCCACAATACTCTCCATGTCGGGCCAGGTGGACGCCATTGGGCAGATTGCTTCGGGGCCGCTGGCGGGCGTAGTCAGCCTGTGGAGCGTGCAGGCGGCAATTGCCTTTGCCAGTTTCTTGCTCGCGCCGGCCCTGCCGCTCATCCGCCGCGCCAACCGGCTGCATGGAGACGAGGCTTCATAAGGTGACTGTCGCCTGAATATTTTATTTGCGCTTTTTCTTTTTTTCGATTTTGTAACCAAAGCGGCGCAAGATGTTTTCGTCGTCGCGCCAGTCTTTTTCGACTTTGACGCGCAACTGAAGGAAGACCTTGCGCCCGCTCATCGACTCAATCTCTGCCCGCGCCGCGCTGCCAATTTTCTTGAGCATGGCCCCGCCCTCGCCAATCACAATCCCCTTGTGCGATTCGCGCTCGACGAAGACGGTCGCGGCGATGTACGCGCCCCGCTCGCCACGCTCGGTAAACTCATCGATGCGGATGTTGACCCCGTGCGGAATCTCCTCGCGCAGGTGATGCAGGCAGGCCTCGCGGATTAAATCGGCGGCAATCTCGCGCTCGTAGAAGTCGGTGACCTGCTCCTCGTCGAATTCCGGCTCCCGTTCGGGCAGCCTGGCAACGAGGGACTGGAGCAGTTCGGTTCGGCCTGCGCCGCCGGTGGCGCTTATCGGGAAGATTTCGGCATTGGCAGCCAGTTCGGCGCAGGCCTGGATTTTAACGGGAATCTGTTCGGCGGGGATTAAGTCAATTTTGTTGAGAGCAAGCACCAGCGGGGGGCGTTTTCGCATCTGCGCCAATAAAGCGGCGATTCGTCTATCTTCTTCGTGCGGGCCAACCGAGGCATCTATCATCCAAAGAATGACATCCACCCCGTTGAGGGCTTCTTCGGCTTCCTGATTGAGATATTCGCCCAATTTGTGACGCGGGGTATGCAGGCCGGGCGTATCGACAAAGACAACCTGGCAGGCATCGGTGGTCAGGATGCCCATCTGGCGGCGGCGGGTGGTTTGGGCGCGCGGCGAAACGGCGGCCACCTTCTGGCCCAGGAAGGCATTGATAAGGGTGGACTTGCCCACGTTGGGGCGTCCGATGACGGCGACAAAACCGAAGTGAAAGGTCATGGGGTCAGTTTACCATATTCTGATTGTTCCTTTTGGGGGTGTTTGCTGCGCAAGTCCTCTTGAGAGTTGTTCTATCAAGCCACGCGGCTTGTAACGGAGTACAATGTCTTCATCACGCAAAATCGTACCGTCAGGAGAATTCCATGATACTCACCGAAGTCCGTTTTTTCTCTGACACCCTGGGCATGCGCTGCGCCATGAATGTCATCCTGCCCCAGCGCCCGCTCAAGGACGCCCAAACCGGCGCGAAGCCAAACTATCGCACTCTCTACCTGTTGCATGGCTATTCTGACGACCACACTGCCTGGCAGCGCTGGACTTCCATCGAACGCTACGCCGAGCAATACAACCTGGCCGTCGTCATGCCCAGCGTTCACCTCAGCTGGTACACGGATATGGCGCATGGCGGGAAGTACTGGCAGTTCATCAGCGAGGAAGTGCCAGCCGTGGCCCGCGATTTGTTCCCGCTCTCGGCAGAGCGGGCCGATAACTTTGTCGCCGGGCTTTCGATGGGCGGCTACGGCGCTTTCAAACTGGCGTTATCACACCCGCAGCGCTTTGCCGCTGCCGCCAGCCTTTCGGGCGCGGTCGATATCCGCGAGGTCGTCACGCCAAACCCGGCAGACCCGAACAGCGACGCCTGGATGGCCCACATGCGCAACGTTTTTGGCGATTTATCCAAAGTCCCTGGCAGCAACCATGACCTGTTCGCCCTGGCCGAAACAGTCGCGGCGGAAAGCATTAAGCCTAAACTGTACCAGTGCTGCGGCACTGAAGACTTCCTCTACGCCGATAACCTGCGCTTCCGTGACCACGTTTGCGCACTGCCGCTCGACCTGACCTATGAAGAAGGCCCCGGCGAGCATAACTGGGCCTATTGGGATGTGATGATTCAAAAAGTGCTGGCCTGGCTGCCTTTGTAAAACAAAATTGAGTCTGTTGCAAGAATCTCGAATTTCCTTGCAAAGGCGCAAAGGGTACATGCCTGCCACCTGCCCCGGCCGCTCTACGCTTATCGCAACCCTGCCAGCGGGCCAGCCGGGTCGATGATGGAGTTCAATTCCGCATACGGGATAAGGACTTCCTGCGGCCCGGCGGCATAAGCGGCCACCTGGTACGGGTCGAAACTGATGAGCAGGCCGTTTGGGGTGATGTTCCAGCTGCGGTAATTTTCGGGCGCGGGGTCGGCGCCGGTTACGAACAGCGTATCGAAGCCGATGTCGCGCCGCGAAAGTTCCTGCTGGCAGTAGGCTGCTATCAGGCCGAGGTAATTTGCTCCGGGCAGGAACAACTGCTCCAGCCGGATTTGCTCGCCGCGCTGCAAATCATAAGTGTACGTCAAGGTGTAACTGTACGGGTGGGCCGCGCCGTCTGAATAGGTATAAAAGCCGAAATTGAGACTCAAGACATCGCCGGGCGGTGAGACGATGGCGTAGGCGTTTTCGAAGGAACTGCCTGCGCTGATGGGCGTGGCCGGCAACGTTGCCAGTCCATCTCGAAACTTCTTCACTTCCCGCATGACCAGTGCCAGCACTTCGGCGTTGAAGCGTTCGACGCGCGGGTCATCGCCCTGCATGACCGGGATTTTAGTCTCGATGGTGTAATCTGGCGATTGCCCTTTCTCGCTGCTGGTGGAGGTCAGCACCGGCCATTGCAGGTAGAGCGGCGCGGCGGTTGGCGTTGCGGCGGGGTTTTGCGTGGGTAGAACGGTGGCGGTCGGCAGGGGAGGGGGCGCTTCTGCCGGGGCGGAAGCCAGGGGCAGGGAGCAGGCCAGGGCGGTGGTCAGGAAGAAAACGGTCATCAATAAGGGTTGTTTTTTCATCGTTTCCCCTTTGCCAGTTTCGCTTCCAGGCGTTCCTGACGGTGTTCGAGCTCGTCCATCCAGTGTTTTTTCATGTAGGCGGGCAGGAATGGGTTGTTTTTGGTTTGCCCAATCGCTGCCAGAGTCCAGCGCAGGGCAGATGTGGGGTCTTTGCGGGTGTGTTCGTAATATTTCGCCAGTTCGACGTGGGCGTAAACATGCCCCTCGGCAGCGGACTGTTCCCACAGTTTGAGGGCGGTTTCCAAATCGCCGCGCCGCTTTTGCAGCACGGCCAGCCGCCGCACCGCCTGCCAGAAATCGGGTTCGGGCAGTTCGGTTTTCAGCCCGCGCTCGTAGAGCAGGGCGGCGTCGTCCCAGCGGTTCAGGTCCTCGAACAATTTTGCCAGCGCGATGATGTCGAGTCCGTGCGCGATTTCGCTGCCGTGCGGGTTATCCAGCATCCCGGCGGTCAGGTGGAGCAAGGCGGCCATGGCCACCACGTCCATCGCGTTGTGGTAGAACACGCCCTTGAGCGGGGCCGCATCGCCGCTGCGCAGGTAATCGAAATACAACCAGGGAATTTCGTAGCCTGGCACTTCCTCCACGCCGCGCGGGGCTTGCATAATGTGTTCTTCGAGATATTTCAGGGCCCGGCTGGGCAGGCGGTCGCGCCACAGGCGGCGCGCCAGCGGCAGCAGGTCGATGTGGGAGAATCCATCGAAGGGACAAGGGATACCCTGCAGGGTGTAGCGGGTGCGCAGCAGCGGGGCATCGAAGGCTTTGCCGTTGAACGTGACCAGCGCGGCGCACGGGGCCAGGAAATCTGCCAGCGATTCCAGCAGCGCGGCTTCCTCTGACGGGTCGCGCATAAAGAACATCGTCAGGCGAAACTCATCCTCCACAAAGCGCCCCGCGCCGACCAGGAAGGCATAGGTCCCTGTGCCGCCCGAAAGCCCGGACGTTTCGGTGTCTATAAATGCCAATTGGGAGAGGGCCAGGCGGCTGAGGCGTTCGTCGCCCGCCCAGGCCGCCAGCCCGCCCAGACTCGATTCCACGCGAATCGGGACATGCCCGTGCCTGTATTCCGTTGAATAAACCTGTTCCACCACGAAGGTTTCGCCGCGTCGTGTCTCCAGCCAGCGGCCATCGAGAACGTGTTCGAGCGAAGAATCGCGCCGCGCCTTGGGCGGGGGCGGCTTGATTTCGGATGCGCCGACCTTGACGCCCAGTGACTTGAGTTTATCGGTCAAGGAGGGGGACATAACGATTACGCTGCCACGCTATTGGCAAGCATTTTCTTCCTGGATTTGTGGCCACCATTCCGCAAACCCTGGCAATAGCGACAACCGTGTTTGCCAGAATGTGCAGAAGAACGGGCGCGAATCTTTGGTGAGTTTGCCCGCTTTGTGGGTCAATTCGACGGCGGCTTTCCAATCCTGGCTCCTGGCGAGCATTTCGACGAAGGGAGCATATTCAGGGCCGAAAGTGGCTTGCAGTTTTTGGGCTTGTGCCTGTTCCCACAGGGAGCGAACTTCACCCCAATTTTCGAAATCGCGGGCCAGTTCTGCTTTTTGATAGTAATAGCACCAACCGTGTTTCGGCTCCGGGCCAAATACATCTAATGGCATTGCAGGCCCTTCTGCCAGCACCAGGCCGTCTTTTGCCAGTTCAAAAAGTTGGTTTTCCTCATAGGAAAGAAGCGGTTCTCCCTGGTAGTAGGTATCTGTCAAAACTTGCACGCAGCCGCGGCTGGGGCGGCTGAGAACCGGCAAGGCGAATGCCATTCCGGATGTAAATTTGATATTTCGCATGGAGGCCGTAACCTGCCTGCCTGGTTTGTATTGCTGGGAGATGTAGTCTCGCAGGGTATCTGGGCCGTCGAACCACCAATGGCGGGAATCTGTATTGGCGTTGCCCGGCGCATAGACCAGGTTGATGCCGTAGGCAATCTGGTAGTCTGAATTGCGAATGAATGGCGTGTTGGGTGCCAGGATGAAGGTTTTTTCCACCAGACCAGGCGCGCGCCATTTTAATTGCCAGTAATATTGGTGCTGGTAATTCCAGTACAGTGTGTAGCGATTGGCCTCCCGGAATTGATACGAGAATGCTCCGGTCAGCAAAGCCGCCAGAGCAAGATGGGCAGCGTGTTGGCGAAGTTTACCGGTTAGCCCGAGGATGAGCATCACCACCAGCGGTACGGCACCCAGAACGACCGGGAGTAAAAAACGGCTCGACCAGATTCCGACGGTTGCCTGGCGGCCAATCAGCCAGCCGGGCAATCCGCCCAGCAGAGTTGTCAACAGCGCCAGGAGAATCACCTGCCAGGCTGCCGGGGAAGTTTCTGTCTTGCCTTCTTTATCAGCCCAGCCCATGATTGTCAGGCTGGCAAGGATTGCGACGAAAAATCCCAACAGCCACGAAACAATATATGATGTAGATGAAACATCCAGTTCGGTATAGCTAATCGGCAAGAGCCAGACATGGAATACCGCATACACTACATCTTGCAAAATCAGGTTTGTATAGTGCAAGATAGTTGGCACAGGTGACTGAACCAGCAATTCAATCAGACTCACCTCGTGTTTTGCGCTCAGGCCTTCTTGTTGAGCCAGGCCGGGTAAGATTTGGAACTTGAAAACGACAAAGACCAGAAAAACGGTTAGATAGGGCAGCCAGGCAACAAAAGAACGCCAAATCATTCGCAAAGGTTGGCCGCGATTTTCCCGATTGAAAAAATACAGGAGAAGCAAAAAACGCACAATCTCCATGGCCGCAAAGTATTCAATAATTAAAACCTGCGCAAGGGCCAGGGCGACCGAGACAGCCAGCATCCAGTGTCGCCATTTTCCCTGTTTATATGCTCGCATCATCAACCAGAGCGAGAGCGCAAACAGGAACATGCTCAGATAGTGCGGTGCGCTGGTACGGGCGACGAAATGGCGTGTCAGGCCAGGATACATCGCCAGCAGAAACCCTATCCAGCCGATGGGAAGGATTTGGCCGGGAAACAAGATGAGCAGGCTTTTTACCAGGAATAAAATTGCTGCCCAATGCAAAACCAGGACAAGCAAGTGCCATCCCTCTACCGAGGTTCCCAGGATGGGATGAAAGACCCAATGCACCAGCGAGGAGAAGGGCCGGTCAATCAAAAAATAATTCCAAACATCCTGGGTCGAAAACCCCTGGCGATAGAGAAAAATTCCCTCCCAATCGTCGTAGTTGAACCCCATCCGCCCTACAAGCAGCAAGTAAGCACCTGCCATGACAAGAAACAAAGAGAGAGCATAGAGGCCGAAGCCGCCATGCTCCTTGAACCAGCGCAAAAGCAGATTAGATAATTTCACCATTCGGTTATTTTACCAAATTGCGTAGAACAGTTCGTTGGGCGGGATGCGCCCAATATCCAAATTGGAGTCAATGGCTGTTTTGCCCCATCATTCCCCTTCTGTGGTTGGGGGTAAAACAGTTCTCTGGCAGGGTGTCATGCCAGATAATGAAAAAATGACGATGAAAGTCACCTCTTAAATTATCGGAATTGACTGCCAAAAGCATTAAAGAGTATAATCCTTACGCATGGTTTGTTTCAATCCGACAAACAAGGCAAATACAACCCGAATAAAGGATAACGCGGATGCCCGAAACACTGCTTGATGTCCAAGGCCTGGAAGTCCAGTTCCGTACGCCAGACGGGACGGTTTACGCAGTCAATGGAGTCTCCTTTGGCTTGAAGGAAGGTGAAACGCTTGCTGTAGTGGGGGAGAGCGGATGCGGAAAGAGCGTAACCATGCTCTCGGTCATGCGTCTCATTCCCACTCCGCCGGGGAAAATTACAGCGGGTAAGGCCTTTTTGCGAGGTCAAGATTTGCTCGCCATGAGCAACAATCAGATTCGTCATGTACGCGGCGCGCAAATTGCTATGGTGTTTCAGGACCCGATGACCTCTCTTAACCCCGTGCTGACCCTGGAACGTCAACTGACCGAGCCGCTCGAATTACACCTGGGCATGACCCACGCCCAGGCTGTCAATCGGGCGGCTGAATTGTTAAGTATGGTTGGTATTCCCAAGGCGAAAGACCGGCTCAAAGATTACCCGCACCAGTTTTCGGGTGGCATGCGCCAGCGGGTGATGATTGCCATGGCGCTGGCCTGCAACCCGCAAATCCTGATTGCCGATGAGCCGACCACCGCATTGGATGTGACCATTCAAGCTCAAATTGTGGACCTGGTCAAACGCCTGCGTGACGAATTGGGCATGGCAATCATCTGGATTACCCACGACCTGGGCGTGGTGGCCCGCCTGGCGCAGCGTGTTCTTGTCATGTATGGGGGGTTCATTATTGAAGAAGCGCCTGTAAAAGAGTTATACGCCCATCCAGGCCACCCTTACACCATTGGTTTATTGGGCAGCCTGCCGCGCCTGGATGCAGATAAAATTGGCTCGCGCCTCGAATCGATTGATGGTTTGCCGCCTGTTTTGTATAAAAAGCCGACCTTTTGCCCCTTTGCGCCGCGTTGTAAATGGGCGATCGACCGTTGTTGGAAGGAAAACCCCGCCTTGACAAACATCCATGAAACTCATCGGGTTGCTTGCTGGGTAGATACCCAAACCGGAAAGGCGCGCTAACATGACTGAGCTTTTACGCGTTGAAAACCTGGTTAAGCATTTTCCCATCTACCGTGGCCTGCTTCAGCGGCAGGTAGGCGCGGTTCGCGCCGTGGACGGCATCTCGTTTAGCGTCAAACAGGGTGAGACCCTCGGGCTGGTTGGTGAATCGGGCTGCGGAAAATCCACCACCGGACGGGCGATTTTACAACTTTACCGTCCCACTTCTGGAAAAGTGCTCTTTGAAGACACCGACCTGGTCAAATTGGAAGGCGAAGACCTGCGCCGGATGCGCCGCAAGATGCAAATCATCTTTCAGGACCCCTACGCCAGCCTGAACCCGCGTATGACTGTGGGCCAAATTATTGGCGAACCGCTGCTCGTGCATGGATTAGCCACTGAAAACGAAATTAAAGACCGGGTGGCGCGCCTGTTGGAACTGGTGCGCCTCAGCCCAGCTTTTGCTTCGCGCTACCCCCACGAATTTTCTGGCGGGCAACGTCAGCGGGTGGGAATTGCGCGCGCCCTGGCGCTTCAGCCCTCCTTTATCGTTTGTGATGAACCCATCTCGGCTTTGGATGTTTCCATTCAGGCTCAGGTGGTGAATCTGCTCGAAGACTTGCAGAAAGAGTTTGGTCTGACGTATCTTTTCATCGCTCATGACCTTTCGATGGTGCGGCACATCAGCAACCGCATTGCTGTGATGTACCTCGGCGTGATTGTTGAACTGACCAGCAGTGAAGAACTGCACGTCAATCCATTGCACCCATACACGCAGGCCCTGCTCTCTGCTGTTCCGATTCCAGACCCGGTGGTGGAAGAGACACGCCGCCGTATCATTCTCGAAGGCGATGTTCCCTCCCCGGCGAATCCACCCTCGGGTTGCCGTTTTCGCACGCGCTGCCCGTTGGCGAAGGAAATCTGTGCTGAAAAACAGCCTGAGTTCCGCGAGGTTGCCTCGGGGCATTTTGTTGCCTGTCACCTGGTCTAAACCAGGGAAAAAAGGAGGTGATTACCGAAAAAACGAACGCCTTGTATTACCTGACCTGTTTATTCAAACCAAAATCTCTAGTGAGGAGAAGAAAACTATGCGTAAGTTGTTTGTTGTTCTAGGTCTTTTGGTCGTAGCAAGCATGGTCCTGGCCGCTTGCGGCGCGCCGGCTGCTACTCCCCAGACCATCGTCCAGACGGTCATCGTCGAGGGCACCCCTCAGGTGCAGGTCGTCGAAGTGACACCTGAACCCCAAAAAGAAGAAAAACCTGCGGTCTTGCGCGTGAATGCCGGTACCTATCCCGATATTATTGACCCGCAGAAGTCTTCTTTCGTTATAGAAATCGGTCACCTCAAGCTCATTTATATGGGCCTGACCGCTCTGAACGAAAAGCTGGAGACCGTCCCCGGCGCCGCTGAATCGTGGAAGTTCAACGATGATGCCACCCAACTGGTCTTCACCCTGAAGAAAGACCTGAAGTATAGCGATGGCTCTCTGCTCAACGCCAAGCGCTTTGAGTATGCCTTCCAGCGCAATATTGACCCTGCTACCGCTGGTGAATACGCTTCTATTACCGATGAAATTGTCGGCGCTCCCGAATGGCGCGCTGCCGATACCTCCGCGGCGGATTATGACCCCGAAGCATTCAAGGCCAATTTGGGCGTCAAGGCCTCTCATGCGGATGGTTCGGAATGCACCGGCTATGACGATGCCGCCTGCGATACCTTGACCTTTACCTTCTCCAAACCTGCTCCGTACTTTGCGACTGTGGCGGGCTTGTGGGTGGGCTACCCGGCCAAGCAGGAAAATATTGAAGAAGGTGGCGAGATCTGGTGGACCTCCTCGAAGTACCAGGTTGGTAACGGCCCCTTCATCTGGAAGTCGGTGGATCCCTTTGTTCGCAGCGTCTTCGTTCCGAATCCCAATTTTGCGGGAACGGTTCCTACTTATAGCATCGAATATTCCTACATTACCGACTCGGCGGTTGCCTTCGAAGCCTATAAGAACAATGAATTCGATGTGATTGCCTCTGCGGCTGAAGACCTGGATGCCATTAACGCCGACCCCGATTTGAAAGCTCAGCACCTGCAATGGGCGGGTTCCTGCACCATCAAAATCCAGTTCAGCCTGCAGCCGACCTGGAATGGCATGCCCAACCCCTTCACCGACAAGAAAGTTCGTGAAGCCTTTGCTCTGGCTTTCGATGCCGAAGGATGGGTCAGGGATGTGGATGGCAATCTTTCGCTTCCAACCTGGACCTGGATTCCGCCCGGATATCCTGGATACGACCCGACCACCCCGCTCAAGTTTGATCCCGAAGCTGCCCGCGCCGCGCTGGCCGCTGCGAGCGAACCTTTCAACTCGCCTGAAAAACTGAATGCCATGGGCCTGAAGATGGCCTTTGGCGATACCGCCCGCAACCGCGTGCGCTCTGAGTGGCTGGTTGCCAACTATAAGAAACATCTCGGCGTAGAGATTACCCTCGACCCGGTTGACACCACCACCTACACCGCCATCCAGAAAGACCCCAACACCTTCCCGCTGCTCTCGCGCGGTGGCTGGTGCGCAGACTACCCCGATCCCCAAAACTGGCTCTCGGTGTACTGGCGCTCCGACACAACCTTCGCTTCTCGCCCTGGCTATAAGAACGAAGAGTTCGACCGGCTGGTTAACGAAGCGGATGTAACCCTGGATCCGGACAAGCGCATGGAACTCTACAAGCAGGCGCAGCAAGTTCTGCTTGCCGACATCCCCGCTGCCTTTGGTTACAACACGCTCAACCACTATCTGGTCAAGCCGTGGGTGAAGGGCATCGTCACCACCCCGCAAGATGGCATGTTCCCCGGCGATACCGTCCCGTGGACCATCACCATCGACACTAGCATGATTCCGTAACACCAATCTGTACTTGGGCTGGTCGTCTATAACGGGCGGCCAGCCCAAATCCTGAAGAGAATTGAGGCCCGTAGATGACGACTTATATTATTCGACGCCTGCTCTGGCTCATTCCCGTCATTCTCGTCGTAGGCGCAGTGACGTTTATCCTCATGCACAATACCCCTGGTGGCCCTTGGGATACCGATGCCGAACGACGCCAAGTAGATGAATCGACGCGCAAATCATTGGAAGCATTTTATGGGTTGGATAAGCCCTTCTGGCGGCAGTTTGTGGCCTACATGATTGGAGATTGGAATAATAAAGGCGAGTTCGTCTGCGGTCTGCCTTGTGGCAATTTTGGACCGTCTTATCGTCAGCGCGGCGTTCCGGTGCAGTCCATCTTGTTTCGCCCGCCCGATGATGAAAACGGCGACCCAAAACCCTGGTATTACAGCCGCTTTGGCTACTCCCTACGATTAGGTTTGCTTGCGCTGATGATTGCAATTGTCGTGGGCATCCCCGTTGGCACAATTGCGGCCCTCAAGCAAAATACCTGGATTGATTATCTCAGTCTGCTCATTGCTACGGCTGGAATCTCTGTCCCCAACTTTGTGATTGCCATTTTCCTGATTATTATCTTTGCCAGCGGTCTGAACTGGATTAGCGTGGTGCCGCGCTCATGGGATTCGCCAAATGTCTGGATATTACCGGCAACAGTGTTGGGCTTTGGCACCCTCGCCTTTACCGCCCGCCTCATGCGTACTTCGATGCTCGAAGTGCTTCGCATGGATTACATTCGTACGGCCCGCGCAAAAGGATTATCCGAACGAGTGGTGGTGATTGTTCACATGATTAAGAACGCCCTCATTCCGGTCATTACCATTCTTGGCCCGGCGCTGGCGGGTCTGGTCACAGGCTCATTCATCATTGAAACCATGTTTGCCTTTCCTGGCATGGGGCGCGCTTATGTACAGGCCATCAGCCAGCGTGACTATTCGATGATTATGGGAACGACTCTGATTTATGCCATTCTCGTAGCGTTGGCGAACTTGAGCGTGGACTTTATCTACGTTCTGGTCGATCCGCGCATCCGGCTTGAAGAATAGAGGTATCCATGACTGCACAAGTTGAAGCCCACGCTCCGAACATCCCCAACTTTGGGGAAGCGCTCAAAACCAAAACACCCAATCAAGAAGCCCTGGAACGCTTGGCGCGCAATAAGGCATCCATCTTTGGGTTGTTTATCATCCTTGTTTTCATGCTCATTGCTATTTTTGCCCGCGTGCTTGCGCCCCACGACCCTCTGGCAATTACCAGCGGTCAAAAATACTTACCTCCAGCCTGGGTAAAAGATTCTGCCAGCGGGAAGGTTGGCAATCCCGATTACCTGCTTGGAACGGATACCCTGGGGCGCGATGTGCTTAGCCGGGTCATCTTTGGGGCGCGGGTCTCTATGGTGGTTGGGTTTATTCCCACGTTTATCATCGTTTTGATAGGAACTGTGATTGGCATGATTGCAGGATACGTCGGCGGCACCTGGGATAACCTGCTGATGCGCTTTACCGATGTGATTTACGCCTTCCCTGATCTCTTGTTTTTCATCATCATTATGGTTTCGCTGCGCGATTCCTGGCTTGGGCAATTCATGAATGGCCTCTTTCTGCTGTTCGTTTCGCTGGCAATCGTTAATTGGGTTGGCATTGCCCGCTTAGTGCGTGGTCAGGTGCTTTCGCTTAAGCAAAAAGAATTCATTGAAGCCGCCCGCGCTATCGGCGTCAAAACTCCGCGCATCATGACCCACCACTTGTTGCCCAATACCCTGGGCGTCATCATTGTGTATGTGGCCTTTCGCATTCCTGGTCTCATTATCACCGAGGCGATTTTAGGCTATCTCGGCCTGGGTTTGCGCCCACCTGCTGACTCGAATGCCATGTTCATCACTTCCTGGGGCGGCCTGTTATTGGAAGGCCAGAGCGCCATTAACGCGCAACCCTGGATTTTGCTGGCCCCTGCTATTTGTATTGCGCTGGTTGTGTTGGCCTTCACCTTTTTGGGCGATGGTTTGCGCGACGCGCTCGACCCACGCATGCGTGGAACGCAATAGCAACTGTGCTTGTCGGATTTGGCAACATAAGATAGGATTCAGGCCAACCTGAGTCCTGTCTCTTTTTTATGGAGCAATGATATGCCCATCAAGCATCGCCTGTTTACCCTGGTTCTTGTGGGAATGCTGGTTCTCTCATCTTGCAACCTGGGTTTGCCAGGTTTTAACCCTGCAACTCCCACCCTTGCGGAACCGTTGCCTGAAGAAACAAATCCGCAGCCCCAATTGCCCACCCAGCAGCCTCCCACCGTTACGCCCATGCCGCGCGTCCTGACGGTTTGCCTGGGGCAAGAACCTAACAGCCTGTATCCCTTCGACGTCCTGAATGCTGCTGCCCGCAGCGTGTTGGAAGCGGTCTATGATGGACCGATCGACACCTTCACCAACGGCTACCAGCCCGTCATCCTGGAACGTATCCCCTCCATCGAAAATGGTGATGCGCAATTGAACCCTGTCACCGTCAAACGCGGCGACATGGTCGTCGATTCCGCGGGCAACCTCGTTTCGCTTGATTTTGGGGTTTCGGTACTACCCGCCGGATGTTACGATGACTCTTGCGCCGTTAAGTTCAGCAGCGGTTTTGAGTTGCAAATGGACCAGGTCGTCGCCACCTTCCGCCTGTTGCCCAATTTGCTATGGTCCGATGGAACGCCCCTCACGGCAAACGATTCACTCTATGCCTTCCAACTCGCCTCCGACCCAGCCACGCCTGGCTCGAAGTACCTGGTTGACCGCACGCAATCTTACGAACTTCTAGACGATTTGACCATCCAATGGTGGGGCGTGCCAGGCTTTGTTGACCCAACCTACGCCGATAATTTCTGGCCGCCGCTGCCAAAGCATATCTGGGGAAAGTTTAAGCCTGAGGAACTGGTCCGCGCCGATGCAGCCACCCGCCCACCGTTGGGCTGGGGCGCCTACACCTTTACCGATTGGGCGCCCGGCGAATACATCCGCTTCGATAAGAACCTCAACTACTTCCGGGCTGAAGACGGCTTGCCCTTCTTCGAGACCCTCGTTTTCCGCTTTGTCAAAGACGCCCCCACCGGTATCAGCGCGTTGATTGCCGGGCAGTGCGATATTTTGGATTCCAGCGTGCGGCTCGATGGGCATATTGACCTGTTGACCGAACTGGAGCGCAGCAACCAGGTTCAACTCATCACCTCCACTACCCCGGTGATGGAAAGATTGGACTTCGGCATCCGCCCGGCAACGTTCGATGACGGGGTTGCCTCCAACGACCGCCCTGATTTCTTTAGCGATGTACGCACCCGCCAGGGCATTGCCTACTGCCTCGACCGGACGCGCGTGGTCAATATCGTCCTCAATGGCATGTCGCAGGTTCCAGATACCTTTGTTTCGCCAGCGCATACGTTGTTTTCTGCCGATACCGCCAAATATCCCTTCGATATTGCCAAGGGCATCGAACTGCTCAAAAGCGCCGGTTGGACCGACCCCGATAACGACCCATCAACGCCGATGGTGGCCGGGAACGTCAAAGGCGTGCCAGCGGGAACCTCGCTGGTTTTGCGCTACTGGACGACCTCCGCCTTGCAGCGCCAGCAAGTCAGCGCCATCCTGGCCGAATCGCTGGCTCAATGTGGGGTAGGGGTGCAGCTGGAATACTTCACACAAGATTCTTTCTACGCTCCTGGCCCCGATGGCCCTTTGTTTGGCCGCCGCTTCGATTTGGCCGAATACGCCGTTGCCGCCGTTGGGGGCGAGCCAACTTGCTCCTGGCTGATGGAAAATCAAATTCCGCGTTCGGCCAACCGCTGGTTGGGGCTGAATGTCAGCGGCTATATCAACCCAGACTTTGATTTGCTTTGCCGCAAAACCTTGCGCACCCTGCCTGATATGCCCGAACACGCTGTCGCTTATACCCAGGCGCAGGCCATCTTTGCCAATGACCTGCCCTTCGTTCCGCTCTATATGCGCATCAAAGTTGCTGCTGCCCGCCGCGACCTGTGCAATTTGCGTCTCGATGCTTTTACCATGAACGACCTGTGGAATCTAGAAGAACTGGATTACAAAGCATTTTGCGAGTAAAAATCTTTTTTTTTGATAGAATTAGCGCACAATTTCCTTGACTGCCAAAAATCCTTGTGCTATAGTGTCTTTTGCATGGTTATACTCATGCTTTGTCTAAACGTTGTAGTTATCTTGGATTGGCAAAGGAGGTGGTTTACTCACCACTTACTGTAATGCGTGTTGTGGTATTTCCGTAATCTGTAATTCCTGTCGTATCCAAAATTTTCTCTATGGAGGAGAAACACAATGTTACGAAATCGCTTGATGACCATCCTCGGTCTCATCCTGGTTGCCAGCATGGTACTGGCCGCCTGCGCCCCTCAAACCTTGGTTGAAACCAAGGTCGTAGAAGTTGAAAAGCCAGTTGAAGTCGAAAAGACCGTTGTGGTTGAGAAGGAAGTTGAGCGCGAACCCTTCACCACCCCGCATCCCATCCTCGGCGACATCCGAGTTCGCCAGGCGATTGCCTATTGCACCAACAAGCTTGACCTGATCAAGTCCGTCTATCCCCTCGTTCCCGAAGACCAGCAGGCCGATTTGATCATGAACACCTTCATCCCGACCGTCCAGTGGGCGTATGCCGGCGATGAAAA
>CAYRBO010000037.1:0-30555 GCA_964422545.1 uncultured Anaerolinea sp. | reverse complement strand
ATTACGCACTGGTTACGAAAAAACGTATCCAGTGATTTCACTGGTCTAACCCTCGTCAGGGCATTAAGACTGAAATTCACCAGAATATACATTAGTATTGCTTGTATGTCAGAATCAAAAAATGCCCGTCAGGGCATTAAGACTGTTTTTCGGGGCAGTGAGGGCGTTTTCTGGGCAAACGTCAGAATCAAAAAATGCCCGTCAGGGCATTAAGACAGCCCACGAGCGGGCTGATTGGATTGCCGCCTGCGTCAGAATCAAAAAATGCCCGTCAGGGCATTAAGACTGCAGCGAAAAGTCATCGTCGAACGGGTACACCTTGGTCAGAATCAAAAAATGCCCGTCAGGGCATTAAGACGTAATTTGTTGTCCGAAGTATTCTGCCGTCGCTTGCGTCAGAATCAAAATTCGCAAAACATCGGTCTGAAATGGAGGATGGAGGGCATTTGAAAATGCCGAAATCAGGCCGTTCTCTAAGCTCATGGCACGTTTCTTGCAACAAGATGAATATGTCAACTTTCAACCCTCTTGTGGAGACAACGCCATGCACAACCCGTTAAACCAAACTGCTCCCTCATGCCCCACCCAGCCCCGCCCAAAACACCAACAGACCGAAACCTTGCGCCCTTTCGTCCAGAAATACCAATACCAGCAGTTACCCCTGCCGGAACCATGTTCGCTAGCCGAGGCAGATGCGTCAACTGAACAGCCAGCAACCGATTTGGGAAAACAGCCATGCGCAGCCCCTTGCCACAAAAACTCATAATTGGAATTTTGATATGCCTGACGGCCTGCGCTCCAGTCCATTCCCAACCTGACAGCCAGACACCCGGCACGCCCCACTCACTGGATTTCGGCTATGGGGCGCGAATCAAGACAGATGGTCAATTTGAAGACTCCGCCCTGCGCCTGGCCGCGCAGATGAAACTGGACTGGGTCGCATTGGATTTCGATTGGGCTTCTATCCAACCCTCGCCAGAGACCTGGAACGAGGAGGACAGGTTCTCGAAAGCCATCCGGCTGGCGCATTCGCTGAAACTGGAAATCCTTGTTTCTATCAAAAATCCCCCAGCCTGGGCAATGACGCCCGCCGGGCCAAACGTCGAAGACACGGCCAATCTCGTCCTGACCCTCGTCCACCAGTACCCCAACATCGCGGCACTAGAACTCATCCCCGGCGCAAATACCCGCGCCGGTTGGAATGCCGCGCCAGATGCCAACGCATACGCCCGCTTATTCGAGACGGTTAAAGCACGCGCCGAAGCCGAAAACCTGAAGATTTACCTGGTGGCGGGCGGACTGCGCAATAGGCTCTCTGACCCTGAAGATACGCCCGATGTGGACTTTTTGGCGCAAATGTATGCCGCCGGAGTGCGGCCTGCCATCATCGGAATCCACCTTGAAAACCTGGCAGGAAATCCGCTGGATGCCCCTGCTCCCGATACCCTGCGCCACTATGAGGAGATTCGGGCAGTTATGACCACCAACGGCCACAGCAACGGCTTGCTCTGGATAACCGGCTTGAGCCTGCCCGCAGGAACGCAAGACAAAACCTGGCTTGGGCAGGCTTGCCAGCTCATGCAATCACAACTTTACCTGGGAACCGTTTTTTATGCCGACGACAAACTAGACAACGTGAATGGAATGTACCCGCCAACCCCAACAGATTTTCACTAACTGCCTGCTTCGATGCTGCCGGTCAGCAACCGCTCGCAGAGCATCTGCGCTTCTTCAACAAGGTCAACCTCAAGGGGGAGTTTGAATTCTTCGGTCACGCGCAGGGTCAGGTGTCCGGCAATCTCGCGCAGGTCGGGCGCAACATCTTCCAGTCTCATAAATTCCTGCAAAAGGTCGTAAGCGCTGGGGCTGCGCGCAGCAATTCCGCGCCGGGAGAAATATTCGCGCAAGGCAATTCCCGCCGCGCGCCGGGCGCAGACCCGCGCCTGGCCCTCGTTGCCGCGCGCGCGGGCGGCGGCGGCCATCTCGAACTCACGTTGAAGAGCGGTTTCCCAATCGGTCATCTCTCACCTACAATAAGGCGCGATTTTGCAAGTCCCACATTGTCTTGTATAGCCCATCCCGCGCCAGAAGTTCAGCCTGAGTCCCACGCTGGACGATTTTGCCCTTTTCGAGAACGAGAATCTCATCCATCGCTTCCAATCCAACCAGCCGGTGCGTAATCCACAGTACAGAGTGATCCTCCATCACAGATTGGAGCGTCTCGACCAGTTTGCGCTCGGTGGCGGCATCCAGGTTAGCGGTCGGTTCGTCGAAGATGAAAATGGGCGCGTTTTTGAGCAGGGCGCGGGCAATTGCCACCCGCTGACGCTCGCCGCCGCTCAACTCTACGCCGCGCTCGCCCACCAGCGTCTCATAGCCGTTGGGCAGCGAAACGATGAACTCATGCAACTGCGCGGCCCGGCAAGCGGCTTCGATGTCATCCTGCGTTGCCCAGGGACGGGCCAGCAGCAGGTTTTCGCGCAGGCTGGCATTGAACAGGTAAGTATTCTGGCTCACCAGGCTGAACATGCGCCGGGCATCAACCTGTTTGTAGGCGCGGATATCCTGCCCATCGAGTGTAATCCCTTCCGCGTCCCAAAAGCGCATCAACAGGCTGGCAAGAGTCGATTTCCCCGCGCCGCTTGGACCAACCAGGGCAAGCTTTTTACCAGGGGGCAGGGTAAAAGAGATGTTCTCTAGAACCAGGGGTGACTGCGCCGACTGTTGCGTGGCGCGTATTCCATCGAAAGCGCGCTCTTCAGCGGGATATGAGAAGGAGGTGTTGTTGACGCGCAAATCGGCGGAGGCGGGCTGGGGCAGCGGCTCGGAAGGGTCTATCACGGCTGGAGCCTGGTCGGCAATCTCGAACAGCCGCCGGGCCGATTGGATGTTGGCCTCCAGCAGTTGGGCGGCCTGCGGCAGGTTTTGGACAGCCTCGAAACTCGCCATCGAGCCAAGCACAATCACCGCGAGATAAACACCCTCGATTTTGCCGCTCGAAACCAGCGGGATGGCGAGGAAGAGCATGACCCAGACTCCGAGACCGGTCAGCAGGCTGTTAAGGCCAGATTGCAGGCCGTTTAAGCGCGCCATGCGCGTCTGGACTGCTGAAAACTCCCGACCTGAAGCCTTGATTCTGTCCAGGTATGCTTTCTCCTGCCCAAAGGCGATCAAATCGGGCAGGCCCTGCACCGCATCAACCAGGTCAGCGCGCAAGACGGAGCGCGACTCTACCAGCCTGCTCCCCAACCGCCGGTTGAGGAGCAGGCTAAAGGCAGTCAGTCCCACCCCAATCGCCAGCAGGAAGGCCGTAATGACGAGACCAAGCAAGGGGTCGAAACTGCCCATAAAAACGGCCATCCCCAAGACGATGACAGCCGCCACCAGCGGCGGGGCCAGCACGCGGACGAAGATGTTGTCGAGCGTCTCCACATCGGCGATGACGCGCGAGAGCAGGTCGCCGCTGCGGGCGGAGGTCAGCCGGGCCGGGGCCAGCGGCTCGATGGCCTGATAGAACCAGACCCGCAGCCGCGCCAGAATGCGGAAGGTGAGCGAATGCGAGGCCAGCCGCTCGAGGTAGCGAAAGACAGCGCGCGAGATGCCGAACAAGCGCGTCGAAACGACCGAGACGCCCAGTTCTGCCACCGAAACGGCAATGGCGGCGGTGGAAATCAGCCAGGCTGAGGTGGACATCAGCGCGATACTGGAGCCAATGGTCAACGCGCCGAGCAAGACCGAGAGCAAAACTTGCGGCCAGAAAGGGATAAGGAAGGAGGAAAGACGGGCAAGAGATTTCATGTGGTTCGACTGACCAGTTTTTCAGTTATCCAGTTCAACCGGCTAAGCAGAAAACGGGAAAACAAGTTTGGCGTACGCGCCGTTTTGGACGATTAATTCCTCGTGTCTGCCAACTTCGGCCACTTTGCCGGCCTCCAGCACAACAATCTGGTCGGCCTGGTAGACGGTGGCGAGGCGGTGGGCGATGACAAGGACGGTGCGGCCCTGCATCAGTTGCCGCACCGAGGCTTGCAGTTCGGCTTCGAGGGCCGGGTCGAGGCTGGAGGTAGGTTCGTCCAGCAGGAGGAAAGGCGCGTCTTTCAGGAAAGCGCGCGCCAGGGCCAGGCGCTGGGCCTGCCCGCCGCTCAGGCGCGCGCCGCGTTCGCCGATGCGGGTTTCCAGGCCATCGGGCAGGGAGCGAATGAAGTCGAGCAACCCGGCGCGTTCACAGGCGCGGAGCAGGTCGCTTTCAGGCGCATTCGGCTTTGCCAGGCGCAGGTTGGCTGCTATCGTATCGGAAAACAGGTAGGGGTTTTGGGGAACCCATGCGATTTGGGCGCGCCATTCTTCGGGCGGAATCCTGGCGAGCGGCACATCTCCCACCGTGATGTTTCCGCTCTCTGGTTCGATGAAGCGCATCAGCAGGTTGGCAACCGTTGTCTTTCCCGCGCCGGAGGGGCCAACCAGGGCGGTCGTTTGGCCGGGGGGAATGTGGAAGGTGACATTTTGGAGGGCGGGAGTGGAGCGGTCGGGATAAGTGAATGAGATATTCGATAATTCGATATTCGACAATTCGATATTCGATAATTCGATATTCGAATATCGAATATCGCTTCTCGAATATCGAACATCCAAAATCTCGAAAATTCGTTTGGCCGCGCTTACACCGCTCATTCCGGCGTGAAAACGCAGACCAAGCAAACGCAGCGGCAGGTAAAAATCAGGCGCCAGAACAAGGATGAAGAAAGCCGGCAGGAAATCCATGTTGCGATAGAGCAAGCGAAAGCCAATTTCGACGGCGATGATAGCGGTCGAGATGGTCGTCAGCAGTTCGAGTGCCAGGGCAGAAAGGAAGGTGACGCGCAAGACCTGCATGGTTACATCACGGTAGCGCTCTGAGACTTCGCCAATCACCCCGGCCTGGCTGCGCGACTGGTTGAGAGCCTTGAGGGTGGTCAGGCCTTGCAGCACGTCGTAGAAGTGCGCAGAGAGTCGCTGTAAAGTCTCGAACTGGCGGCTGGTGAGGGCCTCGCCGGAGCGCCCAATCAGAATCATAAAAAATGGCACGAGCGGGGCAGTCAGCAAGAAGACAAGACCAGAGAGCGGGTCGAGCGGAAAGACCAGCAGCAGCACCGAGAGCGGAATCGAAGCGGCCAGCACCAGTTGCGGCAGGTACTGGCTGAAATAGGCTTCCAGGTTTTCGACGCCTTCGATGGCCGAAAGCGCCAATTCCCCAGTGCGTTCCGATTGGGTGTAGGCCGGGCCAAGCGCAGTCAGGTGCGTGACCAGCCGCTCGCGCAGGTCGCTCTTGACGCGCTGGGCGACCAGATTGGCGGCGACTTCAGACCCCCACACCATCCCTGCTTTGAGAACGACTACGCCAAGCAGCGCAGCCAGAGAACCAAGAACCGCCTCGCGCGTCAGACCGTTGAAAAAGACATCGTTGATGATGACGGCGAAAATCCAGGCTTGGAGGATGGTCAACAGACCGCCCAGAAAGCCAAGCACGATGGTAAGAGTCAGGGCAAGGTTGGAAGAGCGGGCAAGAGCAAGCAGACGTTTGGAAAACATGGGAGAATTATACGTGATGAGCAAGGCGCAAGATGTGAAATGTGACGAGTGATTTTTCGATAATCACCATGCACCCATGTCGGTTTGCCACCAGACCGGGCAAGTCGATGGGCATCCTGTTTATTTGTAACTGCCTACCCACCCTCACCCCCAACCCCTCTACCACTTCGTGGCACGCGTCCCGGTGGAAGAGGGGAGAAAACAGGAACGATTTTGTCGCTTTCAGCAAGAAAATCCGTTTCATCTGTCCGATTTCCTCTCCCTTTGGGAGAGGGTTAGGGTGAGGGTAGGTAGTTACGTTTATTTTGCGTAAGCCTTCAGGGGAAGGGAAGTTGCCGGGCAATTCGACGGTCGACCTTGCCCATAGGGTAGGAATTCAGTTCGGACAGGGGAATCCATTGCAGGGAGGAATCGGCCAAAGATTCGGCGAGTTGGCAGAGCCAGGGGGTTTGCGTCAGCCGGAAGTGGGTGTAGGCGTGGTGAATCTCAGGGAGGCGCGTGAGCGGGATAACTTTCAGCCGGTAGGATGTTTCGATAGCGGTCACAAGGGCTTCAGCGGAGTCGGTTTCTACTTCTGCGGCGGGGAATTCCCACAAGCCGCCGAGCAGCCCCCCGGCGGGGCGGCGATTCAGGAGGGTTTTTCCATCCAAAAGAACGACGGCGGCGGCTTTGCGTTTGCGCGGAACTTCGGCTTTGGGCCTGGTAACGGGACGCTGCTCCTGGATTCCCTGTTGGCGGGCGAGGCAGAGTTCTTGGGCGGGGCAAAGCAGGCAGCGCGGGTTTTTGGGCAGGCAAATCGTTGCGCCTAAATCCATGAGGGCCTGGTTGTAGTCGCTGGCGCGGCCCGGCGGGAGGTGGGTTTCGGCCAGTTTCCACAGGGCGTTTTCACCTGCAGTGCTGTCGGCGGGCAGGGCAATGTCGAAAACGCGCGCCAGAACCCGTTTCAGGTTGCCATCGAGGGTGGCAACGTCTTGCCCAAAGGCGATGGAGGCGATGGCGGCGGCGGTGTAGCGCCCGATGCCGGGCAGTTTGCGAAGTTCGGCAAGATTGGCGGGGAGTTGGCCGCCATGTTCGGCCACGACGATTTGGGCGGCTTTGCGCAGGTTGCGGGCGCGGCTGTAGTAGCCCAGGCCTTCCCAGGCCGAGAGAACGTCCTGTTCGGGGGCAGCAGCCAGGGCGGTCAGGGTGGGGAAGCGTTCCATCCAGCGCGCGAAGTAGGGGATGACGGCTTCGACCCGGGTTTGCTGGAGCATGATTTCGCTGACCCAAACGGCGTAAGAATCAGGAGGCCCGCTCCTTTGCCCGGCAAGAGTTCGCCAGGGGAGGGCGCGGGCATGTTTTTCATACCAGGCCAGAATGCGCCAGGCAAATTCAGTCATCAAACCATTCAGCCATTAAAACTGGAATCCACCCTTGCCGGGAACGACTTTGTAGGAATAGTTCTTGACGAAGGCCTGAAGTTTGTCGCGCAGGCCGTTCCATTCGACCGAGCCAAGCACGCGCTGCGCGCCGGGCAGGTCGGGGGCCAGCAGGGCGACCAGGATTTGGGGGTATTCGCCGTAGATGGTGGCCCAGGCTTCGACGGGTTCGAGGCCGAGGCGCTGGACGCCAGGAATGAATTCGCCGATAACGAATTCAAAATATTCCTGTTCGCGTTCGGGAGCGATATCCCAGGTGAGGAGGAGTTTGACTGACATAGGATTATCTGCAATTGGGTAGAACAGGTCTGCGATCTGTTCTGCAAGGCATGGAGTGAGACAGGTCAGAGACCTGCCCTGCGTTAGCCGCCGGAGGCCAGGTTGAGGATGACGACTTTGGTCTCGTCGGGCAGGCCGGAGCGGGAGATTTTGAGAGATGGGACGGCCTCGGCGGCGGTCAATCCCATTTCTTTCAGGAATTTGGAGAGCGGGTCGAGTTGGATTTTGCAGGCTTTGAGGCCGTAGTGCATGGGGATAACGATGTTCGGCTCGAGCAGGGAGATGACTTCGGCTGCTTTGGCCGCGTTGAGGCCGTTGCCGCCGCCGACCGGGACGAGGGCGATATGCACCGTGCCGAGGGCTTCTACTTCGGATTGGGTGGGGACCTGGCGCAGGTCGCCCAGGTGGGCAACGTTCAGGCCGTCGTAATCGAAGACGTATAGGGTGTTGCGTGGTTTTTCGACATTTTTCTTGCCGTTGGTATCGGTCTGAACACCGGTGATGAAGACGCCGCCAATTTCAAACTCGCCGGGGCCGGTGATGCGGTGCGAGGTGCCTTTGACAGCGCTGGTGAAGTTGTGTCCAGGCGCTTCGTGACTAACGGTGACGATATCGGCTTTCAGGCGCAGCGGTTCGTAGCCAACGACTTCGCTATCGAAGGGGTCGGTGACAACGCTGGCCATGCCGCGCTCGGTGAGTCGAAAACAGGAGTGCCCGTACCATGTGATTTCCATTTGAATGTTGTTACCTCCTGCCCAATTATACCCGCTGCGGGGCGTGAGGAAGTTATAATTCGGGCTTCTCTTACAAAACAATAATCTTGTGAATGAGGAGGGGCGGGATGAATCCCGTCTTACTATGCGCCGCGTCAATCCTGTTGCTTACCTCGAAGCTCTGTTCGCCGTCATCGTTTGGGGCGGGACGTTCATTGCCACAAAATTAGCCTTGCAAGAGGCTTCGCCGTCCACGCTGGTCTGGCTGCGGTTTGGGATGGGCGTGCTTATCTTGGGCGTCACTGTGGCCCTGCGCCGCCAGTTTGCGCTGCCCTCGCGCGCCGAGTGGGGTTATTTTGCGCTGGTGGGCTTTATCGGCGTGACGTTTCATCAGTGGCTGCAAGCGACCGGGCTGCAAACCGCCGCGGCGACCACAACCGCCTGGATTGTGGCGACCATCCCAGTCTTTACGGCGCTGTTGGGCTGGCTGTTCCTGAAAGAGCGTCTGACATTTTTACGGATTTTTGGGATTGGGCTGGCGGCGCTGGGCGTGCTGCTGATTGTGAGCAAGGGCGACCTGGTCGCGCTGGCGGCGGGGAATTTTGGAACTGCTGGAGATTTTCTCATCCTGATTAGCGCGCTCAACTGGGCAGTTTTCTCGATTCTCTCGCGGTGGGGTTTAGAAAAACACCCCGCCGCGCGAATGATGTTTTATGTGATGCTCTTTGGCTGGCTGTTTGCGAGCGCCTGGCTGTTCGGGTTCGGCCCCGGCTGGAGCGAGATTCCGCACTTAACGCTCAATGGCTGGGGCAATATCCTGATTTTGGGCATTTTCGGCTCCGGGCTGGCGTATATCGCCTGGTATGATGCCTTACAGGTCATCCCGGCGGGACAGTTGGGGGCGTTTATCTACGTCGAGCCGCTGGTGACGATGGTGATGGCAGCCTTTCTGCTGGGGGAGGCGATTACGGCGGTGTCAATCATCGGCGGAGCGGCGACGATTGTGGGGGTGTATCTGGTGAATCGATGAAGCGGAGTGGGCAACGGATGAAGCGGAGTGGACAGCGGATGAAACGGAGAAACAGATGAAGCGGAGTGGACAACGGATGAAACGGAGAAACAGATGAAGCGGAGTGGACAGCGGATGAAGTGGAGAAACGGATGTACAAAAGAGGAAACTACATATGACTCTGCTGCAAAAAGGCAATTAAATACAAAGGACACAAAGTACACGAAGGATTCTTGAGAACCTGATTTGACATCTTCAAATTTCTCGCAAGAAACATGACGAAATTTGCGCAATGTCTTAAAAACTTTGTGACCTTTGTGTCCTTCGTGTTTAGAAAAAGGTTTTTGCAGTGGAGTCACATATAACAACGCTCCGAAGGTTCTCAAACCTTCGGGGCGTTCGTTTCACGGGCTTACTTTTGGTCCGAAACCGAAATCAGCACCGCCTGTACAATGGTTCGCATTCGATAGGTGTCGGCGCGAATGTCGTATTCTTTGCAGGTGATAAGGGTCAGCCAGGCTTCTTTTTTGTGGGCAAACGGACGCTGGTCCCAGGGCCGAACGGTGTAGACGGAGCGGACTTCGTAGGTGTAGACCTGCCCATACGCTTCTATCTGGATTTTGTCGCCCCATTTCAGGGTTCCCAGGCTAACAAACGGCCCTGGCAATCCGTTGGAGTCGTAGACATGGGCGGTGATGACACTGTTGCCTTTCCAGGTGGGGAAGGCCGTGCCATGCAGGTAGCCCGCCGAATTGCCCAGCCAGGTGACATCCCAGCCGCCATCGACGAACGGGATGCCAACAATCGGCAGTTCCACGCTTAAAGATGGGATTTTCAGGTTCAGGTCTGATTGCGCGGAATAGGCCAGGCGTTCAGGCTGGATAGGCAGTTTCGTCTCGCGTCCTGGAGAAAAGCCGGTGACGGGAATCAGGAGCGCGGAAAACGATGCCGGAGACGGGGCTGGCGTAGGCCGGGGCGGGTTGCCAGGGCCAGAGGAAGTCTGCCATTCTGCTGATGCGGCGGCAACTTCTTGTTCGCCAGTATCGAGGAAATCCCCGTCGTCGTTTAAGTCTGCGTCAACGGTGGCGCGATTGAAGACGCGCGTTACAGAGTTGTCAACAGCCACCCGGAAGGTAATCGAGATTTCATTTTGAGCGGTGTTCACATCCCGGATGCCAAAATCTGGGCCAAGGACACCCTGCCAGAGGATGCGCCCGCGCGGGTATGTCGTTGTCGGCCCTTCGTAGTAGCACAGGGTGGTGCTGGTGGTTGCAGATGCGGGGTCAGGCTGGCAGGTGACGCCCACATTGGTCGAACCAACTGGCGCGCCAATTGGCACAGGGAATCCACTGGGCGCGCCGGCAGCCGAAAAGGTCGTACCTTCCGGGATGGGGTCGCTGGAAAAAGCGGAGAGCGGCACGGTATTGGCGTCGTTAATCCAGGCAACTGTCCATTGCAGCAGGGGCAAACCACTGTCGTCGAAGACCTTGATGCCAAACGGCGGGTCGAGCAGGCCGCCAATTCGGTCGGTGGTGGTATCTTGCAGGGGGACGGTCTGCTGGTCGCTGGCGGCTTGGGCCACGTTGACTACTTCGGTTTGACCGGGCGGAACGGGGTCATTTAGAACAACCTGGTATGAGATGGTCATCTGCTGGCCTGAAAGCAGGTTGTAGCCATTCGCCGCAGTCACCAGGTTGGGCGGCGCGCCGCCAGGGCTGACGGTCGCATTGTAGCAATCGATGCGGATATCGTCGAAGAAAATGTTTTCTGCCGCGCCGAGCGTGGGTGAAGCGAGCAGGCGGATTCTGGTTTGGGTATCAATCCAGTTGGTGATATTCGTCGTATATGTCTGGTAAGCAGCGTCCACCGTCGGCCCGGCGAAGTCAAACAGGGTATCGGTGACGTTTCCGCCTGTTCCAATCCCCAGGCGGACGAAGTCGGTGGCGGCATTGAGCGCCGCGCGGCGATATGTGAGGCTCAAATAGGCAGAGGTACAGCCCACCAAGTCCACATCACGAAGGACGCCATTATTTGCGCCCTGGATTCGCAGCCGGGGGTCTCCCAGGTCGGCCAGCACTTGCAGGTTGCCCGCCGCCGCGCCATCGGCCTCGCCGACCTCGTTCCAGTCGCCAACCCAGTTGGGGACTGCCGCGCCGTTGCTATCCTGATTTCCATCGAAAGCAATTGCATTGAAGGCATCGCCGACTGTGCCATTCAGGGAAGGCGCAATCACCTGCGTACTACCGGGAACGTAGGTCGTCCCGGCGGGAAGCGGGTCAGTGATAACCAGGTTGGTTTGGGGGGCTTCCCCGTTGTTCGTGACGGTGAGCGTATAAAGGATGGTATCGCCAGGAAAAACGACACCGCCCGTATTGGAGGTTTTCTCAAGCAAGAGTTCAGAAATCTGGACAGCGGCGCTGTCGGTAGCCGTAAATACTTCAGTTCCCAAAAAGCCAGAAACCGAAGCGTTATTGATGATGTAACCCGCGCTGGGAATGGCCGTTGTCACCGACTGGAATTCAATCGTGAGCGGCTGTCCTGGCACAAGACCGCCGGGCGAGACATCGTTCCAAGTCAGGCGTTGGCCGGTGATGACCGGTTCGACAGAAGGCCCGCTGACGACCACTCCTCCCGGCCTGGTAATGACCGTACTCAACGGGACATAAGCCCAACCGCTGGGCATATCATCGAAGACATTGGCCGGGTTAAGCGGCTGGCTGCTCTCGACCACCAATCGGAAGGTGACCACCTGCCCAATCTCAGCAGGGATAACCGGCGGGGTGACAGTTTTATCGAGCGAAAGGACGACATTCATCCAGCTGGGGTCGAGCGGAAGGATGGTGTAGCCCGCGTCGATGAAGGGATTCCCAACCGCCGCGAACTGGCTGTCTTCACCCCAGGTAATGGCAAACGGCGCCGTTCCCCAAACGTGCATGCCGGTATTGTCATTGTCCGGGTCGCGCAATTTCAACACCTGAAGGCGGTTCACAACGAAGGTCGCATCGACCACTCCGTCCGTTGGGCCATAATCCACAAAGATGGTGGTGTTGTTCTGGGTCGGCGTGACAAAAACGGGCGAACCGTTGGCCGAAAAATTGGTTGAACCGGGCGCCCAGCCGACATAGTAATCATTGGCGAGCAAGTTGGCCGGGACCAGAGTAAAGCCATAGTTGTAGTCCGCATTTTCGGCGTCGTAAGAACCGATTGCCCAGAATCGGGTTGTTCCATCCGCGGCGGCGAGATAGACGGCTGAATTGAAGGGGACATAACGACCGGTCAGATCAGAATAACTGCGGGTGGCGCCCGCCGGGACGCTGAACGTGCCTGTTCCTGCGCTATCCTGATAATTGATGCTCAACGCGCTAGCGGTTGGGTTATAGATATAAATATCGGTATCTGAGGCTGTTCCGCCCCCCGGCACCGGGCTGTAATAGGCTACAGACCACAATCCGTCGGGAACTGCCGTGTAACTGCGGCTGTCTGATGCAATGCCCGTGTTGAACTGGCCGACCATAAACTGCACCTGCACCGGGTTGGTGGCCGTGACGGTTGTGCCATCGTTGATGTGGAATAATTCGGATACCTGCCCCCGGTTCAAGGTGACGTTCACGTCCACCCCGGGCGTAAGCGGGTCGTTGATTTGGACATTCGTATTGTCAGCAGCGGCCATGACGATGACATAGACGTTCTGGAAATCGGCGTAGCCAAAGTTGGTAAACAAATCCTCGCCAACCGGGATGGTGTAACTGGTCTGGTATGGTTTGACGGGGTAGACCTCCCAGGCGTTGGCGTAAACGGTGGCGGTCGCTTCGGGCCAAAAAGCCTGAGCCACTGCCACCGCGCCACCCGCAACGTAGATACGGTCGCGGCCATCGTAGCAGACGGTAGATGCGCCATTCGGGTTTGTGCTAGCACAGGGATTTCCTGCCGCGCGCGGAACCTGGATATTACCCGACTGGAATACCAGCACATCGCCATCATTCGCAAGGTAAACTTCATCCCCCGCATTGGCCGCGCTGTAACCATTTTCCCAATGATCGTAGTAAATCGTGGTGCCGTTGGTAGTCACGGAGACAGTTATCACATTGTGCATGTAATTACAGCCGCCCACCCCGCCGCCAGGAATGACGCCAGTGGCACAGGTGCCGACCCCAAAGGCATTGCCGAGTTCCGGGCTGTTATCGATGTCTTGCAAAATTCGGAATAACTGGTCGGTGCTGCCCGGAATGTAATATTCCGAATAACCGGCAGTCGCCGCCTGGACAGGCAAAGGCCCAAACAGGGATACAAGCAGGGAAAGTATGACAACCAGCATTGATTCACGAGCGGGAAATACAAAAAGCCTCTTCATGTTCTCCTCCACCTTGCACGTCATGTGAACTTCATGCCGGAAAACAAAAACGAAACCAGCATGGGCCGGTTTCGCTATTCGCTCGCTGCATCCGTTTGCCTTCACAGGGCAAAGCGACCAGAATTAGGGGTGCAGGTCATCGCTTCCACAGTTGAATAAAAATAAGTTGTAGGTATTTCTCGCTATTATAAGCGACCTTACATATTATTTACAATCCCTTGACAAAACCGCCAGCAATTCCAAATCTGAAGACGATTTACGCCAATGGCGATAGAAAGAGTCTCTCGTAAAGCCGCCACACCTGCCACCTGCCCCGCGCGAAAGCAGCGCGGGGTGCGCGGGCGGTGCCAGAGAAAGCACAAAGAGCAATGATCAAGAAATTCTTTGCGGGCTTTGCGCCTTCGAGAGAACATTTGCACGTTAGATTTGGAATTGCTGCAAAACCGCGCGAAATACCCTTGAAGGCTTTCGCGGTACAATTTGCCTATGCTCAAAGCGCGAAACAAAAACTCAACAGCAACCGAAAATGGCTGGATGCTCCACCTGCCGGAGGGAGGTCCTTCGGCCTATCGCTACGCCCAGGTAGATGATTACTCGCCCCTGGCGCGCAACCGTTTCCTGTGGCAGGGACAGGCCACTCTGAGTCTGCGCTGCCGCGTCAGCGACCGCTCCCTGCCTGGAACGTGGGGATTCGGCTTTTGGAATGACCCATTTGCTGTAGCGCTCGGCCTGGGCGGGATGGGGCGCCGCCTGCCCGCCCTGCCCAATTGCGCCTGGTTTTTTTATGCTTCGCCAGAAAACTATCTCTCTTTCCGCGCCGACCGGCCTGGCTACGGATTCCTGGCCCAAACGTTTCGAGCGCCACGCATCCCATCGGGACTGTTTGCGCCAGGTCTTTTTGGCATCCCGTTGCTGCTAATTAAACCAATCTCAAGGTGGCTACGCGCAAATCTTGCGGCAAAATTAATCAGCGAGGACGCAAAATGCCTGGATGTAGATGCGACCCAATGGCACGCCTACCGGCTACAGTGGAGTCAGAATCGGGTGGAATTTGCCATCGATGAGGAAATTGTCTTTACAACGGCAACCAGCCCCCGGGGGCCGCTGGGTCTCGTCCTGTGGATAGATAACCAGTTTGCCGCCTGGAGGCCGGATGGAAGTTTGGGGGCTGGCACGCTCGCCAATCCGCCAGCGTGGATGGAAATTTCAGTAATCAGTGTCCAGTAATCAGTTCTGTCTACCTGTTTACTTGTTTATCTCGCAAAAAGCGAAGCCCCGCAATCAACGCGCCGATGCCAAGCGCAATCGCCCCAAGCCAGTTGAGGGAAAGCGGCAGGGGAATTTGGCGAAAGACGACATCCAACAGCACGCCCAAGATGAACAGGCCGCCAAACATGCGATTGTGGTAGAACGCAAAGCCCGAAAACCAGGTCGGCCAAAAGACTTCGAACCCGGCCGGCGGCCCGGCGGGACGCGGCTTGGAGAGGACGGCGATGGCGTAAAAGGCGCGCTTCGCTGCGAACAAGACAAGCAGCATGAAAGTGGAGAAGTAGCCGGTGGCAACGAGATAGATGATAACGGCATAGGCAATAACAATGGCTGCCATTGTGGTGTAACGCGCAAAAGCCTGCCCGGCGCGCACCGGGAAGGTGCCAACGCCTTTGGCCTTATCATCATCGAGTTTATCGGTATGCTTGGCGATGTTGATGCTGGCGACGCTCAACCCGAAGGGGATGCCCGCCAGCGCAACCATCCAACTCCATTGGCCGGAGAGGACGAGGTATACGCCTGCTATCATGATGGGCCCCCAAATCAAGAAAATCGAGAGTTCGCCCAGCGCCCAATATTTCATCGGCCAGGTGTAAAAGAGCAGCACCAGCGCGCCAAAGGCAAACAAGCCAATCACAAGCGGGTTGAAGGCCGTGTACCAGAGCGCGTAAACGCCAGAAAGGAAGGCAATGACGCCGCTAACCAGGAACCACTGAATTTGTTGCGATTTCGTCCAGAAGCCCTGCACGAGCGGGTGGACGCCGTACTGGGTGCGGAAATAGTTGTCTTTATCGACCCCGCGCGAGTAGTCGGTATAGTCGTTGAGCAGGTTATTCGTCCCATGCGCAATGAACAGGCCGAGCGTTACCACCAGCCAGGGCAGGAGAGAAAAATAGCCATCGCGCCAGGCCAACAGGCCCGCAATGATGGAAGAATACACTGTAACAGCCGTAACCGCTGAGCGGGTGGCAATCAGCCATTTTGAGATGACATCGAGCGCGTCCCACTCTTTTTTGTCATCCAATTTGATGAGTTCCCAGGCGGCCTTGCGCCACATTCCAAAATTGACCGGCATATCGCACTCTCCTTTCGTGTTGAACGGGCGAAATTATACAGCCTGTCCTGTGAAATCTACCACTTTTGTCCAGATTTTTTGGGTGAAATCTGTATCACCCAAAAGGAGGAAAAAAAGCGAGCCACCTTGAAAAAGATGACCCGCTTTTCTTTCCAACGAACGTTTTATCGCCAAAACGCCGGGGCGTAGATGCGAATCAAGACATCTACCAGCAGGCCGAGCATGAACAGGCCGCCGAAGGCGCGGTTGTTGCGGAAAGCCAATGGCGCGAAGAACAGCGGCCAGCCACCCTGCCCATCGGGGAACCAGTCGGGACGGGTTTGGGGGCGCGGTTGCAGGAACAGGGGCAGGGTCGCTTTGAGGGTGGGTAAGGCCAGCAGGACGACCAGCATGACCGGGGTGAAATATTTCAGGGCAATCATCGCCAGCACGAGCAGGTAGGGGATGACCATCATGCCAATCACCGCAAAACGCGAGTTCCGTTCGCCGAGCAAAACTGGCAAAGTGTGGATGCCTTTCTCTTTGTCCACTGTGATTTTGTCGATATGCTTGCCAAAAATGACGGTGGTCACGCCAAAATAATACGGGATGCTGGCCCAAACCACATTCCAGTCCCATTGGCGCGCCAGGACGTAATAGCCGCCGCCAATCATCAGCGGGCCCCACACCAGCAGCACTGCCACCTCGCCCAGGGCGATGTATTTGAGCGGCCAGGTGTAAAACAGGACAAAAAATGCACCCAGCCCAAGCAAAACCCAGATAACCGGGTCCCAGCCATTGATGGCGATAAGGTAAATCCCCAAGGCAGCCGCAATTGCGCCGGTGGCGGCGGTATAGGTCAGCAGTTGGGTTGTGGTTAGCAGGCCGTTGGCAACCGGCTGGGGGCCGTACATGGTGCGGAAGTAGTTGTCTTTATCCACGCCTTTGACGTAATCAGTATAATCATTGAACAGGTTGTTGGTGGCGTGCGCCAGCATCAGCCCCAGGGCCAGCGCCAGCCAGGGCAAGAAATCGAACATCCCATCGCGCAGAGCAAACAACCCGGCCAGCGCGGCTGATATGAAAGTCATCACCAGCACGGCGGCACGGGTCGAAATCAGCCACTTCGAGATAAAATCGAGGGCGTCCCATTCCTCTTTGCTGACGGCTGGGATGACTTGCAAGGCTTTCTTCCACATTGCAAAATTCATAATCTCACTCCTTTGTTCTGAGTTGGGGCGATTATAACAAATGGGCGTATAAAATACCCACAGGTAAAAATTGCGCATTCCGCCCTGAAAAAGGCGCTATTTTCACCTGCGCTGGGTATAATCGGCCACGCACTGGAGACTTTAAAAATTGATGAAAAATCGCAACCTGCAAATCCTATCCTTTACACTGGTAGTGGTGATGCTCGGATTTGGCATCATCATCCCCATCCTGCCCTTCTATGTGGAACGCTACGGCGGCGGCGGGGTCGCCATGGGTTCGCTCATGTCGGCTTTTTCGGTGGCGCAGTTTATCTTCTCTCCCATCTGGGGCGGTCTATCGGACCGCTATGGCCGCAAACCCATCCTGATGATTGGGATGCTCGGCAATGCCGTTTCGCACGTCCTGTTCGCGCTTTCGACAGAACTATGGATGCTGACCGCCTCGCGCGCCCTGGGCGGGATTCTCTCTTCAGCCACCCTGCCAACGGCAATGGCCTTCATCAGCGACTCGACATCCGAAAAAGAACGCGGCGGCGGCATGGGCGTCGTGGGGGCTGCGTTTGGGGTGGGGATGGTGCTGGGGCCAGGAATCGGCGGGATGATGGCGGGGATGTCGCTCCAGGCGCCCTTCTACCTTGCTGCCGGGCTGTCAGTGGTCTCGCTATTTCTGGTCTGGATACTACTCCCGGAATCGCTCCCCGCCGAACAGCGGGTCTCCGCTTCGGCGCGGATTCAAGGCCCCCGGCTGGGCGAGATGTTCCGCGCGCTCTCCGGCCCGATTGGCTTCCTGCTCATCCTGGCCTTTCTTCACAACTTTGCGCTCACCAACTTCGAGGGCATTTACGGTTTCTACGCTCAGAAACGTTACGGCTACGATGAAAAAACGGTCGGACTCATCCTGACGGTAGTCGGGCTGGTATCGGCCATCGCGCAGGGCGTATTGACGGGCATTTTCTCCAAACGTTTTGGCGATTCGCTGGTTGTCAAGGTCTCGTTGCTTGCCAGCATTTTCGGATTCGCGCTGATGATTCTGCCCGAAAGCCTGCCGATGGTGCTGGCCGCTGCCGGGTTCTTTGTGCTGACCAACGCCATGCTCAGGCCAGGCGTGGCTTCGCTGATTTCCAAGAAAGCCGACATTGGTCAGGGCGCGGCGATGGGGCTGAATAATTCCTTCATGAGCCTGGGACGCATCGTTGGGCCGCTGTGGGCCGGGGCAGCGCTGGATATCAACCTGAATTACCCCTTCCTAACCGGGGCGGCCATTATGCTGTTGGCCTACCTCGCCAGCCTGAAGTTCCTGCCAACCGATTCGGTCGAGGCCATCCAGACGGTCAGCGCGGATTAAGAATCGGCCCCTTAATCTCAAATCCCCGGCGATAGGCCGGGGATTGTTTTCGCGGCGCAAAATGTTTTTTTGGGGCTAAAAACTATAATTCGCTGGTCATAATGAACAGCGGCTTCATCTCGAAGTTTTCGTAGCGTGGGCGATAGCGGTCAGTATCATAGAACTGCTCTACGTTGACCAGTTTCTTCTTCGAAGTCACCACATCCAACGGCACATTATCGTAGCGGCCATTTTTCAATACCACCAGCCGCCCGTGAATTCCTTTCAATATCAGGTCGAGCGCCAGGTTGCCAAAGGCCATCGGCACAATCGAGTCGATGGCATCGGGGTCGCCGCCGCGCACCATATAGCCAAGTTTCTGTTCGACCACTTCTACTGTATGCCCATTGTTGAATTTCGGGGAAATATCCTTCATGGCCGCGCCAACCAGGTCGCCGATGCCGCCCAGTTTGGCGTGTCCGTAAGCATCAGTCTCCATCTTTTCGAAGACCATCTCGCCGCCCTCGAACATGGCGCCCTCCGAGACCAGGCAAATCGAATATTTGCTGGGGTTACGGCGGCGGTCTAGGCTCATCAGTTCGGTCAGGTGTTCGATGTTGAACTTGTATTCAGGAATCACGCAGCGATTGGCCGCGCCCGCCATCGTTGGCAGCATGGCGGTAAAACCGGCGTAGCGTCCAAACACTTCCAGGACAAGGAAACGCTCATGCGACCCGGCGATGGTGCGCAAGTTGTTGACCAGCGCAATGGTACGGGTGACGCAGGTGCTGAATCCGATGCAGTAATCTGTTCCCGGCACATCGTTATCCATCGTCTTGGGAATGGCAACCACTTTGACGCCTTCTTGATACATGCGCACGGCATACGAGAGCGTATCGTCACCGCCGATGGGAATCAGGTAATCGATGCCCAGGAAATCGAGATTCTTCAGCACTTCCTCGGTCAGGTCGTTACGCTCCTCTTTATATTTATCCTTCAAGTGTTCGGGCATATCCTTGAGTTTGACCTTGCTGGGATTGGTGCGCGAGGAATGCAAGAACGTTCCGCCCGTGCGCCCGGCGCGGTTGACGATTTCCTCGGACAAAAGCGTATAATTGCCGCTGTTGTCATAATTCTTATCGCGCACAATCTCGGTTAGCCCGCCCCAGCCGCGCCGCAGACCAACGACCTGGTAGCCCTCCCGCAGGGCGCGGATGGTGACAGCGCGGATAGCCGGGTTCAACCCCGGCACGTCGCCGCCGCCAGTCAGAATGCCGATTACTCCGGGTTTCTTCTTGGTTGCCATGTGATTCTCCTTCGGTGAGTTTATAAACTTCCCTGTATCTTACACCCACGCAAGGCGATTTTCAATACTTTTCGTTACGCTTTGAGATGAAGTTTTTCCGTTAAGTGCCAAAGCAAGCAGCCTTGTAAGAATGATTCATTTACAGCAGCGCCGAACGATAATTTTCGCGGCCTCGCCGCGCCCCAGCGCTACGCGCGTACCGCGCACCGTCACAATTAGCGGGCCGAAGCCGTAATTCTGGGTCATGTCCACGTCCACGCCGGGGGTAAATCCTAACGCGGCCAGACGGTTTTGCACCGCCCGCCCGCCGCCAAAGGACAAAACGGTAGCGTGCTCACCGGCAGTCAGGCTGGACATTGAGACTGGTTCAGGGGACATGTTTTGTACTCCATCGATGATATAATGAATTAAATTGCTGCATAATTAGTATATGCTAACTGCCTGCGTTAGCATAGTTCCCAGTAAGGGTTTTGGCCATGACAAATATCACTAATTCTCCCGACAAATTTGATATCTCGAGCCTCAGTTCTACCGTCCAGGATTATCTTTCCCTGATTTATGTCATGGAGCGCGACCAGGAACCGGTCGTTGGCTCGCGCCTGGCTGAACTGTTGGGAGTGACGCCGCCCACCGTCACCAACACCCTCAAGCGCATGACCCGCGACGGGCTGATTACCATGAGCGAGAACGGCACGCACCTGACCGAGCAAGGCTGGGCCGCCGCTCGCACAGTGATGACCCGTCACATGCTGATGGAATGGATGATGATTCAGACCTTGCCCTGGTCGAAATTGCACGGGGAGGCTCATCACCTCGAACATGCCATTTCGGCCATGACCGAATCGGCGCTGATGGAGCAGTTGGGATATCCGCAAACCTGTCCACACGGCAACCCGTTGCCGGGCTGCGAGCAGGCAGTCGCAAATTGGATTCCGCTTACAGAAATCGAAGCCGGGCGCAGCGTGACCATCCGCCGCATCCACGAACTGGCTGAGGAAAATGCCGCTCTGCTCGAATTCCTGGAAAAGCACAAGGTCATGCCCGGCGCATCCGCCACTGTGACCGAGATTTTGCCGTTCAATCAGACCATCGCGCTCGCCATTGATGGGCAATTGGTCACCCTGGGCAATGCCGCCGCAAAGTATGTTTTTGCCGAAGTGAATGCGTAAGGATAAAACAAAAATGCCAGCCTCGTAAGGGACTGGCACGCGCAAACCGCGTTGTCCCGCTGACCGAAGAAGTGCGCGACCTGGAAGAAGAGCAACGCTTGCGAGAGTTGTTGGTTGGCAAAAAAGAAAATGCTGTAGTCACAGCCAAGTAAAAACTCCCCGCAAAGAGGTCCTTGCGGAGAGTTTTGCCTTTTAACGATTATCTGTTCAAACACCCGCTGCCAGGATGTTACTGCTCAAACGTCACATCGACGGTCATCCCGGCCCGCAGGCCAGCCGGGAAGGGGCGGTCGAGTTCAATCGTAGTCTTGTAAACCACGTCGCCGCCCAGGGTGGAAGAAACGGGCGAAATCAGGATGACCCTGCCGGTGATGGTTTCGTTCAGAGCCTCGACAAAGACCGAGGCGGGCTGGCCGACTTCCACCTTTACCACGTCACGTTCGCTCAAGTCGGTCGTTTCGACCTGGAGATGCTCCACATCGCTGATGAAGACCAGCGCCTGGGCCGGGACGGCATATTCGCCGACTGTCACAGCAACGCGGGTCACGATTCCATCGATAGGCGCGAGCAGGCGGGTAGAGTCGAGCCGCTGCTGAATGGCGGCAATTGCATCGCGAGCCGATTGCAGCGCGGCAAGTTTCGCGCCGGTTGCTTCGGCAGGAACGGGTTCGCCGTTTAGCGCCGAAAGATACCACTGCGCTTCCTGGTAAGCGGCCTGGGCTGTCTCCAGCCGGGCCTGGATGAGGGCGGCATCGGTATCGGTGGGAGTGCCGGTCAGGTAGTTGTACCTGGCAATCAGCGAGTTCAGGCGCAGTTGCGCGTTGGTCATTGCCAGCAACGCGGCGGCCTTCTTCGGGTCGCCATCGGGCAGGCGCTGTACCAGGCGATATGCATCCGAAGCACGCGCCAAGGCCTGTTTGGCAAGGTCGATTTCAGCCTGGGTGTTATCGATGACGGTATCGGATGCGCGGCGATAGCTCAGGCTTTCGGCCTTTTTCTGGGCGTCTTCCAATTCTTTGCGGGCGTTGGCTACCGACTGCGAGGCAGCCGCAATTGCCGCCGGGGAGGTCATCTCGCGCAGGTTACGCTCAGCCTGGGCCAATTCCAGTTTGATGGAGGTGTTGTCTAATTCGACCAGCAAATCGCCAGCCTGAACATTATCCCCAACTTTGACGTTGACGGTTTCGACAATCCCGCCCAACGCAAAAGCCATCTTCGCTTCCTGAGCAGGCATGACCACGCCGGAGGCAGTCACCCCGCGAGCAGCCGACACAGCCGCCGGGGAGTCATTGCCGCCTTCCAACGCTACGGTTGGCAAGGCTTCGGGCGTGCTGCCAGCCGCTGACCCACATGCGGTCAACGCCAAAAGCAGCAACGAAACAATTACAAAAAGCTTAAACTTCATTCTTCTCTCCTGGACCTTGGGAATAAATACCTTTTCGAAACAAGTATGGGTATTTATACGCAGGTCACGCTGTTGGGTTTTGATAAGTTGATTTTCGACCTGAAGACTATCGAAACCTATCACGCTTTACTTTGCCTGCCCAATGCCGTTTTGGGCGATCAAACCATCTCGCAGGGTAATGACGCGGCGGGCATATTTGATGACGCGCGGGTCGTGGGTGGCAAAAACAAAGGTCACGCCGGTTTCTTTGTTGAGTTTGGTCATAATTTCCATGACCTGTTCGCCGTTGGTGGTGTCGAGGTTGGCGGTTGGCTCGTCGGCCAGGATGAGGGCCGGTTTGGGGGCCAGGGCGCGGGCAATGGCCACACGCTGCTGCTGGCCGCCGCTCATCTGGTCGGGACGGTTATCCTTGCGGTCGAGCAGGTCCACCGCTTTGAGCAGTTCCATCACGCGCTCGTGGCGTTCTTTGGCGCTATGTCCATTCAACAAAAGCGGCATTTCAATATTCTCGTAGGCGCTCAAGGTGGGAATCAGCGCAAAGAACTGGAAGATAAATCCGATATGGCCTTTGCGGATGTCGGCGCGCTGGTTGCGGTTCAGACGGGTGACATCGTTCCCGTTAACCCAAACCGAGCCGCTGGTCGGCTGGTCGAGACAGCCAATCAGTTGCAGCAGGGTGGTCTTGCCGGAGCCAGACGGCCCCACCAGGGCGGTAAATTCCCCGTTTTCGATGGTGAGATTCACGCCGCGCAAGGCATACGTTTCGACTTCGCCAATTTTATAGACGCGGCTGACATTTTCGACTTTTGCGACTTCCATTTTTTTACTCCTGTGTTCCGGTTCGACGGTTATCCGATTGTCCGGTTTGCTGGTTGGTTAATCCGAATTCTTTGACAGCCAAAATACTTGTTTACCTGTTTACTTGTTTACTTGCCTATTTCTCCGCCCGCAGCGCTTCGACTGGTTCCATGCGGGATGCGATTTGCGCGGGATAGTAGGATGCCAGGATGGTGACAATGAAGGCGGTCAGGACCAGTTCGATGACATCCTCCAACATCAGATATGGGTAAATGCGGTCGCCCATAATCATCCCGCTGACACCAATATCGCCAAAATAGATGCCAACGCTGCCAAAATAGGCCGAGAGCGCCCAGCCCGCCAGCAACCCAACGATAACCCCACCCAGTGCCAGCAGGGCGGCTTCAGAGAGAAACAGGGTGATAATCTGGCGGCCTTTCATGCCCAACGCGGCCAAGATGCCGATTTCGCGGGTGCGCTCGAAGACGGCCATCAACATCGTGTTGACAATCACGGTGACGGTCACGCCCAGGATAATCAGGTTGAGAATCATGATGTAGGCGTTCGAAAAATCGTTGACCAGCACAAGCAATTCGTTCATTTCCTGCCAGGTTTCGACTTTATATGCCGGGCTGGTGATGGCTGCCGCGACGGCATCCGCCTGTTCCCGGTCGTGCAGCATGACGAAGATGATACTGGCGCGGTCGCCTGCTCTGGAAAAAGCCTGGGCTTTGGCAAGCGGCAGCAGCACGATGCCTTTGTCATAGGTACTGGAGCCAGTGGAGAAAATGCCGCGCACAACGAACGGCTGCTCATCCACCTGCCCTTCGGAGGTGTTGACCAGCAGGCTCAACTGGCTGCCAACCCGCAGCCCCAGCGATTCGGCCAGGGGATAGCCAATCAGGATGCCGTTGCGGTCGTCGGCACTGGGGAATTCGCCAGAAACAACCCGGTAGGGAGCGTTGGCCTCCGAAGCCGGGTCGACGCCCATGATTTGGACGCCGGCCGAATCGTTGCCGACTGAGACGATTCCGCTGGCAAACAAACGCGGAGTTGCGAATTTAACCGGACCGAGCGCGGCAATCTGCTGTGCAACCTGAGCCGGGTTTTCGATGAGATAACCCCAGGCTACGCTAGATTTGTCGGGGTCGTAATCGACATCGCGCACCTGGAGATGCCCGCTGCTCAGCCGCAGGGTGTCTTCCATCGAACTTCGCATTTCGCCTTTGAAGAAAGCGGCCATGAATAAGAGCAACGCGAGGGCGATAGACAGCGCCAGCGCCGACAGCGCCGAGCGGCGGCGGTGACGCAACAGGTTGCGGTAGGCCATTTTGAGATAGTTGAACATGGTCGGCCTCCTATACGTGGTGGAGCGCGGCCGCCGGTTCGCGCTGGGAAGCGTCGCGGGCGGGCAGGAATGCAGCCAGGGTAGCGATAATCAACACGGTGACCCCGTGCTGCAAGACCTTGAGCGGCGCCATCTGTGAGTAGATGCGCCCGCTGATGAGAGCGGTGTACTCGGTCAGGTCGGCAAAGCCGCCATAATCGATGCCGAAGTAAGCCATCAGGCCATTAATGGCTGTTCCGAGAATTGCGCCAATGACAGCGCCCATCAGGCCAATCAGCGTGCCTTCGAGCAGGAATAGCAGCATCACGCCACCCGGTTTCATGCCCAGCGCGCCCAACACGCCAATTTCACGGGTGCGCTCGAAGACGGCCATCATCTGCGAGTTGAGGATACCGATGGCAGCCACGCACAGCATGATGACGCCAAACACGCCCATTACGCCGGTTTTCATGTCCATCGTCTGCTTCAACTCGGGAAAAGAGTTAATCCAGGTATCCACTTCGTAACCGGTCAGATGGTTGTTGATGTAACTCACCACGCCAGCCTCCTGTCCGATTTGCTTGAGCGAGATGACGACTTCCGTGACCTGGCCGCCCAGCCCAAACAGGTTCTGGGCTTCGGCCAGCGAAAGATAAATGGTGCCTTTTTCGACGCTCGGCACGCCGACATCGTAAATGCCGATGATGGTCATGGTGCGTTGGCGGGTCTGCTCATGGGTGGAACGCGCCACCATCGAGATTCGGTCACCCACGTTCACGCTCATGGCAGTTGCCAGCCCCTGACCGATGACGATATAGTCCTCGGCTTCCGGTCCCAAATAGCGACCCTTCGTAATATTCTGCGCGACCGGGCTGATGCGGGCTTCTTTTTCGGGTTCGACCCCCACAATCGAGACGGCAAACGCGCCCTCACGGTTGGTGACAATGCCGCTGGTGACAATCCGCTTGGAGGCGGAGACCACATCTGCGTGGCTTTCGGCAATCCGAATGAGCGCGTCTGGGTCGGCCAGCGGGAGCAGGGGCTTGCGCCCGACCTTTTCGTTGTAGCCCGGCGCATGAACCTGGATATTGCCGCCCAACAGTTGGATGGCGTTGCCATAGATGGCTTGCTCGAAACCGCCGATTAATCCATCGTACAGCACCAGCATCGACATGATAACCCCCATTGCCAGGGCAATGATGAGCGTGCGCCGGCGCTGCCGCCAGACGTTGCGCCATGCAAGACGCAGGTATAAATTCATATGACATTCCTTTCTTGATTTTTGGCGTTTTTGTGCTATTACAGGCACAGGGACACCAATTTCAATTCACTACCAGTAAATAGTAAACAAGTTACTATTTTTTGTCAAGTGATTTTTGTCATATTTGGGCAAACAAAACAGGCCTCCGACTATGGAGGCCTGTTGAAACAGTGGCAGTACGAGAAGGCCGCAGGCCGACGAAGCAGTCTTTAGGCCCAATCCGAAACTCCTCACAATCACGGCTCCGCCCGAAGAAGATAAATCTCCGGGCTGCCAGTACAAAGTCCGCTTAAGCGGACTGGATAGCCAGGTTTAGCCGTCTTGAGACGGCTTTGGGTGGATAGACCGGGCATAAAAAGTCGCCAATAAAAAAGCCGCCCTTTCGAGCGGCTTTTTTGATGGCTATAATGACTGGATGAAGTCTGACCATTCCGCGCCGACCGTTTCCCAGCCGCGCACGGCGCCTGGGCGTGGCGTAAACTCGGCTGGAGCCTGCCGCCAGGCTTCGAGCAGCGCATCTGCTACCGAGTCCGGGTCGCCTGGCTCGGCCAAGAAGGCGCGTCCATATGAGGCCAGTTCGGGCAGGCCGGCCAGCCGCGAGGTCAATATCGGCTTGCGGGCAGCCACTGCTTCCAGCACTGCCAGCGGCGCGTCAGAAGGAATCAGTTCGTAAGGAAGCGCCGTCAGGTCGCTAGCGCGTACAATATCGGTCAACACGTCTGGCTCCAACGCGCCATCCACAAAGCGCACCGCATCACCCAGTCCTCGTTGTATAATCAGGCTTTCCAGCGATTGGCTGGCCGGGCGGGTTTCGCCCAGATAGCGGCGATTGAGAACCACCAGCTTCATGTTAGGAGCCTGTTGCCGGGCGCGCGCCAGCGCATCGACCAGAACCGGCAGCCCGCGCAGCGGGGCCGGTGAGTCGAAATATAAAACAACGAAATCATCCCTGGTCAGGTCAAGGTGGGCGCGCATGCCATTGGAGCGAACCTGCCCACCAAGCCAGACAGAATCGACCCCAGGCAGGATAGCGCGCACCGGGATTTTTTGCAGGATGGCATATAGAGCCCAGCGTGTGATTTCGGTCTGCGTGATATACACATTCAAACCCATTCGGGCCCCGCGGGCGCGCAGCAGCCAGCGGGGAGAGAATGCGCCCAGGAGATGCGCCTTGCTGAAAGAGCGATTCGCCAATAGCCGCGCCAAGCCGGGACGCAAAATTTCGCGCGGGGAGTATATTGGGAATGGGAAAAACCCCACCTGCGGGCGGTCGCTCCAGAGCCGGTAATCCTGGTGCAAGAAGCTGGTCAAATCCAGGCTCCACACCAACACATCGGGCTTGAGAATCTCTATCGACTTATGTAATTCGGCGTTGCGCCACCAGAACGTCTGCCCCGTCGAGCGAAGCGGCCTGACCGGCACGCCATTGAACCCCGTCAGCGCGCGCGGGCCTGATTCGGAGAGAATGGTTACGCGATGCCCGGCGCGGTACAACTGGGCGGCTGTCTCGGTCACATAACGCCAGGGCTGCATGCCAAGATTCAGGCGGTTCAAGCCAGGCAAAATAAAACATACGGAACGTTTGCGCGCAATCATCATGACGGTTTCAGGCTCAATCGATTAGCATCTAGTAGTAATTACCTATGTTCAACATATTAGCCTGTAATCGTTTTTGCAACGTTGAATCTGCATTTCAACTTGCCTTCTAGACGCACGCCACCCAGCCCGTAATTTTTTGACATGATTTCATCATCATTTTTGGCGCTGCCAGAGGTTGTCACGCCTTGGGGAGGTGGTTATACTATGCAACGATGAGCGATGCGCCCCCCTACGATAAAATTTCCTTGCTGCGGCTGGCCTTCAAAGGGTTGAAAGACGAAGAACTGCGCGAAATGGCAGACCTGACGGAGATTCGCACCTATCCGCCGGGACATGTTTTATGCCAGGAAGGCGCATATGAGGACATCTTTTACATCATAGCCGATGGCAATGTGATTATCACCAAAAAAATTACTGACGAGGAAGCCGAGCGCGTGCTGCGCATCGGTGGGAAAGGCGACCTGGTCGGAGAGATGGCTCTCATCCAAAATGCGCCGCGCGCGGCAACCGTGCGTACCACCACCGAATGTACTGTGCTGGAAATGGAAAAGCGCGACTTCGAGACTATCCTGAGCCGCAGCCCAGCCATGGCAATTGACATCATCCGCATCACGCTCGACCGCATCCGCGCCAACGACCAGATGGCGATTACCGAACTGCAAAAAAACAACAAAGTCTTGCGCCTGATGGACCGCAACAAACTGGAATTTATCCAGGTGGCAGCGCATGAATTGCGCACGCCGCTGACCATCATCAAGGGATACGGCAACCTGCTGCGCGCCTCCCCCGAAGTCAAATCGAACCCTTCGCTAGATGATATGGTGGATGGCATTCTAAAAGGCGCCGACCGGATGCACGAGGTGGTCAATATGATGCTGGATGTAACCCGCATCGACGCTGAGACTCTCAAGGTAGCCTCTGTACCGGTTCTGCTCAAGCGCGTGCTGCAAGGACTGGTCAACAGCCTGGGCAAAGCCGCCGCCGAACGCGGGATTGAAATGCGCATGGAATACGCGGAGGACACCCCCATCATCCATGCCGACCCAGGGCTGGTTGAAAAAGCGCTCTACCAACTGGCAATCAACGCCATTAAATACACCCCAGATGGCGGCAAAGTGACACTGAGAGCCGGCCCGGTCACAATGGAGGGCGACATTCCCGGCGCGGAGGTGGCCGTGCAAGATACCGGCATCGGCCTCGACCCCGAACACCACGAACTGATTTTCGAGAAGTTCTATCAGGTGGGCAGCGTGGCGCTGCACTCCACCGGCAAGACCAGTTTCAAGGGCGGCGGTCCCGGCCTGGGACTGTCGCTTGTACGCGGGGTGGCGCGCGCGCACGGCGGCAAAGTCTGGGTGGAGAGCGCCGGGCACGACGAAGTCAATTATCCTGGCTGTACGTTTTACCTGCAACTGCCGGTTAAGGCAACGGGGAATTAATCGCACACTCCCGAAGGCACCCTTCGGGAGTGTGTTTTGTCCAAAAAGCACCCAAAATGGTGTCTTCAAGATAATGAGAAGATACCCCAAAATCAATCGTGGTAAGGGCCCAAAACCAGACATGCGTTCTGCCCGCCCAGCCCAAAACTGTTCGACATCGCAATCCGCGCATCGAGCCTGCGTGCCTGACCGGGGACATAATCCAGATCACAGTCAGGGTCAGGATTCTCCAGATTAATAGTGGGATGTACCATGCCTTCCTGCAAAGATTTTACGCAGGCAATTGCTTCCAGCGCGCCAGAACCGCCCATGCAATGACCAATCATGCTCTTGGTCGAACTGACGGGAATATGATAAGCGCGCTCGCCAAAGACGCGCTTAATCGCCCGGGTCTCGGCCACGTCGTTGGCCTGCGTGCCGGTTCCGTGCGCGTTGATATAGTCCACTTCTTCAGCCTGACAACCTGCGTCTTCTAACGCCCAACGCATAACATCGGCAGCACCCCGTCCTTCAGCATCCGGCGCGGCGCTGTGACCAGCATCCGATGAAGTGGCATGACCCAGCACCTCGGCATAGATGCGCGCCGAGCGGGCTTGGGCGTGCGATAGCCGCTCCAGCACCAGGATGCCGCAGCCCTCGCCCATCACAAATCCATCCCGCTCGGCATCGAAGGGACGGCTGGCGCGTTCGGGTTGCTGACTGTATTTGCCCGCCAACACCGTCATCGACTCGAAGGCCATCATCACATCCGGATGGATGAGGGTATCCACGCCGCCCGCGAACATTAAATCGGCCCGGCCAGCCCGAATCTGGTCCAGCGCTACCCCAATGGCCTGAGTTCCGCTGGCGCATGTGGCTGAAATCGTGTAGAACGGACCCGTCGCGCCGGTATATGCGCTGACGTAATGGCTGGGCATGTTCGGCAGGCCGTTAATCAACGCCATCGGCAGGATGCGGCTACCTTTGAGCCGATACCCAAGCGAGCTTTCGAGCAGAAGTTCAAATCCCGCATTGGCAGTTCCAAGCGAGACGCCGCAGCGCTCACTCCATTGCTGGATGTCACCCACCGCCAAACCAGCGTCGGCCAATGCCATTTTGGCGGCTGCCTGAGCCAGCAGGGAAGCGCGCGACATGCGTCGGGCGCTCTTGGGCGGAATATCGTAATCGGACGGGTCGAACCCCCGTACTTCCCCAGCAATAGGAGCTTTCAGCCCAGACGCGTCGAAGGCGCTGATGGGACGAATCCCGGAACGCCCGGCCAGCAGACCTTCCCAAAAGTCCGCCAGCGTACCGAGGGAAGTGATGGCGCCCAGGCCGGTGATAACCACGCGGTCTTTTAACATCTTCCTCCCTATCGGTACGTTATGCGAACGGCAATCCAATCGAGCGAGAAATCGCGCGCGGTTGAACTGGCAACATTGACGACACGCACCCGGAAGTTGGCATCGGACAGTTGCGAGAGCGTCCAACTGCGGCCCCACAGGTCGTTTGGCCCGCCAAGGATGTAGGTCTGTTCGACTGTCCCCAGGGTCGTGGTCGCTTTGGCAGCCGTCCAACTGGAGCCGCCATTCCAGGACAATTGGACGCATATCTTGGGAGAGTTGGCGGTGCTATCCACGAACGCATCCAGGCGGACTTCGATACCCTGGATGACCGCCAACCCTGGCAGGCTGATGCCAAAATTGAAAAAGCCATGTTTGTCTTTGCCGCTGCCCGTGCAGGAGGTACCTGTTCCTGTGCCGCTATTATTATCGACAGCATACAAACCATCATCGGCATACGCATAAAACGCGTTGACCTCGTAACCGTTCGCGTCGCCGCCCGTCACCGCAGTATTTTCTGACGGGCTGAACCAGCCAGTACTGGTTGACGTGGAGGTCGGCGTGGCAGTGGCGGTGCTGGTGCGAGTCGGCGTACCAGTGTGAGTGGCAGTAGGCGTAACTGATGGCGGCAGGGGCGTGGGGGTCAGGGTGGCTGTGCTGGTTGGGGTAGCGGTCAAGGTCGGCGGCAGGGGCGTGGGGGTCAGGGTGGCCGTGCCGGTTGGGGTGGCGGTCA
>CAYRBO010000036.1:0-30667 GCA_964422545.1 uncultured Anaerolinea sp. | reverse complement strand
GTCCGCGCCATGCCGCTCGAAATGGTTTTCCAGCACCTGAACATCAACGAACTCTACCGCCTTTCCTGGGGCGCAAAGAACACGCACGGCGACGAGTGGACCAAACTCAAAGCCGACTTCGACGCCCGCCTCGAACGCATGAAGCGCGACGCGATGAAAACTGGCTGGCTCAAACCGCAAGCCGTCTATGGCTACTTCCCCTGCCAATCGGATGGCGACGACCTCGTTATCTACGACCCTGCCAGCCTCTCATCATCTCCTCAACCCCTCACTCGTTTTTCCTTCCCCCGCCAACCCCACGGCGACTACCTCGCCCTGAGCGACTACTTCGCCCCGGTCGATTCCGGTCAAATGGATGTTGTCGCATTCCAGGTCGTCACCGTCGGGCAAGAAGCCAGCGAGAAGTTTGACGCCCTGCAAGCCGCTCACGACTACACCGAAGCCTACTTCGTGCATGGGCTGGCCGTCCAAACTGCCGAAGCGACTGCCGAATACCTGCACCGCCACATCCGCCGCGAACTGGGTCTGCCAGAAGGCCAGGGCAAACGCTACTCGTGGGGCTACCCTGCCATCCCGGAATTGGAAGACCATCGCAAAGTCTTCGACCTGCTCCCCGCCGAATCGGAGTTGGGCATGAGCCTCAGCCCGGCCTACCAACTCATCCCTGAACAATCCACCGCCGCCATCATCGTCCACCACCCGCAGGCCAAGTATTACAGCGTCGGCGAAAGCCGGGTGGAACAGTTGATGAAGTAGGACAAGGTAGACAAGATAATATCTTGTCCTACCGCCCAGGGATGAAGCATGAACAAACTTCGCTACCAGGCCTACTACCGGCGCCACCTGCCACACATCCAGCCGCCCGGAGCAACTTTTTTCATCACGTTCCGCCTTGCAAACTCACTGCCGCCGGAAGTTTTAGAAAAACTACAAGAAGAACGCACTGCGATTGAAGTCGCAATTGGCAAAATTGCCAACAACGATGAAAAACGCCAGCGTCAGAAAATAGAGCGAAAAAAGTGGTTTGCCAAATGGGACGATGCCCTCGACCAGGCTCGAACCGGCGACTTCTATTTACGAGAACCTGAAATTGCCGCAACGGTAGCAAATTCCATCCGGTTTCATGATGGCAAATGGTTTGATGTCATTTGCTATTGCATCATGCCCAATCACGTTCATCTTGTTCTCACACCGTTTGAAAAAACAGCAAATCAGGAGTATAGCCTGTCTGAAATCTTACACAACATCAAGCGCAACTCAGCCAAACAGTCGAACAAGATTCTTGGGCAGACTGGCCTCTTCTGGCAGCATGAAAGCTACGACCACTTTATCCGTAACGATGCCGAGTTGGAACGAGTTGTGAAATATGTTTTGCACAACCCGGTCAAAGCGGGGTTGTGCCGCGTGTGGACAGATTGGCAGTGGTCATACTCAAAATATCCAATGTAGTAGGACAAGATAATATCTTGTCCTACTGGAGCACTCATGAACAAATTCCTCACCCTCCTCCAATCCCCCACCCCCCTGCTCGCCGATGGCGCCATGGGGACTCTCCTCCACGCTCACGGTGTGGAGCATACCCACTGCTTCGATAAACTCAATCTCACCGACCCGGCTAAAGTTGCGGATGTGCACCGCCAATACATCGAAGCCGGGGCGCAGATTATTCTCACCAACACCTTCGGCGCCAACCGCTACAAGCTGCACAAACACGGCCTGGATGCCCAAATCACCGAAATCAACCGTGCCGGGGTTGAAATCGCCCGCCGCGTCGTGGAAGAATCTGGCAAACCGGTGCTAGTAGCCGGAGATGTCGGCCCGCTTGGCGTGCGGATTGTCCCCTACGGAAAGGTACAACTACACGAAGCGCGTGCCGCCTTCGCCGAACAAATTGAAGCCCTGGCCGGGGTGGATTTAATCGTCATCGAGACCATGACCGACCTGTACGAAACCGTCGAAGCCATCGCCGCCGCCAAAGCCGCCCTGCCCGAAACCCCCATCGTCGCCAGCATGACCTTCACCCGCGACGACCGTACCCTGCTCGGCGACGACCCGGCAAAAGTGGCGCGCGCTCTCCACGAGGCCAAGGCAGATGTCATCGGCGTCAACTGCTCAGGCGGCCCGGCCCAACTCATCCGTATCCTGCGCCAAATGCGCCGCGCCGTCCCAAACGCGCGTTTTTGGATTAAGCCCAACGCCGGATGGCCCGAACACGTCGGCGGGCGCGTGATGTACGCTGCCGCGCCCGAATATTTCCGCGATTACGCCCTGGAATTTTGGCAAGCCGGGGCAAATGTCATCGGCGGATGTTGTGGGACGACGCCGGAACACATCGCCGCCATGCGAAAAACGCTGGATGTCGCTTCGATGGTCACGGTCGAACCCGTCAGCCTGGTCGCCGCGCAAGCAGCGGAGCGCGAACCTGCCGAAGCCCCCTCTGAGCTGGCGCAAAAACTGACCGCAGGAAAATTCGTTTTTGCCGTCGAAATGGACCCGCCGCGCGGCCTGGCCACCCAAAAACTGGTTGCAGCCGCCTCGCTGCTCAAGGAAGCCGGAGCCGATGTGATTGACGTAGCCGACAGCCCGATGGCGCGCATGAGAATGTCCGCCTGGGCAGTGTGCGATGTCATCCAGCGCCAGGTCGAAATCGAGACCACGCTCCATTTTCCCACACGCGGGCGCAACCTGTTGCGCGTGCAGGGCGACCTGCTGGCCGCGCACGCCCTGGGCATTCGCAACGTCTTTGTCGTCATGGGCGATCCCACCTCGATTGGCGACTACCCCGAAGCCGCCGACAACTACGATTTGGTGCCATCCGGCCTCATCAAACTCATCAAACAGGGATTCAACCTCGGTCTCGACCATTCCGGCACCTCCATTGGGCAGCCGACCAGTTTTTTTGTCGGTTCGGCCCTCAATCTTTGCCCGCCCGACCCCGAAAGCGAAATCAAAAACCTGAAGCGCAAACTCAAAGCCGGGGCCGATTTCTTCCTGACCCAGCCCATTTACGACCCCGAAAAGGCCAAAGCCTTTCTCAATAAATTTGCCGAAGTCAACGGCGCGCCGCTCGATAAGCCCGTGCTGGTGGGCGTGCTGCCGCTCGTCAGCGTGCGACATGCCAATTTCCTGCAAAACGAAGTGCCAGGGATTGTAATTCCCGAGGAGACGATGGAGCGGATTCACAAAGCCGGAGAAGCGGCATCCGCTGAAGGCGTGAAAATCTCCATCGAACTCATCCAGCAAATCAAAGCGTGGGGGCAGGGCATCTACATCATGCCCCAATTCCACCGCTACGATTTAGTGGCAGAAATTATCGAAACCGTAAAATCCTGAGACTGCCTTGCCAAGCCTGCCCCTCCAGTGCTATAATCCCGCCGCCCAATTCCAACCGCAGGCAAGTAAAAAGTAACGCACAGAAATAAAGAAAGAGGAAAGCATGATTGATGTAAACGATTTACGCAAGGGAGTCACGTTCGAACTAGACGGCCAACTTTTCAAGGTATTGGATTACAGCCACAACAAATCGGGGCGCGGCAATGCCAGCATTCGCGTCAAAGCCCGCAACCTGCGCACCGGCGCGAACATCGAAAAAACCTTCCAGTCTGGCGACCGCGTGCCAGAAGCCAATCTGGATTTTCACAATTCGCAGTATCTTTATAATGACGGCGATTTGTACTACTTCATGGACAATGACACTTTCGACCAGCCCGCCATCAAAGGCGACATACTAGGCGATAGTGCTAAATTTCTGAAAGAAGGCATGGAATGCAAACTGACTTTCTACAAGGGCGAGCCGCTCGATGTCGAAATGCCCATCACGGTGGATTTACTGGTTGAGTACGCCGAAGTGGCCGTGCGCGGCGATACTGCCACCGGCGTCACCAAGAAAGTCCGCACCGAGACCGGCGTCGAAGTGCAATGCCCCAACTTCGTCAAGGCAGGCGATGTCATCCGGGTCGATACCCGCACCGGCGAATACATCACCCGCGTCTGAGTGGCAGATTAAAGTTTGTATAACAAGCCCTGGGATTTACGCCCGGGGCTTTCGCTTTGATGTTACAATCCGAAATCGAAAATCGTTGCTCGAAATTCGATAAATCGTTACTCGAAAATCGTAAATCCCTATGCGTACTCCCTCTGGCATCGATTGTAATTATTTTTATGGCGACTACTTTCGCGGGCGTTCCGTGGAAGAATGCCGCCTGCTCAAAGCCGCCGGGCAAAATTGGTCGCCCGACCTGTGCAAAACCTGCCCCGTGCCGGGCATCGTCCGTGCCAACGCCTGCGCACACTTGCAACTGAACCCAACCGTTACCCGCCCCTTCAGCGCCATGTTCATGCGGCGGGTACAAGTCGCGGCCTATTGCAACAAAACCAGGCGCAATGTCAAAGAGCCGCACATCGGCTGCGGCGAATGCCACCCCATTCCACCCATCTTCGAAGTGAAAAAATGACCTTCCAGCTGCTCTTCGACCTCGACGATACCCTGCTCGATTCAAACATCGAATCGCTCGTACCGGTTTACTTCCAGAAATTAGCCGCGCACCTGGCCGATTTGGTGCCGCCCGACCAAATGCTCCAGCAACTGATGCGCTCTACCCTGGCCATGTACCGCAGCACACGTCCCGACCAAACCCTGGAAGAAGTTTTCAGTCAGGAATTTTACCCACCGTTGGGAACAACCCGCCAGGCGCTCGCCGAGAGAATCGAACAATTCTACGATGAAATTTTCCCAACCCTTCAGCCACTCACCCGCCCGCGCCCCGAGGCCGTCTCGCTGGTCGAATGGGCGCTCTCGCGCGGCTGGGACGTGTCTGTCGCCACCGACCCGCTCTTCCCACGCAAGGCCATCTTGCACCGTCTGCGCTGGGCCGAATTGGCCCCCGAAAACTACCCCTTCCGTCTGATTTCCGACTTCCAAACCTTTCACTTTGCCAAGGCATCGGTCTCCTATTTTGGCGAATTCCTCGGCCACCTGGGTTGGGATGGGGAGAGTCCCCTGCTGATGGTTGGAGACAGCATCGAGCGCGATGTCATCCCCGCCCGACAGGCCGGCATCCCGGTCTTCTGGCTCAAATCCGATGGGCAGGTTTCGCCAGACGCGGAGGGAATCCCGCAGGGGACATTGGCGGATTTAAGAAGCTTTCTCGAAACAACAGATATTTCGGGGCTGAAAGCAGACTTCTCCTCCCCCTCCACCCTGGTCGCCGCGCTTCATGCTGCGCCTGCGCTGATGCACCATCTCACCCGCATCACCCCATCCGAAAAGTGGACTCTGCGTCCCGCGCCAGGCGAATGGGCCTTCAACGAGATTCTTTGTCACCTGCGCGATGTCGAAGCCGAGGTCAACCTGCCGCGCGTCGAGGCCGTGCTGAACGGAGAAAACCCCATTATCACTGGTCAAAATACCGACCCCTGGGCCGAACAGCGCCGCTATCTCGAACAAGACGGCGAGGAGGCCTTCCGGGAATTCGTCGCCGCCCGCGCCCGGCTGGTGGAAAAACTCAAAGCGATTTCTCCCGAGGAATGGGAACGCCCGGCCCGGCACACCATCCTCGGCCCCACCCACCTGCGCGAACTGACCGGGTTCATGGTCGAACACGACCGCGCGCACTTCAAACAGGCCAGGGAAGCGGTTTTAGCATGAAAGAAAAGATGACAGTCTCTTCCAAAGCGACTGTGATCTTGTTCAAATTTCTTCTTCATTCACACCTGAACTTCTCGACCGCCTGTTTGAGCAGTTCCGGCCCCATGCCGTCTTGCGGGGTATAGACCTTCCAGACAAAATCGCGCCCGCCGCACTGCCAGGCCGCCATCCCGCCGAAGGGCAGCATCGACTGGCTGGAAACGGTGATGGGATGATAGAAAACATTCAGGGTCGGTGTCAAAATCGTTTCCATCCCGCCCTGAAATTGCTCGCTCGCATCCATAATCAGCCGCATCGTCGCTTGCGGGTCGAAGGATGGGCCGCTCAACGTCCAGGCCATTTGCAGGAACAGGCTGGTGCTGTAACTGAACAAAACGCCGTAGTCATAGGTGCTGGGGATGGGCGGGTTGCGCCGCGCGCCCTGGTCAATCAGGTACGCATCCTGCGGGTGGCCGATGCAAAACCGGTAGGAACAAAACAGGTTGACCAGTGAAACCAGCGTTGGGGTTGGATAAGGCGTGGGGATGGGGACGGGCGTGTTGGTTGGAATGGCCGCCAGCGTGGCTGCCACCGCTGCCCGAATTTGCGCCTGCGGGTCTGGGGTTGGTTGGGCGCAGGAGGCGGTGAACGCCAATAAAATAAGCGGGAATATAAAAATTCGTTTCATGGTTTCTTGGAAATGCCACCTGGCAAAAGCACGGAATAAATTCCGCATTACGAGATTTTGATGTAGATGCGCTTGTTGATTGCGCCCTTCGACTTATAATCAACCACCTTAATATTGCCTACTTCCGATGTATTTCGAACATGCGTCCCGCCGTCGGCTTGCAAATCCAGCCCGACGATTTCGACGGTGCGCACTTCGGATATGCCTTCGGGCAGCAGGTTGATTTTGGTGCGAATCAGGTCGGGAATCTGAAAGGCTTGCTCGCGCGGCAGGATGTTGACGCGCACCTCGCGCGCGGCAGCCACCTCTCGGTTGACGGCGGCTTCAATTTCGCCCACCAGCTCCCCGCGCAGGGTTTCAAACTCAAAATCCATGCGGCCCTCGAGCGGGTCCATGTTGCCGCCCGTCACCAACGCGCCATAATCGCGGAAGACGCACCCGCACAGGATATGCAGGGCAGTGTGGGTGCGCATCAGGTTGTAACGGCGTTCCCAGTCAATGACGCCCGCCGCAGCCGCGCCAACCGCCGGGAGCGGGGCTTCTCCGCCCAAGAAGTGCAACACATCCGCGCCCTGTTTCTTGACTTGCGTCACCAGATACGTCATGCCGCTGATAGAAAGCGTCCCAAAATCGCAGGGTTGCCCGCCCCCGCCGGGGTAAAATACCGATTGGTCGAGAACGACCGCCCGCGTGGCTTCATCAACAGCCGTAATGACCGCGTTGAACTCCTTGAGATAAGCATCGGTTTGGTACAGCAAGGTGGTCATCGTTCACTCCTGATAAAAATTCTTGCTGTAGTTTACCACGACGCCAGACCCAGAATTGCAATCTTGGCAGAAAACAAATATGATGTTAAAAGTGTACTTTCTTTACAAGGAGCATGATGACCAAATCAATCGATGAAATACTGCGTGAAGCCATCGAGCGCGGCGAGTTCCAAAACTTGCCCGGCCAGGGCAAGAAACTGGATTTGGACGACTATTTCAATGCACCCGAAGAGGTTCGGGTAGGGTATGGATTGCTGAAGAGCAACAATTTCGTCCCCGAAGAAGTCCAAATGCTCAAAGACATCGAAGCCTTGCAGGAACAGTTGAAACAGACAACCACCGAAGAAGAGCGCAAAACCTTGCAGCGAGAAATTGAAGCGCGCCGCCTGAAATACAACTTGCTGATGGACCGATTCCACCGGCGACTTTGAGAAAAGAACATCTACGCCAGAGTCTGGAATGGCAACCATGACAGAACTCGAAACAATCTTGGCCGGCGCGCAATTTGCGGGCGCGTTTGCCGCCGCGGTCATTGCGCTGGTGGCCTGGCGGCAGCGCGCGCAGCCGGGCAGCCTTCCTTTAATGTTGCTCATGGCATCAGTCATGGTTTGGGCAGCCAGCGCTGGGGCAAAAATTATCGCCGGCCCGCAGCAGCAAAATACCTGGCAAGCAGTAGAAATTCTGGGAGCAGGCGTTTCCTCCGTTCTGTATCTGGTTTTTATCCTGGAATATGTGTGGCAGCAAAAACTCATCCGGCGCGCAACCATGCACTTGCTATGGTTCGTGCCTGTCGCCGCAGCCCTGCTGGCATACACCAATGAAAGCCATTTTCTGTTCTGGAAGCCTCTCGGCGCAAGCGGGGCTTCTTTGTTCCTGGTTTTTTTGTTGTATTACTACGCCTTGCGGCTGATTGCCACTGCCATCTTGGCGCGCACCATTTTAAAGCTTTCTCCCACCTTGCGCGCTCAAGCCTGGATGTTAACGCTCGGCGCGCTGGCCCCCTGGCTGAGCAACTTTGCCCAGGCAGCCATTGCCCCATCGGAACAATTTTCACCAAACGGATTAGAATTGCATCCGCTCGCCTACGCGTTGAGCGGCCTGGTGCTGGGCTGGGGTATTCTGCGCTATCGCATCCTGGAAATCGTCCCCCTGGCCCGCGACCTGGTGCTGGAACACCTGCGCGATGCAATCTTCACCCTCGATGCGCAAAACCGGATTGTTGACCTGAACCCTTCTGCCCAGGCAATTCTTGGGGTTGAACGCAAAGACGCGTTTGGGCAGGTTCTGACCGATGTCCTGCCGCCTTTCCATCCACTACGAGAACTTATTCTCAATAGCGATATCCGCCAGCAAATACATATTCCCCTCCCATTCGACCGATATTATGATGTAGAAAGCATTCCTATCACCAACAAACGCGGTCAGGAGCGAGGCTGGTTGATTGTGCTGCACGACATCACCGAGCGGAAACAGGTCGAAAAAGACCTGCTTCACAGCCAGGAAACGCTCGATAATATCCTGAAAACCGCCCCCTTTCCCCTGGCAATCACCACGCTGACAGATGGCCGAATCCGATACGCCAACCCGGTAGGGATTGAATTTTACGAATTGCAAGGGAAAAACCTGAATGCGTTTCAAACGTTCAGTTTTTATGACGATGTTACTGACCGGCAAAAGCTGGTTGAACAAATTCAAACCAGCCAAAAAGTAGATGGAATTGAACTGCGCATGCACACCGCCGGCGGAAAATCGCGCTGGGTGATTTCATCATTTCGAAAAATTATGTATCAGGGGGAAGAATGCCTGCTGGTAGCCCAAATGGATATCAGCGAGCGCAAAAAGGTGGAGGAAGAACTACGCAAGGGCCGCGCGCAACTCAAATTAATTTTCGATTACGCCGGGCTGGGTATCAGGGTCACTGACCGCTATGGGCGTTATCAGTTTGTCAACGACCGCTGGGCTGCCATGCTCGGCGTCGAACCGGCGGAATTAATCGGCCAGGAGGAAGCCATGTACCTCCACTCCAACCACATCTTTTTCAACCGTGAGCAGCACCGCGCCCTGATACAACGAGAAATTGAACAATATCACATCGAAAACCAATATATCAACGCCCAGGGTGAGTGCTTTTGGGGTGAGATCACCGTTTCTCCCACCTTTAACGAAAAAGGCCAGGTGGAATCAACCATTGGCTTTGTCCTCGATGTGACCAAACGCAAACAAGCCGAAATGGCGTTGCGCGAAACAGAGCGGCGATTTAGAGAAATTTTAGAAAATATCCACCTGCTGGCAATTATGCTGGATGCGCAAGGAAATATCACCTTTTGCAACAACCACTTTCTCGAAGTCACTGAATGGGAACGCGAGGACATCTTGGGTCAGAACTGGTTCGAGATATTCATCAAAGATAGCCGAGAAGATGCCCGCCGAAATTTTTCGCGTGCAATCAGGCATGGGACGATTGTCTCGCGGCATGAAACCACTCTTTCCACTCGTTCAGACCAGAACCTGATTATTTCCTGGACGAATATCGCCCTCAAAGACGCGAGCGGTCAGAGTATTGGCATGGCCAGCCTGGGATTGGATATTACCGAAAGACGCCGGGCGCACGAAGCCGAGCGCGAGCAGCGACTCCTGGCCGAAACGCTCACCCGCACCGCCGAAATTCTCACCTCCAGTCTGGAGTTGGATAAAATTTTGCAACTCATCTTGGAAAATGTAGGCCAGGTCGTGCCGCACGACGCCGCCAATATCAGCCTGATTGAAGGACAATATGTGCATTACACAGGCATCAGAGGGTATGAAAACTTCAGCATCTCACCCAGGTCGGTTAAGCAACTAAAATTCAAGTACAAAGAGATTCATAATCTGCGTGAAATGTATATCACAAAGAAACCGATTGTTATTCCCTATACGCTGCAAGACCCCGGCTGGGCAAAGATTCCTGAAGCCTTGTGGATACAATCTTACGTCGGCGCGCCCATCATCATCAAAGACAAAGTCGTTGGCTTTATCAGCCTGGACAGCGCAACGCCAGGCTTTTTCACCGAAAAACATGCCACGCGACTGGCAGCCTTTAGCGTCCAGGCCGCCATTGCCATCGAAAATGCACGCTTATTTGGCAAAGTGCAACAATCGCTCAACGAACGGCGCAAAGCCCAACAAAGCCTGCGGCGCGTAAATAAACGATTAGAAACCAAAATAGCCGAAATCGAACAGCTTCAGGCGCGTCTCCGCGAGCAGGCCATCCGCGACCCTTTGACCGGTTTATACAACCGCCGTTTCATGGATGAAACCTTAGCGCGGGAAATCGCCCGCGCGCAACGCGACGACCTGCCTATCGCCATCTTGATGCTCGATATCGACCATTTCAAAAAAGTGAACGACACCTACGGCCACGAAGCCGGGGACCTGCTCCTGAAATCGCTGGCGGGCATCCTGTTGCGCGAAAGCCGCCGCTCTGATATTGCCTGTCGCTATGGAGGCGAAGAATTTTGCGTCATCATGGTCGGCGCGCCCTTGCCCATCGCCAGGCAGCGTGCCGAAACCTGGCGAAGGCATTTTGCTCAATTCTCGCTGGCATATAAGCATTACACCCTGCGCGCCACCCTATCAATAGGCGTCGCCATTTACCCAGAACACGGCAATACCGGCGAAGATATATTGCGCGTCGCCGACAGCGCCCTATATGCCGCCAAACAAGCCGGAAGAAACCGGGTAGAAATCGCGCCGCTTCCAACCGTTTGACAAATCTCCTACCTGTGCTATACTGACAACAACCAGAAAGACTTTACCTGCCCAGCGGGCAGTGTTTTGCAAGCCAGCCAAAGCGGTTGCGCAACCCCTATTCACAGGGGATTTTCTCTTTTCCAAGAACCTAACCGCCACGGGCGGAGATAAAAACTAAAATTCAGGAGATTTATTCAGCAGTATGAGTCCAAAACTTAAAATCATACCCCTGGGGGGGCTGGGGGAAGTGGGCAAGAATATGATGGCCTACGAATTCGACGACCAGATTCTGGTCGTTGATGCCGGTTTGATGTTCCCTGAAAACGACATGATTGGGGTGGACTACATCATCCCCGATTTCGAATACCTGTACGACAAGAGCCACCAGGTCGTCGGGATTATCATCACGCACGGACACGAAGACCACATCGGGGCGATTCACCACGTCGTCCCACGCGTGCCTGCTCCCATTTTCGGAACCCAACTGACCCTCGGGCTGGTGGAAGTCAAACTGGCCCGCAACGGCCTGGCTTCCAAAGCCGACCTGCGCCGTGTTAGCGCGGGCGAAACCATGCAGATTGGCCCTTTCAAGGTCGAGTTCTTCCACGTCTGCCACTCCATCCCCGACGCAGTCGGCCTGGCAATTACGACCCCCGCCGGCCTGGTGGTGCATACCGGCGATTACAAATTCGACCACACTCCGGTTGACAACTGGCCAACCGACTACGCGAAGCTTGCCGAACTTTCGCGGCGCGGCGTCGATTTGCTCTTAAGCGACTCGACCAACGCCGAACGCCCCGGCTGGACGCCTTCTGAGCGAGTAATTGGCCCAGCGCTGGACGAAGTAATCAAAAACGCTCCAGGGCGGGTGATTATCGCAACGTTTGCCTCGCTCATTTCGCGGATGCAGCAGGTGGCCGATGCCGCCGTGCGTCACCGCCGCAAACTGGCATTTGTAGGCATGAGCATGGTCGATAACGCCAAAATGGCGCGCAAACTCGGTTACCTCATTGTTCCCGATGAAACCCTGGTGACCGTCGATGCTGCCCTGAAACTGCCGCCAAACCAGGTGGTCTTGATGTGTACCGGCTCGCAGGGAGAGCCGTCCTCCATCATCGGCCGGCTCTCCGCCGGGACGAACCGTCAGTTCGACCTGCTGCCAAGCGACACGGTTGTCTTATCCTCGCACCCCATTCCCGGCAACGAAGAGAGCATCAGCAAAACCATCAACCGAATGCTGCGTTTGGGCGCGAATGTCATTTACGACAACCTGGCCCCAGTGCATGTCTCCGGCCACGCCAGCCAGGAAGAGCAGAAGTTGATGCTGAACCTGGTGCGCCCCAAATACTTCATGCCGATTCACGGTGAATTGCGCCAACTCAAACGTCACGCCTGGCTGGCCGAGCAAATGGGGATTCCCCGAGAGAATATTATCGTGGTCGAAAACGGACAGGTGGTCGAGTTGGAAGACGGCAAACTCTCGCTGGGTGAGCGCATCCCCGGCGGCTATGTGGTCGTGGAGGGCGGCTCGATTGGCGACGCCGACCCCGACGTGATGCGCGAGCGGGAACAGTTGGCCCGCTCCGGCATTGTCATCGTCAACCTGAGCATAGACAAATACTCCAACCGCCTGCTCGAAAACCCCGAAATCATCACGCGCGGATTCATCTCCACCGAAGACGCGGAAGAAATCATCCCGCTGGTGCGCAAACGGGTGGTAGATGTCATTCACAACGGCGGGTTGGATATGCAAAAAGACATTGTCGATGTTGTCAAAACATTTATCTACAACGAGACGCGCCGCAAACCAATGGTCTTTGTGACACTGACAAAGGTGTAAAATCAAAGGACATCCGAAGTTCGGATGTCCTTTTTTGATTCAAGCAAATCTGATGCGAAGGGTTACGAACCTTTCAGCACGTCAACCGTCGCTTTGGAGCGCAGAATCGCCCAGACGGTTCCAGCCAGCAGGACAACCGCTATCAGCGCCACCACCACATTGAGCGACCCATCTTCGCGTATCATGGGATATTTGACGATGATGGGCGCGGCCAGAAGTGAAACCAGGTTGGCAACTTTAATCATCGGGTTGAGGGCCGGGCCAGCGGTATCTTTCATCGGGTCGCCGACGGTGTCGCCCACTACGCCCGCTTTGTGACGTTCAGAGCCTTTGCCGGTGTTCTTGACCAGGTCGCGCGGCTCGTCTTCGATGGCTTTTTTGGCATTGTCCCAGGCGCCGCCCGCATTGGACATAAAAACTGCCAGGAGTTGGCCGGAAAGGATGATGCCAGCCAGGAATCCACCCAGGGCTTCGACTTGCAGCACCAAGCCAACCACCAGCGGCATCAATACCGAAATGGTCGCCAGGGGGATGAGTTCCTTTTGGGCCGAGGCGGTCGAAATCCCGACCACTTGGGCGTAATCGGGCTTGACTGTGCCTTCCATGATACCAGGAATTCGGAACTGGCGACGGACTTCCTCCACGATGTGCCCCGCCGCGCGGCTGACAGCGCGAATGGAAAGCGAGGAGAACAGCCAGGGCAGCGCGCCGCCCAGCAGCAAGCCGATAAAGACGCGCGTATCCGAAATGCGAATAGCATCCATCACGGCTTGACCCAACTGAGCCTGAACCCGGCCAACATCCGTAATATACGAGGCAAACAGAGAAACTGCCGCAATGACCGCCGAGGCAATCGCAATGCCTTTGGTAATGGCTTTGGTGGTATTCCCAACCGCATCGAGGTCGGCCATAATCTGGCGGGCATCCCTGGTCTCTTTGTCGTCCATATCATGCCAGGCCATTTCGCCGATACCATTGGCATTATCGGAGATGGGGCCATAGGAGTCCATCGCCACGTTGTTGCCGGTGTGCGAGAGCATGCCAATGCCAATCATGGCAACCGCATACAACACATACACCGGGCCATCTCCGCTGTAGAGCAACAGGGAGAAGATGAAACTCACCACAATCACCACCAGCGCCCAAACGCTCGATTCCATCCCAACCGAGAGACCGGAAAGGATGGTGGTGGCCGGGCCGGTGCCAGTGGATGAGACAATTTCTTTGACGGGGGCTTTTTTGGTCGAGGTGAAGTAAGAAGTCAGCGGGTTAAAGGCAACCGCCAGACCAACGCCGATGGCCGTCAGGGCGGCAAGACGCCAGTCGCCTGCGTAGAAAACCGCAATCAGGACCGAAATCAGGACGGTGAAGACGCTCGAAACTTCATACGAGCGGAACATGGATTCTTCCGCATCGTGGGCGCGTCCAAGGATGGGCAGGTCAATTTTGCCCCAAATCGGCACGGTAAATGTGCCGATGATAGAGGAAACCACGCCTACCGCGCGGATGATGAGCGGGAAGACAATCCACTTCAGGTCGCCGGTAATGGCAACCAGTGAGAGACCCAAAATCAGGCCGGAGACAATAGTAACTTCATACGACTCGAAGATGTCGGCCGCCATGCCGGCGCAATCGCCAACGTTATCGCCGACCAGGTCGGCCACCACGGCGGCATTGCGCGGGTCGTCTTCGGGGATGTCCTTCTCGACTTTGCCGACCAGGTCCGCGCCGACATCCGCCGCCTTGGTGTAGATGCCGCCGCCGACGCGCATGAACAAGGCCAACAGCGTGCCGCCGAAGCCGAAGCCGAGCAGGGCGTCGGGCGCGGCCTTACCGAAGGCGACGAAAATCAGGGTGCCGCCCAGCAGGCCCAGGCCGTCGGTCAACATGCCAGTGTAGGTTCCAGCATAGTAAGCAATCGAAAGTGCCTGGTTGAAACCGCGCCGCGAAGCCGCCGCCACGCGCACATTGGCCTGCACCGCCATGCGCATACCCCATTGACCGACGATTAAAGAAAAAGACGCGCCCATAATGAAAGCAATCGTGCGTCCAATGGCAATAATCAGGATGGTTGCCTGCTCACCAAGGGCATGGAATTCCTCCCGTGCTTCGAGGCTTGGCGGAACAACATATACGCTCAAGAACATAACCACTGTGAGTACCGCAATCAAGGGCAATATGGTCTTGAGCTGACGGCTTAAGTAGGAATCTGCGCCAATCCGAATCGCATTCCAGATATCCTGCATCGCCTGGGTGCCTTGGTCGTTCTTAAGCACCGTGCTGCGCAGCCACCAGGCATACACCAGGCTGATAACCGCAGCCAACAAAACGGAAACAATCGCAATCTGTTCAAAGCCATTCAGGCCATGACGACTGCCCAACCATAAAATATCCATGATTGACTCCAACGTATTTTGGGATTGGGATTTGCAAAACAGCTATTTTTTGCAGTTTTCGCAAAAACACTGCTGTATAGTATAACGAAAAGGAAATGACAAATCAATCTGCTTTTTTTCGCGCTTTAAGTTGACAATCGACTTAAATTTAACGTCAGTTCAAGATAAGACTTGCCGGCTAAATTTCATACTTTTCTTTCGCTTAAAGTCGCAAAGTTCGTAAAGAAACTTAAAAAGTTTGTTTGTCTCTCTGGCGCCGCCCGCCATAGCGTTGCGCGCAAAATTTTCACAGAAGCAGGCGCTAAATCTCTATACCGAATCCACGTTAAATTTAGATGGCGTTCTCGTTTCTGGTGTCATTCAGGGCTGAAACAAAAAACGGCGCAGTTCTTGCGCCGTTTGATGTCAAACAGGAAGGTATCAGCGAACGAGCAGAGAAAGTAACAAACCCTGCCCATTGCTGAAGGCCACAATCAGCCCGGCAAAGACAACCGAGACCATTGACATCAATTTAATCAGGATATTGAGCGAAGGCCCGGCAGTGTCTTTGAACGGGTCCCCGACCGTGTCGCCGACCACGGCGGCTTTGTGGGCGTCAGAACCCTTGCCGCCATGTTCGCCTCCCTCGATGTACTTCTTGGCATTATCCCAGGCGCCGCCTGCGTTGGACATCATAATCGCGAGCGAGAATCCTGCCGCCAGGCCGCCAACCAGCAGGCCAAGCACGCCCGCCACGCCAAACACGATACCGGTCAGGACGGGAATGACAATTGCCAACAGCGCCGGGTCAATCATCTCGCGCTGAGCGGCAGCGGTGCTGATCTCGACGCAGCGCGCGTAATCGGGTTTGGCTTTGCCTTCCAGGATGCCGGGGATTTCACGGAACTGGCGGCGGACTTCATCCACCATGCCGCCGGCGGCGCGCCCAACCGCGCTCATGGTCATCGCGGAGAAATAGAAGGCCGTCGCTACGCCAGCGAAAACGCCCACCAGCACCGCCGGGTTGAGCAGGGTCACGCCATAGAAAGACATAAAGTGTTGAATGGACATTTCGGTCACTTTGACCATTTGCCCATCGACCAATAGGGACTCGACGCCGCGCAATTCGTGCAAAACCAGGCGAATCTCTTCGAGGTAAGCCGCCAGCAGCGCCATGGCGGTCAGGGCGGCGGAACCGATGGCAAAGCCTTTGCCGATAGCCGCCGTTGTGTTGCCAACCGCGTCTAACTGGTCGGTGCGATGGCGGACAATTGGGTCGAGTTTAGACATTTCAGCATTGCCGCCCGCGTTATCGGCGATTGGGCCGTAGGCATCGGTTGCCAGGGTAAAACCCAGGGTCGAGAGCATGCTAACCGCCGCCAGGCCAACGCCGTACAATCCCAACAGGATGTTGGTTGCGCCGCCTGAAGCATAAAAACTGATCACAATCCCAATCACCACTGCCGCCACCGGCAAACCGCCGGAGCGCATCCCAACCGCCAGACCTTCAATCATGGCTGTTGCGGTGCTGGTATTGGCGTGGCTGGCGATGTTGCGGGTAGGCTCGAAAGCGTGCGAGGTATAGTATTCAGTCAGTTTCCCAACTGCAATCCCAACCCCCAGGCCGGTCAAGACGACCACCCACATGTTGACGGGATTCGGGATGCCCAACGCCAGGAAAAGGGGCAGGGTTAGCACTGCAATGCCAGCGGAACTGATATATAAGCCGCGGCTGAGCGCGCCAATCAGCTCGCCCTGGGAGGCATCTTCTTTGGAACGCACCACGAAAATTGCCAGGATGGAGAGCAGGATGCCCAGGGCCGCCAGGGCAATCGGAGCAGCAATGTAAATCATGCCCATCTCAAGCGGGGTCTTACCGCTGAGCAATTCCGCGCCTTTGAAGCCGACCGCCGCCACGCCCAGCGCGGAGGTCGCCAGAATAGAGCCGGCGTATGATTCATACAAGTCAGCGCCCATGCCCGCCACGTCGCCCACGTTGTCGCCCACGTTGTCGGCGATAGTGGCCGGGTTGCGCGGATCGTCTTCGGGGATGTTGGCTTCGACTTTGCCGACCAGGTCCGCGCCGACATCCGCCGCTTTGGTGTAGATGCCGCCGCCGACGCGGGCAAACAGGGCCTGGGTCGAAGCGCCCATTCCAAAGCTGAGCATGATGGCTGTAATCTGCGGCAGCGGATTCTCGGCCAGGCTGATAAAGTTATCTGGGAAGATGACGGGAAAGACGTTGTATAGGAGCAGGAACCAGGCCGTGATGTCAAGCAGAGCAAACCCCACCACCACCAACCCCATCACCGCGCCGCCGCGCAAGGCAACCTGCAAAGCGCTGTTGAGGCTTTTCGTGGCAGCAAAGGCCGTGCGGGCCGAGGCATTCGTGGCAGCCTTCATGCCGATGAAACCGCAAATACCAGAAAAAAGCCCCCCGGTCAGGAAGGCAAATGGCACAATCGGGTTTTGCAGGTTGAAGAAAGACAGCAACAGGAAAATGGCAAACAGGACGGCAAAGACGATGATGACGACGCGATACTGCCGCCGCAGGTAGGCCATGGCACCCTCGCGCACGGCCTGGGCGATTTCTTTCATGCGGTCGGTGCCTTCGCTCATCTGTAACAACTGCCTATACAAGATATACGCGAAGACGAGCGCGACCAGCGCCATGATTGGCCCCAGCCACCACATGAGCGGCAGCGGCGGCCGGGCGGCATTACTGGCAATTTCAAGCGGATACGAAATATCGACGTGCATGACAACCCTCCCAAGTTGGCGAATAAAATGGACCGCAAAGGATGTTTGACACCCTGCGCGTGTTCGGACGCCGTATTTTACGGGTTCAACCGGCTTGCGTCAAGTTCGAGTCCATCTTCTCTCACGAGTTTCTTATGGTGAACCATGCTGCTAGTTCCCGCTTAACTCTTTCCAGGCCCCCACCCAGGGACGCCCCAGCCGGTGACCGGCTGGAACCTGCACTTTGGCAAGTTTCTGCGCGGTTTGGGTCATGACCATGGCCACACCCGCCCAGTCTTCGGCCAGCAAGGCGGTTTTCATTTTCTCGGCGTATTGGCCGCTCCATAGCCATTCCATGCGGAATTTGTCGGCCTTGACCCAGTAGCCGCGCTTCTCCCAGGCCGCCACCGAGATGTCGATTCCCTCCGAAATCTTCTCCAGCGCCAACGAGATGAAGGCCGCCAGGTCGCGGAACTCAGCCCCCGGCTCGGTTTGTTTGGCTAACTCCCGAATTGCCAGCACTATGCCCTTGGTCAGTTGGGTGCGTTCCTTGCCGGCCGAATCGGGGTTGATTAATCGTCCCATGCGTTAAGTTTCCTCGTCAAGTTGAAATGGAAAAGATAACCCGCCGATTATACCAACCTCGGCAGGAATGAACGGTCAGGATTTCAAACAGATTGAGGGTTGTCTCTTGCGTTCTCCGATGATATTCCCCAAAGGTGGTTTAGCGCGGTTAAAAGCATGGAAAAGAAATTTTGCTACATGGCAAAATTTGGTTTGTTATATAGCAAACGCAGTGCATGGCGAGGGTTTCGTTGTACAATAAATTATCGCCCAGCCAAAACATCTGGAGAAGGACATGAAAAGAATAAGCTGGCTGCTCATGTTCGCATTCGTGCTGGTGGCCTGCGCGCAGGCCACGCCGCTGCCAACCGCCACGCCGCTGCCGACCGCTACCGTTTCCATCGTGCCGACTGTAACGTTGACTCTAACTGCCACACTGACGCCAGAACCAACGGCAACTGCCTCCCTCACGCCGACCCCCACGCCGCACCCGGCGCAAGTTTTTGCAGAGCCGTTTTTAGCGTTTATTGCGGGGCGGCCGCCCACATTCCAAGAAGATTTTTCTCAAACAGGACAAGGCTGGAGAAAATGGAACGATCTGCCGTTGGATGGGCCCTGTGAAAGAGGCGATGCAGGCTACGAACAAGGTGAGTATGTACTGCGGGCAGACCCCGGCGCGTGTAACCGGGTGTTTGGAAACAACCTGTTGGTTGCCGAAACGGGACGACCGGTGATGTCGAATTATGTTGCTGAAATCGAACTGGCTTGGGTTTCTGGCTCTGGAGCAACGAACTGGATGCTGTGCGATGCGTGGAATGTGGCCGGACCGTCCAACTGTCTTGATTTGCAATTGCAATCACAGGATGACTGGTTTGACCTTACTCTGACTCATCCAAGGACTGAGTTGGGATCGCTGCCCAGTGGCAGCGACTTGCGCCAGCCCGTTATTTTGACCGTGGTTAAACACGGGCTCGAACTGGCGATTTTTATCGACCGGCGGCCGGTTTTGTATCGTAAACTCAGTGCCGAGCGATTGCCCCGGTTGAATTATGTCGAATTGCGGCTGGCGAATGGTTCAGCTCAGCACCCGGCCGAAGTCCACTGGGATAATCTCAAAGTCTGGGTGCTGAATCCGTAACAGCGCACGGAATATCTCCACTCCAAAGGCTATCGCGTGGCGCGCTTCTGGAATAATGAAATCTGAAATCCTGCGCGGCTTCAACGGGGCGTCCTGCGAACAATCCGCGCTGCGCTAGATGTGGAACTGTCAACATGAATGGTTCCCCGCCCGAGACCAAATCCAACCGTCCATCGGGCAGACCCAAATTCTTGTCTCCCCATTCGCCGTAACATATCGTAAAGTTTCGCGGTATAATTCCGCCCGCCTGGGGACATGCTGGAACTGGCAGACAGGCATGACTTAGGATCATGTGCCGCGAGGCGTGAGGGTTCGATTCCCTCTGTCCCCACAGCGTCACGCACTACACCAGAAAGGATTTTTGCTTTGAAGATTGAAACCCACCCCCGCGAAGACCACCAGGTAACGATGGTCGTCGAACTCGAACCGGAAAAACTGGAAGGCGCGCGCCGCAAAGCCGCCCGCCGCATTTCCCAGAAAGTCAAAATCCCCGGCTTCCGGCCCGGCAAGGCTCCTTACGATGTCGTCCGCCGTCTGTATGGCGACGGCGTGCTGACCGAAGAAGCGGTAGAAATCCTCGTGGATGAAATTTATCCCGAAGCGTTGAAGGAAGCCGACATCAAACCATCCGCTGCCGGCGCGCTCGAAAACATCGAAAGCCTCGAACCCCCCAAGTTCATTTTTACCGTCCCGCTGCTGCCGACCGTTGACCTGGGCGATTACAAATCTACGCGCCTGCCCTACGAATGGGTCGAACCAGCCGAGAGCGAAGTCGAAGAAGAAATCCAGAACCTGCGCCGCATGTACGCCACCAGTGAAACCGTCGAACGCCCGGCCCAGGAAGGCGATTATGTGCTGGTCTCGGTCACCGGCCACAAGGTGGATGCTGAAGAAGGCGCGGAGCCCCTGCTTGAGCGCAACAGTTATGCGGTTGTCATGCGCAGCGAAGCCAAAGAGGGCGAATGGCCCTTCCCCGGCTTTTCGAAGCAATTGGTCGGCGCAAAACCCGGTGAGGTAGTCGAATTCTCGCACAAGTACGAGAAAGACTTCGAGGACGAATCGCTCCAGGGTCAGACCGTCAAATTCACCGTAACCATCAAGTCAATTCGCGGCGTCAACCTGCCCGAACTAAATGACGAATTGGCCCAAAAAACCGGCCTGGGTCAAACGATAGACGAACTCCGCCAGAGGATGCGCGAAAACGTTCACCGCGAATCGCAGAACAAATACGATGACGAATACTACGAGAAATTGCTCGAACAAATCAAGGCCGGGGCAACCATCAAGTACCCGCCGCAGGTTCTCGAGCACGAACTCGAACACGTTCTGGATGATGTAGAGCGACGCCTGAAATCGCAGGGCATCGAAAACCTGGAAAAATACTTCACGATGGTCAATACCACCCGCGAGAAGTTTATCGAAGAACAGGCCCGCCCAGTGGCCCAAAAACGCCTGGAACGCGGCCTGATTATGGACGAACTGGCCCGCGTCGAAAAAATCGAAGTCGACCAGAAGGCATTGGAAGAAGAATTTGGCAATCTGTGGACAACCCTGGCGATGACCAACGAAGACTTTGCCCGCCAGACCAAGGGCGGCACCAAACCGACCCGCGAAGTGGTGGATGCAGTGGCGATGGATTCGATGAACCGCGTGGTCACCCGCCGGGTGCTGGAGCGACTCAAGGCGATTGCGACCGGCCAGGCCGAGACCGAAGCAGAACCAGCCGAAGAAAAGCCCAATAAAAAGGGCAAAAAAGCGGCAGCCGAGTCTGAGAGCGAGTCTCCTGCTGAAGATGCGAAACCGGCTAGAAAATCCAAGAAAAAAGCCAGTGACGAGTAATCCCTGACAACAAAACCTCCCAAAGGCGCGAACCTTTGGGAGGTTTTTTCGTAACTATTCAGCCCTCACCCTCCGCCCTCCCCCGGCGGGGTAGGGGACTTGCGAATTTGCCTGTTCATAGCCCCTCTCCCCTCGGGACGCGTGCCACGAAGTGGTAGAGGGGTTGGGGTGAGGGAAAACGGCGCAATTTCTCGACCGCCTGAATAGATACGTTTTTTCTTTACTGCTCACTGAACACTGATTACTGAACACTGAACACTGAACACTGATTACTGAACTACTTCGGCCTCACCAGCGTCCGAACCTGCTCGTGCATGTAGAGCGGCAGGTAGTGCGGGCCGCCAGCGTTCTTACCGCTCGAACCGGAGCCTTTCCAGCCGCCAAAGGGCTGAAAGCCCGGCCATGCGCCCGTGGTAGCGCCCTGCGGACGGTTGGCGTAAGAAACACCCGCTTCAATGTTATCGAAGAACCAGTTCACTTCCTCATCCGAACCATAAAAACCAGCCGTCAGGCCATAATTGACGCTGTTGGCAATCTGCATGGCTTCGTCGAGATTTTTCACCTTCCCAATAGTGGAAATTGGGAGAAACATTTCCTGCTGCCAGAGCGGGTGCGAGAAAGGCACGTCCACCGCCAGGGTCGGCTGACAGAAATAGCCCTTCGACAGGTGGCCGTTAAGGGTCTTGCCGCCGGTCAAGAAGCGCCCGGCCTGCGAGAGTTCCTCGGTGAAATTCTTGAAGTCCTCGTAAGCAGACTGGTTAATGACCGGGCCCAGGAAAGTCTGGCGCTCGGTTGGGTCGCCAATGACCAGTTTTTCGGTCAGGTCTTTCAGCCGGGCGGTCAATTCCTCATAGACTGGCTCTTCAACCAAAATGCGGCTGGCCGCCGAGCATTTTTGGCCCTGCAAGCCAAACGCTGAGCGAACGATGCCCGTAGCGGCCTGCTCCAGGTCGGCATGACGCGAAACAATGGCCGGGTTTTTGCCGCCCAATTCAAGAATGACAGGCCGGATGTAGTTGCGCCGGGCGAAATCCTGGAACAGTTTCATGCCAACATCGAAGGAGCCGGTAAAGGTGACGCCGTCCACTTCGGGGCTGTCGACTAGCGCCTGGCCGAGGGTGCGTCCCGGCCCGGTGACGAAGTTCACCACCCCATCGGGCAGTCCGGCGTCGCGGAAGCAATCCACCAGCAGACGGACAATCCAGGCCGTATCGGTAGCGGGCTTGATGACAACCGTATTGCCGGTCACAAGGGCCGCTCCGGCCGGGCCGCCGGTGAGCGCAAACGGGAAGTTGAACGGGCTGATGACGAGCCAGACGCCATAGGGACGCAGCATGGAAATATTGGTCGAGTCGTGGTTGGGCAGCGGGTCTTTGCCGAGTGCCTGGATGTAGCCGTTGTTGGCTTCCATCTGGTCGCAGGCGTAGTAAATCAGGTCGGCGGTCTCTTGCACATCGCCAATGGCCTCCATGCGGTTTTTGCCTACTTCCAGCGACATAGCAGCGCTCAGGTAGAACAGACGCTCTTCGATGAGTCTCGCCGCTTTGCGCAGCAGGGCAACCCGCTCCTGCCAGGGAGTACGGCTCCACGCTGGGAAGGCCCGGCGCGCGGCGGACAGCGCCTGGCGGGCGTGTTCGGCGTTGCCTTTTTGCATCAGGGCCAACACTACATCGGCATCAATCGGCGTGCGGTCCTCAAATTTTTCATCCGAAAAAACATCCCGGCCATTGATGAACATGGCATACTCCCCGCCCAGGCGGGCTTTTTGTTCAGCCAACGCGTGGTCATAGCGGTCGTGCAGTTCTTCGGGCGGGTTGAACATGGTGGCATAGGTAAATTTGAAATCGGTCATCCAGGCTTCTCCTTGGGGATGGTGGGATTATTATGATTATTTTGATAAATTTTATCATATTATCGGTGACAAAAAAGAAACATGAGGTGAAAATTTATGGAACTTATACGCGTGCTGCTCAGGTTATAATGCCAATCCTATGAGACAAAAAATCTACCAACTCAATTTCATCCGCAACCCATCCTTTGTTATCCTATCCACCCTGGTAGGAATGCTGGTTCTGGCCTTTGGCTTACAACTTGCTCGGCAAGGATTCACTTTTTCGGACGAATGGCATTTCGTTTACTACTCCCTCATAGACGGACCAAGAGGATTGCCTGCATTGTTTCACTACGACGGTCACCCTCTGTCTACCTGGCATTACACGTTAGCGTTTCGCCTGCTAGGGCATAAGCCGTTGGTTTGGCACTTATATTCATTATTTTGGAAAATCGCCAGCGTGCTGATGTTTTGGGGTGTTTTACATTTGGTCTGGCCACAGAAACAGCGACAAACATTCACCGCTGCGCTGATTTTTGCCCTTCACCCGTATTTCACATTGCAAATCTTTGCCATCACTTACTTTGAAGTATGGTACAGTTTTTTCCTGCTGTGGCTCTCTATTTTCCTGACCATCAAAGCAATCCAACAGCCTGAGAAATTTTGGCTTTGGACCGGATTGGCAATTGTTGCCAAAACTGGGCATGTCTTCACCAGTGAATACAACTGGTTTCTCGAAGTGTTGCGCCCCATATTTATCTGGCTCGTATTGCCAGCATCCAATTTGCGCCTGGAAAAACTTCGGCGCGCAATCGCAATTTGGCTTCCCTATCTTGCACTATTCCTGATCTCGATCATCTGGCGGGGATTTTTCTACGAACCATTGCGAAAATCTTTCCGCGTGACCACTGGCATATTCGATGACCCATTCCTGACCCTGTTAAGCGCTATCCGACACCTGATTCCAGATTTCGGGCTGACATTATTCACATCCTGGTATCAGACATTCAAACCGGAATATTTGGATTTCGCCAATCGAGCAAATGTACTTATCCTAATTGTCGCGCTGGCGGGGGCTATACTCACCTATCTTGCAGCAAAGCACGTTAGCACCATAGTACCCCACCCAGACGAAAACGCAGACTGGTTAAAAACCGCCCTTCTAACAGGTTTGATTGGTTTATTTGCCGGTTTCTTGCCTTCATATGTCGCTGGATATGCCGCTTACCTGAGCGATTGGCCAGGGAGCGGGCGTTTGGCGCTGGCCGCTTTCCCAGGCGCAGCGATCATCTTAACCGCTTTGCTCGAATTGATTGTCCAACCACGCGCCAGGCTGGTAATTATCGCTATCATAGCAGCGCTCATGATTGGGTGGCAGGTGCGCGTCAATTACGAATTTCGGTTGGTTTGGGATTCTCAAAAAGAACTCTATCGGCAATTGACCTGGCGGATTCCTGGGCTGCAACCCAATACACTGTTGGTGCTGACCAATCCATACCTGCCCAGCGTTGCCCCAGACTCACCGGCAAAAATGGCCATCGACTCAGACCTGGCCGTTACGCTCGCTGTAAATTCCATCTACTCCGCCCTGCCCGATGAAACTGGGCGCATTTCCTACTGGTTTTCGTCCAATCCTTATATGTTCTTATCAGGAGACAAACCAGTGAACCTCCCCGCAATAAATCAAGAATATGTAACTCTTCGCTTTACTGGCAACCCAGAGCAAATCATAGCCCTGTACTATAACCCACGGGATGGGGAATGCTTGCGCGTGCTAGGGCCAGAATACATAAACTACAAACGAATCCCACAGCCGGTCAAGGCTGCTGCGTTGGCTTCTCGCCCCGAAAACATCCTGCCAAATGCTAAAACCAATTTTCGTCTGCGCGACACCATCTTAGGCACAGATGGAAAAAAAACCTGGTGCTATTACTACCAAAAAGGCGCTCTGGCAGCCCAATTTGGAGACTGGGACGAGACAATCCGCTTGTGGAAGCAATCTATGCAAGAAAAGGTCTCGCCCCGTAACGGGTACGAATATATCCCTTTTATCCAAGCCCGTATTTATAAAGGGGAATGGCAAGATGCAGTTGAATTAACCCGCGCGGCGTACCGCCTTACCCCAGGCATGGATACTGCGCTTTGCCCACTGTGGGAAGATACGCAACAAAGCACCAACCCACTTCCACCCCAGGAAAAAGCCAGTCGCCAAGTCAACGATTTGTTGAAGTGTAGTCCTTAATAAACAGGTGATGGTCATCTTAAAGATGACTGTCACCTGAAAAAAATATGTAGTTAGTCAGTAGACAAATCTCCTGCGGCTTGTCATAATCAAAATAGATTTCCTATCCCGATTTTCCCCCCAGGAGACCCTATCCATGACCCTATCCGAAACACGAACCGAAACCGCCATCTTGGCCGAATATCATTATGAACTGCGCCCCGTCGAACGCGGCTATGCCAACCGCACGCTCTACATCAACCTGACCGATAACACCATCCGCGAAAAACCCGTCACCCAACAGATGAAAGACCTGTTTACCGGCGGGCGCGGCTTCGCGCTCAAATTATTGTGGGATGCCGTGACCCCACAAACCAAATGGGACGACCCCGAAAACGAACTGGTCATCGCCAACGGGCCCATTTGCGGTATCACCGCCTACCCCGGCAGCGGCAAAGCCACCGTTGTAACGCTCTCGCCGCTGACCGAAAATGTGATTGATAGCAACGTCGGCGGCTACTTCGCGCCTTTCCTGAAGTTCTCCGGTTTCGACGCGCTCGAAATTCAGGGCAAGGCCAAAGAAGATGTCATCATCTACATTGACGGCGACACCGGCCTGGTGACGATTACCAAAAACTCGCTCAGCGAGGTAGATGCCCACCAAATCGGCAACGTGCTAACCGAGCGCATCGGCGGCGATGAACGCGGCAAACGCGGCGTTTCGGTCCTCTCCACCGGGCAGGCGGCGGAACACACCCGCATCGCCATGATTAACTCCTCCTGGTACGACGTGCGCCGCAAAGAAGCCCGTCTCAAACAGGCCGGGCGCGGCGGCCCTGGGCGCGTCTTCCGCGATAAGAAAATCAAAGCCATCGTCGTCCGCTTTACCGACATGGGCGGCGACCTGAACGGCGTGGCCGATATGGCCCTCATCCGCAAGGCCGGGCAGCGGATTAATAAAGAAATTGCAGAGCTAGACGACAAACAGAACCAGATGCGCAAAGTCGGCACGGCCAACATCGTCGAGATTATGGACCACTTCGACCTGCTGCCCACCCACAACTTCCGCTACGGTTCGCACCCCGAAACCCACAAAATCGACTCGAAAGTGTGGAAGGAAGCCTTCACCCAGGGCCTGCCCGATGGCTGCTGGCTGGGCTGCACCCTCTCCTGCTCACACGGCGTGGACCACTTCCCGCTCAAAACCGGGCCGTATGCCGGGCAATGCGTGCTGGTCGATGGGCCGGAGTATGAAAACGCAGCGGGGCTGGGTTCCAACATCGGAAATTTCGACGCCCAAAAAGTGCTGGAACTCAACTTCTACTGCGACACCTACGGCGTAGATACGATTTCATTTGCCAACTGCGTGGCCTTTGCAATGGAATGTTACGAGGAAGGTCTCATTACGAAGGAACACACCGGCGGCCTGGAACTGAACTTTGGCAACGGCGCGGCAGCCCTCGAGCTGTTGCATCAGATGGCGCGCGGCGAAGGCTTCGGCGTCATCGTCGGGCAGGGCGTGCGCTATATGAAACAATATTTTGCCGAACACTTCGGCGCCGACCCGGTCTTCATGCACGATATCGGCATGGAAATTAAGGGCCTCGAAATTTCAGAATACATGACCAAAGAATCCATCGCCCAGCAAGGCGGCTACGGCCTGGCCACCAAAGGCCCGCAGCACGACGAAGCCTGGCTGATTTTCATGGACCAGGTTCACAACCTGCTGCCTACCTTCCAGGATAAAGCCGAGGCCCTGCATTACTTCCCCATGTGGCGCACCTGGTTCAGCCTGCATGGCCTGTGCAAACTGCCCTGGAACGATATTTCGCCCGAAAACAACAAACAGACCAAAGAACCGGCCAAGGTCGAGGAACACGTCGAAAACTACACCTGGATTCACCAGGGCGTGACCGGCATCCCGACCACCACCGAGACCCTGCTGGCCCAATCGGAGCGCGTTTACAACTTCCAGAAAGTGTTTGCCATTCGCATGGGACGGGTTGGTCGCCAGCATGATGTGCCGCCCTATCGCGCCATGGGCCCGGTGACCAAACTGGAATACGAATCACGCCAGGAGCGCTACGATAAGCAGCTGAAAGAGCTGGTTGGCATTGACCCAAGCGGCCTCTCCACCGAAGAAAAGATGAAACACTTACGCCAATACCGCGAGGAGCAATATCGTAAAATGCAAGATGCCGTCTATGAACGCCGCGGCTGGGACGAGAACAGCATCCCGACCCCTGAAAAACTCAAGGAACTGGGCATGGATTTGCCCGAACTGCTCGAAGTGGTAGAACAGGCCAGGAAATCTCAATGAGCAGAGAACAGTAAGCAAGATAAGGCGACAGTCACTTTGAAAATGACTGCCGCCTTACTTTTTCGCAAAAAACAAGTACAATGGTGTTCTATCGGCTTTGGCAGAAGCAGGATTCTGCACTTCATACAAGAAAAGAGAAAATATGAGCGAATTAACAGTACAGGACGGCCAGGTTGTTTCGATGGAATACAACCTGCATGTCGACGGGCAAATGATTGACTCCTCGCAGGGGCGCGAGCCGCTCGAATTCCTGCAAGGCGCGGGCAACATCATCCCCGGCTTGGAAGAGCAACTCTACGGGCTGGGAATTGGCGAGGCGAAGAATATCATCGTCGCTGCCGAAGACGGCTACGGCGAACTCGACCCAGATGCCTTTATCGATGTTCCCCGTGAGCAATTCCCCGCTGAAATCCCGCTGGAGGTGGGCGTCGAACTCCAGGTGCGGGATGAGAGCGGACACCCAATGATGGCGCGCATCGACGCGGTGGATGCCGATAGCGTGCGGCTCGACTTCAACCATCCCCTGGCGGGCAAGGAACTGGTCTTCGATGTCAAAATCGTTGGCCTGCGCGATGCCACCGACGAGGAAATGGAACACGGCCACGTTCACGGCGATGGACATCACCACGAACAGTAATCAGTGAGCAGCAAACAGTCATCAGCAAAACGGCCCGGAAAATCATCCGGGCTGTTTGTTGGAACAAGAGGGTTGGTCGAGTAGCCGGTGGTTTTCCGGCATATCGAGACCATTATCCGCCGCCACAATGAAGACTTCAAAGGAAAAATAGCACCAAAGCCGACCCAACCGCGCCGCAGGCAAAGTTGACCCAATCATTATCGAGCCAGGGCCAGCCGCGCTTGAGCGTGGTCTGCATTCCGCAGGTGTGCAGGGGGTGGCGCTCGGTTTCTTTATCGCAGGCCGGGCAGTGATAAATGGCCTGCGCGGTCGCGCCGAGCAGAGAATCGAACAGCGAGCCGCCCAACCCAGCCAGGGCGATGAGAATGCCCAGATAAGGAGAGACCGGAACCGGCGGGAAAGCAACCGCAAGAATGCCGATTAACCCAGCCCCGGCCAGAGAGGCGAGCGTCCCCACTACCGAGATTCCGCCCGAAGTCCCTTTTTCCACAATTTTGGTTGGGTTGGTTATCAGGCGCGGCGGATATGGATTCAGAACTCCCAGTTCGGTCGCCCAGGTATCGGCATTGACCGCCGCCAGCGAGGCTGCGAAGGCCGCCCAAACCCAGGCCTCACCGGGGAAGAAGTACCATAACCCGGCGAAAAGCGTTGCCAGACCGCCGTTGCCAAACACCTGGCCGATGTCGCGCTGGCCGCCCTTCGAGAATTTCTCGTTCAGGCCGCGTTTGCGCGCCTTGAACGCGCGCGTCAGTCCAGTAGATGTGATGAAAAAAGTCAGCAGCAGCACGGCCCACTGCCAGCCGCCAATGCCAAAGATGACCGTGCCGACAATTGTCGCACCCAAGAACCCTGAACTGCTCAGGCTGTGGGCGCGGTAAGCAGCGAATGCGATGAGAGCAGCAAGAAGGAATCCGGTAAAGAGTTGCATAATTTAGAGAGGGGTAGTGACGATGAAATAGATGGCGAGCAGGAAAAAGAGCGAAGTCAGGGCGCTGGAGGCCCAAAGCGTGAGCGAAAGTATCTGCTGGTCGGCGCGCCGATAGAAGAAAACGCCAACCAACCAGCCTATTGCAAACAGGACGATGCTCAACAGGGGCAGTAAGATGAGTTGGGCCGCCGGAACAGCCCCCAGCGGCGCGCCCCCCGGCCCAAACCCAAGCGGAACCCGCTGGGTGGTCGGGATCAGCGCGCTGACCCAAACCAGCGAAGCCAGGTTCAGGAACAAGCCCGCCAGCCAGAGAAAACGCACCCAACCGCTTTCCCAGGCCCGCCCAACCACAAACGAGGGAAACTCGGAGCGGCTTTTGCCAGGGGTCAGGCTGCCCATTTCGATAATTTTCTGAAAAGCCGCCGCAAAGGCCGCCGGATTTTCGGGCGAAATCGCAAACACCCGGCGCGGGGTGGCAACCAACAGCAGATTGCCTGCCTCAGAAGCCAGGAACTCCACCTCGCCAATATCTGCCTGGCGCGTCAGCCCCAGGATGCTGCCCGGCAAACGGAACAGCGGCAGGGCCAGCGGCGCAACCAGACCATGCACCGGACGCAGCCATTCGATTTCAGAAACTGGGATTTCTTCCACCCGCATTCCCCACATCAGGCGCAGAGTATTGCGGTCCAACTGGTAGTTGGCGCGGCCCAGGGCATAGAGCCGGTAGGCCAAAATCGGCAACGGGATGGCCGAAGCAAAAAAAACAACAACGTAAATTGCAAACGCAACGCCAACCGGGGTTTGAAACACTTGCCAGAATGAAACCCCCGCCGTTATGACGAGAAATGCAATCAGGGCAATGTGGATGACCAGCCCGCGCTGGCGCGGAGGGGGAAAATCGTTCATCGTGGATTCGTCGTCACGCAGCGCTTAATTCGGCGCGAATGGCCTGGCAGACGTATTCAACCTGTTCTTCAGTCATCACGCCGCTAAACGGCACGGCCAGCCCGCGCCGTCCCAAGTCTTCGGTGACGGGGAAATCACCTTCGCGGTAGCCAAAGCGTTCTACCATGTAGGGCTGAAGGTGAATCGGCAAGAAGTAGGGCCGCACCGGCACGCCGCGCGCTTCGAGGCGGCTGGCGAACGCGCCCCGATCGATTTTGCCATCGATGCGGATGACGTAGACGAACCACGACATGCGGGTCGTTTCAGGCGCGATGAAGGGAATCTCAATTCCGGGAATTTCGGCCAGCCGCTCGGAATACCAGGCTGCCACCTGCTCTCGTTTCACGAGCATTTCCTCCAGCCGTCGCAGCTGCGTAATCCCCAGCGCCGAAGACATCTCATCGAGCCGGTAATTGTAGCCGAGATAGGTGTGCGAGAGCCAGGTATCGCCGGGGGCGCGGCCCTGGTTGCGCAGGGCGC
>CAYRBO010000035.1:0-32007 GCA_964422545.1 uncultured Anaerolinea sp. | reverse complement strand
TTTTTTACCCCGACAATCTGTCGGGAGTGTTACTTTTGTCTAAACGCGAGTTTTACGATCGTTACAAATTAAAGCCAAAATCCGCCGTTTCGAGCGGATTTTGGTTGCAGGACAGGTTCGATTTTACGGCAAATTCAATCCACAGATAGTGATGCCGTCATGCCGCAGGAAGCCGGCGTGATTGCGGTTGAAGAGCGGGGTGGCGCTGACCCAGCAGCCGCCCGATTCACCGTTGCAGGTTTCGGGAGTCCAGGCGTAGTTGCTGATTTCGCTGCAAGACATGGCCCCGACGGCATCAAAGGTGTCGAAATCGTAAATTGGCAAGAGCGTTGGGATGGTCAGCGTGAAATCGACCTGGGACGAGATAGAATTCGGCCGGGTCACGACCAGCCGGGCAAAGTAATTGCCACAGTTGAGATAGGCCTCCCCGTCCAGGTCGAGGGTGCCATCGTAGGTAAAATAGGCAACCTGGTCAGGCAGGATGTTCGTCACCACCCCATCCCGGCCAATTTCCCAGTGATAGGTCACGATGGCTGGGCCGTCTGTGCTTACGGAGGCAAGCAGACCGACCCGCATGCCCCCGGCGCAGTTGACATAAGGCGGGATGATGGCGATGGTTCGAATCGATTTCACCTTTCCGCCAACCGAGTAAGAGAAGACTTCCGATGTGAGGGCGTTCGGGCTGGTGATGACCAATTGGGCGGTGTATTTGCCGCAATCTACTTTATATGCGCCCTCGTTAACTTCGTAAGTCCCGGCGGCGGGGTAGGTTACGGTTTGGTCGGCAGTGGTGCTGGTCTTGTCACCGCGCATTTCCCAGTGATAGGTCACTGCCGTCGGGCCGTTGACTGTAATCGTCCCCCTGACATCAACAGGGTTGGGCTGTCCGCAGGAAGGGTAAGGCGGCACGCTGATATTGACCGTTGCTCCGGTCACCACGCTGGGGCGAACTGGCGTAGATGTAGCGGTAGGGGGGACGGTAGGCGTGGGGGGAATCGTGTTGGAGTTGACGATGCGCGGCTGTCCCCAGATGGCGCGGTCGTTGGTGGCAGGGCCGGCGGCAAGCAAGGTCAGGATGAAGCGCACTTTCTTCCCGGCCAGGCTGCTCAAATCCTTATTCAACTGGTAGATTTTGCCCTCGTTCTTTTCGCTCCATTGCCATAAGATTTTGATTGGGCCGTTGTTGATTTGGTAATCGAGTCGGTAGGTGACGTAGCACGCATAGCCATAGGCGCAGCCGACCGAGGTCTGGAAGCGGTCTCCGGGCAGGACGGTATATTCTGGGAAAAAGCCCTGGATATAGCCGTTGTACTTGTTCTGCGGTGCGACCAGCAGCCCGGGGCTGCTATCGATGACGCCATTTTCGAGGCGCGGAGTCTCGACTCGCAGGGCAAAGCCGCGCGAGTCGCCCTCGGCAAATGGGCAGGGCTGCGGACTCAGGCTGGCGCTGGTCATCCAGCGCGCGGCGCAGATGTCGGCTGTGAAGTCGAACGCTGTTCCGGGGTCGGGCGGCGGCGCCGTAGGCAGGGGGGTGACAGTTACGGGGGGGAGCGGGGTGGATAGGCTGGCGACTTTGACATCGACCCAAAAGGCTTTGTCGGCGTTCGTTCCGATGCCGAACTTGGCCCCCGAAGCGTCCTTGAGCATCCAGTAGCTGCGATAACTGCCTGGCGCGGTTGGCGCTTTCATGTTGACGGTGATATCGACCATCTGACCCGGCGCAACGCTGACCGGCATGGACACCGCAGCAGGCGCGCCCAACTGGCTGCCGCTGGCGAAGACCAGTCCGTAGTATTTCGACCAGGTGCAAGTTCCGATATTTTTCAGCCGCCAGGTTTTGACGAAGGCTGCGCCAGGGTTGAACGTCGTGCCATCCGGCACGGTGACATCGGCCACGAAGGCAGCCCAATTACAGCGGCTGGCCGCCGTGGCGTTTTCGACGTTTTGGAAGGGGAAAAATTGGAGCAACAGCGCTGCAAGCATGAGCGCGGTGAGCAGTATACCCCGTCTGCGTTTCATACGGACCTCCTTCCCCGTGACAGCGAGGGCAGTCAACAGGCGAATCCCTCGTGCCTCGGGACGAGACAAGCCGGGAAAAATCCGGCTATTTTCATTATCCCCCGTTAGGAAGGGCCGATGATTACCGAATGATTGCAGGAATAGAAAACGTCCCGAATGTAACGTAGGACAAGATACTATCTTGTCCTACGTTTGAGATTAGATGACCGGCACGCGCGCGCCCGCTTTGAGCGCCGAGCGAATCATCAGGTATTCGGTGATGTTCTCCGGCGTGATGATGCCGACCAACTGCCCGGCGTGCGTCACCGGCAGGACCGGCACGCCGCTCTCTTGGAGCCGCATCAGCGCCATCTCGACCATCTCGTAACTATCGAGAACCGGCAGGTTGGTGTGCATGACCTGAGTGACGGGCCAGTTTTCGCCGTGCTGGGTGAGCGCCTTCAGGAAGTCATCGCGCGTCACCAGTCCCAGCACGCGGCCGTCTTCCACCACTGGGAAATCACGCTGCGAACCGGCCAGCACCAACTGCGCCACCCGCGCCAGGGTATCGCGCGGCGAGACGGTTTCGTAATCGGTCAACATGGCGCGCATGACCGGGATGCCGCCCAGCGCATTTTTCATCTGCACCATGCTGGCTTCCTGCGATGCGCCCATCCAGACGAAGAAGGCGATGAACAGCAGGAAGGGGTTGCTGAACAGCCCGATGAACCCGAACAGGAAGGCCATGCCCTGACCGACGGTGGCTGCAATCTGTGTTGCGCGGACATAATCCATGTTCATCGCCAGGACAGCCCGCAGCACGCGCCCGCCGTCCATCGGGAAGGCCGGAATCAGATTGAAGACCACCAGAAAGACGTTGACAATCATCAGCCGCTCGATGAACGAGCCGGTTGCCAGGGTCAAATCACGCAATGGCACCAGGCTGTTGGTGACGGCCAGCCAGCCGAACAAAATGGCTGCAATGACCACGTTCACCGCCGGGCCGGCCAGCGCCACCCACAACTCTTGGATGGGTTTGTCGGGCATGCGCTCCAGGCGCGCTACGCCGCCAATTGGGTAGAGGGTGATGTCGCGCGTGCGCACGCCGAACTTGCGCGCCGTCAGGGCGTGTCCGTACTCGTGCAGGGTCACAGCGGCGAACAAAAGCAGGATGAAAGCCACACCCTCCAGCGCGCCAAACAGCGTGCCGGTCTGCTGCCAGTAAATGAAGGCGTACCAGCCGACAATCAACAAAAACGTGGCATGAACGAATACATCAATGCCCGCAAACGTCCCTAATTTCCATTGCCATTTCATAAATGACCTCCATATTTGCGCAACAGGCGCCAAATGTTTCTATTTTGACAATGTCACATTTCGGCAGCGTACAAAAACCTTTCACCACAACGGCAACAAAGTGCCACAACGGAGGGCGAAAAACAAAAGAAACGGGTTTCCGTCGTGTTCCGTAGTTACCATCGTGGTAAAAAAGAACACGCCAATCTTAATCTGACATTGTCGTACTATTAAGTCTGTCCAAATTCTATCGCGAATATATAAGATAAATATTATAAAAATTGCAGATTGACATCAGCGGCATATCCAATGGATGGGTTGCGAAATCGGAGTTTGTTTGTCAAAATATAAGCGTTTATCTTCTGCAGGAGGTGTTTTTGTATGAATGAGCTTGCCACTCTGCTCGGCATCACTGCCGCCCTGATGATAGGGCTGCTCATTGTTGGCACGGTTGTTAAGATGCGCGAAGTCAAAGCCGCCCAAACCTGGCGGGCAACGCGCGGGAAAATTACTCGCTCCGAAGTGCGCGCGAAAAAAGTGAACGACACGACCCGCCGGGGGCAGAAAACGGTCAATTATCCCGCTGTGACCTACGAATTCTTCGTCAACGGACGCCGCTACACCGGCGAGCGCATCAGCCTGGCCGAAATCATCCCCGAAAGCGACATCGAGCCAACTCTGGAGCGCTACCCGGTCGGCGCGGAAGTGACGGTCTATTACAACCCCAAAAACCCGGGCCAGGCTGTGCTGGAGCGCGACCTGCCGGTCGATTTTGCCAAAGGATTGACCGGCGTGTTTCTCTTCTTTGGCGGCGGCGCGCTAATGGTCATCCTGTGGGTGGGCAAAGTCCCCGAACTGGTCGCCCCTTACTTACCGAACCCCGAAAATGCTTTGTTTGCCACCCTGTCTGCCGGGATGGGGGTTTTTGTTGTGTTGGTTGGCTTGGTACAGCACCGCCAGGCGCTCGCCATGCAAACCTGGGCTTCCGCGCTCGGCACAGTGCTCAGCGCCGAGATTTATTCCTACACCCAATGGAAAGATGGCCGCCAGCACAGGTATTATGCCCCGCGCGTGACTTATCGCTACACAGTCAATGGACGCCAGTATGAAGGCGACCGCATCAACCTGGCCGGAGAATCGGCTTGGTCTCGCCCCGGCCTGGCCGAGCGCAAACTGCAAAACTACCCGGTCGATGCGCCTGTCACAGTCTACTACAACCCCCAGGCTCCCGCCGAATCGGTGCTGGAACGCTATCTCACCGACGCCCTGCTGCTCTGGTCGCTGGCCCTCGGCCTGTTTGCGCTGTCTGCCTGGAGCGCGGGGATAATCTGACAACAGAAATCTGAACGGGGTGCGATAAAATAGCAGTATAGAGAATTTTTGGTGGTTTGTGCTTGTAGGAGGTTGTCATGTCGCTTCCAGATGACCCCAGCCTTGCCAAACGCATCCCTGCCATCGAATATCATGATTCGGAGTACAAGGGCGGGCAGACGGTGCAGATGACGACAGCCTGGTTTCTGGCGCAGTTACAGTGGCTGAGCGAGAACGGCTATCACGCCCTCAGCAGCGAGGAAATCCTGCGCTTCGTGCAGGGCGAATACCAGCCGCCCAAGCGCTCATGCTTCCTGCGATTCGACGTGGGCATGCCCATTTATAAGAACTTGCAGGAAGTCGTTGTCCCGGCTCTGGTCAAATATTCCTTTCACGCCACTTTTTTCGTGCTGACCAGTGCTATCAAGGAAACCAGCAAAACCAACTACGTTTGCTGGAGTCACTTGCGCGAATGGGAGCAGACCGGCCTGGTAGAAATCGGCTCGCACGGCGTCTATCATCCCGATTACCGTACCGCGCCCACTGCCACGCGCGTTTGGGACGCCCGCGAGAGCAAGCGCATTATTGAAACCCAACTTGGCCACCCGATTTTATTCTTTGCTTTTCCTTACGACTCTGTGCCAAATAACCCCGGCGCGCTGCTGAAACTGTTCGGCTATCAATTGGGATTTGCGGGGAATTCGCGTACCAAAGACCGCAGCATCCAGTTCAAAGACCCCAACCCATTTTCGCTGCCGTGTTACTATCCTTACAGTTATAAGAAAATCTATCCGCTGATTACTGGAACTGCAAAACTGACTTTCGGCCAGATGATGGAAGCGGCCATCAAATAACGAACGTCCCAAAGGCTGCCAAAACCTTTGGGATGCCTCGCTGCTGGTCAGGCCGCGATGGTGTAAGAAAGCAGAATCCAGCCGATGCCCGGAATCTCTCCCCAGCCGTTCAACTCGCGGACGATTTCGACAACCTGGTCTTTGCGCAGCGTCCCCGCCAGGGCAGCGTTTAGGGCCGGCCCTTTGCGGATGTTGAGGGACAGGATGTTCACCCGCACCCGGCGTGCCAGCCGGAAGCCGAGCGCGTTGGTCGGAATCAGGGCTGAGCGTTCGGGGATGGGGGCTTGCGTCTCGCTGGCGGTCTCATTCCATGCCCTCCAGAAAATATCCAGCGGGATGGCGCGCGCCGCGCCCTGTGCCGGATTGCTACAGCGTGGGTCGTGCAGATAGACGTGGCGGATATCCAGCCCCACCACGACGACGAAATGCGGCCCACCGGGGCCGTGTTCCGCGAAACCGGCTTCGGCCAGCGTTTGGTAGCGCAAGGGGGCCAGGACGGGTTTGCTGGACGCCAGGAAGGCGAACAGGTCTTGCATGCCCAACCCCGCGCGCGATTCGGTGGAGAGTCCCAGGCTGGCCAGGGCCGCGCGAATCTGTGCCAGGTTGAAGTGCGTGTCGGCGGGCAGGGCAAAGCGGGCCGAGAAAACATCCGGCGTGAAGGCTGAACTGGGCTGATAAGCGCGCAGCAGCATGACCGCCGCAGCCGCGCCGCTGTCGTTTTGACGGGAATCGGCCCCCGGCCCAACCTGCGAAACGAAGGGGACGGGCAGGGTGGTCAATGGCTTGAAGGCGGTTTCCAGCGTGACTTCAGTTTCTGAACCCGTATCGAGATTTTTGACCTGGTAGCGCATCGTTTGCTCCGTGTGACAGGCGTTTTCCCTACTATAAATTAAATTTGTCCCCGTGACAACCGATATTGCAATTTCCTAAAAAATTCAGCCTCATACCGCAGGCATGATATGATAATTGCTGGAGGTACTCATGGCAGATGTTCCTTATGTAACAGAACAGAATTTCCAAAGTGAAGTGATAGACTCCCCGCTGCCCGTGCTGGTAGATTTCACTGCCGCCTGGTGCGGGCCGTGCAAGATGATTGCGCCGATTATCGCGCAGTTGCATACCGAATGGCAGGGCCGCGTCAAAGTTGTTCAATGCGACGCCGACCAGAACCCGAATGTCCTGATGAAATATGGCGTGATGGGCATCCCGACCATCATGCTGTTCAAGGGCGGCCAGGTGGCCGAGCGCGTTACCGGCTACCAGCCCAAAGACAAACTGGTCGGCAAGATGTCGCCGCATATCTAAAACGCGGCAGGAGTAGGAACATGAACAAGCAGGACATCCTGACCCTGTTCGATTACAACTACTGGGCCAGCGCCCGTCTCTGGAAGGCGCTGTTGCAGATTACGCCGGAGCAGTTCACCGCAAAAAACACCTCATCCTACGGCAGCCTGCGCGGCACGCTGGTACATACCCTGTTTGCCGAGATGATTTGGCGGCGGCGGATTCAGGGCGAGCAACAGCCGGTTGGTTTCCCTACTGAAGCAGATTTCCCCACGCCGCAGTCGCTGGTCGAATTTTGCCAGGCCGATGAGCAGGTTCAGCGGGCTTTCCTGGCTGGTTTGAGCGAGGAGTTTCTGCAATCCACGTTGGAATACAAGAACACGCAGGGAGAGCCATTCCAAAACGTGGTCTGGAACATCCTGGCGCATGTCGTCAATCATGGCACGCAGCACCGGGCCGAAGCTGCCGCCATGCTGACCGATTTCGGCCACTCGCCCGGCGATGTGGATATGATTCTCTACTTCCGCGCGAAAAACGGTTGAAACAGGCATCACCTGCCAGAACGGAGGACCGTATGTCGAAAGAGACTATCCGTCAATTTGTCAACGCGCTTTCCGTCGCAGCCACCATCGCCATGAACATCCTCGCCAACGCCCTGCCCTTTAACGGGCAGAACACCGGCGAGATTTCGGACCGTTTCCAGGTCTATTTCGTCCCGGCTGGATACGTTTTCTCCATTTGGGGACTCATCTACCTCGGCTGGATTGCCTTCGCTGTCTACCAGTTCCTGCCCGCCCAACGTGAGAATCCGCGCCTGCAAAAACTGGGCTACTGGTTTGCCTTGAGCGGGGTTTTCAACGCGGCCTGGCTCTTGTGCTGGCACTACAACCTGTTCGGCTTGAGCGTGCTGGTGATGCTGGCCTTGCTCGGCGCGCTGATTGTAAGTTACTTGCGGCTGGATGTTGGCCGCGCAGATGTCTCTGCCGCCGAGCGCTGGTGCGTAGATACGCCCGTGAGCGTTTACCTGGGCTGGATTACGGTTGCCACCGTCGCCAATGTGACAGACTGGCTGTACTTCATCAACTGGAGCGGCTGGGGCATCTCCGCGCCGACCTGGGCGGTCATCATGCTGCTGGTCGCCTCCCTGCTTGGCTTGCTGATGGCGCTCACCCGTCGCGACGCAGGCTACCTGTTCGTGCTGGTCTGGGCCTTCGCTGGGATTGGCGTCAAACAGGCTGCCTTCCCAATCGTCGCCAACAGCGCCTGGGCCGCCTTCGCCGTTGCGCTCGGCTTGGCCGTTTACAGCATCCTGCAACGGCGCAGGAAGTAAAAAATCTCCAAAATCATGCTATGATTTCGATATTCGAACATCGAACATCGAATATCCAGTATCGCAAATCTACAATCTATAGTCTACAATCTAAAATCTGAAATCGAAAATCCCATGACCCAAGCTCTCTACCGCAAATGGCGGCCCCTCGCCTGGGACGAAGTAGTTTCGCAGGAACACGTCATCCAGACCCTCAAAAACGCCGTCGCGTCAGACCGCGTAGCGCACGCCTACCTGTTCAGCGGCCCGCGCGGCACCGGCAAGACCACTGCCGCGCGCCTGTTGGCCAAGGCCGTCAACTGCCTGAATGAAGATGTAACCAAACGCCCCTGCAACGAGTGCGCCCACTGCATCGCCGTCAACGAAAACCGCTTCATGGATTTAATCGAAATTGACGCAGCCTCCAATACATCTGTTGAAGATGTGCGCGACCTGCGTGACAAAATCAACTTCGCGCCCAGCCAGGGCCGTTACAAAGTCTATATCATCGACGAAGTTCACATGCTTTCCACCGCGGCCTTTAACGCCTTGCTCAAAACCCTCGAGGAACCGCCGCCGCACGCCATCTTCGTCCTTGCCACCACCGAAAACCACAAAATCCCGGCCACCGTGCTTTCGCGCTGCCAGCGGCATGAGTTCCGGCGCTTCCCGCTCGGCGAAATCACCCGCCGCCTGAACGACATCTGCAAAGCCGAAAATATCGAAGCCGACCCCGAAGCGCTCACCCTCATCGCCCGCCAATCTGCTGGCGGAATGCGAGACGCCATCTCCCTGCTCGACCAGCTGGCCTCTACCGGCAGCAGAATCACCCTGCAAACGGCCCAAACCGTGCTTGGCACGGCCACCAGCCAATCGGTCATCGGCCTCGTCCAGGCTGTCATCGAAAAACAACCCGCCCAGGGACTCGATGAAATCCACCGCGCCCTGGATGGCGGGGCCGACGCCCGCGCCCTGGCCCGCCAGGTGGTCGAATATCTGCGCGGCCTGCTGCTCATCCAGTTGGGCAATGGCGACCAGGTGGAAGCCACCGCCGACACCCGCGCCCAGATGATGAATCACGCCCGCGCCTTGCCCACCCCCGAAGTCTTGCGCATGATGCGCGCCTTCAACGCCGCCGCATCCGACCCGCGCGGCGGCTGGTCGCCCTCGCTCGGCCTGGAACTGGCCTTTGCGGAAATGTTAGAGCAGCCCCAGGTTATGCAAATCGAGGCGGGTTCAGCGCCCAAACAGTCAGCCAAGTCCCCTGCCGCTTCACAGCCCGAACCATCTCCCGCGCGGAGCGGGCCAGTCACGAGCGGGCTTCCCGCTAAAGGAGCAGAATCTGCACCCCAGGCAGTCACGTTCGAGTCTGTCACCAAAGCCTGGAAACAAGTTGCCCAGCTTGTCAAAGCAAAAGATGCCAACGTTGCGGCCCTGCTCAACAGCGGCAAGCCGCTCGAAATCCGCGAGGGTGTTCTGTTGGTGGCCTTCGCCAGCGACATTCTCAACGAGAAATTCAACCGCCCCGAAAGTTTAGAACTCACTCGCAATGCGCTGCGTGAAGTTTTGGCAGTAAACTTACCCGTCCAGGGCATTGTTGTCGGTAGCAAAAACGCCCTGCCCGCGCACGTCAAGCCCGATGGCATGGTGGCTGCCGCCAGTCAACTGGGCGGTGAAATTGTAGATATTCAATAATTGGCACGCCTGTACCGCAATGACCGACTACGAATTTTCCCTGCCTGCTCTTTTATTGTTTATCTCGGCCCTGTTTTCGCTGGGGCTGGCTTTGTTCATTTTTACCCGCCGCCGCGCGCCGGGCTCTGTTGCACTGGGCCTTTTGGCGCTGCTGATTGCCCAATGGTCACTGACCTATGGGTTGGAAATAGCGGCCCCCAGTTTAGCGCAAAAAGTGATGTGGGGAAAGATGCAATACATCGGCATTGCCTTTATCCCTTTTTCCTGGCTGCTGTTTTCTGTCTTCTACACCCGCCAGCAATCTGCCCGCCGTTTGAACATTGTTCGCTGGCTGGGCATTTTGCCTTTTGTTACGGTAGTGCTGGCGTTTAGCAATGACGCGCACGGCCTCATTTGGCGCGAAACCTTCCTAAAGCCAGCGCAGGGCATCACCGTCTTGGGGGTTAAATATGGCGCCTGGTTTTGGGTTCACTTTGCCGTTTCGTATCTCTTCCTGCTGGGCGGCACGCTCATTGTGCTTTCAAGTTTGCGGCGCCTGAGCGGGCTGTACCGCTCGCAAATTTTTGCGCTTTTCTTTGCGGTATTGCTGCCCTGGCTGGGCAACATTTTGTATTTCGTCACGCCCATCGCTTTTGACCCCACGCCCTTTGCCTTCACCTTTACCATTGTTTTGCTGACCTGGGCGCTGTTTGGCTACCGCCTGATTGATATTGCCCCCATTGCCCGCGACCTGGTGGTGGAAAACTTGCGGGAAGGAGTGATGGTGCTGGACATGCAGGGGCGCATTGTGGATATTAACGCCACAGCCGCACGCTTTGTGGGGTTGCCAGCCGCGCAAGTGATTGGCAAGCCTGCCGCCGAGACGCTGCGCCCCTGGTCGGCGCTTTTGGAGCGCTTTCGTGATGTAATCGAAACCAGCGAAATCATCGAGGTCGGCGCAGGAGAGGCTGCGCGAAAAATGGAAGTGCGCATCAGCCCCCTGCGCGATGAACATAACAATCTGGTTGGACGGCTGATTACGTTTTTAGAAACAGACAAAGCCGCTCCTGCGCGCGCGCCGGTTCGAATAAGCGAGCCGCTCACACAGCCGCTGCCCGATTTGCAAAGTCAGGTCAACAGCGAGCCAGAAAGCGGGAATCGCTTGTGGCAGGCAATTCGCAACTTCTTTCTGCCCCCGCCGCTTGAGCAGTTGAGAGAATCTCACAGAAACAATCTTGCTTGGTCGCAAATTGTAGAGCGCGCTATTACCAGCATTGCCCGCTTCACAATGATTTTTGGCTCCATTTCGGCTTGGAGCATTTTTTCCTCGCTGGATATACCAAACCTGCTGGGGTACGCAGCTGCAATCACAATTTTTCTTTTAGGCGTTTATTTTCTTGCTTTGGTACGAACAGCGCCTTTCAATCTTCGCGTTGGTTTATTTTTATCGCTTGGGTACGCTATGGCATTGGCTGAGATGTTCAATCACGGGCTTTCGGGTAACATGATTATGTATTTTATAACGCTGGTGACCATGGCGCATCTATTGCTTAATTTGCGCGGCGCGTTTGTCTTGCTGATTTTATCAATCATCTCTATGTTTGCCTTCGAATGGGCGGTCTCGGCATATCACTTCGTTCCACTCGAAAGTGGAAACGCTGGAGAAGCAATCTTTCAATCTGGTTCATCTTTGGTTGCTGATTATCTTCTTGGTTATTTGTTTAGCGCGCTCACCCTGGTAACCATTGTTAATCAATTTGTCCTGACGCTGAATAACGCCTGGCAGCAAGAAATACAAACCCGCACCCTGCTGCAACAGGAGCGCGACCTGCTGGAGCAGCGCGTGCGTGAACGCACCACAGAACTGCGCGAAACCCGCGACTTGGCGCTGCAAAGCCGCGATGAATTGCGCACTTATTATCAGGCCATTGAGCAAAGCGGTAACAGCATTGTCATCACCAATCCGCAGGGCGTTATCGAATACGTTAACCCGTTTTTTGAGAAAATCACCGGCTACTCCATTCGAGAAGCGCTGGGACAGACCTCGCGCATCCTTAAATCCGGCGCGCAATCGGATAATACATATCGCCAAATGTGGGAAACGATTTCTCGCGGGCAAATTTGGCAGGGCGAATTTTTGAACAAACGCAAAGACGGCTCGCTGTATTGGGAATTTGCCACTATTGCCCCGGTCAAAAACGAGAATGGCCAAATTACGCATTATGTCGCCATCAAAGAAGATATCACCGCTCAAAAAGAATTGCGCGAAACCCTGGCAAGGCAAAATCAATATTTGGCGGCTCTGCAAACCATTACTCTTGAATTGCTTGACCGCCAAGACTTCGATGAATTGCTCAATTCGGTGGTCGAGCGCGCCTGTCAATTATTGGACGCTTCTCACGGGGAATTTCTGCTCAAAGAAGGCGATGTAATGGTCGTGCGCGCCGCGAACAAAGCAGCCGCCTATTTAATGGGCGAAAGTGTGACGCGCGAGCAAGCAAAATTGACCTGGACAGCGCACGACACCCGCCAGCCTGTCGTTTTGGACGATTACGCCGCTTACGCAAACCGGCGCGATGTTTATGACGAAAACCCCTTACACGCCGTTGCCGACTTCCCCGTTTTGGTTGGCAAAGAGTGTATTGGCGTGCTGGCGTTGGGACGCAGCCAATCCACAAAACCTTTTACCGCCTCAGAAATTGAATACGGGCAGGCGCTGGCGCAAATTGCCGCCCTGGTGCTAAACAATGCATCGCTGTATCACTCTGCCGTCCGTGAATTGGAGGAACGCAAACGCATTCAAGCCAGCCTGGAAATCAGCGAACAGGAGCAGCGCGCGCTGGCCGATATTTTGCAAATCGGCATGCGAGAAGAAACGCTGGCGTCCATCTTACAAACTGCGCTTGATGAGTTGCTTGCCATTCAATGGCTGGGCGTCGAAGCCAAAGGCGGAATCTTCCTCAAAGAACCGCAGTCCGACACTCTGACTCTGACGGTTCAGCGCAACCTCTCCTCTGAAATTTGCGCCTTATGCGCGCGGGTGGAGTTTGGCAAATGCCATTGCGGGCGCGCCGCCCTCACCCGTTCCCTGCAATTCAGCAGCCATGTGGACGAAGCGCACGAAATCACCTATGAGGGCATTCCTGACCACGGGCATTACAATGTGCCGATTCTGAACGGCGAAGCGGTTCTAGGGGTCATCGTCCTTTACCTGCCCGCTGGTTATGCCTATGCCGAGCGAGATGTGCGCTTTTTACAAGCCTTTGCCAGCACGCTCAGCAACATCATCCGCCGCAAACGAACAGAAGAATTGCTGCGCGAGAGCGAAATTCGCTTCCGTCAGATTGTGGAAAACGCCAGCGACATCATCTACCGCATGGACGAGCGCGGACGCATGACCTACGTCAACCCGGTGGGGTTGCGCCTGTTTGGCTACGAACGCGAAGACGAGGTGGTGGGCAGGCATTTTTCCGAATTTGCCGCCCCCCAGTGGCGCAGCCGGGTTAAGGCGTTCTATAAACGTCAGGCTTTGCAGCAACAGGAAAATACTTACTACGAGTTTGTCGCCCACACCAAAGATGGGCGAGAAATTTGGCTGGGCCAAAACGTTCAGACCATCCGCGCTGAAAATCAGTTAATCGGTTTTCAGGCCGTCGCCCGCGACATCACCGAACTCAAAAACACCCAATTTGCCCTGGCCGAAGCCCGCGACCAGGCCCTGGAAGCCAGCCGCTTCAAGAGCCAACTCGTCTCACGAGTCAGCCATGAGTTGCGCACTCCCCTGGGCGGTGTGCTAGGGTACGCCGAATTACTTCATCAGGGCGCGTTCGGCGAATTGAACGAAGAGCAGTTAGATGCTGCCGGTAACATCGCCGCCAGCGCCAATTACCTCAACCTGATGATTAACGAACTGCTCGACCAGGCGCAAATTGAAGCCCGCGCCGTTAAAATTCACCTGGCCCCCTTCCAACCAGCCATCATGTTACAGAGTGTCCATGCCAATATGACCGTGTTGGCGCTTAACAAGGGCTTGCAATTTGTTTCTGAAATAGACCCTGCTCTGCCTGCCGAAATTATCGGCGATGAACGCCGTTTGCAGCAAGTGCTGATTAACCTGGCTGGCAATGCCATCAAATTTACCCAGCAAGGCCAGGTGACCATTTCCTTGCTTCGCTTGAGCGAATCTGAATGGGCGATGCGCGTCTCAGATACCGGCGCGGGCATTCCCAAAGAAGCGCAAACGTACATCTTCGACCCCTTCCGCCAGGTGGATAACGCCATTACCCGTGACAATCGTGGCACCGGGCTGGGTTTATCAATCACCAAACAACTGGTAGAATTGATGGACGGGCGCATCGAACTCGAAAGCGAAGTAGGGCGCGGTAGCACCTTTACCGTCATTTTGCCCTTGCAAATTCCGTAATGCGAAATTCATTCTGCCTTTGCGGCCCTTATCAATCGAATGTGCGATTTTCAAAACGCTATATTGCAACCGCAGCAAAGGCTGCTATGATTTGCGCAAATAGCGTAAGGCTTACATTGTAACCAGGAATAAACATGCAGCCTTACATCCTCATCATCGAAGATGACCCCATCCTCGGCAAAGTGGCTGTTGAAGCCGCAAAGCAAACCGGTCTTTTGGCACTGCTCGACAGCGATGGGAACAAATACCGCCAATTTTTCCGCGAACATGGCGCGCCGCAAGCCATCCTGCTCGATTTGCACCTGCCGTTTGCTTCGGGCAGCGAACTGCTCAAAGAATTTCGAGCCGATGAGCAACTCACCGGCGTTCCCATCCTGGTCATGACCGCAGACATTTTACGCGCGCGCGTTTTGCAGGAACAGGGCGAGCGCGTTTTGCTCAAACCGGTCAGTGTTTTGCGCTTGCAGGAAATTCTTTCAAGTCTCAAAGGATAGCCCCGTGACCGATAAACCCCTGGCCTTGATTGTTGAAGACGACCAGCAACTCAATCATCTCTTTGGGCTGACCCTGAAGGCTGATTTCGACCTGGTTCAGTTTTATGATGGCAGCCAGGCATTGGCGCATCTCGAGCAATACATTCCCTCTCTTATTGTGTTGGATATGAACCTGCCCGGCGTCTCCGGCGCGAAAATTCTCCAATACGTCCGCGCCGATGAACGCTTGGGGCAGACGCGCGTCATTCTTGCAACTGCCGATGCCCTGCAAGCCGATGCCCTCAGCGAGCAGGCTGATATTGTGCTGCTCAAGCCGATTAGCCCGGCACAACTGAAAGACTTGGCAAAGCGAATTTTGCCTAACACTTGAATTCTATAGGAGAAAGCATTCATGGCAAAAGGATTCAATAAAATGCCTGCAATGGGCGGGCAGGCTGGCATGCTAGCTCAGCTGCAAAAACTTCAGCGCCAAATGGAAGAAGCCCAGGAAAAACTGAAAGTCGAAACCGTCAGTGCCACCTCGGGCGGCGGGGCGATTAAAGTCACCATGACCGGCGACCAGCGCTGTACAGGCGTCGAAATCGACCCCGAATTCCTGAAAGACGCCGACGCCGAGATGCTCAACGACATGGTTCTCACCGCCGTCAATCTGGCGCTCGATAAATCGCGCGAACTGCAAGAGAAGGTCATGGGCCCGTTGGCGGGCGGGCTGCCCTTCTAGTGATGCCTGATACCTGACACTTGCCACCTGGCACTCTCTATGCTCCTGCCCGAACCTATCCAAAATCTCATCACCGCCTTTGAGCGGCTGCCGGGCGTGGGGCCGAAATCGGCCTCGCGGCTGGCGTTCTTTCTGTTGCGCGCCCCCGAAGACATTTCGCAGCAACTGGCCGAGGCGTTAATCGCGCTCAAGCAGAATACCGCTTTTTGCCCAGAATGCTTCAACATCATGCTGGCTGGGCGCGAACGCTGCGAAATCTGCGAGAGCCGCGCCCGTGATGAATCCGTCATCTGCGTGGTCGAAGAACCGCTCGATGTGCTGGCTTTGGAGCGGGTTGGCGCGTACCAGGGTAAGTACCACGTCTTGCACGGGGTTTTATCACCCATCGAAGGCATTGGCCCCGATGACCTGAAAATAAAACCCCTCTTGGCGCGGGTTGCCCAGGGGCAGGTTAGGGAAATCATCCTGGCCACCAACCCCAGCATGGAGGGGGATGCGACGGCGCTCTACCTGCGTCAGCAGTTGCTCCCCTTTGGCGTTCACGTTACGCGCCTGGCGCGCGGCCTGCCCGTCGGCGGCGACCTGGAATATGCCGACCAGAATACCCTGCTGCGGGCATTATCAGGAAGGCAGGAAATGGGTTGAAACGAACTCCCCGGCCAACCTGACCGGGGAGTGTTTTGTTTATTTTGACGGGGGAAAATAATCGAGTGTCAAATTCGCCCAGATGAATTCGCCGAATCGACTCCAATATTCTCGATTTTTGTCTGTTAGCGCCGTGACCATACCGGTCGGGCCGATGTCTTGGATGGGTGGGACAATCGAGGCGGGCGCATGTTCCACAAGAAGGGGCAAATCGGGATTGGGCGCAGGAATTGCACTGCCAACGTCTATGGGAGGCACGAACGGAATTTGCCAGGTAATTTCGTCAAATTTTTTGCCATCGATGACCGCGCCCTCAATAGATAGCATGATGTATTTGTCGTGAAGCACATCGAGCGTTTGTTTGCAGGAATCTTGATTTTCTGAAACCCCAAATGGAAAGTACAAAAAGCCGGTATGTTGCGATGATGAAATTTTTAGAGAGTGTTTGAAAAAGCCGTCGGTGTGACTGACAGGAACTCGAAAATTGGTATTCTTTTTCAGGAAGAAATTCGTTGCTGGCAATTCAATCTGGATTTCGTTTCCTTCGGGCATCTCAGCCTGTATGGTGACCAGGAATAGGAACTCCTGACGCTGGTCGGTGACGACCAGCCTTTGATTGGCATAGGCGCTCATATTTCGTCCCGACAGGTCCTCCTCTTTATACATCTCTTTGAAAATAACATGGTTGAGAATGACAGCGCGAATTAATTCGGGACTGATAAAGGTGGCAACCAGGCGCACGCGTTTTTCTCCAATTTGTATGTCCCGAACGCTTGACCAGCGCAAGGCCTCGTGCGCCAGGAATTGCAGCGCACGGCTTTTGTCACGTTCGTGCGCGGTTACATCTTTGCCGGCATAGGCTTTAAGTGCCGAAACATAGATTTCCCCGGCAAGTTTGTCTGCCTCCCGATTCTGGCTTCCCAAGACACCGTCGGTGGATGAGAAGAATTTGAACGGGGTGGTAGTAGGGATGCATGTAGGAAAAGGCGTTGGGGTAATGGTTGGTTGAGGCGTTAGCCTTGGCCCCAATATACATCCGGCAAGAGTTGAAAGAATGAACAAGAACCCCAAAAATATCAAAGGCAACAAGCGCAATCGTTTCATGGTTTTTCCCTCGCTTTTCTTTGCAAAAATGAAAGGTTCTTGTCAGTATAGCCTAATTGTCTGTCCAAAAAATAGTGACGAAACTCACCATTTTCTCGAGTCTAACGCATCTGGTCGAACAGGCTCTGCTGACCCCAGTCCCTGAGCGCCCAGGTTCCGGTTTCGGGGGTGGCGCGGTTTTCGAGGTCGGTAAATTCTGGGCTGCTGAGCGCGGCGTGGAGTACGGTATCGTAAGCAGCCAGGGTCTCGTTTTCGGCGGGGGTCATGCCTTTCGATAGGAATGCAGAAAGAGCCAGGGCGTGCAGGTGGATATATGGGAGCGGCTCGCCGCGCGCTTCTAAAATCTCGCGCAGGGTTTTGCGGGCGTAGTTCATATCCAATGGGAGACGGGCCGGGCGCGGCTTTTCGGATTTTTTCCAGTGGATTTGGATGGGGTCCTGCTCCCCGCGCAGGGCCAGGCCGCTGAGGTCGAATCCCGCCAAACGGGCGGCCAGCAGCGCTGAAGAGACGAATCCTGGCTCTGGCTCGGTCAGCAGCCCGAAGAATGGGGTTTTCGTCGAGATATTTTCGGACAGGTTGGTGAATAGCGCTTTAAGAGCCTCGGCGTGCCAGTTCCAGTCGTAGCGGCGGCGGCGCAGGGCGCCCTTGAACGGGCCGATGGCTTCGTGCCCCCACAGCCAGCCCGCCCACAGCGCGGAAAGCGTCCAGAATGCCTGGTTGGGGCGCGGCAGCACCCCGGCAACGGCTCGGAGCGGAATTTCGCCCAACTCGGCGGCCAGGGCGCGCAGCGGGCCTTCGTAGATGCACAGTCCGCCGCTTTCGGGTGGTTCTGTGGGCCAGAGCGCGTGGGGGATGGGCGGGTTGTCATCGCTCCCGATGGCTTTGACTGCTGCTTCGAGCGCCATCCAGGCGTTGTTCTCGCGGAAGACGTTGGGGAAGGTCAATTGCCGGGGCCGGGGGCGTTCCATTGGATGCGGCCAGAGTGAATTGGTTGAGTCGAAGGCCCATAGCAGCAGGGCCAGGATGCAGCGGCGGCGCTCGCCGCTGGTCTGGAGGGCGTCGAGGCGGTTGATGAGCGTGCCGAGGGCGTAGATGGCGCGCGGTTTGTAGATGTCGAGGGCTTCTTGGGCGGTGGAACGGTCGGGGTCGTCGAGCGGGGCAATTCGCCCCAGAGCGCGCGAACGGTGCAGGTGGTCTGCCCGCGACCACTCTGCTGCGCGTTCCAAGTCATCAGCCGTGGCGGGCTGTTCGCCGCCGGAACCGCAAGCGCAGTTATAGATGCGTCCGGTCAGCGCGCCGCTTCGGCTGTCCCATAAAAAGGCTTCGGCGGGCAGTTCGCGGCCACAGTTGGCGCATTGGGTCAGGTAAAGGGATTGGATGTGGGTTTCGAGCCGCTCGTCTTCTTTGCGGGCGGCGGCCAAGGCGGCCAGGGCAGCCTGTAAATCGGCCAGGGCGGGCGGGTGGGCGGCCAGGTCGAGCAGGAAGCGGTTGACGGGATTCCCGGCTGTCACCAATACCCGCGCCCCGGCGCGCGCCATCTCGACCGCGAATCGGGGCGTGGAGCCGAAGGGGTCCAGCACCCAAAGCCCCGGCGGAGTTCGCTCCGCGAGAAAGGCCCGGGCGATGCCCTCCGGCGCGGGCGGCAGGTAGCGCGCCAGAGGGCCGGTTGCGTCTGGTTTTATTCCAGAAAAATAAGGCATGGAGGGGGCGAAATCCATGCCTTTAGTATAGCGAAAGCGGGGGGCAAGTACAACCGGTTAGGAATCGGCGTGCAGGATGGCTACTTCGTAGGGCTGGAGCGCGCTGCCGGTTTTTATGCGCAGCGCTGGGCTGTGCGTGGAAAGCAGAAGCCTGGCTTTTTGCAGGTCGGCATGGGGCGGCGGGCTGATAGGATTGATTTTGTTTGCAAAGTTGATGTAAACCAGAATGCGCTGTTTTTCCAGGTTGCGTTCATAGGCCAAAACGCCGCCGTTGGCAGGCAACAAGAACCGGAAATCACCGCGCTGGAGAGCGGGGTATTGCTTGCGCAGGGCCAGCAGTTTTTTGACGAAGTTAAAGAGCGAGTTGGGGTCGTTTTGCTGGGCGGCGGCATTGCGCCTGATGTAATTGGGATGGACAGGCAGCCAGGGTTTGACGGTGGAGAACCCGGCAAAAGGCGAATCGTTCCACTGCATGGGAGAGCGGCAGCCATCGCGGCCTTTGTAGAAGGGCCAATAGTATTTGCCGGGCGGGTCTTGAATTTCGTCTCGTTTGAGCGAAGTGTCGCGCATCCCGATTTCTTCGCCATAGTACAGAAAGGGCGTGCCGCGCAGGGTCAGCAGCATTCCTAAAACCACTTTGGCGCGGGAATCATCCTCGCTTTTTGCATAGCGGGTGGCCGAGCGGGGCTGGTCGTGGTTGCTGAGGACGTAGTTGGGCCAGGCGTTCTCGCCGATGGCCTGGGTCCACTTTCGAATGCCTTCGGAGAAATCGGCGGCGGAGAATTTGCGGAAGAGAAAATCGAAGTTGAAGGCGGCGTGCAGTTTATCGGGGCCGCAGTAAGAAGCGGCTTTTTCAGGCGATGCCATGAAGGTCTCGCCGACGGCGTAGCGTTCGGGGTATGAGTCGAGCAAGGCGCGGATTTCGTTCAACAGGGGGTACATTTCGGGCTGGTCGATGTCGTAGATGTGGTGGATGCGGTCGAAGCCGCGCAGGCCCAATTTGCGCGGGTTGTTGCGGAAGCGTTCGTCTTTGAAGTAGGCATTGAACACATCCAGCCGGAAGCCGTCCACGCCGCGCTCGGCCCAAAAGCGAAAGACATCCAGCATTTCACGGCGCACAGCCGGGTTGCGCCAGTTGACATCGGGTTGCTGTTTTAGGAACATGTGGAAGTAATATTCGCCGGTTTTTTCGTCCCATTCCCAACCACCCCCGCCGAAGATGGACTGCCAGTTGTTGGGTTTGCTGCGCCAGAGATACCAATCTCGCTTGGGATTCTCGCGGCTGGAGCGGGATTCGATAAACCAGGGATGCTGGTCGGAGGTGTGATTCAGCACCAGGTCAACCACCACCCGAATTCCGCGCTGGTGGGCTTCGGCGACGAGCGTGTCGAAATCGGCCAGCGTGCCAAAGAGCGGGTCAACGTTTTTGTAGTCGCTCACGTCGTAGCCGAAATCGGCTTGCGGCGAGGGGTAGAACGGCGAGAGCCAGATGGCGTCGATGCCCAGGTTGGCGAGGTAATCGAGGCGGGAGGTAATTCCGGGCAGGTCACCAATGCCGTCGCCATTAGAATCGGCAAACGAGCGCGGGTAAATCTGGTAGATGACGCCGTCGCGCCACCAGAGGAAGTCTTTGGTCATGGTTGTTGCTCCTGGTTTGGGATAGTGGTGCGCGAAATGAATTCCGCGTTACGGCCTTACAGAATTTTAATCCAAAGCCGACAAATTTTAAGATTCGTGCTATCATAACTCGATATGGCTCCCTCTATGAATGAAAAAATCCTGATTGTTGAAAATGACCCAGATGTCAGCGACCTGATAGGGCGGCAGGCACTCCAACCGCTTGGCTATCGGGTGGAAATTGCCGCCGATGGGCCGAGCGCCATCAAGCAGGCTATCCAGTTTCAGCCGGATGTCATCCTGGCGAATTTGAATCTGCCCGGGCTGGGCGCCAAAGATTTGCTTGTGGCGCTCTCTTCGCAGGGTATTCAGATGCCTGTGATTGTGCTGGCCGAAAGAGGCCAGGAGCAGCACGTCATCCAGACTTTTCGGCTGGGTGCGTTCGACTACTTGATGCTGCCAGCCCGCGAGGCGGAAGTGGTCTCGGCGGTGGAGCGTTCGCTGGCGCAGACGCGCGAGGCGCGTGAGCGCGCCAAACTGGATGCCCAGTTGAAGCAGGCCAACAATGAACTTCAGCGCCGCGTGCGCGATTTGACAACCATTTTCTCGGTCGGGCGCGCGGTGATGTCCGTGACCGACCAGCGCGTCTTGTTCGAGAAAATTGTCGAAGCGGTGGTGCAGGTGTCAGAAGCCGACATGGGTTGGCTGACGCTCAAAGATGAGAAAGCCAAGACTTTTCTCTTGGTGGCTCATCGCGGTCTGCCAGATGCCTGGGCGAAGAAGATTGGCCAGCCGTTGGATGATGGAATCAGCGCCTTGGTTGCCATGTCTGCGGAAACGTTGGAGATTCATGGCGCTCCGCTGGCAAAATTTAAGGTCGCCTCGCTGGGCAAAGCGGCGATGGTTGTGCCAATCAAGGTTCAAAACGAGGCCATCGGCCTGATGACGGTGGTGCGCAAGGCGGAGCGGGCTTTTTCGCAGGGCGAGCAGACGATACTGGAAGCAATTGCCGATTATGCTTCGATTTCCCTTATCAATGCGCGCCTGTTTCGGGCATTATCGCAGACTGCCGAAGCGGCCAGGGCTGGTGAACAGCGAAAAGCCGCTGAACTGGCTCAAGTTCAGAAGGAAATCCAATCTACGATACAAGTGATAGGATATCCAATAGAATTGCTCGTGTCTGGTAAAATGGGTTCGTTAAACGAACAACAGAGGCAAGCGATGGAGACCGTCCATTCGGGGGTTAAGCACCTTGCGTTACTCCTGAATCAGCAAAAGACACAGCCAAAGTAACACTTTCAAAGGAATACCTTAAGGTAAAATTATTCGTATGCCGCCGTTGGATTTAATCCTGCTCGCGATGGAAGAAACACCTACGTTGGGGTTGCTGGAACGCGCCCTGCGCGCGGGCGGCTATGCCGTGGCGGTCGCAAAAGAACCGACATCGCTGGAAAAAGTCCTGTTCGAGACCATTCCTACTCTGGTTGTCATCACAGAAACGTTAGGCGGGAAAAAGGGCATAGACCTGGCCGGTACGGTGTTGGAACGATTCCCCACCATGCCGGTCATTTTTTTTGCAAACAGCGACAATCCCGCTTTGGTTAAGCAGGCCCTGAAGATGGGCTTGAGCGATTACCTGTGTCCACCCCTTAAAATTGACGATATTGTCAATTCGATTAAACGCAGTCAGAAACGCGCCGCGCAAATGGGTGATTGGGTGCGCAAGGAAGTACGCCGCACAACCGCCTCGCTCGAGCAGCGGGTGGATGAGATGGATACCCTGGTTAAATTGGGTCGTTCAATTACATCGACTCTCGACCTTGATAGTGTCCTAACCAGCGTTGTAACTGCCGCTGTGGAGTTAACCGGCGCAGAAGAAGGCCATTTGCTTCTGCTGGATGAAGAAACAAACGAATTGTATATGCGCGCCGGGCGGAATTTTGAGGAGAGTTTTGCGCGCACCTTCCGGCTGCCGGTCAAAGACCTGGTTGCCGGGCAGGTGATTCACACCGGACAGCCGATTTCTTTCAGCGCAGATTCCCCCAACAAAATCAAGACGGCCTATCTAGTTTATTCGCTTGTTTATGTTCCACTGCGTTCCAATGACCGGGTGATTGGCGTGTTAGGGGTGCATAATCGTCAGTCCAGGCGTCTGTTTACTCAACATCATGAATTGTTGATGACTGTTTTGGCAGAATATGCCGTCATTGCTATCCAAAACGCGCAGCTATATCACCAATCAGAAACCGAACGCGAAAAACTGAACACCACCATCACCAACATCCAAGATGGGGTCATCCTGCTCGATAATGAGAACAAAATTATCCTGCTCAACCCGGCTGTTCGCAGAATCTTTGGTTTAGGGCTGGGAGATTTTACCGGCAAGCCTGTGCTCGAAATTATTACGCACAATGATTTTGCCACCTTGCTCAATTCTATTCAAGATAACCCACTCAAAACCCACGAAGTTGTCTTTGATGATGGCCGTGTATTCAATTACCAATACACCCCAATCTCAGAAATTGGGGCCGTGATTACACTGGAGGACATCTCGCATCTGAAGATGCTCGACCGGCTCAAGAGCGATTTTATTCACACCATTTCCCACGACTTGCGCTCTCCGTTGACGGCAATTATGGGGTATATCGAACTGCTCGACCGGGTTGGCCCGCTTAACGATCAGCAAAAGCAATTTGTCAAACATGTCCAGGCCAGCGCGCAAAATATCACTGCCCTGGTGAATGACCTGCTCGACTTGGGACGCATTGAAGCCGGGTTCGATACCCGTAAGGATGATGTCTCGCTGGAGCAGATTTTGCAATTTACTGTCGATAACCTGAGCCGCCAGATACTCGATAAAAACCTCGACTTCAGCGTTTCTGTTGACCCAGACCTTCCGATTTTGCGTGGCAATCCCATTCGCTTGCGGCAGATGGTTGACAACCTGTTGGTGAATGCTGTCAAATATACGCCCCAGAACGGCAAGATAGCAGTTAGCTTGCGGCGGGAAGATTCTCAGGTTGTTTTTGAAGTGTCTGACACGGGTGTGGGCATCCCGGTCAGCGACCAGCCCCACATTTTTGAGAAGTTTTACCGTGCCAGCAATGCGCCTAAAGGCACGCCCGGTACGGGGCTGGGTTTGGCGATCGTCCGCTCGATTGTAGAAAATCACCAGGGGCGCATTTGGGTCGAATCGAACGTAGGTGTGGGAACCAAGTTCGTCGTTGTCTTGCCCGCAGCGGTGGAACCGCAGCCGGGCGCGTAGTTTTATACTTTTTCTCGTGCAAACTTGCCAAGAGTAGGACAAGATACTATTTGTCCTACTCTTCGTTCCTGTTTGAAAACGGTCACGACTTAAGAACAACGTCCCGAAGTTTCGGCAACCTTCGGGGCGTTTGAATTTACTCGTCCTCGCTGCCTGTGCCTCCAGCCTGGCGAACTTCCACGACTTCTCCTCGATAGTTGACCACGACCTTGAAGCCAATCATGCCCAGCCAGGCGCGCATATCTTCGGGAATGCCAACCTCGAACAACATCTCGAATTGCTTGTCGATGTTCTTCAACTGATTCTCGATGATGGCCTTACTGAATGGATCTTCGGCTCCGACCATTTTGGCCGCTTCCCGGCTGATGAAATCTTCGTTGCCCTGGATGAGTTTCTTCATCTCGCCCAGCACCACGTTGTCGATTTGCTCCGAGGGAACGTGCCGCCGAAACCCGGCATCGTTAATGATATAGGCGGGTTCGCTTCCTATCCAGCCGGTTTCGAGCGGGCGGTCGAATTCGTCGAAGACGAGACCGGGAAAAAGGGCCTGGCGGGGCATATTACTCCTGCCGTCCTTCGATGATGGCAATCAAGACGGCGGCGGCCAATCCCAGGCGGCGGTCGAGGCGGCGAGCGCTGTCCATGCTGAAATCGATATCCATCTCATACCGAAACAGGTTGAAGCGCTGTTTCAGGTCGGCCACGCGCTGCTCGCCAATCGTCAGGTCGTAATCCTGAGGCAGCCAGGCGCCTAACACAAGCCGGCGCAGCAAGGCCAGGGTCATGTTGTCCTCGAAGAGCATTCCAGTCACCCGATCGTTCTCGTCCAGCACTTCCCACTCATCGCGCAATATGGATTTTAGTCCTTTGCGGCGCAGCGCGCCCACCTTTTGCCCGATGGCACTATCTATTACATCATACGCGGCAGAAAAGTCCATGATTTGGCGGGCTTTGATGGCGAGAACTTCCTGAGACTTTTGCTCATCGGCGTATAGCCGAATATCCTCGCGCAGTTTGAACATTTTCTGCTCGCTGAACAAGACCAGCTGCCCTTGTGGGTTGTAAAAGCGCAGCTTGCCAGTAAGAGCAAAGACCTGGCGTTTGAGAAGATATTGATCGTATTGAAACGCGGTGTGCATAACTCATCTCTCCTTGGAATCGAGTTGGGAGTCATCGCCCAGCCGGTAGCGGATGGGTTTGGAGGTTGGCGAAAAGACCGATTCTTCGTAAATGGTGACGCGCGTGCCGGCTCCAGGCTGGTAGATGTGGCGCTTTCGCTCTGGAACGGAGGGCGTTGTCCAGCGATAAATCCATTTGGCCTGGTCGTTGGGCAGGTTGATGCAGCCTGCGCTGCGCGGCGCGCCAAAATCGTTGTGCCAGTATGTCCCGTGAAACGAGACGCCCTGGTCGTTGATGTACGAGGCCCACGGAACGCCGGGCAGGTCATAGGCTGAACTGCCGCTCCCGCCCACCATGTGACCGGCAGGCCGTTTAAAAAACGTGCGAAATCTGCCTGAGGGGGTGCTGGCGTAGTGCAGGTTGCCCTTGCCCCGCCCGCTGGAAATTTTTGCCGTGAACACCAGCCGCTCGCCCTCGAAGGCTGCCATTCTCTGTTCCGGCAGGCTGACGACAATCAATTTTTCCTCTTCCGGCACGTCGGGCGAGAGAGGCGTTAGTTCTTCGGGCGGGACGATGCGCAGGTGTTCGGCGCGAATGAAAAAGACCAGTTTCATCAGGTCATCGTAAATGCGATACCAGGGATTGCCTTTCTCATCCTCGAAAATCGCTCGCACCCAGTAAGTCGTGCCGTAATACAGGCGGTAGCCGCGCCGCGAGTTTTTGGTGGGCTTCCAGTGCGAATCGCTGAAGGGGACAGTCAACTCGGCCAGCAACCCAACTTCTTTGGGAATGTCGGTGACGGGCGTGTTCAGTATCTCTTGTACCGGCTGAATTCCGCCGGAATAGACGAAGCCGCCCTCTTTCAACTGATACCAGGTGCGATTATAAGCCGATACATCGAGGCCGCGAACAGTCTTCTCGATGTTCAGGATTTTATCGAACTTGTGGGTGGCCAGCACGGCTGCGACGGGGTCGGGTGTCTCATGAATGGTCACCTTGTTCCAGCACACCCGTCCCAGCATGGAGGGGGCGTCTGCTGCTGTAACGGAAGGCAGGTTCAGGGTCGAAAAGAGCGCAGCGCCGAGCGCGCTGGCGCTCAGTTTCAGAAAATCCCGCCGGGAGAAGGGATGTTTGTCGGTCATCCAAATCAATAGTGAACGTTGACCAGCGTGCCGACTGAAGCAAAGTTATACAGCCATTCGGCATCGGCAATCGTCAGGTTGACGCAGCCGTGACTCATCGGCGTTCCAAAATTGTTGTGCCAATAGGTGCCGTGAATGGCGTAGCCTTTGTAGAAAAACATGGTGTACGGCACGTTTTTGAGGTAATAACCAGGGCCAGACATGTCTTTGTAGCGGTACTTGATGTAGATGCGGTATTGCCCGGTCACGGTGGGATATTGCCAGGTGCCGGTTGAAACTACGAAGGAGTTAACCAGCGTGTTCCCTTCATAAGCATACAACATTTGGCTCGAAAGGTCTACGTCAATCCATCGCTCGCTGTCGCTCACGCCGGGGTTATGAGCCTGTGGCGCGGCGCGGGTTGGGACAATGCGCGTGGGCATGGCCGTATCGGTGGGCAGCGGGGTGGGCGTGGCTTCCTCGGTGGGTGTGATGGAGGGCGTCTCACTTGGGGTTGGTGTGTTGCTGGCGGTTGGCGTCTCGGTGATGGTCGGCGAAGGCGAGATGCTGGGCGTAACTGTGAAGGTGCTTGTCACCGTATGGGTTGCCGTTGGGGATGGCGTCGCCGTGAATGTGGCAGTCGGCTCTGGCGAGGGCGTCAGCGTTGATTTGGCGACTTCGGCTTGCGCCCAGGCTGGGCCGCCAGGTTCGCTCTTGAAAAAGGCGGCGGCTGGCGTGGCGCTCCACCAGATTATGCCGCCGATGACGGCGCACAGAACAAATGCCAGCAGCGGCAGGATGGGAATCCGCCTGCGCTTATGCGGTTTCTGGGACGAAACGGGTTTTGCGGCAGGCGCGATTTTCGGCTTCGAGACCGGCAGGGGCGTGGCAGGCTTCTTCCCAGGCTGCGCTTCGATTGGGGACGGAACCGGGCGGGTGGGCTGGGTTCTCTCCGCAACAGAAGCGGCCTGGGGTTGAGGGGCGTTCCCAGGCGGCGCGGCGGCCCGGTGGTCGAGCGGATGGTCGGGCTTGTCGGGACCTGCCGAGGCCTTTTTCAATCGTTCCATCGCCCAGGCCAGGCCCTTTTGGGCGCGTTCACTGGCCGGGTTGATTTGCAGGGCGCGCTGCAAGTAGTCCACGCTGGCGTGCGGCGAGGCCAGCGCCGCCATCATCAGCCAGGGTTCCTCCAATTCTGGCGCGGCGCGGATAGCCTGCTCGGCAAAATGACGGGCGCTGGGTTTATCCCCTGCTTTCAGGGCTTGCTGGGCCTGCTGGAGTGCCTGGTAGGCGGCAGCCTGGTTTGGATTCATGAATCACCTCTAAAATTGACCGTTGAACGTTGAATAACCCAACTGAAATAGGTGTTTGAACACACAAGACTCGACGTACATAAAGGGGACGAACACAATCCATTTTGTGTTCCGTCGAGGTCTTTGTGTTGAATCGATTTTCGCTGCAAATTCATTGATGTACCTTGACGGAGGTCCCAATCGGCGCCCAATAGTACAGCCACTGGGCATCGGCTATGGACATGTTGACGCAGCCATGACTCATCGGCGTTCCGAAATTATTGTGCCAGTATGTGCCGTGAATGCCGTAGCCTTTGTGAAAATACATCGTGTAAGGCACATCAGGAAAGAAATATCCTGGCCCCCACATGTTGGCGGTGCGGTGTTTTTCGTAAATTGGGTAACTGCCGGTGATGGTGCGATACGGCGCTGCGCCGGTGGAGACGAGGAAAGACGCCACCAGGGTTTTTCCCTCCCAGGCGTAGAGCATTTGGTCTGAAAGGTCTACTTCAATCCACTTCACACCGCCGCTGTTGGAACTGCTCTTCACTGTGGGGGCTGGGAGCGCGGCGGTCGGCGGGATTGGCTCCGGTGTATCGGTGGGCAGCGGCGTCGGCGTGTCCTGTTCGGTCGGCGTCTCAGTGGGAGTCGGCGTGGCAGTGGCGGTCGCTGACGGGGTGAAGGTCAGCGTCGCAGTGGGAGAGAGAGTCGGCGTTCTGGTTGCTGTCGGGGCTTGCGTCCCGCTCGGCAGCGGCATTGCGCTGGCATGTGGCGCGGAATCGATGCGCGCTGCGTTCTCTTGCGGCAGGCTCGCCAGGTATTGCTGCCGCAATTGAGCGGTCGCCGGGTTGATGAAAATGAACGCAGCCGTCCAGATTCCCACGCACAGGAACAGGGCTGCAAGGATGAAGTAGGCAATTCGTAGATTGAGCCGTTCCCGTTTCTTGCGCGCGGCCCGCGTTTCACCCGGCCTGGTGGGGCGGGAGGCTGCGGCGCTGCGGCGGGCTGTGAATCGGTCAGCGGTCATTGGAGAGTTTTTGCCTTATGGAACGGCGGTTGGCGCGATATTCTCGTTGTTAATAAAGCACAAGACCCCATCGACCACGCCGGTTGCCACCTGGTCGGTGTTCTCTGTCAAGATGCGGTAATCCAGGTTTAGGAATCCGGTTTCGATGATAGCCGCCGTTGTATCAGTGCTGATTTCATCGAAGGCGTGGTACAGTGTCATATCGTTGGTTACGCTGTTGTGCAGCGGCAGCCCTGTGCGGCGCTGGTAGCGGTCGCGCAGACAGGCCTCCAATCGCCCAGCCAGGTTTTGGTCGCGGGCGCTCATCGCGCGCGCCACTTTAAAACCGGTGGCCTGGTCATTGATGTAAACGCACGAATCGTTGTGAATCGAAATCAGCGCGGCAGCCTGGTAATTTTTCAGGCGCGGGTCGAACTCCTCCAGCAAGTCGGTCTCGAAGCCCAGCGCGGTCAATTTTTGCTGCACCAGAGTCGCAATGCGCAAATTGACATCTACTTCGGTCGTGCCATTCTCGCAAACCGCGCCCGAATCGTTGCCCCAGTGCCCGGCCACAATCCCAATTTTGACGCGCGGACGCGGCGTACCGCCGGGCAACAAGTCTTGTTCCACCTGAGGAGTCAGCAAAAGATTCAGCTGGTCGCTCAGCCCGCCCGAAAGTACGCCAGGCGTGAAAGCGACGAACAGGGTGGCGACAATGAAAGCAACTGTCAGCGTGCGCGAAAGGACGCGCGGCGACCTGCTCCTGCGGCTTGGTTCCGGCGAAGGGCTTGGGCGCGGCGTTGGGGTGGGCAAAGGAGTTTCCATAAATTTATCCTGCATTATAGTACCTTAAAAAGTCCTGAACTGGCAAGTATTTTTGCCTTGACGCCCTCCCACCCGCGAAGTAAGATGAGAGAAACCTTGGGAGCCATCCATGACCACAGACCCCGAACAACTCCGCAGCGCCATGCGCCAATGGGCCACCGGCGTTGCCATCGTTACCGCCACCCATAACGGTATTTCGCATGGCATGACTGTCAGTTCCTTCACATCTGTCTCGCTCACCCCGCCGCAGGTTCTGATTTCTCTGGCCCAGGACACGCGCACGCATGCCCTGGTACGCGAGTCGAAATTTTTTGGCGTTACCCTCCTTGCGCAGGGCCAGCAGGACATCTCCGACCGTTTTGCCGGGCGCACCCCCGATGACCAGGACCGCCTGGCTGGGCTGGAAACCTTTACGCTCGAAACGGGCGTGCCTCTGCTCACAGGCGGCCTGGCGCACTTTGATTGCCGCGTCATTGCTACTTTCACATCTGGCACGCATACCATCTTTATTGGTGCAGTCCTGGCGGCCCAGGGACAGCCCGACGCTGACCCGCTCCTATATTACAATCGGAATTACCGCCGGATTGTCTGGTAAGCCTTCAATCGCAGTTGAATTGCAGGTGAGGAACGCATGACAGAGCATCTGACTGATGAGGAAAGGATGATTCTCCTGCGCCTGGCGCGCGAGGCTCTTGAAAGAGGTGTGCGCGGCGAGGAGATTCCCCCGCTCGACCCTGCCACGCTGACGCCTGCTTTGCGGTCCGAGGGAGCCTCTTTCGTCACCCTGACCGTACACGGTCAACTGCGCGGCTGTATCGGAGCGCTAGAACCCTATCAGTCCCTGGCCGAAGATGTTCGAGAACACGCTGTAGCAGCTGCTCTGCGCGATCCGCGTTTTCCACCCGTCACGCCTGTCGAACTCCCGCGCATCCACATCGAAATCTCGCGCCTCACCCACCCCCAGCCTTTGCCCTACACCGACGCCGAAGACCTGCTCTCCAAATTGACCCCCGGCCTCGACGGTCTCATCCTGCGCGACGGCTATCGCCGCGCCACCTTCCTGCCCCAGGTCTGGGTGCAATTGCCCGATAAAGAATCTTTCCTCAGCCACTTGTGCCAGAAAATGGGCGCATCGCCCGACCTGTGGCGCAAAAAACACCTTCAGGTTGAAACTTATCGGGTCGAAGAATTTCACGAAAAGTAACGCGAAAATCCATTTCGCGCGCTCAATACATCTAAAAGGAGTAGTTTCACCATGAACTATCGTCATCTGGGCCGTTCTGGCCTGCAAGTTAGCGAACTTTCCCTTGGCTCTTGGGTCACATTTCACAATCAGGCTGATGTTGACGCGGCTGTTGAACTCATGTCTGCTGCCCGCGATTATGGCGTCAACTTCTTCGATAACGCCGAAATCTATGCTGGCGGCAAATCTGAAGAAGTAATGGGAGCAGCGCTTAAGCGCTTGGGCTGGCGGCGCTCCAGTTACCTCGTCTCCACCAAGTTCTACTGGGGCATTAACGACGGAGTTAACGAAAAGAATACCCTCAACCGCAAACGGCTCATCGAGGGTATCAATGGTTCGCTCCAGCGCTTCGGCCTCGATTATGTTGACCTGATATTCTGTCACCGTCCCGACCCCACCACGCCCATTGAAGAAACCGTCTGGGCCATGCACAACATCATCGAATGGGGCAAAGCGCTTTATTGGGGAACGTCCGAATGGTCTGCCGCGGAAATCATTGCCGCCATTGAGATTGCCGAAAAGCACCACCTCCACAAACCGGTTATGGAACAGCCGCATTACAACATGCTCGTTCGCGAGCGATTCGAGAAAGAATACGCCCGCCTGTTCAAAGATTATGGCTACGGCTCTACCACCTGGTCGCCGCTTGCCTCTGGCCTGCTGACCGGCAAGTACAACAATGGCATTCCTGCCGGTAGTCGGGGGGCGTTACCTGGCTATGAATGGCTGCGCGACTCTCTTACCGACGAACAACGCCTGGCAAAGGTTCGCGCCTTGCAACCGCTGGCAGATGAAATCGGCGCGACCCTGGCGCAAATGGCAATTGCCTGGTGTCTCAAAAATCCCAATGTCAGCACGGTTATCACCGGGGCCAGTCGTGTTCAGCAAGTACACGAGAATATGAAAGCTCTTGAGGTAGTTGAAAAACTTACCCCCGATTTTATGAAGCGCATTGACGAAATTCTTGGCAATAACCCAAGCCAACAATAACTTCACAGCCTGCCTGAAGACTCAGGCAGGCTTTTTTTATACTGCCATCGTTCTTCTCGACGATAGGCCTTGCGCGGCCCTGTTTCTTAAGCAATCCGAATCTTTAACCTTAAAATGTCAAAAAATCGTCTTGAGTCCTCTTGACTCTTCTGACGGCGCGCATATAATTCGGCTTCGCTGTCTTGGATGCAATTGAACGCGAGGTTGTGAACGAATTCGCAAATTGGTTGTCTGAAAACCCTTGACAGAAAGCGGCGAATGAATATAATTCGCTCTCGCCCCAAGAAACAGGGCGAACAGCAAGAGAGTTGTCTGACAAAAAATTGCAAATTGATTGCGAAATTGGTCTGACAAAAACCTTGACAAAAAAACCGGCTTGAATATAATAGATAAGCCAGTCATCGAGAACGATTTCGTCAATCCCGACAGATCGCTTACATCCTAGAGAGACGTCCTCGTCAGAGACGCAAGCAAGTTGTTTTGCAGTCTGGCGCGCCGATGTGAAATTTGCGACATCGGTAAATTTGTCTCTTGGCGGCTTTTGACAGGCCAACATGCTGCGGGCAAAACGTGGCCCGCTCCGGTTGACGGCACCTTAACAACTGAAGAGTGATAAGAAATACGACAACCCTGTCGTTCTAAATTTCCGTAACTTACACTCGCGAGAGTGAAATTTTTTGCGGAGAGTTTGATCCTGGCTCAGGATGAACGCTGGCGGC
>CAYRBO010000034.1:0-32294 GCA_964422545.1 uncultured Anaerolinea sp. | reverse complement strand
CACCCGCCCGCCCACATCCAGCACCCCAGTTTCCAAATCCCATGTGGAGACCCCTTCTCCGGCGACGTCCCCAATCACCACCGGAGGCGGAAAAATCGTCTATGTTTGTCAGATTTTCCGTGCAACAGAATCGGATCAAATATGTATAATGGATTCAGACGGCAGCAACCAGCGGCGGTTGACCACTTCGGATACAGCCCGGCATTACTACCCATCTCTTGCGCCCGATGGGCAAAGCGTCCTGTTCTCGTCTAACATGGATGGAACGAACTTTTACATCTACGAGCTCAAACTAACTGGCGAACTCACCAACCTGTGGCAGCCCGGCGTTGCCCCAGAAGCCTCGCCAGATGGCCGCCTGATTGCCTTTGCCCAAAGCGACGGTAAAAACAACATGATTTGGGTCATGAACCGCGACGGCAGCAACCCGCGCTTGCTCACTTCCAACGGCTGGGACCCTACCTGGTCGCCAGATGGGCAAAAAATCCTGTTTGCTTCACAAGTCGGCGACCTATCACAACTGATGACCATCAACCTGGACGGGACGGGGCTTGAGCAGATTTCTGACCTGCCCCTGTTGCGTGGTCGCAGCGACTGGTCAGCCGATGGCCGCTACATTGTCACTTATTCGGGCCGCTCGTGGGAACGGGAACTCTTCCTGCTTCCTCTCGATGGCTCGCCTGTTCGCCAACTTACCCCGCCCGGCGGCAATAGCCAGGGGCCAACCTTCTCACCCGATGGGCAGTGGGTGGCATTTACCGCTTATTTCGACCGCTTTCGCAACGTTCACGGTTGCGAGATTTATAAAATGCGCATCAATGGAACCGGATTGACCCGCCTTACCAGTAACGATTATTGTGATTGGCAGCCCCGTTGGGGGCCTTAATGGAACTATGACTCGTATTTTGCTTGCCGAAGATGATGACGCCCTGCGGCGCATGATTCGCGCCATCCTTGAACTGGACCGGTACGAGGTATTTGCCTATCCCAACGGACAATTGGCGCTGGAAGCCTTCGAGGAAGTCAACCCCGACCTGATCGTATCAGACATCAGCATGCCCATTCTGAGTGGCTTTGGGCTGCTCGAAGCGGTGCGCAAACTGCGCTCCGGCTCGGTTGTGCCATTCCTGTTCCTCTCCGCGCTCTCCGAGCATGATGATGTTTACAACGCCAAAAGATTGGGTGTTGATGACTACATCTTCAAACCATTCCGGCCCGATGACTTGCTTATCGCAGTCAAGGCCCGGCTGGAACGCAGGCGCGCAGCAGAATTGTTCGATTCGCACGAGGCGCACCTGCAAACCATCACCCTGCTGGCAAACGTCATCGAAGCCCGTGACGCCTACACGCGCGGACATGTGGAACGGGTGCAGCAATCTGCCATTGAACTCGGGCGCGCGCTCAACTGGTCATTGGAAGATATGATTATCCTCGAATTTGGCGCGCTTCTTCACGATGTCGGCAAAATCACCACCCCCGAATCCATACTGAATAAGCCTGGTAAATTAACCCCCAAAGAAATTGAAATCATGCGTAACCACACCGCTGCCGGGGCGCACATCATAGAAAGCGTTCCCCATCTGCGTCCTGCCAAAGCCTACGTTCTCTCACATCATGAGCGATGGGATGGAACAGGCTACCCCCACGGCTTGCTGGGGGAAGATATTCCGCGTGAAGGTCGTTTGATGGCCATTGTGGATGTTTATGACGCCCTGACCTCCGACCGTCCTTACCATACGGGTATCACGCCCAGAGAGGCCCTGAACTTCCTGCGGCGCGGCTCTGGAAGGCACTTCGACCCGTACATGGTGGAAATCTTTATCAATATTCAGATGAAAAAAAACGGGCTCGGACGAATTTGAAAATGAAACATCCGGCGAGTAGCCGGATGTTTTTTATGTAAACTTTGCGTTTACCAGGTACAACTGGGGCAGGTTGTAATCCCCGCCGATTTTCCAATCCGCTTATACATGGTGACGTTGGTAAATGGTTCGCCTAAAATCCCATCGTGAATGGCCCATGAACGCAGGCGGATACTGTGAGCCGCATCAGGCGACCGGAATGGCGTAGAGCCATCGAGCGTGGCAAGCAAATCACCGTTTGGCTCGAACCCGGCCTCGATTCGTTCCATCAGCCGGCGGCCCACCTGATAGGTAAAGCCATATCGCTCAAAGATAACCGCATTGTGGTAGTAGAGCGGCTCGACAAAATACATCTCATGTCCCAGGCTGGCAACGAACTGCTCGAAAGCAGCAATGGCTGGGGCCAGCAGTCGCAAACCGCGCCGCACCTGTCCGGGGGCCAGGCCGGCCCCCAGGGCGGCGGCTTCGGCTTCGAGGTTGCGCTTCAACGTTCCAAAGCGGGTGGGCGAGCCATCGGGCATGATATCAACGTTGAAGCGCGGCGAATCGGGGTCGTTCAGGATGTAGAGCAGGACATGCACCTGCCCGTTCATGGTATCGGTCAGGTGTCCGTACAGGATGGGGTCGGGGAAATGCAGTTCATGGTACAGGCGCATTTCCACATCTGTCGCCCCGGGTTTGAATTTGAACTCCAGCAGGGATTGTAATCGCTGAGAGTTGACCGGCGGCAGGTTGAACCGGTCAAGCAGTTCCTGTGGGATAACGCGGCTGTAAATCTCGCGTTTTTGGGCTTCGGGCAGCAGGTTAATACTGCCAATGGTAGAATGACTCATAGTTCAATCCGTTTCGCAAACTCATCGTGCAGCCGCTTTGCGGGCCGCAACCAAAAGTTGCTAGATTTGCGCTCATCACGCAAATCCTGCGCCATAACACACTCATCCGTTCCCGCCGCGCATTTCACGCGCCTGTTCGCGGGCCTGGTCGCGCCGGGCAATGGCATCGCGCTTATCGTGCAATTTTTTGCCTTTGGCCAGGGCAATTTCCAGTTTGGCGCGCCCGTCTTTAAGATAGACCTTAAGCGGGACGATAGTCACACCCTTTTGGCGGACCTCGTTCCACAACCGGCGAATCTCTTTTTTATGCAGCAACAGGCGGCGGCGGCGCTTGGGGTCATGGTTGAAGCGGTTAGCCTCGCGGTAAGGAGCAATATGCGCCTCTACCAGCCAGGCTTCGCGCCCATCTGTTTCGACGTAGGCTTCGGCCAGGCTGACCTGCCCGGCGCGAATAGACTTGATTTCACTGCCTTGCAGGGCCAGCCCAGCCTCGAAATGCTCCATCAGGAAATATTCGAACCCGGCTTTGCGGTTGGTAGCAACAACTTTGACGTTCTCTGGCATAGTAAATGGATGTTATCACGAGAATCAAGAAAATCGCAAATCGAAAATCGCTTACCCCCACTTGAGGATGGCAAACCCGGCCAGCCCGCGCAGGGCGCCGAACAGGATGAGCGCCGCCGAAAGCCCAATCCATTCAGCGATGGCGGGGCCAGTTAATGAACCGAGCAGGGTGCAAGCGTTGAGAACGATGGTGTACCAGGCCAGGTGCGCGGGGCGGTCATTTTCAGGGATGTTTTCGAGCAGGTAATTGGCAGATGCGCCGCCAACCAATGCCCAGGCCAGGCCGCCTAACGCCGAAAGGCCGTAGAAATGCCATACAGTAGTAGAAAGGGCGAGCAGAATGGGGTACGCAGCCATTCCCATTACGCCCCAACCGGTGACAGTTTTGTGTCCCGCGCGGCGCACCAGGCGATTGAGCTGAGTAGAACCAACCAGCACCGTCAGGTAGAAGATGGCCGTTCCAATGCCAATATGTTCATCGGTCAAGCGCAGGGAGCGCACATAGGAAATGGGAAAGAGCGGGATGGCAAGAAACTGCGACAGGTGAAAGGCAAACATGACCAGAAGCACGGCGCGAAAAGGAGATTTCAGAATGTCGAGGCGCAGGCTGGCGCGAATCGACTCTCGCGGGGATGTCGCGCGAGAAACGGGAACTGTTCCAGGCGCGGGAGAGGCCGGGGATGCGGATTCTGGTTCGTTTAACGGCGAAACAGGCTCGTGACTGGCTTGTTCCGCGCGGGAATCTGGCCTGGGCAGTGGACGGACGAACCAGAGATGGAGGCTGCTCATCGCCCCACCCACTACTCCAATAAGAAAGACGATTTGATAACCCAGCGGAAAAGCGGCCCGGTCGAGGATGTAACCGCTGACCAGCGAGGTCAGAATGAACGAGACCGACAGCAACACGTTGCGCGTTCCGGCAACGTGCGCGCGCCATTCGGCGGGAACTGCGGCAGCAAACAGGGCGTTGAAACCCAGGCCAACTACCGTCAATGGGATGCCCATCAGGAAGTTGATGAAAATGAGCGCCCAGATTTCGCCCTGGTTGTTTGCGCCAAAAATGAAGGGCAGGAACACCCAGGCGATGTAACCGGCCCGATACGCAGCGGCTGTCCAAAAGACCGCTTTATCGACCGGGCGTTTTTCGAGCCAGCGTCCGGCAGGGATGGCAAGCACAAGGTTGACGGCGGCGGTGAGCGCGCCCAGCAGCCCGATTTGCAGACCGCTTGCCCCCAACCGCGCGGCATAGACTGTCAGGAAATTGACAGCGCTGCCTGCCAGCAGGCCATACCAGGCAATGTCGAAGTACAGGTGAATAAAGTTCCGACGGTATTCTGCCGGAATGGAGGGTGGGTGGAACAGGTAGATGATGTGTTTCACGCGGCTGATTATATCGTCTTGGTGATAACCTAAACGGCCAAAAAGCGAACTTCATCCCCCGGCGCAAACAGAAAGGGCGGCTCGCGCTGCGGGTCGAACAGGGATAACGGCGTGCGCCCGATGAGCCTCCAGCCGCCGGGCGAATCGACCGGGTAAATGCCGGTCTGAACCCCGGCCAGAGCCACGCTGCCCGCCGAGACTTTCGGGCGCGGCGTCTCCAGGCGCGGGACGCGCAACACTTCGGGCAAAATGCCGAGATAGGGAAATCCGGGCGTAAAACCCATCATATAAACGGAGTAAGGGGTGGATGCGTGCAGGCGGATGACTTCACGAATGGTCAGGCGGCAGTGCGCGGCCACGAAATCGAGGTCAGGGCCGTCGTATATAACCGGAACTTCAACCGTTTTGACCGAGCGGGATGCGGTTTCGGCAGCCAGGCCCAGGCGGGCTTCTAGCCATTCACAAACCTGGGCATGAGTCAGCGCAAGCGGGTCGTAGTGAACGGTGAGCGAAGCATAGCCGGGGACGGTTTCAATGATGCCGGGCAGTGGGTGCAGGGCCAGGGCTGCCGCCAGCAGATGCGCCTGGCGGTTGATGGCCGGAGCGATGGCCTCGCCGAAGCGCAGCAATACGGCAGAATCAGAAAGCGGGATAATTTGCACACCCTGATTATATTTCCGATACAATACGCGCATGGCAAAATTCTACTTGAACTCCCCACTAGTAAACATTCGCGCGCTCTATGACGGGTTCAATGCCCCCGTCACCGCGCTGGATTGCGGCCAGCAATGCGCCCCGCGCAACCCAAATGGCAAACCCTTCTGCTGCGATATTTGCCACGCCGTCCCGGCGGTTTACCGGCAAGAATGGGAGTATTTGCAACAAAGCACCGACTTGTGGCACGCCTGGCGCGGCGATGAATGCCCCGCAGGGCCAAACAACCCATTATTGCAAGCCGAAGCGCCGCAAGAGATGATTTTACTGGCTTGCCTGGGGCCGCAGGCCTGTCAGCGTCCCTTCCGCGCCCTCAGTTGCCGCCAATTTCCGTTTTTTCCGTATGTCACATCCGATTATCGTTTTGTAGGATTGGCTTACGAGTGGGAGTTCGAGCCGGTTTGCTGGGTCATCAGCCACCTGGGAGAAGTGACCGAACGCTATCGCCGCGAATTTATCGAAACGCATGACCGCTTGTTCGCGCTGGAGCAAGACATCTTCGAGAATTACGCCTATCATTCCGAACGGATGCGCGCCCATTTCGCGAGCCAAAGGCGGCGAATCCCGCTCTTGCACCGCAACGGCGGCTTTTACCTGCTCAGCCCGACCAGCGAACGCCTGACGCGGGTTTCAGCGGAGAAACTACCCAAATTTGGGTTCTATCACTAACCCTTGTGTGAAATCCACGTAATTGGTGACTTACTTTTCATCCACCCGCCCCAAATCGAGCGGCGTGTGCTGTAAAACATCCTCCAAAATCACCTTTGCCGTGCGCCCGCGCAACTCCGCTTCGGGGTGGACAATCAAGCGGTGCGCCAGCGTGACCGGGGCCAGGTACTTGATGTCGTCGGGCAGCACATGGTCGCGTCCGCGCACTGCCGCCAACGCCTGGGCCGCCTTGAACAGCGCCAGACTGCCGCGTGGACTGATTCCCAGCGCCAGGTCGGGGTGGCTGCGAGTGGCCGCCGCCAGCGCAACAATGTACGCCTGTAAAGTCTCGTCAACATGCACATCCCACACCTTCTGCTGAAGTTGAATCAGCGCCAGGCCGTCCACCACCTTCTCCAACCTGGTAATCGGATGCTCGCGCCACAAGTTGACCAGAATCTGCCGTTCATCTTGCGGGTTGGGATAACCAAGCGAGAGCCGCATTAGAAAGCGGTCCAACTGCGCTTCGGGCAGCGGAAAGGTCCCCTCGTATTCAATCGGGTTTTGGGTGGCCAGCACCAAAAAGGGACGCGGCAATTCGCGCGTCGCGCCATCCACCGTCACCTGCTGTTCCTGCATTGCCTCCAGCAGGGCTGATTGGGTGCGCGGCGTGGCGCGGTTGATTTCATCGGCCAGCAAGATATTGACGAAAATCGGCCCGGGGCGAAACTCGAACTCGCCGCTCTTTTGGTTGAAAATCGAGACGCCGGTGATGTCGTTGGGCAGCAGGTCGGGCGTGCATTGCACCCGCTTGAAGCCAATCCCCAGGCTGACCGCCATCGAGCGCGCCAGCATGGTCTTGCCCGAGCCTGGCACATCCTCCAGCAGCACATGCCCCTCGCACAACAGCGCAACCATCATCAACTCAATCGCCGCCCGCTTGCCGATGATGACCTTTTCGACGTTTTCCATGACCTGGTTGGCAAATTCCTGCACTTCGCGCATCGCCGTATCCTTTCCTTCCTGGCTGGTTTGTGTCATACTCAAGGTATCATATCCCAAACAAGCACAGACCGCAACTGATTTTACGACCCTGCAACGTTTTCGCCCTATGGAATACTCCTTCCCCCGCTACCTGCTCGCCAAACAAACCGTAGATGACCGCGCCCTGAACAAAGACGTGCTGACTGCGCTCAAAGCCGAATTATCCGCCTTCGACCTCCCTTTCTCCGCTTCGCGCCAGCCATCCGCTCCCGAATCCGCTTCCAGCCTCCGCTTATCCGATTCATCCGTTGTCCACTCCGCTTCCTCCGTTGACGACCTCCCTTTCTCCGCTTCGCGCCAGCCATCCGCTCCCGAATCCGATTCCAGCCTCCGCTTATCCGATTCATCCGTTGTCCACTCCGCTTCGCGCCAGCCATCCGCTCCCGAATCCGATTCCTCCGTTGCTGCCCCCGTCTTTTCCATTATCGAAGTTGGCGCCGGCATTGGAACCATGCTCACCCGCCTGCTGCGCTGGAACATCCTGCCCCCTAACGTAGAATACACCCTCGTGGACGAAATGCCCGAAAACATCGCCTTTGCCCGCCAATGGCTGCCCCAATGGGCGCGTGAAAATGGCTATCAAGTCGAAATCCTGTCGAATGGCAGATTCCGCTTCTCCAACTCCTCCGCCGTCCGCCCCGCGCCCGATTTCCGTTTCTCCGATGCCTCCGCTGTCCACTCCGTTCCCCAATCCGTTTTAGTTCATTTCGCGCAAGCCGACGTCTTCGACTTCATCCGTTTCTCCGCTTCCCAATCCGCTGCCCCCTTCGCCGACCTGCTCATCGCCCACGCCTTCCTCGACCTGCTGCCCATGCCAGAAAGCCTGCCCAAACTCCTCTCCCTCCTCAAACCGGGCGGCCTGGCCTGGCTAACCATCAACTTCGACGGTCTCACCACCCTCGAACCGCCCTTCCGCTTCCCTGATCCATCTGCTTCCCAACGGGGTTCCTCCGCTTCCAACCTCCGCTTCTCCGATTCCTCCGCTGTCAACTCCGCTTCCTCCGTTGACACCCTCATCGAGCGCCTCTACCACCAAACAATGGACACCCGCCCCACCGGCGGCGACAGTCGTTCGGGACGGCATCTGTTTGGGCATCTGAAGCAGGCTGGGGTCGAAATTCTCGCTGCCGGAGCCTCCGATTGGGTCGTGTACCCGGCCAAAGGGCAGTATCCCGCCGACGAAGCCTACTTCCTGCATTTCATCCTGCACTTTTTTGAGACCTCGCTCGCCAACCACCCCCAACTTGACCCGCGTCTGCTGGAAGAATGGTTAAAACAACGACGCGCCCAAATCGAGCGCGCCGAACTGGTCTACATTGCCCACCAGATGGATTTTCTCATTTCGCTGCGGTGAACATCTGAGCCGATTGCAGCAGGTCAGAGGCCGAGCGCAGCGTTCCCTCACTGACCTCGCCCAACATCCCGGCCAGTTCGAGCAGACGCTCGTCACCTTCCATGCGCCGCACCTGGGTCGTCGTTCGGCCATTTTTAACCACCTTCTGCACCTGGAAGTGCTGCTCGCCAAAGACGGCCAACTGCGGCAGATGCGTAATGCACAAAACCTGGTGACTTCTCCCCAATTGCCACAATTTTTGCCCGACCACGCCGCCCACGCGCCCACCAATCCCCTGGTCAATTTCGTCGAACACCAGGCTGGGAACCTGGTCGGCCTGCGCCAGCACGTTTTTGAGCGCCAGCATGAGACGGCTGGTTTCACCGCCAGAAGCGATTTTGGCAAGCGGCTTCAGCCCTTCACCGGGATTCGGGGCGACCAGGAACTCGACCCGGTCGAAACCGCTCGCGTCGAAAGCCACCCTGACGCCTGCCACCGGCAAACCGGCAGGGTCTGGCCTGGTCTGAAAATCGACTGCGAACTGAGCCGAAGCCATTTTCAAGTCGTCAAGCTCGGCTTCGATGCCTTTGGAGAGCTTTTCGGCGGCCTTCTTGCGCTTGTCAGAAAGTTTTTCGCCGCGCGCAGCCAGCTCGTTGAGCAAGACGGCCTCGCGCGCTTCTAACTCGTCAATTTTTTCGGCGGCATTGGTGATGGTCTCTAACTGTTTGCGGGCGTTTTCTCCAAAAGCAATGACCGCTTCCAGCGTCCCGCCATATTTGCGCAGCAGGCGGTGAATCAGGTCGAGGCGTTCCTCCACCTGCTCTAGCCGTTTGGGGTTGTATTCGACCGATTCAAGGTAGTCGCGTAACTCATGCGCCACTTCGGCAATGTTTTCGAGCAGTGATTCAGCCCGGGCGGCCAGTTCGGCCTTCGAGGCATCAACTCGTGCCAGCGAAGCAAGCGCTGAAACGGCCTGCCCCAGCAAATCGGTGATAGCCGGGGTTTCGGGTGTGCCTTCATCGAGCAGGGTAATTGCTTCCTGGGCGTTGGCGGCCAGGGTCTCGGCGTTGGCCAGCCGGTCGCGTTCCTTGCGTAATTCTTCATCCTCGCCCGGCTTGAGCCGCGCCGATTCGATTTCCTCCACTTGGAAGGTGTACATCTCGATGCGGCGGGCCGAATCGGCCTGGGCAGCGCGCAGTTCGGCCAGTTCGCGCCGCAGGGTTTGCAGCGCGCTGTAGGTTTGACGGTACGCTGCCAGCAGCGAGTCAACGCCCGCGTACCGGTCGAGCAATCCCAGGTGCGCGCGCGCATCCAGCAGGGAAAGATGTTCGGTCTGTCCGTGAATATCCACCAGATATGCGCCCACTTCCCGCAGCAACCCGACATTGACCGTGCTGCCGTTGACGCGGGCAGTGGAGCGTCCCTCGCGCCGCACCTCGCGCGCCAGGGTGACGTAGTTTTCGTCGTCGAGCAGGTCTTCACGCCTGAGAACATCATTAACGGCTTCTTTGGTCGCGCCAGAGAGTTTGAACACACCCTCCACGCTGGCGCGTTCGGCTTCAGCCCGAATAACGGCGGTTTCGGCGCGGCCGCCCAGCAGCATTTCGAGCGCGTCCATAATAATGGACTTGCCCGCGCCGGTTTCACCGGTAAACGTAATCAGGCCGGGGCCGAAGTCGAGTTCGAGCCGGTCGATGATGGCAAAGTTTTCGATGCGCAGTTCGGTCAACATAGGATTTTGGATTTCGGATTTTCAATTTGCGATTTGCGATTGGCTACTTGAACAATTGAATCCCAGACAACCGGTAATAAGCCATTGGGGCCGAGACGAACAGGTAGATGGCCTGGAACAGAATGCCAAAAATGTTGAACGTGAAAATCTGGATGAGTCCCATCGGCAGCGCGCCCACGATGATGCCCGCCAGGATGACCCGGAATAGCAGCGCGGCGCGGCGGCGGCGGGTGACCAGGCGCAGGGCTTCGGCAATCACCACTCCGGCGGTTGGCGCGGCGATGCTGACGATGATTAAGCTAAAGAAACCAATAAAGCCAACCAGACTGATGAGGAAACTTCCTATCAGCGAAAGCAAAACTGCCGCGGCAAAACCCAAGATGTAATCGATGGGTTCAGCAGTCTCGAAGGCTTTTTGCTGGGCGCGGGAACATTCCTTGCAGATGTAACCAGTCGGGGTGCGGGTGGCGCACTTAGGGCAAATGTATTTTTCGCAGCGGCGGCAGCGCAGAGTGGTCTCGACGGCGGGGTGGTTGGCGCAGTAGGTGGCGGCGGGTTCGGTCATCGGGGTAATCCTATCAATGTGTTCTGATTCATGTGTTCGGTCAGGTTGCGGTAAAAGTAGCCGGGGTCTCCAAAACGGATAAATTTGACGGTGTTTTCCCCGGCGTGGACATCGACCCGGTCGTGTTCGTCCATGCCAAGGGGAGTCTGCCCATCCACGCTCATAATACCGTTGTCGCTCAGAATGGTCATGCTGACAGTGACTCCCTCCGAAAGGACAATCGCCCGGTCGAAAGACAGGTGCGGCGCGATAGGAATGAGCAGGATGTTGCGCAGTTCGGGCGGCAGGATGGGTCCGCCACAGGCCAGCGCGTAGGCGGTGGAGCCACTGGCGGTGGCGGCAATCAGCCCATCGCACACGAATTTGGTCAGGTACTGCCCATCGACGCTGGCAGTGACGTGAATGGGGCGCATGTTTGGGCCCCGCCCAACAACCACATCGTTCAGCGCCTGCCACGAACCAAGCCGTTCTCCGGCGCGGATGTGTTCGGCGCGCAACATCATGCGGTGTTCGACCCAATACTCCCCGGCCAGCAGTTGGGCGAGCATATTTTGCCAGCCGCCCTGGTCAACCTGGAACAGGAAGCCCAGCCGCCCCCTGTTAATGCCCAGGATGGGAATGTTGTTGGGGGCGCATAAATGCCCGGCGCGCAACATCGTCCCGTCGCCGCCAACCGCAATCAGCAGGTCAAACTCCCCGGCATGAACGCGTTTGCGCAGTTTTTCGTCGTAAAGCGAACCATGCGGGGCTTCAAGTCCTCTTTCGGCCAGGGATGCGGCAATTTGGGCAGCGTCGCTCAACGATTCGGCCAGCCTGGGGTGGCCGACGACGACTATTCGAGAAGGGGGGATGACGCTCGTCATGGGGATATTGTAACGCGGAATTTAATCCGCAGATTAACTGCAACATCAGCCCATCAGGCTTTACAGTCGCTGGTCGCAGACCTCGCGGAATCCACATTTGGCGCAGCGGCCCGGGTTTTCATGCGAGCGGGGAACCTCCTCGCGGCGTTCATCGCGGCGCAGGTCGGCCAGCAGGTCGAGCAGGGCGTCTTCCAGTTCGTGGGTGTAATCGATGGCAAAATCGCGGTCGGCGTAGTGGATGATGCCATAGGGCGGGCGTTTGCCCATCGTCTTTTCGACCAGCAGGCAGTAAGCGGCCAACTGGTAAATATGCGAATCATAAGGCGCTTCGGGCGCGCGTCCGCTTTTGACCTCCACCGGAATCAGTTTTCCGTGTTGTTCCACCAGGTAATCGGGCTTGCCGGTCAGCCCCAGCGTGGAATCGTAGAGCGGTTTTTCGACCTTGCCCCAGCCGCGCGTGTCGGTGTAGATGATGCGTCCGCCCGGCAGCCCGGCGGCGCGCCGCGCCCGGCCCGAAAGCCAAAACAGGATGGCGGCAAGCAGCAACAGGGCGAGGGCAGCATAGAAGAGTATCATCAGCCACCCAGAAAATAGAACAACGCAAAGGCGGTCAGCATAACGCAGGCCACCAGCAGCGCCAGGAAAGCCAGCCCGCGCTGGAGACCGGCCGCCAGCACCTTGCGCCCGTGTTGGCGGTGCAGTTCGGTCCCGGCCGCCAGTTCGGCCTGGTTGATGGATTCGTGCCCGTTCCGGCGATACCACCAGGCCCGGCGGCAGTATAAGTACGAACCAATTTCAGAAGCGCGTATCGCTCTCATTAGCACATTTATTCTAACAGATTTTTCTCATGAAAACAAAAGCGATAAGTCGAAAAGCGACCATCCTGGCGGGCAGTCGCTCTTCGACTTATCAAAGTAATGCAGATTTCCAGCAATCTTTCTGCGCCGCAAACGCGCAAAAACTCACAGAAATTGGCGTAGTATAGACGGTTTATTTTTAGATAACTCCCAACTTCTTCCCAACCGTCTGGAACGCTTCCAGCCCTTTATCCAGGTCATCGGTCGAATGCGCCGCCGAAATCATGACGCGGATGCGGGCTTTGCCCTGCGGCACGGTCGGATAGCCGATTGCCATCGCAAAGACGCCCGCCTCGAACAGGGCGCGGCTAAACTGCTGTGCCAGCGGCGCTTCGCCGAGCATGACCGGGGTAATGGGGGTCTCGCTGACGCCGGTGTTAAAGCCGAGATTCTTCATCTCCGCCTTGAAGTATTTGGCGTTGCTCCATAGTTTATCGACCAGCTGGGTCGAATCTTCGAGCAGGTCAATGGCTGCCAGGCAGGCTGCCGCATCTGGCACGGTGACTGCTGAGGAGAATAAGAAAGGCCGTCCGCGCTGGCGCAGCCACTCGATGATGACCGCGTTGCCAGCCACCACCCCGCCCACCACGCCGAAGGCCTTAGAGAGCGTGCCAACTTCCACATCGACCTTGCCGTGCAAGCCGAAATGGTCGACGATGCCGCGCCCGCCCTTGCCCAGCACGCCTTCGCCGTGCGCGTCATCCACCATCAGCAAGATGTCATACTTTTTTGCGACCTCGTAAATGTCGGGCAGCGGGGCGATGTCGCCATCCATGCTGAAGACGCCGTCGGTCACAATCAGCGCCCGGCGGTAGTTGGGCAGGTTGGCTTTAATCTGTTCTTCCAGGTCTTTGGGGTCGTTGTGTTCGTAGGCGATGATTTTCGCGCCCGAAAGGCGGCAGCCGTCGATGATACTGGCGTGATTCAGCCGGTCGGAGAAAATCACATCTTCCTTGCCCACCAGAGCCGGAATGGTGGCAAGATTGGCGGTAAAGCCGCTCTGAAAGGTGATGGCCGCCTGCACGCCTTTGAAGGCCGCCAGGCGTTTTTCCAGCTCAACGTGCAAATTCATTGTTCCGGCAATGGAGCGGACTGCGGCAGGGCCAACGCCCATTTCGCTCGCCGCTTTCTGGGCAGCGGCCACGATCTCGGGATGATTCGCCAGTCCCAGATAGTTGTTGGAGCAGAAATTTAACACTTTTTTGCCATCCACTACCAGCCAGGCCCCTTGCGGCGAGCTAATGGTGCGAATATTGTTGTACAACCCGGCCTGCTTTAGGCCATCGAGTTCTTGGGTAATCCAGTCAATCTTAGACATGCGATTCTCCATTGGGTGGTTTTTTGGTTGGGCGATTTGGTGATTGCTCTTTTTATTATAGCCACATCAAACAAAAACGGCTGTCACGTTTTTGGCGTGACAACCGCAACAATTGATAAAAGTGACAGTCACCTGCTGCGCAGGATAGCTCGTCTGCGAATACTTAAGCGCCTATCTGAAAAATGTTTTTGCGCCATCTCGCCCGGGCTGTCTATCTAAAGCCATCTGAAGATGGCTAAACCCGGCTATCTCTTCCGCTTCAGCAGACTTTGTATTGGCAGCCGGGCTTGCGGGAATTTTTGGATAGGTTCTAAATATGTATCGCCTGGCCTTCGGCGCCGTGCGCGGCTTCCATGAGGGCTTCTGAAATGGTCGGGTGGGCGTGGACGTTGCGGGCAATCTCGGCCGGGGTCAGTTCCATCATCTGCGCCAGGGTCAGTTCGGGCAGCAGTTCGGTCACTTCGGGGCCAATCATCGAGGCGCCTAGCAGTTCGCCGTATTTTTCATCCACCACCAGTTTGACCCACCCGGCGTAATCTCCCAGGCCGAGCGCTTTGCCATTGGCCTGGAAGGGAAATCGCCCAACCTTCACGCTGTAGCCGCGCTCTTTGGCCTGAGCTTCGGTCAGCCCAAAGGAGGCAATTTGCGGCTGGCAGTAGGTGGCGCGCGGCATCATCTCGTAGTTGAGCGGGTGAATTTCGTGGCCGGCAATTGCTTCGGCGGCCAAAATGCCCATCGCCGAGCCAACATGCGCCAGCATTAATTTGCCGGTCACGTCGCCGATGGCGTAAATGTTTGGCACGCTGGTTTGCATTCGCTCATTGATTTCGATAAAGCCACGCTCCGAAACCTTGACGCCTACCTCCTCCAACCCCAAATCCCTGGAATTGGGACGGAAGCCGATGGCGACCAGGGCCTGTTCGGCTTCGAGGATTTTGTTCTCGCCGTTGGAGGAAACCGTCACCCGAACTCCGCTGTCAGTGGCTTCCACCGCCTCGACCTTGTGACCGGCTAAGACTTTAATTCCACGCTTCTTGAAGGCTTTCTCTAATTCGGCAGAAACTTCCTCGTCTTCGAGCGGCACGATGCGCGGCAGCATCTCGACGATGGTCACATCCACCCCGTAAGAGCTCCAGACGGTCGAAAATTCCACGCCAATCGCGCCGGAGCCGATGACGACCACGCTCTTAGGCAGTTTCTCTTGCAGAATCGCCTCCCAGTAGGTGACGACCTTCTCGCCATCCACCTTCCAGGCAGCGGGGACTGCTGAGGATGCGCCCGTCGCCACGATGATGTTTTTGGCGGCGAGTTCTATCAGTTTGCCATCCTTATCGGTCACGGAAACCGCATTCGGCCCGCTTAATTTGGCCTTTCCCATGAAGACGGTGATGTTGTTTTTCTTCATCAGGAAGCCAATGCCTTTGACCAGTCTATCCGAAACCTGGCGCGAGCGTTTGACGGCCACGCTGAAATCCAGTTTCAGGTTCTCGAACGAAAAACCGAACTCCTTGCCGCGTTCACGCAGGATGTGAGCAATTTCGGCATTGCGCAGCAGCGCTTTGGAGGGGATGCAGCCCACGTTCAGGCACACGCCGCCCAGCCATTGTTTTTCTACAATAGCGGTCTTCAACCCCAATTGCGCAGCGCGGATGGCGGCCACATACCCGCCCGGCCCTGCGCCAATGACAACGACATCGAACTGTTCTGACATAGTTTCTCCTTGTGAAAATCGGGCTTTAATCCCGACGATAAAGTTGATTGTGGTTCTCCAATTTTACTATGCCCGCCGCCTGGCGGACGCAGATGACTTTCTTTAGATGCCAAAAAACCCTGCGCGTTACATTTGATATAATTTCGACATGCTGCCCGACCTGCAACTTAACGATATCGTCCGCCTGCGCAAACCGCACCCTTGCGGCGGGTATGAGTGGACTGTCACTCGACTCGGCGCGGATATCGGCCTGGAATGCCGTACCTGCGGGCATCGCGTCATGCTTGCCCGCCGCGAGTTAGCGCGCCGGGTAAAAGCTATCTTGCCGCGCGAACAAAACCAGTCTCCTCAGTAAAAGGCTATTTTTCTGATTGCATGAACACGGTGCGAATGGGATAGGGTATTTCAATCTTGTGTTCCTGAAAAGTTTGCTTTATAGCTTTGAGCCCGGCATCTTGGGCAGCAAACAGGCTGACTTTTTCTGTATCAACCCAATAGTAAGCGGTAAGGTGAATGGCAGAGTCACCAAAGTTTCGAAATACTACTTGCGGAACAGGGTCTGCCAGTAAATGGGGGACTTGTTCGATGGCCTTTAAAACCAGGTTCTGGACTTGTTCTGGGTCTGAGCCATAAGCCACACTCACCGGCAGTTCCACCCGGCGATGGACCGAGCGGGTAAAGTTGATGATGGCGTGATTCAAAACATCGGCATTCGGGACAATGACGATGCGCCCGTCAAAAGTGCGGATTTCGGTCGAGCGCAGGTCGATGGCCGTCACCGTTCCGTCAAAGCTGGCGACCGAGATGTTATCGCCAATTCGAAACGGTTTTTGCAGCAGGAGCAGCACCCCAGCGGCAAAATTTTTCATCACATCCTGTAAGGCAAACCCAACGGTAAAGCCCAAAATGCCCAGCCCGGCTAAGAAAGCGGTGACATCGGCAAACTGTTGCAAAGCCATCACCGAGCCATATACGATGATGCTCCAGCGAACAGTCTCTGAAATCAGGCGCTCCGCGCCCGAATTGACTTTGCGCCGCTCCAAAACTCGCAAGAGCAGCCCGCTCACCAGTTTTGCCAGGTACAGGCTAATCAGAAAAATCAGAAGCGCGACTGCCAGTTTTGGCAAGAGCGTGACCAGGTGTGCCTGCCATTCCACCAATAATTTTTCCATATTCATCATCCAGTCTCCTATCAGACAGTCATTTTCAGTGCAATTCAGCCTCCCAATCACCAATACAGCGCTGCTATAGCCAAACCCAACACCAGGCAAACCGGCACAGCAATAATAAGCAGGCCCCAAACCATGTTGCGGTAAGAAACCTGTTTGTAACGCCCCATCTCTTGCTCGAAGTTCTTTACGGCCTGACGCGCCAGGCTGTCACCCTGTAAAAGATTTAACTTGGCAACAACAGCCCGCAGGCGCGCAATCGCCGCTTCCTCAATGTCGCCGGTGCTGTCATATCCAATGAGCGGCACGCAGCGCAGACCGGCTTCGATGAGTACATCGCGGTCATCGGGCAGGAAGCCATTTTTAAGCAGGGCCAGTTGCTCCTTTTCCCCTTTGGTTGCCAGCAAGCCATGCAAAATTTCCAGGGCTTGCTTCTGTTCATCCACATTGGGATGCGGCAAGCCGAGCGTGCCGCAATACTCGCACAACGCGCGTTTGAGCGGCGCTCCACACTGCGGACAGGTTATTGGCAAATCGCTCATTTTTCGTCCATTAGAACAGCCACCAGCCCAACAGCGCGGCAACCGCTGTCACGGTGATGTTATCCACATCCCGTTGCGGGAGCGATTCGATCATAGTTGAAACGACCGCGATGATGGTCAGCGGCAGCAGGTAGGCGGTGAGCGGCCCGGCAAAGACGCCCGCCAACAGATAGATTGCCAGTACAAAAGCGGAGAGAATCCAACCACCGAAGAAAACGCCCAGTGACCCGGCCACCGACTTGGCGGGGCTGTGAAACAACTTCGGTGATTTGAAATGCCTGCCCACCAAATCGGCGATGCCGTCGCCGCCGCACATCATCATCAGGGACACAATCCCAACCGGCGAATCTTTCCAAAAAATGATGGTCATCAAGACGAACATGATGCCGTAATACAGCGGCCCGCGCAAAATTTCCTTCGGGTCGCCGCTGCGCGACATGGCTTTAACCGATGCCTCGTCTTTGATAACACCCAGCCCAATTAGCGCAAATTGCACGGTTATCAGCCCCGGAACGAGCGCAGCCAGGTAACGGTCGTACCATCCTCCGGGAAACATCAGCCAGCACAGGACAAAAATCGGCCCGGTGCCAATGTGAATGATTTTGCGGCTCAAGCGGCTTTCGACCCAACCCTGGTGGGCAGCAAAATCCATGATGCGCAGCCAGGCAATAGCAGCAGCGAAGGTCAACAAAAGAGCGAGGAAGGGGTTCATGACAGCTCCTTGTGTAAATTGCGCTAAATATAGCACGGTTGCGCTATAATCGGCAAAATTTGTGGCGGGGTGTTCGCTCGCCAAAACAGATTCCCACGCAGCCTTATGGAAAAAACATCTTCCCAACAATTCCTGCTCGGCGTCAAAGACGAACTGCCCATCCTGGTTGGCGTGGTGCCGTTCGGCATGATTTACGGCATCCTGGCGCTTGGCGTTGGGCTGAATCCGTTCGACGCGCAAGCCATGTCTGCTGTGATTTTCGCCGGGTCGTCGCAATTCATGACCGTGCAGTTGATTCGAGAATCGACCCCCTGGCTGGTCATCATCGTCACCGGCTTCATCATCAACCTGCGGCACGCCCTCTACAGCGCAACGATTGCACCCTACATCAAACGCCTGCCCCGGCGTTGGAAAGCGCTGCTGGCCTACCTGCTGACCGATGAAGCCTTTGCCGTCGCCGCGCTCAATTACCAGCGCGAAGGCGTCACCCGCTTTGGTCACTGGTATTTCCTGGGCGCGGGACTGGCTTTGTGGACTTCGTGGCAAGCCAGCACGGCAGTTGGCATTTTCCTCGGCGCGCAAGTGCCTGAAGCCTGGGGACTCGATTTCACCCTGCCGCTAACCTTTATCGCGCTGGTCGTACCGGCCCTCAAGGATAAAGCAGGCGTAGTTACGGCTATCGTCGCCAGTCTGGCCGCGCTCGCCTTTTTCGGGTTGCCCTACAAATTAGGATTAATCGCCGCCGCCGCGCTTGCCATCGCCGCCGGGATGTGGATGGAGATACGTCAATGAACATCTGGATTGTGATGATTTCAGTTGGTCTGTTGACCTTCCTGACCCGCCTGTCGTTCATCGCCCTGCTGGAGCGGATTCAACTGCCTGCCACCTTCCAGCGCGCGCTGCGCTTCGTGCCGATTGCCGTCCTGAGCGCCATCATCGCGCCGGAAATCGGATACCTGGACAATGCGCTTTTTCTCTCGCCCCAAAACCCGCGCCTGCTGGCAGCGATCATCGCAACCCTGGTCGCTTATTTTACAAAAAACGTGGTTTGGACAATTGTGGCCGGAATGGCTGCTTTTTGGGTTTTGGGGCTGTAATTCTATTTCAAACCCAACACTTCATAAACCGGGATGACTTCACGCTTGCCTTTGACGGTCATCGGCTCCATTTGCAGCACGTTAATCTGGTCTTTCACCCGCTCGTAGGCAGCCTGGCTGATAACAATCTGGTTTTTCCCGGCATTTTCTTGCAGGCGTTTGGTGGTGTTGACGCTGTCGCCAATTGCGGTGTACTCCAGGCGTTTTTCAGTACCAATCAGGCCCAACACTGCGTCGCCGTAATGAATGCCAACCCCAAAAGCCAGGTGCGCTTCGGGCGGCAGGGCGGCGTGCAATGCGGCAATCCGGTCGCGCAGTTTGAGCGCGGCGCGCACTGCCCGCAGGGTATGGTCGGGTTGGGGAATGGGAGCATTGAACCAGGCCATCACGGCATCGCCCAGAAATTTGTCAATCGTTCCTTCCTCCTCCAAAACTGCCTCGGCCCCGGCGGCCAGGTAACGGTTCAAGACCGAAACCAGTTGTTCCGGCGAGAGCGTTTCACTGAAACTGGTGAATCCGCGAATATCGGCGAAGAGGACAGTAATATCGGTGCGTTTGCCTCCCAACGCCAGGCTATTTGGGTCGAGTTGTTGAATCACGGCTGGGGAAACCATGCGCTCGAACAGTTTCCGCTGGGCCTCCAGGCGTTTGCGCTCGGTCAGGTCATCCAGCACGATAGCAATACCCTGCGTAATCTGGTCGGCATCCTTGAGCGGAGAAAGAGTAAAGCGCCAGTCGACCAGACCGCGCTGCGGCAGGCTGTGGCGGATTTCGAAATCGGCAATGGGTGTATCGGTGTTGCGGACTGAGGCTACTTGCGGAATCAGGTCATTGGCGATGGAGGGCAGAATGTCATCGATTTTGCGGCCCAAAATTTGGGGGATGGTCTGCCCCAGGATATTCTCAGCAGCACGGTTACACAGGATGACCTTGTCTTCGATATCCGCGGTGATAACCCCGCTGGCAATGGATGCGAAGATATTATCCATCATGTTTTTTAGTTCGGTCACTTCGGCCAGGGTACGGCGCAGCGAGGCAAACAAGCGAGCGTTGTCGATGGCGATAGCGGCCTGGTTGGCAAATGCGCCGAGCAGGTCGCGCTCCGATTCGGTGAAAATGCCCGAACGGATGCGGTTGTCAGCGTAGATGACTCCAATCAAGTCGTTTTTGACCTTGAGCGGGACGCACAAAATGGAGCGCAGGTTGAAGGCGATGATGCTTTCCTGCCCGCCAAAGCGCGGATCTTCCTGGGCGTTGGTGGTCAGGATGGCTTCGCCAGTATCGATGACGCGCTGGATAACGGTGCGGCTGACGGCGTATTCGCTCTCGTTGAGAGATTCCTGCTCCCAGTTGCGCGCGATGCGGGTGGTCATGTGGCCCGAATCGTCGCGCAGCATCAAGAATCCGCGTTCGGCTTCGGTCAGTTTGATGATATTGTCCATCACAATCCGCAACACTTGATCGAGTTCGAGCGAGGAGTTAATCACCTGACCAATTTCGGTCAGAGCCAGCAAGTTTTTGCGCTCTTCGGCGAAAGCGGCGACTTCCTGTGACAGGCGATAGAGGCGGCTTTCAAGATGTGACAATTCCTCCAGGGTGGCGGGAGGCAAGCTGCTGCGCATGGGCAGAACCGAGGAGCGGATTTTCCCGGCAGCCTGGCTGAGGGCTTTGATTTGCAAATCGACGCTGATAGGGGTTGATTCGGTCATGATTGCTGTTCTCCATCAATAAAAATTCGCCGGACAAGCACGCGCAGGGTGTGATATCGTACAATCCAGGCGGCGCGCACCGCGGTTGCCGGGTTAGCCGGTTCAGGGGTATAGAGCGTCTTTTCGTGCGCGGCAACCAGAGTGTCGATTGCCTCAACTGATCTCGGGAGAAACTTTTTGAGCAAAGCGGCTCTTTCCAGCGCGGTCACAGCGGGCGGCTGCGGTTTGCCCAGCCAGGCCAGGGATTGGTTGATGGCATGGAAAGCGCGTTCAACGGCAGTGACTTCATTCCATCTTACCCAATTTTCAAGCCAACGCGGCGTATTAAGATGATAGCGAATATAGATTTTCTTAATCGCATGGGGTATCTTTTGCGTAACGGAATAACGACGTTCGAGCCGCCACCCGGCAACCGCTGCACCCGAAAAAATTGCCACGAAAATTATAACCCACAGCCATTCTAATCGGCGTGGGGATACACTGGTTGTGTTCGTGGACGGCGGTTCGAGACCGGGAAGGGTTGGCGGCAAGTCATTAAGGTACTCTCCCAGGCCAGGTTGCCTAAAGGCATCGCGCATGCGCAGCAATTCTTCATCTTCTATATCTTCCCGCTCTTCGCCGCTCGGTCTGTAGATAGGGTCGATGCTCACGGTAGGCTCAAATTCGACCCAGCCAATGCCGGAAAAGTAAACTTCAGGCCAGGCATGAGCATCTTCGGCCCTGATCTGGTAGTATCCACCCGATTGGTAATCGCCGGGGGCATAGCCCACCACCATGCGCGCCGGAATACCCGCCGCGCGCAATAACAGAACCTCGGCGCTAGCGTAGTAGTTGCAAAAACCGCTCTTCCAGGTAAACAGGAACCATTCCACCGGGTCTACCCCCACCGGCGGTGGAGGAACCTCCAACTCATATTTCATCTCAGTACGCAGGTAGTTGGTAATTGCGGTGGCTTTGTCAAAATTGTTGTCATGCTCCCGGGTCAGGCGGTTTGCCAGGCTGCCGATGCTGCCTGGGAAGTCATCGGGCAATTGCAAGTAACGTTCGACAACCCAATCGGGATAAGATTGCGGAGCGGCGCGCATATCTTTGATAGTGGCTTCTAATAGCGCCGCGCGCACCTGATACTGGTCGCCGTTCAAGACCGGAGTCGAAACCGACCAACTCAACAGGTCGTAAGCATCCTCCGCGAGCGAATTGACCTGGAAGGCGCCGGAACGGCTCAACCAAAGCGGAGAGCCCGGCGTCGCAAGCAGGGAGGATGGGTTTGCCTGCCAATTGAAGATGAATTCGAGCTGCCTGTCTGTTGAAATCCCGGAATCGATGGGTGCCCCACTTTCTGGAGAAAACGGGATGATTTTGCTATCAGAAACCGACCAGCGGCCATTTTGATATGTATCATAGACGCGCACTCGCCAGTAAAGCCGGGTGGTCGTAAACTCAGACGGCCTAACACTGAAAACTTCCGTATCACCCTGTTGGGCATTTTGCCCCAGATTCATCGTGCTTCCGTAGAGTTCGCCAGGGACAACCGCTACGCCGCCCTGTAAGGATGCGAGCAGGTCATCGAAGCGGCTGCGCGTTTTCTCGAAAGGCTGGTTTATCTCTCTCCAAATGCGCGCCACCGCTGGGATGGCTGCCGCTGGCGTGGGAGCCGACCAGGCAAGCAAGATAATCAATAGGGACGAAAGCACCAGGCCGCGCGCCATATCAAAAACCGGTTCATCCCCAATGAAAATACGTTTCTCCTGCCACCGTTTGCGGTTTTCGAGAAAGTTCAAACGTCCTGTCAGTACAATTGCCAACAGGAAGAAAAGCCCCACAAGCCAAATCCGCCCGGTGTCATAAGAATCGTAATACTGCACCACCAGCAGCGGCAGCATGGCCGGGATGAGGGCGGCAGGCGCGCTGGCATACCGCGTGGTCTGATATCCGCTGAACAAGCCAATCGCCCAAAACAGAAGGCTCATTAGGGTAATGAAGAACAGCGAATCTGTAACCGGTTCGCCGCGCCAGGCGGAGACATTCGCAACGACCAGCCGGCCTGCCAGGCTGGCTAATTGCCCAATGAAAGTATTTTCGCCCTGAATTAATCCGCTCAATACCCAGGGGAGTATCATGAGGCTGTAGCCGGCCACCAGCCAGCGCAGAGGGGATTTTTGGAACTTGCTCATCCCAAGCGTCAATCCCAATAGGGTTCCCGCCACAGAGATGCCTTCGACGCTCCACAACCCGGTTGTCCAGCCAGTTATCGATAACCGCGTTGCCGACACATAGACCAGCAAAACAAGCAGCACGGCAGCAGGCCAGTCCCAGGAATGAACATTGTTCGTTTTCATCACTACTGAGTGTACAATATTGGGGTCGGTCTCGTCAATTCAAAAATCTAATTCCCGGGAGGTACGTTATGGATGTAATTATTCAGGCAGGAATCGCGTTTGCCCTGTGGTTTCAGGGGCTGGGAGGATGGCTTGAAGTCCCTATGAAAGGGTTCACTTTTCTTGGCTCCGAAGAGTTTTTCCTGTTGGGTTTGCCCGTCATCTACTGGTGCATCGATGCGCAGATCGGGCTTCGGATGGGGGTCATCCTGCTGCTCAACGGCGCGCTGAACAGCGTTTTGAAACTGGCTTTTTTTGGGCCTCGTCCATATTGGGTCAATCCGCAGGTTAAAGCCCTGGTATCCGAAACTTCGTTCGGCGTCCCTTCAGGCCATGCGCAAATGGCTGCCGGTTTGTGGGGGATGCTAGCTTCACAGGTCCGGCGTCCCTGGGCCTGGGGAGCGGCAATTTTTCTCATTCTGATGATTGGGCTTTCGCGCCTTTACCTGGGGGTACATTTCTTGCACGATGTCTTACTCGGCTGGCTGCTTGGCGCGCTGGCGTTGTGGGCTTTATTACGGCAGTGGGACTCGACTGCTGCCTGGATTCAGACCAAATCGACAGGGCAACAAATTGGGCTCGCATTCTTGCTCTCGGTTCTGATGCTGGTTGCCGGCGTGATTGCGTTTGGCGCTGTGCGCAACACCCCCCTGCCGCCTGAGTGGACAGCCAATGCGTTGGCTGCCGGGGCGCACGAATTACCCGACCCCGTGACGCTCAACAGCGTCATCACCTCCGCAGCAACCCTGTTCGGCCTTCTGGCTGGCCTGGCCTGGATTCAGCCCCGAGGCGGATTCGACGCCGGAGGGTCGTTGAATCAACGAGCGATTCGATTCATTGTCGGTCTGGTGGGCGTGGTTGTCCTGTGGTTTGGCCTGGGCGCTGTTTTCCCGCGCGGCGAAGAACTCATCGCCTATATCTTTCGTTATCTGCGCTATGCGCTGGTCGGCGGCTGGATAAGCGCGGGCGGGCCCTGGGTTTTCATTCGCCTGGGGTTAGCAAACGCAAGACGGGCAGGCTAAAAAACGTCCCGAAGGTAAAAACCTTCGGGACGTTCGATTTTATTCTTTGCGGCTCATCGCGTCCATCACTGCGACGGCGGCCACCTGCACGATGTCGTTGACTTCATCGCCAGTTTGCAAAACGTGGATAGGCGCGCCCATGCCAAGCAGGATGGGCCCAATTGCTTTGGCGTTGCCCAGGCGAGCCAGCAATTTGTAGGCGATGTTGGCGCTTTCGAGCGAGGGAAAGACAAGCACATTTGCGTCTTTCACCGCGCTAAACGGGAAGCGGTTTTCGATGATGTCGGCCACAACGGCGGTATCGGCTTGCATTTCGCCATCGAAGACGAAATCGGGGCAGCGCGACCTGGTCAATTCCAGAGCTTTGCGCACTTTGGCTGTGAGCGGGTGCGGAGTAGAACCAAAATTGGAGAAAGACAGAAAGGCCACGCGCGGTTCAATTTCCAGCTGGTGGGCAAAATTGGCGGCCAGGCAGGCAATTTGCGCCAGGTCTTCGGGAGAGGGTTCAATGTTGACGGTAGCATCGGTGAACAGGTAGGTCTTCTCGCCAACGACCATGATGTAGACCCCCGCCACGCAGGTGATTCCGGGGGCGGTGTGGTGGATTTGCAGCGCCGGGCGGATGACATCGGGATATTCATACGTCAGACCAGAGACAAAGGCATCAGCATCGCCCATCTTAACCATCATCGGGCCGAGGATGTTTGGCTCGGCAATGTGCTTGCGGGCCTGGGCCAGGGTTAAACCCTTACGCTGGCGCAATTCGTAATAAGCCTGAGCATATTTTTCCTGATTCTCGAGGTGGGCCGGGTCAACCACTTCGGGCGTGAAATGCAGGTTGAGCAGTTCGATTTTCTCGTGGATGACGTCGGGGCGGCCAATCAGGATGGGACGGGCAATGCCTTCATCGACAACCTGGGCAGCAGCGCGAATGATTTTGGCCTCCTCGCCCTCGCCAAAGACCAGGCGTTTGCTGGCCTTGCTGGCACGCGCCTTATTCATAATAAAGTATCGAACGCGCTGGCCCATACCCTGGCGGAAAGCCAATTGTTCGCGGTATTCGTCCAGGTCGATTTTCTTGCGCGCTGCGCCAGTTTCCATAGCAGCCTGGGCAACCGCCGGGGCTTCCCAGAGCAAAACGCGCGGGTCGAGCGGCTTGGGAATGATGTATTCCTCGCCGAATTTCATACTCTCAACGCCGTAAGCTCGCAATACCGAATCGGGAACATCTTCCTTGGCCAGTTTATAGAGCGATTGTGATGCCGCGAATTTCATTTCCTCGTTGATGGCTTTTGCGCGAACATCCAACGCGCCGCGAAAGATGAAGGGAAAGCCCAGCACGTTGTTGACCTGATTGGGGTAGTCGGAACGTCCGGTGGCGACAATCGAATCGGGCCGGACTTCTTTGGCTAATTCATAGCGGATTTCCGGGTCTGGGTTGGCCATCGCAAAGATAATCGGGCGTTCGGCCATTGTTTTGACCATTTCGGGTGTCAACACATTGGCAACCGAAAGCCCATAGAAGACATCTGCGCCGCGAATGGCATCCGCCAGGGTGCGGTGTCCCTTGTCTTCGACCGCCAGCCTGTCTTTGTACTTGTTCATCCCCTCTGCGCGGCCTTTATAGACCACGCCTTTGCTGTCGCACAGCATGATGTTTTCGCGTTTGACGCCCCAGCGGATAGCAAGTTCGGCGCAAGAAATCGCCGAAGCGCCCGCCCCAGAGATGACGATACGAATCTCTTCATGTTTTTTGCCAACCAGTTCCAGCGCGCTCGCCAACCCGGCAGACGAAATGATGGCCGTGCCGTGCTGGTCATCGTGGAAGACTGGAATGTCGAGCATCCCTTTCAGGGTTTCTTCGATATAAAAGCATTCGGGGGCTTTGATGTCTTCGAGATTGATGCCGCCAAAGGTGGGGGCAATTGCTGCCACGACTTTGATAATTTCATCCGGGTCGTGGGAGTTGACCTCGATGTCAAATACATCCACATCCGCGAATTTCTTGAACAAGACTCCTTTGCCTTCCATAACCGGCTTGCTCGCCAGGGCGCCCCGGTCTCCCAAGCCAAGAATGGCCGTACCATTCGAGATGACGGCGACCAGGTTGCCTTTGGATGTGTATTCATAAGCCAGATCGAGATCTTTTTCGATTTCCAGCACCGGATGGGCCACACCTGGCGAATAGGCCAGGCTCAAATCTCGCTGGGTATCCATCGGCTTGGTGGGAACGATTGCAACCTTTCCCGGCTTGCCCTTCAGGCGGTGATACTCAAGGGCGTCTTCGCGCGTAACATTTAATTTAGCCATCAACATCCTCCTTTGGATTTTGGGTACAATTGATTATGGCATATTTTATGACCTGGAAATAGTTCTTTTTGTCATCATATCTTGCGATTCTTTCCAGTATTTTCTGCAATCAATTTGTACTTAAAAATGTGTACAAAAAAGATGGTAATTTGTTAACATTACAAGTATAATTATTAAAACTTGTTAATTCGAGCGCCGCCTGGTGATTTGCGGCCACGTTGTTTGAATAAATGTACTGCCTGGATATGATATAGGTCTGCCCGCTCCAAATTTGCGGGTGTTTCAGAAGTCAACCCATCCATTTGTTCTTGTTTCCGCAGGACGGGACGATATTCGAGGAACCGATTTCATAAAATAACTGTCGATTGGGTGGCGCTGTCCACTCGTCTCAGTGTACCTTTTCCCTCCCAATTGCATCAAGGCCGGGGGAAAGGCATCTCTCCGGGTATGTTCTCGCAACCGTGGCTTGCCGCAGGCAGGTCAACGGTTGTGTGCTTTAATGCCAAAGATTACGGCGATAGAGGTTCAAAAAAAGAATCCAAACCGGGTGAGCATTTCCATAGATGGTCAATTCGCCTTTGGACTGTCTCGCATCGTGGCTGCATGGCTTAATGTGGGACAGGAATTAAGCGAAGAGAAAATTGCCGCGCTCCAAGAAGAAGACGCGCGTGAGGTAGCAATCCAGAAGGCTCTACGCTTCCTGGGATACCGCGCCCGCTCCGTACACGAAGTCCGTGAGAATTTGCAGAAGCACAAAATCCCTGAACCCGTAATTGAATTGACGCTGAAACGGCTTCAGGAAACCGGCCTGCTGAACGACCAGGAATTTGCCCAGGCGTGGGTGGAGAACCGCAACACATTCCGCCCCCGCTCGCGCCGCGCGCTTACCCTGGAGCTGCGCCGCAAGGGCCTCGAAGACGGCATCATCCGGCAAACGCTGGAGCAAACCGCCGATGAGACCTCGCTGGCGCGTGACGCGGGGCGCAAATACCTGCGCAAGGTCCAGGGGTTAGATTGGCCCAATTTCCGCAACAAACTGGGCGGTTTTTTGGGTCGACGCGGCTTTTCTTATGATGTTATCGCGCCCATCTTGCGCGAATTATGGGCAGAAGCGCAACCGAATCACGAGATATATCCTATTGAAAACGAGGAATAACAAATGAACGGCCCGATTATTTTTGTTCTCGAAGTCCTGACCCTGGTTGCAGGCTTTGCCGCGGGCTATTTCTTCAACCGCTACCAGGTTGAAAAGAAACGGCGCGAAGAACAGGCAAAAGCCCAGGGTATCATCCAAGAAGCGACCGACAAGGCCAACAAAATCGAACTGGATGCGCGCGCCAAAGCATTGAAAATTATCCAAGATGGCGAAAAGGACATCAACCAGCGGCGTAATGAACTCAACCGCGAAGTAGAACGGCTCGACCGCCGCCGCAGCGAGCTGGATGGCCGCGCCGAGCGTTTGGAGCAGCGCGAACAGAACCTGAACAAGCGCCAGAGCACCATCGACCGGCGCGCTAACGAGGTGGACAAAATCCACGCGCAGCAAATGGAAAAACTCCAGGAAATTGCGGAGATGAGCCGCGACGATGCCCGCAAAATCCTGCTGGATGAGGTCGAGAAGGAGGCGCGCGGTGATATGGCGCGCATCATCCGCCAGGTGGAGGCAGAAGCGCGCGAGGAGGGCGAAAAACGCGCCCGCAAACTGATAGCCGATGCCATCCAGCGCGTCGCATCGGAGCATGTCTCCGAAGTAACTTCGGCGGTTGTGACCTTGCCCAACGAGGAGATGAAAGGCCGCATCGTGGGGCGCAATGGACGCAACATCCGCGCCTTCGAGCAGGCCGCCGGGGTAGACGTGATTGTGGACGACACCCCCGAAGCAGTGACCATCTCATGCTTCGACTCTGTTCGCCGTGAAATTGCCCGCCGCGCCCTGACCCGCCTGACCCTGGATGGGCGCATTCACCCGGCACACATCGAAAAAATCATCAACGACGAAACCAAAGCCGTTGAAAAAATCATTGCCGAAGCAGGCGAACAGGCCGCTTTCGATGCCGGAATTGCCGGGCTGCACCCTGAAGTGCTGCGCATGATGGGGCGGCTGAAATTCCGCACATCCTACGGGCAGAACCAACTGGCTCATGCAGTAGAAGTGGCAAAACTGGCGGGGATCCTGGCCGCCGAATTGGGCGCGAATGTCGAATGGGCAAAGCAGGGCGGCTTCCTTCACGACATTGGAAAAGCGATGGACCACAACCAGGAAGGCACGCACGCCAGTTTGGGCGCGGAGTTTTGCAAACGATATGGCGTCCACCCGATAGTAGTAAATACGATAGCGTCACACCACCATGAAGTAGAACAGGAAACCATCGAAGCAGTGATTGCCGAAGCGGCGGATGCCATTTCGGGGGCGCGTCCCGGCGCGCGGCGCGAAGATTTGGAAGCCTATATCAAGCGCATTCGAACCCTAGAAGACATGGCGACCTCGTTTAGCGGTGTTTCGCAGGCCTTTGCCATCCAAGCCGGACGCGAAGTGCGCATCATCGTCCGCCCGGAAGAAATCGACGACCTGGCCTCAACCCGCCTGGCGCGCGATATTGCCAAGAAAATCGAAGAAACCATGCAATATCCCGGCCAGATTAAGGTGACGGTCATCCGCGAGACGCGCGCGGTCGATTATGCCAAGTAGCCTGCGGAGCAGGCAGGTAAGCCAGTAAAAGCAGAAAGGCAAAAAAGTAAGAGACCAGTCGTAACATTGGCTGGTCTCTTTTGTTCCCAGGCGTCATCGCCTCTTCTCTTGTTTCCCTCTTTCTCTACCTTTGTAGCTAACATTCTATGAAAAGCATAAGCATTCCTGACCTTTTGAAAATCATCTCTGGCTTTGTAGATGACCGATACAACAATCTGGCGTGAAATACCAGGCAAGAAAAGCAGGCAAACAGCCGACCTTTACGGATAGCGAAGTGCTCCCCCTGGTTTTCGCGCAAGATTACATTCCGTATCTATCTAAAACGCAAGACATGGTTTTATCCACGCCAATCGCATCTCTATCCAGCGTTCGGGAACGAATTGAAGGTGTTTTTCATGAAACCCAACATCCTGGCGTAACATCAAGCGATTGTTGACCAAAATGGTTTTGGGGTTGCAGACACGGGTCGTAACCAAACTGACCCGTCATTTACTGCGGCGCACTCTGCGAACCGAGTTTCGAATCCATCTTTAAACCTTTCAAACAACCGTTTGATTTCATATCAGACGTTCATTATCGGAAATCGGAATATTGATTTGCTGATTTGAAGGCGAATATCTTTCCAGGCTTGTGGCTTAAAACAGGAAATTCATCACTGGACAAATTCAGTCCGATTTTGTACCATGCAGGTATGCCTAAAATACTCGCTGTTTTCCTAACTCTTTTCGTTTTAACTTCCTGCGCCCCCACCCCCACCATCCAACCAGCCGCCAGCGTGGACCTGACCAACCTCCAGCCTTTGCCCACGCCCTCGGTCAGCGAAACCCCGCTGCGGGTGGCGGTGGCGGCGGTGATTTCGCCCAAAGGCACGGTTGAATCTTATTCCGCCCTGCTCAACTATCTGGGCGGCAAAACCAGCCGCCCCATCGAACTAGTGCAGCGCCGCACCTACATGGAAATCAATGACTTGATCGAAAGCGGCGAAGTGGACCTGGCCTTTGTCTGCACCAGCGCCTACATCGCCGGGCAGCAGGATTTCGGCATGGAATTGCTCGCCGCCCCGCAGGTGGATGGCGAAACGACTTACCGTTCCTATCTCATCGTTCCAACCGCCAGCCCCGCCCGCGATATGGCTGACCTGAAGGGCAAAGTTTTTGCCTTTACCGACCCCATCTCGCTCACCGGGCGGGCCTACCCCACCTGGCTGGTGCAGCAACTGGGCGCAAGCCCCGAAGACTTCTTCAGCCGTACCTTTTTCACCTACAGCCACGACGAAGCGATTTACGCCGTCGCCAACCGCCTGGCCGATGGCGCAAGCGTTGACAGCCTTGTATATGATTATGCCATTCTGCGCGACCCATCTCTGGCGCAAAAGGTGAAAATCATTCACCAATCGCCTCTTTTTGGCATTCCGCCAGTGGTGGTCAACCCCAATCTGCGCCCGCAAATTAAAGCCGAATTACAATCCATCTTGCTTGAGATGTCCAACGACCCTGCCGGGCGCGAGGCTCTGGCCGCCATTGGGGTGGAAAAATTTGTGACGATTACGAATTCGACCTATGCCAGCGTGCGCTCTCTGTTGAATGAGATTTCTCTGCCTGGTTTGCCATGAGTACGCTCCTCCGCAGCCTGTTGCGCCGTTTCTGGAGCATTATCTCCGCTGTCAGCGTGCGCGTCAAAATTCTGGGCATGGTCTTAGGACTGGTGCTTCTGTTGGGGTTTGGAGTCACCTGGCAGGTGCGGAACTCGCTTTCGTACATCCTGCAAGCCCAATTAGACAGTCAAAGCGTCACCGTCGCGCGCGACCTGGCTGCCCGCGCCGCCGACCCTATTTTGCTCAATGACCTGGTAGGATTGCAAAAACTCCTGCTCGAAACCCAAGAAAACAACCTCGACTTGCGTTATGCCTTCATTGTTGATAAATATGGACAAGTCTTGGTCCACACGTTTGAATCGGGTTTTCCGCTGGCCCTGCTCAACCTCAACCATGTTGCTCCGAATGAACATCATCGCACCCTGGTCTTGCAAACCGAAAATGGCCTGGTTTGGGATACTGCCGTCCCAATTTTCGCGGGTCGTGCCGGAATCGTGCGAATTGGTCTTTCGGATGTTCGTTTGCGCGAGAATGTTCAAATCCTTACCGTCCAACTGCTCCTGATGGTGGTGCTGGTCTCAGCCCTGGGGGTGCTGGTTGCCACCCTCCTGACTTTTATCCTGACTCGCCCGCTGCGCGAACTGGTGTCTGCCACCCAACAGGTGGCGCAGGGTGATTTCTCACCGCGCGTACCGCGCTGGGCTGATGACGAAATCGGCGACCTGGCCGAAGCCTTCAACGCCATGACAGCCGAACTGGCCCGCGCCGATGAAATCCGCCGCGAGCGCGAACAACTGCGCCGCCAGCTGCTCGAAAAAACCATCGCCGCCCAGGAAGACGAGCGCCGCCGCATTGCCCGCGAACTGCACGACTCGACCTCCCAAAACCTGACCTCGCTGATGGTAGGGCTGAAAAACATTGAAACCATCTGCCAAGACCCGCGTCTGCGCTCAACAGTAGATGAATTGCGCGGAGTGGCCTCTAAAACTCTGGATGAAGTGCATGAAATTTCGACCCGGCTGCGTCCGCGTATCCTCGATGACCTGGGATTGCCCGAAGCCCTGGAGCGCCTGGCGCACGACTGGCAGACGCGCTACAAGATTCCGGTGGATGTGGTTATCCACATTGGGCAAGAGCGCCTGCCCGGGGCAATTGAAACCGCCATTTACCGCATTGTCCAAGAATCGCTGACGAATATCGCGCGCTACGCCAAAGCGCGCTCCGTTTCGGTTCTGGTGGAGCGGCGCGGGGGCCAAGTGATAGCTATTATCGAAGATGACGGTCAGGGCTTTGATTTGACCCAGGAGATGGGCGACCGTCACCTGGGGCTGGTCGGGATGCGCGAGCGCGCCGAACTGCTTGGCGGCAAACTGACCATCGAAAGCCAGCCTGGTAAAGGCACAAGCGTACACGTCCAGATTCATGTCCCCCCTCTGCCTCTGGGTGAGGGCGCATCCCCTCTCCCCCTGGGAGCGGGCCAGGGTGAGGGCGCATCCCCTCCCCTCCTGGGAGCGGGCCAGGGTGAGGGCGCATCCCCTCCCCTCCTGGGAGAGGGCCAGGGTGAGAGCGCATCCCCTCTCCCCCTGGGAGAGGGCCAGGGTGAGGGCGCATCCCCTCTCCCCCTGGGAGAGGGCCAGGGTGAGAGCGC
>CAYRBO010000033.1:0-37183 GCA_964422545.1 uncultured Anaerolinea sp. | reverse complement strand
GCCGGGCCGAAGCCTTTCCAGTTAAACATGCTGTAATAAATGGACTGGAAAATGGGATACACAACAAAGAGCAGGAAGAGGACGATGGCGGGCAATAGGAACAAGAAAATCATCAGGTTATCTTGAAACCTGCGTGGCATGCCCGTCCCCGGCTTGAGTTTTAAGATGTTCGGTATGGCGGGTAATGACTGCATATCGGAACTCCCTGGGTCGAAACTGTAAAAATAAGGGTGGGGATGAGTCTTGAGGGAACCCTATCCCCACCCTATTTACCGGATTTTTGTGTTACTTGATTTCTTGGGCGGCAGAGTCTTCGATAGCCTGCATCGCCTGTTCAGGCGTCAACGTGCCAGCGAAAACGCCCTGAATGCTGTCGTTCACGACCGAACCAACCGCCGGAGGCAGGGCCTGGTCGTAGTACAGTTGGAAGTACTTGGCTTTGGACAGGGTCTGCTGGAGAACAATCATCAACGGGTCAGATAAGCCTGCTTCACCACCCTTGACGACCGGGATAGCGACATTGATTTCAGCCAGCTGAACCTGCGATTCGGCGCGGGTCAGGTACTTGAGGAAATCTACCGCTTCGGGCGAGGCATTCTTGCCCACCGCAAAGCCGTTGCCGCCACCGAAGGCGTCATTCGGGTCGCCAGCGCCGCCGGGAACCGCCGGGAAGGGGAAGAAGCCCAATTTGTCGCCAATGCCTTGCTTGTCTTCGCTGTTGTCCTTCTGCACAGCAGGAGCCCACTGACCCATCAGTTCCATGGCAGCCTTGCCATTGCCAACTGCGGTTGCCTGGTCGCCATAGGTCGCGCCGAGGTAGCCTTCCTGGAAGGGTTCAAGCGCGTTGAGTTCGAGCAGTTTGTTGGCAGCTTCTACAAAGCAGGGGTCGGTGAAAGAACCGGTGCGAGCCGCAGCCTTTTGGAAGCCTTCCGCGCCGCAGATGCGGGTGGCGAGGTATCCAAACCAGAAGTGACCGGGCCATTTGTCGCCTTCGCCCAGGGCAATCGGGGTGATGCCGGCGGCCTTGAGGGCCTTGACGGCGTCGAGGAGTTCATCCCAAGTGGCGGGGGGTGTTGTGATTCCGGCTTGGGCAAACAGCTCCTTGTTGTACCAGAAGCCCACCATGCCCATATCCCACGGCACGCCGTAGTTTTTGCCATCGAGAGCATACACGCCCAGAGCGCCGGGCGAGAAGGTGTTGCGCCACGCGCCGCCATCAGCGTCCAGGTCAGCAGTGATGTCTTTCAGCAAGCCAGCCTTGGCATATTCGTTCATCACGCCGCCGCCCCAACTCTGGAAGATGTCGGGCGGGTTGCCAGACTGCATAACGGTGGTCAGTTTGGTTTTGAAGGCTTCGTTCTCTAAAACAGAAATCTCGATGGTCACATTCGGGTGAGCGGCCATGTATTCATCGGCCAACTTCTGCCAGACCGCTTTGTGGTCTTCTGCGGTAGAAATGTGCCACCAGGTAACGGTGACTTTGTTCTCAGACGCCGGGGCATCCCCACCCGAGGCGGGAGCCTGGGTCGCCGCAGGTTGAGCAGGCTGGTCGGCAGAGGGGGCCTCGGCAGGCGAGCCGCAGGCTGCCAGCGCAAAGGCTGCAATCAGGACCAGGCTCAATATGGTGGTAATCTTGCGAGACATTTTCTTCTCCTTTTGAATTTCACATCGAATGACAAAACGTTGTGGACAGGGAAAGGTACGATTGTCGTATAATTCGAAGGTGTTGGGTTCTCCTTTCTCGTGGGGATTCCACACAAACGAACAGGGTTTGGAGGGCTTGACCGGCTAACCAACCCTGTTTTTATATGGCGCGGTAGAGTTACGCACGATTAACTCGGTAGGAAGTTCGATGCGCGAGATTCTTTGCGCAGGGTCTTTGAGTGTGTCCAACAGCATTTGGGTTGCAACTCGTCCCATTTGCTCTAATGGCTGTTGAATTGTGGTGAGTGGCGGGAAGACCATTTCAGACTGAGGAATATTATCGAAGCCCAGAATGGAAATGTCATCTGGAACGCGCAAGCCGCGATGACGAATGACATCCATTGCACCCATTGCCATCACATCGTTAGATGCAAAAATAGCGGTGGGCGGCTCGGGTAAATCGAGCAACGCATTGGCGGCCGCCACGCCTGAATTCTGGAAAAAATCGCCTTCATAAATTAATTCTGGGAGAATGGGGAGATGATGGGCTCGAAGCGCTGCTTTGTACCCTTCCAGCCGGTCTTGCGCACAGCCCAGGTCCATAGAACCGGTGATGAAGCCAATCCGTGAATGCCCCAGGCTGATGAGGTATTCTGTAGCAACAAACCCACCTTGCCAGTTGGTTGCGCCGACCGCTGGGCTGCTCGTATCAATACCCTGATGGTCTATCAAAACATGGGGGAATTTTCGCGTGCTTAATACGCCCAGGTAATCTGCCGGGTTACGCGGCAAGACGAGCAACAAACCTTCCACAACTCCCTGCACAAGCGAAGCCACGTAATTGGCCTCTTTGGCAGCGCGGCGGTGGGTGGTAAAGAGCATCAAATCATACCCGGCCTGGTCTAATTCCCCATCAATGCCGCGCATAATTTCCCCAATATAACCGTTGCCCAATTCAGGAACCAATACGCCAATTACATGAGTTTGCCCGCGCGCAAGGCTTTGGGCCTGACGGTTGATGACATAGCCCAGCCGCTCAATTGCGTCCATCACGCGGGCGCGGGTGGCAGGCCGAACATGCGGGTCATTGTTGATTACACGAGAAACTGTGCCATACGAAACCCCCGACGCCTCGGCGACATCGAAAATCGTCACTTTTCCGGCTGTCTGCGCATCAAAATTGGGCATTCAAAGCCTCCATTTTGTAAGCGTTTACAAAATCGGCAAAAAAAACTTTTTGTGAGCGCTTACAAACAGATAATATCATCTTTTTTTCAAAAGTCAAGCACTTTTTGTAAGCGTTTACAAAACTGGCGTTATTCCTGGCAAATTGCAGGGCGATTCCTTGCAAACAATATTGCGCAGTTGCTCGTAGGTGGGATTTTTAATGCTAGAATCAAGCCATGCCCGATATTTCTGCCCGCGTTGCCTTTCTCAAACAATCGCACCTGTTTCAAGGGGTGAACGATAAAGATTTGGCCGCTGTTGCAGAAATCATGAAAGAAAATACCTATAGCGAGGAAACGCTCATTTTCTCAGAAGGCACAGCGGCAGATTCGTTTTATATCATCTATAAAGGCCGGGTTCGCCTTACGCGCACCCAAAAAGGACGCAACGCAAACGTTGCCACTCTCTTCCCTGGCGATTACTTCGGTGAACGCGGTCTGCTCAAGGGTGGTATTCGCAATGCAACAGCGCTAGCCGAGGCAGGAACTATCTTGCTGATTTTGTACCGCTCCGAGTTCAAAAAACTCCTGAACCGGATGCCCAATCTGTGGAACAACTTTGACCTGATGATGGACAGCCGCCAACTGGCAAGTGAGCTCAATTTTAGCTGGCTGTCTGAAAATGAAGTCATTTATTTCCTGGCGCGCAAACATTATGTTGTGTTGTTGCGCGCGCTGGCCTGGCCCTTGCTCGGCGCGCTATTTGCGCTTGGACTGCTTGGCGTGGGACTAACGCTGGGAGAACTGCCTTCTGGCCTGCCCATCAACCTGATTACAGCCGGGCTGGGCGGTTTCTCGCTGGTACTTGCATTTGCTTGGGCCGCCTGGCTATACCTGGACTGGAGTAACGACTTTTACATCGTAACCAATCAGCGGGTTATATACCTGGAAAAAGTCATCGGCTTGTATGACAACCGCCAGGAAGCGCCCATGAGCACCATCCTCTCGGTCAACACCGAATCTGACTACTGGGGTCGCCGATTTTTCGATTATGGCACGGTCATTGTGCGCACCTTCGTTGGGCAAATTCGCATGACCTATGTGCGTCATCCATTACAAGCGGCAGCCATGATAGAAGAATACTGGAACCGCACCAAGCAAATCACCCGCAAAATGGATGAAGAAAGCATTAAAAACAGCATTCGCGCCAAATTGGGCGTGCCACCGCGTGCTTTGCCCGCGCCGCCGCCCATGCCCAAACCCATCCCGCCTGTGCCGCAAAGCAGCGTTAAAACGTTTTGGGATAAATTATTCCCTCTTCGCCAGGAAGACGGTGGAACAGTCACCTATCACAAACATTGGTTCGTGCTTCTCCGCGATACTTTTCCTCAAATCGGTGGAATGCTGCTAGTGGTAGCAACGCTGATTGCCTACCCTTTCCTGGTGGGACCAATGCCCGTTTGGTTGATTTTCATCCTGTTCACCATTCTGATAGGGCTGGCGCTGTGGTGGTTTTATAAATACGAAGACTGGAAAAACGACCTCTACCGGGTAACGCCTGACCAGATTATAGACATCTACAAAAAACCGTTTGGCGTAGAAGACCGCAAAGCCGCGCCACTCGATGGCATTTTGAGCACAGAATACAAGCGCAATGGCATCATCGAAATCCTGTTCAATTTTGGAACGGTTTATATCTCGGTGGGCGGCACCAACTTCGATTTCGAGGACGTGGCCGACCCGCCCACCGTCCAGCAGGACATTGTTCGCCGCCTGCAAGTGCGCTTACAAAAGAAAAAAGAATCTGAAGTTGCCGGAGAGCGTGAGCGCATGGCAGAATGGCTGGCTTATTACCACAAGACAATTCAAGACATCGAAGAAGAACGTAAACAAGCCCAACAAGGGTGACATGGTGTAAAATCGGGCAACAAGATAGTTCGGACTTACGCAAATGGCAGTTTTCAACAGGATATACAGGATGTTTTTAAGCGCTTTCAAGGGTTTTTTATCCTGCCCATCCCGTCCATCATGTTTGTTTTGCGTAAGCCCTAATAGTAAAAATTTGTAAAGGTAGAAAAAGTATGGCAATTCGTGAAATCGTAACCGTCCCAGACCCAGTGCTGCGCCGTAAAGCGCAAAAAGTGACGAAATTCGACGACAAATTGCAAACACTGATTGATGATATGGTCGAAACCATGCGGCAGGCCCCCGGCGTTGGGCTGGCTGCCCCACAAATCGGCGTGTTGGAACAAGTCATTGTCGTAGAATACTTCGAGAAGGAAGAAGACGAGGAACGGGAGGATGCTGAAGCCGCTCCCAAACGCCTGTATGTAGTCGTCAACCCTGAAATTACCCGCACCTCGCCTGAAACTGTAACCGGAGCCGAAGGCTGTCTCTCCATCCCCGGCTACCTGGGCGAGGTGGAACGTTTCGTGTCTATCACAGTCAAAGGACAGAATCGGCGCGGGCAGCCCGTCACCCTCAAACTTAAAGACTGGACAGCCCGCATCTTCCAGCATGAAATCGATCACTTAAACGGAGTCCTGTTCACCGACCTTGCCACCAAAATCTGGAAACCCGAGGGACCGGTGGAAGATAACGTCTAATAAGATGCATCTCACCCACCTCTCCCTCACCAACTTTCGCAATTTTGCCCGCCTGGACCTGGATGTTCCACGGCGGGCTGTTTTGCTGGTAGGGAACAATGCCCAGGGCAAAACCAGCCTATTAGAGGCTGTTTATTTCCTCGCCACGTTTTCTTCTTTCCAAACCCACACCGACCGGCAGATGGTCAACTTCATCGCTGCTGGCGACCCTTCCAAACTGGCTGTTGCGCGCATCGTGGCCGATTTCACCCGTCAGGGGCGTTCGCACCGCCTCGAGACGCGCATCATCCTCGAACCGGTTGGCGTGCAAAACGGGCAGCGCGCTCGCAAAGAAGTGCTGCTCGATGGCGTCAAACGTCCAATCAGTGAAGTGATTGGTCTGTTCAACGCCGTGTTATACATTCCACAAATGTCGCAGGTACTAGAAGGCGGCCCCGAGGAACGCCGCCGCGCCATCAACCTGTCCCTGGCGCAAATCATCCCCGGTTATGCAAAGGCCCTCAGCGAGTACCAGAAAACCCTCGAGCAGCGCAACGCCCTGCTCAAATTGCTGGCCGAGCGCGGCGGCGACCAATCTCAGCTCGATTTTTGGGATGCCAGCCTGGTCGAAACGGGCGCGCAACTTATCCTGTGGCGCATCCAGGCCATTCAAGAGTTGGAAAAACTTACCAAACGCGCTCACCTGGCCCTCACGCGCGGCAAAGAAGTGTTGCGCCTGGCCTATGTTCCTGCCTTCGACCCGCTTTCTCCTGGCAATGGTCAACGGACACTCAATCTCGATGTAGCCATCGACCGCTCCGCCTGCGACCTGCCAATTATAAAGAAAGGCTTCTCCGAGTCTCTGCGAAGATTACGCGCTGAGGAAATTAGTCGCGGAGTCACGACTATCGGCCCGCACCGCGACGATTTACGCTTCTTAGCAGGGAATGTTGACCTGGGAACTTACGGCTCGCGCGGGCAAGTGCGCACCACGCTTTTATCGCTAAAACTGGCAGAAGTCGCCTGGATGAAAGCGAAAACCGGTGAATGGCCAGTTGTACTGCTCGATGAAGTGATGGCTGAACTCGACGGAGAGCGCCGCGCCGATTTACTCACCGGGCTCTCCGACCCCGACCAAGCCCTGCTCACCACCACCGACGAACATTTTTTCACGCCTGAATTTGTGCAAGTATCTACCCTTTGGCATGTTCAGTCCGGCACAGTGACGATCAACAGGTAGTTTCAGCGCCCAGAAATTGGTACAATTGAATTAAGTTGTACATGAAGGCTGTCCCGAAGATTTTTGCGTTGGCAATCAGCGGGGCCTTTCTACCCAACAGCCAGGAGGACGCATGTCTGTCAAGAAAACAAATGATGTAGAAGCAACCGTTGTTCCCAGCGGTGTCAAGACAACCAGACAGGTCTTGATTTCATCGCAAGAAGGTCCGCACTTTGCCATGCGCCGCTTTGTGATGGAACCGGGCGGCGGGATGCCGCGCCACACAAATACCGTGGAACACGAACAGTATGTGCTTGGTGGCAGGGCGCGCATCGGCATTGGTGACGAAGTGTTCGAGGTCGAGAAAGGGGATGTCGTCTATATCCCGGCAGAGACTCCCCACTGGTATCAGAACACCGGCAACGAACCGTTTGAATTCTTGTGCGTCGTTCCCAATTTGCCAGACACAACCACGATTATTGAGGAGAAACCTTGCTGACAGGAAGACATCCCAACGATGCTATTTTCCCGGCGGGTGGTTCAATCAAAGAAAAACAAACTAAATTTATCCAATCGCAACCTTCAATTCATTAAGGTTATGTAGTATAATTCTTTGTCGCAGACTAGCCCCGCGCGATTGCCGTTTCGGTGGTCAAAAGGAGTTGTCCAAAAGCCTGATACGCAATGATTTTCATCGTTGTCCTATTTTTTTAGATAGCGCGCGTATTCGGCTGAGTCTGCAACCAGCCGATTATTTTTATCTATCCCTTCGCAGAAGGGAGGTGAGTACAGCATGACGATTGTGGTATTACGAAACAATGAATCGCAGGACCAATTGCTCAAGCGCTTTCGCAAGAAGGTCGTGAAGAGCGGCGTCCTCAGCACCGTGCGCCGCAAACGCTGGTTCGTTTCTAAGAGCGAACAGCGCCGCATGGACGAGAAAAAAGCCGCCCGCCGTCTCAAGCGGCGCCAGGTGAAGTACACTGAATAAATGGCCGGAGGTGTGTATGGCGAAAGAAGATGACAAGCTTGTAGTAGAAGGAACAGTAGTTGAAGCCCTGCCCGGCACCCAGTTCCGGGTGCGACTGGAAAATGGTCACGAGGTTTTGGCCTATCTCTCTGGAAAGATGCGTAAGTTCTACATACGCATCCTGTTGGGCGACCGCGTCAAAGTGGAAATGTCTCCCTATGACCTGACTCGTGGGCGCATTACGTTCCGACAGCGCAAGGCAGCAGCAGCCCCCATCGAAGAATAGCCATGCACTACCACTCCGTAATAAATAAAAAGGGATGTCAGGTTTGGCATCCCTTTTGTATTTAATCTTCGTGCTGGCGCCTGGTTATTTGCAAAATTTCGCCAGCCCCTTGCGATCCAAAACTACCAGTTTGCCTGCCGGGTTGGTCGAAATCAATCCTTGTTCGCGGAAAGAGACCATCGCCTGGTTGACGCGCTTACGCGAAGCCCCTACCAGGTCGGCTATATCACCCTGGGTCAGGGTGATTGGGATAATGACCGGTTCTCCTAAATGGAGAGAATCATAGCGGTCGGCGAACGCCAACAGTTGGCGAGCCACCCGTCCTTTGGCATCCAGAGTTGCCAGGGACTGAATCAATTCGTTGTTCATTCGCAGGCGCGTTCCCATGATGTTGACTAAGTTGCGGGAAACGCGCGGAAACTCGTCGAGCATTTGGTGAAAGGCAGTTTTATCCATCCAAAGCATTAACGATTCCTCAAGTGTAACCGCACTGGCAGAATGCCCAGAGCTATCGAGCAAACTGATTTCACCCAGCGTGTCGCCTGCGCCGATGATGGACAGGACGACCGACCGTTTTTCAACCTGGTCAATGTAGATTTTTACCGTGCCCGACAGGATGATGTATACCGCCTCTCCTGGCTGTTCGGCCACAAGCACATTTGCCCCAGCCGGAAAAACCCTGCGGTGCGCCCGGCGGGCAATCCATTCCATCTCAGCCTGGTTAAGTCCCCGAAAGAGCGGGATGGTTGAAAGGATATTCTGCGTATCGGAAGATGCCTCTGGCATGGCCTGATTTTACCTCGATTAAAAGCTACAACGCGTGACGACTAAGTGACAAGAAGGCCGATACCAATAAATAAAAATCGCAAGGATGAAAGTTTTCTCCATCCCTGCGAGATATTTCAGCGTCTGTCCCCCGCTCCCCCCTATGTAGTTCCTACATCATTATTATTACCGAAATTTAATATTTTGCAAGGAAATGTGGGACAGCCCAGGTGGGAAATATTTCTCACCTAGCGGCAATATTTCATTAACCCAGCCCGGTTAAGCACAATGATTCGGCCCGAAGCATTCGATGAGATCAGTTCCTGCTCGCGGAAGGAGACCATGACTTGGTTAACGCGCTTGCGCGAGGCCCCCACCAGGTCAGCGATGTCGCTCTGTGTCAGGTGGACGGGAATGATCACCGATTCGCCTTCGGCGCAGCCATATTTATCCGCGAAGGCCAGCAGTTGACGCGCCACCCGCCCGTTGACATCCATTGTCGCCAGTGCCTGGATAAGTTCGTTTGCCAGGCGTACCCGCGCCGAAAGAATGCGCACCAGGTTTTGCGATACTGCCGGGAACAGGCGCAGGGCTTCCTGAAAAGCAGACTTGTCCATCCAAAGCAGCAGACTGTCTTCGAGGGTGACGGCGCTGGCCGAACGCCCGGCGCTGTCGATGAGACTCATCTCGCCCAACGTGTCGCCCGCGCCTAAAATCGCCAGCACCACGTCTCGGCCATCGACTTGCTCGACATGGATTTTGACCGTGCCGTGCAGGATGATGTAGACCGCTTCGCCCGGCTGCTCGACAGTGATGATGTTTGCGCCAGCCGAAAAAGCCTGGCGGCGAGCCCGCGCTCCCAGCCAGTTCAGGTCGCTCTGGCTCAACCCCTCGAACAACGGGATGGCCCCCAGAATATTGCGCGTGCTATCTGTATTAACATCGACCATAGTTAACATCATTTTACATCCTTTTTATTTTAGAACCATCCCGAAGGTCGCCCCCAAACACCTAAAAACCTTCGGGACGGTTCTCGTAAGCCGTTCTACCGGCAACAGGAATGGCACCGGCTGGCTTTGGGCATAATGTGACCTCCAACCCCTCGCGGGATGCAAATGCCGCCGGAAAGAGGGCTTGCGCCTGCGTTTCAAGTTGCCGGACTGTTGCGTCGTCGTAGTTTGGGTCATGATGGAAAAGTGCCAACTGTTTCACACCGGCCGCGTTTGCCAGTTCGCAGGCCATTTGGGGCGTAGAGTGTCCGTATCCCTGCGTTGACATCCAACCGTTCAGGCCGCGATAGTGGTCCTCAGAATATTGCGCATCGTGGATGAGCAAGTCTGCGCCCCGCGCAAAGGCTGCCAGGCGGCGGTCGGTGCCGACATAGCCTTCGGTGTCGGTGGCGTACACGACGCTGAGTCCCTGCCACTCGATGCGGTAGATGTAAACCCCGCCGGGGTGGGCATACGATTTCATTAATCGGATGGACAATCCAGCGGGGTCGGGTTTTCCCAGCCGGGGGCCGTCGGCCTCGAAGCGGATGATATCCGTTTCGTTCAGCGAACGGATTTCTTTGGCGGCGTTCATATCACGCAGGGTGACCGGAAAGGCGGGCGGCATCTGGTTACGGGTCAGCAATTCTTCAAGGGCCTGCTCAGATGCGCCGGGGCCAAACAGGCTCAGGCGATTGGCTGGGTTGTAGGCTGGGGCAAAGAACGGGAAGCCCTGGGTATGGTCGTGGTGCAGGTGGCTGAAGAGCAGTGTGGCATGGAGGGCCTTGCCAGCCTGCCGGGCGCGTTTTACCAGGTCGCGCCCCAGCGGGATGAGGCCGGTTCCGGCGTCGAGGATGATGGTGTGACCCCCGGCGTTAATTTCGACGCAGGCTGTGTTGCCTCCGTAGCGGACGGTCTCACCGCCCGGCGCAGGGTGGCTGCCGCGCACTCCCCAGAATTTGATGGTCAGGTTTTCGTTCATTTCGGCCTCCTGGTTGGATACTGGCTCAAAAGTCTCCTGACTTTTGACTTCCACGTTCTACCTGTATTATCTGGCAAGCAGGCCAATTTTGAAAGGAAGCGCGCGGCAGGGAATGTGGGAACTATTTCTCAAGAATATGGGGAAATTTGTCTCAAAGACAAAAAGACTCGCCAGGTTAAGAGATTTTGTCGTTGTGGGTCTTTCTGAAGATAAGGCATCTCGAAGGGAACACATCCATTGGGGCAAGTGGATTCTAGACGATTTCTGCTAGAATCCAGATGATATGAGCCTTATCCATGCTTCTGAAATTGGTTTGCCACCCTATGACGAATAACGCGCCCCAACCAACTCCCAAGCAATATTCCAGCGCCTGCGGCGATACAATCGATGTGCCCTGGCGCTATCCGATTGTCAGTTACAAAGGCCGCCAGGTCATCTTCTGCACGGTGGACTGCCTGAAGCAATTCCAAAAAGACCCCGATGCGTTCATGTCGGGGGAAGTCATCCACGCCAACAGCAACAAACGCACCAGGGTAGAAAGGTGAAGAGGTAGACAGGGAAGCAGGTAGAGAAGCCGGCCTTGCTATTTTTTCTGTATCACAATCATCGGGTATTGCCCGTTTTCCGCAAAAAAACGGGGGAAAACACCTTCGAGCCAGAACACAAATTTGAGCAAGAATCTGCCGCCCAGTTTTGGATGCACAAACCAGCGCAAGACTTCTGTCGAAAGACTGCGCCAGGGACGAATTTCAAGCGGAATTTTGCTTCCGATTTCGCGTTTGAGCCAGGCAGGAGTGTGCCGGGCAATGAATGTGCCTTCGGGTTGTTGCGCTGTCAGCCATTTTTTCTTCTTTTTGGGGCCGCGCCCAGTAATTCGGCGCAGCAGACTAATCAGCGGCACGGCAATTTGGGTGAGCAGGGGTTCATACCAGCCGTTGACAATCACCCCTTTCCGGCCAGGAATCAGAACACGATGTAGTTCGTCATAGGCGCGTGGGTGTTCCTCCATCGGCAGGTGGTGGATGGCGTGCATCGAGACTTCGCCATCGAAAGAATCGGCCTTGAAGGGCAGGTTGGCCAGGTCGCCGACGACGAACAGGCCATGTTCGCCCAACCGGGCGCGGGCTTCTCTCAAAGCCTGAATCGAAATATCGAGGCAGACGCGTTTTTCGTAGCCCACCGAATAGGTCAGGTAATCGTCATACTGCACCGGGCCGGAACCGGCATCTAGCAGCAGTTTGCCGGGCCGAATCAGCTCATCATTGACGCGCAGCCGCGTTTTGTGGATGTATTCCGCCGAGACGGGGCGCAGGTCTTCGTAGCGGGCGTTCTGATAGTTGCCGTCCGCTTCCTGCTGCCAGCCGATTTCGTCGTAAAACTCGCGTACTTTTTGTTTTGTGTCGGTCATACAGGTTTTCCAGTTTTCCAGTTTTCCAGTTATCCAGTTATCCAGTTGTCCCGTTAACCAGATAACTGAATAACCGGTCAGCGGAATAACATTTTTCACTCATATTCCAGCGGCTCCCCAGCCAGATATCCAAACGCCTTCCCAAACTCGGCGCGGCCTTTGTCTGAAAGCACTCGCGCCAGGGGCCAGATTTCGTAATCTTTCCAAAAGTGCATCAGCCGCCAGGGGAAGTCAAAAGGAAAATTGAAAAAGAAGCGGTAGGCGTAGTTCCAGGCAGATTCAACTTGTTGTTCAGTTAGCCGGTTAAGCGGTTTTCCAGTTTTCCGGCTTTCGATAGAACCGGATAACCGGCCAACCGGCGAACCGGATAATAGTCCTTCCAGCATCCCGAAATACTCATCATACGTTGTTGGGTCAAGCGTAAACCCGCGCCCGCGATAGTGCGTCTGCCCGGCAACAATGACCGGTACGCCGCGCATTGCCATCTCCATGCCGACCGTTGTGGTGTAAGCCAGCCCCAGCGAGGCGATTTCCATCAGGTCATAGGTGTTGATTTTCTCGTTAGGGCCAATGACGTGGATGTGTTCGGGGCGTTCGGGAATCGCGCGCTCGATGACGCCGACCATTGAAGGCCCTTTCATCAGCCGCTCGCCGGGGTGGACGCGCACCACCAGCTGCGCATCGGGCCGCTGCGCAAAATACTGGACGGTTTTTTCAATCCATTCGGCCATGGATGCGGTAAAGATGTTGCGGCCCAGGGTCAGGCTGTCGCCCAGCACGTTGGTTGCCAGCAAAACGATGGGACGGGCATCCAGCCCCAGGTCGGCGCGCAACTTTTCGCCGCCCACCGAGGCCACATCCTGCCAAAAGCGCGTGCCTTTGCCGTATTTCTTGGCGCTGGTGCGGGCATCTTCCAGCGCGGCGATTTTCTCGCGTTCGGCCTCGGTCAGCGGAATGTGACCCTTGGCCGCCCACAGGGCATCGGTATTCTGGCGCATCACAATATCATTTTGCGCGAGCCAGATTTGCTCACGCTGGTCGTTGAACTCGTAGGTGACCGTCATCAGGCCGAGATGGCGCGCCACCTGGTAAAAAATGCCCAATTCGGTGACCAAACCATTCGGGACGAGTACCGTTTCGGGGCGGGATTCGGTGAGAAAGCGGGTCGCCGCTAAAGCAGCCTGCCGGTTACGGACTACCCGCAGTTTGTATAGCGCAGATTGCCGGTCGAAATCCTCCACCTGGAGCGTGTACATCGTATCGAAGGCGGAGGCCGTTTCGACGGCTTTTTCCAACGCTTCGGGCAGAGTACCGGCGGTTGGAACATCGAGCAGCGATACGCAGCGAATCAGCCCCTGGAGCGGCTTCAGCACCCGGCGCGTGTACAAATCCTGGCGGCGCAGGTCGAAGGCATTAATTTCCTTGTCCCAATCGCCATAAGGCAAATAAGCAATGGTGACATCATGCCCCATGCCGCGCAGCGCCAGCCCGATGATGGCCGCCTGCTCGACCCAGTAATGCAGGGTAGCAAACAACACAATCCGTTTGCCTGTTTTCTCCGCTTGTCCGTTTTTCCATCCGCTCTTCACTTGCTCCACCGCCGCAGGCAAATGCGCCTGCAACTGCGACAGGTTATAGCGCGTTTGGGGCCGCACCGGACGGATGGCGTCGTACAGGTCGGCAGAATAGGGGATTTTGGAGAGGATGTCTTTGATGGTCATAACAAAACCTTTTGGACACGGATGAACACGGATTTTTAAGGTTTTTCCGTGGTAATCCGTGCAATCCGTGTTTTCCGTGTCCAAAATACATGTTTTTGAAACTACCCGGCTTGCTCAATCGTCCAATCCAGCCGTGGCCTTACCGGCCCCAGGCGTTGCTCGGCCCAGTGAATGCCGGGCGCGCCGATGGGGTCAATGTTGAAAGCCAGGGCGTTTTCGTCCATGAAGTAGCGTTTGACGCCAAAAGAACTGGCATTGACGCCCAAAATGTAGCGGCCTTCGTTGAGCAAATCGGCGGGAATCTGGCATTTGCTGATGTAATGCCCGGGCTGGCGAACGGAGAACTTCTCGTAGAGCGCGGCGTCATCCACATCGAAGGATGTGAACACATATTCACCGCGCACGGTGCTGAGGTAAATTCCCACCCGCAGGCCGGTGATGGGCGCATCGAGCCGGTATTCCAACTCTACGGTGATGGGTTCGGTCGAGCGCAGGGTATCGGCCACCGACCCGCGCGGGTCGCGCAGACGCAAGGCCAGAGGGGTGAAGGGGGCAGCGTTGGCAGGAATTTCATCGGCATCCCAAACCCGTTCTCCGGCCTGGGCCTGGCCGGTTGCCAGGTAAAAATCCACCGCTTCGGGGGTGGGGGCGCGTTTGACGAGTTGGCCCTTCTGCATGACGATGGATTCTTGCGTCAGGCGCAAAATCGCGCTCATGTTGTGGCTGACGAACAGTACCGTGCGGCCCTGGTTGGCGACATCGTTCATCTTGCCCAGGCACTTGCGCTGGAATTCGGCATCGCCAACGGCCAAAACCTCGTCCACCACCAGGATTTCCGGCTCGAGGTGGGCGGCGACGGCAAACGCCAGGCGCAGGTACATGCCCGATGAATAGCGCTTAACGGGGGTGTCAATAAACTGGGCGACTTCCGAAAATTCGACAATTTCATCGAACTTGCTGGCGATTTCGGCGCGTTTCATGCCGAGGATGGCCCCGTTTAAGAAAATATTATCGCGCCCGGTTAATTCCGGGTGGAAACCTGTTCCCACTTCCAGAAGCGAACCCACCCTGCCGCGCACCGTGACCGAGCCTTTGGTGGGTTCCGTTACCCTTGAAAGTACCTTCAACAGGGTAGACTTCCCGGCCCCGTTGCGGCCAATGATGCCGAGTACTTTGCCTTCTTCCAAATCAAAAGAAACGTCTTTGAGCGCCCAAATGTAACCGGCGTTGCGGCCAGGGTCTTCCAGTTGCTTACCAAACAGCGAAGCGGCAAAGCGGAAGGGGGCTTTGGCGGTATCTACCAGCACATCGCGCAGCATCCCATACTGAAAGCGCTGCGAGGCCAGGCCGATTTTGTAGCGTTTGGAAATGTTTTCTACTTTGATTGCGATTGTCATGAGAATAGTAATTGGTAAATGGCAATTGGTAATCGTGTGAGTGAAATTACCACTCTCTAATTACCAATTACTAAATGGTATCCGCAAACGTCCGTTCCATATTGCGGAAATACACCAGCCCGCTGAGGAGAACCAGAACCGAGATGGCCGCCGAAATGCCAATCAGCATATCGGGCGGGTTGCCAACGCCAAGCAGCGCCCAGCGGAAGCCGTTGACCACGCCTGCCATGGGGTTGAGGGCATAAATCATCTGCCAGCGCTCGGAAATGACGCTGGAGGAGTAGGCAATCGGGGTGACGAACATCCAGAATTGGGAGAGGAAGGGCAGGGCATAGCCTACATCACGGTACTGAACGTTGATGGCCGAAAGCCACAGGGCCACCCCCAGCGCGGTGACGATAGAGAGCAGGATGAAAAGCGGCAGCGCCCAAATGGCGTGAATGCCCGGCGTAATGCCAAAGTAGAACATCATGCCGATTAAGACCACAAAGGCAATTGCAAAGTCGAGCAGGCCGCCCAAGACCGAAGCCATTGGCAAAACCAGGCGCGGGAAGTAGGTCTTGGTAATCATATTCTGGTTCGAGGTCAGCGAGCGGCTGGCCGAGTTGAGCGCGGTGGCAAACAGGCCCCAGGGCAGCAGCGCGGTGTACGAGAAAATCGGATACGGGATGCCGCCATCCGTAGGCAGTTTGGCGATGTTGCCGAACAAGAAGTTGAAGACCAGCATGGTCAGCACCGGCTGAAGCACCGCCCAGGCCGCGCCGAGGGCCGTCTGCTTGTAGCGGACTTTGATGTCGCGCCAAATCATGAAGAAGACCAGCTCACGGTAAACCCACAGGTCGCGCAGGTTGAGGGCAGCCAGGCCGGAGGAGGGCTTGATGTAAACCGTCGTCGGCTGATAGGTTGAAGGATGAAGGTTGGGTTCGGGCATATTGTATTTTCGTTATCCTGTTGTCCAGTTTTTCGGTTCTCCAGTTAACCGGAGAACCGAAAAACCGAAAAACCGGAGAACAACTATCGAATCTTATCCCGGTTGGCCTTGAACCACTCAATCGTGCGCTTCAGGCCTTCTTCAAAGGGCATCTGCGCCCGCCAGCCGAAGCGTTCCCAGGCACGGGAGGTATCGAGGCCGCGGCGCGGCTGACCGTTAGGCTTGGAAGTATCCCAAACCAATTTACCCTGAAAACCGGTCAGGCGAATCACCATCTCGGTCAGGTCTTTGATGGAAATTTCATAGCCAGAGCCAAGGTTGACCGGGTCGGACGAGTTGTATTTCTCGGTGGCGGTCAGAATGCCTTCAGCCGCATCTTCCACATACAGGAATTCGCGGGTGGGCGAGCCGTCGCCCCAGGCGACGAGTTCTTTATCGCCGCGTTCTTGGGCCTCGATGGCCTTGCGAATGAGGGCCGGGATGACGTGCGAGGATTGCAGGTTGAAGTTATCGCGCGGGCCGTACAGGTTGACCGGCAGGACGAAAATTGAGTTGAAGCCGTATTGCTGGCGGTAGGCTTCCGATTGGACGAGCATCATCTTCTTTGCCAGGCCGTAGGGCGCGTTGGTCTCTTCCGGGTAGCCATTCCACAAGTCATCTTCTTTGAATGGGACAGGCGTAAACTTGGGATACGCGCAGACCGTGCCAATGGCGGTGAACTTGCCCACGCCAACTTTCCAGGCTTCGTGCATCAGTTGGACGCCCATCATCAGGTTGTCGTAGAAAAATTCCGCCGGGTGTTCGCGGTTGGCGCCGATTCCGCCGACGTTGGCGGCCAGGTGGATGATGACCAGGTTTTCAGGTTGAACGGTTGTTCCATTGACCGGCTGGAACGTAGAGGCTTTCAGGGAAGCCGGAATCTCATCCACAGGTTTCAGGGCATCGGCATACAACCGCCGAATATCATCGCGCTCGGTCAAGTTATAGTTCTCGATGCGCGGAATCAGGATTTCACCCACGCCGCGCGCCGCGAGTTTCTCTGTCACAAACGAGCCGAGGAACCCGGCCCCGCCGGTGACTATCACGCGCTTGCCATTCCAAAAATTCTCTGCCATAAATTCTCCTTTAGTGACGAATTACGAATTACGAATCACTGCACAATGAAATGCGCATTCCGGTAACGCTCGTCATACGGGTTGCGGATTAAGCCGGTTTTCAGCGCGCTGACCAGTTCACGCACGCCGTCATCCACTGTGAGCGTGGCCTTGAACCCCAATTCGCGGCGAATTTTGTCAAAAGAAACGGTGATGTCGCGTTTATCGCCGCCGAATGTCAAATCTTTGTATTCCACAATGATTTCTGGCAGGCGCTTGATGATGAGCGCCACAATCTGGTCTTTGGTGTAGTTGCCGTCATCGCTGCCCAGGTTGTAAACCTGGCCGCGCATTTTCTCCATTGGCGCATCCAGCCCCAAGGCCAGGCCGCGCGCCACATCCCAAACGTGAATGAAAGAGCGTGAATACCCCCGCTGATAGATGAGCAGCTCGCGGCGGGTGAAGGCATCTAACACGAACTGATTGACCACCAGGTCGAAGCGCGTGCGCGGCGCAATGCCATAGACCGTCGCCAGGCGGAAAATCGTCGCGGCGGGTCCGCTCTGGGCAAGCAGGTATTCTTCTGCCGCAATTTTCGATTCTGCATAGAGCGATTCAGGCTTGAGGGGCGAAGCCTCGTTGACCGGGCTGCCATTGGGCGAGGGCGCGTACACGCTGTAGGTGGATGCGTACAGGAATCGTTCCACGCCCAGGCCGGCAGCCTGTTCGTAGATATTTTGAGCCGCCTCAACGTTGTAGTGCCAGGTGGCCGGTCTGCCAATGGCCTGACAGGCCGGAAAGCCGACAATCCCCGCCAGATGAATGACGGTATCGGGTTTGGGGGCGCTGCGCGGCAGCGAATCGCGCAGACTGCGCCGTTCGGTCACATCGGCTTTGGAGAAATAGAAATTCGGGTCAGAGAAAAATGTGAGCAGCGACTCGCCGCCAAACAGCAGGTTGTCAATAACCGTCACGCGATGCCCCTGCCGCAGCAGATGCGCAGTTAACAGCGAACCGATATAGCCTGCCCCGCCAGTGATGACGATGTGCCTCTTGCTCATTCTTCCTCCATGCGCAGGTGTACGCTGAGATGTTCAACTGCCAAAACCGGCGCGCGGGCGTCTTCGACCACTTTTATTTCCTGCTCCAGGCAAGTTAGGCGGCAAATATCGGCTACATCGCCCTGGCCCTTAATGCGCACCTGATGAATGCCTTGCTCCTTTAGACCGTTCAATATCTCTGTCACTTTGCCGCGAATGCGGCGATAGAGCAAGAATTGCTGTTCGATGTAATCTACCGCCAGCATGGCGCGCTTGGCCAACCCTTCGGGCGTGATGATGTAGCGCAGTTTGCGCCGCTCGGCGCGCATGACCTTTACATAGCCTTTGGAAATGAGCCGCTTGAGATGCCAGTTGACCGTGCCAACCGCCACGCCCAGTTGGGTTGCCAGGTCGGCCTGGGTCACATCGGGGTCCTTTTCAATTTTTTCGAGGAGCGAAAGCTCGTGGGTGGAGTCGTTGGTATTGTCCATAGTCAAAATTCAAGTGCTGAATTATACACCAGTATTCAGGGCTTGAATTTTGGGAATTGGTGAGGCAAGATGCTCTACGGGCAGGCGGGCGTTTCCTGCGGCACGTAAATCACAATCCGGTCTGCCGCAAAGGTTTGCCCGGCGCGGTAGTTGCACAGGATGGGCCGCGCCACAAAGCGCACCCAGGCATTGTTCTCCTCGCCCATGGCATAATCGCTGCCCAGCATGGTCGTCGTTAGCGGGTCAACCACAATCATTGCAAAGCGCTGGGCGCGCAGCTCGGCCTTAAACTGGTCGAGGTAGGCCTCGTTATTCGCCATTGCCATTTCCATCAGTTCCTCGCGTTCATATTCGGGGATTAATTTGACGGATTGGAGCATGTTCATTGAGATAAGATGCCGCTGATTGATGAAGAGAATCTCTCCGCCGCGAGCATTGACCGAATCGACCTGCCGCTGGAGTTCCGTTAAAACGGCCTGACTCTCGGCCTTATCGTATGTGACTACGCCAATCGAAGCGCGTTGCGCGAACCAGACCGGGACCAGCACGAGCAGGGCCGCCACCGCCCAGTGAAATTGTGCCTGTTGAGGCATTGTTTTGCTCTCCGGGGTGTACCGTCCAAAGAACAGGTGCGCCGCGACGATGATGAGCGCCACCCCGTAGGCGTCCATGTTGTGAATATCGCCCCCGCCGCCAATTTTCATGCTGACCACAATCCCGCCAGCAAACAAGACCGCCAGCCCCAGCACGAGCAGGTTCACCCGCAGGGGGTGCATATCGCGGCGGACAAATGCCACCGACAGGATAATCCACATCGGCAGCGAGTATAAGAAGATAGCGGGCAGCACTCCCAGCGAATAGGTGGCGTTCGGCCACAGGCGATACCAGAGCAGAGATGAGGTCAGACTGGTGTAGAAATCGCTGGATTTACCAATTCCCGACCAGGCGATGTAGGCTTGCATGGAGAGAAAAGCAGTGAGTGTGCCAACCAGGAACCAAGATGCAGGTTTCGCAAGGTACGAGACAATGGACGATAGACGATGGACGATGGTCTGTGGTCTATCATCTACCTTCCGAGGGCGATAAGGCGTTTCGAGCAGGTACAAGGCTGCTGCAATCATGCCCGGCACGGGATACCAGTTCAGGCGGCTGAGCCCGGCCCAAACTGAAGCCAGCAGGACAAAAACCCAGGCGCGGCGCGCGTCTTGGACGGAGAATCCCCACAGGATGAGCAGGACCGGGGGAGCAAGATGTAGATATAACGGTAAATCGAATGCGGCCAGGAAAATCCACAACCCGGCGGCAAAACGCATGGGGGCAGAATCAACCTTCAGCCGCGATAAAAGCGCGGGGGCAAGACCTCCCACCAAAACAAAGCGGATGAGAATTTGCCAGGCGCGGTGAACCCACAACGGAGAATCGAACCAGTAGGGCGGGACGAGGACGAGGTGCAGCGTAGGGTGCAAAATGGGCCAGGGCAGCCGCTGGCCATAGATTTGTTCCGAAAGGAAAAGCGAGGGGTAGTAGAAGCGGCTTGTTTCGGACCAGCCCAGGGCAAAGGGGTAATCGGTGATGCCCGGCAAGTAGGCCGCAACGAGGTGAACGGCAGCCTGGAGCAGAAGGACGAGGCCAAAGGCGGCCGGCCAGTCTGTTTTTGGGCGCAAAACGCGCAGCAGCCACGCGCCCCACAGCGCCAGCAGCCAGAAGACGAGGAAACGCACCCCGCCTTCGCCGCGAATCAGTTTGCCGTAGTAGGGGTGGAGCAAGAGCAGCGAATAGCCCAGCAGCGAAAACGCCAACAGGGGCGCGGCAGCCAGGCGCAGGCTGGTTGGGGTGCGCGCGGCCAGGTCGAAGCGCTGGAACCAGTTTTTCCAGGCGTCATAAAAGGTCAGCACGGCCCCGGCAAAGCCTGAAAAGCCAATCAGCCCCAGGCCGCCGAGCAGGGCCAGCCAGGTTTTGCTGGCTTGCACGTTAATGCCGAGTTTGTGCGCCACGCCAAACATTTGCCAGGCGGCCAGCAAGGCCAGCAGGCCGGTGAGAAACAGTGTAATGCGCCAGAAGAGGAGACGGGGGATAGTCATCGGTTTCAGTATTCAGTATCCAGTATGCAGTGGTTGGGTAATTGGTGATGGGTGCGTGGTCATTGGCGACCTGGTAATCACGAATTACCATTTACTTCAGAGGGCTCTACCGTTTTTAACGGGAAGAAGTAAAAATCTATCCGCAGATGACACAGATTTCGCCGATTTTAAGAACCAAATCTGTGTAATCTGCGCAATCTGTGGACGAATCCCACCAGAAACGGGAGAGCCCTTCAGAGTAAAATCATATCATGGACATTACCCAACACCAAACCGAAATTCTGCAAAATGAGAAATATTGGCAGCGCAAGCCGATTTTACGGCAGATTTACCAGCAGTTTCACCAGGAAATTGCCCGGCATCTTTCTACGCTGCCCAACCCCCTGGTGGTGGAATTGGGGTCGGGGATTGGCAACATCAAGGAAGTCATCCCTCATGCCCTGCGCACCGACCTGTTCCCCAACCCCTGGCTCGACCAAACCGAGAACGCTTACGCCCTGAGTTTTGGCAATGAAACGGTAAGCGACCTGATTCTGTTCGATGTGTTCCATCACCTGCGCTACCCTGGCACGGCGCTGAAGGAGTTCTGGCGGGTGCTGCGGCCCGGCGGGCGGGTGCTGGTGTTCGACCCATTCATCAGCCTGCTGGGGCTGGTGGTGTATGGCTTGCTGCACAAAGAGCCTGTGGGGTGGGGAAAAGAAATTGAATGGTACGCGCCCGCCGGTTGGGACCCGCATCAGGTGGATTATTATGCCGCGCAGGGCAACGCCACGCGGGTCTTCTTCAGCCGAATCACGCCCACGCTGTTCAAGGATTGGGCGGTGGTGACGCGCAAGCGTTACTCGGCCTTTTCCTACGTTGCCAGCGGGGGGTATTCTGGCCCGCAGTTGTACCCCGATTCGTTTTACCCGAAGATGCGCGCGCTGGATGGGATGTTGGATAATATGCCAGCGGCGTTTGCCACGCGGATTTTAGCGGTGTTGGAGAAGCCTTGTCCGGATGACGTTCTCCCCTTACAATAAATACCAATATGCGAGACTGGAATCTCGGCCCCGGCGACCCATTGCAACTGACCATCGCTGCTGATGCGCGGCTCACAGCCACCAACTACCTGGATGACCACATTTGGGAATTGGACTTGAGCGGCGGTGACCCTTCGGCGTTGGCTTTACGAACCACCTATGGGTTGCGTGCCCGTCTGATGCGCCTGTTTCCCCGCTTTACCGAAAATGGAAAAACGGTCAATGACCCGGCGGCTTTTGTTGGCCCGCCGCGCTTGCGCCGCTTCTACCCCAACTTTCTCTCGGTAACGTTTTCCCCTTTCGCCGGGATCGAAGTTGTCGCCGACTACTGGGTTGCCGCTTCGCAGGTTGTCACCGGGCGATTGACCATGACCAATCGCGGCATTACGCCCCGCTCGCTGCGGCTGGAATGGGTGGGGCAGCTCAGCCCGCTCGAAGGCCGCAGCATGGCCGCTGAGCAGCGCCAGTCGGTGGTGGTTTTGCAAGGCCAGGTGGATGAATTGTTCCCGGTCTTGTTCCTGACTGGCGGCCCGCAGGCCGGGCCAGGGCCCTACTCTTCGCTGGCGTTAATGCTCGAACTTGCTCCCGGCGCGACTCGCCAGGCAACCTGGGCGCTGGCGGCACTCAAAGACCAGCAAGAATCCTTTGACCTGGCGCGCCGGATTGCCGCCCGCCCCTTCGACGCCGAGAAAGCGCGCATCGAAATGTTGAACGCCAGCCAGGGCGTGGATATCATCACCGGCGACCCGGATTGGGACGCGGCTTTTGCTTTCAGTCAGAAGGCGGCTTACGGGTTATTTCATTCCCCAACGGAGCATTTGCCTTACCCCAGTTTTGTCTTTTCTCGCCAGCCCGACCAGGGATACTCACGCCTGGGGAATGGCAGCGATTACCCGTATTTCTGGAGCGGTCAGTCGCCATTTGAATCTTATTACCTTGCCAGCCTCTTGCCTTGCAATGCCGACCTGGCGCGCGGGGTGCTGCGAAATTTCATTGCCGTGCAAGACCCGCACGATGGCTCTATCGATAACAAGCCCGGCCTGGCCGGGCAACGTGAACGCTTCCTGGCGGCCCCTTACCTGGCTAGCCTGGCCTGGAAACTTTCGTGCGCAGGGCACGATATTGAGTTCCTCGGCGCTGTTTACCCGGCGCTGGCTTCGTATTTTTGGAACTGGTTTTCTCCAACCCGCGACCACGACCGCAATGGCCTGCCCGAATGGCAGCACCAACTTCAGACCGGCTTCGAGGACAATCCGCTTTTCGAGGGCTGGCATGCCTGGGCGCAGGGGGTCGATATCACCACAGTGCAAAGCCCGGCGCTTTCCGCTGCGCTTTACCGCGAAGCGCAATGCTTGATGCAAATGGCCGAACTGCTGGGGCGCTCTTCAGACACCATCACGCTCAAGGCCCAGGCGGAGGTGCTGCGCAAAGGCATCGAATCCTGCTGGGATGCCGACGCCGCGCTCTATCGCTACGCCGACCGCGATACGCATCTCAGCCCGGCGGGGAAAACCCTCAGCGAACGACAGGCTGCCCCTGAAATTGAGATTCAAAAAGAGTTCAAGCAGCCGGTGCGCCTGGTCATTCGCATTTTTGGACAGGGCGAAGCACTCAAACGTCCGCGCGTGACCATTACCGGCGAATTGGATGAAAAACCGCAGTTCGAAGTGCTTGATACGCGCGATTTTTCCTTCAGCGCAAGCGGCGCGGTTGCCACCACAGAGAAAGTTTACACGTCGCTGGGCAAATTCGAGTTCGAGGGATTGAGCCGCCGCGACCGGGTCAGCATCCAGACCGTTGATTTGACCATCGCCGACCATACCCTGTTGCTGCCGCTCTGGGCAGGTATTCCCAGCAAACACGATGCCCATGCGCTGGTGTTTCGCTCCATTCTCTCCGCCGAGCACTTCGACCATCCTTACGGCATTCCGGCCCTGCCGCGTCTGTTCATCCGCGATGCCGACCCGCTCAGCCTGGGAGTTCACCTGCCCTGGAATCAACTGATTGGCGAGGGACTGTTGGAGTATGGCTATCGCCGCGAGGCAGCCCGCCTGACCGCGCACATCATGTCGGCGGTGATTCAAAACCTGAAACGCTCGCACGCTTTCTACCGCACTTATCACGCCGAAACAGGCGCCGGGCAGGGCGAGCGGAATGCCTTGCACGGCCTGGCGCCGATAGGGTTGTTCCTGCGCGCGCTGGGGGTGGAGATTCTCTCTACAACCCATGTTTTACTGCGTGGAGAAAATCCCTTCCCCTGGCCGGTTACGGTAAAATATAGAGGCCTGACGGTAACGCGCCAAATGGGCCAGACGGAAATTATCTTTCCCAACGGCCAGCCGGTGGTTTTGCAAGACCCCACCGATGCGCTCGTCACCGGCGGGTAAGGAGTTGTCATGCCAGAATCTAGTAAAATCCATGCGTTGATGACCGCCGTCCTCCAGGAGCAGGATATCGACCTGGCGCTGCGGGCATTGGGACAACTTAACGTCCCGGTCGTGCATCTTGCCAGCGCGGGCGGCTTTTTGGGTCGTAGAAATGCGACTGTCTTGATTGGCCTGCCAGATGGCATGGAAGCGAATGTCATCAAAGCCTTGCAATCTTCCTGTCGTCAGCGGGTCGAGTATCTTGCCATTCCGCTGGAGGGTTCTCCCCTGCCTATGCCAACCCCCGTTCCGGTTACGGTGGGCGGCGCAACGATATTCACCCTGCCGGTTGAGCGATTCGAGGAGTTCTAGCTATGAAACTTATCATTGCCATTCTTAAAGATGACGATGTCGAAAATGCCGTGCAGGCACTAACTTCTGATAGTTTTCGCGTGACGCGCGTGGCATCCACTGGCGGGTTTTTCCGAAAGGGCAGCACCACCCTGCTGATTGGCGTCGATGACGACCATGTGGACGCGGCCATTGCCCTGTTACGCGCCAACACCACCCCAGGCAGCGACCAGAAACGAGCAACCATTTTTGTCGTACCGGTTTCGCGCTTCGAGCAGATTTAACGCAGCGCGGAAGAGAAGACATAAGGTGACAGTCACTCTGGGAAGTGACTGTCACCTTATAGTATTATGGCGCAGGGTTTGCGCGATGAGCGCAAATCGAAGCAGCCTTTGGCTGCGGCCCGCGAAGCGGCTGGGCTATGCTTCAGTATATAATCAAACCGTGACCGGTTGCTCTATCAACGTCCATGTCGTCATCTTCAGCCTGCGCGACGATGCCTTGCGCGTGCTGCTCGCCCCATCCGTGAATCCCGGTTGGGAATTGCCCGGCCAGCCGCTGGAAGAATCGGATTCATTGGAGGTCTGCGCCTTGCGGGCTTTCCAGGAACAGGCCAGCCGCCGTGAAGTGTACCTGGAGCAGTTGTACACCTATGGCAACCCAGAACGAAACCCCGGCGGCAGACTGGTGAGCGTCGTCTATTTTGCTCTGATTCCCGCCGACGCGCGCCGCGAATTGGGCAGCAGCCTGCGCTGGTTCCGGGTGGATGAACTCCCGCCATTGGCGCATGACCACGCTGAAATCATCGCTTATGCCCTGCGGCGGCTGCGTTACAAGCTAGAATACAGCGCCGTTGGCTTCGAACTGCTCCCAGAAGAATTTACCCTGAGCGAATTGCAGCATACTTACGAGGTTATTCTGGGCGAAAAACTGGATAAACGCAACTTCCGCCGCCGCATCCTGGAGGCAGGCATTATCGAAGAGACCAACCGCCGCCGCATACGGGGCGAGGGCCGCCCCGCCCGGCTCTACCGCTACCGCCCCGATGCAGTGGCCGAGGTCAAAGCCAGGAGGTTGTTTCCATGACGCAAATCATCCCATCCGCCGAACCTTTTTTCTTTTCAAACCCCAACAAGACGGGCATTTTACTGGTGCATGGGTTCACTGGCGCGCCCAAAGAAATGCGCTGGATGGGTGAGTATCTCAACCGCGAGCATGGTTTTGCCTGCCTGGGCGTGCGCCTGGCTGGTCACGCCACCAAACCCGAAGATATGATACGCTCTACCCACGCCGATTGGCTGCTCTCTGTCGAAGAAGGCTATCACCTGCTTTCCGGCGTGTCGGAACGCGTTATCCTGGCCGGGTTATCGATGGGTGGCGCGCTTGCGCTAACCATGGCAGCCCAACTGCCAGCGGCCGGCGTCATTGCGATGGCGACCCCTTATGGGCTGCCCCAAGATTGGCGGCTAGACTATACCGAATGGTTGAGCAAACTCCAACCGTATCTGCCCAAGAGCAGCGACCCGCCCGGCACAGGCTGGTTCGACAAACAGGCCTGGAATGAACATATCTCGTATCCGCAAAATCCCTTGCGCTCCATTGGCGAGTTGAAAAAACTGCTCGAATTGATGCGCTCTGCCCTGCCCCAGGTTACTGCCCCAACCCTTCTCATCTACTCAAAAGATGATATCTACTTGCCGCTTGGCAGCGAAGCCAGCATGAATTACATCTACGACCATCTCGGCTCGGCTCGCAAGCAAAAACTGCTCATCTCCGGCTCTGGTCACGTCTTAACCCGCGACGCCCAGCGCGAGACGGTCTTCAGGGCTGCCGCCGAATTTATTCATAGTCTGTAGTGCAAGATATTATCTTGCGCTACAAACTCGACACCGGAGAACCTACTTGAATCGCAGCCTGCTCTTTATTGCCATCGCCCTCCTGCTGTGGGGATTTGGCGAGGGAATGTTCTTTAACTTTGTCCCCATCTATCTCGATAACCAATTCCTTTTGAGCAAGTCACAAATCGGGCTGGTGTTGGGAGTTTTTGGTTTTTCGATGGCGCTGACGCATATTCCCGCCGGGCGGCTGTCTGACCGTTTTGGACGCCGCCCCCTGCTCATCGCCGCCTGGCTGGTAGGCCTCGTCGCCACCGTGCTGATGGGGTTTGGCGTGGCCCTGCCGCTCTTCCTGGCTGGGCTGTTTCTTTACGGCCTGACGGCCTTCGTCTCCTCGCCATTGAGCAGTTACGTCACCGCTGCGCGCGGCAAATGGCCGGTTGGAACGGCGCTTTCGTTGACCACCGTTGCTTTTAGCACTGGCATGACCTTTGGGCCGGTGACCGGCGGTTGGATTGGCGAACAATTCGGAATGCGCGCCAGTTTCCTGGCCGCCGCCGCTTTGTTCGTGCTTTCCACGCTGTTTATCATCCTGATTTCGGCCCAGCCCATTGACCATCATGACCCATCCGCGCCCCCGCCTGGCCTGCGAAAAAACCGGCGATTCATCGTCTTCCTGGCTGTAATGGCCTTTGCCGTGTTCGCCATGTACCTGGCCGTTCCGCTCACCCCCAACTTCCTGGAGAGCGTGCGCAACCTGTCGCTCACCCAAACCGGCCTGGTCTTCACTGCGGGCGCGCTGGGCAACGCCGTCATGGCGCTGCTACTCAGCCGCTCCAACCCGCGTTATGGATTCCTGGTCGCGCAGGCGCTGGTGGCCCTGTTCGCCATCTCCATCTGGAAAGGCGCAAGCCTGCCGGTATTCGCGCTCGGCTACTTCCTTTTGGGCGGCTTTCGCGCCGCGCGCCCAATGGCCATGGCCCAGGCGCGCGCCCTGGTGCATGATTCACAAATGGGGTTGACCTACGGAACGATGGAAACGGTCAATTCAATTATTTTTATCCTGACCCCTCCGCTGGCAGGGCTGCTGTTTGATTGGAACCCGGCTTTTATCTACCCTCTGTCCATCGGCCTGATTCTTGTCTCCATTGTCGTCAGTTACCTGTTCTCGCCCCGAAAGGAAAGACATGCTTGAGATAGTTTCTTTTACCCTTGGCCCGGTGCAGACCAACGCATATTTAATCGCCGACCCAGCGACAAAAGAAGCGGCTGTGATTGACCCCTCTTGGGATGGACATATCATCCTGGCCGAAGCGCAAAAACGCGGCTGGAGAATCGGCCATCTGTGGTACACCCACGCCCACTTTGACCATATCGGCGGGGCGGCGGCGATTGCCGATGCCCTCAACCCCCTGCCGCTGGTGGCCCTGCACCCGGCAGACCATGTGCTGTGGCGCGCGGGCGGCGGCGGACGCATGTTTGGCATCCCCATTGACCCCGGCCCGGAGCCAAACATCGACTTCGCGCACGGCCAAACCCTGCGGCTCGGCTCCAACGCCTTTCAGGTTCGCCATGTTCCCGGGCACACCCCCGGCCACGTGATTCTCTATTGCGCGGCAGAGCGAGTCTGCTTTTGCGGCGATCTGATTTTCGCCGGGGGCGTGGGCCGCACCGACTTCCCCGGCGGCAGTTGGGAGAGCCTGGTCAACAGCATCCGCGCTCAGGTCTATACCCTGCCCGACGAAACAAGATTACTTTCTGGTCACGGCCCCGAAACCACGGTTGGGGAAGAAAAGGTATCTAACCCATTCGTGCAGGAATTCTAACTGCGTGGATGGCGCCCACAAGGGCTCAGCTCACCTGCCCAAAAGTCTGCTTTAACGCCCCTGGCAACTCTCCCACATACGTTAAAACCAAGCGCTGCCTGCCTGGCCGCCGCTCTGTATAACGCGCATAAATCTACAGCAAAAAGCCCAAATTCCCTCGCAAAGATGCAAAGTTCGCAAAAGATTTTTTTTATTTGCGCTCTTGGCGGCGGCTTTGCGAGAAACCTTTTTGCAGTGGAGGCATACATGTTATCTTGGAGACACGAACAGGGCGGTTTTACTTCACCAACCCCTGGCTGCACACAATCACCGGCACGGGAATTTCCTCGCGGGCAGCGCGCTCGAAGTGGCTTTTCAGGTTGTAGCGGGCGTAGATTTTGCCGAGCGAATCGAGCAGGGCGCGGCCGGTCACTTTGCGGGCGCGCAAGCCGTTCAATTCCTGGCGCACCGCCTGGACTTGCGGGCGGCTGAAGACTTCAGTCATCAGGCCAATTTGACCTTGCAGGTCGGGGTTGCGGGTTTCGTTCAGGAGCGCCTGAAGTTCCTGCAAAACGTAGCGTTGGGCGGCGGTGAGCGCCAGGGTGTGACGCTGTTCGGCCAGGCGGGCTTCCACTTCCCGGCAAAATTGACGGTAAATGCGCATCACGCGCTGGTTGTAGCCCAATGGCAGGGCCGAGGGCGGCGTTTCGGGGGAACAGCGCAGGAGTTTCAGGATTTTCTCAATATCGCGGCTAAGGATTTCGCCGCGTTCATCGGCCAGGTATAACTGACGGTAATTTCCGGCGCGGCACAAGACGATTGTGCCGCTTGCGCCGCGCGCATGACCACAGCGGATGCCGTCTTTCAGGCTGGCGATGCGCTCGAACAGGGCTGGGTTGTCTTCGCGCAGTTGACGCATGAACTCGTGGGCTTCGTTCAGGTCCACCAGTTGGCCGTCTTCGGCCTCGTCGGGTTCGAGCGCGCGGCGGCTTTCATAAATGGCGTAGAAGGCTTCTTCGTTCAGGCGTTCGGCGGGGTCGAGGATGGCGGCGTCTTCGCCGATGGTGTCGTGAATTTCCTGGATGCGGCGCGAGAGTTTTTGGCGCAAGCCCAGGTTGCTTTCCAGCCCGGTTTCGGGCAGGAAGTTGTAGGCATAAATGGACTCATGCTCCGAGCCGATGCGGTCAATGCGCCCGAAGCGCTGAATCAGGCGCACGGGATTCCAGTGCAGGTCGTAGTTGATGAGCAGGTCGCAATCTTGCATGTTGAGGCCTTCGCTCAAGACATCGGTGGCAATCAGGGTGCTGATTTCGGGCTGGCCCTCGCGCGGGCGGTGCTGCGGGTTGGCTTTGGGCGCGAAACGGCCCACCAGCACGGCTTTGTTTTTGTCGTTGCCGTAGATGACCTCGATGCTGGGGGATTGCGCCGGGTTCAGGTTTTGGTAGAGATAGGCGGCGGTATCGGCATATTGGGTGAAAATGAGACATTTGCGCCCGCCGGTTTTTTCCATTTGCGCAATGAGTTTTTGCAGTTTGGCATCTTGCGCGGGGGTGATGGGCGCGACCAGTGCCAGAATGTTGCGCAGGATGCCCAAATCCGATTCAATATCCGCTTTTAGGGCCTGGAGGTGAAAATCGGCGGTTTGGTAGCGCCCGCTGACGGTATTCAGGGCGTCGAACAGGTCGGCTTCGTCGTATTGGTCCGATTCGTACAGGATGCGCTGGGCTTCCTCGCCCGCCGGGACGATGCCCCCATTTAAGGCGGTAAGAAAGGCCTCGTGCGATTGAATCATGCGCCGGATGGTCTGGCGAAAGGCTTCGACGCTCGACTCGAGCCGTTTGAAGAGCGAGACGCGCAACAGACCGCGCAGGTTAATGCCCGCCCGCTGCAGTTCGTTGTAGGGCGCTTTGGCTTGCTTTTCGGGTTTGACGTAGTGCCACAGCCCGTAACGGGCATAGACCAGGCGCCCGCTGCCGCTGGCAAAACCAGGGAAGGGCGTAGAATCGCCGCCCAGCGGGCTGATGTATTCGCGCAGCTGGCGGTATAAGCCGCGATAGGTGGTTTCGATGTTGTATTCGATGTTTTCGAGGCTGCGCCGGGGGAAAAATTGCCTGCGCCCGCCAACGTGAACGTAGGCGCGTTTTTCGCCCCGCCGGTAGGGGCCAAAATCTTCGGGGTTGACGCGCTGATGGGTTTCGGAATCGTAGCCGTACCAGCGCAGGATGTCGGCGCGGGTGCGGCGGACGAGCAGGTGGCGCAGCAGCGCGGGCAGGGGGCGCTCGCCATCTGCCACCAGTTTGAAGTAGGTTTTCAGGTTGGCGGGTTCGATGGGCAGGGCGGTGATGTCGCCGGGGTGGAAGAGGTGAATCTGGTGGTAGATATCCCAGGCGGTTTTGTTGCGCGGGGTGGCCGTGAGCAGCACACAGCGCCGCTCGCCGCTTTGCAGGTACGATTGCAAGACCTTGTAACGCTGGCTGTTGGGGTTGCGGAAGTTGTGACTTTCATCTACCAGCACAAAATCGCGGTCGCGGTATTTTTCATCGTCCAGCAAAACGTGCCAGCCGTCTTCGTTTTCGCGCAGCAGGCTCATGGGTAAGATGCGCGCATTGAGGGCGTAGGCTTCGTTGTAGTGTTCCCACATCTCTTGCAGAGAGACGGGACAAATGATGAGCGGACGGGCGCGTTCGGCGCGCTCGAAGTGCTTGACGATGGCCGCGCCAATGTAACTTTTGCCCAAGCCCACCACATCGGCCACGAAGCCGCCGCCAAACTGGCGGATGATGCGCACGGCCTCTTTAACGGCGCGCAGTTGAAAGTCGGTGAGGACGGCGGTGATTTCGGATTGCCACAAAAACTCGCCTTCGCCTTCGCCATCCAGCCGCTCGCCCACCAGTTCGTAGAGCGTTTTGAGATAGACCTCGTAGGGCGTGACCTGCGCCAGCGGCCAGGATTGGCGCAGTTCCTGCATGAGATGTTCGTCGAAATCTTCCGATTCGTCCCACAGGCGGTTGAACCAGGCGGTGAGGGCGGCGTGATTGTCGTTGCCATGCACGCGCACGTTGAGCTCGGTGTTGCTGCGAATGCCGCTGAGGGTGAAGTTGCTCGACCCCACAATGGCAATCCCTTTTTCGTCGCGCGGCAGGGGGTTGCCGGAGGCGTCGAAGACGGGGCCATAATCGAAGATGTAGGCTTTGGCGTGCAGGCGGCCTTTGGTATAAACGCGCACTTTGAGCCGTTTTTGCTCAATCATTTGTACCAGCGTGGAGACCAGGCGCTCGTTTTCGTCGCTCTGGTCGGCGGCGGCCAGACCCTGGCCCACGGCGCGGGCGGTTTCGAGGGCGCGGGCGTGCTGTTCAACCCGCTTGGGGTAGGCCAGCGCTTCGGCAGCCTCGTGGACTTGCTCGAGCCGCCGGTAGCCTTCGGCAATTTGCTCGATGGTTTCGCGGTTGGTGGTGTTGCCAATTAACAGGCGCAGTTCGCCCACGTTTTGCAGCGAGTCGCTGACGGCTTCCAGCCCGGAGAGGAAGAAGTAGCCAACGGCAAATTTGGCGGCCTGGCTGCCAGGCAGCACGCGGCGGATGACATCTGCCAGGGTTTCGGTTTGGTTGTCTATGATATCGTGGGGCATAGGGACGGATGAAGGATGAAAGATGAAAGGGGCTTTTTCAGGCCGCTTCTTTCAAGGCGCGTTCCAGCAAATCGGTCACTTTGAGTTCACTTGCCCAATGGCGCAGGTATTCCAGGTCCAATTCTCCGGCGCGGGTTTTTAGCACGCCGAGAATATCGCGCCACTGCCGTTCTGAGACTTCGCCGCCCAGGCGATACCATTCGAGTTTGGAAAGAATGGTGTCTTCGGGGCTGGCAAACTTTGCGCTGATTTCCTTTTCCAACTGAAAGGTTTGCCTTTGCGCGCGGGCAAGCTGGGATTGTAAAAACGGGCGTGGACGGGGAATAAACACATCCACTTTGAACCAGGTTTCGCGGTGAATGATGTTGAAACTGGAATGACGTTGAATTGCCTCGGCAATCATTTCATCGTCCACATAGAATTCAGCCTGCAATGCGGCCAGAAAGGGCGCAAGATGTTCCAGGGTCATTTCGGCGACGATATCGGAATCTTGGGTTGTGCGCACCATGCCGTAGAGTGTGCTGGCGAGCGAGCCGCCGATGAGATAGGGAACGCCGAGTTGTTCAAATACCGTGGTGACCCTGGCGGTGACTTCAATCGGTTCATTTTGCATGGGCGTCCTCCCCCAAGACTTTGCGGGCCAGTTCTTCTCCCAGAAGCAAACCGGCCAATTTGCGGCGCAATTCGGCTTCGCTGGCTTGCGGATATTGGGCGCGCAGGCCGGTTAATGCCAGTAAACGCGCCGAGGCGTTCAACTGCGCCAGCATTTGCATTTTGCGCGTGGGATTTGCCTGCCGCCACAATTGAATTTGCAGCGCTTCCATTTTGGGGTGGGTATCGGGAAATAAGGCGCTCATGCTTTCATTATAGCCCGTATAAACTTTTGACCCGCTCGTCAATTTCGGCTTCTACCGCTGCAATTTGCGCGGTGAGGGCGGCGGTTTCCTCACGCGCCGCCTCGTAATGGTGGGACAATTTGGTAAATTGTCCTACCCGCCGCTGGAAGGTTTGGCGCTTTCATTTTTGCCCCTCCACAAGGGCAATTTCTTCCTCGGTCAGCCCGTACAGGGCATAGACCATCTGGTCAATGTCGCGCTCCCACGCGCTGACATCGGCCTGCGGATTGGCGCGTTTGGCTTCGAGAATGCGGGTGACTACAGACTCTATAGATTGGGTTTCGTTTATATTTGGAATAGGGATTTTTTCCATGAATATGGCGCTTGGTTCATAAAAGTCTCCTTGCAATTTGGCTAATATTTTGCCAAATAACCAATAGACCACCTTTGAATTCAAGACACCAAGTAAAATTTTTGACGAATCAGGAATAATAAAAGCCTTTTGATTGGTATAAAACAGACTTTCATCCCAGGCAAATTCATTACGCTTGCAGATATTGGGATATACAATCTTCGGCTTTTCAAACTCCTGCCAATAGGCGCAGGAACGCAATTCCCAAAAATACTTTCCCTGGTCCTGGCGTTTTATCAATCCATCACGAAACGACATCAAGTGCCTGGCAATGGCAGGGAAGGTTTGGGTAAAAATTTGCTCTGCTTCTTTCGCAGGTTTACCGCTCCAGGGGCGCTGAACATTTTCGGATGACTCAATTTTGATAAGATACAGGTCTGCATAATCTACCCGCCAGCGTTTAATATCGCGCCCGCGCAAAAAGGGCTTAAGCACCTCGGCGGAGGAGGGGTGTTCGGCAATCAGCCGGTCGCGGGTGGCTTTATCCACCACAAAGGCTTCGTTCAGGCCAGTAACAATACCACGATAAAAACGTCCCTGCACATACTCGCCCAAAGGCGTTCCGGCGCGGCGCAATTTATCCATCAGGCGCAGGGTTGCGCGGTCTTCCAGCCGCCAGCCTTCGGGGGTCAGGTCGCTTTGGGGCATGGTGAAGGTTTGCGCCTGGCGGGCTTCGTCAAATTGCTCCAGCGGCGCGTTCGATTTCCACGCAAGCGCCTGAAATTCGTTTTCTCCTGGTTCGCCCTTTTGGGCAACCAGAATGCTGGGGTAGGCAATGGCCTGAAAAACAGGCGAATCGCCAAAATCAATCAGGTAGCGCAGGCGGGTGTGCTTGCCTAAAAACGCGCGCAGGGTTTTGCCATAGCCAGAGCGGAAATATTTGTTAGACGAGATGAAAACCATCATCCCGCCCGGTTTGAGCAATTGGTGAGCGCGCAGGTAAAAATAGACGTATAAATCGGCTGTGCCGCTAAACAGGCTGCCATACACCCGTTTGAGGGCGGGCTTGAGGTCTTTGATGAGTTCCTGGCGCACATAGGGCGGGTTGGCGAGGAGGATGTCGAAGCCGCCGGGCTGGCCCTCATCCCCGGCCCTTCCCCCAAAGGGGGAAGGGGGTTCTTGTTCCCCTTGTTCCCCTTTCTCCCCTCTCTCCCCTCTCTCCCCTCCCCCCCCTCTCCCTTTGGGAGAGGGGTTGGGGGTGAGGGCGGGGGTGAGGGCGGGGGCAAAGACCTCGGCAAACTCCACCTGCCAGTCAAAACCGGCGTAGGACAGGTCAGAGACCTGTCGTACATGCGCCCATTCTTTAATTTGGCGGCGCAACGCATCAATTTTCTCCGCCAGTTTGCGTTTTTCGTCACTACCGGCATGCGCGCCCATAAATTCATTCTTCAGGCGCAAAAACTCTTGCACTTGCGCCTGGCGGAACATATCGGGCTGCAAGCCGCCGCTCGGGTCGGGGGCGGTCAGGCTGTCGCCCGCTTCAATCTTAAAATCCAGGTTGGGCAGGGGCGGGGGGGTCTGGCCTTCAAAATCCACAATCAGCGAAAGCCACAGCCGCAGGCGGGCAATGTTGACGGCGAAGGGGTCTAAATCTACGCCGTACAGGTTGTTTTGGATAATTTCCAACTTGCGCTCATAGACGGTGCGCGCATCCACCCCGCGCGCGGCAAAAAGCGCCTGGCGCTGCTCCAACAGTTCGTGCAGCATGCCCAACAGATAGGCGCCGCTGCCGCAGGCCGGGTCGCAGACCTTTACGCGGCGCAGGGCATCCAAAATCCGTTCCGGGTGGCGCAGGTCCGAGGGGTCGTTTTCATCCACAAACTTTGCCAGGGCGGCCTCGCTCTCGCCGGTGGCCCCGCCCAGGTAGCCCTTGAGGGCCTCGCGGCACATAAAGGCCACCACCGGCTTGGGCGTGTAATAACTGCCGCTCTCGTGCCGCCCGGTCACCAGCTCTTCGAAAATCTTGCCCAGCATCTCCGGGTCCACCGCCACTTCCACATCCAGCGGGGTGCTTTCGGTCACGGTAAAGTTAAAGGCGTATATCAGTTCTTTCAGGATGACGGCGACGACCGAATCGGGGAAGAAGGCCGTTTCATCGTCTGCTTCCTGCTCAAACAGCCCGCCGTTTAAGAAAGGCACGTCGCCAATCAGACTCAAGATGGGCTTGTAAGCCGTTTCGAGGCGTTTATCGCCGCCCGGGTAATTCAGCCCCATAAAAAACAGCGTATTCAGGCGTTTGCGGTGAAAGTTGGCATCGGGGCGTTTTTCGGCGTCATGGCGGGCATAATCTTCAAACAAGGCCCGCAAGTAATCACGCCTGCCGTTAAAAGAAAGCCAGCCTTTGCGCTCCAAAAAAGCCAGGAACATCAGGCGGTTAAAAAAGCGCTGGGTATAAAGCCGCTTGCGCTCAGGCGGCCAATCTGCGCTCATGCTGGCTTCGGCCTGCTCAAACACGCGCCGGTACACCGCAAAAAACTCGCGCGTCACCTTCTCAACATCGAAAGCCTCGTCATGCAAGGCCTGCACCGCCGCGCCAAACTCCCCTCTCCCTGTGGGAGAGGGGCCGGGGGTGAGGCCGGGGGCGAGGGCCGCCACATCCAGCAGCGCAATCCGCTCTGCGGCCGTGCGCAGCGGCTCAAACGGGTTCACCGTAATCCGCCGGAACAAGCGCCGCGCGCTCCCCTCTCCTGGCAGGCCAGGGGCCGGGGGTAAGGTCTTCGAATACTTCACATTCACAAAATGCCAGCAGCGCTGTTCGGCATCTGAAAAGATGAACAAAGCAAAGGGGTGCGCGGCCAGCAATTTGTTCACCACCGCGCGCTCATTGGACAGGCTCAACGCCCCCTGCAACCGCGCATAAATCACATGAAAGCCCTGGCCAGCGGTGGCAAACAACAGCGGCGGGTCGGCCAACAGCGCGGCAGTCGCCTCCGGCCAATCGCGCATCGTCAGCGGCGCGTTGGCGCGCTCATAATTCAACTCACTCCAAAACAACTGCTTCAACGCCTCCAGTTTGCGGGTGGGCAGGTTGGCCAGCAGGTCGTGAACGGTTTGGCGAAAGGCGGCAGGCGGCATAGGCGAGTCCTCTTCACAGTGTCAGGTAACAAATTGTAGCATTTTTTGGCCGAATGGCGCGCAATTGATACCAACCTCCAACGCAAGCCGCCCGCCAGGGCAAGCGTAGTCAAACATCGGCTCGCAAGCGCAAATAAAAACAGCCTCGCGAAGAGGCTGTTGCTGTGATCGACCAGGGACTTGAACCCTGAACCCACTGATTAAGAGTGAGACGGATTCTTGTCCATGCCGTACATCTGGCGGTCATCCTATCCAATTTCTCTATATATGGGGGTATTTAAAGTCCATTTGGTGCAAAAATACTGCTTGGAAAAGATGTGTTGCACCGATTTGCACCGTTTTCAAATTTAGAAAATGACCACCTCCATTATATCTTGTTAGATGAGCGTCTGGCCTCATCTCGTCTTTGCATTTCCAGTAACACCTGGATTTGTTGCCGGATGTGGGCTTGATTTTCTGTTGTTAATTGGCTGAACAGCTCTTTGATTTCCTCGGCTTTGTTACCGAGATCCTCAGTATTCTCAATCCCAGCTTTTCGAAAAACTTCAATCACTGGCAAGTTAAAGGCCTTTGCGACCCCCCGGCAAAAATTTATGCCGGGTTTTGCCTGGCCGTTTATCACTTTGTCGAACATGGAGGCAGAAACATTGCCTCTGCGGGCTGCCTCACTTCGTGACCAACCTCTTGATTCTAATTCCTGGTTGAGCCAAACAGAAAAATCCATGAGTTGATAATACCTTGTGTTAATCGTAATTTGTTCGGTATAATTCGTAATATATTACGAATTTAGCTTCGCTTTTCTGAATGGTTCAAAAGGAGGTCACCGTGCAGATTTTGTTGATTGTAATCCTTGTGCTCGTTGTGTTGCTATTTGGTCTGTCATCCATTTCCCAATCCTATGCTTCAGCCAAACAAGCCCAAGCCGCCATCGAAGCCAGTCGCGCGGCGCAGATTGCCAGCGCCGGGAATCTGGTCACACTCGTTACTGTGGCTTTGGTCATCATGGCTGTCTTGGTTGCAGTTGTCCTGGTTACCTGGCTATTCTTGCGCGCCAAAGCCCAGCCCAAACGCAACTGGGTCTCCG
>CAYRBO010000032.1:0-42048 GCA_964422545.1 uncultured Anaerolinea sp. | reverse complement strand
CGCTTCCTCCGTTGTCGAAATCCGCTTCACCGCTTCGCCATCCGTTGCCCCCCTCCGCTTCTCCGTTTCGCCATCCGTTGCCCCCCTCCGCTTCTCCGCTTCGCCATCCGTTGCCCAATCCGTTTTCCCCAGCCTGACTGCCCGCTCATCCTGCTCCAGACCCCACAACGTAAATCCTTCTGCTTTGAGCCGTTCTGCTAGTTTTACCGAATCACGCGCATATTCCCACTGGACGGATTCTTCCGCGCCGAGGGATGTTTTTCTCACAGCGGTATTTTCTGGCGTTGGGGTGATTCCGCACAGGTAGAGTTTCTCTACGCCCAGGCCGTCTGCCGTGCGGAACATCGCGCCCACGTTCCAGGCCGAGCGCACATTGTCCAGAATGGCGTGTAGCCAGTATCTAGGAGTAGGATTTTGCTCACTTTGCGGCCAGAACGGCTCCGGGCTGAGCGGGTGTGTCAAAATGACTTTGGTGGAACCCAGGCAAAGCGGGCAGCGCGTTCCGAAAGGGTGTTCATGCACGAGCGGATATCGCAACCCACAGGCCGGGTTTTCACAAATGCGGATTTCATAATGCGAACTGGTCATGGGCCAATTAAAACACACAAGATGGGGTTTGTCCCATCTTGTGTGCTGAATTATCAACTATCAATCACAACTTACAAGTTCATCACCGCTTCGACCATTCCAGTCTGCGAGTTGGTGCTGATGGTGGAGAATCCGGCTTTACGGCACAGGTTGATGAATGTTTCGTTATCGGGCGAGGTGGCGGCGATGATGCGCTTGATTTGTTCGCTGCGCCCAACCCCGATAATGCGGTTGATGAGTTCCTTGCCCAATCCCTGACCCTGGAATTTATCGCTGACCAGCATCGAAAGCCGCGCGGTCTCTTCCTCGCCGCGCAGTTTGCTCAAGCGCGCCACGCCAAAGATAGCCCGCTCTCCGTTCTCTTCGCCTTCCACGACCAGGGCGATTTCACGATCGTAATCGTTGTGGGTCATGCGCGCCAGCCGCTCGTGAGTGACTCGTTCGCTCAACAACATCGGCGAGAGATAACGCAGGTACACCGTGCGGTCAGACAGATGCTCGTGGAATTTGCGCATGAGCGGTTCGTCTTCGGCGCGGATGGGGCGAATGACGACTTGGCGGCCATCTTTCATCGTCCAGGGGGCCACATACTTATTCGGGTAAGGGCGGATTGCCAGTTTCGGTAGTTCGTTTTCAGGAGTGTTTTTATCGAACAAAACGACGCGCGCATCGAGCGCCAGAATGGTTTCGTGCGAGGCAATGAGCGGGTTGATGTCGAGTTCTTTAATGTAAGGTTGTTCGGCAATCAACTGACTAAAGCGCACCATCAATTTTTCCAGCGCATCCATGTCCACTGGCGGACGTCCGCGCACGCCCTTGAGGGCGGTAGCGATTTTTGTGCGCTCAATCATGCGGCGGGCGATGGTAGTATTCAGCGGAGGCAGCCCCAAGGCGCGGTCTTTGAAAACTTCCACCAGTTGGCCGCCAGTTCCGAATAAGAGAACCGGCCCAAACTGCGGGTCGATGGACGAGCCGACAATCAGTTCATACCCTTCGACTTTGACCATCGGCTGGACGGTGCAGCCCAGGAAGTGTTCTGCTCCGGCTTTTTCACTGACCGAGGTCTTAATAGCGTTAAAAGCTGCTGTTACTTCTTCTGCGTTTTGCAGGTTGAGCTTCACGCCGCCGACATCCGTCTTGTGCGTGATGGTTTCCGAGTGGAGTTTCAACACCACCGGGTAGCCCATTTCTGCTGCAACTTTGGCTGCTTCTTCGGCGCTGGTGGCAACGACGGTGGGCGTGGTGGGTATTCCATAGGCTGCCAGCAATTGTTTGGATTCCGCTTCGGTCAGCAGCTCGCGCCCCGTAGCATGGACATGCGCGATGATTTCCTGAGCCTTTTCACGGTTAGGCGCGCCCAGCGCATCATCGGGCAGCGAGGGGGTTTCGTAAAGCGTGCGCAGGTTTTGCGTGGATTGCCACATGTAAGTAAAGGCCTGCGCGGCGGCATCGGGATATTCAAAGGTTGGGATTCCGGCCTTATTCAGGATGGCTTCGCCCGCGGCGACTTCCTGCCCGCCAGACCAGGAGGCCAGCACGGGTTTATCGAACTTCTTGGCGTAGTTCTTGAGTAGTTCAGCTGTGGCGGTTGGGTCGGTCATGGCTTGTGGTGTCAGGATGACGAGCAGACCATCACTGTTTGGATCTTCTGCGGCCACTTCGAGCGCCTTTGCGTAGCGTTCTGGGCTGGCATCTCCGATGATGTCAATTGGGTTGTTGTGACTCCAGGCTGAAGGCAGGAACGCGTTGAATTTCTCTATCGCTTCTGGCGAGAGGGGAGCCAATTCGCCACCGGTACTAATAAGCGTATCGGTGGCAAGCACACCAGGGCCGCCAGCGTTGGTCAAAATGGACAGGCGCGGGCCTTTCGGGCGCGGCTGGCGTCCAAGCACTTCGGCCATCGAGAAGATTTCTCCAATGGTGTTGACGCGCAGCACGCCGCAGCGGCGGAAGGCGGCATCTAGCACTTCGTCGGAGCCGGTCAGCGAGCCGGTGTGGCTGGCAGCAGCCCGGGCAGCGCCCTCGGTGCGGCCCGGCTTGATGACGATAATCGGCTTGGTCAGGGCCACTTCGCGCGCGGCAGACATGAAGGAGCGCGCATCACCGATGGTTTCCATGTACATCACAATGCTTTCGGTGTGCGGGTCATTGCCCAGGTAATAAATCAGGTCACCCCAATCGACATCGAGCATTGAACCAACCGAAACAAAAGCCGAAAAGCCAACGTTTTCCTTGAAAGACCAGTCGAGAACGGCGGTGCAAAGCGCGCCCGATTGGCTGATGAAGGCTACTTTTCCGGGCCGCGCCATTCCGGCGGCGAAGGTGGCGTTCAGCCCGCTGACCGGACTCATCACGCCCAGGCAGTTTGGGCCGACGATGCGCATTTTGTATTTGCGGGCGTTTTCGAGCAGCTGCCGTTCCAATTCCACGCCTTCTGGGCCGATTTCTTTGAAGCCCGCCGAGATGACGATGGCGCCTTTCACGCCGAGCTGCCCGCATTCCTCGATGATGCCGGGGATGGTGTTCGAGGGCGTGACAATCACTGCCAGGTCAATTGGGTCGGGAATATCTTTGATGCTGGGATAGGCCTTGATGCCGAGCAGGCTGGGTCGCTTGGGGTTGACCGGGAACACGGCCCCGCCAAACGGGCTGGAAATCAGATTCCAAAGGATGGTGCGTCCCACGCTGCCTTCTTTTTCGGTCGCCCCGATAACAGCCACGTTTTTGGGCGCAAAGATGCTCTTCAGGGGATTGTCGGTATAGTGGTACACATCATGGGCGGGGTCAAACTTGTCACGCCCTGTGGATGATGTTGGGATGATGGTCATAAATTATCCTTTCGAAAGGGTTAATATCTCAGTCAAGAAAACCGTTTAATTATACAAGGCGCGCGAACATGACAGGCGTTTACCTGTCATGTTTTTGATGTGCGGAATGTCCTGAATTTACTTCTGGCGGTTTTGAAAAAGCCGCCTGCATTCTAGCACTTGCCTGGAATATTATATTGTGAGATATGTCACAAATTTGGCGGATGAAAATAAGAAATGCCGGGACGCGCTTATCGATTTTTCTGGCTTCTTGAACGCGCTCCCCTGTAACGTTCTGGGCAATACCGGTCAGGAAGGTTTGCGCGGCCAGAATCAGGCTGGCAGTAGTTAAATCAAAACCGGCAGGTTTGCCTGCCGGTCTTTTGGGAAATATTATTCCGATTTGGGGCTGGAGCTTGTTTCAGTGGGTGCGGCGCTCGACTCTTTGCTTTCTGTTTTGTTTGCGCGGCTTGCCCCGGAGGGGGAGCGGTGGTCGGTGGCATACCAGCCGGAACCCTTGAAAACAATCCCCGCCGGGGTGTAGACCTTGCGCAGGCTGTTTTTGTTGCACTCCGGGCAACGTTTGAGCGGTTCGTCATGGAAGGACTGGTGGCGATCGAACTGTATTCCGCAACTTTCACAGCGATACGTATAAACTGGCATACTACCTCACTTTCTGAACGAAACGTAATTATAGCGTCCTTCGAGTGTCATGGCAAGATGAAAAATTTATGCGTTTGGGATTTTCATGAGACGGCGATGGCATGTTGGTTACCGACTAGTCTCTAAAACCCTAACTCCTTCAAAATCTCGCCCTCGCCTTTCTTTCCCTTATTCCCCATCAACTCGCGCCAGAAATTATCATCATATCGCCGCGAGCGGACGGGCAGCGGCATGGGGACGCCCCAGCCGAGCAACAGAACTTCTTCTTTGGGTTGAAGCCGCGCCAACATGCCGCGCAGCGATTCGCGCCCCGAGAGGCCCGAAAGCACGCCCTGAATATCCAGGTCATCACCCAGCCAGCCGCTGATGCGCGTGCCAAGCTGCGACATGACCTCGTCGTAAATTTGCGAGGGTCGCTGGTCTACAATCAGCAGGGTGACGTAGTATTTGCGCAGTTCGCGCGCGATGGTGGCGAAGGCGGTCTGGGCGGCCATTTCGCGGTTGAGCAGTTTGTGGGCTTCCTCTACTACAATCACCAGCGGGCGCGGCTCCCCGCCGCCGTGCGAGCGGAACTCGTTGGTGCGCTTTTCCCAGGCCTCGCGGATTTTACGCGTCAGCAGGTTCGAGACCAGCAGGTAATCCAGGTCGCTTTCGTTATCGCCAAAGGATAAGACGACATGCCGCCCAACGGCCAGCGTGTCAATGACCTGCTTGATGCTATCTACGGCGGGTTTTTCGACGATGTAATGCTTGTTGAAGAGGCGGCGCAGTTTGTCGTGCAGGCCCTCGGCGGCGGCCACGTTGACGCCGTTCGCCAGCGCCCAGGCGGCCACGCTCTCAGGGTGCGGCTGTTTCTTGATGCGGCCCTTCTCATCCTCGACCTCGATTTCCTCGCGGTTCATCTCCTTGAATGCCTTAAACCAACCTTCGCGGAAAGTGGTCATCAACGCGTTGAGCGTGGTGGGCGTCGTTTCCTTGAGATTCAGTTCACGGCTGAGCATTTCGATATCGGCGGGGGCGATGTCGTTCATGGCAATTTCCAGGTTGAAATCGGGCGTATTGGCCCCGCGAATTTTGGCGCCCGCTCCCAGGCCGACAACGCTCAGCCTTGACCCAAACTTTGTTTTCAACCCAATCACCTTCGCTTTCGTGTCTGAGGCCACGTCATCGAAGCCATATTCGTTGTGCATATCCAGCACCAGCACCGAGGCGCGGTCGTATTTCATCAGCCCGGCCAGGACGAGGCGGGTCAGGAAGGATTTGCCCGTGCCGGTTGCGCCAAAAACGCCCGAGGAGCGCTGGACGAATTTCTCCAGGTTAATGCAGACGGGGTGGCCCTGCTCACGGGTGTAGCCGATGATGAAATTGCCGTCCTTCTCCGGGTCGCCGAAAATGGCGGCGATGTCGGTCTGGTCAGCCAGGGAGACGGGGGCGTGGTGCAGCGGGACGGTTTTAACCGGGATGGGGCGCGGGTCGCTTGTACCCGTCAGGGTATCGGGATGTTCGGCGCGCCAGAGTTTGTATTCGGGCGTGCCCGGTTCGGGGCCGCGTTCGAGCATCAGCGCTGGCAGGATTTCCAGGTTGGTGTAGAGCGTCTGTCCGTGCAGGGCTTTGGCCAGGGCGGGCGGCAGGCGCGTCTCGGATTGTTCATCGGCGAAACGCGGGTCGGTCGCGCCGAGTTGCAGGTCGGTGACCAGGCCGTAGAAGCGGTGGTTGCCGCTATCAATGACCACAAAGCCGCCTTCCTGCACCGAGAGCGGGTCAACGGTCAGGCGGGCGGAGAAGGATTCCTTCAACCCGCCACCGATTACATAGCCAATTTTCTGGTTTGTTGTCATAAGAAAAACCTTTCACTACGACGAAGAACTTTTTTCACTACGACGGTAACGACGTTACACGACGAAGAATTTTTTTTTCACCACGACGGTAGCGATGTTGCACGACGAAAAATCTTTTAATAGACCTTACGCTTGAAACCATCCTTAAAGTGTAGAACATTGAAGTTCATCAGATAGCCCAGTCGGCAGCCGGTCATTTTGAGATAAGTCATCAATTGGGCTTCATATAAGGGGGGCATGGTTTCAACGGCTTTCAGCTCGAGGATGACTTTTCGTTCCACCCAGATATCGAGCCGTAATCCAGTTTCGACAAAAACATCCTGATATTTGACCGGGACGGCTACCTGTGTATCAGCGTTTAATCCAAGTTTTTTAATTTCATAAGCCAGACAAGCCTCGTAGACTGATTCCAAAGGCCCGGCCCAAGCGCGCTGTGGACGGTATAGGCAGCATCGAGTGCTTTTCTGCCAATCTCTTCAATATCTAATGGGATTGGTTTGTACAACTTTGGTTTCGTATGTGGGTTTTCCATAAAGAGAATCTCCATTGTGTTCCGCCGTTGCTGTAGTGTTTCAAGTATAAAATCTCCGTTGTGTCCCGTCGTTGCCGTCGTGGTTAAAGAATTTCGCCTAATGCGCCAAGCACACTCATCAATGTGGGATAGTCATCCCGCAAAAGGGTAATCAGTTCTTGGGTGGCAGTTTCTTTCCATGTTTCATCATTGGCCTTGCCTGCCATCTGAATGTGCGCCGCTAAAATTTCGCCAATTGGGGCGTCTTTGGCCCTGAGAATGTGGCGGAAGTAGCCAAATCGGCCTGCCGAAGTGAAGCGCTTCAGTTCGGTGTCATCGCACAGGTAAATCACATCCAGGCTCAGCGGCGGGCGCGGCGGCAGCAGGTGGAAAATCCGGCCATCCTGCTCATAGCCCACCGACAGGACCGACATCTCGACTGGGACAATGCGCCGTTCACGGTTGTCGCGCATTACCTCGTCACTGACATTTTCGGCAGTCACCAATTGGCGCACCAGCCCGTCATCGTCAATGTGGATGTCATAAATCAGGCCATAGACCTGGTAGCCGTTTCCGAGCGGGGCGCGGACGAGCGCGCCAAAGGCCGGGGACTCGAACTGCGTCACCGAGCAGCCCGCGATGAAGCCGGTCGTCCCGGCGCGGAGTAAACGTCCGATTGGGATAGGTGATGACATAGATTCCTCGCTTGATTCACAAATGACACAGATTGCCCTCTGTGAAATCCGCGCAACCTGTGGATAAATTGATTGTACCTGGTCATACTTTACATGCTTTATACGTTTCCGGCAAGAGCGGATGGATGGTAAAACCGAACGAATTTTCTGTAAAAGAACTTTTAGCGCTGTTTTGTTGATGTTCTGCGTGTAAGTCATGACTCCGGGCGGCGGTTTTGTCTGTACAATATAGGTATCTCACACGTTCGCCGGAGGGACGTATGCAAATGCCAACTATGCAAGATTTTACGCGCCAAATCGAGGCGCAGCGCGATACCATTCGCGCCGTTCTTAATCGCTACCAGAAACCGAGCATTCCGCGCAGTGTCTGGCAGATGGTCAACACCCTCGTCCCGTTTTTTGGGCTATGGGCGCTGGCCGTATACACCTTCAACAACTTCCCTTATTGGGTTACGCTGCTGGTGGCCATCCTGGCGGCGGGATTCATGGTGCGCGCATTCATTTTGTTCCATGACTGCTGCCATGGCTCGTTTTTCAAGTCCAAAGCCGCCAATGATTGGGTTGGGCGCATCTTGGGCGTGATTGTGTTTACGCCTTATGACTACTGGAAGCATGACCACTCTGTCCACCACGCCACTGCCGGGAACCTGGATAAGCGCGGCGTGGGTGACGTGCCAACCTGGACGGTGGAAGAATACAGCACCCGGCCGTGGTATGCACGTCTGGGCTATCGCCTGATGCGCCACCCGCTGATTCTGCTGACAGTCGTTCCCTTTTACGTCTTCGCCATCTCGCACCGCTTCTGGCTGCCCGGCGCGGGCAAACGTGAAAAGGCCAGCACGGTTTATACCAACCTGGCCCTGGCCGCCGTCATTGCCCTGCTCATCTGGCTGGTTGGCTGGAAAGCCTTCCTTGCCATCCAACTCCCGCTGCTGGTGGCCGCCTCGACCGGCGGCTTGTGGCTGTTCTACGTCCAGCACAACTTCGATGGGACGTATTGGGAGCGCCAGGCCAACTGGGATTTTTACAAAGCCGGTTTACTGGGCAGTTCCTATTACAAACTGCCTGCCCTGCTGAACTGGTTCACCGGTAATATCGGGTTTCACCACATCCACCATCTCAGCCCGCGCATTCCCAACTACTACCTGCCCAAGGTTCAGAAAGAACATCCCCTCTTCGAGCAGGTGCGCCCGCTGACCATTTGGCGCAGCCTGAAATCGCTCAACTATCGCCTGTGGGATGAACAGCGCAAAATGATGGTCGGGTTCAACGTCTTGCGAAATCGACGCGGGCCGCAGGGCATGTAACCACTGATGATATAATTCCAGCAAGAGCCTATGACCACGCCAGCCCCACTCAACAACCGTTACCAGATTCTCCAACCGCTTGGCACAGGCGGCATGGCGCAGGTATATCGCGCCCGCGACCTGATGCTGGAGCGTTTCGTGGCGATCAAAGTGTTGCGCGCCGATTACTCCGCAGACAAAGACTTCCAGATTCGTTTTCGGCAGGAGGCCAAAGCGGCGGCCAACCTTTCGCACCCCAACATCGTCACGGTACATGACTTTGGCTTCGACCAGGGGCAGTTGTTCATCGTCATGGAATTCGTGCCGGGAACCAATCTCAAAACGATGATTGAGAACCTGGGCAAATTCAGCATCGAAGACGCCATCCCGCTCATGGTGCAGGCCTGCGCCGGGCTGGGATACGCGCACCGCGCCGGGCTGGTGCATTGCGACGTAAAACCCCATAATATGCTCGTCACCCCCGACCGGCGGCTGAAAGTGACCGATTTTGGCATTGCCCGCGCCATAGCCGGCATTCACCCGGAAGAGCAAAACGATATCGTCTGGGGGTCGCCGCTCTACTTCGCGCCCGAACAGGCCGCCGGGCAGGCGCCCTCGCCCGCTTCGGATGTTTATTCGCTGGGCGTCGTCATGTACGAACTGCTCACTGGGCGTCCGCCTTTCGTGGCGCGCACCGCCGAGACCCTGGCCCGCCTGCACCGCGAGATGACGCCCCAGCCGCCCAGCCAACTCAACCCGGCCATCACTCCCGAACTGGAACAAATCATCCTGAAAGTTCTCTCGAAAGAACCCGCCGCCCGCTACCGCACTGCCGACCAGTTGGGGCGCGTCCTGATGACTTTTGGCCAGGCCCAAAAATCGGCGGCAGTGCGCCTGACCCCCCCTCCGCCGGTCACGGAAACCCAGGCTCCTACTGTTGCCGCCCGGCCTCCCGCCGCTCGAACCCGCATCACCCGTCCGCAGCCTGAGCCGGAACCTGAACCTGTAGAAGACCCGCTCACCAGTTTCGATTGGGTCAGCGTCGTGCTTGGCCTGGTGGCCCTTGCAGCCGTTGGCGGCCTGTTTCCCTGGTGGTTTTATGTGATTGGTACCTTGCTCAATACAAGGTGAGAATGCCCCCCTTCGTCCTGGCCCCATCCATCTTATCCGCTGATTTCACCCGCCTGGGCGCGGAGATTGCCGCCGCCGAAGAAGCCGGGGCCGATTGGATTCATCTGGATGTGATGGATGGTCACTTTGTCCCGAACATGACCATCGGCCCGCTGGTGGTGGAGGCCTGCCGCCGCGCCACCCGCCTGCCGCTGGATGTGCATCTAATGATTGAGCAGCCGGAACGCTATCTCGAAGCCTTTGCCCGCGCCGGGGCCGACCGCCTGACCGTCCACGTGGAAACCTGCCCGCACCTGCATCGCACATTGCAGCAGATTCGGGATCTGGGCGTCAAGCCCGGTGTAACTCTCAACCCCGGCACGCCAGCCATCTTGCTGAAAGAAATTCTGCCCCTGGTCGATTTGGTGCTGGTGATGACGGTCAATCCCGGCTTTGGGGCGCAATCTTTCTTGCCCGAAACACTCCCCAAAATCTCCGAAATTCGAGACATGTTGACCGCCATAAACTCCACCGCCTGGTTGGAAGTGGACGGCGGCGTGGCCGAAAGCACTCTTCCGCTGATGGCCGCCGCCGGGGCGAACGCCTTCGTGGCAGGGAATGCCGTCTTCAAGCATTCGCAGGGTGTGGGGGAAGGCGTCAGGACGCTGAAAACCGTCCTGGCTGCTCTCTAACTCTAATGTGTCAAAAAAGCGGCTGTCCCCAGGACAGCCGCTTTCCATTGTCCGAATTCCCGAATATCGAGTGTCGAATTACTTATTTTTATCATCCTTGAAAATCATCGTTAGCACCACGCTCACCACGCTGACAATCAGCCCGCCCAGGAAGGCCGGCCAGAACCCGGCGACGGTGAAGCCGACCCCAAAGTTCGTCCCGACGACGCCCGCCAGCCAGAACAGGAAGGTATTGATGACCAGCGTAAACAGCCCCAGGGTCAGGAAGATGAGCGGGCAAGTGAGCAGTTTGAGCAACGGACGCAGTAAAGCGTTGAGCAGACCAAAAATCAGCGCCAGCCAGATGAAAGATAGCCAGTTCGTAGACTGCGCCACAATTCCGGGAACAAGCGCAACAGCGGCGTAGAGTGCTACCGCGTTAATCAACCAGCGTAAGATAAAACGGTTCATTTTTCTCTCCTTTTTACCCTTACATACGCAATGATTTCAGCGAGGTTGCGACCCGTGGGTTTCCATCCATACCAGGGTGCGCTGGGGCTGGAATCCGGCCTCGCGAATGGCGTCATCGGCCATCCCGGCGGGGAATTCCAGGCTCAGGCTGTGGCGTTCGGAGAGCGCGCGGCGGCCATGTAGCAGCAGCGCAGTGACGACTTCGGGGTCAGGGCGGCGGGGAGCGGCCAGCCAAAGGTGGTCGCTGCGTCCAGTGGTGCGCTGACATGATAGCACCGCACCCAGCCGGTTGTCTTTATAGGCCGCCCATTGCAGGGTGTCAATGTCGGCCAGGAAGCGGTAGATACTATTGACCAGGCCGGGCCGCAGGACATTCCAGCGGCGGGCGAAATACCAGTCCAGGCTGGAGGGGTAAGATACTTCCAGCCAACGGTTTTGCTGGGGCCAGTCCCACGAAGAGCGCGGACGGATACTGACAGTTGTCGTTCGCCCGCTTGCGAGCGGAATGCCGCTCGACGAGGTGCACCAGGTCGTCCGCCGGGCTCGTTCATAAAATCCCAAGTCGCGGTACAGCGCAATCGCGCTGGGGTTATCTTGCCGGACGTGCAGCCAGATGGTATCGGCGTGTTTTTCGCGCGCGCGCTGTATGGCGGCCTGGGTCAGGGCGCGGGCAATTCCTTGACGGCGGTAGTCGGGATGGGTGGCGACGTTGGCAATCAGGAAGACCTTCATTCCGGCTTTTGAGAACGGAATCAGGCTGACATTGCCGACAATCCGCCCATTGTCTTCCCACACGAAGCCCGAAAGCGGCAGCGAGACCGATTCGATGACGCGCGGCGCCCAGCTCAGAAAGCCCGCGTCGCGCCCGTTGCGCCGCATTTGGTCGATGTAGCTGCGGCCATCCGGGTCGAGCGTGTTGGCAAAGCACAACTCAATCAGGTCGGCGACTGTGGGCAGGTCGCGCAGTACGTTCAACGGGCGCATCCGCCCTGGGGCGGCGGTTGAGGGGGCTGGGTTAAGCGCAAACGTGGTGGTCATTACTTCAATTGTAGCGCAAGATATTATCTTGCGCTACAAAAATTGATTTCGCGTGTAGAATCATTTCATACGCATTTCTAACGCCTTTTTTCCAAAAGATCGAGATACCCTTTGCTATAATCGCTGTCAATGTGAAAGGATGCTAGTCTATGATGCGATTTGACCGATTCACCGAGCGAGCGCAAGAAGCCGCCCAGCGCGCCGCGGAGATTATCCAGCGTTACGGGCATAACCAGATTGATACCGAGCATATCCTGCTGGCGCTGATTGAGCAGCCCGGCGGGGTCATTCCCCAAATTCTGACCCATCTCAACGTCAACGCCCAGGCTCTGGCCGACCGGCTGGATGCCACCTTGCGCGCCACGCCCAAGGCCAACATCTTTGGCGGCGGCGGGGCCGGGCAAATTTTTATCACCCCGCGCGTTAAGCGGATTATTGACCTGGCAAACGAGGAAGCCAACCGCCTGCGCGATGAATACATTTCGACCGAGCATATTTTCCTGGCGATTTTGACTGAACGCAATACCCCGGCGGCGCGCGTGTTGGAAAGCGCCGGCATTACCCGTGAGCGGGTGTATGAAGCCATTCAACAGATTCGCGGCGGACAGCGCGTTACCGACCCGCAGGCTGAAACCCGCTACCGTACCCTCGAAAAATACTCCCGCGACCTGACCCAACTGGCCCGCGAGGGCAAACTCGACCCGGTGATTGGCCGCGATAACGAAATTTTGCGCCTTATCCAGATTCTCTCGCGCCGCACCAAGAACAACCCGGTGTTGATTGGCGAGGCGGGCGTCGGCAAGACTGCCATCGTGGAGGGTCTGGCCCAAAAAATCGCCAACAATGACGTGCCAGAGATTTTGAGCGGCAAAAAGGTAGTTGCTCTCGATCTGGGCGCGATGATTGCCGGTTCGCGTTTTCGCGGCGAGTTCGAGGAACGCCTGAAGGCTGTCATGGAAGAAGTGCAGCGTTCGCAGGGCGACATCATCATGATGATTGACGAGCTGCATACCGTCGTGGGCGCAGGCGCGGCCCAGGGCGCGATGGATGCCTCTAATATGCTCAAACCGGCTCTGGCGCGCGGCGAATTGCAGTGCATTGGCGCGACCACGCTGGATGAGTTCCACAAACACATCGAAAAGGATGCCGCCCTGGAGCGGCGCTTTGCCCCAATTTACGTTGACGAGCCCAAGCCGGAAGACGCCGTTAAGATGCTCAAGGGTTTGCGCGACCGTTATGAAGCCCATCACAAAGTCCGATATTCAGACGCTGCGCTCGAAGCTGCCGTGCACCTGGCCGACCGTTATGTTACTGACCGTCATCTGCCCGACAAGGCCATCGACCTGATGGACGAGGCTGCCGCCAAACTGCGCGTAGCGTTGTACTCCATGCCGCCTGAGCTCAAGGACATGAAAAACGAAATCGACAAACTGGCCGCCGAAGAAGAGCAAGCCGGCTTGTCGCGCGAATACGAACGCGCCGCCCAGAAAAAATCGGAGCGGCTGCGTCTGGAAGCAGAGTACCACGCAAAGCGCGATAAATGGGAGGCCGAGAATCAAATTGACGAGGTGGTGGATGTCGATGACATTGCTGCTGTCGTCCATCAGTGGACTGGCATTCCCGTCAACCAGATGATGGAGACTGAGTCTGAAAAACTCCTGCGCATGGAAGAACGTCTGCACGAACGCATCATCGGCCAGGAGGAGGCCATTCACGCCATATCAGACGCTATTCGCCGCGCGCGCAGTGGGCTCAAAGACCCCAGTCGACCGATTGGCTCATTCATCTTTATTGGCCCAAGCGGGGTTGGTAAGACCGAGTTGGCTAAAGCCCTGGCCTGGTTCATGTTTGACGATGAAGATGCCCTGGTGCGAATCGACATGTCCGAATACCGCGAGCAGCACACCGTAAGCCGCCTGTTCGGCGCGCCGCCCGGATACGTTGGCTACGAAGAAGGCGGCCAACTGACCGAGGCTGTCCGCCGCCGCCCGTACCGGGTTCTTCTGTTCGATGAAATCGAAAAGGCGCACCCCGAAGTGTGGAACGCCCTGCTCCAAATCCTGGATGATGGCCGCATGACCGACGGCCAGGGCAACGTGGTCGATTTCCGTAACACCGTCCTAATTATGACCAGCAACCTCGGCACGGAATACGTCCGCAAAGGCGGCACGCTCGGCTTTGTGCAGAAAACCGGCGATGACAGTGAACGCGAATCGCACGAAAAAATCGAAAAGGCCCTCAAGGGCGCGTTCCGGCCTGAATTCCTGAACCGTATCGACGAAATCATCATGTTCTCGCCCCTCAGCCTGGCGCAGATGGAGCAGATTGTTGACCTTCAGATGAAAGAAGTGCAGGCGCGCCTGAACGAGTATGGCGTCAATGTTGAATTGACCCCTGCCGCCCGCGCCTGGCTCGCCAAACAGGGCTACGACCCGGCCTTTGGCGCCCGCCCGCTGCGCCGTGCAATCCAAAAATTCATCGAGAGTCCGCTTTCGGTGGAGTTGCTGGCGAAGAAATATGAAAAAGGCAGCAACGTGACCGTCGATGTGGAGAATGATAAAGTGGTGTTCAAGTAATCTGCCATTAGAATCGTCTCAAAGGTTTTGGGCATGGAGTTGGCTATTTGTTCAAAATCCGCTGGCACAGTCCGGCGGATTTTTGATTTTCACGGGTAAAATGAGGGCATTCATGCCTGTTAGGAGAGGTCTGGCTTATGGAAAAACTACACTTTGGCGCGGCCTGGTATCCCGAACATTGGCCGCAGGAACGCTGGGCGGAGGACATCCGCTTGATGAAGGAAGCCAACTTTAGCGTTGCCCGCTTAGCGGAGTTTGCCTGGTCAAGCATGGAACCGGCGGAGGGCGAGTTCCGTTTCGATTGGCTCGAACGGGCGATTGAGATGCTGGCCGATGCGGGCATCGTCACCGTCTTGGGGACGCCGACCGCCGCGCCGCCCGCCTGGTTGGTACAGAAATATCCTGATACGCTGGCTGTTGATGAGCAGGGCCGCAGGGTGCAATTCGGCAACCGCTGTCATTACTGCGTCAATTCGCCCGAATTTCATCAGGCGGCCGGCCGCATCGTCCGCGCGATGGCCGAACGTTTTGGGACTTCGCCGCATGTCATTGGCTGGCAGCTTGACAATGAATACAACCGCGTTTGCTATTGCAGCCATTGCCAGGCGCAATTCCAGGCTTTCTTGCGCGAACAATATGGCACGCTCGATGAACTGAATGCCCGCTGGTCAACCGCGTATTGGAGTCAGACCTATTCCGACTGGGCGCAAATTCCCATCCCGATTGGGGCGCACAACCCTGGTCTCATGCTGGCCTTCCGGCATTTTGTCACGCGCTCTTATCGCCGCTTCCAGAAAATCCAGTTAGATGAACTCCGCCCGCACTTGCCGCCTGCCGTTTGGGTGACGCATAATTTTATGGACTGGTTCGGCGCGTTCGACCATTACGAAATCTCGCGCGACCTGGATTTGGCTTCGTGGGACTGGTATATCGGCACGGGACATCACGACCACCTGAAGACCGGCGCCGCCCATGACCTGGTGCGCGGCTACAAGCGCAAGAATTTCTGGCTGATGGAAACCCAGCCCGGCAACGTCAACTGGTCGAAGACCAACAATGTCCTGAACAAACTCGAAGCGCGTGCGATGGCCTGGCACGCGGTGGCGCATGGGGCCGATGCGCTGCTCTACTGGCAGTGGCGCTCGGCTCTGGGCGGGCAGGAGCAATATCACGGCACGCTGGTCGACCAATCGGGGAGTCCGCGTCCCTTCTACGATGAAGCCCAACTCATTGGCGCGGAATTCGCCCGCTTGTCAGATTTGGTGGCAGGCTCCACCATCCACAGCAAAGCCGCCATCCTGAATTGCTACGACAGCCGCTGGTCGATTGAATTCCAACGTCACAACAGCGATTTCGATTATGTTGGATATTTATTGGAACAGTGGTATCGTCCGCTGGCAGCCCGCAACGTCGATATTGATATCATCTCCGCCGATGAATTGCTCGATGGCTACAAACTGGTGATTGCCCCGGCCATGATTGTCCTCGACGAGGCGCGGGTCGAGCATTTCAAGGCTTTCCTCAGGCGCGGTGGGCGGCTGGTTCTGACGCTGCGAACTGGCATGAAAGACCGTCACAACGCCCTGCTGCCCTCCCGTCAACCGGGCGCGCTTGCCGAACTGGCAGGGGTCGAAGTGGAAGACTATTACTCCCTCCAGGCCCCGATTCCGGTAGAAGGCAAGTTGTTCCAGGGCAAAGCCTCGCTCTGGGCCGAACGCCTGCGCCTGCTGGGACAGCGATTCACCACCGTCATGGCGCGTTACGGCGCGAGCAATGGCTGGCTCGATGACCAGCCCGCGATTGTGGTCAACCCGTTTGAAAGCGGCTTCGTTTACACCGTTGGAACCTGGCTCGATATGGAAAGTCAGCAAACGCTGGTCAATCAGATTCTGACCAATACCATGCTCAAACCCTTTGCTGCTCCTGCGTCTGTGGAGGTGCGGACTCGAACGCGGTCCGATGGAACCGTGTTGTACTTTGTCATCAACCACAGTCGCGAGCAGCAGGTGATTGCCCTTCCCTGGCCTGCTCTCGACCATATCGGTGGGCAGCAGTTTGCTCAGGGGAATTTGACCCTTTACCCCTATGCCGTCGCTCTCTTGACGAAACAAATTTGAAGTTGGCTTGTTTTTGCGCTTTCCTTTTACCCAATTCGGTGTAAAATACATTTGTTCTACATTTGCACCGCCGCATCGCGGCGGGACCTATCTCACCTAAAGGAGTCCCCCCTATGTATCACACCTTAATCATTGTTGGAAATGTTGGCCGCGACCCTGAAATGCGCTACACCCCATCTGGCCAGCCGGTCACTTCATTTTCCGTGGCAACCAACCGCCAATACACCGGGAACAACGGTCAGGTGGTTAAAGAAACCATCTGGTTCCGCGTAACCACTTGGGGCAAGCAGGCTGAGGTTTGCAACCAGTATCTCAAAAAGGGCAGCAAAGTCCTCATCGAAGGCCGTCTCAACCCCGACCCGGCCACCGGCGGTCCAAAAATCTGGACTAAGCAAGATGGCACAGCGGGTTCCTCTTTCGAAGTGACCGCCAGCACCGTGCGCTTCCTCTCCAGCCGCGAGGAAGGCGGCGGGGGCGGCTCGATGGGCGGCGGCGATATGGGCGGCTCATTTGTCGGCGCGCCGGAAGAAGATATTCCGTTCTAGCGTGACCGTCCCGAAGGTTTGTTAACGGCGCCTTTTGTCGTCTCCAAACCTTCGGGACGTTTTGTAAAAACGAGGTGGATATGACCGTTCCTCCCAATCGTCCCCCCACCACCCTGGAAGTCCCGGCAGACCTGGGCGCGGTATATGCCAACCTGGTGCGCATTGCCCACTCTCCCGCCGATATGGTGTTGGATTTTGCCCATCTGCTTCCCGGCGAGAACAAAGCCCGGGTGGGCGCTCGTATCCTGATGTCGCCGCTCAGCGCCAAATTGTTGCTGCGCGCCCTGACCGAGAACCTGGCGCGTTACGAGGCGGCCTTTGGCGAAATCCACATGCCGGTCTCGACCCTGGCAGACCAGTTGTTCAAGCCATTCCAGCCGCCCGAAGGAACTCCGCCCGAAGAAGGAAAAGCATAACCCATGAAGCAGCTCGATGTGCTGGCGGAGCAAATCCGCCAGCAGTTTGATATTCGCACCGCCGCCCGCGACCAAGCCCTGGCCCAGGCGCGCATGTTGACCCGTTTCTGTTCACAGGCCATCCGCGCCGTGCATCGCGACGAAATTGACACGATGAACGAGCAGTTGGGCGAAGCGAAAAAATTGGCCGATACCCTGCGCCAGTCGCTTGCCCCTCATCCCGACTTGTACTATGCTGGCTATACCCAGGACGCGCTCAAAGAGTTTGTAGAAGCCAACGTCACTTGCGCCCTGATTTTGAACCAGCCCTTGCCCGTCCCCGCCGACCTGGGTGTAGAGTCGAATACCTACTTGAACGGATTGGCTGAAGTGGTCGGCGAATTGCGCCGCCGCTGTCTCGACATCCTGCGGCACGGCTATTCTGCCGAAGCCGAGCGCCTGCTGACGCTGATGGACGACATCTACGCCATCTTGGTTACGATGGACTATCCCGATGCCATAACCAATGGGCTGCGCCGTCAGACCGACCTGGCGCGCAGTATCATCGAAAAAACGCGCGGCGACATTACCTTTAGCCTGCGCGGCGAACACCTGGAAAAAGCCCTGGCGCGCCTCAGCCGGCAATTGGGTAACGAAACCGGGCCGCAAGTTCCAACCTTGAGCCGCCCCATAGGCGACGAGGAGTAATCTATGGCCAAAGGCAGACGCAAATATCGCCTGCTTCTCTACAGGTACATCCTGGACCGTTGGTGGCCGGCCACATTGACTCTCGCCATTATTCTCTTTCTAAATGTTGGGGCGTTATGGGGCGCGCAATGGTATTTTATTGACCCGGCGGAAAATCCTCTGCCTGTCTTATCTGATAATGGCGGCTACATCATGATTGGCGTAGGCTGTTTTGCGTTGCTGCTCACATTATTTTTCCTGCTCGCGCGTGGAGGGGCTTATGTGCAGTTGTTAGATACCCACATGCGCCTGGTCACGCCATTCCTGCGAACGAATATTTCCTACAAGCGCATTCATCGTACTACGACCTCCCAGGTTGCTACCCTGTTTCCGCCTTCCAAGTACAAAGGCAGTGCCCGCGAAATCATCGAACCGCTGGCGGCTGAGACAGCTCTGGTTGTACATCTCACTTCATACCCTTTGCCCCGCGCAGCGCTGGGTTTGTTCCTTTCCCCGTTTTTCTTTTTTGATAAAACCCCTCATTTTGTTCTCATTGTTGATGATTGGATGAATTTCAGCATTGAGTTAGACAGCCGCCGCTCAGGCAGCAAACCCAAACCCCCGCGCCGTCCCTCCGGGCCGCGCATCGCATCGGGGCTGTTAGACGACTTGACCCGCAAATAACCCTCTCGAAGATGATTTGCGGCAACCCTGACTTTCGGCTGATATTGAAAAGCTACGAGGCATACAGCCAGGTCATTCAACTTATCCGCGCCTACCTGTTGGATTTGTATGCGCAATTGTGAAATTGTCTTTATTGCCGCTTAGTTTTTCTCTAATTCAATTGTGAGTTTTGTCACTATCTAGTTGTGACAAAACTAATTTGTGAAAAGAAGTACATAGGGGTATGATTATCAGCGACAAGAGCAATAACATGCTCCTCGCTGTCTCCTCCTTTGGCGAATGCCTGCGCCGGGTCCTCCCCCCGGCGCAGGCCGCTTTAAGAACCAAACGTCCCGAGGGTTTCAGAAAGCGGAAAAATCATTCTGAAAAACCATCGGGACGTCTTTGTTGATTCTGCGTTAACCCAGCACAAAATTATCTATCAGTCTGGTGTTTCCGATGAACACGGCCATCGAGAGCAAGGCTTTACCGGTCACAATCTCCAACTCGGCCAGCGTATCGTAATCGGCGCAGGAGGCATATTGCAGGCGCGCTAGCGGCTCGGCTTCGACAGTCTCCCGCATCAGGCGGCGCAGCGTTTCGGCGTCGCGTTCCCCGGCCTGGTAGGCGGATTCGGCGGCAGTCAGGGCGCGGAATAATACCGTCGCAGCCTGGCGTTCTTCGGGATTCAGGTAACTGTTGCGGCTCGACATCGCCAGACCGTCTGATTCGCGCACGGTGGGGCAGACCACAATTTCGGTGGGGTAACTCAAATCGCGGGTCATCTGGCGGATGACGGCAGCCTGTTGGGCGTCTTTTTGCCCGAAGTAGGCTTTTTCGGGCCGCGCGGCGTTGAACAGTTTGGCGACAACTGTCGTCACGCCCCGGAAATGTCCGGGGCGCATGGCGCCTTCCAGCGGGGAGGTGAGAGTCTCCACTGTTACCCAGGTTTGGAATCCGGGCGGGTACATGACTTCGGGCGTCGGCATCCAGACCAGGTCAGTTCCGACGGCTTCGAGCAGTTTCAAATCCCTTTCGATGTCGCGCGGGTAACGTGACAGGTCTTCATTTGGCCCGAACTGGGTCGGGTTGACGAAAATGCTGGCCGCAACGCTCTGGCATTCCTTTCTCGCGCGGCGTGCCAGCGAGAGGTGGCCTTCGTGCAGGTAGCCCATAGTAGGGACCAGCCCAAGCGGGCGTTCGAGCAGGCCCAGGGCCTGCCAGAGTTCTTCCAGGGTGGTGGCAATCATCATCGATTCGCTCATGCCAACTCCTTTTTGACTGCCGCAAATCCCAGCCCATTCGGGCCGATGTGTGCGCCAATCAGGCTGGTGACGTTGAGCAGGCGGATTTCGGCGGGGATGTTGCGGCGGCTTTTGTCTTTCATTATCAAATGTAGAAATTCTCGGGCGCGCGCTTCGGCGTTGGTGTGCAGGATGGCGAGCCGTTCCAACGGGCCGAGATTGACCAGGAATTCGTGCAAGGCGGCGGTGGCATGACGGGTGGTGCGCGTCGCGTTGATGGGTTTAACAGCGCCTTCGCGTAGTTCCACCACAGGTTTGATGCTCAACAGCCCGCCGATAGCGGTGATGGCTGCCGGTACGCGCCCGGAGCGGCGTAGATAATCCATCGTATCGAGCGCAGCGGCCACCCGCACCCGCTGGCGGGTGGACTGCACCTGCTCCAGCACGCCCTCCAGCCCCATGCCCTGTTCGATGGCTTCGGCAGCGGCCAGCACTTGAAATCCGGTGCCAAGCGTCAGTGAGCCGGATTCTAGGACGGTGACCCGTTCATTGAACTCTCGCGCGGCGTTGCGGGCAAAATTAACCAGACTGGTCAGTTTTTCGGCGGTGTGGATGGAAATGATGTGGTCATACCCGTCGGCCAGCAATTTCTGATAGCGGGCGGCAAAATCGAGCGGGGAGGGGGCGGCCGTGGTGGGGTGGCGGCGCATAGCCGGCAGGCGGGTATAGAATTGCTCGCGGGTGATGTCCACCCCATCCACATATTCCTGGCCTTCAATGATGAGAATGGCCGGAATGACTTCAATCCCATAATGAGCGGCCAGGTCGAGCGGCAGGTCGGCAGGCGAGTCGGTTACAAGTCCGATTTTCATGCTGATTTTGGGGCAAGAAAGAACTTCCGAAGGTTTTCACAAGGCGGCAGATTTCTTGGAAAACCTTCGGCTTGTTATAACGCAGAAACCGTCTCGAAGGCTTTTTATAAGATTGGCAAAAGTCGTGCTCAGTAACCTTCGGGACGTTAAACGAAACTATTCGATGGAAATGATGAATTGGTAGTGGGGCTGTCCACCTTCCTGCACTTCCACTTCCTGGGCGGGGTATTTTTCACGTACCAGGTCGGCAATGCGGTTGGCTTCGAGGTTTTTCAGGTCTTCGCCGTAGAACAGGGTGATGAGTTCGTATTCGGCTGTATTGGCTTTTTCGAGCAGTTCAAGGCAGGCATGTTCGATACTATCTGAAGAGACTGCCAGTTTCCCGTTGAGCAGGCCGATGACCTGCCCTTCTTTGACGTTGACGCCGTCGATTTCGACTGAGCGCGTGGCAACAGTGATTTCCCCGGTCACGACATTTTCGATAGCCCTGGTCATCTTTTCGGCGACTTTTTCCAGGTCGCCATCGGGGTTCAGGTGCAGCATGGCGGCCAGGCCCTGTGGCACGTTGCGGCTGGGGATGACATGTACCTGCTTGACTGTTACTTCTTTGGCCTGGTTAGCGGCCAGGACGATGTTCTTGTTATTTGGCAGGATGATGATTTTATCGGTTGGCAGGTTCTCGAAGGCGTCGAGGATATCTTTGGTGGAGGGGTTCATGGTTTGCCCGCCAGAGACGATGGCGGCCACGCCCAGACTGGCAAAGATGCGCGAGATGCCGCTGCCCGGCGAGACGGTAACGACGGCGATTTGCCCTGGTTCGACATTGGCCAGTTCAATCGATGTTTCGGCGCGGCCTTCGATATCTTCCATCTGAGCCAGCAGGTTTTCCATTGCCACTTTGGTAATGGTGCCAATATTCATGATGTAATCAATTGGCTCATAGCGTTTTTCGAGCGGGGTGTGGATGTGCATTCGGTAAATGCCCTCGCCCTCACCGACCTGGATGGAGGTTCCTATCTGCTCGAGGCGGCTGTAGAAGGTTTGCAGCTCGAATCCGTTGCCGGGGCGGAAATCGACCACCACTTCCCAATCCTGGCCTTCTTCAACGTCTTCCATAGCGTTCTCCAGCATCATGGCCGAAAGCGGTTGTACCGAAATAAGCGGTGATTCGAGCGATTCACCATCAATGAAACGAATCATTCCCTCGAGGATAAAAAATAGCCCCTTGCCGCCCGAATCGACCACCCCGGCTTGTTTCAGGACAGGGAGAAATTCGGGAGTGCGCTGCACTGATTCATCGGCGGCCCGCACGCAGCGGCGTAACACTTCTATCGGGTCGTCGGTTTCCTGAGCGGCCTTTTCCGCTTCTGTGGCGATATCTTTCGAGACGGTTAAAATCGTCCCTTCCACCGGGCGGACAACGCCTTTATAGGCGGTATCGCGTGCTTCTGCAAAGGCGGCTGCCAGGGTGGGGGCATCGACGATATCTTTGCCGTGCAAGGCGCGCGCAAATCCGCGCCATAATTGGGAAAGGATCACGCCAGAGTTGCCGCGCGCGCCCATCAGCGCGCCCTGGGCTACAGCAGCGGCCATCTGCCCGGCGCTGTGATGTCCCAGGCTGCTGATTTCGTTGTAAGCCGAGGTCATGGTTAATAACATGTTGGTGCCGGTATCGCCATCAGGAACGGGGAAAACGTTCAGGGCGTTGACGGTCTGTTGGTTGGTGCGCAGCCAGGTCAGCCCAGCCTCCACCAATTCTTTGATCGCCAATCCATCAAGTGACTTTCTCATCATGCTCAAAAATCTCCTAGCGGGAGCAGTATCTTTACCAAAATAATTTCATGAAAACGGAACACACGGGACCGACTGTGTGTTCCGTCTGGTATCAATCTGGGTTGCTGACGCGCAACCCTTGTACATGTACGTTGACGGCGTGGACTTTCAGGCCGACAATTTTTTCCACCTGGTAGCGAACGGTGTTGGCAACGCTGCTGGCAACCGAAGCAATGCGGGTACCGAATTCTACGACAACGTAGATGTCGATGTCAAGTTTGTCGCCATCAAAGTGGACGTTGACCCCGCGGGTTGGTTCGCGGGTGATTGTATTGGCAATGCCTTCGGCCAGATTCTTGGGGGCCAACCCCACCACGCCATACGATTGTAATGTAGCATGATAGGAGATTGTTGCGATGGCATTGGGCGAAATGTGGATACTTCCCAGGGTGGTTTTTTCTTGTCCCATACGTGTGTCCTTTGCGAAATGTTTAACACTTTCCTTGTGAAAGGATACGGTTTGTGATAAAATACCGCGCCTGTCAGAAAAACAGGTTGATGGAATTATAGCAAGAAAGGATGATTTAAGATGGCAAAATGCGCTCATTGTGGCAAAACCACAACCTTTGGTCACAACCGTTCCTTCTCTCTGCGGGCAACCAACCGCAAGTTCAAGCCGAATTTGCAGAAAGTAACCGTGATTGAGAAAGGCCGCAAGTCCCAGGTGACGCTCTGCACCAAGTGCATTCGCACGATGGTCAAAACGGCGTAAGTTTTCTTTTCTCTATCCGTTAGAAGTCGCGGCGCAGGCCGCGATTTTCGTTTTAATCGCCTAATCCGGGCAGGCCTGCCGCGCTTTTGGCGGCGCGCACCGCCCGCAGGCAGGCCTCTGCCAGGGCTTCGGCGGCAAATGCGCCGACCGTTGTCACGTCTGACTTTTTCTCGCCGGTGGCGAGCGCGAAGATGGTGTCGCCATCCAACATGGTGTGCGCCGGGCGGATAACGCGCGCCAGGCCGTCGTGCGCCATTTGGGCCATTTTGTTCGCCTCGGATTTGGTCAGTTTTGCGTTGGTGGCTACTACGCCGATGACCGTGTTCGTTTTGGCGGCGAAACTTAATACAGTACGCCCGGCGAAGGATTTCATCACCTTCAGCGTATCCGCGAAATAGCCTTTTTCGCCCAGGTGCAGGGGGCCGACTGCCACCGAGCGTGCCCCGGCGATGATTTCGCCTGTTTTTGGGTCGATGACATCGCCAAAGGCATTGACCGCTACGATGGCCCCAACCACCAGCCCCGCGCCGATATCCAGGCTGGCCGTTCCAATCCCCGACTTCATTGCGCTCTTGTTCCCGAAGATTTTGCCCACGCTTGCGCCAGTCCCCGCTCCGGCGTTGCCTTCTTGCACCGGCCCGGCATGGGCGGCTGCCGCGGCGCGGTAGCCCATCTCGGCTGTCGGGCGGATGTTTCCCCGACCTACTCCCAAGTCGAACAATATCGCGGCAGGCACAATCGGGACGATGCCTGCGCCGGTGTCGAAGCCGATTTTTTGCTCCTCGAGGTATTTCATCACCCCGCCGGCGGCATCCAGCCCAAAAGCAGAACCGCCTGCCAGGGTAACGGCATGAACTTTTTGAACCAGGTTGAGTGGGTTCAGCAGGTCGGTTTCGCGGGTGCCGGGCGCGCTGCCGCGCACATCCACGCCACCAACTGCGCCTTTGCGGCACAAAATGACCGTCACACCGGTCAGCGCTTCAAGGTCCTGGGCTTGCCCGACTTCAATGCCGGGGACATCGGTGATTGCGTTTTTCATAGCAAAATACAAAGGGGCAGGTTCAGCCTGCCCCTGGGTGGGTTGAGTTACTCCAGCGAGCGGACAAGTTCGAGGAACTCATCCCATTCTTCGCGGAAGAAATGCACCGTCAGGTTGCCGAGTTCCACATGATGATAAGTGGTCTCGCCGTCGGGCTCATCAGCCTTCCAGACCAGGTAATTCTCGGTCTCGGCCAGAGTTTCGGTGGTGGGTTCAGGGTTCTTGGGCATAATCGTGTGCTCCTTTCAAAGATAATCCATTATAACTTTTTTTGGCGGCGGGGGCGGAATTTCGAACGCAAACTGTTTATCCATTCCTTGAATTGCACGCGTAGAGAGGGCGGGGTGGGGTTTTCCTCCAATCCGTCCCAGGGGTCGAGGTCGAAGAGTTTGCGTACAACATACCGCAGCACCAATTGTAAGGTTGCCAGGATAGGCGCGGCGATCACGACGCCCAAGACGCCTAGCAGGTCGAGGGCGATAATAGCTGCCACCAACACTGCCGCGGGGTGGACTTTGAGAGATTCAGCCATCACGCGCGGCGAGATGATGTTATCGAGCATGGCGTCAATCAGCCAGGCAACTGCTAAGACAATCAGCATATAGGCCAGCGGACTCAGACCGAAGGGTTTGAAAGCCTGGAAAAACGTGACCAACGCTAGCACCGTCCAGGTGAGGAACGGGCCCACATACGGCAGGAAGCGCGCCAGCCCGGCCATTAGGGCAATTCCCAGGGCATAACTGACGCCCATTCCGCCCAGCACAATTGTATACATCACCGTCGAAATACTGATAAGGATGAATTGCCCGCGCAGGAAGGCATTCCAGATGCGCGCCACTTCTTTGCTCATGCGGGCGAAGTCTTCGCTGTAACCGGGCAGGTTGACCTGAAGGATGCGCTCACGTAAGCCGCCGCTTTCGACCATGATGAAATAGGAGACAATCAGGACGAAGAGCGTCCAGACCAGGGTATTGACTGCTCCGCTGGCAACCCTGCCGAGCAGTTCGCCAATGCGCCCCAGGGTGGATTGAACCGTGTCAATCAGTTGGTTGCCTATTTGTTCCAGGTTGATGGTTTCGACTTCAGGCGCGAAGGGGCCGATATATTCCATCACACTGTTCGTTAAGTTATCTACCAGCGCGGGGACGGAATCGAGGCTGCGCGTCACCAGGCTGATCAGGCTTTGGATTTGAGTCACAATCTCGAATCCCGCGATAGTCAGCAGGCCGAGGATAAGAAGGATAAGAAGCAGGTAAATCAGGTTGACTGAGAGGCTCCACTTGAAGCGCAATTTATGGGTCAAGAAACTTGCCACCGGGTAGAGCAAATAGACCAGGATAAACGCCATCAACAACGGCGGCAGGATGCCCTGGAATTTGATTAGCATTCCGGCCAGGATTGCTACCAGGGTCAAGCCAACCACCGTTTTGGTGGTCGATGTCCAGACTGGGGTGTGGGGAGAAGTGGTCATAGCGGCTTGTTTCGGTTGTGGATAAGATGGTTGGCGGGCGCGGACGACTTGGAATATACGGATAAACCAGGTTGCGAAATGACTTCTTCCTTGCCAGATTATAGCATTTTTGGTGGTTGAATTTGCGGCTGTTGTTATTGCGGCAAGTTGTCTTTTGTTTTTTCTGAACGCAGTTGAATCAGTCCTTGAGCAAACACCCACAGCCAGGCGATGGCGGTAATTTGGGCGGGAATCCAACCCGCCAGAGCGTACCGCCAAAAAGCAACCCCTATCGTCATAGGGAACAAAATGCGGGAGGCTGTGATGAGCGCATGCGCGCTCCAGGCCAGCCGGGGGGCGCGGAAGAAACTCAAAAAAACGGTCAGGAGCGTAAACAGCACCCAGCCGGGATAGAGACGCGGGTAGTTTGCGCGCAAACTGTCATCTATCGCGCGGCGCAGGCCAATCAATAGTGGCAAGTTTGGGGTTTTCTGGTAAAAGTATTCGTCGCGCCAGATTTCTACAAACCCATCTTCACCCGGCAAGGGGTAAACAAGCATAGGCTGTAACCCGGGCGTCAGTCCGCGTTGGTATTTGTTGAATAGAATTTCGACTGTGCGTGCCGGGTTAGCGCGAATTGAATCCCAGGCGGCAGATTCCATCAGGTCAAAAGCCTGGTTGGGGGTATATCCGGCGGCGAGCATGGCCGGGTAAATTTCCCAGCCGGTCGGAACGCCTTTTTGGTCTGTGATTTCGATGGGATGTGCTTCGATGGCTTGTTGGATGACCTGGTAAGCGCGAGAATCGGGGTTTGAGAATGGAGTTCCCAGTGCATCGCCATAATAGACCCATCCATCGTAGAAGACTTCGCCCTGATAATTGCTCATTCCAAAGAAACCATGTACACGCTGATTGTGGGCTGACCACCACAAAACCGGCAGGGCGGCAGCCAGGATTGCCAGTGCCACTATTTGCAGCCGTCGAGTGTCGAGCGCGCGCGTCCTTCTCCAGGAAAATAGCGGCGTTGCCATAAGCCATATTGCGCCAATGGCCAGCATAACGAGATTTTCGGAGCGCAAGAGAACGGCGAAGGAGCCGGTCAGGAGGGTTGCAAGCACCCATTTTGGTTCTGGTTTTTGCAGGGCGGAAACATGCAGGGTAAGAAAAGTCAGCACGAGAAAGATGTTTGGAACATCTGACATGACCACGCTGGCATAGGCCAGCAAATCGGGGGAGAAGACGACCAGAAAGCCTGCGATTAGCGCAATGGTATACGAGCCGCTCCACTGCCAGCCCAGCCGGTAGGCCGGAAACATGCAGGCAAAGGCGATAAGATGCAGCAGGATTTTTATTCCCCAAGCATTGTTCCCGAGCAGGAACATCACCGGCGCAAACAGGAAGGTTGTGCCGGGACCGCGATACATCGAAACTCCATCGAGATTGCCATGCTGGAGAAGGTGGAAACTTCCCTGTAGGAGGCTGTGACTATCGGGATTGATGGTCAGCGGAACGGTCAGCGCGTTGAATGTGTAGACGCAAAGACCGGCCAGGGAAAGGATGAGCAGGTTGCGCTGATGCATCCCCGCAGGGGTGGTTTTTTGGGGTAGGTTTTCCTGTCCGATGTGCTGAATGACCAGCAATAGAAGTCCAATTGCCCCAAAGGAAAACAGGCTGGAGAAAAGCAGGAGAAATCGAAACGCCTCTCCTGGCAGACCTCGGTACTCGGCAGTTAGGCGCAGGGCTGTTTGCCCCATGCGTTCGCTGTCAAGGTTGGGCCAACTCTTTCGTCCGTTCAACGCGACTTGTGCCATGCCGCCTTCGGGGTAGGTGAGAAAGAGCAGAGTAATTGGTTGTCCGATAGGGGTTTGGAAGGTCAGGCGCAGGGGCTTTGACTCTTGTGTGGCATGAATAAGACCCTCCTGAACCTGCCAGCCGCTTTCAAGCGCGCTTTTTTCGAGCGTGAGTGGGTTGCCGTTGTTCTTGATTTCGACCAGAGTAACCTGCCCAGTAATTGCTGTAATGGTCAGGGTTTGGTACGATTGAGGCAGGCGACAGATGCGCCAGGTTACGAATCCGCCCAAGAGAAGCGCGGCTAACAGGTAGAGAGTCAGCGTTGGCTTTGGAATTCGTTTTACGAACGGCCCGAATCGCCGAAACACAATCGCCATTCCGCCAATCGAAAGCGGCAAAAGCGTAAACAATCCGGCGAGCATCCACAGGCCGGGCCATTCCCAAAAGTTTAGCAGGTGATGCGACAGGCTGACAAACAAAAGCGTGCCTGCCAATGTGGGTTTCAGCCATCGACGAAGGGTGTGCAAGGCGGGCTAGTCTTCCTTCCCCAAATTTCCAGCTGCGCTGATGTGCTCCAGGCAGCGTGTGGCGAGCGTGGCGGCTACATCCATGCGGTATTCGGCGGATGCCCACTGGTCGATGGCTTCGTGGAAGGCGTTTCGGGCGGCAGATTCCAGGCCTTCGGCTTCGGTGCCGTCCATTGCCAGCAGGGGACTCGCGCCATAGCCGCCGAGGGCCAGGCGGGTGCGTCCGCTGTTCCATTGGGTCAGGGCGGCGCATACAATCGGAACATCTGCCGGGGTGCGGGCAACCTGCTGGTAGGCGAACTTTGCATTTAACGGGATACTGACCAGGGTGATGAGTCCCGCCGGGCGCAAAGTCCAATATTCGGCCAGGCTGATGACGGATGACTGTTCACTGATGACTGTCACTTTCGCATCTAACGCAAGCAGGGCGGTTGCAAACGGAGAGCGGCCATCGGCTGAAACCAGCGTCCCGGCGACGGTGGCCGCATTGCGAATGTTCAGGCTGGCTTCTTGCCGGATGGCCTGTTGCAGTGCTGCCGGGGCGTCGGCGCTTTCGAGGAGTTGTTGCAGCGTGGCTGTCGCCCCAATCTCCAGCGTGTAGCCACTGCGGAGTATGCGCTTCAAGTCCAAAGCCTGCAAATCGACGACGGCGAAATCACGGTCTTTGAAGGCCGGGCTGTTGATTTTCGTCCCGCCGCCGAGCGGCAGGGTGTTTGGCTGGGCGAGCAGCTGCAAGGCCTCGTCAAGCGTTTTTGGGCGATGGTATTCAGTAATCATGGGGCCTCCATGCGAAAAAGTCTAACGACGCCTTATTATAACGGAATCTCATCGGCAGTTTGTGGCGATGGCGGCTTGTTAGTCTGCTGTGGCGCTCTCACAGTCCCGCGTTTCCCTCATCCCTTGCCCTTCCCCCACTGCGGGAAGGGGGAAAAGCCCCTCTGCCGCCGGGAGAGGGGTTGGGGTGAGGGAATAGCGCGGACTTTTGCTATAATCATCATAGCGCAGCCGCTTCGCGGGCCGCAGCCAAAGGCTGCTCTGATTTGCGCTCATTGCGCAAATCCTGCGCCATCATAATCATTCTTTCCCGGAGGCAAAAATGGCTCATCCCCTGGCTGGAAAACCCGCCCCGCGCGAGATTTTGTGCAATATTCCCAAACTGGTTTCTGCCTATTACACCGAACAGCCCGACCCGGCGGACCCGGCCCAGCAAATTGCCTTTGGCACGTCGGGACATCGCGGCACTTCGACCGAATCCGCTTTCACCGAAACGCATATCCTGGCCGTTTGCCAGGCGCTGGTGGAATACCGTCAGCAGCAGGGCATTACCGGGCCGTTGTTCATCGGCAAGGATACGCACGCGCTCTCCGAACCGGCGGAAGCGACCGCCATCGAGGTCTTGGCTGCCAACGGGATTGAAATTCGCTTTACGCCAGGATATACCCCCACGCCGGTCATTTCGCACGCCATCCTGACCTATAACCGGGGCCGAACATCGGGCCTGGCCGATGGCGTGGTCATCACGCCCTCGCACAACCCGCCCGAAGACGGTGGATTCAAATATAACCCGCCCAACGGCGGCCCGGCGGGGCCAGAGATTACGAACGTCATCCAGACGCGCGCCAATGAAATCATGCGGGATACGTTGAAAGCGGTGAAGCGGATGAGTCTGCGCGAGGCGCTTAAGGCCCCAACCACGCAGCAATACGATTTTATTACGCCCTACGTTCGGGATTTGGAAAATGTGGTCGAACTGGCTAAGGTTTCGCAGTCCGGCATTCGTATCGGGGTTGACCCGATGGGCGGGGCGGCGCTGGCCTATTGGGATGTGATTGCCGAAATCCACAAGCTGAATATCACAGTCGTCAACCGCGTCATCGACCCGTCATTTGCGTTTATGACGGTGGACCACGATGGCAAGATCCGCATGGACTGTTCCTCGCCCTACGCGATGGCCGGGTTGATTCGCCTGAAAGATGACTTCGACATCGCCTTTGGCAACGACCCGGATGTGGACCGGCACGGGATTGTGACGCCCTCCGCTGGGCTGATGAACCCGAACCACTACCTGTCGGTGGCAATCTGGTATCTTTACCAGAATCGCTCTGGTTGGCGGAAAGATGCCAAAGTGGGCAAAACGCTTGTGTCCAGTTCGATGATTGATCGGGTAGCGGGCGCGCTGGGCCGGGAACTCGCCGAAGTGCCGGTCGGTTTCAAGTGGTTTGTGGATGGCCTGGTGGACGGTTCTTTTGGCTTCGGCGGCGAGGAAAGCGCCGGGGCCTCGTTCCTGCGCAAGGACGGTACGGTCTGGACGACCGATAAGGATGGCATCATCCTGAACCTGCTGGCGGCGGAAATCACCGCCCTGACCGGGCGCGACCCCGGCAGGCATTACCAGGAACTGGCCGAACGCTTCGGCGCGCCGGTCTATAAGCGGATTGACGCGAAGGCCAATTCTGCGCAGAAGGCCATTCTGAAAAATCTCTCGCCGGGGGCCGTGAAGGCGGAAACGCTGGCGGGCGACCCCATCACCGCCCGGCTGACGCGCGCTCCCGGCAACGGAGCCTCCATCGGCGGCCTGAAAGTGACCACCGCCAACGGCTGGTTCGCGGCGCGGCCCTCTGGCACCGAGGAAATCTACAAGATTTATGCCGAAAGTTTCGTGAGCGAAGCTCACCTGGAGCGGATACTCGCCGAGGCGCAGGAGATGGTGGGCGAGGCGTTTGGGAAGGCGTAATTCGTAATTAGTAATTCGTTATTCGTTATTCGTTATTCGAGGATGGCATACGAATCGAATATCCAACATCGACTATCGAATATCCAACATCGACTATCGAATATCCAACATCGACTATCGAGTATCGAATATCGAATATCGAGTATCGAATATCGAGTATCGAGTATCTCCATGAACTTTCCCCTCGAACTCCTGTCTTTTTTACGCAAAGCCCGGCGTGTGGCCGCTCTGACCGGCGCGGGGGTATCCCAGGAATCGGGGTTAAGCACGTTTCGGGATGCGCAGGTCGGGCTGTGGGCGCAGTATCGCCCCGAGGAGTTGGCGACGCCCGAGGCCTTTGCCCGCGCCCCGAAACTGGTTTGGGATTGGTACGCGCTGCGGCGCGAGAAGGCGCGCGCGGCGCAGCCTAATCCCGGTCACTTTGCGCTGGTTGAAATGGAAAAGCGCGTCCCTGATTTTACGCTCATCACCCAAAACGTGGACGGCCTGCACCGCCGCGCGGGGAGCGTGAACGTGCTGGAGCTGCATGGCAATCTCCAGCGGGTGAAGTGCTCGGCCTGCGGCGAACAGGCGGCAGGGTGGGATGAGTCCGGCCCGGATGTGCCGTCCTGTCCCCGGTGCGGCGGGCTGCTCAGGCCCGATGTCGTCTGGTTCGGCGAATCCCTCCCCCGAAAAGAATTGGAAGCAGCCATTCAGGCGGCGCGGACTTGCGATGTATTCTTTTCGATTGGCACTTCGGGGCTGGTGCAGCCCGCCGCTTCGCTAGCCTATGCTGCCCGTGAGCAGGGCGCGCTGGTGGTCGAAATCAACGCCGAGCCGACGCCGCTGACTGAAAAAGTCGATTTTTTCTGGCAGGGAAAATCGGGGGAGATTTTGCCCGCTCTTGTGAGAGCGGTCTGGTGAAAAAGTTTGCGCGGCAGTCAGTTCACCTGCCGCGCAAACTGTAAACAGTTCAGGCATTCCACTCGTTCAGGCGGTTACGCAAGTTTGAAAGCCGTTCACGCTGCCAGACGGCCAGGATGCCCAAGATGATGAACAGGATGCCGGTACAGCCAATCATGATAACCGTTGCCAGGCCGCGCAGAACGCTGAAGACGACCGTTACCACGCCCAGAACGACGATGACGATGGGGGTAAAGACCAGGCTGCGCGAGCGGAAGACCAACCCGTAGAGCATGACCACAATCGATTGAAAGAACAAAGCGGCAAAGTAGGCCAGCGAGTTGGTCGAGACCATTTGGATATAGGTTGTGCCAAGCAGGATGAGTTGCGAGACCATGCCGGTCAGGAATGCCCCGGTCTTTGCGCCGGAGCGCGTGAGCAGGTAGTGCATGAGCAGGCCGAGCAGGGCCGCGCCGACCGAAAAGAACTGCGGCTGGTCTACCTTGAGTTCTAGCAGGATGGTGTAATAGGCCATCAGGTACAGGCCATTGGCGGGGAAGCCAAGCCAGACGTTGCGGCGGCGAAAGGCTTCGACGGCCCACAGCGTGGCAGCGATGGCGACCGGCAGGCTGGCCCACAGCCCGGAGCCTTCGGCTGGGGCCGAAAGCGCGGTAACGGTGGCGAGCAACAGGCCGCTCAAGCGGCGGATTTGCCCCCAGCCTTTGGGCCAATCGACGAATCCCAGAGTGTAATAGACCAGCGAAAGCAGGATGAGGACGCCTGTCCACTGGTTCAGCCCGGCGAAACCGGCAATGTTCAAGGCGGTGACGGCGACCGATGCGAAGTAGATGAACCCGAGGTCGGGTTTGCGATAGAACAGGGCATAGAGCAGGAAGAGCAGGTTGAAGGTCACGCTGGCGGCGACATCCAGCCCAGAGGCGGTTTGCCACTCGGCGAACAGGAACAGGCTTCCGATGAGGGCCGCCAGCCAGCCTGCCAGGCGCGGCAGGATTTTGAGCTGCGAGCGGCCTCGCAAGGCGCGTTCGAAGAACAGTTCCAGCCCCAAGATGACGACGCTGATGCCCATCAAGTACAGGCTGGGGGAGGTGATTTTGTTTTCCAACAGCACCAAAGCGAGCGCTAACGTATACAAGCCATGCGCGGCAACTTCGAGCCAGGCAAAACGCGCGGAGGTTTCAATGACGAATAAGATGCCGATGATGCCCACATACCAGCCGTCGCCGCTGCCGCCGTAGAGCCCGGCAAACGGGGAAGCAAGCAGTCCCAATGCCAGCCCCGACCAGCGCAGGGCGTTCGCCCAGTGACCTTTTTTGTCCAGCAGGGCGAGCGCGTAGCCGGTAAAGTAATAGAGAATGGACAACGCGGTCAGGGCGGGCAGCCACCAGTCCAGGTCGAAATGCTGCAGGGCGAAGAGGATGCCAATGGGCAGGTAGCCGGTGAAGAGCGGCAGGAGAATTGGCAGCCGGAAGCGCAGGGCATAGACCAGGCCAAGCAGCGCGAAGATGCCAAACGCCAGGGCGGCGCGCAGCAAATCCGCGTCGAGGGCGACCAGTGAGACGAAGGAGCCGACAGCCAGGGTGAGCAGCGCGAACAGGCGCAGCGGCCAGCGCCAGGCTGGGTGGGAGGTCATTCCGCCGGGAAGCAGCCAGTCGAGCAGGGAGAGTTGGACGAGAAGGCCTGAGATGATGAAGATGCCGTGGATTTTGAGCGCCTGGATAGGTGGCAGGCTGAAGAAGAAATACCAGGCCAGTACCCAGCAGGCGAGGGCGGCCATCCAGACCCACCAGCGCGAGCGGCGGATGTGGGTCAGGCTTAGCGTCAGCGCCGATGCCGCGAACAGGCCAAAGCCGAGCCAGGCGTTTTCGGTCGTACCGACCAGGCTGGCGATGAAGAAAAGCGGTAAACTCGCCAGGTTGAGCGGCAAGCCGAAGCGAGCCACTTTGTCCGTTTTGAACAACGAGGTAATTTCTCCCGCCAGGAGCAGAACCAGGCCCCAGGCCCACCAGCCGAGCGCGAAGATGGTGTTCGATGGCTCACCCTCGTTGAGCGCCAGCCAGATGACCGGTATGAGCGCCCCGGCAGCCAGGAAGCGGAACAAGGGGAAGGGGATGATGAAGTCGCTGGCCGTGTAGAAAATAAAGGCTGTTACCCAGGTGAGTGCCGCAAATAACCACCAGGCCCCGGCGTAGTTCTCGAACAGGTTGTACAATGCCCAGGGCGCGGCAACCAGCAGGATGACAAGTTCAAAGGCCTGCACGAGCAGGTAGAGCGGCAGGGCAAATTTTTGCGATTGCCAGGTTTTGAGCAGATTGGCTCCGGCCAGGCCGAACAGCCCGGCGGCGGCCAGCGCAAACAGGTAAAGGTCGTTGCCCGGCGCGAAAATATTCGCAAAATGCCAGGCCGCAACGGTCAGAGAGCCAAAGGCGGTCAGCGAGAAAAAGCGCGAAGTGTATAGCCAGGTGCTGAAGCCCCACAGGGCAGACATGACAGTCAGTACGACCAGCCAGTAGCCGGACAAGAACGCTCCCGACAGGTCGAGCAGGTCAGCCAGAACGCCGCCCGAAATGAGCAACAGGGCAGAAAAGACCAGCCACAGGACGAAACTGGGCTGCGGCAGTCGCTTTTTCAGGGCCAGCGCGCCACCGCCAAACAAGGTGGAGACTCCCAGCAGGATGGGCAGGCGCAGGGTTTCGACCAGCGCGGCCAGGATGAGCGCGGCGGCAATTACGAAAAACGCGCCCAGGTAGAGCGCGATTTTGATGCTGGTCTCGGACAGGAGCGCCTGGGCCAGGCTGGGGCGGGCGACGGATTCTGACAGCGGATGAATCGTAGAAACGGATGACGAAGCGGATGACGAAACGGATTGAGCGGATTCAGGAACAGATGCGGTATCCGAAGGGGCGGGCGGGATTTCGTAGCGGCGGCGCAAGATTTGGGCGCCGCGCTCGGTCAGCAGGCCGTCTTTGCGCCATTTTTCGATTTCACTAAGGATAAATTGGATTTGTTCGGGTGAATATTCGCTCATGTTAGCCTCCTTGTGAACTAAAACACCCGTCTTTCTTTTGGGTTATGCCAGCCAGTCCACATCTCGCCCCAGGCCGGCAGGCTGAGGGTCGGTTTAATGCGTCTGACTTGTACAGCAAAAACCATCATTTCAACAAAAACACATACGTCGTATATGCTTCCAATTCCGGCAGGGGGATATAGCCGCTGAACCCGCCCGCGCTGACCCGCAACTCCGCCGCCTGGCCCGCGCCGAAGACCGTTCGCGGGGCGTATTGGCCGTTGGGTAGTGTGCCGCTGGTCAGACTCAATTTGTACTGACTGACGGGCTGCTTACCCAGGTTGATGAGGACAAGCGCAATCTGATTCCCGGCCTGGCGCAGGATGGCATAGACCGCCGGGCTGCCGGTTTCGAGCAAAACCACCTCGCCGGCGCGCAGGGCGGGCGTCTCGCGGCGCAGGGCAATCAGTTTGCGGTAGTGATTGAGCAGGGAATCGGGGTCGTTTTCCTGCGCGGCGACATTTTTGGTCGCATAGTCGCTATTGATTGCAATCCAGGGCTTGCCGCTGGTGAAGCCCGCGCCCGCTTGGGCGTTCCACTGCATGGGCGTGCGGATGTATTCGTCCGGTTTTTGGCCGGTCATGCCGATTTCCTCGCCGTAATATAGGTAGGGCGTGCCGGGGCCGGTTAGCAGCAATGAGGCGGCTACCTTTGCCCGCTCCACGCTCCCGCCCAAAACGCTCATCACCCGATCCTGGTCGTGGTTGGTCAGGAAGGTTGCATAATCGCCGTGTGGCGCGCCCGCCAGGGTGAGTTTCAGGGCGCTGACGACGCTGGAATTGGCCTCGCCGCGCGCGCTGTTGACGTAGCCGTTGGCGAGTTCGAAGTTGAAGATGTGGTCCATCTGCTCCTGGCCGCCACCATAGGCCTTGATAAGCGTCCCGCCTGCGCCGAAGACCTCGCCGACGGTGTAGGCCTCCCCGTCCACGCCTTTGTAGAAGGTGTAAAACTCTCGCAGCCAGGCGTGGGTGGCGGGCGTGTTCTCTTGTTTGCCGTCCTCTTCAATCAGATGCTTGACGGCGTCGATGCGAAAGCCGTCCACGCCCACCTCGTCCAGCCAGAAGCGTACCACCTTGTTGATTTGGGCGGTCACTTCGGGGTTGGTATAGTTCAGGTCGGGCATGCCGCCCCAGAATAGGCCGTAGTAATAGCCATTTTCGGTTTTGTGCCAGGCCGGGCCGCCGTAACTACCTTTTTGACCCGGGTCGGTTTCTGACCAGACGTAATAGTCACGGTAAGGGGATTGGGGATTAAGTGCTGCCTGGAAGAAGGGGTGCTGGCGCGAGGTGTGATTCGGCACGAAGTCGATAATCACCCGCATCTCCCGGCTGCGCGCCTCGCTGAGTAACCGTTTGAAGTCGTCCATCGTTCCGTAGGCGGGATTGACGGCGTAGTAGTTCAACACGTCGTAGCCGTGATAGGACGGCGAGGGGTGAATGGGCATCAGCCACAGGGCGGTTACTCCCAGCGATTGCAGGTAATCGAGCCGTTGGGTGACGCCCTCGAAGTCGCCGATTCCGTCTCCATCGGAATCCTGAAACGAGCGGACGAAAATTTCATAGAAAACGGCCTCCCGCCACCAGCCGGATGGAGTGGGCTGGAACGGGTTTGGAGCGCAGGAAATCAGCAGGGTCATGAGCAGGGTTAGGGCGAGCAGGCGTTTCATTTTTATCCTAAAAAGAATCTTTCCTCTTTCACCTTTCGGTTCAGGAAAGAAGAAAGAGGAAAGAAGGCCAGGTGTTGGGTAAAATCAGCCCTTCACCGCGCCGGTGGTCAGGCCGCTGGTGATGTATTTTTGCAAGGCAATATAAGTGATGGCGACTGGCAGGGCGACGATGACTGCGAAAGCCGAGAAGCGGTTCCAGGGGATGGCATTGGCGTACTGCCCGACCATGTTGTAGAGGGTCATCGAGAGGGTGTAGTCGCCTGGCTTGGTCAGGAATAGCCAGGGCAGGGCAAACTCTTGCCAGTGGCCGATGAAGCCCAGGAAGAAGGTGACAGCCAATTGGGGTACGGCCAGCGGCAGGACAATCATCGTAAAGACCTGGTTTGGGCTGGCGCCATCGATGGCGGCGGCTTCCTCGAGCTCAAGCGGAATGGTGTCGAGGTAGCCTTTCAGGTTCCAGACGGCGAAAGGCAGCGCGCCTGAAATCATGGCGATGCCTACGCCAAGCAGCGAGTCGCGCAGGTTGAAGAGCAGTCTCCCGCCTGTGTCGCATGTCGTGAACGGGTTGACGGCCATTACCCCTGGGGCGCATTCGGTGATGCGAAAGCTGTTCATCAAGAGGAAGAGCGGTGTCGAAAGGCCGACGGCCGGCATGAGCAGGGGGATGAAAACCATAATCATCAACACCTGCCGCAGTTTGAACTTGAAGCGTGAGAAGGCATATGCGGCGGTCACGGCTACCATCAATGCAACCAAGCCCACACCGAACGAGAGGAAGAAACTGTTGCGCAACAGTTCGACGAAGGTGACGGGGTTGGCGGTTGGACGGTCCAGCACTTGCTGGTAAGCCACGAAGGAGATTTCACGCGGAATCAGTTGCAGCGAGGAAGGCCGGGCGCTCGATGAACTGAACGAGAGCGTGACGATATACATAATGGGGAATAAGACTTCCAAAGCGATGATGAGGGTCAACACTTGGAGCAAGATTTGCCGCCAGAGCGGCAGGTCGCGCCCGCCGACCTCGTTGGATGTGTTCATGGTCAGGAAGCGGACGAGGATGTTCTTTTTGGGTTCGCTCGCGGTGGTCATGTTAAGCCTCCGTGTAGGTTTCGGTGGCGCGGGTGATGCGGTTGGTAATCAAGAAGACAGCCAGTGATACAAAAAAGATGAAAACAGAGAAGGCTGCTGCTGCGCCATATAACCGCAAGTTGCGCACCAAGTCATAGGCGAATGTAACCAGGATTTCGGTGGTGCGTGCCGGGCCTCCGCCGGTCATGAAGTACACAAAAGCAAACAGGTTGAATGATGTGGTGAATCCGTAAACTGCTGCCGGAATCATGGCTGGGCGTAAGAGCGGCACGGTGATGTTCCAGAATTGCTGACTGTCTGATGCGCCGTCGATGGATGCGGCTTCGTACAGGTCTTTGGGAATGCTCTGGAGCGCGCCGGTGGCAACAACGGTCATGAAGGGCCAGCCCAGCCAGAAATTGGCAATCATCATGGCGTAGTAAGCCAGTGGCAGCGGGCCATTGGGCAGAAGCCAGGGGATGGGCGGGGTGTATTCGGTCAGCCAGCGCAGGCGTACCGGGTCCGTTGCGCCAAACCACATTGCGATAGTGGTCAGGAACTGGTTCATCGCGCCATACTGCTCGTCGAAGATGTTGCGCCAGACGGTGGCAACCACCAGCGGCGGGACGACGACCGGCAGGATGTAGATGGCGCGGTAGATTTTTTTGAACCACAATCCCTGCACGTTGAGCAGTACGGCTATCAGCACGCCAGCCGGGACATGAACCATGACGTTGGTGATGGCCCACCAGAAGTTGTAAGTGAGAACCCGAAAGAATTCAAAATTTTGAACCGGCAGGCCGCCTGTCAGGATGTCGACGTAATTTTTCAGGCCGATGAAATTCAGTTCCGGGGAGGCCAGACCCAGCCTGAGGTCTTTGGTGGCAAAGTCGGTGAACGAGACGATAATCTGGTACACCAGGGGGTAGAAGGTGATGACGGACATCACCAGGAACGCGGGAACGAGATAGAGATAAGGGAGCGCTGCCCGCCGGAACTTTGCGCCGCGCGTAGATGCACCTGCAATTTCCATCGTTGCCATGATTTACTACTCCTGTTCGTGGATTTTGAGACTCGAAAAATTTTTCTCGCCGAAGAAACCTTTGGGGTCTCAAATTCCGTGGATGAGGAAAGGCGAACAGGGTTTTATCCCTGTTCGCCTTTTTGTACTTGCCGGGTATTACTTATTGGCGTTAGCGGTGCCGGTGGCAACCCAGTCAGCCGCCGGGACGCCCTTTTCGAAGACTTCATCGGTGCCGCAGAAGTTGGACCAGTACAGGCCAAGCTGCGGGACCTGCGGGCGGACGTAGCCAGTCTTGAAGGCTTCAACCAAGCCCTTGATGAGCGGGTCGGTGATTTCGATATCGGTGCGGGCGGGAACGTGGCCGGCTTCATTCATCATGATGAGCTGGGCATTCTTGCCGGTCAGGTAGAGGGCCACTTCAAGGGCGGCTTCCTTGTTAGCGCTGTTCGGGTTGAAGTAGAAACCATCTACGCCGAGCAGGGGGTTGGACGGGCCGCCAGGGCCGGAGGGCAGGGGAGCCACAGCCAGTTTGTCACCGAGGGCTTTCTTGTAATCGCCCATAGCCCAGTTGCCGTTGGTGATGGCAGCAACTTTACCTTCGGAGAAGGGAGCAAGGCCGTCGCTGTCGTTCTTGGGCCAGCCATTGGCTTTGGAAATCTGATACAGGTCATTCAGGTAAGCCATGGCGTCAGCCACGCCGCCCTGGTCAGCAATGACTTTCCAGTTGCTGTCGAAGATTTTGCCGCCAAAGGCGCCGAAGAAGCCCCAGTGGTGGTAGCATCCGTAGGAAATCGAGATGGGCGTGCCGCCTTCCATGAGGGCTTTAAGTTCATCGGTGGTCTTGGGGGCAGCAGGCAACATATCCTTGTTGTACCAGAAGGCAACCGCCTTGAGGGATTCAGGAATGCCGTACAGTTTGCCTTCCACGCTCATGCCTTCCACAGCCAGCGGGGCGTAAGCGTCCAGTTTGCCTTTGGCCAACTCGGTGATGTCAGCAATCAGGCCGGCGCGGGCATCGTTACCGAGGTCGTCATTGGGGGCGATGAACATATCTGGGCCGCCGCCAGCCGCAACGTCGGTGCGATATTTGTTGAAGATGTCATTGAACGGAACCTGCAGGGCGTTGATTTCGTAGTTGGGCAGGTCGGTCTTGGCCTGTTCCAGCAGTTTCGTCAGGGCAACTTCTTCAGCAGAGCCGGTGCCGTAAGCGTGCCAGAAGGTCACGGTCTTCTTTTCTACCGGAGCCGGGGTGGCCGCGCCACCGCAGGCCGCAAGAACGAACGAGGCAATCAGCAGGAGGCTGATGAGTGCCAGCAAAGATTTTTTCATTTCTCTTTCTCCTTATTTGGGTTGAATGGTTATTTGAGAAGCTGAATGCTTCTTCTCAACAATTGAAAGGGCGCACATGGTTGAAGTGTCATCTCACAAAGCGGTCAATCACCTCCTTTGTTCCGTGGCCTGGTGCAATGCGATGGATAATGCCTGGACGACTGCGCCCATTGCAGAAGAATGTCTTCGTAAAATTGCAGTATTGATTTTGACGGTGCGCGCCGAGGCTTGCAGGCTGCGGCGGGTAACAGTATCGCGGATAGGCTGGAGGAGTAAATCCCCGACCTGGGCGACCCCGCCGCCGACTACGATGGTGCGCGGGTTGAACAGGTTGACCAGGCCCGCAATGGCAATGCCGAGGTAACTCCCGGCGCGGCTGATGATTTGTTGTGCCACCAGGTCGCCGCGCCGCGCCGCTGAAGCAACATCGCGCGCAGTAATCTCTTCCACTGGCCCCAGGCTGGCAAGCAAGGTGCGGTTTCCTTTGCGGATGGCTTCTTTTGCCTGTCGGGCAATCGCGCGCCCGCCTGCCAGGGCTTCGAGGCAACCGGCGTTCCCGCATTCGCAGAGTGGCCCATTTTCTTCAATGGTCAGGTGGCCGATTTCCCCGGCGGAGCCGGTCGCTCCGCGATACACTTGCCCGTTCAGCAGAATTCCTGACCCAATTCCCGTGCCAACTTTGATATAAGCCAGGAAATTCTCGCCCCGCCCGGCGCCATAAGCCCACTCGCCAATCGCACCTAATTCTGCGTCATTGTTGAGGGATACGGGCAGATTCCATTTTTCTTCCAGGCTGGCTTGAATGGGGTAGCCGTCCCAGCCGGGCATAATGGGTGGCGCAAATACCATCCCGGCCTCGCTGGCAATCGGGCCAGGCACACCAAGCCCAATGGCTCCCAGGCTGGCAGAGGTCAAATCGTGTTTTTTGAGCAGTTCCGCGAGCAACGCGCTGGCCCGGCCAAGACAGATCTCTGGGCCGTCTGCAATATTGAAAGGGACTTCCACTTCATCAATGACCTGCGCCGCAAAATCGGTCAGGATAATAGATAAGTGCGAAGCGCCCATATCAATGCCCGCGACAAAGCCACGCGCCGGGTTGATTTCAAGGATGATAGGAGGTCGCCCACTTTGCACGCTGCGCGCTTCGCTTTCGCGGATAACATCGCTTTCCAGCAAGTCGTTAACTATGGCGGTCATCGCGGCTCGACTTAGGTCCATGCGCTGGGCAAGTTCTGCGCGAGAAATTCCGCCGGGCGTGAAGCGGATTAAGTCCAGAACGGCGTGTTTGTTAAGGTTCTTAACAATTTGTGGTGAGGGAGACCAGTTAAACTGCGTCATGTCTGCCGTCTGTGTCAAAATACGCGCCTTTCTTGCTGTTTATGATAGCATTAACTCGTAATTTGTCAAGTATTCTAACAATATTTTTTGCGAATTGCGACCTTTTGCGTGGATATGTAACCGGTTACAATTTATCAAATAAAAAGGTGACTGACGCCTTCGAAGCGACAGCCACCTGGTATTGGGGCAGCAGATGTTACTTCACGCGCAGGGCATCCCAGCCGGCGTACTTGGCGGTATCGCCCAGTTCGGCTTCGATGCGGATGAGTTGGTTGTACTTGGCAACGCGGTCCGAGCGGGCCGGGGCGCCGGTCTTGATTTGGCCCATGTTGAGCGCTACGGACAAGTCTGCGATGGTCGAATCTTCGGTTTCGCCGGAGCGGTGCGAGGTGACGGTGCGCCAGCCAGCGCGATGACACAGTTCTACCGCCTCGATGGTCTCGGTCAGCGAGCCAATTTGATTCAGTTTGACAAGCAAGGCGTTGGCGGCATTTTCTGCGATGGCCCGGCGGACGCGCTGTGGATTGGTGACGAGCAGGTCATCTCCAACGATTTGGATTTGGCTGCCCAGTTTTTCTACCATCAGCTTCCATGAGTCCCAGTCATCCTGCGCCAAGCCATCTTCGATGGAGACGATGGGGTATTGCCGCACCCAGTTGGCCCAGAATTCTACCATTTCGGGGCCGGTCAGTTTCTTGCCTTCCTTGCGCAGGTTGTAGGTCTTGGTCTCTTCGTCGAACAGTTCCGAAGCCGCCGGGTCGAGCGCGATGGCGACCTGTTCGCCGCGCCCGGC
>CAYRBO010000031.1:0-42178 GCA_964422545.1 uncultured Anaerolinea sp. | reverse complement strand
TCCTTCGTGTACTTTGTGTCCTTTGTGTTTAATTGCCTTTTTGCAGTAGAGTCAGCCATTTTTTCCGTGTTTCTCCGCGTTTTCCGTGTCCCAATATATTCATCACATTCTTGACCAATACAAAATCTTCATGGAATCAGGTACTAAATTCTTATCCCGAATTCACGTTATTCAGGACAGATTATATCGCCTTTTCGTTAGCAAAATATTAGAGCAGTCTGGCAGGCCCGCCGACCGTTGCGCTCAACACATTGCTCACGCCAGGGATTTCGCGCAGCAGGGAGGCCACCGCGTCCATTTCAGATTGCGGGCAGATGACATGCACGTTTGGCCCAGCGTCTATGGTATAGGCGGCCTGCAACCCATCGGCACGCCAGGAGCGCACGGCTTCCATCACCGCAAGAGTGGCGGGTTTCCAATAAAACAACTGTGGCTGACTGGTCATCATCACGGCGTGCATCATGTCTGAATCGAGTTCGATGATGTTTGCAAAGGCCGCGAAATCGCGCTCCAAAATGGCGCGGCGGCAAATTTCGAGGCGGCGCGGCGCATCGGCCACGCGGGCGGCTTGCAGCGGGCTGGTCGGCGCCAGGGCGTGGCCCTCCGTCGAACCGGTGGCCTTATGCCCGGCGGAGACAATCGCCACGCAATCGGCCAGCGCCCAATGTTCGGGCGGGGCAATCGAAACGGCAAAAGAGTCCTCGTCGCCCGTTCCCATCTTCCACTCGACAAAGCCGGAGGGAATACTGCGGGAGGCCGACCCCGACCCCAGGCGGGCCAGGCGCGAAATGGCGGATTCGGGCCAATTCAGCCCGGCGGCTTTTGTGGCCGCCAAAGCCAGCGCGGCAAACGCGGCAGCGGAACTTGCAATTCCGGCCCCGGTGGGGAAGTTGTTCTCTGAGACCACTTCGGCCCGCAGGGTCATCCCCGCCGCCTGGCGGACAACATCCAAAATGCCGGAGACGCGCTCCAGTCCCTTGCCGGTCACCTCGCGGCCATTGATTACCAACTCATCGAAAGGCAGCGAAGGTTGGAAACTGACGCTGGTGCGGGTGTAGAGGCCATCGAGGTTCATAGAGATAGAGCCATTGACAGGCAGGCGCAGAGCAGAATCGCGGTTACCCCAGTATTTGATGGCGGCAATATTCGGGTGGGCGAGGGCAGTGGCAGTATATGTGGACATTTTTCCTTTCCTGGGTTGCCTTGCTATCGAATACAAAAGCCTCGTCTATTTTACCTTGCCTCAGCGTTGGCGGTTGGTGTGTGATACAGGCAATTTCATGTACAATTGAAAAGCTAGCCATTCTTTGCAAGGCTTCCAAATTGGCAATGGATAAAGAGTGTATGAATACCTTGCTTCAACTGCTTAACAACTTCCCCTACAACCATTACGCCGACTTGCGCTCCATCCAGCGCGGACAAGCCTATTACAAAGATGACCGCATTTGGAATATGGAAATCTATGAGAACCAGGCGATTTGCGAAGTCAAAGGCGATGGCGGCGATTATACCGTCACCATTGAGATTGACAAAAAGACCGGCAAACTCGTTGTCGATTGCGATTGTCCGTATGCCTACGATGGTAATTTCTGCAAGCACATGGTCGCCGCCGGGTTGTCGCTGAAAGATTATCTCGAATTAGGAGAAGATTACGAGGAACCGGAAGAAGATGACGAAGATATAGCGCCGACCCGCCAGTGGAAAAACAAACTCGATAACATCTTCCTGCAACTGCCGCGTTCTGCAACCTCCGGGGCGAGTATCCAGCGTTATGCCGCCTTTATCCTGCTTGAAAAGAGTCAGTCGTATTACTACGGGCCAGGCTACACTTTTACCCCCTATCTCGTCAAAGCCAAAAATTGGAGCATCTTGCACGAACTTGCCAACGCTGGCCCTGAAACCATCAACGACCTGCTCGACAAAAACCACGAATGGATTCATTTTTGCGAAGAAATGTACTCGCAAACCAACCCGGCTGGCTGCCTAAACCTGAGCGCCGAAGCGTTTAATCTGCTCAGTTTTTTGCAACAATATGCGCGTTACTTTGGCAGCACGAATATCATCAACAACTATTTCTCGATGTTGGCGCAGTTGGGAATTCCGGTTTTCCGAGCCAACCCGTCCCGCAAAAGTGTGCAAGGACGCATCACCATTCTGCCCGAACCGGTCGAACTCCAGGTAACCATTACCCGCCAAAAAGGCGGCCTGATGCTCGAAGCCTCGCTTTCCCATCCAAAAATGACAACGGGCTTGCTCAAAACTGAAATGCTCTCGCATAAACCGCCCTGGCTCATCAGCGGCAGCACCATTTTCTCGCTCAAAGATTCCAGCCACATCGCCCTGCTGCAATCCTTTCCCATCGCCATCCCCGAAAGCGAAGCCGATTTCTTCCGCGAAAACTACCTGCGGCGCATCGCCGAAATCTTGCCCATCCAAAGCGGCCTGATTCAGTGGCACGAAACCAGCACCGACCCCATCCCGCGCCTGTACCTGCACGACGACAAAGACAACACCCTGCGGGCCGACCTGCGCTTTGCCTATGGCGAATACGAAGTTGCCGCCAGCAAAAACGACGAAGCCCTATCAATCGAAACCATCCCCGGCACCTGGGAACTCGTCCGCGTTCATCGTCAGCCTGCCCGTGAGCGCGAAGCCTACCAACTGCTGACCGACCCCGTTTACCGGCTCAAACGCGCCGACAGCCAACATCCCTACGGCACCTTCGAACTGCGCGCCCGCGCCCACCCTTTCGACTTCCTCCTACACAGCATCCCACAACTCACCGCCGCCGGGTTCGAAATCTACGGCGAAGAAAATCTCAAACTCGGCAAAATCAACCGCGCCACCCCCAGCCTGCGCGTCAACATCACCTCCGGCATTGATTGGTTCGACCTGAAAACCCTGGTCGAATTTGGCGACCAGCAAATCTCCTTCCACGACGTGCGCAAAGCCCTCAGGCGCGGCGAGCGTTACATCAAACTGGCCGATGGCTCGGTGGGGCAAATCCCCGAAGACTGGCTCGAAAAATACAAACATTTGTGGAATCTGGCGCACGAAACGAAAGACGGATTCCGCGTTAGCGACTTTCACCTGCCCCTGATTGACGAACTGCTCGAAGAAAGCGCCACGATTCAAACTCCCCCCGACCTGCCCCAGCGTCGGGAGCGTTTCCGCACCTTCGAGCAGATTGCGCCACAACCGCTGCCCCAGGGTTTCACCGGTGAACTGCGCCCTTACCAAAAACACGGCTTCGACTGGCTGCACTTCCTGCGCGAATACCGCTTCGGCGGCATTTTGGCCGATGACATGGGGCTGGGGAAAACGGTCCAAGTGCTAACCTACCTCCTTTCGCTCAAGGAGCAGGCTCAGGCAGAGTCCGACCCGCAAAAAGCCCCTCGCCCGGCGACCCTGCTCGTCGTCCCCAAGAGTCTCATCGCCAACTGGCAGCGCGAATCCGAAAAATTCACCCCGGCCCTGCGCTTTTTGGAATATATGGGCAATTTCCGCAACAAAGACACGGCCCTCTTCAACGACTACGATGTGATTTTGACCACCTACGGCACTATGCTGCGTGATGTGGAACTGCTCAGCCAGTATGAGTTTGACCACATCGTACTGGATGAATCGCAGGCCATCAAAAACCCGCTGGCAAAAAGCGCCAAAGCTGCGCGCCTGCTCAAAGCCCGTCACCGCCTGGTGATGACCGGCACGCCGGTGGAAAACAACACCTTTGAGTTGTGGTCGCAATTTGCTTTTCTCAACCCTGGCCTGCTTGGCAAACTCGATTACTTCAAAAAGGAATTTGCCACCCCCATCGAAAGCGGACAGGACGAAGCCACCGCCGCCACCCTGCGGAAACTGGTTTACCCGTTCATTTTACGCCGCACCAAAGAGCAGGTTGCCCCAGAACTGCCACCGCGCACCGAGCGCGTCATCTACACCGATATGGATACCGCCCAGAAAAAACTCTACACCCAGACCAAAGAGCGTTACCGGGCCGAATTGCTTGGCCTGATTGAAAGCGAAGGCATGGACGATGCCCGCATGAAAATCCTGGAGGGCCTGCTGCGCCTGCGCCAAATTGCCATCCACCCGGCGCTGATTGACTCGAGTTATCACGGCGAAGCGCCCAAGTTTGAGTTTTTGCTCGAAACGCTGGAAACCTTGCAGGCGGAAAATCACAAGGCGCTGGTTTTTTCGCAATTCATCGAAGCCTTGCGCCTGGTGCGCCGCGAACTGGACAAGCGCGGCATCCGTTATGAGTATCTCGACGGCCAAACCCGCGACCGCCAGGCACATGTGGACGCGTTCCAGAACGACCCCTCCGTTCCGTTCTTCCTCATCAGCCTGAAGGCTGGCGGCGTGGGCCTGAACCTGACCGCCGCCGATTATGTCATCCACCTCGACCCGTGGTGGAACCCGGCAGTGGAGATGCAAGCCTCCGACCGCGCCCACCGCATTGGGCAGGATAAACCTGTTTTCGTTTATAAAATCATTGCCCGCAACACGGTTGAGGAAAAAATTCTTCAGTTGCAGGATAAAAAACGCGCCCTGGTGCAGAATCTCATTGCCACCGAAGCCAGTTTCTTCAAATCGCTCACCCGCGAGGATGTGAAGATGCTGTTTTCGTAATTGCAGCAACTTCTGTCAATCCGCAATGAATCAACAATTACGCCCCTTGTAGTGGGGCTTAATCGTTTTGACAGGCGTTTGCAGCGATGGCACACCCGCCAAATCATGAACAGAGACAGTAAACATCAGGCCTGCCAGGGCAATTTTGCCAGGTCCACATTCCCACCCGATAAGATGACCCCCACCCGCCGGCCGGTCAGGTCAATTTTACGCTCGAACAAGAGACCAAGCGGCACAGCAGCCGAAGGTTCGATGATAATCTTGGCCCGCTCCCAGGTAAAGCGCATGGCCTCGATGATGGCTGCCTCGCTGACGGTGACAATCTGCTCCACACGCGCGCGGATAATGGGAAAGGTCAGCGTGCCGAGCGAAGTCAGCAGCCCATCGGCAATCGTTTTGGGATTGCGGGAGGGAAGGATAGTGCCAGCCTGTAACGAGCGGAAAGCATCATCCGCCAATTCTGGCTCGGCGGCAATCACGCGCAAGCCGGGGCGCGTTTCGGCTGCGGCAACCGCCGTGCCGCTCAACAGTCCCCCGCCGCCAACCGGGGCCAGGATGACCTCCAGGTCAGGAAGGTCTTGCAGCAGTTCCAGGGCCGCCGTGCCTTGCCCGGCAATCACTTTCTCGTTGTTGTATGGGTGGACCTCGGTCGCGCCGGTGCGGGCAATCACCTCGGCCTGGGTGCTTTCACGCGCTTCCAGGGTCGGTTCGCAGAAGGTAATCTGGCCGCCGTAGCCGCGCACGGCGTCCTTCTTGACCTGTGGGGCGTTATTGGGCATGACGATATAGGCCGGGATACCCCGCAGCCGCGCCGCCAGGGCCAGGGCCTGGGCATGGTTACCGGAGGAGTGCGCCACCACCCCGCGCGCCGCCCGCGCTTCGGGCAGCGAAAAGACTGCGTTGGTTGCGCCACGAAACTTGAACGCGCCCACCTTTTGCAAGTTCTCACACTTCAAGAAGACTTGCGCGCCAACGCGCTGGTTCAAACTGTCGCAGGTCAGAACTGGCGTGCGGTGGGCATACGGCTGTATCCGCTCCGCCGCCTGGAGGATGTCGTTCAGGGTCACGGTCATATGTATTTCAACTCTGTCACGCATTCAAAATAGTGAATCATCATCTCGATGCCGCGCCGGAACTGGCCGAGCGCCAGGCTTTCATTGGGGGCGTGTTCGCCGTCTTCGGGCAAGCCAAAGCCGGTCAGCAGAACATCGGGATGGAGTTCGGACTGCAAAATGGTCAGGATGGGAAGCGACCCCCCGCCCCGGACATATTTCGGGGCGACGCCAAACCCGCGCTGAAACGCCTCGCTAGCCGCCCGTACCACCGGCGCATCCAGGCGAACGGTAGCGGGATCGGCCTGCCCCAGCAGGGAGAAGGCCAACTTAACGGTAGGCGGCGCCAGCCGGGAGAGATATTCCGTCACCAGGCGGTAGATTTCCTCAGGCCGCTGGTCTGGCACGAGCCGGAAACTGACTTTGGCCGTCGCCATCGCTGGGATGACGGTTTTGACGCCCTCGCCGGTGTACCCGCCGCGTATGCCATGAATATCGAAGGTGGGGCGGGAACTGATGCGCGCCTTGAGCGGATAGTCCGGTTCGCCGCCCAGGGCCGGGGCGCCGGTGAGAAACAGGGCCGCCTCGTCGCTGATGGGGACTTCATCGGCCAGGGCCTGCTCGCGCGGGGTAAGTTCCCTCACCCGGTCATAGAAGCCGGGGACAAGGATTTTGCGCTTCGCACCATCCTGAACCTGCGCCAGCAAGCGGACAAGGACGTTGAAGGGATTATCCACCGCGCCGCCGTATGTGCCGGAGTGCAAATCGCGCGCCGCGCCGCTGACGGTGATTTCGAGGGCGCAGTTGCCGCGCGTGCCATATTCGATGAGCGGCACCATCGGGTGCAGGCCGCCCATATCTGCAATGACAATGCCGTCGCAGCGCAGCAGGTCGCGGTTCTGGCGGATGAAATCGGCCAAATGCGGGCTGAGTTCTTCTTCCTCGCCTTCGAGCAGGATTTTCAAGTTGACGGGCAGGCCGCCGGTCTGAATCCAGGCTTCGGCGGCGCACAGCAGGGCAAAGAACTGCCCCTTGTCGTCAGACGCGCCCCGGGCGTAAATCCGCTCCGCCTCCACAACCGGCGCGAAGGGTGGATGCTTCCACTCCTCCACAGGTTCGACCGGCATCACGTCATAGTGGCCGTAAATGAGCAAGGTCGGGGCGTCGCCCGCGCCCAGCCATTCGGCATAGACCACATCGGGGCCGCCGGTGGGATAGGCGTTTGCGCGCTGGAAGCCCATCTCCAGCAGGGTGTTCACCAGCCAGGCCGCGCAGGCCGCGAAATCGGCGCGATTGGCCGGGAACAGAGATGAGATGGTGGGGAAGCGCAGCAGTTCGAACAGCCGCTCCAGGGAGCGGTGCTGGTGGGCGCGGGCATATTCCAGGGCGGGAAGTTCAGGCATATAAGTTGTTGAAATACTCGACCAGGAATTGCGATTGGATATCGTCGGGCATCGCTTCGAGCAGGGTGCTAATTAGCGCCATGCCAGAGGGCAGGCTGCTGCCCTGAATGCCGACCATTGCCGCAGCCTTCTCGAACAGGGCCGGGTCGTTGGCAGCCAGCAATTTGCCCAATTCGGCCTTCATACCTTCAACATCTATTGGCGGCATTTGCTTCACTTCCTCCACGCTCTGGCGCAGGGCATCCAGGAAGGCCTCCACATTTTTGACGGCGCTGTATTGCACCGAAATATGGATATTGCGCGGCGCGCCGGGTTTGCCAAACTGCGACTGCACCGTGAATCCTTTGGCGAGCATGGCATCGGTCAGTTGGAACATATCCAGCGTATCCGACGTAAACGCAAACAGGCACATATCGGGCCTGACCATCACCTTCAGCTCGGGGATGGCCTCCACCCCGGCCACCATGCGCTCGGTGGCAGCCTGCACGGCGCGAATGATGTTCATGTAGCCATCTTCGCCGAGGTAATTCATCACCGCCCAGGCCCCGGCCAGCGGCCCACCGGTTTTGGTACTCAAAATGGTGGGGTTGATGAGGGTGTAGCAGGTGGTGCGGGTGGAGGTAAAAATTTGAAAACGGCGCAGTTCGCGGCTGCGATACATCACCACCGAGGCCTGCTTGGGGCAATATCCAAACTTGTGCAGGTCGGTAGAGATGGATGTGACACCGGGGACAGTCCAATCGAAGGGCGGCACATCGTAGCCCATCTTGCGCATAAAAGAGAGATGAATGCCCCCCACGCAAGCATCCACATGACACAGCAGGCCATGTTCCTGGGCCAGCGCGGCAATCTGCGGGATGGGGTCCACCACGCCCTGCGAATAAGCCGGAGCCGAACCGACCAGCAGGATAGTGTTGGGGGTGATGGCAGCGCGCATCGCCTGCACATCGGCGCGGAAGGTGTTTGTGTCGAAGGGCGTCATCACCACTTTCAGCCCAAAATACTGGGCTGCTTTATGAAAAGCGTGATGCGCTGTTTGGCACAGGACTATTTCGGGTTCTTTAATCTCCGGCTTGTGGAAACGCGCCCAGTCGCGGGCGGTTTTAACCGCCAGCAGGATGCTCTCGGTGCCGCCGGTGGTCACATTCCCAACGACGTTTTCATCCCCGCGCAGCAGGTTAATCACCATGCGCACCACATCCGTTTCCAATTTGAGCAGGCTGGGGAAAGTGGTTGGGTCGAGGCCGTTTTCGACCATGTAGGCCAGGTAGGCTTGCTTACCAATCTCCATCACATCCTGGCCGGGGTCATAGACATAAGCATACATCCGCCCGTCTTCCCAGCGCAGGTCGTGGGATTTGGCGATTTTTAAGAAATCAAAAATTTCTTCGGGGCTTTTGCCTTGCGCGGGAATGTTCATTGTTCACCTCGTTTGGTTAGCATAGAAATGTTCCGCAATTTGCCGCAGGCGACCAAAATCATTCCTGAAAACCGCTCAGCGGAGCGCTCACGATGAAGCCTGCGAGGCAAAGGTTAGCGGTCTGAAAAACGCAGCATCCGTTCGACAAAAATGCGGATAAAAGCGCGGAACTCCTCAACCTGGCCCGGCTCGAACGGGTCTCCAACTTGCGGGCGAAAGGTCAACTGCCCCATCCCAAAATAGCCATAGTGCAGCCAGGTAAAACCGTGACTGACCAAATCCACGTTGGAGATGTCAGGGTCGATGGTGCCTGCCGCCTGCGCCTGATTCAACAGGCGTTCGATTTTTTCATAGAGCGGAATAAAATATTCGGCTTCAATGCCGCGAGTCGGTTCGGGGCGTTCCAGCCAACGCAATGTCCACAAACGGACAATGTCAGGGTTGGCAACCGAACGGTCAATCAGGGCATCCAGAATCTGGTAAAGCAATTCCCGCAAAGCAGCAGGGTCGGCAGGCGTATTTTCATCCGCCTCAGCCAGGATATCTTCAATCAGTCGGGCTTCCTCGACATACTGCCGTTGGAAAACCTTCAGGTACAAGTCATCCTTGCTTTCAGCATAATAATAAAGCGTGGCAATGCTCAAATGGGCCTGGCGCGCAATCTCGCGGATGCTGGTTCCGTGATACCCTTTGCGCGCAAAAGAAGTCATCGCCACATCGAGTATCCGGTTGAGGGTGGAAATATTCTCTGGTTTCGAAGCGAGGGTGTAATTGAACAAAACCCGGTTTCCCTATCGAACGTTTGTTAGAGAGCGTAGATGTTTATCATTATGCGGATTTCGGCGGGCTTTGTCAAGCAGTTTTTCATCCGCAAGCATAAAATTTTCTAGTTCTAACGGAACTTGTGGTTTCTGAAATCTGAGATAAAAAGGTTCACGCAAAGAAGCCAAGACGCAAAAAGCCGAAAACTTGGCGCTCTTGGCGGCTTTGTGAGGGAAAATCATTGTTGCGAATTGCGTCGAATCACAAAATTGACGAATTCAGCAACTTTTTGCAGTGAAGTCGTCCATAAAAATCCGTGTACCCCAAAAGTCAACTCACGAAGATTGTCTGAGAACAGCGTTGCGCATGAACTTACGGTACGATTGTTTCGCAGCGATTGAACGTATCCCCCGCCTGGCCGCCGCCGTAACAGACATCTCCAACGCCTCCACCGCCGTCGAGAAAGTCGTTGCCGGGGCCGCCGAGCAAAATATCCAGCCCTGCGCCGCCGCGCAAGTTGTCATCTCCGTCACCGCCCAAAATGCAATCTGTGCCGCCCCGGCTGAGGATGTTGTCATTGCCAGGCGTGCCAATCACCAGCTCGCTTTGGGCGGTTGTCGTATCGCCGCGCGCCAGGATGACCAGGCGGGAGAGGCTGAGGGCCGCGCATTCGGGCGGCTTGAGGGCGTTGGCGTTAATGACGGCTGTCCGGCTGCCTAATAAGGAAGGGGCGATGGTGTTGGAGGCCGAAAAAGCCGAAAACAGCCCGGTGGCAATCAAGACCAGCAGGCTGGCAGCCGCAATGGTCATCCATTTATTGAGAAGCATGTTCGCCGCCTTTCGTGAGCGTAAACCGGTAAAAGACCTGACCGGCATCCACCGCGAACTCGTCGGCTTTTTGGCCGGGGATGTGCAGAATCATGCTGCCGCTGTGTTCAGCCAGCCGCGCCAGGTCATCTAGCGAAGCGGCCTGGGCGGCGCGCGCTTCGGCCCCAGGCGGGAATTGGGCTACATCCACAATCAACGCTCCATATTTGACCGCCACTGCATCGAGCGGATTTTTCTTGAGTGATTGGCGAATGCTCAAGGCCAGGAATGCGCCTACCCCAAAGGTGGCTGCCAGCCCCAGCCCAGAGATGACTCGCGCCAGCCCAACCGTGAGTGAGAAGCCCAGCAGCCGAATTCGGTTGGGGATGCGGGTGCTGGTGGCAACTTCCTTCACTTCCAGCGGCAGTAAGGGGTCTTTTTCGGGGTCTTCGCGCAAAACGACCATTTGCAGGTCATCGAGCAGGAACGCCAGGCGCGGAGCAAAACGCGATTCGACCGGCTGTCCGGCGATTGTGGCGGTGATGTTCACTTCTGGCGTGATGACAAAGGTGTAGATGTCGCGGCGCACGCCGGTAACGCTTTCTACTTCGCGCAGGGTTTTCAAAATTTCGCAAATATCGAAGTTCGTCTTGAAATTGGCCTCGGCGCCTGAAAATTCCTGCCGCGCGACAAGCGGGAAGACGCGCTTCCAGCCGTTGTTGGCCTCGGCCTGGGCATTGAGGGTGATATTTCCCGCCACATTTTCAGCAGAATCGGCCATCAGCGAGTAGCCAAAGCGCAGCTCGACCTGGCAGCCGGCTTTCAAGAAGACCGGCTCGCCAGCGGCGGCGCTGCCCGAAGGGTACACCCTCGGTTGGGACGCGCTGTAACTGAATCGCCCCAGGTGAATGTATTGCAGACTGACGGTTTCGCTCAGGTACTCGTCGCGGGTAAAGGCAATCAGGCCCAGGGCGGCGAAAAGGACAAAAACAATTGCCAGTGCAAAAATGGTGATTTCAAGTTGGCGGGCAAGTTCTTTCATTGCTGCGCCTCCTGTAAAGAAACGATAAGGAGAACCGGTTGGGGCTTTTTTTCGCGTCCGTTTGCCAGGCAGGATGGCAAAAAAGACCACCACTGCCACTGCCCCGGCCAGCAGGGCCAGCCCCAGCGGGGTGCGGAAGGGCGCAAGATAGCGCCCAAAGCCAGGGATATGCAGCCAGGCTTTGCCAATGACCTGCTCTTTGGTTGGTTTTTCGGGGTCGAGCCAGGCGTTGTTATCGCCCTTAAGCGTAAATTCGTTGTTGCGTGCTGCTACGATGCGGTGGATGACGTAACTGCCGAGGTCGGCGCTGTAATAGGTAACGATATCCCCGACGCCGTAGGAAGGCTCCCGCCGCACGACGACCAGGTCGCCGTTATGGTAGAGCGGTTCCATGCTCACGCCGCTGACGATGACGTAGGCTGCCCTCCCGCCGAATTGAATGGGCAGGAACAACACCCAGGCCATTATGACCAGCACGAGAAATATTCCACTCAACAGGGGAGAAGTCCAGCGGCGCATAGAAACCAGGCCGCCAGCCGCAGTCTTCAACCAGTGAAGCGCTGCGGCTGGCGAGTAGTTACGGGGTCGCTTTTAGGTTGCCTGGCATTACTGGGCAGCGATGACGCGCAACTCATCCGCATTCAGCACCGAGACGCCGCCCGCAAAGGTGCAGGTCACGTTGGTGCCAGCCGTCACGGTGCAGGAAGTGTAAGTCGTGCCGGTGGAGATGAGCTTGACATGCACCGCGCCGCCAGCCGGGATGGCCGGGGCGACATTGAAGGTCATCGAGTCGATGGTGGCCGGGTTGGCGGCGTTCAGGTTGTAGTGGATGTTGGTCACGGTGTATCCGCTGATTGCGGCAGAGCCGTCACCGGCAGCGCTGGCGCCGACCGTGTTGGAGGCGGCGAAACCATAAACAGCCACCATCAGGACCATCAGGGCCAGCAGGGCAAAGGCGAACTTGAGATTGCGTTTGAAATTCATGACTTGAAACTCCTTTTGATAATTGGTGTGGTTGACGAGGCGCGCCCCCGTCTGTCGTGCCGTATATTACCAAACCCAACCTTGCGAAACATTGCCAAAACATTGTCAGACATTTACAAACATGTAAGAAACTAACAAAAAAGGGCGAATTACTCGCCCTTTTTTGCATTCCTGTTAACTATGGCTTGCCGCCAGATAGGTCACGCCAGCGAAGCCATGCCTGCCAGCGCGCGGAAGGCGCTGTAAGCGGCAGCCATATCGGGCGCTTCGACCGAAACGCGGTTGTCGTCCCGCTCGGCCCCAGGCACGCGCATCGCGCGGTCGGCCATATCAGAGGTCATGAAATCAACGGTGACAAGGATGGGCGCATCCAGCGCGAACGGTTCTGGCGATTTTCCGCGCTTGAGATTTTGGACGGCGCGCCGCGCTCCATCGGTAATCATCTTATGGGTGATTTCCGGCCCCAGGCATTCGGCGGAGGTGCGCCCAGTAGCCTGCTTCACCACAACTGAGACCATCTCGCCGAGCAGTTCGACCGTCTGCGCGCAGGCGGTTTGGTCGCCTGTCACCATAATCACCGGCACGCCAAAGTAACCGGCTAGCGCCCCATTCAGCCCAAATTCGCCGACCAAGATGTCATTGAGCCACAGGTTGGCAACGCATTTGCTCGACCAGGTATGGTCCAGCACCGCGTTTTGCGAACCTTGCCGGGCGTGATAGCCTACGAACATCACGCCGTCCACGTCCTCGCCAATGCCCTGCATCATCGAAAATGGCGCGGAGGTGCTGGAATTGAGCCGGGCGCGCGGGTCAAGTTCTTCGATTAAGATGTTCGTCCCATTCCAATGCCCATCGGCCACCACAACTTCTGTTGCGCCGCCCTCGAACGCACCAGCAATGGCGGCGTTCACATCTTGCGTCATCAATTTGCGGAAGCGGGAATATTCGTAATGCCCGGGCGTAACCTGATCCCAATTGACCACGCCGGTAATGCCTTCCATGTCACAAGCGATTAAGATTTTCATTGTGTTCCTCTACGCAATTTTGTAGGGGCGCAGTCACCGCGCTCCTACAAAATTTATGAATTTTTCGACCCACCCGCCCAGCAGCGGATACTTGAAATCGCGCCCGCGCAGGGTTTGCAGCCCGGCCCACTGACCGAGGATGTGGAACAGCGGAATGACCAGCCCAGTGCAACCGAGCAGACATATCATCACCATCATCCCGGCGACGGCTGTCCATTCGCCCAGGTCGATGGTCATGGCGAACAACGCCATCGAGCCAAAGCCGATGAAAATGGACGCAAATGTCAGCCCGAAATAAAGCACGTTGACGAATATCTGGTACAGCGTGGTCTGCGCCGATTGGAATTTCAGCCATGGCGAGTGCGATTTGTGGCTTATCCACAACCAGGCCGGGGCCAGCATTCCCCAGATGGGCAAGATGACGGCGAAGTGTCCCATCGCGGCGGCGAATCGTTCCTCGAAGGCGGAATCCAGTTCCGGAGAGTCGTCCCCGGCTTCAGGCTGGCAGCCGAGCGAACGCGCCAGGCGGCCTCCCAGCAGCGGGTAGCGAAAATCCTTGCCCAGCCCGCATAGCACCGCGCCGATGAGCGGGATGAGCAGGTAAAGGCCCATCGCGCCGAACATCATTACCACAATGGCGATGCTGAAAACGGCCAGGATGGTCTCGTTTTGGGCGGCATCGGGGACGATTACGGCAATCACCACCAGGCCGATGTAAAAAAGCACGACCAGGAACAACACGCCGAGCAGCCAAAAGGTATAGCCAAGCGACTGATAGCCGAAGGCCTGCAAGGTCTGGAAGCGGACGTAGGCTGATTTTTTGCGGCTCTCGCTCCATAACGCGGCGGGGACGACGACACCGCTGCCAAAAGCCAGCGCGGCCAGGTGGGCGATGACGGCAAGCAGGCGGTCTTGGGTGGAGGGGGACATTGGCGATTCTCGATATTAGATGTTCGATATTCGATATTCGATATTCGATGTTCGAGTAACGAATATCGAATCACTTCACTCCTGGCTTGCGGCTTCTCCACTCTTCTTGAGCGGTCACCTGCTCATAGGCATAACCCGCTCGGAACAGGGTATCTTCACGGAAATCGGGGGCGAAGAAGTGGATGCCAACCGGCAGGCCGCTCTCGTCGAAGCCCGCCGGGACGGAGAGGCCGGGGACGCCCGCATGGTTGCCGGTTACGAGCAACTGGTCGGCGTACTGCATCAGCACCGAGTCGCCATAGATGCCGCCGATGGGGAAGGCCGGGGCGGGCGTGGAGGGGGTCAGCAGCGCATCGACTTTGGTAAAGGCTTCGTCGAAGTCGCGCCGAATCAGTGAGCGAACGCGCAGGGCGCGGTTGTAATACTGCTCGCTGTATTGCGCGGCGCTGACGTACATGCCCATCAGAATACGCAGTTTGGGCTGCAGGCCGAACCCCTGGGCGCGCGATTTGCGGTAGAGCGAGCGCAAGTCCTCCACGTAGTCGGGCGTGCGGTAGCCGTATTTCACGCCGTCGTAGCGGTGCAGGTTAGAGGCGGCCTCGACCCGCGAGATGACAAAATAGGCCGGGATGCCGTATTTGGTATGCGGCATAGGCACGTTTTCGATAATTTCCGCGCCCTGCTGAGCTAGTTTTTGGGCGGCATGTAGCACCGACTGCTTGATGGCTTCGGGGACGGGCTGCTCGACCAATTCGCCGGTTTTAGAGTCGAAGTAAGTGATGCGGAAATAGTCAGGCGAGAGGCCGATTTTCAGGCCCCTGACGCCTTTTTCCATTTCGGCCAGGTAATCGGGGACTGGGACGGTTGCGGCGGTCGAGTCACGCGGGTCGGGGCCAGCCATTGCGCCCAGGGCCAGCGCGGCATCGGCGACGGTGCGGGTGAGCGGGCCGGGGCAGTCGAGCGAGGAGCCAAAGGCGATTAATCCATAGCGTGAGACGCGCCCGTAGGTTGGTTTCAGCCCGACCACGCCACAGTAGGCAGCCGGCAGGCGAATCGACCCGGCGGTATCAGTTCCCAGCGAAATAGGGCCCTCGAGTGCCGCAACTGCCGCCGCCGAGCCGCCCGACGAACCGCCGGGGACGTGGGCTGTGTTCCAGGGGTTGCGCGGAGCCGGTTGGAAGGCAGATGACTCGTTTGAAGAACCGTAAGTGAACTCGTCCAGATTGACCTTGCCGAGGAGCACCGCCCCGGCTTTTTCCCAGCGTTCAACCGGCGTGGCAGTGTAGGGGGCGATGAAATTGGCCAGGATTTTGCTAGCGGCGGTAGAGGGCGTACCTTCCACGCAGAAGATGTCTTTTATCGAAACGGGGACGCCTGCCAGCGGGCCGGGGTCCCTTCCAGCGGCGACCTCGGCATCGACTGCGGCGGCCTGCTTCCGGGCGCGCTCGGCAGTCAGGCTGATGAAGGCGTGGACTTTATCGGGTTCGGCATCCTTGTCGCCACCAACGGTTCCGGGGATGCCATCCACAGCCTGGATGTGCGCGAGGTGCGCTTCCAGCACGTCGCTGGCAGTCACTTCGCGCGCGCGCACTTTGCGGGCAATTTCGAGGGCGGTCAGTTCGAATAATTCCATGAGAAAACCTTTGGGAGGCGTTATTCGTGATTCGATATTCGATTTTGGTTATTCGATATTCGGAGTTCGATATTCGGAGTTCGATATTCGGTATTCGAATTATCGAGTATCGAATTATCGAGCATCAAGCATCAAATTTACAATTCATGGTGTGGGATTTCCGGCACGACGATGTAGCCGTCGGCAGTTTCGGGGGCGGTTTGCAGCAGACGGGCCGGGTTGGGGTGCGATTGAACCACGTCCTCGCGGATGGCGGGCGAGGTAGCCGGGGTATATGGCACGCCGTGCGAGGCGACCGGGGTGCCTGGGTCGAGCGGAATCGCTTCCAGTTCGTGAATGGCCTTGAGTTGGTTGTTCAACTCGCGGCGCAGGTACTCGGCCTCGTCTGGATTAAGCTCGAGCGCGGCCAGTTCCACGAGATGATTGAACAGTTCGGGGGTGATTTCGTCGGTCATCGTCGGTCCTTTCCGGGTCGGATTATACCGTATGAGCAAATAGGCCAATTAGGGCAATCGCGCAATTGGCGCAAAAAACTGGTAAACTTATCCATAATAAGACTTACAAGGTGAACTATGGGCTGGCACAAAGTTGCACTAGAATCAGAATTTCTCGATGACCCCCGCAAAGTTGTGTCGGTGGGCGGGCGCAAGGTGCTGGTATTGCGCTTCAAAGATGAATTTTTGGCGGTCGATAACGCCTGCCCGCACATGCGTTTCCCGCTCAATCTTGGCACGGTTACAGAAGACTGCGGCATTATCTGTCCCTTTCACCATTCCGCCTTCGACCTGAGGACGGGAAATGTCAAAGAGTGGTCGCCCTGGCCGCCTGGGCTGGGGCGGGTTTTGGGAGCCATCTCTCGCGAGAAGGCTCTTAAGGTCTATGCCGCCAAAGTCGAAGACGGCTACGTCTGGGTCAGTCCCGATTTGTAGGACGGGTTTCACTCCGCCGGTTGCCCGCAGCGCGCCAAAGTCAGGCGCGCTTTTCGTAATATGACCTGAAACTGCCTATGCTGCGCTCTCTTTTCCACGCCAACCTGCGCTTCGACCCAAAAATCGCCGCTATCACCATCATCAGCACCTTGGCGCTCACGACGGCGCATTACCACACCGCCTGGCGGCCTGCCAGTGGCGTGCTATTGTTCCTTATCTTGCCAATGGCAATCATCCTGTTCGTATTCCGCGAAAACCCCAGAGAGTACGGGTTCCAGATTGGCGACTGGAAGGCCGGACTGGCTTTGACAGTCGGCGCGTTGGTTTTCATCCTGCCGGTGCTGTGGTTCGTGGTGAAAGCAAATCCTGCCATGCAAGACTATTATCGTCCTTTGCTCAAACCCACCCTTCCGATGTATACTTTCCTCGACCTGGTCGGCTGGGAATTCCTGTTTCGCGGCTGGATTTTGTTTGGCTATGCCCGAAAATTTGGCCCCGATGCGCTCTGGCTGCAAGCCGTCCCGTTTGCGATTGCGCATTTTGGCAAGCCGGAAGTGGAGACGCTCTCGACCATTTTTGGCGGATTTGCCTTCGGCTGGGTTGCCTGGCGGACGAAATCTTTTCTCTACCCGCTGCTGATTCATTGGGCGATTTTTACCTTCGTGGTGCTGGTTGCCGGAGGCTTTTTTGGATGATGTTGTAAAACTGCGTGAGGCCGTCAAAGCGGATTTTCCTGCCATTCGCGCGCTTATCCGTCAAACCGGAATCAACCCGCTGGGGCTGGATTGGCGCCGCTTTATCGTGGCAGAGTCGCCCGCTGGAGCGTTCATTGGCTGCGGACAATTGAAACCGCACGCTGATGGCTCGCTCGAACTGGCCTCGTTGGCGGTCGCGCCGGCCTGGCGCGGCAGGGGCGTGGCTCGTCTCATTATTCAGGCGTTGATGGCCAAAGCGCCGCGTCCGCTCTACCTGACCTGCCGCGGCGCGCTCGGCCCCTTCTATGAGAAATTTGGCTTTCGGGTTCTCCAGCCTGATGAAATGCCCCCCTATTTTCGCCGTTTGAGCCGTTTGGCGGGAATTGTGGGAAAATTGATAAATGAAACCATGCTGGTCATGAAGGTAGATTGAACCATGCGAAAAGTCTTTGAAATTGCTCTGGGCGTCATTTTTGGCGTGGTGCTCGGCCTGTTGATTGGCGGGCTGCTGTACCTGACCACGCGCGCGCCCTCCGGTCAAAAAGTGGAACTGATGCCCTCCTCCACGCCTGAGCCGATATCTGTCTATATTACCGGGGCGGTCGAACGGCCGGGCGTTTATGAAGTGCCACGCGACAGCCGCCTGGTAGAAGTGATTGCGGCGGCGGGCGGCTTGCTGGAAGGCGCCGAGTTGGACAAGCTGAACCTGGCCGAAAGAGTGAAAGACGGCCAGCAGATTAATATTCCCGGCAATGTAGAAATCCCCACTCCGCAGCTGGTCATTGGCGGGAGCGGCCTGCTCGTCACTCCCACGCCGCCAGCCGGTGGACTGATTAATATCAACACCGCCGATGCGGCCCTGCTGGAAACCATTCCTGGCATTGGGCCGACGATTGCCAGACGGATTGTTGAATATCGCGAGGCGAATGGCCCCTTCCAGCGCGTAGATGATTTGCAAAAAGTGGCCGGGATTGGCCCGGCAACGATGGAACAAATCAGGCCGTATGTCACTATTGAGTAACTTCTGACCGCCTGGGGCATCTAACCAATATGTTCGACCACTTCGATTTGCTGGCCCCGCTCTATGACCGCGCGATTCCTTTCTCGCGGCTCGATTTAATGTTGCGGGTGGTCAACCTGCCCATCGATGGGCTGCTGCTCGACGCGGGCGGCGGCACCGGGCGGGTGGCAACTGCCCTGAAACCATATACCCGCGATGTGGTGGTAGCGGATGTTTCCGCCGGGATGCTCTCGCAGACTCGCCGAAAACGGCTGACGGGCGTGATGACTCCTTCAGAGCGGTTGCCGTTTCCCGATAGCGTTTTCCCGCGTATCATCATGGTTGATGCGCTGCACCACGTCATCAATCAGCGCGAGACGATATCCGAATTGTGGCGCGTCCTTCAGCCGGGCGGTCGGTTGGTCATCGAAGAGCCAGATATTCGCACGCTGGCGGTAAAGTTCGTGGCAATTGTGGAAAAACTGGCCCTGATGCGCAGCCACTTCCTCAGCCCGCCAGAAATTGTTTCTTATTTCCCACCCGAAGCGCGGGTAAGCGTGGAAGTGGAGAGTTATAACGCCTGGGTAGTTGTGGAAAAATAATCAAAAAGGTCCCGAAGGTTTCTCATCCTTCGGGACCTCTTCCTAACCCAGACAAGCCGGAAAAGAAACCCCTTAACCACGACGGCCACAACGTGGCACAACGGAAAATCTTAAATGCTCTTACGTCGTGTTCCGTCGTTGCCTTTGTGGTAAATTCCTTGCTGTTTGTGCAAGGATTCAACTTGAAAGTTCCTAAATCAGCACGAATATCGTCATAATCGCTAGTTGCGCCAGGGGGTAATAGCTGGCATGGTCGAACAGGCGGCCAGCCTGGCGGCTTTCGCCGCGCTGGTAAAGCCGCAGGCCGGGAAGGATGAGCAAGTACAATCCAGCCAGCCCGCTGGCGGTCAGGTAGGGCCAACCCAACGGTTTGGGCGAGATGAGCGGCAGAAACAGGCTGACCAGAGTGGTGAGAGTCAGAGTTAAGACGACCAGCAGCCCGGCTCGTTTTGGCCCGAAAGTCAGTGGGATAGTTTTCGCGCCTACCCGCCGGTCTTCCTCCACGTCGTTCCAGTCAGCGGGGATGTTCTGCCCGCCGATTTCCCACAGCATGAGCCAGAGCAGCATGAGCAACAGCAGCGGCAGGGACGGATTGGGCTGCACCACAAAGACAGCCGCCACCGGCCCGGCGGATTTGACCAACCCGCTGACCAGCGTGCGCCAGTAGGTGACTTTGAGCAGACGGCAGTAGATGACTTCTAGCACGGCGGCAGCGAGGACGATGAAAACGATGACCGGGTTGAGAATGTAAGCGCCAATTAGCGCAATTGCATACCAAAAGGCAAACCACGCCCATCCCTGGCGGGCGGTCAGGATGTTTTGGGCCAGCGGGTAGCGCATGGCCGAGGCTTCGACCGAGTAACCCTGATTGATGCCATCCCCGGCGAATTTTTCGCGGTCGGTTTTGATGGCAACCAGGTCATTCAGGGCATAGATGGCCGTGTAACCGGCAAAGGCGGTTAGTAACGAAAGCAGAATAACCGGCAAGGGTGGAAATTTGCCCAGCCACAGCAGAGCAGCAAAGCCGGGCATGGCAATATCTAAAATGCCATGCGTGGTGCGGGAGAGGGCGAGGAAACGATTGAGCATGATTCAGTGTCCAGCGTTCAGTTTTCAGTACCCGGCAGCGCGGGTATCAAATTCCGAATATCGAATATCGAATATCTATTTGACGAAACAGGCCATGTAATTCATGTCTTCTTTGTCATGCGCAACTTTAAATTTGCCCGTGATGGGATTGTATATCAAACTTGCCAGTTGCACAAATTTTAATCCTGATTGATGTGACCAGGCTTTGAGTTCGGAGGGTCGAATCAGTTTGCGATAATCGTGCGTACCGCGCGGCAACAGGCGCAGGATGTTTTCACCAATCCAGATGACGGCAACCAGTGATTTAAGCGTGCGATTGATAGTAGAGAAAAACACCTGCCCGCCGGGTTTGACCAATTGGGCGCAAGCCGCGATGACTTTTTGTGGTTCGGGAACGTGTTCGAGCATTTCCATGCAGGTTATGGCGTCGAAGGATTCTGGTTGTGCGGCTGCCAGTTCTTCGGCGGTAATGGCGCGGTAGTCAATTTGCACTCCCCCGGCCTGGGCGTGTTGTCGGGCGGCTTCGAGCGAGGCCAGGGAGAGATCTATGCCAGTCACTTGCGCCCCGGCTTTCGCAAGCGCTTCGGAGAGAATGCCGCCGCCGCAACCGACATCGAGAATGCGCGGGTTGGGCGTTTTGATGTTGTCCATGATGAATTTGGTGCGCAGGGGGTTGATGGTGTGCAGGGTGCCCATCTCGCCCTTGGGGTCCCACCAGATTTTGGAAACATTGTCGAATTTGGCGATTTCCTGGTTATCAGCATTAGAGAATTGGGGCATGGGTAAAGTCGCTTTCGTTATTAGATATTCGAAATTCGAGATTCGATGCGCGATACTCCATATTCGATGTTCGAGTTATCGAATATCGAATATCGAGCAAGTCGCTCTATCGCAATCGCAATTTCTTCACGGGTAATGTCATTAAGAAAAATGCAATTGCCGATGCCATCTGGCATGGGGACGCGCTGCAGGCCGTTGCGGTGGATGACGCGCTCCAGCAGGTTTTCCCACATCAGGTCTGGGTCAAGCAAGTTCAGGTTGAGGTGGATGCCGAGGCGGTGGACCAGGCTGAAGATGCGTTCCGCTTCGCCCTCGCTGAGCAATCTGCGTCCGAGGGCAATCATACTCGAAGCCAGGATGTCGAGTAAAACGGCTTCGCCGTGCAGGAGATGCGCCTCGTGGCGGGTTTCCAGGCCGTAGCTAAAGGTATGACCAAAATCCACTTTTCGCGCCAGGTTTTCTTCGTACAGGTTTGGCTCCAACTCCTCCAGCATTCCACTAATGGCGCGGTCGAGAATTTCACCGCCGGGGTCGTCTTGGAAATTGGCGGCAATGCTTTCTGGTCCGAAGAGTTCAAGCAGGTCGAATAGATGAGGGTCTTTGATAACGGCCAGTTTGATGATTTCGCACACGCCGTTGAGAATGTGGCGACGCGGCAGGGTTTTGAGGAAGGCGCGGTCCAGGCAAACCCGTAACGGGGGTTCAAAAGAGCCGAGACGGTTTTTGTGTCCGTTGAAGTTGATGCCGGTTTTGATGCCGACTGAGGCATCTACATAGCCCATGAGTGTTGTTGGAACTTTGATATGCGGCACGCTGCGGCGGTAAGTGCTGGCGATGAAGGCGGTCACATCCGTCAGCACTCCGCCGCCGATGGCGATGATGGGTTCGTCGCGGCGGTGGATGGGGAAGGAATCCAGTTCGTATAGAATGCCCAAATAGGTGTCTATGGTTTTGTTTTCTTCGCCAGCCGGGAAGGGGATGATTTTGGCCTGGATGTGATAGTGGTCGAAATAGGCGCGGATTTTTTCGCCATGAAAACGGGCGACGTTGCTGTCTACAACGACAAAACGACGGCTTCCTTGCAGCCTGCCGGGCTGTAATAGCGTTGGATTATCTGGTTCGAATAACCCTGGCGCATTGATGATTTCGTATTCAATGGGTCGCTGATAGCAGACGCGCCAATTGTTTGACTTGCACAATGTCATACTGCATTCAACCAATCTGTGCGAGCGGAGAGGATTCTGCGAGCGACGGCCTGGGCCTGTTCCAGGCTATGATTTTGATAGTTGCCACACTGTTCGATGTTGGCATAGGGTACTTCGCTGGCGGTTTGCATATCGGTCAAAATGTTTTCCAGCACTTCGCAAATTTTTTCGGCGCGGCCTTCGTTGAGCAGGACAATGTAAAAACCGGTCTGACAACCCATGATGCCGATGGATAGAAAGTTTTCGGGCAGGTAGCGCTGTAAGCCTTCGAGCAAGAAGTGTTCGACCGAGTGCAGCTCGGTGCTGGAGAGATATTCGCCAGCGTTGGGTTTGTTGACGCGCAAATCAACGCAATAGACAACATCTCCGTTTGTACCAGGGTTGGCCGAGCGCAGTTTGACGCGCGGCGCTTTGAGCAAGCGATGGTCAAGCTCGCCGACGGTGGCTGGCTGCCAGCCGAGGGTTTGGTAGTTAATCATGGTGACTCCTGTTGTTTTTACGAATTCGATAATTCGATGCTCGATTTTCGAATATTGCTCTTTATACAAATTGCGATAAATGCTGGTAACTATCGGTTAAAGCTTTTTGCCACGATGCAACGTGATGGTAGAGTTCGACCGAGGCGTAGCCGTCGAAGCCATTATCGGTAAGGGCTTTGAAACTGGCGGCAAAGTCAAATGTGCCTTCGCCGGGGATTTCGTGGAAGTGGACGATGCCGGTCAGGGTGTTGGCGATGCGCTTATTTACCAATTGCGGGCCGCGCACGCCGCGCAGGTAGCCCAGGATGGGCTTGGTGCGCTCTAGCACATCGTAACTCAGGCCGGGGACAGAAATCCAGTAGGTGAAAAATTCGTCGTCATAGGGCGATGAACCGGCGTAGAGGCCGGGGTAGTGGACAATTTCGAGGGGCTTCTGGATTCCGGCTCCAGCCAGGAGAGAGTCCAGCCGTTCGCGTTGGGAAGTGCCAGGGGGCAGGTCGCAGAAATAGCGCGGGAACTGCCGGTCGAGCAGAAGATAATCCGCTGTCTCTGGAAAATAAACCAGGTAGGAGGCAAAATCGAGGTCAAAAGACAGATTGGGGGTGTTTTTGACGATTTTCAGGTTGTAGCCCTGCTGGGCATCTGATACGTGCAGGTAGCGGATGTGGGGCGCGGCCTGGGCCAGGGCTTCGACGTAGTTTTGCTCGGAGCAGTAGGAATGCAGCAGGTCGATGTGCAGTTTGAAGCGCGGCGAGTTGATTTCGTGCATGAGCGAGAGACCCTGTTCCATCGTTTCAATGAACATGCCGGGTTCGGGTTCGATGAGCAGGGTGAGGTCTTCATCGGGGCGAATTTCGGACAGGCATTGCTGGATGCTGTCTATAAGCAGTTCACGCGGGTTGATGGAAGGGTTGTTGACGTGCTCCTCGCGGATGAAGCCGCTGCCGAAGGTGACCAGGTTGACGCCTAGTTTGCGGGCAACGTGGATGCCGCGTTTGACCAGTTCGATGCGCCGTTTGCGCCCGGCCAGGTCGGGAGACATAAGCGATGGCTCGTGCGGGCGCTGGGGGGTGAAGAAGTGCGAGGCGGTGGCAACGCAGGCGGCCCGAACGCGGCCTGAAGCAAGTCGCTTGCGGACGGTTTCCAGGTCGTCGTCGCTCAGGTCGAAGGGGTTGAACTGCTCGCGGTGGAAGGAAATTTCAATGCCGGGGTAGCCTGCTTTTTCGACTTCATCAATTGCGGTCAGGAAGTCAAGATTGGTCAGGCCGAAGGTGCTGTAACTGAGTTGGATCATGGCTGTCTGCTCCGTGTTTGGATTGTAGAAACCCACACAATCAGACAGCCATTCTATTGAGTTCTGGGGGCAGGGTCAAGGGTTGGGGCTAAAACCTTTTACCACAACCCCGCCAAAGACGCGGAGCGAAGGCAAAAATCTTAACCACAACAGTAACAATGGAACACAAAGGAAATCTTTTGCTTTTCCTTTGTGTAACTTTGTGTACTTGGTGGTTCAAAAATTGTTGTTCCACCGAAACGGATAGACATCTGCCGGGGTATAAGCGTGGCTTTGCGCGCCGTGATAATTGCCGCCAGGCGGGATTTTTGCCAAAGCCCTAACCCGGACAAGCCGGAAAAGAAACCCCATAACCACGACGGCCACAACGGGGTACAACGGAAAATCTTCAATGCTCTTACGTCGTGTTCCGTCGTTGCCTTTGGGTAAATTCCTTGCTGTTTGTGCAAGGATTCAACTTGAAAGTTCCTAAAAATCCTAATTTCACCCTTGACAGTCCAATTTGTCGGTGATATAAACGGCGAAATTCGCAAAGGGATTGCGAAAATAACTTCATAAACGCTCTTATCCAGAGAGGCGGAGGGACCGGCCCTGTGAAGCCTCGACAACCTGACTGCAAAGTCAAGGTGCCAATTCCGGCAGTATTATCTGGAAGATGAGAGGATGGTAAACGCGCGTACCTCTTCTTGTACTTCCAGGAGAGGTAATTTTTTTGCCCGCGCTCCCCGCAGGCAAGCATGTCTCTCCTGGTAAGGGCGGATTCTACACACACTCAGAGGAGATACACATTATGTCCACCACAACCCGCAAGTTTGGCTTCGCCACCCAACAACTGCACGCCGGCTATTCGCCCGACCCGACCACCGGCTCCCGCGCCGTGCCGCTCTACCAGACCACCAGTTATCAGTTCAAGAATACCGAGCATGCCGCCAATTTATTTGCGCTCAAGGAACTCGGCAACATCTATACCCGCCTGATGAACCCGACCACCGACGTGCTGGAGCAGCGCATTGCGGCCCTCGAAGGCGGGGTTGGGGCGCTGGCCGCCAGCAGCGGTCACGCCGCCCAGGCCCAGGCCATTTTCACGCTCTGCAACGCGGGCGACCACATCGTCACATCCAGCCGTTTATATGGAGGCACATACAATCAGTTCAAATACACTTTGCCCAAACTCGGTATTGATGTCACCTTCGTTGACCCAACCGACCCACAGAACTTTGAAAAAGCCATCCAGCCCAACACCAAGATACTCTACGGTGAAACGCTTGGCAACCCCGATATTTCGGTCTTCCCGTTTGAAGAAGTGGCCGAAATTGCCAAAAAGCATAAACTGGTGCTTTTCATCGATAACACCTTTGCCACGCCTTACCTGTTCCGCCCGTTCGAGTGGGGCGCGCACGTCATCACCCACTCGACAACCAAGTTCATCGCCGGTCATGGAACCAGCATCGGCGGGATTATTGTCGATGGCGGCAATTATGACTGGAGCAACGGCAAATTCGCCAATTTCAATGAGCCTGACCCGTCATATCACGGCCTGGTTTACGCCACGCTCGCGCAGGTTGGCCTGCCGCCCTTCATCATCAAAGCCCGCGTCCACGTCCTGCGCGACATCGGCGCCTGCCAGTCGCCGTTCAACAGTTGGCAGACCATCCAGGGCATTGAAACGCTCTCTCTGCGCATAGAGCGGCATGTCCAGAACGCCCAGGCGGTGGCAGAATACCTGGAGAAGCACCCGAAGGTCGCCTGGGTCAAGTACCCCGGTCTGAAGAGCCATCCCGACTATGAGCGCGCGAAGCGCTATCTCCCCAAGGGCGCGGGCGCGATTCTTGGGTTCGGCATCAAAGGCGGCGCCGAGGCGGGTAAGAAATTCATTGACAGCCTGCAACTCTTCAGCCACCTTGCCAATGTTGGCGATGCGAAATCGCTCGCCATCCATCCCGCCACCACCACCCACAGCCAGTTGACCGCCGAACAGCAGGTCACTGCCGGGGTCAGTCCCGATTTTGTCCGCCTGAGCATCGGTCTCGAAGACATTGACGACATCCTGTGGGACCTCGACCAGGCACTGAATGCCTGAAAGTAGACAGGTAGACAGGGAAAGATTCTCCTGTCTACCTGTTTCCCTGCTTACTGATTTACAGCCGGAGGCAATATGCCCGTCAAAATTCCATCCACCCTGCCTGCCCGCTCCATTTTGGAGCAAGAAAACATCTTCGTCATGGGCGAAGAGCGCGCCGAACATCAGGATATTCGCCCGCTGCGCATGGCTATCCTGAACCTGATGCCGACCAAAATTGCCACCGAGACGCAGTTGCTGCGTCTGCTGGGCAACTCGGCCCTGCAAGTCGATGTGACCTTGCTGCACACCGCTACCCACGAATCGAAGAACACCGACGCCGAACACCTGCTCAACCACTACGAAACCTTCGAGGCGGTGCGGAGCGAGAAGTTCGACGGCCTGATTATCACCGGCGCGCCGGTGGAGCAGATGGAATTTGAAGAAGTGGACTATTGGCAGGAACTGACCCGCATTATGGACTGGGCCGAAACGAACGTGGAATCGACCTTTTACATTTGCTGGGGGGCGCAGGCCGGGCTGTATCATCGCTACGGAATCCCGAAATATCCCCTGCCCCAAAAGATGTTCGGCGTCTTCGAACATCAGGTGCTTGCGCCGACTGAACGCCTGCTGCGCGGATTCGACGATACCTTCTACGCCCCACATTCGCGCCACACCGAAATCCGCCGGGCCGACATCGAAAAAGTGAACGAGATTCAACTCCTGGCCGAATCAGAAGAAGCCGGGGTGTACTTGGTTGGCTCGAAGGATGGCCGCCACATCTTCGTTACCGGCCACTCGGAATATGACCCGCTGACGCTAAAAGCCGAATACGACCGCGATGTAAACAAGGGCTTGCCCATCCACGTCCCGCGCAACTACTATCCCGGCGACGACCCGACGGCCACGCCCAAAGTGCGCTGGCGCGGCCACGCCCACCTGCTCTTTTCCAACTGGTTAAACTACTACGTTTACCAGGTCACGCCCTACGACCTGCGGCAAATTCCTAAAGGAAGCATTCACACCGATTTTTAGCAGACAAAACAGGAGACGAAGGTTGTCTCCTGTTTTGTTTTGAAAAAGGTCGCCAGTCATTGTATACTAAAATGGATACGAAAATGATACCCACTGTAAAACGTAACCGCAAAAAACGCCCAATAGCCGTCACGCTCATTGCCTGGGCCATCTTCATCCTGTTTCTGGTGCGGCTCTCCCAGGCCATTGAACCCTTGTTTGAGGCCGGGATTTTCGAAAACGGCTTACGCGAGCCGCTTTTTGAAGGCTTTCAGTTCACCACCCAGGGCTGGGCCTTGTTCAACAGTGCAGCCTACGCTTTTTTGTCGATGAGTGGTCTTATTGTGCTTATCGCTTTCTTGCGCATGAAGCGTTGGAGTTGGATTGTGTTGATGGTCTGGACGGCCATCTCGCTCACAATTACCCTGCTCGACTATTTCTACGACCAGCCCAACTACATCGTCATGGCCTCCGACACCTTCATCGCCCTGGCCCTCAACCAGGCCGATGTCCAACGCATTTTTAGAATCAGGACGGACCCGGGTGAACGCCTCGATTGACCGCCCCTCCATGTCTGCCGACGCTTCCGATTTTGGCTTGCTGCGCCGCTTCGAGCCAGTGCTAAAGTTCACGCGCGGCGAAAAATTTTATCCGACCGATGTCGAAACTTACGTGCGTGAATCCAGTCTGTGGTCGCACGCGCCCGAAAGCCCCCGCAGCCAGAGCGAATGGGGCGGGCGCGATACCCTGCTCGTGCCACAGGGCGAACTCGATTTGCAAAAGCTCATCGAACCGCGCCCGGCGTCCTTCGGCACGGTTCATTACCTCCGCTTCATCGAACCGCTCAGCCTGTCCGAAGCCGCCCTGGCCCTGGCCGAGCAGGCCCGCCTGAACGCCGAAAGCGACAACGTCTTCCACGCCGGACTGGGACGCCTGGCGCGCGGCGGCCTGCTCCCGCGCGTGGTCGATGCCCTGTTTTCGGCATCCTTCCTGCTGCGCGGGCGCGTTCCGGCCGCCCTGGCGGCTGCGGCAGAAATTGCCTATCATCATATCCAAAAAGAAAACCCGCGCTACACCTACTACGGGCGCGTCGTGCGGCACAACGGCTGGACGGTGCTGCAATACTGGTATTTTTACTGCTACAACAACTGGCGTTCCGGCTTCAACGGCGTCAATGACCACGAAGCCGATTGGGAACTCGTTTCAATTTACCTCTATCAGCAAGGCGACCAACTCGTCCCTGAATGGCTGGCCTACGCTTCGCACGACTATAAAGGCGACGACCTGCGCCGCCGCTGGGACGACGCCGACCAACTCGATTTCGTAGACGGCCACCCGGTCGTTTACGTCGGGGCTGGGTCGCACGCCTCCTACTTCCGCCCCGGCGAATACATGGCCGAAGCCCACCTCGACCTGCCCGGCTGGGTGCGGCGCGGGTTTGCAGTCTTCAATCAGTTTTGGACAGAGACGTTGGGACAAAAGTCCTTCGACCCGTTTCGGATTCCCTTCGTGGACTATGCCCGGGGCGATGGCTTTTCCATCGGGGCCGGGCAGGCTGCGGCCTGGTCACCGGTGCTGGTGGATGATTCCACCCCCTGGGTCAGTCAATATCGCGGCCTGTGGGGACTCTTTGCTCGTGACCCCATCTCTGGCGAAAACGCCCCCGCCGGGCCAATGTACAACCGGGATGGCTCCCCGCGCGGCTCATGGTACGACCCGCTTGGCTTCGCCGGGCTAGATAAGGTTCCCCCGCCCCCCCAAGCGTTGACCTTGCTGGAAGAAAACTGCGAAAAACTGGCCGCGCGCCAGTCTGAACTCGATTGGCTGATTCCGCAAAAAGCCGGGGAATTGCAGGCGCTCGGCATAAAATTGAAAGGAATGGAAGGCAACCCGCATCTCGCCAGGCAATATGCCGCCCTCGAAAAGGTCAAGGATGGGTTGGGGGCCGAAGTCCGCGCCCTGCGGCGTGAATTTTCGGAAAACGCCGCCCTGCTCGACGGCCTGACCAACCGCCTGGAGCAACTGCGCCAGGGCATACAGGATGACCCGCAGGCTCACATCCACCGCCTGGCAGAGCCGGTGGTCGCCGCGCAAATGCGCTTCGAGCGCGCCGCACAGGCCTGGGCCGCCATCAGCCTGAGCCTGCTCCTGTTCACGATAGCCGCGCTGATGATTTTCAGCCCGGCTTACCTGGGAGCCGGGCTTGCAATTGCCACAATTCTGTTTCTGGTGGTCGAATCCATCTTGCGCGGGGCTTTTGTCGAGACGGTGACCGTCATCACCACCCTGCTGGCTGTCGTCAGCGCCGTAATATTGCTATTCCACTTCTGGTACTGGATATTCATCGCTCTGCTGCTTGCCACCGCCGTTTTCCTGATGGCGCAGCGGTTGCGGGAACTGGAATGAAAAACGACTTAAAACTCTTCGCGCTCCGCCCTCCAAAAAAGACCCCGCGCCCCGCGCAAAGCGCAGGGGCTTTTTTCCGTCCCTAGCCGTGGCTACCGAGACGCTGGAACTTTCCCGGCCCTATCACCATCCTAAAGGTATATAATCGAATCACTCATGGAGGCTGTTATGAAGCGTCGTTTTGTATTCCTTCCCCTGGCATTTATCTTAATTCTCTCGCTAGCCTGCAACCTGAACCTGCCCGGCCTGCCCACTGCCACACCGCCCACGCCAATCGCCACGCCTACCCTCACCGCTCTGCCGCTTCCCCCGGCCATCGTCGAGAGCGTGCCGCCGGTTGGCAGCCAAATCGGCCTCCAAACCCCGCTCACCTTTTATTTTAGCGAGCCAATGGAGCGCGCCTCGGTCGAAGCAGCCCTGCGCTCGCCAGATACGTCCCAATTCCTGTTCACCTGGCTGGATGATTCCACCCTGCAAATCACCCCGGCCCAGGCCTTCGCGGCAGAGGAATCTATTGAAATTACGCTCGGCACAGGCGCAAAAACCGCCAAAGGGCTTGCCCTGCCGCGTGAAGTGACCCTCTCTTACCGCACTCCCGGCCTGTTGCGCGTGGCCCAGGTTTTGCCCGCGCCCCAGGCCGAGGCCGTCAGTCCCGATTCGGCGGTGGTAGCGGCCTTCAACCAGCCGGTCGTGCCGCTTGGGACAGATTCGGCCTCCCTGCCAGCCGGGTTCACCCTCGAACCCGCCGCCAGCGGACGCGGCGAATGGCTGAATACCAGCACCTACATCTTTTACCCCGACCCCAGCCTTGCGGGTGGAGTTGATTACACCGTGCGCGTCAACCCCTCGCTCAAAAGCAGCGCTGGCACGCCGCTCGACGCCTCCGCCCCCAACACCGCCTGGGCCTTCCGCACTGCCCTGCCCGAAGTGCTGGAGATTTCGCCCTGGAACGGCGACTTCATCGGCCTCGACCCAAAAATCGAAGTGACCTTCAACCAGCCAATGGACAAAGCCAGCGTTGAGGCGGCTTTTGCTCTGCGCGGGCCAGATGGAAACGCCGTTCCCGGCGCATTCACCTGGAATGAGCGCGGCACGGTCGTTACGTTCACTGCTTCAGGCGGGTTGCTGCCCCGCGAAACGGTCTACACGCTGACGGTGGGGGCTGCCTCCCGTTCGCGCGGCGGAGCGCCGCTTGGGCAAGATATCCAGTCGCAATTTTCCACCTATCGCCCCTTCCGCTTCGAGGGCGCTAACATCGCAGAAGGTGGAGTGCGTTCCCCCTCTGAGGGGCTGGTCTTGTATTTTGGCGCGCCGCCCAACATTCCCAAAGGAACCAACCTGTCTGAATTGCTCGTCCTTTCGCCCCGCAACGAATCCTTTGGCGCGGTGGTCGATGGAAACTCCATCAATATCTACGGCGGCTTGGTCCCTGGTCAGACCTACACCCTGACCCTGCCCGCCACGCTATCGGATGAATGGGGACAAACGCTCGGACAGGACATCCGCTTTACCTTCCGCGAACCAGACGCCTCGCCCTCGCTCGATTATGGCTCGTACAGCCAGGAATTGTTCACCCGCCCGGGCGACCCGGTCTTGAGCGTGCGGGCGGTCAACGTGCAGACGATACTCATCTCGCGCGGCACGCTCACGCTCGATGACTTCCTGCGCCTCGACAGCGATTACAATTTCCGCCAAACCTTCGTCCCGCCCGATAATGAAACCTGGGCCTTGCGCCCCAACCTGCCGCGCAACCTGAACCAGCCGGTCGAATTTTCCCTGAGCGAGGGGCCGCTCCCGCCCGGTTTGTACCTGGTGCAGGTCGATTCGCCCGACATTTCCTACCGTTCCCGCAATACGCGCCTGCTGGTCTCCAGCGATGTCAACGTGACGGTCAAAGCCAGCGCCACGGAAGTGCTGGTTTGGGCGGTGGACTTGCGCACCCGCCAGCCGGCCGGTTTCGTCACTGTGCGCGTGTACGATGAAAAAGGCGCGCGGATTGCGAACGGTGAGACCGACGCCAACGGTCTGTGGCGTGGGGAAATCCCATCCGGCTCATCCGTGCGGATGGTTGTCATCGGCAAACCCGGCGAGGAGCAGTTTGGGGTCGGCTCGCCCGACTGGAAGATGGGCATTAACGCCTGGGATTTCGACCTGCCTTTCGACTCCAGCGGCCCGCGCCCGGTGGCCTATCTTTACACCGACCGGCCCGTTTACCGCCCCGGCGATGTGGTCTCGCTGCGCGGCATTTTGCGCACGCTCTATGATGGCCGTTACAGCCCGGCAGGGTTCACCCAATTGACTTTGCGCCTGAGCGACCCAAACGGCGTGCTGGAGGAGCGCAGCGTCACCCTTTCGGAATATGGAACGTTTAGCGGGCAGTTCAGCCTGCCCGAAAAGGCCATTCCCGGCGGCTATGCCATCTCGGTTGACCTGGGCCGCGACCAGTGGGCGCAGAACGACAGCATTTACTTCCAGGTGGCCGATTACCGCAAACCAGAAATCAACCTGAGCGTGCAAATGCAGCCCAACCCGGCCCAAAGCGGCGAAGCCCTCACCGGCTTGGTGCGCGCCGAATACTTCTTTGGCGCGCCCGCTGCCGACCTGCCCTTCAAGTGGAATCTCTACAACCGCCGGGACTATTTCTCCATCCCTTCCTACAGCACAGGCGTCTATACAAGCGGCTGGCTCTCGCTGGAGAAACCGCTTGGCGCAACCTACCAAAGCGGCGAGGGCCGCACCGACGCCAATGGCCGCTTCGTCATCCCGCTCAAGGACATCAACGTCAACGATACTTCCGAACTGACCCTGGAAGTGACCGCTACCGAGAGCGGCGGCTTCCCGGTCAGCGCCCGCGCCACGCTCATCGTTCACCCCGATTCGTTTTATATCGGCGTCCGTCCGCAGGTCTGGTTTGGGCAGGCCGGGTCGCCAATGAACTTTGACCTGCTGACGGTTGATTGGGAGCAGAATCCCCTCGCGCGCGCCACCCAGGCCGAGTTCAAGAAAGTGCGCTGGGAGCGCGAAGACCTCGGCTATGGGTACAACTTCACCCCGGTTTTCACCCCAGTCGAGAGCAAAGCCGTCACCACCGGCGCGGATGGGCGCGGCGAAGTCTCATTTACGCCCCCCGAAGCCGGAACTTACGCCCTCGAAGTGACCAGCGGTAACGCCAAAACCCAACTGTTGTTATGGGTCGGCGGCGCGCAAAATGCCGCCTGGCCCAACCTGCCCTATGACCAGCTGCGCCTGACCGCCGACAAGAGTGATTACCATCCCGGCGAGACGGCGGACGTGTTCATCCCAAACCCGTTCAATGAGCCAGCCCAAGCCCTGCTCACCACCGAACGCGGCACGTTCAAAAGCGTACAGGTGGTCTCTGTTCCGGCGGAGGGCTATCGCCTGCGCCTGCCCATCACGGTGGAAGAAGCCCCCAACATTTACGTCTCGGCCACCTTGCTGGGGCCGGGCGCGAGTTTCAGGCAGGGTTATCTCAACCTGCCGGTTGACCCCGCCGCCCTAACGCTTAACATCAATTTGAAGGCCACGCCCGAACGCGCCAAACCCGGCGATACACTCACGCTCGACCTGACCGTCACCGACCATAAGGGCCAGCCGGTGCAGGGTGAGTTTTCGCTGGCGGTGGTGGACCTGGCCGCGCTGGCCCTGGCCGAACCCAACGCGGAGGACATCGTCCCGGCCTATTACAAAATCCAGCCGCTGGGCGTGCGCACCGGTCTGACCAATGCCATTTTCACCCGCCGCCTGTTAGATTTCGGCGGCGGCAGGGGCGGGGGCGGCGGCGGTGACATCCTGACCATCCGCGAGGACTTCCCCGATACCGCCTATTGGAAAGCCGACATCCTCACCGACGCGCAAGGCAAAGCCCAAATTAGGCTAACTTTGCCCGACAGCCTGACCACCTGGCAGGTTGAATCGCGCGGGCTGACGAAGGATACCAAAGTTGGGCAGGCCCGCGTGCGGGTTGTGACCACCAAAGACCTGCTGATTCGCCCGCAGACGCCACGCTTTTTGGTGGTGGGCGACCAGGCCGAACTGGCGGCGATTGTCAACAACAATACCGCCCAAGAGCAGCAGGCCACCGTCCGGCTGACGGCAAACGGCTTCCGGCTGCAGGAGGGCGTCAGCGCCGAACAGAAAATCACCATCCCGGCCAATGGCCGGGCGCGGGTGGTCTGGCGCGGTACGGTGGGCGATGTCGAAGCGCTAGAGCCGGTTTTTGCGGTGCAATCCGCCCAGTTCCAAGACGCGGCACGCCCGAACGATGGAGCAATCCCGGTGCTGCGCTACACCGCCCCGCAAACCTTCAGCACGTCGGGAATTTTGACGGATTCAGATTCCACGCTGACCGAGATACTCGCCGTCCCGCGCACCTTCCAGCCCTTGGGCGGGGAACTGACCCTCGAACTCTCGCCTTCGCTGGCTTCCGCGATTTTGAGCGCGCTCGACTCTCGAACCCTGCCCGAACCGGCCTGGAGCAGCGAACAGATTCTCTCGTACTTGCTGCCCAACACCGTCACCTACCTGACCCTGCAAAGCGTAGGCATCGAAAACCCAACCCTGCGCGCACGCCTGGAACGCGATCTCCGCGCTGCGACCGCACGCCTGCTGGCCGCGCAACAGCAAGACGGCGGCTGGCCCTGGGCGCTCGGCAGCGACAAGACCGACGCTTACCTGACGGCTTACATTGTCTATGGGTTGGAGAAAGTGCGCCAAAGCGGGCTGGCAGGAGATGATGCCGCCCTGCTGGAAGCCATTCAGCGTGGGCGCGATTATCTATTTTCCACTGCCGAACCGTTCACCGGGGCCGTCAGCCTGACCGACCCATTTTGGGCCAACCGCGCCGCATTTTACGCCTTCGTCTTGCAAGAGACTGGCAGCCTGAACAACTTCGGCTACCTGGCCGATGAACTCTACGGCGAGCGCGAGCGGCTCGACCCCTGGGCCAGGGCCATGCTGGCGACGACGCTCTCGCGCTACAACCCATCCGATGAGCGCATCAAGACTCTGGTATCGGACCTGGAAGCGACCGCCATCCGCTCGGCGACCGGCGTTCACTGGGAGAGCAAACAAGGCGGCTGGCTGACGCCCAGCTCGCCGCTCTATAGCACTGCGATTGTGGTTTACACCCTGACTGAGCGCGACCCGGCCAGCCCGCTGGCAGCAGACGCGGCGCGCTACCTGGCCGCGCAATCTGCCCTGGGCGGCAGTTCAGGGCGCGGGCCACAGGGTTGGCCGGCTTCCGATTATGAAAATGCCTGGATTGTGCTGGCCTTAAACCGTTTCATGGCTGCCACCGGCGAGTTCCGCGCCGATTTCGCCTTCTCCGCTGGTCTTAATGGCGTGAACATTGCCCAGGGACAGGCCGCTGGCCCGCAAAACCTGACGACGGTGACGACCATCACGCCCCTCAGCCAGATGATGCTTAACGGCGCGAACCAACTCACCATTAGCCGCGGGGCCGGGGTGGGACGCCTGTATTACCGCGCCATGCTCTCTGCCCTGCGGCCCGTCGAAACGGCGCCCGCCATCAACCGGGGGATTGCCATCAGCCGCGAATACCTGCAATGTAACGGGGAAAAGTGCCAGCCGGTGGATTCCTATCAGATGCGCGATGATGAATCGGGGCGCATCACCGCGCGCGTGACCGTGACGATTCCAAACGATGTCTATTATTTCATGGTGGAAGATTACGTCCCCGCCGGGGCCGAGATTCTCGACCCGTCGCTCAAAACCAGTCAGCAGGGCGAGGAAAGCCAATCGGTAGAAATCCAGTTCGACGAGAACGACCCATTCCGCGCGGGCTGGGGCTGGTGGTATTTCAACCGCCCGCAAATTTACCGCGAACGAATCGAATGGAGCGCCGATTACCTGCCCGCCGGGACCTATGTTCTAACCTACACCATCATCCCCTCCCTGGCGGGTGAATATCGCGTTTTACCGGCTCACGCCTGGCTGGCCTACTTCCCCGAGGTGCAGGGGACGACGGAGGGGAGGGTGTTTAAGATTTTGAAGTGATGAGTGAGGAGTGACAAGTGAGGAGTGAGGAAAGGATGATTGTGATGAAGTATGGTGAGTGGGTGAAAGGGTTGCCGGTAGAAATTACGGAAGATGCGCTTTGGAAGGTGGAAGCGTATCGGTTGGCGCTTTTTCTTTCTGAGATTGCCTGGCACGATATGAGCAAACTTTGGAAAGATGAGCGCGCGCGGTCTGGCTGACCAACTCTATCGCGCCGTTTGTTCCATCAGCGCGAATATTGCCGAAGGGTATTCCAAAAGTACAGGCAAAGACCGGGCGCGATTTTTCGAATACGCGCTCGGTTCGGCTCGTGAGAGTCGTGATTGGTATTACAAAGCACACCATGTACTTGGCAATGAAATTTCGCAACACCGTATCCAATTGACAACCCCAATTGTGCGGTTGCTCATAATCGGCGGCAGTATTCGTGAAGAAAAAGGCGTCTACCAGTACAAGACATCGGCTGAGGCGTTGGCGCAATCAGCCGATGAAATCATCTACCAGGAAGTTCCTTTGCCGTAATTCATTTGTCACTGATCACTCTTTACTTGGTAAAATATCGCGCTTGCCCCTAATGCCATCCCCGCCCCGAACACGAACGGCGCGGAGGGGCCAAAGCCGCTCCAGGAACCAATTCCCTGCCAGAGTATCCCGGCGATGAGCGAGGCCGGGAACGCCGTCAGCGCGAGGGCGGCGTTATACAGGCCATAGGCCGTGCCGCGCCGTTCGGCGGGGACCAGGTCGGCGACGTAGGCTTTGGCTGTGCCTTCGGTGGCGGCGTAGTACGCCCCATATAGCCCAAACAAAACCCAAACCTGCGCCCCGGTTTGCGAGGCGGCCAAACCGAGGTAAACCAGCCCATAGGCCAGCCAGCCGCCCAGGATGAGTTTGCGGCGTCCAATTTTGTCAGAAAGCGCGCCCAACGGCCCAGACAGCACGGTGTAAACGGCATTGAAGGTCAACAACATGCCCATCACCTGCAACACACTCAGGCCGCGTTCTTGCCCGCGCAGGATGATGAAGGCGTCGGATGAGTTTCCCAGGGTGAACAAAATTGCTGCCAGCAGGAACAGTTTGAAGCGCTTGTCCATTCCCGCCAGGCTGAGGGTTGGGGCAGATGTATTGGGCTTTTGGGCTACTTCGCGGGCAAACAGGGCCAGCACCAATACGGCCAACACAGCCGGGATGATGGAGACCAGCACAATCGTCTGAAAGGTGGCGCGGGTCAGTTGGGCCGTGCCAGACTGGGTAAGGTAAATGACCAGCGCGGCAATTGCTAGGCCGGTAAAGGCTCCTGCTGTATCTCCGGCGCGATGCATGCCAAAGGCCAGTCCGCGCTGTTTTTCATCGACGCTGCCTGCCAGCAAGGCATCACGCGGCGCGGTGCGAATGCCCTTGCCAATTCGGTCGGCAAAGCGCACCCCCAGCACCCAGCCCCAGGTGGAGGCAAAATACAGGAAGGGCTTGGCGAGGGTGGAGAGACCGTACCCAGCCACCGTCAGCCATTTGCGGCTGCCGAGTTTATCGGAAAGCGCGCCGGAATAGAGTTTGAGCAGGCTGGCGGTCGTCTCGGCAATCCCGTCGATGAGGCCAATGACGCTCGTCCGCACGCCCAGCACGTTTGCCAGGAAGAGCGGAATCAGGTTGGTGAGCATCTCAGAGGAGATGTCGGTCAGGAACGAGGTGGCTGTCAGTACCCACACATTACGAGGCAGGGAAATTTTTTGCATTGTGAGTGTCCTTTTGCGTTTTTAACCATTTCTTAACCAGGGCGTGGGGTAAGCATAGGAAAAGCGTATAGCAAGCGTCAAGCATAACACAAACCACAATGATATATTAAGCACAGTGATTTCTCTTCTCCTCCTTAAGTCGAGAGCCGGGGTCGGCGTCCCCGGCTCTCACGATTCTACACATCCCAGGCCTTAATTACAAAGTGGAATAACTGCTGCATCCCATCTGCGAGCGGGCCAGTTTCGAGGTATTCCCCGGCGGTATGCGCCCCACCGCCGCGCGTAATGCCCAGCACCAGGGCCGGGTAGCCCAGACTGAGGGGAATGTTGGCGTCGGTCGAGCCACTCGTCAGGTTCGGTTCGATGCCCAATTCGCGCAGGATGGACGCCGCCAGATGAATGAGGGGGTGCGAGGGTGAAATCTCGCCTGCCGGGCGCTGGCCGATGACCTCGCACTCCACCCGCACGCCGCGCTGTTGGGCCGTTTCGAGCAGCGACTCGACTCGCCGAGCCAGGTCTTTCAATTGAGCCGCGCCTTCAGAGCGCAAATCCAGCTCGAACCAGGCTTCGGGCGCGATGGTGTTAATGCTCGTCCCACCGCCGATGCGCCCGACGTTGAAGGTGGTGCGCGGCAGGGATGGTACTTTGAGAGCCGAAATTTGAGCAGCCAGTTTCGAGAGTTCATGAATGGCTGATGGCTTGCCGAAATCTGTCCAGGAGTGACCGCCCTGGGTGTGGATAGTGACTTTATAACGGCGCACGCCTGTGCCGCGATAGTAAACGTGTCCGAGCGCCATGCCCTCTAACACCAGGTAGCAGAGCGGAGAGGGACCAAATCGTTCGCAGACGGCTTTCATGCCTTTCAGGTCGCCCAGTCCCTCCTCGCACGTGTTTGCTACCAGCCACAGGTCGCCGGGGAGGGTGATGCCCCGCTCGCGCAGCATCCACGCCAGGCCAAACAGGCCCGCCACGCCTAGCGAGTTATCGCCAATGCCAGGGCCGTAGATGCGGCCCACCTCGCGCCGCGCAGCGAGGGATGTTCCGGCTGGGAACACGGTGTCGAGATGGGCGGAAACAACCAGCGGGGCCTGCCCTCCGCCGCTTAAACGGGCATAGACGTTTCCCGCGGAATCCATTCCGGTATCAGCCCATCCCTCAGCGCGAAATCGTTCCAAAACAAACTGGGCGCGCGTCGATTCTCCAAACGTGGGCGCGGGGATTTGCTGGATTTGGACGGCCAGGTCGAGAATGCGGTCTTCGAGCAAGGTTAAAAGGGCACTCATACTTGCCTCACCAGGTCTGCCAGCGAAGCCAGGCGCGCCTGCGCCAGGCCGGGCATAGAATCGAGCAGGTAAAAGGGGCCGCTGCCTTCGATGGCAAACGAAGAAGAGATGTTGCCATGCAGGGCGGCTTGCAGCGGGTCGAGGCTGGCGGCATAGCCGGCCAAAAAGCCGCCGCAGAATGCATCGCCCGCGCCGGTGGGGTCGACGAAGTTCGACGGGTAGCCGGGGATTTCCCACTTGCGGTTGCCCATGCGGTCATAGACCAATTGCCCGCGCGCGCCGCGTTTGATGACTACAATGTCGCAGCCAAAACTGGCGAGCGTTTCGGCCATCTCCCACAGGTCATGAGTGCGGCCCCAGAACAGGTTGCGAACTTCTTCTTCGGAGGGCAGAAAAGCCGTGACGCCTTGCAAGAGCGAACGCAGGTCATCGAGATAGTTGGCGTTCATGTAACCAGGACTGGGGTCAATGGTAACGTAGGAAACGCCATTGTGCCGAAAAGCCGCGGCGAGTTGAGAGTGGGTCAGCAGGTCGAGCGGGGCCAGATGGGCGGCCTTGGCGACGCGGTAATCGGCGGGGATATCGGAGAGTTTGGGTGAATCGGGGTTGGCTTGCGTGCGGCTGTCCTGTTCGTTCTGAGGCGGCTGGTAACCAAGTAAACTTTTTGGGAAAGGCAAACCCAGACGGGCAAAATGCGAGACCGGGTTAGAACGCTGGAAATTCCTTTCATCGGTGTAGACAATAAAAGAACGTAAATCCATCGAAGCAGGGACGATTTTGACGCCGCGCGTATCCATCCCTTTTTGTTGGAAACTGCGCAGCCAGTCGTTGGGGAAATCTTCACCCACGCGCGCCAGCAGGGAAACGGATTCGACCCACAGGCGCGCCCCAGCGGCGGCATACAACAAATTCCCTCCCGGTTTGTCTAAGAGTGGTTTACCTTCGGGAGGGATGAGAAACTGTCGGCGCAGTTGCCCGGCGATGACGAGGGAAACGTCCATGTCAACTAATGAAGACCTTATCGGCGGCTTTGGCCTGGTCAGCATCGAGCGGCAGCAGGATGGTAAAGGTGCTGCCCTGGCCCTCGGTGCTCTCTACCCAAATGCGCCCGCCGTGTAGTTCGATGTTCATCTTTGCAACCGATAAACCCAGTCCCATGCCGCCGTGTTTGCGGGTGAGATGCGATTCTACCTGGTAGAATCGCTCAAAAATATGAAGCAGGTCTTTGGCTGGAATGCCGATGCCATTGTCTTTGACCGCAATTTTGATATATCCCGGCACTTCTTCGGCCACGACAAAGACATAACCGCCTGGGTTGGTAAATGCCACACCGTTTTGAATCACGTTGAGAATGGCAATCCCAATCTTATCGGCGTCACCTTCAACCATCAAATCAGAATCTTCAATGTCGAAGCCGAGGGTAATGCTTTTGGATTCGGCTTCCTTGCGGACAGCCGCGAGGGCATCGAGGACTAATTTCCGCACCGAAACCGTGCGCCGTCGAACCGAGGCAACCCCGCTCTCAATGTTGTGCACGCGGGTCATGCTGTCGATGATTTCCTTCAAGCGCATAGCGTTGCGGATGATGGTATCCAGCTGCTCGTGGTGTTCCTCCCCGACTAGCTCACGCAGGAAGGTAGAATGTCCAAGAATCAGCCCCAGCGGGGTGCGCAGTTCGTGCGATGTAATTGCCACGAAGTCGGTTTTCATTTTATCGAGCCGTTGGGCTTCATCACGGGTTTCTTCTAACTGTTGCTGCAAGTGCGCATTTTGAATGGCGATGGCGGCATGGGCAGCAAGCGTCTCCAGCATGGTGACATCTTCGCCCGTATAATCGGCCCCGCCCGCTTTGTTGATGACTTCCAAAATCCCCAGCACTTCGCCGCGAAACAGGATAGGACAGGCCGTGACCGAATAGGTTGGGAAACCGCTCAACTCATCGGCGCGTTTGGAGTGATAGGCCACCCGGCTAACATCGTTGACCACAACGGTCTCTTTTTGTAGAAAAGCCTGCCCGGCAATGCTCTCGTGGATGGGAATGAGCAGGGTCTGAAGCATTTGCAGGTCGGGCGTATTGACCAAAAACCGCAGACTCTTGCCATCGGGTTCTGGGTCTAAAATCGAAGCGCCAAACGAATCGGTTAATTCGGCCGCCGCGCCGAGAATGAGCAACAGCGCATCCCGTAATTCGGTGATGCTGTTCAGGGTTCGGCCTACTTCGAGCAGCCGCTGCATTCGTTTGAGTTGGGGATTCATATTGAGACAATCGATAGTTTAATTAGGCGATGTAGGATAAAATTATACTTCATCCGTGATGTTCACCGGCATAATCGCCCCTCTTTCCCGCAAACCCCAGGCGCAGGAAATAAAAACCTAACAAAACCGTAAGGAGATACAACTGTATGAGCAAAAAGAAAGTACGAGTCGCAATCATCGGCGTAGGCAACTGCGCATCGTCGTTGGTTCAGGGGGTGGAATTCTACAAAAATACCCCCGATAACGCCACTGTCCCTGGCATTATGCACGTCAACTTGGGCGGCTATCACATCCGCGACGTAGAATTCACGCTCGGAATTGACATCAACGCCACCAAAGTTGGCAAAGACTTGAGCGAAGCCATCTTTGCCGAGCCAAACAACACCTACAAGTTCAGCGATGTTCCATACCTGAACGCCCCAGTGGTGCGCGGCATGACTCACGACGGGTTAGGCAAATACCTTTCGCAGGTGATTACCAAAGCGCCCGGCCCCACCGCTGATATCGTCAAACTGCTCAAAGAGACGAAGACGGATGTAGTCGTCTCATACCTGCCAGTCGGCGCCGAAATGGCGACGAAATGGTACGTCGAGCAAATCATCGAGGCGGGCTGCGCCTTCGTCAACGCCATTCCGGTCTTCATCGCATCCAGCGAATATTGGGGCAAACGCTTCAAGGATGCCGGCCTGCCCGTGCTGGGCGACGACATCAAGAGCCAGGTCGGCGCCACCATCCTGCACCGCGTCATCACCAGCCTGTTTGTTGACCGCGGCGTACAAATTGACCGCACTTACCAGTTGAACTTCGGCGGCAACACCGATTTCCTCAACATGCTAGAGCGCGAGCGGCTCGAAAGCAAGAAAATTTCCAAAACCGGCGCCGTCACCAGCATGATTCCTTACGAAATGGACCCCGATAACGTCCACGTCGGCCCCTCCGACCATGTGCCGTGGCTGACCGACCGCAAGTGGTGTTACATCCGCATGGAAGGCACGACCTTCGGCAATGTCCCGCTCAATGTAGAAGCCAAGCTCGAAGTGTGGGACAGCCCCAATTCGGCGGGCGTCATCATTGACGCGGTGCGCTGCGCCAAACTGGCCCTCGAACGCGGACTGAGCGGCCCCATCACCGGCCCCTCGTCGTATTTCTTCAAGACCCCGCCCATTCAATACCGCGACGACATCTGCCGCCAGAAGACGGAAGATTTCATCAGCGGGAAGAGTAACGAATAATTTCGATACTCAATATTTATAATTTGAAACATGACTCATTCAAGATTCAGGAATGGGTCATGTTTTTTTATGGCTCTCCCTTTTCTGACGGGATTCGTCCACAGATTTCGCAGATTACACAGATTTTGTTTCTGCGAAATTTGCGTCATCTGTGGATAGATTTTCACTTCTTCCCGTTAAAAACGGTAGAGCCTTGACTTTTCAAACAGGTCGGGGCGAAAGGATGGTGAAGTCCCCTTAACCCCACAAGGGTGCAATGAGGGGAAACCTTCGACCCAAATAAAAATCACCGAACCAGGTCGGTGATTTTTATTCAGTCGGGGCGAAAGGATTTGAACCTTCGACCTCTTGCACCCCATGAGATTTTTAGAGCGGTCAACCATAGAGCGGTTGCTT
>CAYRBO010000030.1:0-44797 GCA_964422545.1 uncultured Anaerolinea sp. | reverse complement strand
GATTACGCACTGGTTACGAAAAAACGTATCCAGTGATTTCACTGGTCTAACCCTCTTCGGATGATTGAAACACAATCCAGTCGCTGTTCAGAACGAGCTGGGCACCGCGTCGGCATGTCCCCACACATCTTCGGATGATTGAAACTTGAAGGGGCATGTTGGTTAGTCGCAAGCCCACCAGTCGGCATGTCCCCCCACATCTTCGGATGATTGAAACTTTTCCAGTTCGGAAAGCTTAACCCACCCGCCGGTGTCGGCATGTCCCCCCACATCTTCGGATGATTGAAACCAGCGTTCACCTTATACTCGCTCTCCTGCAACAGCGCGTCGGCATGTCCCCCCACATCTTCGGATGATTGAAACTACGCCCATTGCTGCGGCAAACTGCCTAACTTCTGTCTGTCGGCATGTCCCCACACATCTTCGGATGATTGAAACTAGTCACCTGCCGTTAGCAACACCGGAACCCCAGGACACGTCGGCATGTCCCCACACATCTTCGGATGATTGAAACACGAGCAGTCTGAGAGTTTTCACGGGTTTTTCTCCTTTTGGGGTCGGCATGTCCCCACACATCTTCGGATGATTGAAACGAGCCGCACGCCCAGGTTGTCCGTCCCAAAATCTGCGGTCGGCATGTCCCCACACATCTTCGGATGATTGAAACGACAACAGGGGTGAAACAGGATTACGGGGCGTAGGTGTGTCGGCATGTCCCCACACATCTTCGGATGATTGAAACTCGGCGGTCGCGCGGGCGTACAGCTCCATCTCATCGGTGTCGGCATGTCCCCACACATCTTCGGATGATTGAAACGTTGGCGGCATCGTTTTGGGCGATACGGCGGCGCAATTCGTCGGCATGTCCCCCCACATCTTCGGATGATTGAAACTCCAGCGGAGGCAGGACAAACGTCGTCGCCGTCGGCTGAACAAGTCGGCATGTCCCCACACATCTTCGGATGATTGAAACGTGTCGCTGGCGACCGCAGAGAAGTTGACCCAATAGTCGGCATGTCCCCACACATCTTCGGATGATTGAAACTTCATGGGGGACTTTACTCCTTTAGGATTAGTCCGAGCGTCGGCATGTCCCCACACATCTTCGGATGATTGAAACACATAGTCGTCCGCGATAGCAAATCCCGCACCAGGCTTGGTCGGCATGTCCCCACACATCTTCGGATGATTGAAACGTGTACCACGGCGCCAAAGTCCAGAACATGGCTTGCATGAGTCGGCATGTCCCCACACATCTTCGGATGATTGAAACGTGTACCACGGCGCCAAAGTCCAGAACATGGCTTGCATGAGTCGGCATGTCCCCACACATCTTCGGATGATTGAAACGTGTACCACGGCGCCAAAGTCCAGAACATGGCTTGCATGAGTCGGCATGTACCCCCATATCTTCGGATGATTGAAACCTGCCCAGGAGGTGTACTCTCCGTGGGGGATTGCACCAGTCGGCATGTCCCCCCACATCTTCGGATGATTGAAACGAAAAGCGTGGTTACAGGAGCACCATCGTTGTAGTCAATGTCGGCATGTCCCCCCACATCTTCGGATGATTGAAACACCCAGCAAAAGGAAAGCCAGGAATGCGCCGGTGATGTCGCCATATAGAAGGGATTTGGAATCGTAGATGGTGTTCACAGGGGGCCTTTCTTTGGGGGTGAGCAGGTTATGAGCGGGGCATGAGCAGGCAATGAGCCGACTCATGAACGAGGGTTGAGCGGTTCCTGAACGACCTCAAACTCGTATCGCAGGTAGCTCTGGATGGCGATTTCCAGCAAGCGCAGGACAGTCTCACCAATCCGCAGGCCGCGTGCGTGGGCCAGGCGGCGGATGGCCTGGTCAATGGCAGGCGGCCAGCGATAGGCGATGTAGCGTGTCCGGGCTTGGGCAGGATTCCGAACAGGCGGCGGGGGCAGGGTTTCCATTGGCGTGGGTTTCTCCCAGCAGTTCCAAAGTTTCAGTCGGGGCGCGCCAGAGCGCGGCAACAGGGCCGGGTTACGCTGGACGACATCCAACGCCCAATCCAGTAACAAGGCGGCGGTTTTGTCCGCGCTCAAAGGTTGGGGACGCGGCTGCTGGCGGGCGTCGTAGCAGGCAATGCTGCGCACGTCCGCAGTGATTTGCCGCGCCAATTCAGTCAGGGTGGCGGGGATGTCGTAGTAGGTAAAGGCCCGGCGCGGCGGGGGATTCCAGTGGTCTGGAAGAGTTGGGGGGATGGGCATGAAATTCACCTGTGAATTTGTGACTGCCAAAAAAGTGCGCCTGCTTTTTTGACAGCCAGGAAATCAGAACTCCCAGTTACCCAGGATGCTGTCGGCAGCCGCCCGGATGTCTGCCTGGCTGTCATCGGCTTCAGCAGGTTTCAGGCCCAGGCCACCACTTCGGACGGCTAGTTTGAACGCGTTTATTCGCTGGCCCAGGGGAATAGAATCCAGCCAGGCGATAATGTCAGCATCGTATTCCGGGTGCAGCCAGCCGGTGAGAACCAGTCGCACCGAGCGGGTCGGGTTACGTGGGCGTCCACGTCGGCGCGTCATTTTTTCAGCAGCAGGAGTTTGAACAGTCCGCGTGCAATGGACAGCACGGGTTCATCGGGCAGGATGGCCCGGCCATTGAACTGGCGGGTGAGCGCATCGCGGAGTAGCAGCGCGCCGCCGCCCACCACGATAATGCGTTCAAAACGCCGGGCTGAGCTGCCCCAACGCTTCTCGATTTCCCCGTTCACCTCGCGCGCCCAGACTGGCAAGGCAGCGCTGGCATCCAGCCGCCCGGCGCGCAGGGCGGTGTCCAGTTCACCCAGCGAGTATGTGCTGCCTGGATTGAGCAGTTCAAGCAGGCGACGCACGCCCGCTGTCCGTCCGGCGGTGAATCGCTCGACCGGGGCGCGGTCTCTCACCACCAGCATTTCAAGGGTGTTGAAACCCACCGAGAGAATGCCAATTTCATCTTTGAGCAGTCCAGCTCGCTCGGGGATGAACTGCCCGTGCTCGTCCAGGACGTAATCGAAGAGTGCGCCCACCGGCTGGGGGGTAAGCTTGACTTCGGCAATCTCAACCTGATACGGCTTCCCATCAGCAGTCCATGAATGGATACCCTTCAACCACTGGCGCACCTGAGTGGCGTATTCGCGGGCCGCCTCCCCGGACATCATTTGCAGCGGCAGGCCGACCATCATCACAATGGGCTGTTTGATGGGGCCGAACTGCTGCTGGTAGCGGGTCAGTGAGCCGTATAACAGGGCAACCATTTCCGGCGCGCCGGTCAGTCGGTCGAAGTCGAGATTTTCGACCGGACGGCCATGGTCGTGCGCGCCCTCGCCCACGTAGAACGAGCCTTGCCCGGTCTGGATTTCCAGCGGACGTTGGCGCTGGCGCAAGCCGTTGATATTCAGCAAGTGTTGGCTGCCGTTGGTAGCCACCTGCGAGAGCACCTGCATTCCACCCGGAGCGCCGAACAGTTTGTTAGCGCCCATGCCGAGGTCTTCACCGAGATAGAAGTGCTGATCGTTGTTCATGAGAAAAACTCCTTTGGCATCCTTGGCCAGCCAACCTTTGAGCGCCCAGGCTTCCAGCAGGCGGCGCGCTTGCCATTCGGAGACCCTGCCCCACTCCTGTACCTTCGATGCGGGCAGTTTCCCACCTTCGGCCAGGGCGCGAGCGAACAGATTGCGCTCAAATTCATTCAGGGCGGGCAGCAGGCTTTGCCGAACGCCCAGGGCGGATTGCTCCACGAAGTAGGTCTGGATTGGCCCATGCCGATCGCTGATTGCCAGGCCGGGACGATTTTCCGGGATGCGTTCCGCGCCCTTGCAGCCCATCCGCTCGGCCATCTGACCGTTGCGCACCCGGAAGCAGAGCGTCAGGCCGACCTGGTCGCGCGCCGGGCCGACGATGTCCTTGGTGAATTCCTGGGCGGCAAAGACAAAGTGAATGCCAAACTTGCGTCCGCGCCAACCGAGGGTGGCCAGGGCCTGGCCCAGCGCGCCTTTCGCGCCGCCCTGGGCGCTGAGTACCGTGCTGGCTTCGTCCAGAACAACCAGCATCCGGGGCAGCGGTTGACGGGCTTGCCTGACGGCCAGGGCGTTGTACTCACTGATTTTCTGCGGACGTTCCGGCAAGGCTTTGAACAACTCAGCGCGCTGGTCACATTCGGCCAGGGCTTTCTCGACCAGACCAAGAGCGTCCTGCGGTGTGCTGGCAATAGGTGCCGCCAGGTTGGGATGGCCTTCGAGCACCCCGAAGGTGGTCTGGTCAATGTCCGAGAGCAGCACCTGCATTTCGTCCCGGATGACCTGAGAGACCAGGGATTGCAGGAAAATACTTTTCCCGGAGCCGGTATTTCCCAGGACGGCCAGGTGCAGGAAGGTTTCCCAATCCAACAGCACCGGCTGGCCGGTGAAGCGCACGCCAACCGCCAGTTTGCCGCGCGGAACATCGAGGGGGTGCGACCGCTTGGACCTTGTTCATCATCCGTTCGCGCTCAATAGCCAACTCCACGCTAACCGCTTCGCCGTGCATGGCAGTGGCATACGCGCTGGCCGCCGCCGATTCGACCGTGGCCGTGAAATCCGGCGTTGGCGTCCAGGACTGAGCGGTGGCCGTGCCGCTTGCGGCAGTGGCAGTTTGCTGGACTGCCGCGGTGGCAGTCCAGCCGGTCATCGTCCAGGCCCGTTCCGTCGCCGTTTCAATCGCCTGTTGGGTTGGAGCGTACGCGGTGGATGTCAGGTTGGCGGAAATTGCTTGCGAAGTGGACCGCATCGCTTCGAGGGTGGCTTGTGCCTGGATGTTGCCCAGCGCCAATTGGTACACGTCTGGAGTGGCGGTTGGGATTGGTTGGGTCGGGAGAGTCAAAGCATTCTGCGGGATGATCGTTGCGCAGCCCGCAAGCAGCAACATCAACAACATGATTTGGAACAGGGAGCGCATTACAGTCTCCACAGGTCATCCGGGAGGGTGTTCAACTCATCCTCCGCGCGTTCATCCAACCATCGGGGTTCATCCAGGGGTATCATCTGATTGACTTGATTTTGATGTTGCGCCATCTGGTACAACAACATGCTCATCATGGCGGGCAGTATGGCACTTGCATCCGGTTGCTCGATACGCCTCCAGCGGGCATAGGGTCCTGGTTGCCACTGCCCCAATGTGGATTGTGGCCTGGAACGCACAACCAGCAGATATCCGATGACGCCAATCGCAGCCACCAGCAAGAGTGCCAGGGTGACGATGATGACCAGATTCCCAGCGCTGGCAATCTGGGCCGCGCGCGCAGTCTCAATCACGGCCTGGGCCTGCTGGGCAGCGGCGTAGGATTGGGAGATGGACGACAAGCCAAAGAGCAGGGCAAGAATCAAGAGGAGGATGAATAGGATTTGCATACTTGCATCTCACCAGCCATGATTGGTGGAGTAAGAGTAGGTGTTTCTGAAATAAATTGGGTTGACGAAATTTGGACGCAGCTCCATACCGGAATATCAGCGACTTGGATCATGTATCCCAGATGCAAATGGTTTCGGGCCAGGTATGCCAGCAAAGACTGTCTTTCTGCGTCGAGACTATTTCGTGTTGACAGGATAACCGCAACATCAGCAATTAGAATCTTGTTCCCGTCTATCACTGATGCTCTGTGTCCTGCCAAGCGTAATCGGCGCGCAATGCGCGAAGAGAAAGTTGTTATGGGGATTTGGTCATCTGCACTGAGCATCGCTTCCTGATAGATCACTGGAAATATGCGATGCGCTCGATGCCATACAAGCGAAATTTCAGACATCGTTATGGGCCTCATCATCAATCAAAGTTTTTTCGCCCGTGTATTGCTCAATAAATTTTTCAAAATCCTGCCTGGTAATCCTCGTCACATTATTTAATCGGAACGCGCGTAGCCGTCCCTGCCGCACCCATCTGGCGATAGTACGTTCAGATACATTCAGGAATTCTGCAGCCGCAGATTGAGAAATGTATTTGGATGTTTGGACTTCGTTCTGCATAGGAACCTCCAGTATTTAAAATAGAAACAGGCTGCGATAGCAACCTGTTTCTGAGAATAGAAATGCCTTAGCTGCGTACCGGGAACCCGCCCTCTCCGCCATGAAAATCCCTGTGAAAACGGGGATTTTTGTTTTTGGGAACGCGCGCCCCCATGGAGGGGATGGAGTTACGCGGACTTTTTAGATTCTGGCGATTAAACAAAATCCCTCGACTTTGGCTTTTTAGTCGAGGGTCTTGTATTTAAAGGCCATCAATGCCTAGCGTCGCTCAACGACATGTAATGCGTAATGGCTCGCCTTGAAATAGTCCATTGCAAAATGCGCGACATCTTCGGGGTCGTAAGGTGCGCAGCTAAACACATCCAGGTAAATGGCGCGGCTGGCATCAGCAAAGTGGGCCGAGATAAGCGAAGTTTCTATCAACTGGGTCATGCTGTAGCCTTGCACACGCGGATCGTCGCCAAAGAAAACCACCTGGGTTTCGCCATATCGGCGCATTTTAATGCGGTCGCACAGCAGGCGCACAAATTCTCGAATGGCTTCCGCGTCCTGCATCAGCGCCAGGTCGCAATTGTACAGATCAATGCTGGAAGACACACCCCAGCAGGCAGATGCTTCAGTGTCATGAAGGGCTGGGGATTGGGTCAGGTCCTCCATATAACTCTCTCCTAAAAAACTCCGGCAAGGCAAAGGCGGCGCGATGGACATCGGGATTGATGTATTCGTTCTCGCCGGGCGGGTAAGGGGTCTTGAGACCGGTTTCCCAAGGGGTATCTGAGACATACATAAAGCCAATTCCACCGCCGGGGTAGGTGGGAATCTGGGCGTAGTAATAGGCCGGGTTTTTGGTGAGCGCCCGGGCCGATTGGTAAATGCTCTTGATGAGGGCAGTGTCGAAGTAGGGCTGCTCGCACTGGGTGGCCGCCGCGCCGCCAGGAGAGAGCGCGCGCACCATCAGCCGGTAAAATTCATCTGAAAACAGGCGCTCGGCCATCCCGATGGGGTCGGTCGTGTCCGAAATGATGACATCGAATGTGCCAGGGTTCTCCTCCAGGTAGCCAAAGGCATCCCGCACCAGCAGGGTGGCGCGCGGGTCGGCCCAGGGGTCGCCGAACTTGGGGAAATACTGGCGGCTGAGTTCTACCACCCGCCGGTCGAGTTCGCAGACCACGACTTGTTCCACTGAGGGGTAGCGCAGCGCCTGGCGCAGCGAGCCGCCATCGCCGCCGCCGACAATCAGTACCCGTTTGGGCGCGCCAACAGCCAGCATTGGCACATGGACAATCATCTCGTGATAGCCCATGTTATCCTGCTCGGTCAGTTGGATGATGCCGTCTAAGATTAAGGCATTTCCAAAAAATTCCGTTTCCACCACCTGCAAATGCTGGTATTCGGTCTGCTCATCGGCCAAGATGCGCTTGACTCGCAGCGACTTGCGATAGTAGGGGTGCAATTCCTCGGTAAACCAGATGCTCATGCCGCCTCCGCCAGTTGGGGTGAAACAAAGGTTAGCGACATGCGCCCAATCAGTTCTGCGTCGCGGTCCAGTTTGCGAAAACTGAAATGGGTCGCCCCAAAGGCATCTCGAATTTGCTGGATGAGCGGGAGCAAATCTCTGTCAATGGCGCAAGTAAACAGGTCAATGGCGCAATAGCCATATTCCGGCCAGGCGTGCAGGCTGGCGTGCGATTCGGCCAGCAGCAAGAAGCAGGTAAAGCCATGCGGGCTGAACTTGTAGAAGCCCTCGTCCACCACCGTCAGGCCGCTTTCATGAATAGCGCGGGAAAACGTTCGATAGGCGCGTTCGCTGTCAAAGAGCAGGCCGCGGTCACAGTTCGAAAGGTCTACGATGTAGTGTTCGCCGAGTTTTAGGGATGTATTCACTCTGACTCCATGTCTCAATTGAAATAACGAATGCGCATTATCCCGCAGAATCTCACAGTGTCAATCCTTGCAAGATATGAATTTTCGTCAAGTTTTTTGCTTTTTCTGTGTGAAATCGCTATTATTTTCTATAATAAATCCATTAAGCGCAAAAAATTATAGCAGTTGACTTCTGTGGTTCAACCCCAGTTTGCCGAAAGCGCAAAAAACGATAGGCAGAAATGCCGATTTAGCAAGGCGCGCTTATGGTAAGATTAAAAACATATTTACCCCATTTTTCGAGCGCTGCCATGAAATTCACCCTGGCCCTGGCCCAAATCAACACCAAACTCGGCGATGTGGATGCCAACCTGGAAAAGCACCTGGCCCTCGCCCAAGAAGCGGCTCAAGCGGGTGCGGGTTTGCTGGTTTTTCCGGAACTTTCGCTGACCGGTTATGTTTTGCAAGACATTGCTGCCACCGTTGCGCGTCGCCCCGCTGCCGATGACCCGCTCTTCGGCCGCCTGTTGCAGGCTTCTAATCGCCTGGACATGATAGTCGGGTTTGTAGAAGAAGACCGCCGCTGCCGCTTTTACATCTCCGCCGCCTATCTTTCGGCGGGAGAAATCGTCCACGTTCACCGCAAAGTGTACCTGCCGACCTACGGCATTTTCGACGAAAAACGCTATTTCGCCGCTGGGAACTGCTTCCGCGCTTTCGACACGCGCTTTGGCCGGGTTGGGATTCTCATCTGCGAGGACTTCTGGCACGTTTCCTCGCCCTATACCCTCTGGCTGGATGGGGCCGACTTGTTCCTGATGACTTCGGCTTCGCCTGGGCGCGGAGTCACCGATGAAATCCTCGGCTCAGCCCAATGGGTGCAGGATGTCAACCGCGCTTACTCTGGTCTGTTCACGTCCTTCTTTGCCCATGCCAACCGGGTCGGGTTCGAGGACGGCCTGAACTTCTTCGGCGGCTCGACCGTCTTCGACCCCGATGGCCGCATGATTGCCCAATCGCCCTACAACGAAGAAGCCCTAACCCTGTGCGAAATTGACCTGGCCCAACTGCGCCGCACTCGTACAAGACTGCCGCTGCTGCGGGATGAACGGCCAGAAATTGTGCTGAAAGAACTTCAAAACATCATGCAGAAATAATTTCTTGCTTGTATTTTTTATTTTTTACTTGTAAAATGAAAATAAGGAGACCGGTTTATGGAAACAACGATAATGTCTGAACGCGGGCAAGTCTCAGTACCCGCTGAAATTCGGAAGCGCTACAAAATAAAAAAAGGCACGAGATTAGCCTGGCTAGACAATGGCGAAACAATTACGGTCATCCCTTTGCCAAACGACCCACTTGAAGCCTTGTATGGCTGCGCAAAAGACGAAAATTTGATGGAAGCCCTCATGGAATACAGGAGAGAGGAGCGGGCTCGTGGCAGATAAATACGTGCTCGATACATCTGCCATCGTCTCCATGCTGCGAATTGAACCAGGCGCAGAACGAGTACGCGATTTAATCCTGACCGAAAAACGTAACATCATCCTGCCCTGGGTTGTGCTTTACGAAATCTATTACCTGACCATGCGCCAGGTAGGAGAAGCAGAAGCAAAAAAACGCTACATTGCACTCCGCGAACTTCCTGTCACAATCATTTGGCAAGAAGAAGAAACTTACTTACTCGCTGCTGCGCGTATCAAAGCATCCTACCCGCTTTCAGTCGCAGACTCCTGGATAGCAGCCATTGCCAAACAGGAAAACGCCATCCTCGTCCACAAAGACCCGGAAATGGAAACCCTGGGTGATAGCGTGCGGATGGAAATTCTCCCTTACAAAAAATGAACATCAACCTCTCCATCAACCCCTCCCTCGTCCGGGGACTGCTGACGCGCTTCATCCGCGCCGAAATCACCCGCACTGGCCTCTCGCGCGGCGTGCTTGGACTTTCAGGCGGCATCGACTCGGCCCTGGTAGCCTACCTTGCCGCTGAAGCGCTTGGGCCAGAAAACCTGCTCTGCGTGCGCATGCCCTACAAGACCTCCTCGCAAGATTCGCTCGACCACGCCATGCTGGTCATTCAAGATTTGGGCGTGCCGCACCTCGATATTCCCATTACAGAGATGGCCGATGGGCTGATTTCCAAATTCCCCGAAATGTCGAACATGCGCAAAGGCAACATCATGGCCCGCTGCCGCATGATTACCCTCTACGACCAATCCGAAGCCTTTAAGGGATTGGTCATTGGCACTGGCAACAAAACCGAAATCCTGCTTGGATACTCCACCCTATATGGCGACTCGGCTCATGCCCTCAACCCAATTGGCGACCTGTACAAAGCCCAGGTGCGGCAACTTGCCCGCGAAGTGGGCGTGCCGCAGCCTATCCTTGATAAAGCCCCCTCCGCCGACCTGTGGGCTGGCCAAACTGACGAGCAGGAACTTGGCTTTACCTACGAAGAAGCCGATAAACTGCTTTATCTTCTCGTGGACCAACGCTACAGCCCGGAAGAATGCGTCGAAGCGGGATTCAGCCGCGAGTTTGTAGATACAGTCATCCGCCGGGTGCGCCGCAACCACTTCAAACGGGTCATGCCGCCGGTTGCCAAAATCACCACCCGCACCGTAGGTTATGATTTTTTGTATTTGCGCGATTGGGGGACCTGATTCTGTAGTTCGTAAGCAATAAAAACAAACGAGCAGCGAGAAAACATGCGCTGCTCGTTACCAAATTGTCGTGTTTCAGTCGAAAATCGTCAATCCAAAATCCAAAATCTGAAATCTCAAATCTCAAATCAAACCAGGTCTTCCATCAACTGCATTGGAACGACCGCGCAGCCGACAATGCCCGGCCCGGTATGCACGCCCAGCACCGGTGAAATGCGGTTGACTTCTAATTTGGCAACGTTCAGCCGTTCTTCGACCATTTCTGAGAGCATTTCCGCGCCCTGCTGGAAACGCCCGTGCAACACATTGACCCAAACCGGGGTCTTTTTGTACACGCCCACCAGGTAATCGGTGAGCGATTCGAGCGCCGCCGGAATGGTGCGCGCCTTGCTGACGGTGCTGTATTTGCCGTCTTCGTGCGAAACATGGATGACTGGCTTGAGTTTCAACACCGAACCGAGCAGAGCCTGCACCCGCCCAATGCGCCCGCCGCGCGCCAGGTATTCGAGCGTTTCGAGAGTGTAAATCACTTCTGTGTTTTGACGAATGGCCGCCATGCGCTCTTGGATTTTTTCCATCGTCCAGCCCGCCTTTTGGCCGAAAGCGGCGGCCAATACCTGAAAGCGCTGCCCACCCGAAAGCGTCATGGTGTCCCAAAAGTGGACATTGGCCGCATCTTTGGCTTGTTCGCCGCCGACTTGCGCTGAATTGAGCGTGCCGCTCAACCCAGAAGAGATGTGAATTGAGAAGATTTCTTTGCTTGTTTCGGCCAGTTTGCGGTATAGCTCTTCGAACAGGCCACTCGAAGGCTGAGCCGTGGTCGGCACGGCTGGGCGCATGGCCTCTAACCGGTTGTAGAAGTCATCGGCGCTGATGTCGGCGGAATTGACCTCGCCTTCGGGAAACTGGATAAAGAGCGGGGCCTGCGTAATATCCAATTCTTCCAGTTCGCTGGCGGGCATATCGGCGGCGCAATCGGTTACAATTTTCATCATGAACTCGCTTTCCGTATGGGATTTTTCATTTGAGCAGATGTTGACACTGTCAACATGTCAATTTTACACGCAAAAGGTTAGTTTCTTATGAAATTCATGCCCCGCCTTTACAAAGATGATGATTTTACATTGCTTGTTGTCTTATGGCGCATCGCCCGCGAAAAATCGACGCCCGATTTCCAGCGCCGCAAGGGGCATTTTTTCTATGAAGATGTCGCTTATTTCCGCGAAAACATCCTGGTCGAAAATACCGTCTGGGTGGTGGATGACGAGCAAGACCGCCCAGTCGCCTTCATGGCGATTAAAGATGACTTTATCGACCACCTGTACGTGCACCCCGACCATTGGCGGAAAGGAATCGGCGGGGAACTGATTCGCTTCGCCCAGACGCTTTCACCGCAGCACCTCTGGCTTTATACCCTCCAGGATAACGTCAACGCCCGCGCCTTCTACGAGAAAAATGGTTTTGTCGTCACCAAACTGGGCATCTCCCCGCCGCCCGAAAATGAGCCGGATGTAAAGTATGAGTGGTTTGCGAAGTGAGATATGACGAGTGATAAGTGAGTCGTGATTGAACAGCGGGCGTATAATTCCCTCACTCAATCTAAAATCTAAAGTCTAAAATCATGGTTCCTCTTCGCCCCACCCATCTTGTCGTCAACCTCTCCCAACTTCGCCGCAACGCGCAGGCCATTCGCGCCAGGGTGTCTCCGGCCAAAGTGCTGGTCATGCTCAAGGCCAACGCTTACGGTCACGGCATGGATGGCGTCGCCCCGTACATCGAACCGCATGTCGATTATATCGGCGTTGCAGTTCTCGACGAAGGCATCCGTCTGCGCGAACTTGGCATCCAAAAGCCGATTCTGGTGGCGGGCGGGACCTTGCCCGAACACGTTCCCTATTTCCTGGAACACGACCTGACCCTGACCATTTCGCATCCTAAAGTGTTGGAGTCCGCCGAAATCGCCGCGCAAGCCGCCGGCAGGCCGCTCAAGGTGCATCTCAAAATCGATACCGGCATGGAACGCTCTGGCGTGCGCTGGTACGAGGCCGAATCCTTCCTGGAGCAGTCGCTGCGCTGTCCGCATCTCGACATCGAGGGTATCTACACCCACTTTGCCAATTCTGAAACGCTCGAAACGCCCGGCATGGAGAAACAATGGGGCTTTTCCTACGCCAGCGACCAGTTGGCGCGCTTCCACGAAGTCTTATCTTTCTACGAAAAGCGCGGACTGCTGCGCCCGCGCCTGGTACACGCTGCTAACTCTGGCGCCATCCTGAACCTGCCAGAGAGTTATTTCGACATGGTGCGCCCTGGAATCTTATTCTATGGCATTTATCCAGACAAAGACGCGCTGCGCACGGTCGAAGTGGCCCCCGCCGCTACCTGGAAATCGCAGGTCGTGTATAGCAAAATGACGCAGACGGGGCACCCGGTCAGTTATGGCTCGCTGTGGGTGTCGGACCACCCGGTTCGCACCGTCACCGTTCCCTGCGGCTACGCCGACGGTTACTTCCGCCGCATGACCAACCAGCCCAAAGTGATGATTAACGGCAAGCAATACCAACAGGTCGGGCGAATCTGCATGGACCAGTTCATGGTCAACCTGGAAGCGGATGACGCTGAACTTGGGGACGAAGTAATTTTGCTCGGAAAAGCCGCCAGCGGCGAGCAAATCTCCGCTGAAGACCTGGCCGAATGGGCCGGGACCAACGTTTACGAAGTGATGACCAATATTGCCGCGCGCGTGCCGCGCGTGTTCGTCAAGGAGGACGAATGAACCTGCAGCCTTATCTCGATTTCGCCACCGAAATTGCCTATCGCGCCGGGAGAATCACCCTCGGCTATTTCAACGCTGGCGTCCGCCCCGATTACAAAGCCGACGACACCCCCGTCACCGCCGCTGACCGCGCCGCCGAGGAGTTCATCCGTGCCGAAATCGAAAAACGCTACCCCACCCACGCCATCTTGGGCGAGGAATTCGGGGAAACCATCCGTTTCTCCGCTTCGCCGCAGGCCTCCGTTTCCGAATCCGTTTCGCCCTCCGCTTCTCCGCTTCCTCCGTTGTCAAACTCCGCTTCGCTGCTCCCATCCGTTCCCGAATCCACTTCTCTGCTCCCATCCGTTCCCGAATCCGCTTCTCCGCTCCCATCCGTTCCCGAATCCGCTTCTCCGCTCCCATCCGTTCCCGAATCCGCTTCTCCGCTCCCATCCGTTCCCGAATCCGTTTCTCCGCTTCATCCGTTGTCGAATTCCGCTTCTCCGCTCCCATCCGTTCCCGAATCCGCTTCTCCGCTTTCTCCGTTGTCAAACTCCGCTCCCTTTCGTTGGATCATCGACCCCATCGACGGCACCAAATCCTTCCTGCGCGGCGTGCCGCTCTACGGCGTGCTGATTGGTCTGGAAATCGAAGGCGTCATCAAAGTTGGCGCGGCCTACTTCCCCGGCACCGACGAAATGCTGTGCGCCGCCGAGGGACTGGGCGCATGGTGGAACGGCCGCCGGGCGCGCGTCTCGGAGATTGGCAGTTTCGAGCGGGCCTACATCTGTTACACAAATGAGCGCAATATGTACCGGTATGGGCGCGGCGAAGCCTGGAAGCGCATCAACGCCGCCGCCTACGCCTCGCGCGGATGGAGCGACGCCTACGGCTACCTGTGCGTTGCCACCGGGCGCGCCGAAGCCATGCTCGACCCGATTATGGCAATCTGGGACTGCGGCCCCTTCCCGGTCATTTTCCAAGAGGCGGGCGGCTACTTCGGCAGTTGGGATGGCCGCGAGGGGCATACTCACAACGAAGCATTGGCCTGTAACGCGGCCATCAAAGACAAATTGCTGGAAATCATCAAAGGATAAGAAATTCCCGCCTTGCCAGAAAAAAGAGGAAAGACGAAAGAGACCGTCTCTGCTCTTTCGTCTTTCTTTTACTGGTAATGCCTCGCCAACTCCGAAGCATACCTGGCTCCCACCGTCTCGCGGTTCTCCGCCAGCCAGTCGCCCAGGCGAGTCTGGCAGCGCGGCGGCTCTTTGGAAACCAGCAGCCCGGCCATCAGGCCCTCCACTTCCTCTGGCGTCAGCAACACATCGCCTACGAACAGGCTGATGAACTGGGCCGTCTTCAGCGCCAACCCCGGCGGCAGGTGCAGGATGGGCCTCGGGTGGCCGATTTTCTCGCCAATTAGCCGCACCAGTTCATCGAACGTGAAAATATCCGGCCCCACCGCGTCCCAGGTGAAGTTGTCTTCCCGCGCCCCGGCCTGCACGGCCAGCGCGGCCAGGTCATCCACATACACCGGCTGAATGCCATACTGCCCGTTCCCTATCTGCCCGAAAAACGGAAAACGCCGCAGCAGCCAGGCGATGTTATTAATCAGCACATCCTCCATCCCAAACAAGACCGTCGGGCGCAAGATGGCATAGCCCAGCCCGCTCTCCATTACTGCTTGCTCGTTGGCCGCTTTGCCCCAGTAATACGGCAAATGCGAATCCGCCGACGGGTTGGCAATGCTGATATGCACCATCCGCCGCGCGCCCGCCGCCACCGCCGCACGGACCAGCCTGCGGGTATTTTCCACCGCGCGCGGCTGGGTGTTCCCGCCCTTGTCGAAGCGCACCCAGTAGGTGTTATACAGCACCTGCACCCCGGCCAGGCTGCGCGCCATGCCGACCTCGTCGAAATCGAGCGGATACGCCTTCACCCGCCCGCCAAACGGGTCGGGGCGGTTGGGGTGTCTGGTCAGGGTGATGACCTCGTGACCCTGCGCCAGCAGGCGGCGGGTGATGTACTTCCCAGAGTAAGAAAAAGCACCAGTAACAGCAATTTTCATTTCAGTTTCCTTTTTTGGCAACATTAACCCGACCGGCAGCGAGCGGCCCCGGTGTGGCGCAAGATAATATCTTGCGCTACTTGAGAATTTTCAGGATATTCTGGACTGTTCCCAGCCCCAGTCCCTCCAGCTTTGTGACCGCTGAAGCGAGGGAATCGATGGCGTTAAAGAAGTCGTTCAGGGCCCGCACGCGCTCCGTCAAAAAAGCGCGTTCCGCGTCGGGTCCCGCCGAATCTGCCTCCAGTTTCGAGAGCGTTTCTTTCACCGAGGCAACCGCCCGGTCGAACTCGCTGTTCTGGCGCTCCTTCAGGATGGCGCGGATGGCGCGGTAGAAATCCGTCTCGGCTTCGTAATAGTCTTTCCGGTCGCCCAGCCGCGTCACCGGGCGAATCAGCCCCATCCGCGAGAGGGCGCGCGTGTTGGTGCTGATGGCGCCCTTCGTCAACCCGGTCTGCTCGACCAGTTCATCGAGCGAGAGCGGGCCAGGGGAGAGATACAACACGGCGAAAATCGCGCCCATGCCTTTCGGGAAGCCCCAAAACGCGCTGATGCCGCTCAGACCTTCTACAAGTTCGTTTTTGATGGATTCGAGGTTGTCTGTCATAGGTTTGTGTAGAACGTTTAGTATTTACTAAACAAATTATACAATTGGTTGTGCTAAAAGTCAAGAAGCAAAATATTGCTTTTACCCGCCCCTCGGCTTTTCTTACAACTCAAATGAAACATGCCTTTATCGCAGCGCTTCGTATAACTGTTCTCCACGCAAACCCTGCGCGCGCAGAGCGTCGGATTGGGTTTGCTTAAACCACAAGTTTTCGACCAATTCGCCCGCCTGGAAGGTGATGCCGATATAGCCGGGGTTGGGGCCGGGCGTTTCCCTGACCGGGAACCCGTTGATGATTTCCAGGGTTTGCTCCAGCAGGTCGCCAAGCGATGCGGCGTCAGAGAGAGTCTCGACCGCCAGCGTGATGCGATAGTCGGTTTGCATGGCAGCGAAGTAGGCCAGCGTGCCGTCGCTATACAGGCAGTTTTCGCCATAGGCTTCGGCGCGGGCGGTAACGACCGGCAGACCGGCCTCGTTCAATCTCGTGAGCAACTGCTCCGATAGTTCCGGCAGGCTTTGGCTTGCCCACGCGAATCCGCACGGGCCGGTAGTGGGGGTTTCAGTGGGGCGCGGGGGTGTATCGGTCAGGATGCGCGTCAGGGGGAAGGCTGTCGGTTCGGGTGGCGGGAAGGCCCTGGGGAAGTTGCACAGGGAGGTCAGCGCGATGAGGACAGCGAAAACGAGCAACAGTCGGGCAGACGGTCTGGTCATGGGTTAGGGTTGGCGGAATTCGAGCAGGATGGAGCCGAGATAGGGCTTGCCATCCTCGCCGGTGCAGGAGGGAGCAATCAGACCGGTGATGCGCGTTTGGCCCTCCGACAGGCTGAGGGCATATTCGATGCCGCTCGCCAGGGTGAAATCGGCGTAACCGGGGCTGATTTCGTTCTTGAAGCCGGTAAAGAAATGCTCCTCGCCGCCAAACCAGGTGATGACCAGTTCCTGACCAGGGGCGGGCTGGCCGAGGGCGTTTTGCAGGTTCACTTTGAGCAGCCCCGGCTGTTGGGGGTTGCAGGTGGTGGACTGATTGACCAGTGTAAACGGCGCATCGGGCGTGGAGGTGGCCGTCCGCGTGGGGCGCAGGGTTGCGGTTGGCAGCGGCGGCAAAGTGGGGAAGGGGGTATCGGTTGGGGTGGGGGTAAAACGTGAATCGGCAGTTGCTTCTATCGGTTCGGGCGTGGGGGTAGCGGTGGGTAGTTTAAGGGTAGGACTGGCCTCGTTTAACTGTGTGACAGGTGAAGGGGAGTCCGCTCCACCTTCGGGCGAAGGAGTCGCTTGGGGCTGGGATTGAATCGCTTCGGAGAGATTCGCCAGGATTCGCACTCTTTCAATTGAAGAATTTTGCGCCAACATGCGCTGGGCCTGCTCCCCCAACGATTGCACCGGGTCGAGCTCGTTCAGAGTGGCAAGCCGCGCCTGGGCGCGTCCCAGGTCACCGCTGATGGCGTAGGCGGCGGCAATCATGTAGCGGTATTCGTCTTTGAAATCGTAGCGCAGTGATGCGGGGGAGGTATCAACCGGCTGGGCTTGCGGCATTCCCCAGGCGATGCCAATGCCGATGCCAATGCCAAGCAGCAGGCCGGTGAGGATGAACCAGGGGCCGCGATTATCATTCATGGCTGCCACACCTGCAAGGCGAGAGTCAGATCTTGCAGCAGTTGGATATCTGCTGGGGCATATCCGTTTTGACGGGCAAATTCTAGCGCGGCGGAGGCGATGGTGGCGGGCGACTCGCTGCCCAACAGGGCCAGGCGGCGCGCAGCGGCTTCTACATCTTGCTCGCTCTCGAACACTTCGGCCACCATCAGGCTGTAATCGGTTTTGTAATCGACACGCAAGGTGGAGGGGAGGGTATCTACATATTCCACCGGGCTGATAACCCAGCCGTAATACAATCCCAGCCCCGCGCCTGCGAGGATAGACAAGATAAAGATAAACCAGCGTTTGGCGGTCATGGGGGTAATTGTACCGCTGTTCGGTATTCGGTATTCGATATTCGAATATGGAACACCGCCCCGAATGAATATCCGGGCAGGATACCGGCGGCACCCAGGAACGTCTCCTTATGGCTGCTTCCTCTCGGGCCTGACAAGGTTCGGAGAGTCCTGATGCGCCGGGCCTGCCCGGGCAGGGCTAAGCATAACCAAATTTGTGACCAGGGTTTAACGGTTTTGCGCATAATTTAACATTGTTAATGCCCAATGCCAAAAATACAGTGACGTATTCCCCTAATTATGGTATTATTTAATATAATTCTAGCCGTGGGGATGATTTTCGTTTACCAACGTAGGGTGGCATATGTTCGAAAACATCAAGCTTGCGTTAAAGTTAATTGGTGATGCTGTAAAGAAACGCGAGTTATCCAAGTTTTTTCATCAACAGGTTTTCTACAAGAGGGTGGCCATTCCAGGGTATTTCGACTTGATGCAATTGGAGATTTCAAAAGATCCACTTTTAGGGCTGAATTACCAATTCATCGAACTCCATGCAAGCGAAATCGAGGCGCAAACACACACCTTTCTGGCGGCTAATCGCCGATTGGCAGCCTTGCGTCACTTCAAACAAGGCTTGCGGGGGTTTGCGTTGGTAGACAATCAAAACGTAGTCATTGGCGATGTTTGGTGTATCACCCCTGGTAAAGCAAAAAAGCCCATCCAACACCCTGATCTCACCATGCTTGCGATTGATTGTGCCTGCGACGATGCCTATGCGTTGGACATTTTCCTCCCCCCTGGTCTGCGGGGCAAAAACCTGGCCGTTGCTCTTCATCGCTCATTGCAATTGACCCTCAAGCGTGAAGGCTGGCAGCGGTTGTATGCGTATTATTGGGAAGATAACATCCCCTCCCGCTGGATGCACTGGATGCTCAAATTCAACGAACTGCCCAAAATACAAATTTCGCGGTTCTTTCTCATCAAAGTTGTTCACACCATTTCCTCCAATGTTGCCGCCCCGCCTTTGCGCATTCACGTTGGATGAGCCTCCACCCTCCAGCCTCAAAACTCGAACATCCAATATCGAACCATCAACCCCAGAAAGCGAGAAAGTAAATGTCTCTGCCAGAAATTCAAGAAACCCTGCGCAACTACATCGCCCAAAACATCCTCTTCACACCCGAAGGATTTGCCTACAGCGATAATGATTCTTTCCTCGAAAACGGCATTCTCGACTCGACCGGCGTGGTAGAAATGGTGGCGTTTCTCGAAGACCACTTCAAAATATCAGTCGAAGATTCCGAAATCACGCCCCAAAACTTCGACTCGATTGCCAGCCTGGCGGCTTATGTGAGCGGCAAACTCAATCACAGGCCTTAATAGAACCTGCCGCCATGAACGCCGCCGATTATTTCCTGCGCAATGCCTGCGATGAAGCCCCCGCCTTCATTACAGTCGATGGACAGGTCTCTTACGCCCAGCTCAAGGCAATCTGCGCGCGCCTGGCGGGTGAACTGACCGGCAGCGGCATTTGCGCCGGGCAGCGGGTTGCCATCCTGGCGAAAAATTCGCCCCTGTGGGCTGCCGCGTACCTGGCAACCCTGAAAATCGGCGCGGTGGCCGTGCCGATTTCCAATTTATACCCGCCCGAAGAAGTTCAGCGCGTGTTAGATTTCGCGGAGTGCAAATTCCTGTTTCTCGACAAACCCGCCCAGGTCAAATATGCCAGTTTATGCAGTGGGGTGTCCTGTTTCTTGTTGGAAAACAACCTGCTTCAGGCCGATTCTGCTCCCTGGGCTAAACCCGACCCCGCCTTCGACCTGGACTCTGACGCCGCGCTCATGCCGACCTCCGGCACCACTGCCCGCCCGCGCCTGGTGCGGGTCACCCACCGCAACCTGCAAGCCAACACCGAGTCCATCATCGAATATCTGGAACTCACCGCCGCCGAACGGATGATGGTCATCTTGCCGTTTTACTATTGCTACGGCGCATCCCTGTTGCACACCCACCTGCGGGTGGGCGCAGCGCTTGTCATCAGCAATACGTTTGCCTACCCCGAAACCGTTCTGAATATGATGGAAACAACCCAATGCACCGGCCTGGCGGGTGTTCCCTCCACTTACCAAATTTTGCTGCGCAACTCTTCTTTTCCCAAGCGGGAACTGCCCGACCTGCGAAAAATACAACAGGCGGGCGGAAAATTGCACAATGCTCTGTTGCAAGAACTGGCTGCCAGCCGCCCGCAGGCGCAAATCTATGTGATGTACGGGCAGACCGAAGCCACCGCGCGGCTCTCTTACCTGCCGCCTGAACTTTTCCAGTCGAAGATAGGCTCCATTGGGCGCGGCATCCCCGGCGTCAGCCTGAAGGTGCTGGACGAAAACGGAAAGCAGATTCAGCCCGGCGAAACCGGCGAAATCGTCGCCTGGGGCCAAAACATCTCCCCCGGCTATCTCGATGACGAAGATGCCAGCCGCGAGAAATTCCGCAACGGCGCGCTCTACACCGGTGACCTGGCAACGGTGGACGAAGACGGCTATATCTATATCGTTGACCGCAAAAGCGACTTTATCAAATCATACGGACACCGCATCAGCAGTTACGAAATCGAATCATGCTTGCTGCAAATTCCCCAAGTGGTCTCGGCGGCAGTTGTGGGCCTGCCCGATGAGCAGGCCGGGGAGCAAATTGCCGCCTTCGTGGTGCGCAAAACCGGCGCGGCGCTTACCGAGCAAGACGTGCTTCGACATTGCCAAACGCGCCTGCCTCGTCACATGCTCCCGCAAGCGGTCATCTTTCTTCAGGCTTTGCCGCTCAATGCGCACGGCAAAGTGCTGAAATCGGAACTGCGAAAAGTGAAAGCGGCGGCCTGAAATGTGCGGAATCTGTGGCGTAGTCAACCTGGGGGAAGCCGAACGCCCCTCCAAGCGCATCCTGCATCAAATGCTCGAAATGCTCCGGCATCGCGGGCCAGACGGTTTCGGCATTTATTCCGACCCCCATGCCGCGCTCGGCAACGCCCGGCTGAGCATCATTGACCTCGCCACCGGCGACCAGCCCATTGCCAACGAAGACGAATCGCTTTGGATTGTCTTCAACGGCGAAATTTTCAACTATATCGAACTGCGCGCCGAGTTGGAACGGCGCGGTCACGCCTTCCGCACCCAAAGCGATACCGAAGTCATCCTGCACCTGTACGAAGACCTCGGTCCGCGCTGTCTGGAACTGTTCAACGGCCAGTTTGCCATTGCCATTTGGGACAGGCGCAGCCGCAGCCTCTTCCTGGCCCGCGACCGGCTGGGCGTGCGCCCGGTCTTCTACGCCCGCGCCGGAAATCGCCTGTTGTTCGGCTCAGAGATGAAGGCCATCCTGGCCTACCCCGGTCAGCGCGCCGAAATTGACCCGCTTGCCCTTCAAGAAGTCTTCACCTTCTGGAGCGCCCAAAGCCCGCGCGCCATCTTCAAAGGCATTGCCGAACTGCCGCCCGGCCACTACCTGCTCGCCACCCCAGAGCAATTCGAGATTCATCCCTACTGGCAGCCGCAGTTCAACCCGCCCCGAACCCCCAGGCCCGCCGCGGAGTACCTCGAACAACTCGAAACCCTGCTCATAGACGCCGTGCGCATCCGCCTGCGGGCCGATGTGCCGGTCGGCGCTTACTTGAGCGGCGGCCTCGATTCCTCGCTCGTCGCCGCCCTCATCCGCCGCTACGGGCAATCGGACCTCGAAACCTTCTCCATCGCCTTCGCCGACCCGGCCTTCGACGAAAGCGCTTACCAGCAAGAAGTGGCCGCCTTTCTCGGCACGCGGCACAACGTCATCCGCTGCGCTTACGAACAAATCGGCCAGGTCTTCCCGCAGGTCATCTGGCACGCCGAATCGCCGCTCCTGCGCACTGCCCCGGCCCCAATGTTCCTGCTCTCTGGCCTCGTCCGAAGCAAAAACTTCAAAGTCGTCCTCACCGGCGAAGGCGCCGATGAAACCCTGGCCGGGTACGACATTTTCAAAGAAATGCGCCTGCGCCGCTTTTGGGCGCGCCAGCCCAATTCCGAAATCCGCCCTCTGCTCTTGCGCCGTATCTACCGCGACATTGCCAACCTTTCGGACGGGCAGATAAATTATTTGAAAGCCTTCTTTCGGCAGGGTCTGACCGAGACGGATTCACCGTACTACTCTCATCTTATCCGCTGGAACAACACCAGCCGCCTCACGCGCTTTTTCCGCGAGCCGCCCCAGCCGCTTACGCACCCCGAACAGCCCTTGCCCCCGGCCTTTTCTCGCTGGACTCCCCTGGCCCAAGCCCAGTACCTCGAAATCAACACCTTCCTCTCCCCGTACCTGCTTTCCTCCCAGGGCGACCGCATGGCAATGGGCAACTCGGTCGAAGGCCGCTACCCCTTCCTCGATTACCGCATGGTGCAATTCACCGCCAACCTGCCCGATTCGCTCAAACTGCGCGGTCTGACCGAAAAATACCTGCTCAAACAACTCGGCGCAAAATACCTGCCGGAGCAAATCTGGCAACGCGGTAAAAAACCCTACCGCGCCCCCATTCGCCAGGCCTTCTTTGCGCGTCCCTCTGACTACCTGACCGACCTGCTAGCCGAAAAGAATCTCGCCGAAAGCGGCTGCTTCAACCCCGCCGCGGTCGCCGCGTTGATGAGCAAAGCCATCCGAAACGAAACCCTCAGCGAAGTGGACTCGATGGCCGTCGCCGGAATCATCTCCACCTTGCTCCTGCATCAACTTTTCGTAAAAGATTTCCGCCTCAACCCGCTGCGCGAGGAACATATCCAGCGCGACGTAACCCTGTAACGCGGATTCCTTCCGCCAAGGAGAAACCCATGACCAAAGAAAAATTTAACCGTTCCTGGCTCAATATAGACCCCGCCGCCGAAACGGAACGCATTTGCCATGCCTTGCGCGAGGGCGTGTTTGGGACGATGAAAAAACAAGGCGGCGTGGTCGGCATCAGCGGCGGAATCGATTCCTCCGTTGTGCTGGCGCTGGCCGCGCGCGCCTTTGGCCCGCAGCGCGTGGTGGGCGTATTGCTCCCCGAACGTGAATCTAACCCCGAAAGCGAACACCTGGCAAACATCCTGGCCAAACCGTTGGGCGTTTCCACCGTTTTAGAGAACATCTCTGGCGCGTTGGATGGTTTCGCCTGTTACCAGCGGCGCGACGAGGCCATTCGGCGGGTGATTCCTGAATACGAACCATCGCGCTGGGGCGCGAAAATCGTCCTGCCCTCTAACTTGCTGGAACAGCAAACCCTCAACGTCTATCGCCTGGTCGTCACCGGCCCCGACGGGCAGGAAATCAGCAAACGCCTGCCCCCCGCCGAATACCAGCAGATTGTGGCCGCCTCCAACTTCAAGCAGCGCAGCCGTATGTGCATGTTGTACTATCACGCCGAAAAGCGTAACTACGCCGTGCTTGGCACGGCCAACAAAAACGAACATGAACTCGGCTTTTTCGTCAAATGGGGCGATGGCGGGGTAGATATTGGCCCTATCCGCCACCTGTTCAAGACCCAGGTTTTCCAACTGGCCGAATACCTGGGCATTCCCGAAGAAATCCGCAGCCGCGTCCCCACCACCGACACCTACCCCGGCGGCAGCACGCAGGAAGAATTTTTCTACCGCATCCCCTTCGACCTGCTCGACGCCATCTGGCTGGGCTATGAAAAAGAAATCGCCCCGGCAGAAATCGCCGAGGCGTTGGGCTTGCAGCCAGAGCAGGTGACGCGCGTCATCGCCGACATCGAAAGCAAAAAACGCGGCACCAACTACCTGCGCCTGATGCCGGTCTAGCGTTGTTATTCTGGTTTGATTGAATCGACCGATGGTGCTATCGAGCCTCGAGTACGAAATCCCGCTTGCTCTTTTTTGCATGAAATAAATAATATCCGGGCAGGATACCGGCGGCACCCAGGAACGTCTCCTTATTGCTGCTTCCTCTCGGACCTGACAAGGTTCGGGGAGTCCTGCCGCGCCGGGCCTGCCCGGACAAGGCATAAGCATACCCGATGTAAGGCCGGGTGTCAACGCTTATGCGCCCGGCGCAACTGGCCAACTTCGCCAAACGGCTATAGCCACCCGCTGGATATAAACAAAATTGGATATAGAGATTCGGCGAGGAAATTTGCGAAATTGTCATACCAGTTGGTGATTTCACTTACGGTTTTGATAAGGGGGATGATTGTTATTTAATTCATCGTATAATTTAATGAATTATATTGCAGTCTCATTGCAAACGTGGGAGACTATGAACTGGCGGCTGAATTGGCCGCTGTCTTTCGCCCGAAAGACTAAGTTGCCAGGGAGTCAGAGCGAAACCGGCCCAGTGGGAAAAATCTATTCTTTTGCCGGGAGATCGATCATGAAACCTATTTCTCGATATCGTTCATTGTTCGTTCGGGTTTCTTTGGCGCTGTTGTTGATTGTGGTGCAGGTGGTTTTGTCATTGCCCGCGCAAGAAGCAGTTGCAGCCCCTGCGCAGCGGCCCCTCATGGCCCAGCCGCCGAGCGTCTCGCTCAACGTTCCAGCTACAGCCTTCATTGGAAGCAGCGTCAATTTCACCGTCACCTTCGATAACCCTGACGCCAACGACCCCGGCTATGGGCCATTGATTGACCTCATCATCCCCCGCAACGGCGCAGATGGCGCGCAAAATACCAATCCGCCGCTGGATGGGTTGACCTTCGTCAGCGCGACGTATCTGGGTTCTCCCATCGAAAACACTGTGCTGACCTTTCCTGGCTCCGGCGGCGTGACCTGCGTCAATCACCCCTACATGCGTGATAACACCGGCGCGTTTGTCTCAGTCTGTGGAAATGCTGGCGATACGCTGGTGGCGCTGCGGTTGCCGTTTGGCTCCTTCACGCCCGACCAGCCTCCGCTCACGGTAAATGTGACCGCCTCGATGAGCAATCTGGCCGACCTCGGCACGCCGCTCACCATTCAGGCGCGCGGCGGCTATCAGTTTGGCTACACCCCGCTCGATGACTGGTGCTGCGGCGACAATCCCAGCCTGACTTTCAGCGGCTGGACGAGCAGCAGCGTCACTCCCACCCTCTTCACGCTGACCAAAACCTATAATGGTCCCGAAGACGAAACCGCCACCGGCCCCAATTTCCCGCGTCAGTACACCGTGACAGCGGAAATTGCCCCAGGACAGACGATGACCGCCTTCAATTTGACCGATGTCTTGCCCAACAATATGCAGTTTGTCTCGTTGGTCAGCACCAACCCGGGCGGGGCCTCTTGCACCACGCCTTCCACCACCATCCCCGGCGGGACGCTCTCCTGCAACTTCACTTCCGTCAGCGGCACAGTGACAATGACTTTCGCGTATTACATCCCGCTGCGCGATGCGGGCGGCGCCTCGGTCATTAACCCCGCTAACGGCGATGATGCCCTTTCGTGCAATAACGCCAGCGGCGGCGGAACGTGGACCCCGCTCGACCCGCGCGATACCGGCGCAACCTTTACCCAAAACCCGGCTGGCTGCGAACACACCCTCACCCCCAAATCTATCGCCACGCAAAAGAGCGTTTCGGTGGTGGGCGGCGGGCAGCCAGCGCCAGGGCGGGTGTTGGAATATGTCATTGACGTTCAAATCTCCGACTTCTTCGCCTTCGACCAGGTAGTGCTGACCGACACCATCTCCGACGGACAGCGCTTCGATACGACCTTCACGCCCACGCTGCAAATTATTGGCAACCCCGCTTCGCTCAACTCTTCTGGTAATTTTGCGCCTGCCAATTACACCGTCAGCCCCAACTACACCCCCGCGGACCCGGCTCCCAACGACGGCACGACCACCATCACCTTCCGCATTTCAGATGAGATGATTGCCCGCTCCGCTGATGGGCGTCTCATCGGCGGCTGCGTGCCGCCTGGCGGCGTGGCAGGCGACCCAAATTGCAGCAGCTACAACGACGGCCCCACCACCGCCCGGGTGGTCTTCCGAGCCGTCATTCAAGAAAACTTCAGCGACACCTACCCATCCGGCGACTCTAGCGTGGACCAGGGCGATGTGCTGAACAATACCGAGTTTGTCAACGGGCGCATTCTCTCTACAACCGATGTCACTACTCCCACTGGCTTTACCGAACCCGATAACTCCAACGCCAGCGTCACCATTGGGCGTGGCGCGCTGACCAAGTCGGTTTATGCTTTCAATGGCGTAAATCCGGCACCTTCTCCGGTACGCGTGGCAGCCGGAGACACGGTCACTTTCCGCCTGACCTACACCCTCATCACCAGCGATTTTGAAGACCTGGTCCTCACCGACTACCTGCCCCTGCCTATCTTCGATGCAACGCAGGTGACAACTCACAACAATACCGTCTGTGGCGTGCCAGCAGCGGGGACTTCTTGCCTGGGGCCGAGCGATACGTATCATCTCTTGACCGGCGCGGTCAGCCCTTCCGTGAGCAATAACGGAACGAGCAACTGGGTGCGCTGGACTTACGGCGACTACGACTCGACTGGCAATACGCCTTCGACGATTGACTTGCTCTTTACCGTCACCGTCCGCAACGACCCCTTTGCCGATAACCTCCATCTGACCAATCAGGCCTACGTCACCGAAGGCGCGACCAACGGCACGCCCGGCGAATCTGCCTCCATCATTGAAATCACCTATACTTCACCGGTGATGACCACCACCAAGAGCGTGGTCGCCACCAATAACCCCACCCCCACCTTCACCCCGCCCCCGCCCGTTACGTTTACCCCGCCTGGTTCGGGTCCGGTGCGTTGGAGCGGAACGATTAACTCCGCCCTGCTGACCACCACCCCCATTGACAGCGACGTAAGCGGACTGGATGCCGGCGACCTGGTGACCTTCGCCATCTTCCTGGTCAATGAAGGCACGGGCATCAACGGCGCGTTCGACATCGTCATTCAGGATACCTTCGACGCGCTCGGCTTCGAATATCCCACTATTGGCGACCCCAACAGCATTAACCTGCAAATTTACTACGGCAACGGTTCGGGGCCTATTTCCTACACCACGCCCACCGATACTCCCGCAACGCCAGCAAACCTCTTTGGCTCCGGCATCAAACTGGTGGACCCGGTTGGCGCAGGCGTTTGCTCGGCGCATGATCCCAATCTGGGGAATAACGTCATCGTCATCACCTATGACCTGCGCATGAGGAGCGATATTGCGCCCGGCACCTACCCGAACACCGCCTCGCTCGTGAATTACTCCGGCTCGGAGGGCGGCCCCAACTTCCTGCCGCAGCCCATTTCAGACGATGCCACCGTCACCACCGATGACCCGCTGCTTGCCAAAACCCTGGTTGGCACCGAATTCAACACGCCCCAAAACTCCAACACCCAGGCAGTCATTGGCGAATTCGTCACCTACACCCTGACTCTGACCGTGCCGGAAGGGGTCTTAACCAACGCTCAAATTGTAGATACCCTCGATGCAGGCCTGGCATTTGTAGATTTGCAATCCGTTACCGTCTCCAACCCTGATACCGATGGTGCCGGCGCGGGCGATGACGGACTCTACAGCAGCGTGATGACCTTCAACGCGGGCGGCAACTGCACCAACTGTACCGCCGGAACCGGTGGGGGCAGCAACCCGCTGATTTCAGCCTTCGGCGGGCAAAATGGGCGGCAGATTACCTTCGACTTCGGCACTCTGGTCAACACTAATCGCGACAACAACACCGCCGAAACCATCACCATCACCTATCGCGCAGTGGTCTTGAACGTGGCGGGCAATCAGGCAGGCGGGCAGCGTAACAACGCCGCCGCGCTCACCTGGACCGGTGGAAGCCTGCCCTCGGTCTCCGCGCCGAACATCACCATCATCGAGCCGGTCATCAACACCACCAAGAGCGTCCTTCCCGCCACTGCCGATGCGGGCGACACGGTAACGTTTACCGTCACGCTTGCTAACCCGGCGGCTGGCTCCACCACCGCGTATGATGTCTCGTTCAGCGATACTCTTCCCGCCACCCTGACCTATGTTCCCGGCACGCTGACTCTGGGCGCATGTACCGCCTCTACTCCGCTGACCCTGAGCGATGCCTCGGCGCCCACCCTCACCGGCTCCGGCGGATTGTTCCAGCCGGGGCAATCTTGCGCCGTTACCTTCCAGGCAACGGTCAACTATTCCGCCGCGCCAGGGCAAATCATTACCAATACGGCCATTTCTCAATGGACGAGTTTGTCGGGCGTGGTTAATGACCGCTCGACCTTCAATACCGACTCTGACGAACGCACCGGCGCCGACGGCATAGGCGGCGCGCTCAACGATTACGCCAGCCAGGGCGCAGCCAACCTGACCGTCAACAGCGTCCAGCCGCAGAAATCACTGGTTGCTACGTCCGAAGCCTATACCGGCATTCCCTCTGGCACAACCATTCCACGCGTTGCCGTCGGTGAAATTGTGCGCTATCGGCTGGTTGTGCAGCTGCCAGAAGGCACCAGCGCTAACTTCCAAATTCAAGACCTTTTGCCTGGCGGTTTGAACTACCTGGATGACGGCACCGCCCGCCTGGCGCTGCTTTCCAATGGCACGCCGATTGTTTCCTCCGAGCCAACAGGCAGTACGCTTGGGCTGGCGCTCGGCGGCGGTCCCTTTGGCACGGGTCCCTGGGCCAACGGCAATGACCCGACCCTGGTCACCCCAACCTATGCCTTGCCCGACCCGAACGTTGGCTCTTCCAACTCCCTAACCGCCGACCCCGACACCTATGGGAACGGCACCGATCCCTTTTTCAAACTCGGCACGCTGACCAATAACGACAGCGACGCCGACGCCGAATACGTCATCGTCGAGTTCAACGCTCTGGTGAATAACAGCGCCGCAGGCAGCAATGACAGCGGGGATACGCGCAGCAACACCTTCAGTGTTTTCATCAACGGCACGCAAAATGGTCCGAGCTCGAACGGGGTTCAGGTCATTATTGCCGAACCTTTGTTGACCCTTGCCAAAGTCCTTGTCACCGCCCCAACCGACGCAGGCGACCCAATCACTTACACTCTGACCATCACGTCTGCATCCGGTCTCAACCGCGCCACCGCTTTTGACCTGACTCTCACCGATAATTTCGACCCGAATCTGACCGGTCTCTCGGTTTCCAGCGTCGTGACTACCCAGGGCGCAACTTGCGTGGGCAACGGGGGCGGCACGACAACGTTCAGCCATAACGGCGGCGTGTTTGCGGGCAACAACCTGACCTTCACCGCTACCTGTCTCGACCCCGGTCAAACGATTACGTTGACCATCTCCGGCACGGTGGCTGCCACTGCGCCGGTGGGATACGTCATCCCCAATACGGCCAACCTGGTCTATACCTCCCTGCCAGGTACTAACGGAACGACCATCAACCCCACCGGCTCCAGCACGCCCGGCGCTTCTGGCTCGGATACGGGCGAACGTGACGGCTCGGACGGCGTGGGCGGCGCAGTGGATGATTACGCAGCCACCTCCAGCGTTAACGCTCCGCTTGCAGCGCCGCAAATTGACAAACTCACCCCCAGCCCGGCTTCTTATGCTATCGGCGCGCAAGTAACATTCAATCTCCTCGTCACCTTGCCCGAAGGACTGACCCCTAATCTGCAAGTGGTGGATGACCTGCCCCTTGGCCTGGAATACGTCAGCCATCAGGTCATCACCACGGCGGCGGCCAGCGGCGGCTTGCTGACGGCCGATTACAACGGCGCGCTGCCTGCCCCAACCGTCACTGCCCCCGGCGGCTCTGGCGGCGACCTGACCCTGGCCTTTGGCAATGCCACAACCACTGATGATAACGTGGTCAACAATAATTCCTTCCTGGTTCAGGTGGTGGCGCGCGTGCTAAATGTGGCAGGCAACCAGAACGGCACAATTCTCACCAACACCGCCACCGTCTCCTGGACGGGCGGCTCGGCCAGCGATTCGGTCAACATCACCATCGTCGAACCCGAACTCGACGCGCAGAAAGCAGCCAATGACACCGCCTGGGTGTACGGACAGACGGTTACCTTTACCATTACCGTTTCACACCTCGCCAGCAGCACAGCGGATGCGCACAACCTGACCATCACCGATACCATCCCGGCTGGGTTGACCTACGTTCCTGCCTCCATCACCGCTTCGGCGGGTTGCGTGGGAAATGACGCCCTGGCGCCCACTCTCACCTGGACCTGCGCCAGCCTTCCGCTTGCCAGCACCGCCACCCTCACCTATCAGGTCACGGTCAACAGCCCACCCACCCCGCCCTTCCTGGCAGGAGATGATACCGTCACCAACACCGCCAACCTGACCTGGACCTCCCTGCCTGGCAGCGATTCGAACGAGCGCACCGGCTCCGGCGGAATCAACGATTACAGTGATAGCGACAGCGAAACCGGCGGCCTGGAGCAATATTACAGCCTCGGCAACCGCGTCTGGCTCGATACGAATAACAACGGCACGCAAGATGCGGGCGAAATTGGCATTGACGGAGTCACAGTCAACCTGTACGCTGCGGATGGCTCCGGCAACCCGACCGGCGGCGTGCTGGCAACCACTTTCACGGCCGGCGGCGGCTACTATCTGTTCGACTATCTCTTGCCCGGCGATTATGTTGTCGTCATCCCCTACGGTAACTTCTCGGTTGGCGTACTAAACGGCTATAAATCCTCGCTTTCCTTCCTGCAAGCCAACGGCACAATCGGTGAAACGCCCGCTCCAGACCCGGATAACGATACTGACCGCGATGACAATGGCAGTTACACCCCCCTGGTTGGCTTCGAAGGCGCGGTCATTTCTGGCGCGGTCACGCTAGGCGGAGCCGCAGAGCCAACTGGCGAAACCGACCTGCAAACCGGCGTTGGGCAGGGCGCGCAGCCCGATAACCGCGCCAACATGACAGTTGACTTTGGCTTCTACCGCACTGAAATCGGTAACCTGGTCTTCGAGGACCTCAATGCCAACGGCGCGTATGATGCCGGGGAAACCCTCTTGCAAAACGTTCAGGTGCGGCTCTACTCTTCCAATGGCACGGAAATCAACGTGGGGCCAAATGGCATTTTGGGCGATAACGATGACGCGCCCGGCGGCGTACTAACCGACGTGGCGGGTCTCTATCTCTTCCGCGGCTTGCCCAATGGCGACTACATCGTGCGCGTTACCGCCCCAATCGGCATGATTAGCACCATTGATACCTTTGCGCTCGCCGATACCAACGACCCGGATACGAACGTGGACAACAACGACAACGGCGTTGGCACGGCTGGCGGCGTGGTCTCGGCCAATTTGCTCACCATGCAGGCCGGAGAAGTGGCCGCTAACATCACCGTAGCCAATGCCACCGCCACCACCACCGACCCAACCGTGGACTTTGGCTTCGTCTATCCTTACGCCCTCGGCAACCGCGTCTGGTTCGACACGAACAACAACAGCCAGATTGACGGCCCGGAAGTCGGCGTAGATGGCGTGGTCGTTGACCTCTATCGCAACGACGGCACCGGCACTTACGTCTTTGTAGCGACCGATACCACCGCCAACGGCGGCTACTACCTGTTCGATAACCTGCTGCCCGGCGAATACATCGTCTCGCTGCCCGCCTCCAACTTCACCGGTGCGGGCGTGTTGACCGGCTACTGGTCATCTGCTACGACCTTAAGCGGCGCAGGCGCAATTACCGAAACCGCCGCGCCCGACCCCGATAACGACATCGACTCAGACGACAACGGCACGCTCCAAACCGGCGGGCCCTTTACAGGCCAGGTCACTTCTCTGCCGGTCACGCTTGGCTCCACCGGCCTGACCGAACCCACCGGCGAAACGGACTTGGAAACAGGCGTTGGTCAGGGAACGCAGCCCGATGGCCGCGCCAACATGACGGTTGATTTCGGCTTCTACCGAGTCTCGGTCGGCAGCCTGGTCTATTCCGATGGCAATGAAAACGGCAACTACGATGGCGGCCCGCTCGATGCGCCCCTGCCCGGCGTCACCGTGCGCCTGTATGCACAAAATGGAACGACCGAAATTCCGGTCGGGGCAGATGGCATCCTCGGCACCGCCGATGATGGCCCCGGTGGAATGCTCACCAACGCCTCAGGCGAATACCGCTTCGATGGCCTGCCGCAAGGCAATTACATCGTCACCGTCACCGCCCCGGCCTCCACCACCAGCACCATTGATACCTACAATCCTGCCGACAGCGCCAACCCCAACACCAATGCCGATAACAACGACAACGGCCTCGGCACGGGCGGCGGAGCAGTCTCTTCGGCGGTCTTTGCCCTCACGCCTGGCTCGGCTGGCGCGCTCAATAACAACACCGTAACTCAGCCCGCTGGGTCTACTTATGACCCCACCGTTGACTTCGGCTTCATTCCGCAGTATGCCCTGGGCAACCGCGTCTGGTTTGATACGAACAACAACCGCCAGATTGACGCGGGCGAAACCGGCATTAATGGCGTGACGGTTCAACTCTACGCTGCCGATGGCTCTGGCAACCCCACCGGAGCGGTCCTGGCAACCACCATAACCGCAAACGGCGGCTACTACTTGTTCAACAACCTGGCCTCCGGCGACTACGTGGTCGTCATCCCTGCTGCCAACTTTGCAGGCGTTCTCAACGGCTACTGGTCCTCCGGCACGACCCGAAACAATGACGGTTCGCTGTCTGAAATCGCCGCGCCTGACCCCGATAATGACATCGATTCGGACGACAACGGTCAACTTAACCTGTTCGGTTCCCTGCCTGGCGCAGTCGCTGCTCGCTCGGTCACACTCGGCCTTGGCCCGGTTGAACCCACTGGAGAAACCGACCTTGATGGTGGCAATCAGGGCCAGCCCGATGCCCGCGCCAACATGACCGTTGACTTCGGCTTCTACACCATCCGCCTCGGCAACCAGGTCTGGAACGATGCGAATAACAACGGCTTGCTTGATGGCGGCGAAGCCGGCATAGACGGCGTGACCGTGCAACTTTGGTCTGCCGATGGCTCTACCCTGCTCGCCACGACGATCACCGCAGGCGGCGGTATTTACACCTTCTCCGGTCTGCCGCAAGGTTCTTACCTTGTCCGCCTGCCCGAAGGCAACTTCCAGGGCGCGGGTGCGCTGCGCGATTACTACTCCAGCACCGGCGGCGGCGCGTATGAACCGGCTCCCAATCCCGATGTCAACCTGACCGATTCGGATGACAACGGCACCGAAGTTGGCGTGCTCGGTTACCCTGGCGGCTACATCCAAAGCGGCGTTTTTGCCCTCACCCCGGCAGCCGAGCAAACAACCAACAACGCCGATGGCTCCACCACCGAATTCCGCGTAGATTTTGGCGTATACAGTGAGCAGCGCGCCAACCTGTCGGTGACCAAAGACGACGGCATTGATTACTACCTGCAAGGCGGTACGCTCACCTACACCATCGTCGTCACGAACAGCGGCCCGTCGGATGTGAACGGCGCGGTCGTGGCGGATAACATTCCACCCCAGGTTCTCAATTGGGAATGGGTCTGCTCCGGCGCAACGGGCGGCGCAACCGGCTGTGACGGCTACGGCCCTGGCAACGGAAACTTCACCGATACGGTCAACCTGCCGGTCAATTCCTCCATTACTTACACGGTCAACGTGAACATTCAGCCCGCCGCCACCGGCACGCTCACCAACACGGTTACAGTCACGCCGCCAACCGGCGTCATCGAAACCGACCCCTCGGATAACAGCGATACCGACATTGACCGCGACGCCATCCTCTCCATTGACAAAGATGATGGCCTGACGACCGTTGCCCCCGGCTCGCTCATCACCTACACCCTCGATATTCAAAACGTCGGCGCGCAAAATCTGACCTCAGTTCTGGTCACCGACACTCTGCCCGGCGAAGTGACCTTCCAGAGCGCCGTTCCGGCCCCCACCACCGCGCCCCCGTTTGGCACGCCCGGCGGCACGCTCACCTGGTCTGGAATTAGCCTGGCTTCGGGCGCTTCGACCACAATCCAAGTCACCGTGCGCGTCAACGACAACGCCACCGGCCCGACCATCCTCAACGCAGTTACCGTAGAAGATACCAATATTCCTGGCCTGGGTGATTCTGATGACGATATTGACATCATCGCTACCAGCAACGGGAAGACCATCACCGGCACGGACATTGACGTTGATCCCGATGACCCCTCGCATCCCGCGCCGCCGCCCTTGCCGCGCGTGCTGATTGGCGAAATCATCACCTACCAGATTAGCCTGGACGTGCCTGCCGGTGCCACCCTCACCAACCTGCGCGCGCTTGATGTCCTCGACCTGGGCCTGGCTTTTGTGAACTGCGTCAGCGTGGATGGTGGCACGCTCACCACTGACTTGACCGGTGGATTCGCCGATGCCTGCAACGACCCAACCAACCCCACCGTCCAGGCCGAGCCGGTCGGCAGTCCGAATGCAGCCAACCAGGGCCGCCGCATCACCTTTAACCTGGGCAACGTCACCAACCCCTCTGCCACCAATGGCGAAACCCTGCTCATCACCTACGAAGTGGTGGTGCTGGATATTGCAGAAAATGCCAATGGTGTGAACGGACTGAACAACAACGTCTTGTGGACCTGGGACGGCGGCTCACTGGCGGCCTCGGCGCCCCCGCTCGAAATCATCGAACCCGACCTGAGCATAGACAAGAGCGCCCAACCGACCACCCTGCCCTTTGGCAGCCCGGTCACCTTCTCGCTCTCCATTGCCCACACGCCTGAAAGCAGCGTTGACGCTTACGATGTTGTGGTGACGGATGTCCTGCCTGTCAACTTTGAGTTCATCCCTGGCAGCATTCAAACCACCGGACTTGCACCGACCACCTCCAACTACAACGCCGCCACCCGCACCCTGACCTTCGTCTGGGATGTCTTCCCGCTGGGGCAAACATCCACCATTACCTTCCAGGCTACATTCGTTGGCCCTTCCCCGGCCACCAACAGCGCCAATGTCGCCTGGACCAGCCTGCCCATTGACCCGCAGCCCAACGGTCAGCCGGTTTCACTTTCAGATTACAACGACTTTGCCAACGAACGCTGGTATGACCCGGCCGATGCCGCAGGCGTGAATAATTATGGCGTATCCTCCAGCATCACCATCAACGCGCCAGACCTGTTGCCTGCCACTGGCTTCGCGCCGAATCGCGTCACCCAACTGCCGCCGCAGCCTGCCGAAAAAGCCTATGCCGACCTGGGCAAGATGTGGCTGGAAATCCCCTCGCTTGGCCTGAAACTGCCTATCACCGGCGTTCCACTCACCCAGGATGGCTGGGACCTGACCTGGCTTTCCAATCAGGCCGGGTACCTCGCCGGAACGACCTTCCCCGGTCAGGTTGGCACAACCGGCCTCACCGCGCACGTCACCCTGGCCGATGGCACGCCCGGCCCCTTCCGCGCTCTCGACAAACTTTACTGGGGCAACACCATCATTTTGCACGCTGACGGCTACCGCTACACCTACGAAGTCCGCGAAATGCGCACCGTGCTGCCTTCTGACTTCTCGGTCTTCAAAAAAGACGGCTACACCTGGCTGACGCTCATCACCTGCAAGGGCTACGTTCCCTGGCTTGATACCTACAACTACCGTTATGCCGTGCGCGCCGTTCTGCTCAAGGTAGAATACGAAGGGACAGCGCCCGCGCTGGGACGCGGCTCTGACCGATAGATAACAGGCGGAGCCTGTCAGGGCAGGCGAAAAAGTTCAGCAAAAGCGCAACGACCACCGTTTTTGGTGGTCGTTGCCTTGTGGGGATAACTTTACTCGCTCAGCGTTCCTGGCGCAATGTAGCGGGTTTGTATGAACGGTTTCAATTGTTCGCTCAGGTTTTCCTGCAACAAATGCCCCGATTCGTGCATCAGCGTGTCGTGGTTGTAATCATTCAATTTAACCATGCTTGCCAGGCAGGGGAAATGATGGTGCGCCAGCCCGGCTTTTTCGTTTACTTCATCGACCCTCAACCCGATTAATCTTTCGGCTACGAAGCGCGCGCAGCCACAAACCGCGTCGCGCCGCGTTTCTGCAGCGGAGATTGTGCCGGTTGTTTTATCGACCGTCAGGTGGATATTGGGCTGCCCGAAGTAGCGCGCGAATTCGGCAATTACATCGCTTTCGTAATGTTCCCGCTCTCGACGGGTGACTTTGTAATCGCTTTCGGTTAGGGAACAGAGCGGCTTGGGCGCGGCCAGGGCTACATTCATGCGCTCCAACCAGCCACGAAGTTGGCGTCCCAATCCACGCGGCAGCCATGCCTCGTTATCGACCGCCACGACGACGCCGCGCGCGCCAGTCATTAGGGCAATATCAGGTAGTAACTCGGCAACTGCTTTATGCTCAGCAAACGAGAGAACCAGGTCGGCAGGCGGGAAACTGGCTGGCAGGAAATCTTCAGGATAGTCAATAATAAGCGGGAAAGCGGCGGGCGCCTTCCAGGTTTCAATCTGCCAGCCCTGTGGGCAGCGCGCCCGCAGGTTTTCGATATGCCGGATGCCGTATTCGCCGGAGAAAATCGCCAGGATATTCATAACCCCAGCATACCCTTTTCCGCTGGAAATTCTATGACTTTAGTCACCTGCCCCCTTAATGCAGCAAATCCTGGCTGGCCTGCTCGGCTTCGGCGTAGATATTCTTGACTTCGGTCTTCATCTCGGTAGTGGCGGTTGGGGTCATTGGGATGAATTTGACCAGGTCGCGGGCCTGGCGCAGGTAATCTTTAACCTGGGCAATGTAGGAAAAATCATATTTTCCGCCTTCGGCAGGCACGGGCAGGTCGCGGGCTTTTTGAATCAGGGCCCGGGCGCGGGCGATGCGCTCGGCAGCGGGGATGAGTTTTGCCATGGGCTGCTCCTTATCCCGTCGCCTGTCAGGATTTCCCCGCTGTGTGTTTGTTGATGCGCTCAACCAAGATTTCAGCCGAAGATGGCTTTTCCAGGAAGTCATTGAAGCCCATCCTGAGGGCTTTTTCTATTTCTTGCGGACTTCCCAGCGCGGAAAACGCAATAATTGGAACATTGCTAAAGGAACGAATGGCCTGGCAAACTTCCCAGCCATTCATGTCGGGCATCATAATGTCGAGCAAGACCAGATCGGGCGATTCTGAATGCACCAGCGCGAGACCCTCTTTGCCGTTATTGGCAATGAGAACCTCCATCCCATAGATGCCTAGCAGGATGCGAATCAATTTTGTGATGGATGGGTCGTCGTCTATCGATAATATTTTCAGCGCCATGTCTATCCAACCTGTCGAATTTGAGTGGTATTGCCCGATTTCCTGGTGTTCTTAATTATACAGTAAGGGCGGGCCAAACGAAATATACTTTCAAGGAGCAGGGGTGAGTTCCGGGCAAACCAGCCCGGTCAGACGGTTGGAAACTCCGCCCTCATACTCGAACCAGACTTCGTGCGTGTAAAAAGCCGGTTGGTCACCACCGAGCGTGAGAAGGTATCCGCTGCTCAAGCCGGGAGGCAGGCTTTCGGCCTCGAAAACGCTGCCAGCCGGGTCGTCATAAGAGGCATTCCAGACATGGAAAACGCCTGTGAGCGCATCCCCTGTAACGCGAACGGTCACATCCACCTGACATCCCACGCCAGGCTGAAGGTATTGCGCCGAAATCAGTTCCACCAGGGGTGATGGGGTGGCAGTAGGCGAGGGGGTGAGGGTGGGGGTTAAGGTAGGGGTTGGGGTTCGTGTGAGCGTAGGAGTCAACGAAACCGACGGGGGGGCGCTGGAGGTGGGGAGTGGAGGAAAAAATATTGCCACAATTAGGGTAAGGAGAGCAAAGAACACCGCTGCCATGCCGCTTAAAGTGGCGAGCCGATTAAGTTGCTGCATTTTTGGGCTGGGGGGATCAGAAAGGTTGAGAGGGAGCATGAAGTTCCTCACCGTAGGGTAAAACTTATTTCACACCCCACCAGCGCAACAAAGCGTCGTGGGATGCGGTGATGAATACGCGCCCATCCGGGTCGAACAAAACATCTCGAATTGCCTCGGCCCCAGGCGGAAGGCTGCCGGTGAGCAGGAGGGTTTTTTCGGGCAATTGCCAAATCCAAAGAGAGGGTTGCCTCCAGGCGCCGCCAGCATACAGCGCGGACCGGGCAGGCTGAAATTCGAGGTCTGCTACCCCGCCGACATGCTGCAAACGGCAAAATGGCTCTTGTTCCCAAATCCGCCAGAGCCAAACTTGTCCGTTATCTGCGCCAGCCGCCATCAGGCGGCCTTCTGGGTGAATGGCAAGCGCAAAAACGGGGGCAGGCAAAGTATAAACGTGTTCTGGGGTGGCTTGCCGCCAATTCCAAATTTTTATGGTTGCGTCAGTAGATGCGCTTGCCAGCCAATCTTCTTGTGGGCGAAAGACCAGGGCGCTCACCGCGGTTGCATGTCCCTGCCAGGCGTTTAAGAGTCGCTCCTCTGCCAATCCAAAAAGCCGAATAGAGCCGTTCGATTCTGCGGAAGCCAGAAGAGATTCGTCCCGCGAAAAAGCAACATCCAGCACAAATCCTTTGCCTGCAAACCAGGCTGCCCGGCGGCCGATTGCTGTATCGAAGATAATCACCTCGGCAGCATCCGATCCGGCCGCCAGATAACGACCCGATTCAGAAAACGATAACGAAGTGGCCCGTGAGAGCAATCGGTTTTGGCGAAGCAGTTGAATAGAGTGGAGTTGTTCGGGCATAAGGGGCGGCAAACTGGCCCAAAGTTGTCGTTCGCGCGCGCGCCCGGTTTGCTCCATAAGTACACGAAGGATTCTTGAGAACCTAATTTGAAATCTTCAAATTTCTCGCAAGAAACATGACGAAATTTGCGCAATGTCTTAAAAATTTTGTGACCTTTGTGTCCTTCGTGTTTAGAAAAAGGTTTTTGCAGTGGAGTCTTAAATGCTCTTACGTCGTGTTCCGGCGTTGCCTTTGTGGTAAATTCCTTGCTGTTTGTGCAAGGATTCAACTTGAAAGCTCCTAATCCTCTCCCAAAGGGAGAGGATATCGGATGGTCTATTGTAAAACGAAAATAGGAAATGAGCGTAATCTGGCCAGCAATTCCAAATCTTAAATTTACCCCGGCGGGCGGATCCCATCGCGGGGGTAAGCGCCCTGCTTCAGTTCATGGAAGTCGGCCAAAAGCCGACTTTACGCAATCATGTGCCGCTGGCCTTGTCAGGCACAGCCTGGCGGTACGATAAAGTGGAAATTCTCCCATCCTAAAAGAAGTCAAAATTTCAGGTTGCGCCACTTTTACTTTAGGCCAGCAGGACGGTTGAACAAGGCCGCCACGCGCGGCGCGAGGGCGCGCCAGATGGGACAGCGGTCATAAACGCCGCTAAACATGACCAGTCCGCCAGCCAGGAGCAGCGGCCAGGCGCCCAGCGAAAATCCTATTCCGGCGAAGACCAATCCCGCGCCCAGACGCAGAAAACGTTCTCCGGCTGCCAGCGGACGCGGGCCGGGCGTTTCGCCGCGCGCGAGCGACTCAAACAGGGCGGTTAACGCAGGTTCAGACTGCGCGCCCGTCTGGCGGGTCACTTCCCGGCCACTGACATAGGCCAGCACGGTTGGGATGCCATAGATTTTTAGGGAGCGCAGCACGTCTGGGCTGTCATCGGCGTTGATTTTCAAGACATCCACCTGCCCGGCGAATTTTTCCGTCAGACGGTCGATGATGGGGGTCATAAAACGGCAGGGGCCGCACCACGGCGCCCAAAACTCCACCAGCAGCGGGCGGGGGTGGTTGGCGGCTTTCTCGAAGAAGGTTTTTTCATCCATGAAATCATCCTTAGATAAAACTTTCCTCTTTCATCTCTTTTTCGTCGAAAAAGAAAGATGAAAGAGGAAAGAAATGTGTGAGAACCAGCGCCTACTTGCGGGTGCTGAATTTGAAGGGCAGGTAAAGCGGGCAGAAGGCGATGACGCTGGTCGCCAGGAAAACGACGGCCAGCACGAGCAGGACGATACCCAGCGCGCCGGTCACGATGCCGCCAAAGTACAGGTAGGCAAACAAAGCGGCGATGATGACGCGGATGATGCGGTCGGCGGTTCCCATGTTTTGTTTCATAATTTTTCTCCTGTTTGAACAAAAAATTCGATTGTTTCTATTTACTTTGATGAAACAGGAGCGGAAAAGTTGCAGTATCAACGGCAAACTAGAACCGGTGCGTTTTGTTCACGCAGCATGTAGTTGACCCAACTGCCGAGGGTCACTTCTTTGATAATGGCACCGCTGTAACCGCCCATCAACACCAGGTTGGCATTGCGCTCTTCGGCAACTCGCTTCAGTGTTTCAGCAGAAGCCTTATCAAAGACGTATTCGGCCTCGATTTCATGAAATTCAAGGTATTGACGGGCTATGTTTTGCGTGGCGATGGCATTCGCTCCCTCGCCGGTGTAAACCGTTAGCGAGATGTTCCACTTCTCTGCCAGGTAAGCGGCTACGAACAGGGCTTCTTTCGCTTTCGGACTGCCATCGAATGCCAGAACGGCCCGATTGAGGTCAGTTGCGCCGGTTGGAAGGGCCAGCACCGGGCGCGGGGAGCGCGAAATGATGGCGCGCAAAGGGGAGGCTAAACCAGCCAGCCCAGAGCCAGGCGGATAGACGATTTTGAGCATCACCAGGTCGGTCAGGGCGGCGCGTTCGAGGATTTTCTTCGCCGGCTCACCGGTTTCAATCGCCAGGCTGCCATTCACCCCTGCTTCCTGACACATGGCCTGAAATTTTTCTTTCACTTCTTGGGCTTTATCGCCGGCAGCCTGCTTGCTCGTGGTGACAATGTGCAAGCCATTCAGTTTGGCGCCCTCACGCTGGGCCACCAAAATGGCCTGCTGCAAGGCTCGCCAGCCCTCCACCTCGCCGCTGACCGGGACCAGGATGTCTTGGAAGAGATGTTCGGTATAGCGGTCAATCAGGCGGGCTTTTCGCCAGTCACCCGTCTTGCCGGGCGTGGCTCCGGCCTGTTCCTGGACGATGGCATCGGCCACCGCATCGGGGCGCAGTTCCCAGCCAAGTTCTTCCTGGAGCGCGGCGCGATGTTCCGAAATCCACAGGTACAAATCGGTCTCGGTGCGTTCCGGGAACCAGCGCAGCAAACCGCGCTCGCGGATGATATTGACCAGGGGCAGGTATTCTGTGTCGTACCAGTGAGTCAGGGCTTCCTCGTAAGAAATATCGCGCTGGAAATCTAGCCCCATGTAATAACGATGCATCTGGATATATTCCCGGAGTTTGTCATATTGACCGGGGACGGAAACGCTCAGGTCGGCATCAGGACGCAGACGCGGCAGGTCGGTCTCATTCAGGAATTCGGCGTATTCGGCTTTGATGATTAAGTCATCCGGGCTGACATCGGGCGTGAGCGGGACGTTCGTTTTGACTTCGATGACTCGCGCTTCGATTTTCTCCCAGCCTTCTTGGCGGGCGATGGAGACGCGGTGATTGCCGTCCAAAACGAAGTAGACATCGCCCACCTGGTAGACTTCAATGGGCGGCCAGCCGGCCAGGTTATCGCTCAACGAAGCCTTAACCCGTGCCCAGCGGTCTTCATCGGCGGGGTTGCGCGGCAGGAAAGTACGCGTAAAATCGGTATAGCGCCCGACGCTGCCAATAATTGCGTCCAAAGGGATACTCTGGATGCCGCGTTCGGCGCGCGCCTGGAGTTTCAGTTTTTGGGCAACTTCCTCATAAGAGAGAAGTTCGTTCGATTTACCGGTCATGCGTGACAGGATTTCCTCGACGGCGGCGCGCTGGCGGGCCTCGTGGAAGTCATGCAGGGCTTGACGGAAATTATCGGTTCGAGATTCCATATAGTTCGCCTATGGGTGTGACAAATTTCAACAACGGGACGCGATTTTACTCGAAAAAGCGCGGAATTTTGTTATCAGGGGGTATCCAAATGGGTGAATTTTGCCAACGAATCTGTCAGGCAGGGTCAGGCGCGCGCAAAAACAGTCATTTGCGATTCGCCGCGATTGTCCCAGGCCAGGTAGCCAGTTAGGGAATAAAGATAGATGGCTGTCGCCTGGCCGATGAGTTTGGTCATGCCGCCGGGCGGGGTTTCGTCCTGCGAGGGCTGAAGCGTGGAGAGATCGAGCGCCACGTTGAAAATATCCACGCCGGGGTTGTCGATGCTTTCGAGACAGTATGCGAGCGGGCCGCGCGAAACAGCCGCCTGGCCGTAGAAAAAACACACATGCAAGAATATTTTACAGCCAAATGCCAAAAATGCCTGCGCTAAAAATTCCGGAAGTTATAATCATGCCACCCCGATATTCCTCGAAAGGAGCAACATGACCCTCACTCTAGGCACAGCCGCCGCCCGGCGCGGTGAAATCACTTACGGCGAATTCCCACTGGTTCAGCATCCCGTTGGCGGGGCAGATTCTCTTCCGGTCATCCTGGCCCAGGGACAGGTGGATGGCCCCGTTTTCTGGGTTACTGCGGGCATTCATGGCATCGAACATGCCGGAATTCAGGTCATCCACAAACTCATCACGCCCGAACTGGTTGGGGAGTTGCGCGGAACGATTGTTGCCATCCCGGCTCTTAACCCGGCGGGACTGCGGACGCTGGAACGCCGCGCTTATTACGATGATGCCGACCCCAACCGCCTGTTTCCCGATGGGCGCGCCCCCAACCCCGACCCCGATAAAGCCCCGCCTTCCGCGCTGGAAGTGGCCTATGGGCGGCTGTTCGAGGAAATCAAGCGGACAGCCAATTACTTCTTCGACCTGCACTGCATCAGCATCCACTCGCTCTCGTTTGTGTTTCGTGACCGTTTGCTGTACCGCGCTGGGGATGAAGCCGCCAAACAGCGCGCGGAAGCCACCTCCCAAAAAATGGAAGAGATGGCGCGTGCTTATGGGCATACCATCATCGCCGATTTCTCGGTCAGCAAATACATTGACGAAAAATTGCACCGTGCCGCCACGGCTGCGGTGGCTACCCTGGCCGGCATCCCGGCGCTGACGGCGGAAATCAGCAGTTCCTACACCCCCAGGCCGGAATACGTCAACGCGGCCCTGACCGGCCTGAAGAACGTCTTGCGCTGGGCCGGTATGCTGCCCGGTGAGCCGGAGCCGATTACCGGCATCCAGGTCATCGACCCTGGCTATCCCACCCGGCGGCGGAGCGTGGCGCGGGTGCCGCAGGCCTGCATCGTTCATTACCTGGTCGAACCTGGGGATGTAGTCAACATCGGCGATCCGCTGGTTGAGATGCGCGATGCCTGGGGCCGGGTGTTGGGCGTGCTGAATTCAGAATACGAGGGCTTTGTCATTGCCCGCCCGACCAGTATTCTGTTCTACCCCGGAGAAGCGACCCTGCTGCTTGCCATCCGTGACGACGAGCCGCTGGTTGGCCCGTATCCCGATTCGTTTTTCAAGTAGGAATCGCCAAATAAAAACGCTGGCGCCGCCGCCAGCGTTTTTATTGTCGTAAGGACGTAATTTGGAAAAGTGGTATCTCAGGCCTTAAAAATCAGTGAGCAGCAGGTTACCGCACCCTCGGCTTTGGCGACCTCGGTGGCCGGGACAATGGTCAGCTTGATTCCGGCCTGCTCGAGTCTTTTCTGGGTTTCGGGGAAATGCGCCGGGAAAATGGCCCCGCCAGGAACCAGGACAATGTTCGCCGCTGAAGGTTCCTGCGGGTCGACCTCGATAAATTTCCAGCCGGGGAAATGGCTTTTCTCTACCCAGGCCGGATTGATGAGCAGGGTATCCTCGCTGGCTTGCGTCACTGCGCTCTTCAGGTGCAGGCAGCCCGTGACCGGTACGCCGCTCACCGTGTAACCATACGGCGCGAGCGCGGTTTGCATTTGCTCGATGGCAGATTGGTTCGAGCGCGTGGTTAGGCCTACATAAATGGTTCTTCCCAATCGCAGGATGTCGCCCCCGTCGACCGTTCCCGGCGCTTCGATGCGGATTAATCTGCGGTAAGGGGACAGCGCCTGGGCGATTGACTCGATTTCTCCTTTGCGCGAATCGGCCCCGGGGCGGGTCAGGATGGCGACTTCATCCAGCACGAGGGCGGTGTCTTCGACGAAGACCGAATCGGGAAAATCTGCTTCGGCGGGCAGGCTGTGGACTTCGATGCCGAGCGTGTGGAGCGCCTGCTCATAGGCCTGATGCTGGGCGCGCGCCAGTTCGAGGTCGATGGGCGAGCGGTCGAGATGCGTCAATTCGCACTCGTTGAAACGCGGGCTGATAGCACGGGTAATGGCGATTGTTTTGTTCATGCCCACATTATACAATTTTTCAAGCATAGTTCTGGCCCTGTGCCTGGGGTCTTTTGTCCACGAAAAACCATGTAACGGTTTTCTTGATCATTTGCGCCGCTTTTTATGAATTGCTGCTGATTGTACAACTGTTGCGATAGAATTTTATTTTCCAATTTCTCCTAAAACTCCCCCGCTTCATCTGCCATGCGGACAATGCGCGGGCTGAATTTGCCGACCACTTCGACCAGGTTGGCCTGGGCGGCGATGACCTGTTCGATAGGTTTGTAGGCCTGCGGCGACTCATCCAATCCGCCGCCGAGCAGGGTGATGCCACGTTCTTTGAGATAGGCATCGCGGGCAGATTTGGGGATGGTGTTGAGGGCCTGCTTGCGGCTCATTTGGCGGCCCGCGCCGTGCGAGGCCGAGTCGAGCGATTCGGCAGAACCTTTGCCGCGCACCACATAGCCGGGGTCGCCCATCGAGCCGGGGATGACGCCCAGCACGCCTTTCCCTGCCGGGGTTGCGCCTTTGCGGTGGACAATTACCCGGCGGCCATCCGGCAGGGTATGCTGCCAGGCAAAATTGTGGTGATTTTCGACGACGGCGGCTTCTTTTAGCCCAACCGCTTCGGCCACGCGGCGATGGATGATGGCGTGGTTGGCCGAGGCAAAACGCCCGGCCAGTTCCATCGAGAGCCAGTATTCCTGGCCTTCTTCCGAATCGAGCGAGAGCCAGGCCAGG
>CAYRBO010000029.1:0-46578 GCA_964422545.1 uncultured Anaerolinea sp. | reverse complement strand
CTACTCCTCCCCTCCTGCGTCATCGTCATCCCGCGCCCAGCAGGACTGGCCCCCACCCTCACCCCCAGCCTCACCCTCACCCCCAGCCCATCCGTTACCGTCACCGCCACCGTTACCCCGGCGCCCACCTTCACCCCCACGCCCCTACCCGGCGACGCCACCCAAACCTTCGCCCTCGCACTTGGCGATAACGGCTACTCGCACCTGTTTATCTACGCTCCCGCCAAACTGCCCCTCACCCGCATCACCAGCGGACAGTGGAACGACATCTCGCCCGCCTTTAGCCCCGATGGCCGCAAACTGGTCTTTGCCTCCGACCGCAACGAATACTGGGACCTGTACCTGCTCGACCTCGAAACCGCCCAAACCGAACGCCTCACCGACACCCCTGAATTTGACGGCAGCCCCTCCTGGTCACCCGATAGCCTGTGGATAGTCTACGAAACCTACATCGACGACCAACTCGATATATTCATCCTCTCCACCGTCAACCAGGGACAAATCCTGCGTCTCACCGACGACCCCGGCCTCGACCAAACCCCCGCCTGGTCACCGCTAGGGCGTCAAATTGCCTTCGTCTCAGACCGCGCGGGCAGCAACGACATCTGGATAGCCAACCTCGACAACCCCGACGAAGGCCGCTTCGTCAATATAACGAACAGCCCGACCATCCATGAAACCCACCCCGTTTGGTCACCTGACGGCACGCGCCTGGCCTGGGCCGCCCGCATCGAAGGCGAACCCGACGCAATCTACGTCTGGGACAGTACCCGCCCCCAGCAGCCCGCCCGCCGCGTTGGCCCCGGCGACTGGCCAGCCTGGAGCGAAAGCGGCAGCGAAATCGCCGCCCGCCTCTCCGAGCCAAACCAAGACTACCTCACCGCCTACACCCTGGGCGGAGTCCTGCTCGTCCCGCCCACGCCGGTCGGCACAATTCACGGTCTCGATTGGCGCATCAAGCGCGTCACCATCCTGCCGGTCATCTTCCAAAAACAAGCCTTCCTGACCCCCACCTCGCTCTGGCAGTTCAGCCTGCAAATCATCACCGACATCCCCAACCAACGCGCCGGGGTCGTCCCCCTGCGCAACGTCCAGGCCCCGCACCCGCTCTTGCACGACGCAGTGGACGAATCCTTCGACGCCATGCGCGAACGCCTCATCCAAGACGCCGGTTGGGATGTCCTCGCCAGCCTCGAAAACGCCTACACCCCGCTCACCTCCAGCCTCGACCCCGGCCGCGCGCAAGACTGGCTCTTCACCGGGCGCGCCTTCGCCCTCAACCCCGTCACTGCCCGCGCCGGGTGGATGTTAACCGTGCGCCAGGAAATCAACGGCCAGACCTACTGGCGCGTCTACCTGCGCGCCGTCGCCCAAGATGGCTCGGTCGGCCAACCCCTGCGCGAGCGGCCCTGGGACCTCAACGCCCGCTACAGCCTCAACCCGCGCGCCTACGACCAGGGCGGCGCATACGCCGAAAGTATCCCCCCCGGCTACTGGATAGACTTCACAGACCTGGCGCGCGAATTTGGCTGGCAGCGCCAACCCGCCCTGAGCAACTGGCGCAGTTTCTTCCGGGGCGCGCGCTTCAACGAATTCGTCCTGACCGGCGGCCTCGACTGGCGCGCCGCCATGCTGCAACTCTACCCGCCCGATATTTTCGTCACCCCCACCGTCGTCATCCCGCCCACCAAAACCCTCACCATCACCCCCACCGGCTACCGCTACAAAATCCCCACCCCCACCGTCACCGACACCCCCACCATGCGCCCCACCTTTACCCCGGCGCCCTAAGTAATGATGAATGATGAATGCAGAATGATGAATGATGAATTACGAATTACCATATACCAATTCCTTTTTTGGGGATTCGCGTCCATCATTCTCTCCGCCTGCGCCTCGCCTGCCGCGCCCCCGGCCACTCCTACCCCGGTCATCGCTTTCGCTGCCACCCCGCTTCAGCCTGCTCCCACGCCTGAAGCAGACTCCCAGCCCGCGCCGGGCTGCCCCAACCCCGACTGCCTCGTCGTCACCCCCAAATCGGGCGGCGCCGACCCGCTGCGCTTCAACATCCCCACCCCCGGCGCAGAACCCAAAACCATCTGGCGGCCCCCCCAATTCCCCGTCCCGCTCGCCCTGGGGCCCTATGACCACTTCTACCTCGCCCGCCCCATCGCCGCCGACGAAGTCAACTGGCCCATCGCCAACTACCGCTATGGCGGCACATTCTTTCAGGATGTCACCCACACCGGCGTAGACATTCCCGCCAAACCTGGCACACTCGTCCTGGCCGCCGGGGCCGGAACCGTCGTCTGGGCCGACTGGGGCTTGTTCAGCGGCGTCCCCGATAACTACAAAGACGCCTATGGCCGGGCCGTCGCCATCCGTCACGATTTCGGCTACAACGGGCAGACGCTCTATACTGTCTATGCGCACATGCGCGAAGTGTATGTAACCAACGGCCAATGGGTAGATACTGGCACCCCACTTGGCGAGGTTGGCGATACCGGCATCACCACCGGCCCGCACCTGCATCTCGAAGTCCGCCTGGGGCAAAATTCTTACTTCTACACTTACAACCCCGAATTATGGGTTGCACCGCCCCAAGGCTGGGGCGTGCTGGCCGGGCGCGTGATGGAATCGAACCGCGAACTCATGCGCCGCGCCCCCGTCATCATCCGCTCCAACGAAACCAGCCGCCAATGGGAAGTCAACACCTACGGACCAGAAGCCGTCAACCCCGACCCCTACTACAACGAAAACATGGTCATCGGAGACTTACCAGCTGGCAGTTATACAGTTGCCATTGTTTATGATGGCAAAGAACAGCGTCTGCAAGTCGAAATTTTGCCCGGACGCATCACCTACTTCACCTTTCGCGGCAGTTTTGGCTACAGCACCGAATACCCAACGCCGACTCCTCGTCCCACCCGAATTCCATCGCCCACCCCGCGCCGCTAATCGCCCAAATCGCACCTTGACGCATCGAACAGATGTGCTATACTGTAGCGCAACAGTCCAATTCGTACACTTAACCCTTGTTTTTGGAGAATAAAATGGCTCGTAAATCACAACCGCAACCCGAATATCCCCCTGCCAACCGAAACAGCTCCGATGAAGCCAAGCGCGCTGTACTCGATAAAGCCCTAAGCGACATTGAAAAGCGCTATGGCGACGGGGCCATCATGTTCTTGGGCAAAGCCCAGCACATGGTCGTAGATTCCATCCCAACCGGCTCGCTCTCGCTCGATATTGCTCTCGGCGTTGGCGGCATCCCGCGCGGGCGCATCACCGAAATTTACGGGCCAGAATCATCAGGCAAAACCACCCTCTGCCAGCACATCGTGGCCGAGGCACAACGGTTGGGAGGCACAGCGGCTTTTATTGACATGGAACATGCCCTAGACCCGGCCTACGCGGCCAAATGCGGCGTAGATATTGACAACCTGCTCGTCTCGCAACCCGATACCGGCGAGCAAGCACTCGAAATTGCCGAAACGCTCGTCCGCTCCGGCGCGGTGGATGTCGTCATCGTGGACTCGGTTGCAGCCCTCGTCCCCCGCTCCGAGCTGGAAGGCGACATGGGCGATGCCACGATGGGCGTGCAGGCCCGCCTGATGAGCCAGGCCCTGCGCAAACTCTCCGGGGCCATCAATCAGACCAAAACGACAGTTATTTTCACCAACCAACTGCGCCAGAAAATCGGCGTGATGTTCGGCAACCCCGAAACCACCACCGGCGGGCAGGCTCTCAAGTTCTATGCCTCGGTGCGGCTCGATGTGCGCCGCATTCAGGCCATCAAGGTCGGCGAGGAAGTCATCGGCAACCGCACCCGCGTTCGAGTGGTCAAGAACAAAGTCGCCCCACCCTTCCGCACCGCCGAGTTCGACATCATGTTCAACGAAGGCATCTCCAAAGTCGGCGATATGCTCGACCTGGCGACCAAACTGGAAATTGTCCAGAAACGCGGCGCATTCTTCTCCTATGGCGACATCCGCATTGGTCAGGGACGCGAAAACTCAAAAGAATTCCTGCGCCAGAACCCCGACCTGGCTCTCGAAATCGAAACCGTCATCCGTCAGAAGGCCATGGGCGGCGAACTGGTCCTGCCCATCGACATGAGCGGCGATGGCGTCGCGGACGAGTAAACACCCCCTATGCAATCCAAAAAAGAATACGCAACGCGCATTACGAGGTACAGAAACCTTTTCGCGTGTTGCGTATTTTTCTCATTTATACTGACCGCTTGCCTGCCGCCCGCCGCCTCCACCCCTTTCATCCCGCCCACCCATGCCGAAAGCAGGCCAACCGAAGCCTTCAACATCGCCTTTGCCTCGCCCACCGCCCTCGAAATTGCCCTGCCGACCGCGACGGCCACCCCCCGGCCCTCCCCCACGCCTGAAGAGCCGACTATCACCCCGCCGCCGCCCTGCGTCCCCTCGCTGCGCTACCTGGGCGACCTCACCTACCCCGATGGGACGCTCGTCTCGCCCGGCCAGCGCATCCAAAAACAATGGCAGGTCGAAAACAACGGCTCCTGCGACTGGGAGGCGGGCTACCGCCTGAAACTGGTCGGCGGCTTCCCGCTGGGCGTCTTTGGCGAGGTGGCGCTGTACCCGGCCCGGGCCGGCACTCAGGCCGTCATCGAAATCACCTTCACCGCCCCACCTGCCCCTGGCCTCTACCGTACCGCCTGGCAGGCCTACAGCGCGGAAAACGTCCCGTTTGGGGACGTGGTGTACATGGAAATTGTGGTGCAGTAAATATTAGGAGAAATCTGAGCATCTTTTTGAGAGCAGGCGGGTTATTCTAGCGAAACACTTCAAAAAAACAACATCTCTCGGAGACCCGGCCCTCATGGACCTCTTGCTTTCGAACCTGTTGACCCCCATGGTTTTATGCTATGCGTTGGGGCTTACGGCAGGCGCGCTTGGCTCAGACCTGCGCGTGCCAAAGCAGTTTTACGAATCGCTCACCATTTACCTGTTATTCGCAATCGGTTTCAAAGGCGGAAATGAAATTGCGCATACCGGCCTTGGCACAATCCTGCTGCCCGGCCTGGCCAGTATTGCGCTCGGGTTGTTCATTACTTCTTATGGCTATGCTATCCTGCGAAGGATAGGAAAATTCAACCGGGAAGACTCTTCCTCCATTGCGGCGCACTACGGGTCGGTCAGCGCGGTGACATTTGCCGCCGCAATTTCCATGCTCGATATACAAAAAATCCCCTATAACGGCTTTATGAATGCTCTGTTGGCCTTGATGGAATCCCCCGCCATCATTTTAGGCGTCGTGCTGGCAGGCCGGGCGCGCCATCTTGCTTCAGCCGTACGAGAAAAGCCATCCATCGATTGGTCCTTTTTCCTGCGCGAGGCATTCATCAGCAAAAGCGTTGTGCTGCTAATTGGTGGAATGTTGATTGGCGCGCTTTCGGGCGAAACCGGCTATAAAACCATGGAACCGTTGCTCATCACGCCGTTCAAGGCAGCGCTGAGCTTTTTCCTGCTGGAATTGGGCGTTGTGACTTCGGAACGATTGGGCAACTTGCGCAAGATGGGGCCGTTCTTGTTGGCCTTTGGCATTTTGTTTCCACTTACCAACGGCGTTCTTGGTATTTTCACCGGCTGGCTGGTCGGGTTGAACGCGGGCGGGGCGACTTTGTTGGGGGCGCTCGCCGCCAGCGGCTCATATATCGCCGCGCCGGCTGCTATGCGCGTGGCGGTTCCCCAGGCCAACCCGGCTCTTTCGCTCACGGCTGTATTGGCTGTCACCTTTCCGTTCAACATCGCTTTTGGGCTTCCCCTGTACCTGGCCATTGCCAGGTTATTGTTTGGCGGCTAACAAAGGCTGGTCAGAGATTTGTCCCCTGCCAACAACACAGCCCACAAATGCGGGAAAGCAAAAAAGGACAGGTCAAAGACCTGTCCTACTCTCCCTGTCCAAGTGAATATCCGGGCTGGCCGTCGTAAGTGTAAAGATTTTCGGTCTTGATGACTTCCAGCCCAGCAGCGGTGATGCTTTGGAGCAAGGCTATAATCTGGTCATACGAAATCAAAGCCTCCGTTGCTTTGAAACGACAGCGCCAATGGTCGGTGCAAAACGTTTCGGGCAAACCATCAGGATACACCTTAACGCCGCGATTGGTGATAAGAGTCAGGGGCAGACCTTCGGGGGCGCAGGTTTCCAAACGCTGCCCAAGCACATTGGGGTCTCGGCCTGCTTCGTCCCAACCGACAAAGACATCTACGCCAACCAGTTGCTTTGCGGGGAAACGATGCGGGGTGCGTTGAATCTTGATGGGGCGATTCTGATAGTGAACCGGCTGGAGCAGGCGCGGCGTTTGACCCAGACGCGCAATCACGGCCTGCGCAAATTCCTGCGTGCCAACTTCCCGCTCGCTCAATTGTTCGCGGTAGATATCGGGCGTGTGAACTCCATCCTCCAGCGTGCAGAGCCAGGCATTCTTGATGCGCTCGCCAACTTCGCCATAGCCCAAATGCACCAACATTTGGGTAGCGGCCACCAACAAACCAGAAGGGTTGGCAATGCCCTTACCGGCAATATCAGGCGCAGAACCATGCACTGCCTCGAACATGGCAAATTCGTGGCCGATGTTGGCGGAGGCGGCAAAACCAATCGAACCGGCGAGTTGGGCAGCGATGTCAGAAAGAATATCGCCATACAGGTTCAGGGTGACAATTACATCGAACATTTCGGGGCTGGAAGCCAGGCGCGCCGCGCCAATGTCAATAATCTGATGGTCAGCCCGAATGTCAGGATACTCGGCAGCGATTTCATCGAAAATCTGATGGAACAGGCCGTCGGTCAGTTTCATAATGTTGTCTTTGGTCATGCAGGTCACTTTGCGACGGTTGTAGGCGCGGGCATATTCAAAAGCATAGCGCACAATGTTCTCTGTGCCGGGGCGCGTAATGAGTTTGAGAACTTGCGTCACCTCTGGCGTCTGGCGATGTTCAATGCCAGCATACAGGTCTTCCTCGTTCTCGCGGATAATCACCAGGTTCATGCCGGGATGCGCTGAAGCGACGCTCGGGCTGTAAGATTTGCATGGACGAATGTTGGCGAACAAGTTCAGCGTTTTACGAAGCGTGACATTTACGCTTTTCAGTCCCTTCCCTTGCGGGGTGGTAATCGGGCCTTTAAGCAGGCACTTGTTACGGCGAATTAACTCCCAGGCCTGCGCTGGCACGCCTGAGGTAAATCCTTGTTCATAAGCCGTCTGCCCAACTTGAATGTAATCGTACTCTAACGGCGCCCCCGCAGCCTCAAGGATGCGAAGCACCGCTTCTGTGATTTCCGGGCCAATCCCATCCCCTGGGGCAATGACCACACGTTGTTTTGTTTCCATAACGTTTCTCCTCTCTCTGGGTTATCAAGCCAAAACGAAAACGCTCAAAGTATACCCGGAAATTATCTTTTATCTTTTTGACATCCTGTTAAACTAGCCTGCCCGATTGAGTGATACAATCAAATGTAAAGACAGCCTGCCGGCGTTTTTTAGAATTCTCATCAAAGAAGGCTCCTAACTGAAATGACCTACAACCTGAAACTGTTCTGGCGCATGGCAATGCGCTCTTTTTTTGGCTCAAAAGGGACGCATGCCCGCCTGACGCGCAAGCGCCTGTTTTTTGTGTTGCTTTTTTATTCGGTCTGGCCTGTCTGGACGGTATTCACCTGGTTCTGCCTGCTGCTCGACGACCTGCTCTTCCCCGGCTACAAGAAGCAAGTCATCGACAAACCACTCTTTATTATCGGGAACTTCCGCTCCGGCTCGACCTTCCTACACCGCCTGCTCTCGCGCGAGACCGAAACCTTCACCAGCCTGCGCACCTGGGACATCTTCATCACCCCCTCCATCACCCAGCGCAAAATCTCCGGCTTTTTTGCCGCCCTCGACCGGCTCTTTGGCAGCCCGCTCAAACGCTTCCTGGTCAACATCGACCGCCGCTCGCTGGGAAAGATTCGCATTCACCGCATCAGCCTGTTCGAGCCGGAGGAGGACGAAAACATCCTGCTGCACGCCTGGAGCACGTTCTTCTCCATCGTCATGTTTCCCTTTATGGATGAAATGCCGCCCTACCCGTTCTTCGACGACGCCCTGCCCGCCGAGGAGCGCCGCCGCATCATGGGCTTTTACCACTCCCTGATTCAGCGTCACATCTACGCCGACGGCGGCAAACGCCACTTCGTCTCGAAGAACCCGGCCTTCAGCGCCAAAATCGAAACCCTGCTGGAATTCTTCCCCGAAGCGCGCGTGCTATACCTGGTGCGGAATCCGCTCGATATGCTGCCCTCGACCGTCTCGTGGCTCAGTTACGCCACCAGCGTCTTCTGCGCGCCGCTCGAAAAATACATTTTCATCGAAGAGACGCTGGCCTTTACCCAATATTGGTATCGGCATCCGCTGCATTACATCGACACTCACCCCTCGCCCAACTTCCAGATTCTCTCCTACGACGACCTGATTGAGCGCCCCAAAGAGATGATTAGCGGCTTCTACCGGCAGTTTGGCTACCCAGAACACCCCTCGCTGGCGCGGATTGTGGCCCAGGCAGTGGCTGAGACCCAAACCTACCGCAGCGACCACGAGTATTCCTACGAACGCATGGGCTTCACCCGCGCCCAAATCGTAGCCGCTTATCAGGATATTTTTGACCGCTTCGGCTTCGATACCGGCGTGCCATTGACCAACCCGGCAAAAATCACCCTGGAGCCGCCTATCCCCGTCCCAGGAGATTAAAATCAACCCGCCGCAGTACAGTTGCGGCGGGAACAATGAGCTTTGTCAAAAGGTGACAGCCGCTGTGGTAGCGACTGTCACCTTTTCAATTTTATCCAATCTTCTTGCCCGAAATCACATACCGATCAGGAAACTTCAGCCAGGGAAGTTGTATCGTGCCATTCCGCGCCATCAGCAGCAATAGACCAGCCAACCCCATCAGCGCGGAGACGAGCATCGAGTAGCTGACAAACGTCTCGCCAATTTTTGGCTGGTCGGGGCGGAAAAACTCAATGAACGTGCGGGCAGCGCCAGCCAGCACCAGCCACCAGGCAAAGACCGCGCCCGGTTTGAAGCGTTCCGGCCAGCGGCGGGCAGCCCACAACAGCGTCCCGGCAAAGAGCAGGTTCAAAATCATCTCATAGGCAAAAACCGGGTGGAAGCGGGTCGTTTCGACAGGAAACTGGCTCAAATCCTGAAAGGCAGGAATGCGGTGCAAGGCATCGATTTTGATGCCCCAGGGCAGGGTCGTCGGCGGGCCATAGAGTTCCTGGTTGATGAAATTGGCCGGACGCGCCAGGGCTTGCCCAATCATCGTCATCGGCGCAACGGCATCGAGGAACAGCCACAAATCCAGTTTGTAGTAGCGGGCATAAAAATAGAGCGCAATTGCGCCAAACAGCAAGCCGCCAAAGAAGTGCAGGCCGCCCTCCCAAACCGCCAGGATTTTGCCGGGATAATCCAGGTAATAGGGGCTGCCGCCCAGAGTAGTATTGACCACATACCAAAGCCGCCCGCCCAAAATGCCAGCCGGCAGCAGGAAAATCATGGCATTCCAGATATGTTCGCCGTTTTCGCCGCGCCGCTTCACCTCCTGCTCAGCCAGCCAGGCGCCGACCGCCACGCCGAACATCACCAGCACGCCATACCAGCGCAGGGTGAGCGTGAGAGAGCCGATTTGAAACGAAAAAATTACAGGGTCCAAAATTTCACCTCCATTCGGAAACTGGCCGAATTATACCCGCTGCGGCGATGATAAAAGCAAGTCATACGCCCGATTCTTTGCTACAATCAAAGCAAAGGAGAATTTATTTACTCGGCCTTTGCCCTGCTGGCAATGGTTGGCTGGTTTTCGTGCCGTTGGCGCTGTTCGTCATTATATCTTTTAGCAGCGCAAAATACCCTATTTTTGCAGCGCGAGATGTTATCTCGCGCCACGAATTGGAGACCTCATGACCCTCAAACTGACTCTCGCCGTATCCCCACAGGCCGATTTCACGGGCCTGGTCATCACCCCCGCTCTTGCCCCCGAAACAGTCACGCACGAGACCGCTGGCAAAGAAGCCGGTGAAGTGCGCAACGCAGGCGGCAAGCTCTTGCTCTCACTGGGGCCGCAGAAAAAACTGTCGCTCGAAGCGCTTCGCAAAGCAGGCGGAATGCTGGCAAAGTGGCTATCGAAGAATAACGTGCCAGCCGCCGGGCTGGAACTGAATCCGCTCTTTGGGCTGGGGCTGCCGCCCGTTGCGGCGGTCCATGCCCTGGCCGAAGGGCTGCTGCTGGGGGCGTTCACCTTTTCGGCGTACAAGTCGGAGCGCGAGGACAAAGAATCAGCCTTGAACCTGTTAATAGACGGCAAAACCGGCCCCAGCCTGGAAGAAATCGAGCAGACTATCCGAAAGGTGGAAATCGTCGCTGAAGCGGTCAACCTGGCCCGCGAGTGGTCACACGAGCCACCCAACATCATCAACCCGGTCACACTGGCCGAGCGCGTCCAGAAATTGGCGGGGGAAGTCGGACTGAAATGCACCGTGCTGGATGACAAACAACTGGCCGAACTGGGAGCAGGCGCGATGGTGGCGGTAGGCAAAGGCTCGAACACCCCCGCGCGGCTGATTATTCTGGAACACGCCGGGATCACAGGCGGGCAGCCGGTGGCGCTGGTGGGCAAGGCGCTGACGATGGATACCGGCGGCTACTCCATCAAGACGACCGAGGGCATCGTCGGCATGAAATACGACAAATCCGGCGGCATGGCGGTCATCGGCGCGCTGATGGCGGCTGCCAGGCTGGGACTCAAAACCCCGGTGGTAGGCGTGATTGCGGCCGCCGAGAACATGATTTCGAGCGCGGCTTACCGTCCCGATGACATTCTAAAAGCGATGAATGGCAAAACGATTGAAATCGTCAGCACCGACGCCGAGGGACGCCTGGTGCTGGCCGACGCGCTGACCTACGCGGAGCGCGCCTTCAAGCCGCGCGCCCTGATTGACATCGCCACCCTGACCGGCGCGGTGGTGATTGCGCTTGGTTCGGTGCGCGCCGGGCTGTTCAGCACCAGCAACGAACTGGCCGAGGCGCTTTACCAGGCCGGGGAGCGCACGCACGAGCGACTCTGGCGGCTGCCGCTGGATGAGGACTACTTCGAGCAAATCAAGGGCGATGACGCGGACATCAAGAACAGCGGCGGGCGCAAGGCCGGCAGCATTATCGGTGGCATGTTCCTGAAACAGTTCGTGACCGATGAAACGCCTTGGGCGCATATCGACATGGCCGGGGTGATGGGCGCCGAAAAAGACCTGCCCTACTGCCCCAAAGGCGGCATGGGCTTTGGCGTGCGGCTGTTCCTGGAATACCTGGCAACGCTGGAGTAACTTATGCAAATCCCTAAAGGAGTGGAAAACCTTTAGGGATTAATTTTCTTCGGGAAGGAGGCGCAAACGATGAACGAGCATCAACTTAATACAGATGATGTGCGTTTTTTCTGCGGCCAATCACACCCTGCGCTGGCGCAGGAGATTGCCAACGACCTGGGCGTGCCGCTGGAGAAATCACAATTCCGGCGATTCAGCAACGACTGCATGGAAGTCCAACTGGGCGCCAGCGTGCGCTCAAGAAACGTGTATATCGTGCAATCGCTGGTCAGGCCGGTCAGCGAACATCTGATGGAGTTACTCATCATGCTCGATATCGCCCGCAGCGCCGGGGCGGCCAGCGTCCATGCCATCATCCCATACTATTCCTACGCCCGCTCCGACAAAAAAGACGCGCCGCGCATCTCCATTACCGCCCGGTTGGTGGCCGATTTGTTGACGACCGCCGGGGCGACGCACGTCATGACCATGACCCTGCATTCTCCGCAGGTGCATGGCTTTTTCAGCGTGCCGACCGATGTTCTCACCGCCCGCCCAGAGTTTGCCGGATACTTCAAAAATCGCAAACTGGAGAAGACCATCGTCGTCTCGCCGGATGTAGGCCGCGCCAAATCAGCCGTGCGGTTTGCAAATATGCTCGCATTACCGGCTGTTGCCGCCCACAAAGAGCGGATTTCAGATACCGAGGTCAAAATCGGCGGGCTGCAGGCCAGGCTGCTGCGCAAGTACAAACGGGCGCTGGTCTATGACGATGAAATTGCCACCGGCGGCTCGGTCTTCGAGATTTGCAAAATATTGGCAGAGAATGGCGTACAAGAAATCATTCCCATCTGCACACACGGTGTTTTCACAGCCAAATCCCTGGAGCAACTGGCGCAAATTCCACAAATCGTGGAAATCGTGACCACCGATACCGTCCCGCCGCCCGCGCAACGCCCCCCGCGCCTGACCATCCTGCCAGTGGCAAAGATTTTCGGCGAGGCCATCTGGCGCAACGCCACGCACCAGTCTATCGGCGGATTGTTTTCGTACTGGCAAGAGCCGGAACACGACTGACACCCTACCCGGCGCGCGTTTTTCGCAGCAAGGCCAGGAACATAAAAGCCGCCATAAACCGGCCAATGGATGATAGGATGAAAATCCAATCGTACCCCCACGAGGAATCAATCAATGCGCTGCCCAGGGCCGCGCCGCCTGCCAGCGAAACCGTCACCACCACCTGGAAAATGGCCGAGTAACGCGCCCGCCGGTTTTCGGGCATAAAAACCAGCAGGAAGTTAAACGAGGCCAGTTCGAACGCGCCCCAGAATACCCCGGCAAAAGAGTTGATAATCAGCACATGCCACAACTGGCTGGCAAACAACCACAAGATAGGCAATACCGGCACCAGAAACATGCTGACCATTTGCAGCCGCCCCGCGCCCCAACGGTCGGCCAATTCGCCCATCTTACGCTGGGTAAGCACCCTGGTCACATTGGCGGCAATCGCGGCCAGCCCAATCATGGCCGCCGTAAACCCCAAATCCTGGGCCATGTAAACGTTGAAAAATGGCCCGGCGATGTTGAGCGAGAGATTCCAGACCGCCATCGCAATACAAAACTGAAAAAAAAGGGGGGAGGAGTGAAAATCCTGCCAGACTTCCGCTAAAGAGAGTTTCATCCCGCTCTGAACGGGCTGCTCCCCCGCTGAATCCTGGATGCGCCAAAAAAAATACGTGGATACCATCCCGGTCAGGAACGACAGCCCCAGCGCCAACTGGTAGCCCTGCGGCGACCCAACCCGGGTGATGAACTCACCCATCAGGTACGTCACCACGATACCGGCAATGACCATCACAAAGTTGCGCGAACCGAAATAGCGCCCGCGCCCCTGCATTGGCACGATGTCGCCGGTCAGCGACATCCAGGCCGGGAAGGCCAGGTTGCCCGCCGCGCTGCGGATAACGCCCAGCGTAATGACCAGCCAGATGAGCGGCTGACCACTGGCCGGGAATGGGGCAAGCGCCATCGCCAGCAGCATGATTCGCGCCAGCAAGCCGCCAAAGATGACCGTAAACTCCTTGCGGCGGCCATATTTCTCGACGATGAACGCGCCCGGCAAGAGGGCAAGCGCCGCTGCCAGGCTGGAGAGCGCGCTAAACCATCCCACCTGCGCCCCGCTCGCGCCAACTGCCAGCAGGTACAGGGTCAGGTAGTTAATTGGGACGGTATCGCTGGCCGCAGCAAACAGGCCGTCAAACCAATAGCGATACAGATTGTGGCGCGATTCGGCAGGCAGGGCGTTTGCCCAGTCGCCGCCGGTAATGAACAAGCGGGCAGAGTGACGAAGTTTGTTGAGCATAAGAGGGGAAGAGATTTATACCAGACCGCGCCCAAGTTTAACACGCAGGCCGCCGTTATTGAAGGTCAGGGAAGGTTCCAGCTTCAAGCCCGTGTGACCAAGCAGAAATTCATCGCTCGACAAAATGGCTACACGCCAGCCAGGGAATTTTGCGCGCAGGACATTGCCAAACTGGGCGTACAGGTTGCGCAAGTCCTTGCCCTCGCTGACCCGCACGCCATAGGGAGGGTTGGTGACCACCCAGCCCTTGCGCGCGGGAGGATACACGGCAGAGACGGCCTGCACTTCAAATTGGACGAGGTGATTTACGCCTGCCCGACGGGCGTTTTCTTGCGCCAGCCGAACTGCGCCAGCGTCGCGGTCAGAAGCCAGGATAGGCGGAACGTTCGACGTTGAATGTTGAACGTTGGAACGTATCTCACGCCAAAGGTTTTCGTCAAAATTGGGCCAGTCCATAAAAGCGAAGCGGCGATTCAGCCCCGGTGGCAGGTTCAGGGCCAGCAACGCGGCTTCGATGGGAATCGTGCCGGAGCCACAGAATGGGTCGATAAGCGGGGATTGGGCGTCCCAGCCCGAGGCCAGAAGCAGGGCGGCGGCCAACGTCTCGCGCAGGGGGGCTTTGGCGGTGGCGAGACGGTATCCGCGCCGGTGGAGCAGCGCGCCGGACGAATCGACGCTGACGGTGCATTTGTCATCTGCCAGGCGGGCCAGGATAAGTTGGGGCGGGTTATCCCTCACCCCTGCCCCCTCTCCCGTAAGGAGAGGGGAATCTTCTGTTTCGTCCGCAGTTGCACTGCGGAGGCGAACCGAGGGTTTGCCCAGCCGGGCTTCGAGGGCGGTCAACAGCCGCTGGGCGACGGCTTCGGAGTGGTAGAGTTTCGATTTGTGGCAGGTAACGCGCAGGGCAACCGGCTGGCCGGGGGTCAGGAAGCGTTCCCAGGGCAGGCGCGAGGCTTTTTCAACCAATTCGGGGAAACTGCGCGCCATGAAGGGCATGCCCAGGCGGACGAGGATGCGCGAGGCGGTGCGCAGGTGGAGATTGGCGCGGTAGAGTGCCTCGAGGCCGCCTTTGAAATGGAGGGATTCCAGTGAAACGTGAGGAGTGACGAGTAATCCTTCGGGGGAGAAAGATGCCGGTTTAACGGCGGGCAGGGACTCAGCGGGGAGGAGTCCGAGGCGGGAGAGTTCGAGAGCCGTAATTGATTCGATGCCGGGAGCGGTGACGGCGAAGTAAGTGTCCATATATCCAGATTTATCCGCTAATCTTCGCCAATCGACGCGAATTTATTATCACCGGAACGATTGACGCGGGTTGGCGCAGGCGAACGGATTCACGAGAAATCCACCGAGCCTTTGGTGGTGACAATTTCCTTCTGGCGCAGTTTGCGGCGCAAGTCTTTTTCAACGTAGAGCGGTTCGCGTGTAAACGGGTCGCGCTCGGTGTAGTACATGAGGCTGGAGTAGGTGGAGGGCGTGGGGGTGAAGACCTGCACCTGCTCCGGGTTGACCCTGAGCCGCTGGCTGGCGAAGCGCTTCAGGCGCGCCATGTCTTGCTCGGCGCAGCCGGGGTGGGCGGCAATCATGTAGTAAGTGAGGAACTGCGGCTTGCCCGCCGCGCGGCTGAGGGCGTCGAATTTGTCCTTGAACTGGAGCAGGGCCGCGCTGCCGGGCTTGCCCATCAGCCCCAGCACGCGGTCGTCGGTGTGTTCAGGCGCGACTTTCAGTTGGCCGGAGACGTGATGCGTGACCAGTTCGCGCAGGTAGCAGTCGCCGTTTTGCTCGTCAGCCAGAATCATGTCGTAGCGGATGCCCGAAGCGACGAAAACCTTCTTGACGCCGGGAACCCGGCGGGCTTTTTCGAGCAGCTCGGTCTGCGGGGCGTGGTCAATTTTCAGCAGCGGGCAGACTTCGGGGAAGATACAGCGCTTTTTCTCGCAGACGCCTTTTTTGAGTTTTTTATCGCACTCGAAGCCATACATGTTGGCGGTTGGGCCGCCCAAATCCTGGATGTAGCCTTTGAAGCCAGGATGCCTGGTCAACTGTTCGACCTCGGCCAGGATGGAGGCCTGGCTGCGCCAGCGGATGGTGCGTCCCTCGTGGACGGCGATGGCGCAGAAGTTACACTCGCCGTAGCAGCCGCGATGGGTAGAAATGGAGAAGCCAATCGTTTCGAGGGCTTTGACCGGCCCCTGCCGCTCGTAGTAGGGATGCTGGGCGCGCTCGTAGCCGAGGGCATAGACGGCGTCCAGTTCGGCCTGGGTTTGGTGGCGGGCGGGCGGATTCTGAACGAGATAGCGGTCGCCGTGCCGCTGGCACAAGCCTTTCGCGCTGAGGGGGTCGTTGTTTTTGTAAAAAACGTGGAACATCTCGATAAAGGCGTCTTTGTCCTGCGCGACGGTCTCGAAGGAGGGCAGTTCGAGGTAGCCTGCTGGCTTGTCCTTGCCGATGTAGCACAATCCGCGCACCTGGCGCGGGTCGGTTCCATCGCGCAGGGCGGCGGCCAGTTCCAGCACCGAGATTTCGGCCATTCCGTAGAGCAGGTAGTCGGCCTTCGCGTCGAACAAGACCGAGCCGCGAATTTTGTCGGTCCAGTAGTCGTAGTGGGCGACGCGCCGCAGGCTGGCTTCGATGCCGCCGAGGACGATGGGAACCCTCACCCCTGTCCCCTCTCCCGATGGGAGAGGGGAAAATTGCTTGGAATATCGCCTGATCAGGTTGGTGTAAACGATGGTGGCGCGGTCGGGGCGGCGGGTGTTGAGGCCGCCGGGGGTATAGTCGTCGCTGCGGCGTTTTTTCTTGAGGGCGGTGTAGTTCGAGACCATCGAATCGACCGAACCAGCCGTGACCCCCCAAAACAGGCGCGGCGCTCCCAGGCGGGTGATGTCGGCGGGGCTGGTAATATCGGGCTGGGCAATCACGCCAACGCGGTAGCCCGCCTGGACGAGCACTTTCCCAATGACGGCGACCCCGATGAAGGGGCTGTCTATGTAACTATCGCCGGTGACGAGGATGACATCCAACGCGTCCCAGCCGAGGGCTTGCGCCTCGTCGAGCGTGGTAGGGAGGAACATGGTTATTTAATTACTCCCGTCAGACGCGGAAACCAGTACCACAACAGGTCGGCAGCGGGTTTACCGCGCACCGAGGCCGATTTGTCGCGCAGCGGCACGGGCGGGTAATAGCCTCGACTGACCAACCCGCCGACCCAATCGCGCTGGTTGACAGCGTAGAGCATGGCCTGGTACAGGTCAGCCTGGCCTTTCAAGTCGAGCATGGCCGAGGGCGTATCGGGGAAAGGACGCGCCAGGGCTGCCCAATCGAGACAGCCAGAACCGCCCGCTGAAACGCAGCCCCAGGCCGCGCCCGCCGCAGAGGGATAATCGATGGCAAGCACCACGCCTTTCCCCGCTGCGTTCAGAAAAGGCAACACTTCGTTATCCAGCCGAGCCAGGGCTGCTTCGGTCATCGTATCCGCCGTCGCGCCGGGGCTGGCCGTCAGCGGGACCGACCAAAGCAGGTAAATCGCATCGAACTGATTGACAAAGGCCGGGGCCGGGACTAGCGTATCGCGGTAGGGGTGCGCCCACAAGACCTGCCCGCTAAAGCGCTGACGCACTTCGGTCAGGATGCCGCGCCAGCGATTCTCAGCATCTGCCGGGGCGCCAGAAGGAGCGCCGTTGGGCAGCAACCCGCCGGGGATGGCGGGCATCACCGCTTCGCCACCCAGGATGAGCGACTGCGCTCCGGCCTGCTGGGCCAGGTCGGCGTGATACAAGGCAAAAGCGCGGTAACGGTTGAACCAGGCCTCCCACCATTCCGCGCTGCGCGGCGACTGGAACCAGAAATCGGGCGTGGAGGGAAACAGGCGCGGCGCGGCATACAGGGCCACGCTCAAGTTCTGGGCGCGGCCATACTGCACGGACTGAACGACATCTCCCCATAACGGGTCGAGGCCGGGCGTAGGCGCAAACATCAGCGGATTGACCGAGGTCGCCGTCCAGGTGGGGGTCAGTACCAGGGTATTCACGCCCAGTGATTGCACCGACTGTATGGCCGAAGGCAGCAACGACTGCCAACTGGGATGATAATTGGGAGAAAACTCCATCCCAGCCCAGAAACCGCCTTTGCGTGGATTGATCGGCACGGCGATGATAGCACCCGGCTCCGAATCGGGCCACCAGGCCCAGGCGCCGACCGAATCTTTGATATCCTGACCGGTCATGCTGGTGCTGACCACGCGGCTGTTGGCCTGCGCGCCAGCCGTAAACGAATCATCGGCAGAGCCGCACTGGTCGTTTCGGCAGTAACGATAGTGGAAGGAGCCAAGGATGTTGAGCGGGCTATAGAGTTTATACACCCAGCGATTGCCGCCCAGCGGCCACATCGGGAAGGGTTCTGTCCAGCCGTAGGGATTGAACTGAATGGAAACGTTTTCGCCCGGCGGCGTACTCGACGGCACGCTGACCTCGAACAGGATGGGCGCGGAATTGCCCGAAGCCCAGGTAAACACGGTATCGGTAACTGTCACATCACTTGCAGGGACAATCAACTGGCGAAGGACAAAAGCGCCATCCTGGGCATGTTCGGCGTTCCAGAAACCATCGCCCAGAGTGTATTTGTAACGTATATCGGCCCCAACCGGCAGGTTCAGAGTGATTCCCTGCCGCCCATCTCCGAGCGGAGAAAGGGTTGGCATACGAGTAGCAACCGTGCTGATTCCACCGTTCAGGTCGGCAAAGGTGTTCCCCAGTTGCAGCAGGTTCCCGGCCAGGCGCACCGGCGCGCCTGGCACGGTATCGGCAGGCGTTGTGACGACGAACATCACCCGCACTGTCGGCACCGATTGGACGGAAAGCGGGGCATTGGTCGTCAGTCCGGCAGCCACTGCCGCGCCCTGCTGGAAGGTGGTGTGCATTCCATCTGGGGCATAGGCCACCAGGGTATGCGTCCCAACTGGCAAGCCATGAATCAGGAACTGACCGAGCGAATCGGTCAGGGTAGAAATGCCCCCGGCGTTGACCAGCATATTTGCCACTGGCCGCCCGGTTTTTGCGTCGATGACCGCCCCACCCAAACTACCGGTTTGCCCGGTAAAGGGCGTGTCGCTCCATGAGGCAATTCGGTCTTCGCTGCCACCGGGGCCGGTGACGTGATACAGCCGGTAGCGTACCATGCCGCCTGCGGCGGTGTCTTCCAGCGCGGTGAACGCGCCCTGTCGATAGTATCGATATTTAATAACGGAATTCAATACCAGGGGCAGTTTAACGCTAAAACGCTGAGCATCAACCTGATTCATCGGATACAGGATTGGGTTCAGTCCCAGACCGGTCACTTCATCCAAAATCCCAATCACCATCGTCTCGCCGGGCGCGAGCGGCGCGGGCAGGAGCACGGTGAACGTGACCTCGGCCAGCGCCACCGGGGTAGGATTCGAGCCAGTGCCGGGAGCCGGCGTCGGCCCACTGGGAAACCCCAGGTCAACCAATGACCAGGTGCAGGCAAGCATGGCCAGCCCCAGAATGAGCAACGCCCCCAGGCGCGTCCAAAGAAAGCGCAGCGATTTCATAAGTTCTCCTCCGGCAGGCAGCCCTCGGGGTTAGGTTGGGCAGCCCGGTCCATGATTTAAGCCTATCATACCCGCATATTGAACTTCTTGCAAAACCGCAATAGTGGCGTAAATCTCACAGGGTATAATCTGGGCGATATGGGTACATTGCGCCATTTTTTTATCGTTATCCTGCTTGCCAGCCTGTTGGCCTCCTGCCGCGGCGACCCCGAACTTTGGGGCGCGCCGCTCACTCCCACCCCCTCCGAAGCCGGCCTGGGCCTGCTCCCCACTTATACGCCCTTCCCTACCCTCCAGCCCGGCCCAACCCCATTGGTGGTATTGCCGCTCGCGGGCAGCCCTACGCCGGGCATGGCACCCACCCGCGCTCTGAGCGGCGGCGGGGGTGAAACATCCATCGTGCCACAGCAAATGCCCACTGCCACCCTGCCGCCAGTCAACACCGCCGGACCAATGGATGTTTACCAGACCCAGGGCGGCGATACGCTCAACATCGTTGCAACGCGCTTTGGGCTGGCCTCCCATCAGCTGATTACCGAAATCATCCTGCCGCCTGCCGATGTCCTCCTGCCAGTCGGAACGCTCATGCTGGTTCCAAAACCCGGCCCCGAGGAACAGCGCACGCCCGGCGAGCGATTGATTCCCGATAGCGAAGTCGTTTACGGCCCCTCCACAATTGGTTTCGATACGGCTCAATATATCGCAGAGCAAAATGGCTATCTCAACCAGTACAAGGAATACGTCCTGAGCGGCGGCTGGACGACCGGCGCGGAAGCGGTTGAACGGATTGCGCTCGAAAACTCGCTCAGCCCGCGCATCATCCTCGCCATCATCGAGTGGGAGAGCGCCTGGGTACGCGGACAGCCCAAAAACCTGGCCGCCGACGAGTACCCACTCGGCTACGTCGATTACCACTATCGCGGTCTGTTCCGCCAATTGATGTGGGCAGCTGGCACGCTGTCGGAGGGCTACTACGGCTGGCGCTCTGGCGCGCTGACCACGCTCACCTTCAACGACGGCTCCAGTCTGCGCCTCAACCCGCATCTCAACGCCGGGACGGCTGCCATCCAGTACTACTTTGCCCAAACCCACAGCCGCGCCGAATGGGAGCAAATCGTCGCCCCCACCGGCTTCGCAGCCCTATACGCCGAGATGTTTGGCCCCACCTGGGAACGCGCCCGGGCCTTCGAGCCGACCCTGCCCGATGGCCTGCGCCAACCCGAACTCAGCCTGCCTTTCGAGCGCGGTAAAATTTGGGCCTTCACCGGTGGACCGCACTCGGCCTGGGAAAAACGCGGCGCGCTGGCGGCCCTCGACTTCGCGCCCGGCTCGGTCGTTGGCGGCTGCGCCAAATCCGACAGCTGGGTGCTGGCGCCCGCCCCCGGCGTGGTCGCCCGCACTGGGGAGGGCGTCGTCATCCTCGACCTGGATGGCGATGGCGACGAGCGCACCGGCTGGGCTCTGCTCTTCCTCCACATCGCCACGCAAGGCAAAGCAAAACCCGGCGCAGTGCTGGCCCAAGACGACAAAATCGGCTACCCATCCTGCGAAGGCGGCGTTTCTACCGGCACGCACGTTCACATCGCCCGCAAATACAACGGCGAGTGGATTCTGGCCGACGGCCCGCTGCCCTTCGACCTGGACGGCTGGGTTTCGCGCAATGGCGCGGCCCCTTACAAAGGTACGCTCACTAAAGGCGACAAGGTGATTGAGGCCAGCACCAGCGGCAGTTTTGAGACGCGCATCATTCGTGAAAAAAAGTAAGGTGTTGTTGAGTATTCGTTATTCGACATTCGCTATTCGATATTATTGGAATCTCGCCTGAAAATTATGCGTTTTAGAGTGCTTTCAGAGTTTATCGGCTTGTTCATGGCCTTGAACCTTATTCTATCTTCATGTACCACCGCATCTGAACCGTCGCGGCCTGCCGGACTAACGCCCGAATCGGTTTCGAGGGACGATTTTCCCACTCCAGCGGCAGTCTTCACGCCCCTACCCACCCGTCCGCCTTACGAACCCGGCCAACTGGTCGATTACATCGCCCAAACCGGCGATACGCTCCCCGGCCTGGCCGCGCGCTTCAACACAGCAGAGGCCGAAATCCGCGCCGCCAACCCGGTCATCCCACAAGACGCTACGACCATGCCGCCCGGCTTCCCCATGAAAATCCCCATCTATTACAAAGCCCTGTGGGGAACACCTTACCAAATCATCCCAGATAGTCTGTTCGTCAACGGCCCGGCCCAGGTCGGGTTCGACATCACTGCCTTTGTCAATTCCCAGCCCGGCTGGCTAAAAAACTACCGCGAACACATCGCCGACGGCCCGCGCAGCGGCGCGGAACTGGTTCAAATTGTCGCCACCAATTTCAGCGTCAGCCCGCGCCTGCTGCTGGCCTTGCTCGAATATTATTCTGGCGCGTTAAGCAAACCCGAACAACCCGCCGACACCGCTTATGTGCTAAATTATTACAATCCGGCTTATCGCGGTGTTTACCTCCAACTGATTTATGCCGCCAACACCCTCAACAACGGCTACTATGCCTGGCGGCGTGGCACGCTGCTGGAGTTCGAGACCCCCGATGGCCGCCTGTACCGCCCCGACCCCTGGCAGAACGCCGCCACCGTTGCCATCCAGTATGCCTTTTCGCGCCTGCACTCCCCCCCGCTTTTTGACCAGATGATCGGCCCCGGCGGCCTGGCGGAAACCTACACCGTTTTATTTGGCAACCCCTGGGAAAACGTCACCCCCCACCTCCCAGGCAGTTTGCAACAACCGGCGCTGAGGCTGCCCTTTGAAAATGGCAAACCCTGGAACTACACCGGCGGCCCGCACACCGGCTGGGGCAAGGGCGAGCCATATGCCGCCATTGACTTTGCTCCCACCGGCGTATCAGAGTGCAACGCCACCGGCGAATGGGTGACAGCCATGGCGGATGGAATCGTAGCGCGCTCGCAGCCGGGCCAAATCATGTTTGACCTGGATGGTGACGGCGATGAACGCACCGGTTGGGTGCTTTTTTACCTGCACCTCGCCACCGAGAACCGCCCCAAAGTCGGGATGACCTTCAAAGCGGGCGACCGCCTGGGTCACGCATCCTGCGAGGGCGGCGAATCGACCGGTACGCACATCCACATTGCCCGCAAATACAACGGCGAATGGATTCTTGCTGACAGCCCCATCCCTTTCAATATGGACGGCTGGGTCGTCCACAATGGCCCCGTCCCGTACAAAGGCACGCTAACCCGCTTTTCGCACACCGTCACCGCCTCCACCCAAGCCGAAGCCAAGAGTCTGATTAAGCGCGAGGAATAGGCATCCCGCAGTCCAAAGTCTCCGTCTTTGGGGAAATATGGAAAATGCTTATACGATTCGTGCTAAAATAACGCTATGGATAAAGCCCCAAAAGCAAAGCCCAATCGGGAAGCCCCCCTCCCCATCCATCCATCCTATCGCAAGCACCGGCGCGATGTCACCCGCCAGATTCTCCTGCCTATCATCCTGGTGACCCTGGTCGGGCTAGGATTCGCCGCCCTGTCCATCTATGGCGCAGTCGTTAGCCACGCCAGCGTCAGCCTGTGGGCCGATATTTCGCTTATCTGGCTCATTGTTCCAATGATGTTCCTGGCCCTGATCATTCTGGCCCTGGTTAGCGGCATGGTCTATGGGCTGGCAAAATTGCTCGGCGTCGCGCCGCGCTATACCGGCCTGGCCCAGCACTACGCCCTATGGCTGAACGCCGAAATCGTCCGTTGGACCGAAAAAATCACCCAACCAGTGCTCAGCCTGAAGGCCTGGCTGGGAATATTCTCGAACCCCCCAACGGGTAAGCATACCCTGACAGGCACACGACGCGAGGAATAATATGACCCCCAGAGAAGAAATCGAACTGCGCAAAAACACTTCCAGCAAAACCCTGCTAACCGGCGCGCTGGTCGGCGCGGGCGCAGGCCTGATTGCCGCCATGCTATTACGCCGCCGCGCCGAAAAAAGCGGGCGCGACAGCACCCTGACCATCACCGAAGGAATCAAACTTGGCCTGCTGGTCTTTGGCCTGTTCCGCGCCATTTCCGCGCTAGGGGATGACGATTAACCTGCCAACAAAATCAAAAGACCGGAATTTTCCTGGTCTTTTTTGACCACCAAGAATGAATACAAAGGCGGATGGGCTTATGCCCATCCGCCTGATTACTTACCTTTCTAGTTTGCCGGAGAAAGCGCGGGATAAAACCACTTTATCGTCGTGGCAGACGTCTGGCCTGTTTCCGGTTCGGGTTGCCAGCGGTTCGTTTATCCGCTCTTTCCCCTGATGTGCTTCGGTTCCATTTTTTGGTCTGTAACCTCCTTCTGTGACTGAAGCGCCACTAACGCTATGATACGACAGATTGCGGGGCAAAACATTAAACCAGGACTAGAAATCGCCTACGTCTGGGATACGGAATCCCAACGAAAACCAGACTACGCGAGGTCGGTTTTGTTCCCGCAGCAGCAACCGACAAGAGACAAAAACCCGGCAAACAAAACGACACAAACCTGTCCGAAAATTCGCGCAATCCCAACGCCGCCCAAAGATTAATCTCTGGGCGGCCAATACAAAGTCTGCTCAAGCGGACTCAATAGCCGGTTTTAGCCGCCTTCAGACGACTTTGAAGAAGATAACCACACACATTAATATTAGGACACAGACAGGTGAAAAAGCAATCCCTGGTGAACAAAAGCGCGTATAATTTAGTTGTCTGACAATCTCGAAAATGTCCCCATCGATTCAAGTCAGAGAGGAGTTTGTAATGAACATTTCCCTCACCATCAATGGAATGGGATACGCATTAGACTGTCCACCGCATACCACTCTGCTCGCCGCCCTGCGCGGGTTGGGCTTTCACTCGGTCAAATTCGGCGATGAACACGGCCTGAGCGGGGCAGATACCGTTTTGTTGGATGGAAAACCTGTCAATGCCGCGCTGATGCTGGCCGCCCAGGCCGAGGGGCATAAAGTTGCCACCCTGGAGGCGCTCGGCGAACACCCACAGCAGGGCTGGCGCAAAACGGGCGGACTCCACCCGTTACAGCAAGCCTTCATCGAAAGCGGCGCCATCCAATGCGGTTACTGCACCCCGGCCCAAATCCTGGCCGCCAAAGCATTGCTCGACAAAAACCCGAACCCGACCGAAGCCGAAGTGCGCGAAGCCCTTTCGGGCGTGCTGTGCCGCTGTACGGGATACCTGAAGCCGGTGCAAGCAGTGATGAGCGTGGTCAGTAATCAGTATTCAGTGAATAGTAATCAGTGGTCGGCGGTCAGCGGTCAGGAACAAGAACCGGAACCCTGGAACACCGAAACACCTGACACCCCAATCACCACTCCCCAATTACAAATTACTACGTTACCAAAGATGGTCGTGGCCCCCGAAACCGACAAATGGCAGGTGGTGGGCAAGCCCGAAAAGAAGGTGGATGCCGTTAAGTTGGCGCAGGGCAAACCGGCCTTCGCCGCCGATATTGAGCCGAGGGCATTACTGCACGCCAAAGTGCTGCGCTCGCCCCACGCCCACGCCCGGATTAAAAACATAGACGCCTCGAAAGCCCGCGCCCTGCCAGGGGTGGCGGCGGTGCTGACCTGGCAAGACATCCCGCGCGTGGTCTATTCCACCGCCGGGCAGTCTGACCCGATTCCCGGCCCGCTGGATTGCTTCTCGCTCGATAACAAAGTCCGCTTTGTGGGCGACCGGGTGGCCTTTGTGGCCGCCGAAACGCCCGAAATCGCCGAAAAAGCCATCGGGCTGATTGAAGTCGAATACGAAATCCTGCCCGCCATCTTGGATATGCGCGAGGCGCTCGATAACCCAACGGTCATCCACGACCAGCCGGAATACGTCAACTTTGCCGATTCTGACCCCAAGCGCAACCTGGCGGCGCACATCCGCATTGATATTGGCGATGTGGAAAAGGGATTTGCCGAAGCCGATGAAATTTTCGAGGCCGAGTACGAGGTGCCGAAAGTGCAGCAGGCGCATATCGAGCCGCATGTCTGCGTGACGTATTGGGACGAGGACGACCGCCTGGTGATTCGCACCTCCACGCAGGTTCCCTTCCACGTCCGGCGGATGCTCGCGCCCGTGCTGGGGCTGCCTGTCAAGCGGATTCGCGTCATCAAACCGCGCATCGGCGGCGGGTTTGGCGGCAAACAGGAAGTGCTAATGGAGGACGTTGCCGCGCACCTGACAATTGCCACGCGCCGCCCGGTGATGTACGAATACACCCGCGAGGAGGAGTTTATCGGCGCGCGCTCGCGCCACCCGATGATTGTTCGCATGAAAACCGGCGTCAAGCGCGATGGCACGATTACCGCCAACGCCATGTACGCGCTTTCGGATACCGGCGCAAACGGCGCGCACGCCCTAACCGTGACCGGCAACACCGGCCACAAGAGCATGGCGCTCTACGTTGGCGATGGCGAATACCGAAAAGCCCCCAATATCCGCTTCTATGCCGATGTTGTTTACACCAATACCCCGCCTGCCGGAGCCTTTCGGGGCTATGGCGTGCCGCAAGGCTACTGGCCGCTCGACCGTCACCTGGAGAAAATCGCCCGGGCAATGGGCTTCGACCCGCTCGAATTCCGCCTGAAGAACGCCATCCGCCCCGGCGAGTACCACCCCTTCAGCACCGCCTGGAACGAAGGCCGCGAACCGCGCCCGGAAATCATTCACACTGTTGGGTTGGAGGAATGCGTCCGCCAGGGAAAGGCCGCAATTGGCTGGGATGATAAGTTTGGGAATGAGGCGTGGCGGGTGGGACAGGTCTCCGACCTGTTCGCGCAAATCGGAGATTTGCGCCACAAGCGCAAAGGAATCGGCGCCGCCCTCGTCATGCAAGGCACCGCCATCCCCTACCTCGACATGGGCGGGGCTTCGATTAAGATGAACGACGATGGCTCGTTCAACCTGCTCATCGGCGCAACTGACTTGGGGACGGGGTCGGATACGGTTTTGGCGCAAATGGCCGCCGAGGTGCTGGGCGTGCCGGTGGAGGACATCATCACCTATTCTTCCGACACTGACTTTACGCCGTTTGACAAGGGCGCGTATGCCTCGTCCACGACGTATATCTCCGGCACGGCGGCGGTACGAGCGGCAGAAATTGTGGCAGAGAAAATCAAAAAACGCGCCGCGGCCATGCTGGGGCTGGCTGACCATGCAACCATCCAACTTTCCAACCGCCAGGCAATCGCCCCCGATGGCAGAAGCATCCCCCTGAGTGAAATCGCCCTCGATGCCCTGCACCGCAACAACCAGGAGCAGATTATGGGCGTGGCGAGTTACGTTTCGCCCTCCTCCCCGCCGCCGTTTGCGGCGCAGTTTGCCGAAGTGACAGTGGACACCGAAACCGGCCAGGTGACGGTGGATAAACTGGTCATGGCGGTTGATTCGGGCATCATCATCAACCCGCAAACGGCTTCCGGGCAAATTGAGGGTGGCATGACACAGGCGCTGGGCTACGCTGTCTGCGAAGAAATGGTCTATGACGAGAAGGGCCAGGCGCGTGAAAGAGATTTCCGCGATTACCACATCTTCCGGGCGCACGAAATGCCCGCGCTGGAGACGATTTTCGTGGAAACCTTCGAGCCGACGCACCCGTTTGGGGTCAAGGCGGTGGCCGAAATCCCGATGGATGGCGTGGCCCCGGCAGTGGGAAACGCCATCCGCGATGCGCTGGGCGTGGATGTAGATATCAACCCGGTCACGCCAGAACGAGTCTGGCGGGCAATAAAGAGCAGTGAAAAGCAAATCTCCTAAAAACCGGTTGACCCGGCCAGACTGATGACTCGCGGCTATAATACGGCCATGCCTGACCTATTCGACCACGCCATGACCGAACGCATGAAATCTGAAGCCCCGCTGGCCGCGCGCATGCGCCCGCGCACGCTGGAGGAGTATATCGGCCAAGAACACATCATCGGCGAGGGCAAACTGTTGCGCCGCGCCATCCAGACCGACCGGCTGTTCTCTTCCATCATTCTGTGGGGCCCGCCCGGCACAGGCAAGACCACCCTGGCCCAAGTCATCGCCAACCAGACCAAAAGCCACTTCGAAACGCTCTCTGCTATCCTGGCGGGCAAATCCGACCTGCGCGAAGTCATCGAACGCGCCCAAGAGCGCAACCGCCTCTACAAACAACGCACCATCCTGTTCATTGACGAAATCCACCGCTGGAACAAAGCCCAGCAAGACGCCCTGCTGCCCTTCGTCGAAAACGGCACGGTCACGCTGATTGGGGCCACCACCGAGAACCCGTTTTTCGAGGTAATTAAAGCCCTGGTCAGCCGCTCGCGCATCTTCCAGTTGCGCAACCTAAACCAGGCCGAAATCGGTCAGCTGCTCGACCGGGCCATTTCGGACCCAGAGCGCGGATTCGGCAAACGAAACGTCGATCTCACCCCCGAAGCGCGCGCCCACCTGATAGATGTCGCCACTGGCGACGCCCGCAACGCCCTCAATGCGCTCGAATTGGCGGTCGAATCGACCCCTGCCGACGAAACCGGCGTCATCCGCATCACGCTCGAAGTCGCTCAAGAATCCATCCAGCGTCGGGCTGTCTTATATGACAAAGACGGCGACGCGCACTACGACACGATTTCGGCTTTCATCAAATCGGTGCGCGGCTCTGACCCCGATGCCGCGCTCTACTGGCTGGCAAAGATGATTTACGCTGGCGAGGACCCGCGCTTCATCCTTCGCCGTTTAATTATTCTGGCCGGTGAAGATATTGGCCTGGCCGACCCGCTGGGGCTGGTGGTGGCCGCCTCCGCCGCATCCGCTTTCGATTTCATCGGCCTGCCAGAGGGGATTTATCCAATTGTCGAAGCCACGCTCTACCTGGCGACCGCGCCCAAATCGAACAGCGCCGGGGCTTATTTCAAGGCCATGCAGTTGATTGAACAGGAGGGGGCCGGTTCGGTGCCAAAGCATCTCCAAGACGGCAACCGCGACCGCGAGGCGACCGGGCAAGGCCAGGGCTACATCTATCCCCACGAAATGGAAGGTCATTTCACGCCCCAGCAATATCTACCAAAACGGCTCTTGGGAACTTACTTTTACAACCCGTCAGGCGAGGGATACGAAACACAGGTAGCCAACCGCCTGGCCTTGTGGCGCGAGGCCCAAAAACGCGCGCTCGGCATCGAAACCGAACGCCACCTGCCCGATTTGCCACAAGAGAAAATTGACGAGATGAAAAGGAACATCAAGTGACCCGCCTGAAACGCCGCGCTGTACTCAAAATGATTGGGCTGACGCTTTCAAGTCTGGTTGTGGCCCGTTGCAGCCCGCCAATTCACCTGCCAAAGCCCCGTTCTACGCTCCCGCCAATCTCCCCCTCTCAAACGCCGCAAACCACGCCACCTTTCGATTCGCGCCCTCGCCAGGCTGATATTCTCGTCATCGGCGCGGGCATGGCCGGGTTATCCGCTGCCCATCGCTTACAAAAACAGGGCCGAAGCGTCATCCTGCTCGAAGCCCGCCATCGAATTGGCGGACGGGTGTGGACGGATACATCCCTTGGCCTGCCTCTTGACCTGGGCGCGTCTTGGATTCATGGCATACACGGCAACCCGCTTACCAAACTGGCTGATGCGGCTGGCGCGCAACGAATTGTTACCGACTATGAAAACACCATTTTGTACGACACGAATGGTATGCGGTTGAGTGAAGCCAATCGGCAAGAAACGGAGCGGCTTTTCGAAGAACTTACCGCCCAAATCGCAGCATGGCAAAATAACTTTGAAAACGATACTTCGCTGCAAGCCGCCATCGACCGCTGGATAGCCGACAAACGACTTTCGGAAAGCGCCATACGCCGCCTGTTATTTATGGTGAATACCAGTATCGAGCATGAATACGCAGCCGATGTAAAAGATTTATCTCTCTACTGGTTCGACAGCGCAGGCGAATATAGCGGCGATGATGTTATCTTCCCTGGCGGCTACAGCCAATTGAGCAACTTCCTTGCGCAAGGGCTGGATATTCGACTTGGGCATCTTGTTCAAGTCATTGAAACAGACAGCAAGGGGGTAAAAGCGCACACCCGGCAGGGCATCTTCCACGCCAAGCGCGCGATTGTCACTTTGCCGGTAGGCGTTCTGCAGCGTGAAGCGGTACAATTTATCCCCAAACTGCCCGCAAGCAAGAAAAAAGCCCTGGCGGGTTTGGGTTTTGGCGTATTAAACAAAGTATATCTTCAATTTCCACACGTATTTTGGGACACCAACGCCCACCTGCTCAACTACATCTCCGCACAAAAAGGCCGCTGGTGCGAATGGCTCAACCTGGCTGCGCTGACCGGCGCGCCAATTTTGCTTGCTTTCAACGCTGGAGAGTATGGCCTGGACATCGAAGCGCGCAGCGATAAAGAGATTATCACCGAAGCCATCTCTACGCTGCAAATCATATACGGAAAGACACTCCCGGCCCCGCAGGGCTGGCTCATCACGCGCTGGAGGCGCGACCCCTTAAGCGGCGGTTCTTATTCATCCCTTCGGCCTGGCGCTGACCCACAAATTTATGCCAGCCTGGCAGAGCCGGTCAACGGCCAACTCTTTTTTGCGGGAGAAGCTACGCACAGCAAACATCCAGCAACCGTTCATGGCGCTTATCTTTCAGGGTTACGCGCCGCCGAGGAGGCCTTTTGATGCAATTCAGCGTGATTATCCCCACGCTTAATGAGGAAATTTTGCTCCCCAACCTGCTGGGTGACCTGCAAGCCCAAACCTTGCGAGACTTCGAAGTGATTGTGGCCGATGCCGGGTCGAAAGACCGGACTGTGGAACTTGCCCAAAGCATGGGAGCGCAAGTGGTGCCGGGCGGCATGCCTGCCGTTGGACGCAATCGCGGCGCGCAGGCGGCGAGTGGAGACTTCCTGGTTTTCCTGGATGCCGATACGCGCATCGCGCCAGATTTTCTCGAAAATGTCCATGTTGAATTAGAAGAGCGGTTTCTCGACCTGGCAACCTGCGAAATCGAACCCATCTCTCAAAATCCACTGGACGGCCTGCTGCACGACTTTACCAATCTGGCGATAAAAATCGGCCAATTTGCCGACCCGCATGCACCCGGCTTTTGCATTATCATCTCGCGGCGGCTGTTCAGGCGAGTTGGCGGGTTTAACGAGAATTTAAAACTGGCTGAAGACCACGACCTGGTCAAGCGCGCCAGTCAGTTCCGCCCGCTGCGGGTGCTGAACTCGGCCCGGGTTCAGGTCAGCGTGCGGCGGCTGGAGAAGGAAGGGCGCGTCAAACTCATCAGCAAATATGTGGCGGTTGAGTTGTACCGCATCCTGCTAGGAGAAATCAAAACGGATATTTTCAAATACGAGTTTGGCAACTTTACGCGCGAACAGCAAGCGCAATTAGATACGAGGGTCAAAGAATCTCAAAAGTTAATGTCCATGATTGGCAAAGAATATACCCGCTTGCTCAAATTAAGCGGCGGCAACCTGACCAGCCTGCCATCCGAGGCGCTGGAAATCATCCGGGGACAGTTCGATAGCCTGAAAGACCAAATGCGCGCCATTTTGAAGATTATCCGGCGCGATTGAGCAGCCGTTTATAATGCAGATGGGCAAACCGGCAAGCCAGTTTGCCCATCCCAAATAAGGAGAAAAAAGCAACGTTACGCTTTGTTTTTGTTGTACACATCGAAGAAAACGGCCATCAACAACACAAAGCCCTTAATTCCTTGTTGCCAATCAATGCCGATGCCCAGGATGGACATGCCGTTGTTCATGACGCCAATCAAGAACGCGCCCACCACCGCGCCAATGACCGTTCCAATGCCGCCGCTGGCAGAGGCCCCACCGATGAAACAGGCTGCGATGACATCCAATTCAAAACCCACGCCGGCTTTGGGGGTCGCCGTGTTCAGGCGGGCCGCCACAATCATCCCTGCCAGCGCCGCCAAGACGCCCATGTTGACAAAGGTCAGAAAGAGCAGGCGCGAGGTGTTTACGCCCGAAAGCCGGGCGGCCTTCTCGTTACCACCCATTGCATAAATCCGGCGGCCAATCACGGTCTGGCTGGTAATAAAGGCGAATAGAGCAATCAGGACCGCCATTACAATCAACACATTTGGCAGGCCCTTGTAAGATGCCATCAGGTAGCACAAGCCCAACACTGCGCCGGAAATCAGCAGGTTCTTGGCAATGAAAAAATACATCGGGGTCACTTCGAAGCCATATTGTTGCTGGTTCTTGCGCGAGCGATAGTCCATGAAGACCAGCAGAATAACCAATATTGCCCCAATCAACATGGTCGTCAAGTGAAACCCTTCCACGCCGAAAAAGTCGGGGATGAAGCCGGTACTTAGTCGCTGGAAAGGAACCGGGAAAGGTCCAACCGCTTCACCTTGCAAGATGAGTAAAGTCAAGCCGCGGAAAATCAACATGCCTGCCAGAGTGACGATGAATGCCGGGATTTTGACATACGCTACCCAAAACCCTTGCCAGGCGCCGACCAACGCGCCAACCACCAGGCAGATGAGCATCGTGAGACTCCAATGAACCCCCATCTTGACCATCAAGACGGCGGCCACCGCGCCGACAAAAGCCGCCACCGAGCCAACCGAAAGGTCAATCCAACCGGAAACGATGATTAAGAGCATCCCCATGGCCATAACAATGATGTAACTGTTTTGCAAGACCAGGTTGGTAATGTTAATGGGCCGAAAGAGAATGCCATTGGTTGCAAATTGGAAGAAAATCATGATTGCAACCAGCGCAATTAACATCCCATATTCACGGATGTTGCTCTTAAATAGGGTGGAAAGAGTTTTCATTATTCACTCACCTCTTGTTATTGTGACATGATGCATTTCATAATCGCTTCCTGAGAGGCTTCCCTTGCTGGCATCTCACCCACGATTTTCCCCTCGCGCATGACATAGATTCGGTCACACACCCCAAGGATTTCAGGCAGTTCCGAAGAAATCAGGATAATCCCCTTCCCCTCTTCGGCCAGGCGATTGATGATGGTGTAGATTTCATACTTTGCCCCAACATCGATGCCCCGCGTAGGCTCATCGAGTATCAAAATCTCCGGCTCGGCAAAAAGCCATTTACTGAGAACGACCTTTTGCTGGTTCCCGCCAGATAAGTTCACAGCCTCTTGCAAAATGCTGGAACACTTGATATTCAACTTTTCACGATACCCCATAGTTGCCTGAATTTCCCTGGGTTCGTTGACCACGCCACCGGCTGAGACGGCTTCCAGGTTAGAGAGCGTAATGTTATCTTTGATGGGTTTAATCAAAACCAGCCCATACGCTTTGCGGTCTTCTGTGGCGTAAGCAATCCCATTTTGAATTGCCTTATCAATCGTACTGACATCAATCTCCTTGCCATGTTTCAGAACTTTGCCGCTAATGCGGACCCCATACGAATGACCAAAAATACTCATCGCCAATTCGGTGCGGCCAGCACCCATCAACCCGGCAATGCCAACCACCTCGCCGCGCCGTACATGAATATTGACATTGTTGCTGACTTTACGGTTCTCATGCAGGGGATGGTAAACATTCCAATCGCGTACTTCAAAAATCACATCGCCAATGTTCGAATCACGAGGCGGGAAGCGGTGGGTCAGGTCGCGCCCCACCATGCCACGAATGATGCGGTCTTCGGTAATCTGTTCCACCCGACAGTCGATGGTTTCAATGGTCGCGCCATCGCGCAGGATCGTAATCGAATCGGCCACTTTAGAAACTTCGTTCAATTTATGCGAAATCAAAATGGACGAAATGCCATGTTCCTTAAGCTGAAGCAACAACTCCAGCAACTTATCGCTGTCGGTTTCGTTAAGGGAAGCGGTCGGCTCATCCAAGATGAGCAACTTGACTTCTTTCGCCAGAGCCTTGGCAATTTCAACCAGTTGCTGCTTACCCACGCCAATATCAGTAATCAAAGTTTGCGGCGACTCATGCAATCCTACGCGCTCGAGCAGTTCTTTGGTCTGAGAAATTGCCTCGTTCCAATGAATAATTCCATTTTTTGCGCGTTCGTTCCCCAGAAATAAATTTTCCGCAATCGAAAGAAAAGGAATAAGTGCAAGTTCCTGATGAATAATGACCAGCCCGACCTTCTCAGACTCGGAAATATCTCGAAAACGACATTCCTGCCCCTGGAAATAGATTTGGCCCTCATAAGTCCCGTAAGGATAGACGCCGCTGAGTACTTTCATCAGGGTCGACTTTCCAGCCCCGTTTTCACCAACCAGGGCATGAATTTCCCCCTGCCGCACGCTAAAACTCACATTATCAAGCGCTTTCACGCCAGGGAATGTCTTGGTGATATTGCGCATTTCCAGAATAACTTCGGACATGGTGTTCTATCCTCAAGAGTGTAAAACATCAACAAGACTTATGCAAATGGCAGTTTTCAACAGGATATACAGAATAAACAAGATGTTTTTGAGCAATTGCAAGGGTTTTTATCCTGTCAATCATGCCTAAAGACTGTGACTAAACAAAAGGTGTGTGAGGGTTTTGGGCCCTCACACACCAGGATTTGGCGTAAATTACTTCAGTTGGTCGGCAGTGTAGTAGCCGCTCTCGATCAGGTACTTCTCGTAGTTAGTAATATCGACACTGTAGGGGGTCAGCAGGTAAGAAGGCACAATCTTGACGCCATTATTGTAGGTCTTGGTGTCGTTAATCGGAACTTCCTGGCCTTTGAGGGCCGCATCGACCATCACGGCGGTTTGCTTGGCCAATTCGCGGGTATCCTTGAATACAGTGTAGGTTTGTTCGCCTGCAATCATGGCCTTGATGGAGGCAATTTCAGCATCCTGACCGGTAATAACAGGCATCGGCTGGTCAGGCGTGCCATAACCAACGCTCTTCAGAGCTGAGATGATGCCAATGGAAAGGCCATCATACGGCGACAAGACGGCATCCACGCGCTTATCGGTGTAGTAGGCGCTCAACAGGTTTTCCATGCGGGCCTGGGCAACGATACCATCCCAGCGCAGGGTTGAAACTTTGTCCATGCCCATCTGGCCAGATTGTACAACCAGCTTGCCGCTATCGATGTAGGGCTGCAAAACCGACATAGCGCCGTCATAGAAATAGAACGCATTGGTGTCGTCGGGGGATCCGCCGAAAAGTTCGATATTGAACGGGCCAGCCTGGTTTTTCAGGTCGAGGCCGGTTTCAATCTGGGTGCCCATAATCACGCCAACGCCGAAGTTGTCGAAGGTGGCGTAGTAATCGACGTTCGGGGTGTTGACCAGCAGACGGTCATAGGCAATCACAAGCACGCCTTTCTCTTTAGCCTTAGCCAGCGTATCAGTCAGGGTGCTGCCGTCGATGGCGGCAATGACGAGAACATCCGCGCCTTTGGTGATCATGTTTTCAATTTGGGCGAGCTGGTTCGGGATATCATCGTCCGCAAATTGCAGGTCGGTATCATAGCCCATCGCTTGGAACTCTTTGACCATGCTCTCGCCGTCAGAAATCCAGCGGGTCGAGGTCTTGGTGGGCATCGAAATACCAACCAGTTTTTTCCCATCCGATTGGCCGCCGGCAGCCTGGCCGCACGCGCTCAAAAGCAAAGAGAATGCGATGGCAAGCGCAAAAATGGAATACAGGGTATTTCTCTTCATTGTTTTTTTCCTTCCTTCCAAGAGGGTGAAAAAGGGTGTGAACGTTAACGCAAAATGTTATCGATAACGTTATCGATAACATTTTAGCAACGATTATGACTGCCGTCAAGAGCGAGACTGACATTCGTCAAACGGATTGGTGACAAACGGCTGCATCCGTTAATGAGCGGCGTCAGACTTGGGGTGTGCTATCACGAACGATAAGTTGCGCTTGGAGAGTAATATCTTGAAACGAAACCGGCTTGCCCCCTGCCTCAATCTGCCCCAAAAGCGTTCGGACGGCCAGGCTGCCCAATTCACGCAAGGGCTGCTCAACGGTGGTAAGAGCGGGCGTGAAGTAAGGCGACTCAGCCAGATTGTCGAAACCAATGACAGCCATATCTTCAGGAACGCGAATTCCATGCGCATGGGCATAGTGCAAAACGCCAAGCGCCATCTGGTCGTTGCTGGCAAAGACGGCATTCATATTCGGATACTTCGCTAGCAATTCAGCAAAAGCCGTCTCCCCACTGGCCGAGCTCCAATTCCCTTGCGTCCATTTTTGCGGCGAGACCGAAATTCCAACGTTTTTCAAGGCGTCTTCCCAGCCCTGTTTGCGCTGACGGGCTTCCAACCATTCGAGCGGCCCGGCAATCAGGCCAATATGACGCCGCCCACATGAAAGCAGGTACTCTACCGCCGCGCGCGCGCCGCCATAATTGTCAATGCTGATGGTGGTGTAATTTGGGTTGGGCTGGCATTTCAGGAAAACGATAGGCGGGCAAAATGAAGGCAGTTGCGACTGAGCAACCTTAACATTTTCGTTCCATTCTGGCCCGGCAAAAATAATGCCTTCGACATGGTGCGCCATGAGCGATTCGATGACTGGCACGATGTCGGGCGTGTCAAAACGTGGTAACTCTTTAAGAAAAATAGAATATCCCAATTTGTCGCATTGCTCGGTGATACCGTTCAAGGTTTGCGAAACGCCGACATATTTCAGCCCGGCAATAATAACCCCCAAGGTATAACTGCGCTGCTGCACCAGGCTGCGCGCCAGGGCGCTGGGCTGGTAACCCATTTCGGCAATTGCCTTTTCGACCAGTTCGCGCGTTTCAGGCGAGACATCGGGGCGATTGTTAATGACCCGTGACACAGTCTGGGTCGAGACGTTGCACGCCTGGGCAACGTCTTTAATGGTTGTTTTGCGAAGTCGTTTGCGGGCCATCGTTCACCTGAAAAGGAAATTTGTCACTATTGTATTTCATTATACCTTTGTTATAATACTTCGTGAACGATAACGGTAACGATAACAAGTTTTCATCAGTTTGAACTCATGGGAGAGAAACATGAATCAAGCCGAAATTCAAAAAGGATTGGAAAGCGGCCAAACCACCCTCGGCATCGAACTTGGCTCGACGCGCATCAAAGCCGTGCTGATTGGCCCCGACCATACCCCGCTGGCATCCGGCAGCCACGAGTGGGAGAACCGCTACGAAAACGGCGTCTGGACGTACAGCCTCGATGCCGTCTGGGCGGGCTTGCAGGATGCCTTTGCCCAACTTCAGGCGGAGGTAACAGCCAAATATGGCGCGCCCCTGCAACGGGTGAGCGCGCTCGGTTTCAGCGCGATGATGCACGGGTACATGGCCTTTGACCGGGATGGCAACCAACTCGTCCCCTTCCGCACCTGGCGCAATACGATGACCGGGCAAGCCGCCGCAGAACTGACCAACTTGTTCCAGTTCAACATCCCCCAACGTTGGAGCATCGCCCACCTGTACCAGGCGATTTTGAACAACGAAGCGCACGTCAGCCAGATTGCTCACCTGACCACCCTGGCGGGGTACGTTCACTGGAAATTAACCGGCGAAAAAGCCCTGGGCGTGGGCGAGGCTTCGGGCATGTTCCCGATTGACAGCCAAACCAACGATTACCATGCCGGGATGGTGGAGCAGTTTGACGGATTGCTGGCCGCGAAAAATCTGCCCTTCCGCCTGCGCGACATTCTGCCCCGCGTGCTGGTGGCGGGCGAAAACGCCGGGACGCTCACCGAAGCCGGAGCCAGGCTGCTCGACCCAACAGAAACGCTCCAGGCCGGAATTCCGCTCTGCCCCCCAGAAGGCGACGCCGGGACGGGCATGGTCGCCACCAATAGCGTTGCGGCGCGCACGGGCAATGTTTCCGCCGGAACATCCGTTTTCGCCATGATTGTGCTGGAAAAGCCGCTCTCGAAACTCTACACCGAAATTGACATGGTGACCACCCCCAGCGGCAAACCGGTGGCGATGGTGCACTCGAACAACTGCACTTCCGACCTGAACGCCTGGGTGGGCTTGTTTTATGAATTTACACAGGCCATTGGCCTGGATGTCAGCGAATCCAAACTATTTGAAACACTCTACCGGCAAGCGCTCAAGGCAGATGCCGATGGCGGCGGCTTGCTGGCCTATAACTACGTCTCCGGCGAACACCTGACCGGCTTTGAGCAAGGCCGCCCGCTCTTCGTCCGCGCACCCGAAAGCCGCTTTACGCTGGCAAATTTCATGCGCGTGCACCTGTTTTCTTCGCTCGGCGCGCTCAAAATGGGCATGGATATTCTCTTTGAGCAAGAAAAAGTGCAACTCGACCAACTGCTCGGACACGGCGGCTTTTTCAAAACCCCCGAAGTCGGCCAGAAGATGATGGCGGCGGCGATGAACGTGCCGGTTTCGGTCATGTCCACTGCTGGGGAGGGCGGCGCGTGGGGCATGGCCCTGCTGGCCGCGTACATGCGGAACAAAACTGAAGGCGAAACGCTGGAAGCCTATCTCACCAAAAAAGTCTTTGCTGGCGAAAAATCCATGACCATTGCCCCCGACCCCGCCGATGTAGCCGGTTTTGCAGCGTTCATGGAACGCTATAAGGCTGGGCTGGGCATTGAGCGGGCGGCGGTGGATAGGATGAAGTAATTTTTGGTACACGGAATACACGGAAGTGACGGAATCTCACGGAAGATTTAAATAATGATTTTCCGTGTTCGTCCGTGTTTTCCGCGTTTCCGTGTACAGATTGGAAAAAAACATGCTCGAAACCCTCAAACAACAAGTCTTGCTCGCCAACCTGCAGCTGCCCAAACACGGGCTGGTCACGTTTACCTGGGGCAATGTCTCAGGCATTGACCGCGCCGCCGGATTGGTGGTGATTAAGCCCTCCGGCGTTTCATACGAGACGCTGAAAGCCGAGGATATGGTGGTCGTCTCACTCGAAACGGGCAAAGTGGTCGAAGGGACGCTCAAGCCCTCCTCCGACACACCCACGCACCTCGAACTGTATCGCGCCTTCCCAAATATCGGCGGAATCGTCCACACGCACAGCCGCTGGGCGACCAGTTTTGCCCAGGCCGGGCGCGGAATCGTCCCCCTCGGCACCACCCACGCCGATTATTTCTACGGCGAAATTCCCTGCACGCGCCCGATGGCCCCGGCGGAAATCGGCGGGGAATATGAGAAGGAAACCGGTACAGTAATTATCGAGACGTTCAGAGACAAAGACCCCAATGCCATCCCCGGCGTGTTGGTGTACAGCCACGGCCCGTTTGCCTGGGGCAAAAGCCCGGACGATGCCGTCCACAATGCGGTGGTGATGGAGGAAGTCGCATTTATGAACTTCCACGCCCTGGCGCTCACGCCCGGCCTCCCGCCGATGCAGCAGGAACTGCTGGATAAGCACTATCTGCGAAAACATGGCAAAAACGCCTATTATGGGCAGTAATTCAAAACCAGTACACGGATTTGACGGATTGCGCGGAAAAACACGGATTTTTTAAGTTTTTAATGCTCTATCCGTGTTCATCCGTCACTCCGTGTAATCCGTGTACCAAAGAGAATGAAAAAGGAGACTCACCCAATGATTGACTTAACTCAAAACGAAATCTGGTTCGTGACTGGCAGCCAGCACCTTTACGGCCCCAAAACCCTCGAGCAGGTGGCTGCCAACTCGCGCGAGATTGCCGCCGGGCTGGGCGCATCGGCGCACATGCCAGTCAAGGTGGTGTTCAAGCCTGTCGTCACCACGCCCGAGGCCATCAAGGAAGTGTGCCTAGAAGCCAACTCCGCCAAAAACTGCATCGGCCTGATTACCTGGATGCACACCTTCTCGCCCGCCAAAATGTGGATTGCCGGGCTGACCCTGCTCAAAAAGCCCTTCGCGCACCTGCACACCCAATATAACAAGGAAATTCCCTGGGCTGAGATTGACATGAACTTCATGAATCTCAACCAGGCCGCGCATGGCGACCGCGAGTTCGGCTTCATCGGTTCGCGCCTGCGGCTAAAGCGCAAGGTCGTGGTCGGTCACTGGCAGGATGAAGAAGTCCAGCGCGAGTTGGGCGTGTGGGCGCGGGCTGCCTCGGCCTGGGCCGACTGGCAGGGCGCAAAAATTGCCCGTTTTGGCGATAACATGCGCGATGTGGCCGTCACCGAGGGCGATAAAGTCGCGGCGCAGATTCAGTTCGGATACGATGTGTACGGCTACGGGGTGGGAGATTTGGTCAAGGCGGTGAACGAAGCCTCCGAAGCGGAAATCCAGCAGATGATGCAGGCTTACCTCGACGAGTATGAAGTCGCCCCGGCGCTGCGGCCCGGCGGCGAGCGCAATACCTCGCTGAGAGAAGGCGCGCGCATCGAAGTCGGAATGCGTAACTTCCTGAAAGCGGGCAATTTCAAGGCCTTCACCACCACCTTTGAAGACCTGCACGGCCTGGCGCAACTGCCCGGCCTGGCTGTCCAACGCCTGATGCGCGATGGCTACGGCTTTGGCGCGGAGGGCGACTGGAAGACCTCGGCGCTTGTGCGCGCCATGAAGGTCATGGGCGCCGGACTGAAGGGCGGCGTCTCGTTTATGGAAGATTACACCTACCACTTCAACGCGGGTGGCGATAAAGTCCTGGGCGCGCACATGCTTGAGATTTGCGAATCAATCGCCAGGGCGGGTGAAAAGCCCAAACTCGAAATCCTGCCGCTCTCCATTGGCGGCAAAGCCGACCCGGTGCGCCTGATTTTCGATGCCAACACCGGCCCGGCGATTGGCGCATCCATCATGGACATGGGACAGCGCTTCCGCATGGTAGCCAATGTGGTGGATGTCGTGCCGACTGACGCGCCCCTGCCCAAGCTGCCGGTGGCGCGCGCCCTGTGGCTGCCCCGCCCCAACCTGAAAACCGCCGCCGCCGCCTGGATTTACGCTGGCGGGGCGCACCATACCAGTTTTAGTTTTGCCGTGACCGCCGAACACCTGCGCGACTTCGCTTCGATTGCCGAAATCGAGTTCCTGCTGATTGACGAAAAGACCGAAGTCGAGAGTTTCAAGGACAAACTGCGCTGGAACGATTTGTATTATCAGCTGGCAAAAGGGTTGTAAAAAGGCACTCCGGCCTGAAAGAACTGCGCTCCTGGCAGAAAGAGCGCAGTTCTTTTCCCCATCCGGCAAGCCCTTGCCTTTTCTCCCCAAATATGCTATTTTTAGGCATATCATTGCGGAGAAATCATGCCAGAAGCCCAAAAAACCGTCGTCGTAGTCGAAGATGAAACCGATGCCGCTGAAATGTTCGCAGAGATGATGCGCGTCAGCGGCTTTCGGGTTCTAAAAAGTTACTCCAGCACCCCGGCTATCAGCATGATTAATAACGAAAAGCCTGACATCGTCATCCTGGATGTAATGATGCCTGATGTTTCAGGGTTGGAAGTGCTGAAATATATGCGCCGAGAACCGAATCTTTCCCACATCCCGGTCATTGTAGTTTCTGCCAAATCCCTACCGGGCGACATCCAAACCGGGCTGGAGGCGGGGGCATCCATCTATCTGACCAAACCAGTCGGTTTCCTGGATTTGAAACTGGCCGTCGAAAAAGCCCTCCAACGAAAACCTTAAACGCCATCCATGAGTTTGCTGCGCGCCTTCATTGCCATTGACATTCCCCCTGAAATCAAACAAGCGATTTCCAGTCAAACGGCCAGCCTGCGAAAGGAATCTGGCCGCGCTGTGCGTTGGGTAAATGTCGAAAACATCCACCTGACGCTGAAGTTTTTAGGCGAAGTCTCGGCCTCCAGCCTCGAACTACTGACACAGGCCATCCAAACCGAATGCGCGCAAACTGCGCCGTTCACAGTCTCGGCTGAAAACCTGGGCTGTTTTCCCAACCTGCGCCGCCCGCGCGTTTTGTGGATTGGGCTGGTGGTCCCGCCGGGGCTGAACCGTTTACAACGGCAGGTGGAGGCTAGCACTGCCCGGCTGGGATATGCACCCGAAGATAAGCCTTTTGCCCCACACCTGACCATTGGCCGCGTGCGCGAGCAAGCAGCCCCAGAAGAAATCCAAGCCCTGCGCAGGCTGCTAGAACAAACAACCATTGCCAGCCTGGGAACTTTCACCGTTAAGGAAGTTCATCTCTACAAAAGTGACCTGAAACCGGAGGGGCCAATTTACACCCGCCTTGCCTCGGCGCGCTTGAAAGAGCAAGAAAACAAATAAGCAAAGAAAACGTAAGGAGAAGAAAGAACGCTTGAAACCACTCGAACTTGCCCACACCATTGTTGACGCCCTGGAAGAGAAGAAGGGCGAAAATATCCTGTTGCTCGACCTGCAAAAGGTCGCCATGTTCACCGACTTTTTCGTCATCTGCACCGGCACATCCGACCGCATGTTAGATGCGCTGGCCGACGGCGTAGAAGACGCCGCCCGTGAAAAACACGCCATAAAAGGCCACAGGGAAGGCCAACCCGCCAGCGGGTGGGTGGTGGTTGATTTTGGACAGGTCATCGTTCACCTGTTTGCCCCAGAAGTGCGCGATTACTATAAACTGGAAGACTTGTGGCGGGAGGGCAAGGTCTTACTCAGGCTACAATAACACAATTCTTAGTCAGAAATTGTCGCGCCTGCTTCGGTCAGCAGATTGCAGGCTTTAGGCTCTTCGATGCGAGAATTCGCAGGGTTTTGGACACAGATTTCACGGATAACACGGAAAAGCACGGATTTTTAAGCGAGCTGTCCGTGTAAATCCGTGCCATCCGCGTAATCCGTGTCCGGTCTTTAAAGCTCCAATTCAGGCAGTCTGTCCATCCCGGCTTCTCGGGCCAGGCGTGAGACCATTTCGACCAATTCCTTTTCCTGTTCGGGCAGCGAGGGCCGCTGGTAGGCGGCGAGAATCTTGCCGGTCTCGGCTTTGGCGCGCTGCCAGGTATCGAGTGAACCGGCATCCTGCCAGGCGCGGATGGAGCCGCGGTCGATGACCTTCGAGGGCAGGTGTTGTTCTTTCGAGAACAGGGCACGGGTTTCTTTTTTCTTGAGGAAATCGGCCTTGAAGTCGATGCCGGCGAACAAGTCAATCGCCAGGGTATCGGTCAGAAGGTCCACGCCGCGCGCCATGCGCTTCGCCATGCCGATGGCTTCGGCATCCATCACCAGTTTTTCGGGGCTAATACAGGCCAGGAAATCGAGCATCCCGGCCCCCGAAATCATGTTGATTCCGGCCAATGCGCCAATCATAGCCGAGACGCCACTCTCCAGCCCGGCCTGGTAATCGGCGATTTTGCCGTCGGTCGCGCCGAGATAGGTGTGGGTTGGGAAGCCGAGCGACTTGCCCACCTGGGCATAGCAGGCGTCAATCATGGCCGTTTCGACCGCGCCCATGGGGGTTGTTCCCTGACGCATGTCGAAAATGGCAGGCGCGCCGCCCCACACCAGGGGCGAACCCGGTTTGGCAAGTTGGTGGATGACCGCGCCAGAGAGACTCTCGGCGGCGTGCTGGACGACCGAGCCGAGAATCGTAACCGGCGACCCGGCCCCGGCCAGCGGCATCGAAATCATCTCCGCCGGAACCCCCGCCCGGGCCAGGTCAATCAGGTTTTGGCAGCCGAACTTGCTCCAGATGAGCGGCGGGGTCGGGCAGACATCGAAGACCGCCAGCGGCTTCTGGGCCAGGGCCTCGCGGCCTCCGGCATACACCGCCAGCATATCCATCATCACATGGGTGGTGTGCGCCGAAAACGCGCCGGTGACAATCGGCTTGTTGGTGTAGAGCAAGACGAGATACAGCCGGTACAAGTCGCCAATTGCCTTTGGGACTTCATTGCACACGACCGAGGTCGATACGGCGTCATAAGCAGGCAGGCTCTCGGCAACTTTCAGGACGCGAACCAGGTGCGGGGTTTCGGAGGGGATGTGTTCCAGCGTATCAGGGTCAAGATAATGCACGCCCGAGGAACCCGGGTCGAAGTGGACGGAATTGCCGCCATAGTGGACAGACGGCTTGCCCTCACGGCTGTAGAGGAAAAATTCGCGCGGCACGCTGGCAAGCGCCTCGCGCACGATTTTCTCGGAGAGTTTGACCACTTCCGCCGTTTCATCCACCTCCGCGCCAGCAGCGGCCAACAGTTGGCGCGCTTCGGGCAGCTGCACCCTAACGCCGGTCTCGCGCAGAAGTTGGAAGGCTTCATCGAGGATGCGGTTGACCAGCTCGGGGTTGAGTAATTTGAAGTCAGGTTTCATGGATTCCTTCTTCGGTACAGGAACTTTGGACACGGACACTTGCGCCTGCGCGCAGCGCAGGTGACGCACGAAGTTCACGGAATCACACGGAAAGAGCAAAATATAGTTTTCTTCGTGTTCATCCGCATTTTCCGTGTTTTCCGCGTCCAGGTTTGATGAAATTAATGTTCCTCGGCGGCAATGATTCGCTCGAACTCGCGCACAATCGCCGGGTCGAGCGGGTCGGGCTGGTGGGTTTCGACCAGTTTGCGGGCTTTTTCACGCGCCCAATCGCGCGGGCCGTCTTTTTTCTCTTCCCAGACGTTGTATGGACGCCGGTCGAGATACTCCGGGACGAAAATCTCGCGCATGTGAGCGCGGGTGTGCTTCTGTGAGAGGAAGTTCCCGCCAGGGCCGACTGCCTTGATGGTATCGAGCGCGAGCGTCTCATCGTTGACTTCGATTCCCGCCAGCGTGCGGCGCACAATCTCGTAGATTTCGCAATCCATCAGCATTTGCTCGAAGGACCAGATGCGGCTGCCGTGCAGAAATCCGACGCCGAGCAGCATATCCGAAACGACAATGGAGGCCATGAAGGTCGAAAGGCTGTTTTCCAGCCCGGCCTGCCAGTTCGGCTCTTTCGCGCCGGTGGCAAAAGCCCCCATCGAAATCGGGATGTTGTAGAAATCGGCCAGGATGCCATTGGCCGCGCCAAACAGGAAATCTTCCGGCCCACCGCCGGTATAGGCCCCGCTGCGCAGGTCGGAGGCGGTTTGGGCGGCTGCATAGAACACCGGCGCGCCCGGATAGGCCAGCTGGATGAGCGCCGTCCCGGCCACCACTTCGGCATTGCCGACCACTAGGTTGCCGGCCAGGGTGGCCGGGCCGGTCGTCAGGCAGGCCGCCATCGTCATGAACCCGACCGGCAGCCCGGCCTCCGCGCCAATCAGGGCTGCGTCCACACTGCCGCCATCGTGACCAAGCGGGGGCGCGGTGCATTGCATCAGCGAAAGGACAGGCCGCTTGCGCAAGGCCTCCCTGCTCCCGGCTACTGCCGTCGCCATTTCGACTGCGGCTTTGGCCTCGGCCACGCTGTAAATGCTCTCGGTCTGAACATGTTTGGTCGAATTGCGCCAAACCGCCGCGATTTCGTGCAGGCCGCGCGTATGAGCAGGCTTATCCTGAGCCGAAAGAGCCACCCAATGAAAAGCAACCTGCTCCAGCGCGTCGGCCACCCGGGCAATTTCTTCCACGTCCTGCAATTTCGAGCGCCGCCGCTCGTTGGTGTACAGGTCAATGATTTCGACCCCACATCCATCAGTACCGACCCAAACGTGCTTGCCGTCGAGGGGCAAATCCTGTTTCTCATCACGAGCGGCCAGGGTGTAAACCGGCGGGGCCTTTTTGAGCGCGGATTCGACCAGGTGGGCCGGTGCCTTGACAATGCCGGTTTTGGCATCCACCTGCGCCCCGTGCGAAGCCCAAATCTCCTGGGCGCGTTTGGAGGGGAAGCGAATCCCGACGGTTTCGATAACCTCCAGCGTGGCAGCGTGCAGGCGTTGAATATCTTCGGGGCTAAACATGTTCAGGCTGAGTTTTGGATTCTCAACCGCTTTGATAATCCCTGCCATGCGGCCTCCTATGCCAGGCCCATCAGGTTCTTAGCAACCGCTACAGCCCCCACTGCGTCCTCGCTGTAGCCGTGCGCGCCGATTTCTTTGGCCCAACTCTGGGTAACAGGCGCGCCGCCGACCATCACTTTGGTCGCCATGTTGTTATCTTGCAAGGCCTCGATGACATCCTTCTGGCGCACCATCGTCGTTGTCAGCAAAGCGCTGATGCCAATGATGTCAGCATTCACTTCGCGCGCTTTTTCCACGAAGGTCATAATCGGCACATCTACGCCCAGGTCATAGACCTGAAACCCGCTGGCCGAGAGCATCGTCGCCACGAGCGTCTTGCCGATTTCGTGGATGTCGCCTTCGATGGTGCCGATGACCACCTTGCCCAAAATTTGGCGTTCGGTGCCGCGTTTAGCAAACTCCGGCTCCAGCGTGGCAACGGCGGCTTTCATCGCCTCGCCAGCCACCACCAGTTCGGGCAGGAACATCTCGCCCAGGCCAAACTGCTCGCCAACGTAATTCACGCCAGGCACGAAACCCTCATTGAGCGCAGCGACTGGGTCAATGCCCTGGTCAATTGCCTTCTGGGCCAGTTCGGCGGCCAGGTCCGGGTCGCCGTCGATGACAGATTGACGCATGGCGTCGAATAGTTCTTTAGACATAACTCCTCCAGGGAAATAGGGAATGCGCGAAACGCAAATGGCTGCCAGGATTTTAGCGCGATTCGTTGCTTAGGTCAATCAAAATAGTGTAATCCTGCGAATATGACATCCGTCACTACGAATACCGTTATAATAAGTTCGATATTCGATACTCGAACCTCGAATATCGAATATCGAATAACCAATATCGAACAGCCACCAACGAGGTTTCTATGGATGAACTTGACCGCCGCCTGCTGCAACTGCTGCAAGAGGACGGCCGCGCCCCCTTTACCCAACTCGCCAAAAAGATCGGCCTGTCTGAAACCGCCGTCCGTTCCCGCTACAAAAACCTGGTGGAACAGGGCGTCGCGCGAACGGTTTCTATTGTTGACCCCTACGCGCTGGACTTTCAGGCCCCAGCCCTGATTAACATTGCCGTCGAGCCGGGGCAACTAGAAACAGTCGCCAAACAGGTGGCCGACTTGCCCGAAACGGCCTACCTGGTCGTTACGCTCGGCCCCTACGATTTGCTGGCCGAAGTCTACTGCCGCACCCTGAAACATCTAACGGAACTGGTCACGCAGCGCATCCAAACCATCCCCGGCGTGCGCAGCACCGCGACCTCGATGGTGGCGCAGGTTTATAAACTCAGTTACCGCTGGTCGCCTTCGCCGGAGGAAACGTAAAAAACGCTGTAACTATTCAGTCCTCACCCTCCGCCCTCCCCCGGCGGGGGAGGTGACTTGCGAACTTGCCTGTTCATAGCCCCTCTCCCCTCGGGAGAGGGGTTGGGGTGAGGGAAAACGGCGCAATTTCTCGACCGCCTGAATAGATTTCGTGTTTAGACAAAAATGAGGGCGGTTGAGCCCTTGAGCAAAACCGCCCTT
>CAYRBO010000028.1:0-46655 GCA_964422545.1 uncultured Anaerolinea sp. | reverse complement strand
CTACTAACTGATCCAGAGTCAGTCGTCCTGCCATTAGACGAGCCCCCAATGAATCAGGCGGGCGGTATTTTAACACGCCCGAAGAGATACGGCAAGGGCTGGATTTTCTGATTCCGTTCTGCCCTGCCGAATAATCTTGCTCACAACTGCGCCAGTTGCTCTTCTTTCTTTTTCCGCAGACGGAGGGCGATGGGCGCGGCCAGAAAGCGGCGGATGGAGGCTTCGCTCAGGTCTGGCTCGTAGTAGTCGCGCATGGCCTCGAGCAAGCTGACCGTTTCTCCGGCGTATTTTTCCACTGAAACCGGGTCGCCTGCCTGAAGACTTCCCTCGCGCAGGACGCGGCAATACAGGCCGGGCCGCTCGGCCAGGCGAAATTGCTTGGCAAAGGATGGAATGTTCATGCGCCCGGCCAGGGTCCCGCATGGGATGCGCGGGGCAGTGACTTCGAGAATCACCTCGCCGATGCGCAGTCGGTCGCCAATGTTGAATTGGGCCGATTTCAACCCTTCGATGGTCAGGTTTTCGCCGAACAGGCCAGGCTGCATTTCTTGTTCGAGATAGTCGGCCCACCATTCGTAGTCGGCCCAGCCATAGACGTAAATGGCCTGGTCGGGGCCGCCGTGATTTTTGGTGTCGCCGATAAAATCGCCAGGGATGCCCAGGCTTGTGACCCGTGCCGGGCCATTCACCGGATGTTTGAAGATGCCAGTCTGCTCGGTTTTGCCGGGGCGGGTCAGGGTTTGTTCTTTGCCAATGTTGATGGTCATCAATTTCATGGGTCTACCTCATGGTTGGAATGCTGTGATTTTACCCCACAGAGGGAGCAAATCGATTGAAGCGCGGCAGGCAGGCTGCGGCGGGGCAGCGTCTGCAAATTTGACGGGATGCGCGAGGGTGAGCAGCAGGCCGGTTTGACGGAAAAACTCCATCGGCAGGACATCAGAGAAATATAAGAATTTATAACTGCCTCTTGACGGGCTTTTGCGAGGCGGGTATTATATCGTTAGCACTCGAAAGACTTGAGTGCTAAAATTCTGCCCAATTCCATAACGAATAAACATTTTTCGGAGGTGTGTAAATATGGCTATTTCCATCAAACCCCTCGGCGACCGCGTGGTGGTCGAACCCATCGAGCAGGAAGAAGTAACTGCCGGTGGTATCGTGTTGCCCGATACCGCCAAGGAAAAACCCCAGCAAGGCACGATTATTGCCGCCGGTCCCGGCGCGCGCGATGAAGACGGCGAACGCATTGCCATGGACGTGAAAGTTGGCGACCGCGTTTTGTATGCCAAATATGCCGGCACCGAACTGAAACTGGATGGCAAAAAGGTGCTCATCCTGCGCGAATCCGATATTCTCGGCATTGTCGAGACCAAGTAATTATTTTATAAAGAGGTAAACCTATGGCTGCTAAACAACTCGTCTTTACTGAAGATGCCCGCGCCAAGCTGAAGAACGGCATGGATGTAGTTGCCAACGCTGTGGCAACTACCCTCGGCCCCAAGGGCCGCAACGTGGCGATTGACCGCAAATTTGGCTCGCCGACCATTACGCACGATGGCGTTTCGGTTGCCAAAGAAATCGAACTCTCTGACCCCTTCGAAAACATGGGTGCGCAGTTGCTGAAGGAAGCCGCCTCCAAGACCAATGACATTGCCGGCGACGGCACCACCACCAGCACCGTTCTGGCCCATGCCATTGTGACCGAAGGCCTGAAGGCCCTGGCTGCTGGCTACAATGCGATGATGCTCAAACGCGGCATCGAAGTTGCGACCGAAAAGGTTGTGGAAGCCCTGCGCAAGAGCGCCGTGAGCATCAACACCAAGGAAGAAATCGCTTCGGTTGCCACCAACTCAGCCGCCGATACTGAAATCGGCAACCTGATTGCGGATGTGATGGATAAGGTCGGCAAAGATGGCGTCATTACCGTCGAAGAGAGCAAATCCCTCCAGTTCGAGACCGAATATGTGGAAGGTATGCAGTTCGACCGCGGTTACATTTCGCCCTATTTCATCACCGACGCCGAACACATGGAAGCGGTTATCAATGAGCCGTACATCCTCATCAATGAGAAAAAGATTTCGGCTGCCCAGGATATCGTCCCGATTCTCGAAAAACTGGTTCAGATTGGCAAGCGTGACCTGGTCATCATCGCCGAAGACATCGACGGCGAAGCGCTGGCGACTCTGGTGCTGAACAAACTGCGCGGTATGCTGAACGTGTTGGCCGTCAAAGCCCCCGGCTTCGGTGACCGCCGCAAGGCCATGCTGCAAGACATCGCCATCCTAACCGGCGGCACTGTCATCAGCGAAGAGACTGGCCGCAAACTCGAAACCGCCACCCTGCAAGACCTGGGCCGCGCCGACAAAGTGACTGCCGATAAAGACAACACCACCATCGTCGGCGGCAAGGGCGATGAGAAACTCATCAAGGCCCGCGTGGAGCAGATTCGCGTCGAAATCGACAAAAGCACCAGCGACTACGACCGCGAGAAACTGCAAGAACGGGTTGCCAAACTGGCGGGCGGCGTTGCCATCATCCGCGTTGGCGCTGCTACCGAGACCGAGCTGAAGGAAAAGAAGCACCGCGTCGAAGACGCCCTCTCGGCTGCCCGCGCGGCTGTGGAAGAAGGCATCGTGGCCGGTGGCGAAATCTCACTCATCAACGCTGCCAGCGTGCTGGATGAACTCAAACCCGAAAACGATGATGTGAAAGTTGCGATTAACATCGTCCGCAAAGCGCTCGAGGCCCCCATCCGCAGACTGGCTGCCAACGCCGGGCAAGATGGTTCAGTCATCATCGACGGCGTCCGCCGAGAAGCCGCTGCCAAGAAGAACAAGAACATCGGCTACAACGTGCTGACCGGTGAATATACCGATATGATTAAGGCTGGCGTCATTGACCCGGTCAAGGTTGTGCGCGGCGCGCTCGAAAACGCCGCCTCCATCTCGGCCATGATGCTGACCACCGAAGTGCTCATCACCGATGTTCCCGAGAAGGAAAAGGCTCCGGCCATGCCTCCGGGCGGCGGAATGGATTACTAAACCACTCTTGAACTTCCTCCCCCAAACCTGGGGGAGGCTTTTTTTAACCTTGACACCACCTTTATTTTGATGATAATTACCCCCAACAGGCGAGCCTTTCCAACGGCATGGACCGGGGAAAGTAGATTGGCAGAAGTTGCCAGAGATGCGCAGACCATCGCTGAGACTGCGCTCAACCCACCCCAATCGAAGTTCCCCCGCGAGCCGCTCTGGGGAACGTAGCGCAAGATATTATCTTGCGCCACAAATAGTCAGAGCCGTGTTCCCTACGTTACAAGGGAAGCCGATATTCGAATATCCATGTTCGACCGTCAGGCGAAAGTGACTGCTTTAGCAGTAATTTGGGTGGTACCGCGAGACTCTCCCTCTCGTCCCAATTCGGGCGGGAGGGTTTTTGTTGGTAATTGATAAATGGTAATTCGGCATTCCCTCATCAGGAAAGGTGAATTACCAATCACCAATTACGAATGACCAGATTTGGAGGTTGTTATGCTCGAAAAATTAGCACAAATTGAGAAGGAAGCCCTCGAGTCGCTGGCGAATCTTGAAGATGAAGCCGCGCTCGAGGCCTGGCGGGTGGCGAACATTGGCCGCTCATCGCCGGTGATGAATGTCTTTAGCCAGATGGGAACGCTCTCGAAAGAGGAACGCCCACTGGTGGGTCAGCGCGCCAACCAGGTCAAAATCGCGCTCGAAACGGCCTTTGCCGAAAAACAGGAAGCCGTCAAACAGGCCGCGCTGGCGCGTTCGCTCGCCACCGAAAAACTGGATGTGACCCTGCCTGGCCGTCCCTTTCGGCATGGACGCCTGCACCCGTCTACCCAAAACCTGCGTCGGATCCTGAACATCCTGGCCGAGATGGGCTTTCAGGTTTATACCGCGCGCGATGTCGAAAGCGACGAATACAATTTCCAGTTGCTCAACATCCCGCCGCACCATCCTGCCCGCGAAATGCAAGATACTTTTTACATTGACACCGGCGAAACCGACGAGGCCCGCAAGCAAGTCTTGCGCACGCATACCTCGCCTGGCCAAATTCGCGCCATGCGCGAGTTTTCCGCCGCCAACCCGCACAATCCGCCCCCCATTCGGATTGCCCTGCCCGGCATGTGCTACCGCTTCGAGCAGATTACCGCCCGTTCTGAAGTACAGTTCTACCAGGTGGAGGGGCTGGTCGTCGGCGAGAATATTACCTTTGGCGACCTGAAAGGGACGCTCTCCGAGTTCGCCCGGCGCATGTTTGGCCGCCATGTCAAAACCCGCTTCCGCGCCGACCACTTCCCCTTCACCGAACCGAGCGCCGAAATGGACGTGGAATGCTTCGTCTGCGGCGGAAAAGGCTGCCCGGTCTGCAAGAAATCGGGCTGGCTCGAAATCCTGGGCAGCGGCATGGTGCACCCGACGGTGTTGGCGAATGGCGGTTACGACCCGGCCCGCTATTCCGGCTTCGCCTTCGGCATGGGCCCCGAACGTCAGTTGATGCTGCGCCACAAGATTAACGACATCCGCTACATCTGGGGAAACGATATTCGTTTCCTGGAACAATTCTAAAAGGAGGCCGGAATGAAACTACCCCTTTCCTGGCTGCAAGATTTCGTAGATCTATCTGGCCTGGAGGCCGTTGAGATTGCCCGCCTGCTGACGATAGCCGGCATGGAAGTGGAAGAAATCACCTTCGCCGGGCTGCCCCTGCCCAGCCGCGACGACCATGGCTTCAAGGTCTCAGGCATTGCCTGGGATAAAGAAAAAATCGTAGTGGCTGAAATCAGCGCGGTCAACCCGCATCCCAACGCCGACCGGCTGACGCTGTGCGAGCTGTTCGACGGGCAGGCACAGCACACCGTCCTGACCGGCGCGCCGAACCTGTATCCCTACAAAGGCCTGGGCAAACTCGAAAAGCCGATTAAGGTGGCCTACGCCAAAGAAGGCGCGCAGATTTACGATGGTCACGCCGAAGGCCAGGTGCTGACCACGCTCAAGCGCGCCAAGATTCGCGGCGTGGAATCCTACTCGATGGTCTGTTCCGAAAAGGAACTCGGCATCAGCGAGGAGCACGAAGGCGTGATTTTCCTCGACGATGACGCCCCGGTTGGCGCGCCGCTGGCCGACTACATGGGCGACGCGGTGCTAGAAGTCAAAATCAACCCCAACATGGCGCGCAACGCCAACGTACTGGGAATCGCCCGCGAAGTGGCCGCCCTGACCAAGCGCGAACTGAAAAAGCCCAAGTACCAGTTACCAATTGCTGGTGAAAGCATAGACGGCAAAGTCAAGATTGAAATTTCTAACCCCGCGCTCAACCCGCGCTTCACCCTGGCCCTCATTCGGGATGTCGAAATTAAACCCAGCCCCTACTGGGTGCAGCGCCGCCTGCGCGCCGCCGGAATGCGCCCCATCAACAACATCGTGGACGCCACCAACTACACCATGCTAGAAATCGGCGAGCCGCTGCACGCCTTTGATTACGATGTGCTTGTAAGGCGAGATAATATCTCGCCCCACATTACCATCAGCACCCGCACCGCCCGCCCCGGTGAAAAGATCAAAACCCTCGACGGCATCGAACGGACGTTGACTGAAACCAACGTCTTGGTCTGCGATTCGGCTGGCCCGCTCTCAATAGCAGGCGTGATGGGCGGCGCCGAAAGCGAAGTTAGCCAGAACACCAAAAACATTCTGCTTGAGGCTGCCGCCTGGAACTTCATCAACATCCGCCGCACTGCCAACCAGCACAATTTGCCATCCGAAGCCTCTTACCGCTTCTCGCGCGGCGTGCATCCCGATTTGGCGCTGGAGGGCCTCAAGCGCTGCCTGTATTGGATGGCCGAATGGAGCGGCGGCCAGGTTGCCCCCGGCATCGTAGATAACTACCCCCTGCCGCCCAAGCAATCTGCCGTCGAAATTCGTGAAAACGATATTCGCCGCGCCCTCGGCATCGAGATTCCGTTGCAAGAAGCCAAAGCCCTGCTCGAACGGCTCGAATTCAAGTGCGATATTCGTTATTCGGAAATCGACAACTCGAATCCTCGAAGATCGAATATCGAATCCTCGAATATCGAAACCCTGGTCATCATACCCCCTTCGTTTCGTATGGACATTGGCGAAGGCGTGGTGGGCAAGGCCGATGTGATGGAGGAAATCGCCCGGCTCTACGGTTACGAAAACATCCCCGAAACGCTGATGGCCGACCCGCTCCCGCCGCAGCGCGGCAACCCCTCGCTGGAGGCCGAAGAGCGCGTGCGCGACCTGATGGTCTCGCTCGGCTTGCAGGAAATCATCACCCATCGCATGACCGCGCCCGAAATCGAAGCCAAACTGCTCCCTGCGAATACCGAATTATCGAACATCGAATACGTCAAACTCGCCAACCCCATCGCCCCCGAAAAGCGCGTGCTGCGCCGCAGCCTGCTCAGCTCGGTGCTGAACGTCGTCGAACGCAATGCCCGCCTGCGCGAAACGCTGGCCCTGTTCGAGGTCGGCTCAGTGTACGTTCCCAAAGCGGATGACCTGCCCGACGAGCCGCGCCGCCTGGCCTTCGCCCTCACCGGCAAACGCTACGAAAGCGCCTGGGATGTCAAAGTGGGTGTCAGACTCGACTTCTATGACATCAAAGGCATCATCGAAGCTCTGATGGACGCCCTGCACTTGGAAGTCACCTACGTCCCGGCAGAACACCCCTCCTTCCACCCTGGCAAATGCGCTTCCGTTTTGCTGAACGGTACTCCCCTCGGCGTTTTCGGCGAACTGCATCCGCTCGTTCAAGAAAACTATGATTTCGTCTCCCCCGTCCTGGCCGCCGAATTCGACCTCGAAGCGGTGTTAGCGGCCATTCCGGATGGCTACCCAATTCGCCCGGTCAGTGAGTTCCCGCCCGTGCTGGAAGACATTGCCGTCATCGTCGATGAAGCCCTGCCCGCCGACCGAGTCGAAGCCCTCATCAAGCAGACTGGCGGCAAAATGCTGGCCTCCGTCCGCCTGTTCGATGTCTTCCGCTCCGAGCAAATTGGCGCGGGCAAGAAATCGCTTGCCTACGCCCTCACCTACCAATCGCTCGAAGGCACGCTGACCGACAAAGACGCGGCCAGCATCCGCAACCGCATCGTCCGGCGGCTGGAGAACGAGTTGGGCGCAAAACTGCGCAGTTGATGATGGAGACAGCCAGGCAGCAACTTGCCTGGCTGTTTTTATATACTCAACTGAATGTGAGATGATCTTTTATTCGCCAGACGATTGATTTTTGTCGCGAATTGTTATAGAGTATTTGAAGAGGAGGCTATTTCTTTCCGCGTGCATCGTTCACTTCAAACTTCAGGAGGCTTTGATATGACACGGAACGTCGGAATATGGATTGACCACAAAAACGCCTACATCATCTGGCAGCATGAAAAGCAAATTCAGGTCATCCCATCCAACATCGAGCCGCGCGTTCATGGCGGCGGAACGCGCATCGGCGGCATGTATAACCAGGGACTGGATTCAGAATTAGGACACAATGACCGCTACCAGCATCAGTTGCATGAGTTTTACGAAAAAGTCATTGGAGACATCAGAGAGGCAGAGCACATCTTCGTGATGGGGCCGGGCGAAGCAAAACACGAATTTGAAAAAACCCTGCGCAAGCACAAAGACCTGCGTGGTCGGCTGGTAAAAAGTGAATCGGCTGACAAGATGACGGAAAAACAAATGGCAGCCCGCGTGCGAACATTTTTCACCCACGAACTGGCTGCTTGAAATTCCCCCACAGCATTTTGACGTAAACATGCTGCAACATGTCTGATGGGAAGTTGCCCTTTTCGCGAGTCTTTGACTGGCAGGGTAGTAACTTCCCATCTTTTATTTCCCGTTTTAGCACTGGAAGATGCCAGGTTCACCACGAATAATGTTCGTAGGACATTGGATAGATAAGGTTCTCGCTTAAACCGGCCATCATCTCCCGATACACGCTTTGGGCCTGTTCGATGGTCGTCTCGACAAAACAGATTCGACCCGCCCCAACCGGGACTTGCGCCAAAAGGGGCTGGTCGGCGGCGATGACGGAGGCAATTTTAGGGTAGCCGCCGGTTGTGGGGCAGTCGGCTTGCATGACGATAGGCAGTCCATCGGGTGGGACCTGGATACAGCCGCGCGCCATGCCTTCTGATAGCAGTTCGCAGTGAACCAGCCGCTCCAATTTGGGGCCATTTAGCCGGTAGCCGGTGCGGTCGGATGTGGGGGAGATGGTGTATTCAGATTCGTAGAGCGCGCGGGGAGCAAAGTGCGTTTGTTGGGGGCCGGGCAGGACGCGAAGGATGGAGTTGGGGGAATAATTAACGGTGAATGCCAAAGCGCGCGCAGCGAGACCCGGCAGCCAGGCGCGGGAATCGCCGAGGGGCAGCACGTCGCCGGGGGCCAGGGGCGGCGGCCCGAGGCGGGCGGGGAGGTAGGATGAACGGGAGCCAAGTATCCGTGGGGGGTGAATCCCGCCATGAGCGGCCAGGTAGGCCCAATTGCCGGGACCCTGCTTTTCGAGCCGAATCGGCCTGTTTTTTCTCACAAAAATAGAAGCCCACATCCGCATGGGGCGGTCGTTGACGAAGAGCGCAAAGCCAGGGCCGGTGGCGGCAATCAGACAGTCGGTCAGGGCCAGGAACTCGGCGGAGGTGTAGCCGATTTCGAGCGCGGCGGCTTGGGGTGGGTTGGCAACAAGCAGGTTGGCGGCGTGGTGAGCGAACCAATCCATTGGCCCGCTCACTGGCACGCCAAAGGCCTGCCAGCCACGCCGACCGGCGTCTTGCACGGTGGTCAGGGCCGAGGGGGTGAGTACTTCAAGCACGCAAGAAGAATGGCAAGGTCTCGAGCGGCGCCGGGAAGTCCTGCAAAACAGTGTCCCCATCATACCGTGCGCCTGTCCAATGGTCGCGCCATTGGCCGGGGGGCAGATAAATGGCGCGGCTGCGCTGGCTGGGCCGGAGGACGGGGGCGACCAGAATGTCATCACCGAGCAGGTATTGGTCGTCGCAGGTCAGGGCGCGTTCATCGTTCGGGGCCAGCCACCAGAGCGGGCGGATGATGGGCGCGCCGGTTTGGGTGGTTTGGCGGGCGAGTTCCAAAATACGCGGGGCAAACTCCAGGTGCAGTTGGGCGTAGCGGCGGCAAAGCGCATTCGATTCCGCGCCATAATCCCAGGGGGCCAGGCTGAACTGCATGGCGGGCAGCAGGGCGTTCAATTGCGTCCAGCGAATCATCAGTTCGGCGTCGGCCAGTTCATCGTAAGCGTTGCCGCCAATCATATCGGGCAGGATGAACGGGTAGCCCGCCAGCCCCAGCGATAACATGCCGGTCAGGACGGAGTGCAGGCCGTTATCCAGCCCCCAGGTTGACCATTTGTCCCACTGGCGGAAGAAAATGGGGGCGCGCTGGTTCTTCCAAGCCGAGCGCACTTCGGTCAGGCGAAAGTGCCGCGCCACGAAATCGACATAGCGTTGGGTGTATTCGTTGGGCTGGATGGATTCCGCGCTGCGGGCATCTGCCGGGAAAAAGGCCGCTTCGCCCGCATCGAATTTGTAGCCATCGAGACCGGTTTCCCGCTGAAGCCTTTCCAGGCGTTCTCGGAACCACTCCAACGCCGAGGGGTTGCTCACGTCGAGCAATGCGCCGACCCCCTGCCACCAGCGTACCGGATACGGCTCCCCGTCTGGCTGCCGCGCCAGGTATCCCCGCGCCTTGCCCTCGGCGAAGGCCTGCGACTCTGGGTCGAGGAAGGGAATCACCCAGGCCGTGACTTTGAAGCCCTTTTCGTGCAACTGCTCAATCATCCCCTTGGGGTTGGGAAAGCGCGCTGGGTCAAAGGCGATGTCGCCATAATGGGTTTGCCAGCGGTCATCGATTTCCATCACGCCGTAGGGATAGCCGTTTTGGATGATTTCTTGGGCAAAGTTCAGCACGACTTCTTGTGAGACGGCAGTCTTGTAGCGCGCCCAGGTCGTCCAGGTCGGCAGGGTGAACAGGCTTTCGGGCGGGGTTTCTGCCGGGTGGCCAAAGATGTCGGCTAGGTAGCGATAAGCAGCGGGGGCATTTTCGTTCAAATGAACGGAAAGGTGCAATCCGGGTCCGCTAAAGGTGAGCAGGCCGTCGCCCTCTCCGCCGGGGTCGGCAAAGGGGCGGTGGGTGAAGGGGCCTTTTTCCGCGCCTAAACTCCACTCATAACGTGGATAGCGCGCGGGCGGCTGGTTGATTCCAACTGAAACTGGGCTGCGCGCGATGATGGAAATGCCGTTCGATGAGAACCAGGCCGGGTTGGGTTTGCAACTTTGCCCGGCGGGGCCGTTATCATAAGATTGGAAAGGGCTTTCAGGCAGCATCAACCGGTTGAGCGGGTATTGCTGATGCACCAGTTCGCCGTGCCCGTACCAGTGGCCGTGCATCTCAAAAGCGATCGCAAAGCGCGCCGTTTCGGGCCACACCCTCAGGTCGCAGCCGTGCCCGCTGGGGGTGATAGACAGGGTGCAGGAGGGAAACTCCACGTCCACGCCGGTATCGGTCTGACGGATGGAGAGAACTGGCTGCGGGTGCGGGGCGCTGCGCAGGCAAATATCCCCGGCCCGGCAACCCGTCAGCCGGAAATGTGGTTCGCGTTCGATAGAGAGCAGACAGTTTTCGATTTCAAGCAGCATGTGTTATCCAACCTGTCCTGATTCGGCGAGTTCTTTTGGTTTGGAGCAGCCTGGCATTTTGAGTAACGGATAAAAATGACACCACCGGAAAAGCACAAGATAGCGGAGTTGCGCGGATTTTACCAATTGTATCCGCGAAACCCGCAAAATCTGACGCAATTTGCATTCTACATTCTCTGCTTATCCGTACCGTTCGAGAAAGGCCAGGGTTTTGGCGGTCACGTCATCCAGTTCCACGTCTAACAAGATGGTGTGATGGGATTTTTCCATCCAGTGATGCTCCTTGACTTTGGACGAAACGCCCCTCATGATGATTTCCCCGGCTTCCTGCGCCACGGTCTGGTCGAACCGTCCCTGGAAGATTTGCACCGGCTGGTGTATTTTGGGCAGGAGCGGCAGGGCAGCCGCCTGAAAGCGAAGCAATTGAATGACGCCCTTGAGCGGCAGGTTGGGGTATCCCTGCCATTTGTCAGAGTTGTCTATTCCCCTGCGCGGCATTTGGCTGACAAATGGAGCAGCCAGGTATAGTTTTAAGCGGTCGAATGGGGTGGTTGTGAGAACCAGAGCCGGAGCGTAGAGTAAGACTGCCTTCACCTGCGGGTTTTGGGCGGCCAGGTAGAGCGCCAGCACCCCGCCCATCGATTCACCGCCCACGATGACCTGTTCGCAAGTTTGGAACAGCTGGTCGAGCATTTCCTGCCCGGCTCTCACCCAATCCTGCCAGCCGACGCGATTCAGGTCGTCAGGATGCGTCCCGTGACCAGGCAGAAGGGGCGCGGCGATGGTATATCCTTTTTCGCGCAGTTTTTCGGCCAACAGACGAACTTCACCCGCTGTAGCAGTGTAACCGTGCGAGAGAAAGACGCCCACCTGCCCACCCGGCCAGAAGAAGGCGTCACCGTCGAGATGGGGATTATGCAGGTTGGGATTGCCGCGAGTGGTCATATCAGCCCTTCACGCCGCTGGATGCAACGCTTTCCACGAAGAATCGCTGACCCAGAATGAAGACGATGAGCGGAGGCAGGATGGCGATGGCCGCGCCTGCCAAAATCAGGTTGGGCGTGTCAGAAGCACGTCCGCGCAGCACGTTGAGGGCCAGGGTTAAGACGTGATTTTTCTCGTTTCCGACGTTAATCACCACCAGCGGCCACAGGAAGGAGTTCCAGGCGTAGAGAAAAGTAAACGTTGCCTGGGTCGCCAGGGCCGGGACGCTGGCCGGGATGATGATGTCCTTCAAGATTTGCAAGCGCGAGGCCCCATCGAGCAAGGCGGCTTCCTCGATTTCTTTCGGGAAGGTGATGAAATGCTGGCGCATCAGGAACGTGCCATAGGCGGTGAAAATCCAGGGAACGATGAGCGCGGCCAGGCGGTCGGTCCAGCCTATCAGCACCATCAACTGGTAGAGCGGCACAATTAACATCACAAACGGAATCATGATAGTGCCGAGGTAGAAGACGAAAACCGTATCGCGCCCGGGGAATTTCAGGCGCGCAAAGGCGTATCCGCCGATAATGGAGGTCGCCAGTTGGCCGATGACGACCAGGATGGTGACGAGCGCGGTGTTGGTCAGGGCCCGGTCGAGACCCTGTAATTCGATGACCGCCTTGTAATTTTCGGGATGCCAGGAGATGGCCTCTACCGGCTGGCTCAAACGCACATTTTGGTAGGCTTTGATTTCAGGGTTTTCAGGGTCAACGAACTCGCCGACTGTGGTTTGGCTGCGTTGAATCATCGGGATAACCTGGCCCTCAACAATGACCTCGAAGAGTTGTTCCTCTTTGCCGTTCACTGTGACGGTTTGCCCGGTGGGCGCGACATCGCTCAGGAATCGCTCAACAACCGCCGATGGGTTATCGGCGGGGGCAAAAGTGCCAATGCGAATGTTGCTGCGGACGAGGGCAAACTCGCGGCGGTCGCCATCGAGTTCCACATAGTAGAGCGGAAGTTTGCCGGGGTACCCTTTCACTTCGGTGAAGGCCGGTTCGCGCGGCAACAGGCGCGGCGGGTAGCGGAAGGTGTCGGCAGGAAGTTTGAGCGAGGTGGCGAGCATGTAGAAGAACGGGAACAACATGACCAGCGCGAAGAAGGTCAAAATTGCGTAGATGCTCAAGTTTTTCAGGAAGGTGATGACTCGATAAGATTTCATGGCCTGTCCTTCGCTATTAGTTCTCGTAAATGCTGCTGCGGCGCTGCTGGCGGAACTGGATGAGCGTCAACCCGAAGATGACGATGAACAAGACCCAGGCCAGGGCCGAGGCGTAGCCCTGCTTGAAGTTCTGGAAGCCGCTGCGGTACAGATACAAGACCAGGGTGATGGTCGAGTTGTTGGGGCCTTCGGGCGGGTTCATTAATATGAAGACCTGCTCAAAAACCTGCATGGCCTGGATGGTAGTGGTGGAGATGACATAGAAGGTGGACGGGGCCAGCATGGGAATGGTGATGCGCCAGAATTTGTCCCACGCGCCCGCGCCATCGACGGTGGCTGCCTCGTACAATTCGCCGGGAATATTTTGCAGACCCGCCAGAAAGAGGACGGTGTTGAAGCCCATTGTCTGCCAGGCGGCGATGATGATGATTGCCAGCAGGGCAGTGCGTTCGTCGGAGACCCAGCGGATTTTGGGATCTACAATGCCGGCATTGAACCAGTTGTTGAGAAATTCCACGCCCAAGGTTATGAAGTAGTTGATGTAGCCAACGGTAGCATTGTATAGCCACTGCCAAACCAGGGCAATGCCGACAATGGCAGCAATGCTGGGGATGAAATAAATTGCCCGGAAGAACTTCATGCCTGGCAATTTGCTGTTGAGGATGTTTGCCAGCACCAGGGCGGGGATAACGCTCAGGGGAACGGCAAACAGGGCATAGGTCAGGGTGTTGCGCAGCGCCAGCCAGAACAATTTATCTTCCGCGCCAAACAATATCCCACCGTTGCCAATTTTCAGGCGTCCAACTTCATCATAAACTTGGATATTGAGAACGTCGCGCGCCAGTTGGTCGGGCGAGGCCAGCGGTTTGATGGTCACATTGAGAATTTTGGCGTAATTGCTCAGACCGACCCAGTTGGGGGGATTGAAAGCGTCGGAGTCGGTGAAAGAAAAATAGAATGAGAGCAGCAGCGGCCCGGCAAAAAAAATCAGAAAGCCGAGCAGGTTGGGAGAGAGGAACAGCCAGCCATTGAGCATTTGCTCGTGACTGGTTTTGGCGTTGAGCGCAGTGGCTGATGGTTCACGCCACATTCCCCACAAAGCAAGAGCAAAGAGGACCAGGCCGAGGGCGGCCCCAACTCCCACCGGGTTAGCCAGGTTTTGAGCCAGGGCGAGCAAACCCTGCGGCAGGTTCGCCATGAACAAGAAGGCCAGTCCGCCGAGAATCATGACCCACTTACCAATCTGACGCAGGATGTTTTCGGTTTTGGGGTCATGCTGGAAGTAATCGCCCGCCGCGCCGATGAGATAACCGCCAAAAGCAACCAGCAGGAACAGGATGCTGCGCCCGAAGACCTCACCGAGCGCGTCGATGCCGATGAACACGCCGCCGACTTGCAGGAGGCTGACCAGGCAGGCCACCAGGCCAAGGTAGTCAACAAAGAGTGAAATTGTCCGGCCGCGGTGACGCCGCAGGAGAATATCGCGCGAGGCAATAAAACTAAAGACTGCCGCCAGCCCCAGGACGATGGAGAGTAAAATGCCCTGCCATACGCGCAAGCCCGACAGCAGGCCAACCCAGGGCCCCAGCGCGCCGACGGCTGCCAGCAGGCTGAAGAGGACGCGCCAGATGCTGAGCAGGCGCAGGATGCGTTCGGTCTGTTGCGCGGCGATTTTTGATACTCTGGTCATATTCCATTCTCCGAATCAGGGCAACCCAATCATAATTTCATAAACACGGGCAGGCAACTGCGCCTGCCCGTGTTTTTTACCCTTCCTGTTTACTTGTTGAAGACTTTGTTGGCTTCGTCGCAGATGGTATTTCCGAAATCTTCCACGCTCCTGCCGCCGGTCAGAACAGCCTGAATGGCCGGGCCCATGATTTTGTCATATTCGGGCCACGAGCCAGCCCACAGCGGGCCTTCGGTAGCGGGGTTGTCGGCCAGGCCATTGAGGAAAGCCTGGTTGTTGGCGGGCGGGGTGAAGGTCAGGAACGCATCAAAGGCTTCCTGGCTGACCCGGCTGGGAATGTTTGCGCCCAAAGCGGCCACCTTGCCCTGGGTTTCAGCAGTGGTGAGAGCCTGAACCAGTTTCCAGGCTTCTTCGGGGTGCTGGGTCTTGGCGTTGATGACATAAGCGCCCCAGAACAGCCAGTTGCCTTGCGTGCCTTTCGGGCCTTTGGGCAGTTCCACCACGTCCCAGTTGAATGTTACAGTGCGGACGCCAGGCGTGGCCCAGCGGCCATTCTGGAACATGGCGACCTTGCCAGCGCGGAAGGGCGGCTCGGGATCTTCGCCGTAGGGCGTGGCAACGTCATATTCCTGGTACAACGCGCGCTGAAATTCCAGGCCCTGGAGCGATTCGGGGGTGTTGAGAGCGCAGGCGGTGCGGTCTGCATTGAAGAAACCACCACCAGCAGCGTTCAGCCACACGCCATAGGGGCCCCACCAGGCGCTTGCGCCGTAGCCATAGATATCCGAGCCGAGGGCGCGGGTCTTCTGGGCGACTTCGAGGAAGGCATCCCAATCCCATTTGCCTTCTTTGGCCAGTTCGCGCGGGTCGGGGGCGCCGGCTTCTTCAATCAGGTCCAGGTTTAGGTAGAGCGCGAAGGTGGAGACATCGCGCGGCAGGCCCCACAAAGCACCCGAATCGGCGCCGCTTTTGCCGTTTTCAGGATTGTAGGTGAGATGATACATCGGACCGGGATAGAAGGCGTTGACATCGAAGCCTTCCGTCTTGCCCGCCAGGTCGGCGATATTCAGGATGAGACCGCGCGTAGCAAAATCGGCGATGTCGGTTCCGGGGATCCAGAACACATCGGGCGCAGTGCCAGCCGCAACTTCGGTGCGCAACTGGTCCTGATAGTTGGCGCCTTCAGTGCCGCCCGGTTCGTAAGTCAGGGTAATGCCTTCCAATTGGGCATCCAGTTCCTTGCTAATTGTGCTGTAGACGTTGATTTCTTCCTGGTTATCGGGGCGGGTTCGCCAGCGAATGGTGACATCGCTCGCAGCAGGCTGTTCCGGCTGGGAAGGTTGTTCCGGCTGGGAAGGTTGTTCCGGCTGGGAAGGTTGTTCCGGCTGGGCAGGTTGGGCTGGGGCCGGGGTAGCGGGAGTGCCACAAGCCGCCAGCACAAGGGCGGCCAAGACAAACAAATTTACGAGCATCCAAATCTTGCGGTTCATTCAACTTCTCCTGGAAATATTTGGTTTTGATTGGTTAAGGATGTATCATGGTGACATCGGAACAGATTCTTTTTTTGCTGGGAATCACCTCCTTCATGCTTTATAGGTGGACTGCCTGACCACGAGTTCGGCAGGAAGTTTAATGTGCGAAAGGGCCGCGCGTGGATTCTTGGTGAGTTCGAGCAAGAGGTGAGCGGCCTCGCGCCCGATGCGCGGCATGTCCTGGCGCATGGTGGTCAGCGGCGGGTCGAAGTATGAAGCCAGGGGCATATCGTCCACGCCAATGACGGCCAGTTGTTCGGGGACGCGCAGTCCCATCTCACGGGCGGCATGCAACACGCCCAGCGCCATGCGGTCGTTTTGAGCAAAGACTGCCTCGGGCAAGTTGCCACGCCGCGCCAAGTCCAGGAGCGCTTCGCGCCCAGAACTGGCTGACCAATCACCTTGGTACACCAGCGATTCGTCGCAAGGAATCCCTGCCTGTTCGAGGGCCTGCATGAAACCAGCGCGGCGGTCCACCGCGCAGTCTTCGACCATCGGGCCGGTAACCAGGGCAATTCGGCGATGCCCGCGCTCTAGCAGGTGGCAGGTGGCAATGCGAGCAGCTTCTTTGTCGTCGAGGCATACGCTGGAAATCGGACCACCGCGTGAGTGCGCGCCCACGAACACCACCGGAAAATTCGATGGAATGAGCGTGTGTCGCTCATCCGCAAATGGATTAATAACGAGCAGGCCATCTACCCGGCGATGCCCAACCAGTTCATCGACCAGTTCGGCGAAACTACGCGCATCCGCCGCCGAAGATGAAAGTAAGAGATAACCCTGACTACGGGCTTCCTGCTCGGCCCCTTCGATGATGCTGGCAAAGGTGTAATCGGTCAAATTGGGGGAGATGCAGGCCAGGGTGCGCGTTTCGCCGCTCGCCATGGAACGGGCAATGGCGCTGGGACGGTAGCCCAACTCAATGATGGCCGCCTCGACCCGGTCACGCGTTTCAAGAGTGACCTCCTTGCTTCGATTGATGACTCGCGAAACAGTCTGATGAGAAACACCGGCCAGGCGGGCAACATCACGAATGGTTGGGCGGGTGGAGGACATGGGAAGAATACTGGGCTTGGGTGTATAATGTTACCGGTCACGTGACCGGTAACATTAGTTTACAAGATTGTCAGGCAACTTGTCAAGAGGCAATTTAAAGCACGAAAGCTTCCCGCCAAAGTTGTCGTTTTTTCGCAAGATTTTGCGTACAATTGGCCCAACCGTGCTTGTTAGTTTTCCACCGCCATCCTTCGATTATGGACGGCGCAAAAAGCGCCCGGCCCTGCAAGCAAGACAGCGAGCAGGTATGTAACAAGACTGTTCGCTTGGTTTTAAATCCACAACAGGCAATGCTGCCAAACTTTCGAGGCCCTATATGTTCAATTCCCCTCACCGACGTTTCAATCCGCTGACTGGCGAATGGGTGCTGGTTTCTCCGCACCGCGCTAAACGCCCCTGGCAGGGACAGGTCGAAAAGACCGCCGCCGAGAACCTGCCTCAGTATGACCCAACCTGTTACCTGTGCCCCCGCAACGAGCGGGCCGGCGGCGTGGTAAATCCCGACTATACGGGAACCTTTGTGTTTGATAATGATTTCGCCGCCCTGCTGCCGGACGAATCGAGCGATAGCCACGAATCCGGCCATCCCCTCCTGATTTCCACTCCCGAACGTGGAATTTGCCGGGTGGTCTGTTTTTCTCCTCGCCACGACCTGACCCTGCCAGAACTCGACATTCCAGCCATCGAAAACGTGCTTGCTACATGGACGCGCGAATCAGCGGACCTGGCCGGGCGCGATTTCATCCGCTATGTGCAGGTTTTCGAAAACAAAGGCGCGGTGATGGGCTGCTCGAACCCGCATCCGCACAGCCAGTTGTGGTCGCAATCGCAAATTCCGAACGAGGTCGCCAAAGAACTGGCGACGCAAACGGCCTATTTCAACGAGCATGGCCGTCCGCTGCTGGTCGATTACATCCGCGAAGAGCAAAAGCGCAAGGAGCGCATCCTGGCAGTGAACGACCACTTCACCGCGCTGGTCCCCTTTTGGGCGGTCTGGCCCTTCGAAGTCATGGTGGTCGGCCATCGCCCCGCCGCCGCGCTCTCCGACCTGACCCCAGCAGAAGTCACCGCGCTGGCCGATGTCTTCAAACAGGTAACAACCCGTTACGACAACCTGTTCGAGATTTCTTTCCCGTACTCGATGGGTTTCCACCAGGCCCCTGCCGATGGTCAACCACACCCCGAATGGGTGCTGCACGCGCATTTCTACCCACCTCTCTTGCGTTCGGCCACCGTCCGCAAGTTTATGGTCGGCTATGAGATGCTCGCCATGCCCCAACGCGACATCACCCCCGAAACAGCGATCGAGCGGTTGTTGGGTTTGTCATCGGTGCATTACAAACAACGCGGCTAAATGCGTTCAACGGCCAGCCCGGTGGTGTATGTTTACATCTGAACAAGAGTTCCTGCTCTTCCTCGAGCAGAACGGCTTTCGCTACGAGCGGCTCGAACACCCGGCGGTCTTTACCTGCGCCGAGGCCGACTTGCACCGTCCTCAGACGCCCGCCATCGCCACAAAAAACTTGTTCCTGTGCGACAAAAAGGCGCGCCGGTTCTTCCTGGCAGTGACAGCCTGTGAAAAAACCGTCGATTTGGCCCAATTAGCCAGGCAACTGGGCGTGCCACACCTGCGCTTCGGTTCGGAAGAGAACCTGTTTCGCCTGCTGGGCGTGACGCGCGGCGCAGTGACAATGATGGGGCTGGCAAACGATGTCGGACACCGCGTTGAATTGTGGCTGGACGCCGAAATCTGGCCGGGGGAATACTTTCTCAGCCATCCGCTGGTCAATACCGCCACGCTGCTGCTCGAAAAGTCCGAATTGGTGCGGTTCTTTGCGCTGACTGGACATGATATACATTTGTTTGGGCAATAGTTTATGGTAACGGATCGGGCATAGACCGAAAAGACATTTTTATCCGCAAATTTACGCCAATCTACGCGAATTTTAAGCGATAAAACCGCAAATTAGCCAAAGATTAGCGGATAAAAGCATGGGGCTGAGCAGTAATGTTTTTAATTTATGTAGTAGTGGCAGCGGTCGAGGAAACGATGTTTGCCGCACTCAGACCCTGCCATGCTATAATCAATCCATTATGGCGTTAACCTGGTCTTTATGATACAACCGGAACGCATGGCCGAATCCTCTCTCATCCAGATTAAAGGCATCCGCGATGGACTGCTCGTCTCGCTGGGCGAGGCGGGCTGGCCGGTGGTACAGCGCACCTTGCTGGAACGCATCGAAGCCCAGCCCGATTTTTTCAAAGGGGCGCGACTCTCACTGGATGTGGGCGCGCAAGTCCTGAAATCGCCTGAACTGACTGCGCTGCGCGACCAACTTTCAGAGCGCGGCATCACACTTTGGGCGGTAATTAGTACCTCGCCGGTGACAGAAAATACCGCCCAACTATTAGGACTGGCAACCCGCCTGTTCAAGCCAACCCCGCAGCGTGAACAGACCCGCCCGACGGCAGGTTCTTTCCCGGTTGCCAAAGGCATCGACGATGAAACCGCGCTATGGGTCAACAAAACACTTCGTTCTGGCACGCGCATCGAATTTGCCGGGCATGTGGTTGTTTTGGGCGATGTAAACCCCGGCGCAGAGATTATCGCCGGGGGCAGTGTAATTGTCTGGGGCCGCCTGCGCGGCTTGGTTCACGCCGGAGCGCGAGGCGACCGAAGCGCAGTGGTTTGCGCGCTTGATCTGTCTCCAACCCAATTGCGCGTGGCCGACGAAATCGCCGTCGCGCCCAAGCGAAGCGGCAAACCCCAGCCTGAAGTGGTGTGTTTGAAAGACGGCCATTTGCAGGCCGAACCCTGGACCCCCGGTTGATGGAGCGAACATGACAGGAACTGTGATTACGATAACCTCCGGCAAAGGCGGGGTGGGAAAAACCACCGCCGTTGCCAACATCGCCGTCGCCCTGGCTTCAGACGGCAAAAAAGTTGTCTGCATCGATGGTGATATTGGCCTGCGCAACCTGGATGTCATTATGGGATTGGAAAATCGCATCGTCTACGATATCGTGGACATTGTAGAGGGCCGCTGCCGCACCCGCCAGGCGATGATACGCGACAAGCGCTTGCCGGAACTCTTCCTCATCCCAGCGGCGCAGACCCGCGATAAAAACGCCGTCTCGCCCAGCGACATGCTGCGCCTGTGCGACGAACTGCGGGCTGAAATGGATTGGATTTTGATAGATTCCCCGGCAGGTATAGAGCGCGGATTCCGCAACTCGGTTGCGCCTGCCGATAAAGTGTTGATTGTCACTAACCCGGAAATGTCCGCTGTGCGCGACGCCGACCGGGTGATTGGGCTGCTCGAAGCCGAGGAAAAGCCCGCTCCCTCGCTAATTATCAACCGCCTGAACCCGCACATGGTCAAACGTGGAGATATGCTCTCGGTAGATGATGTCTATGACCTGCTGCGCATCGATGTCATCGGGATTGTGCCGGAGGACGAGAACGTCATCGTGGCTTCCAATCGCGGCGCGCCGCTTGCAATGGACGGAAAATCAAAGGCCGGGCAGGCTTTTCGCAACATCGCCCGTCGCCTGAATGGAGAGCAGGTTCCCTTTATCGACCTGGAATCGAGCAGCCTGTGGGACCGCCTGGCCAAACTGGCGGGGAGGAAGTAACAAGATGACCTTCTTCGAGCGACTGACTGGGAAAAAAAGCGCCAGGAGCGCCAAGGAACGCCTGCAACTCGTCCTCATCCACGACCGCACCGACCTGACCCCGGCAGCCCTGGATGCGCTGAAAGATGACCTGATTGCTGCCATCTCGCGGCATGTCGAAATCGACCCGGCGACCGTGCAAATTGACATTGCTAACGAAGGCCGCCAGCAGCGCTTGGTGGCTGATATTCCTCTGCGGGCCACCGGCCGCCGAAGGGTCAACTGAGGGTGATACTCGATATTCGATACTCGAATAACGAATAACGAACTATGCGTGGAGGTTTCTGGCGACATTTTGATTTCTGGCTGTTTGGGGCGGTAACCATCCTGGTCATTATTGGCGTTACCATGATTCGCTCGGCTGTGGCCGGGAACATCGAACTGACCACCACCACAAACCTGGTCAACCGCCAGATTATTTTCGCGGTGGCCGGGTTCGTGGTTATGCTATTGACCGCATCCGTTGACTACCGCATGTGGGCCGCCATCAGCCAGACGATGTACATCGGCACGGTGATTGTTTTAGGCTCGTTGAATATTGCCGGGCAGGCCCTCTACGGCTCGGCGCGTTGGTTCGATACCGGCGTGATTCTCATCCAGCCCTCGGAAATCGCTAAAATCGTGATGATTTTGGTCATGTCGAACTATTTTGCCGTTCACCTGCACCAGATGCACGAACCGCGCTGGACCTTCCGCAGTTTTTTCCTGATGATGGGCATTACCGGCTGGGTGCTGGCTCAGCCCAACTTAAGCACCTCGATTGTGTTGTTCGTCCTGTGGGGCGTCTTATTGTGGATTGCCGGGCTGCCAATTAAAATGGTCATCGGCTATGGCCTGGCCGGTTTGCTGGCAGTGATTATCTCCTTCCCAGTGCTGGTCGAGGTCGGCGTCATCCAGGAATATCAGTTACGGCGCATCATTAACTTCATCGCGCCGGACCCGAATGCCACGTACGGCGACCTGTACAACATCCAACAGGCGCTCATTTCCATCGGTTCGGGCGGCCTGTTTGGGCAGGGCTACGGGCACGGCTCACAGGTTCAACTGCGCTTTCTGAAAGTGCGCTGGTCTGACTTTATCTTCTCAACCATCTCGCACGAACTGGGATTTGTCGGCGCGCTGCTCATCATCTTACTGGTGGTCTTCGTCGTCTGGCGCTGCCTGTACGCAGCGCGGGTGGCGCGCGACCCCTACGGCTCGTTGATTTCTTACGGCGTGGCCACGCTGATTGCTTTCCAAGCGTTGGTCAACATCGGCGTCAACCTGAACGTCATGCCCGCCACTGGTCTCACCCTGCCCTTTGTCAGTTATGGCGGCAGTTCCCTGCTGGCAAACATGGTTGCGATTGGCCTGGTGCAAAGCGTCATCATGCGTCACAAGGCGCTCGAAATCTGATTTTGGAGGAACTCTTGGATTCATCAACCCCCATCCGGGTGCGTTTCGCGCCCTCTCCTACCGGGCGCATGCACCTGGGCAGCGCCCGCACTGCTCTATACGACTACCTGCTTGCCCGCCGCGCCGGCGGAAAATTCATCCTGCGCATCGAAGATACTGACCGCAAACGCTTCGTCGAAGGCGCGGAACAAGAACTCATCGAAGGCCTGCGCTGGCTTGGGCTGGAGTATGACGAAGGCCCCGACATCGGCGGCCCTTATGGCCCTTACCGTCAAACCGAACGGCAAGACATCTACCTGAAATGGGCCAACGAACTGATTGAGCGCGGTCAGGCCTTCTACTGCTTCTGCTCGCCAGAGCGCCTGGAGAAAATCCGCCAGCAGCAACTTAAGAACAAGCAATCACTGCGCTACGACGGAACCTGCCGCCACCTGGACCCCGACGAAGCCCGCCGCCGGGCGCAAGCCGGAGAAAAGCACGTCATCCGCTTCAAAATGCCCTACGAAGGCGAAACCCGCGCTTATGACGTGATGCGCGGAGAAATCACCTGGCAAAACAAAGACCTGGATGATGTTATCTTGCTCAAATCCGACGGGCTGCCCACTTATCACCTGGCGGCAATAGCCGATGACTACGAGATGAAAATCTCGCATGTCATTCGCGGCTCAGAATGGCTTTCCACCTTTCCGTTGCACGTCAACCTGATTCGCGCTCTAGGCTGGCCCGAACCGGTTTGGATGCATCTCTCGGTCTTCCTCAAACCAAGCGGCAAGGGCAAAATGTCTAAGCGCGAAGCCGCTGCCGCGCTCAATGACGGCTATTCGATTTTCATCAAAGACCTGAAAGACCTGGGGTACATTCCCGAAGGCGTGCTGAATTGGATTGTCTTGATGGGTTGGGGCGTCGCCGAAGATGACGTGATGACGCTCGAACAAATGGTGCAGCGCTTCGACATCAAGAACCTTAACCCCGCGCCAGCTGCCATCAACTTCAGCAAACTCGACCATTTCAACGGAACGCACATCCGCCTGCTGCCCACCGCAGACCTGGCCGGGCGCATCAAGCCCTATTTTGAGAAAGCCGGATATACCGTGCAGGATGACTTCCTTCTCAAAATCGTCCCGCTCATTCGAGAGCGACTCGTCACGCTCGATGACTGTCTGCCGTTTGCCGAATGGTTCTTCAAAGAAAAAGTGGAGCCAGCCCCCGAATCGCTGATAGCCAAAGGGCTGACCCCGGCGGAATCGGCCTCGGTTGCCCGAAAAATCTACGACATCCTGGCTGCCCTGCCCGAAATGACGCACGCCGCCGCTGAACCGCCTTTGCGCGCTCTGGTAGAACAACTTGGCCTGAGCCCCAACCAGGTCTTTGGCATCTTGCGCGTCGCCGTCACCGGACAAACCGTCAGCCCGCCGCTCTTCGAGAGCATGGAACTTCTCCCGCGCGAGACCATCCTGGAGCGGGTACAAAATGCAATTGCCCTGCTCGAGGCGCAACGATAGATAATCACTGTGCGAAATGATTTCCTACGCAAAGACAGCGCATAATTTAGATAAGCGCAAATACGCATGCACAAAGCGGTAAACATCTCTTTGTCAGAGGTTTGTTTCCGCGCAATCGCGCCATCGCTTTGCGCTTGGGCAAAATATCCGCTTTCGGCAATCTGACAGAACAGTATGGCAGTTTGAGTTGTGGAGAAAATTTCAACTGCGATTTGGAATCCTGCCCTGAACATTTTCGTTCAGGGCAGGTGCAGTTATCCTCCAACTTCGCTTTGCCGGCCCAACCGGGGCAGGTCATCGCCGGGGCCAAATGGCCGCAGCAACAGGCGCATCTGGTACGCGCCAGGTTGAACCAGGTATTGCGGCAGGGTCATCGGGCCGCACGAGGCCCCGCCCAGTCCGCATTGGGCAACATCCAGGTTCCAGTATGTTTCGGGGCGCGGGTCGAGGTCACAGGCGTGCATAGCGCGGAACAAGTCGTCGGCGGTGAAGTGGCTGGCCGAAGTTTGGAAAGGCAACTGGCCTATGACCATCAGCCCCACGCCCTCGGCGTTGTTGAGCGCTGCCCAACGCACATCCGTTTTGTTGCCATGTTCTTGGGGCATGATATAGGGGACGTATTGTTCACTGACCGTAGAACGGTGCAGGCCAATGGGAACGCCGGCTTTGCGGTCGGGGTAACTTTCCTGCGGGCCGCGTCCCAGCCAGGTAAAGGTTTCAAAACCGGGCGGTAGGACAAAACTCAGCCCCAGGCGCGGCAGGGGAGGCAGGTTTCCGAAGCAGTTCAGCGACCAGTCGAGCAGGAGGGCAGTATCACCCAGAAGGGTATAAGCAATTTCGTGCCGGAATCCGCCCTCAACACCCTCGGCCTGGCTGGTAATGCGGGTGATGACGCGCGTCGGCCCCGTTGCGGGAGAATCGAAGTCCAGCGCATCCAGCCGATGCTGGAGGCGATTTAGCCCGGCCTGCAGCCAGGCGTAGAGCAGTTTATCTTTGGGTTCAAGATTCCATTTGAAGCCGTCGTTGTCGGTGGGGGCGCGCCAGGCGTTGAGTTGCGGGCCGCTGCGCAGGAGGGAAATTCCACGCCAGTCGAAGCGCGTCAACAGGCCTGAGCCGCTCTCGAAGGTCAGGGAGATTTCTCTGCTCTGAATGTGGATGGTTTCATCGGATTTGGTGATACCCGGCTGCGAGGCTGGCGCGAATACCAGCGGGACGCAGACCTGGGGCGAGGCCAGGCTGAACTGTTCCCAAGCCACCAAATGCCCGGCGGGAGCCCAGGGGGTTTCCTGAGAGAGACAGAATTGCAGGTTCAACCAGAGTTCTCCGGGGCCGCCATCTGTTTCGATGAGATAAGGGATGCGCAGACTCTCCACGCTGCCGGGCGGGGTGTGCAAGGTAGGCAGCGCGCCAGATTGCAGCGTCTGTCCATCGCGGACCAATTCCCATTCGCCACGTAGATGCGCCAGAGTGGAAAAGTCGTAGTGATTTTGAATCTCGACCAACCCTGTTTGCGGGTCGAGCAGACGCGCGCGAACAGGCTGGAAGAGTTTGCGCACTTCGAGCATGGCCGGGTGAATACTGCGGTCAGGAAAGACCAGCCCGTTGATGCAAAAGTTCATATCGTTGATGGTATCGCCAAAATCGCCGCCGTAGGCCCAATAGTCCCGTCCGCGCGGGTCGGTTTTCAGGATGCCCTGGTCCACCCAGTCCCAAATGAAGCCGCCCTGCAAACCAGGGTGTGTTTCGATGGCCTCCCAATACTCTTTAAGATTGCCGACTGAGTTGCCCATTGCGTGCGCATATTCGCACATGATAAGCGGACGCGGGTCGTCGGCCTGAAGAGCAAACTCAACAATTCTTTCGATGCTGGGATACATGGGACAAACGATGTCGCTAGACAGGCGGCCTCCCGTCCAATGGGGAGCAATTGCGCCCTCGTAATGAATCGGACGCGAGGGGTCATATCCGCGAATCCAACCCGCCATCAGGTCATGATTAGGGCCGTATCCCGATTCGTTGCCCAGCGACCAGACGACGACTGATGGATGGTTTTTATCGCGCTCCACCATGCGCGCGCCGCGTTCCACGAAAGCCGCGCGCCATTCTGGCGCGTGGCACAGGCGGTTGTAGAGAGCATGTGTCTCGAGGTTGGCCTCGTCCCATACATAGATACCATATTCATCGCATAGGTCGTACCAGCGCGGGTCGTTGGGGTAATGGCTGGCGCGCACGGCGTTGATGTTGTACTGTTTCATCAGGCGAATGTCTGCCAACATGGAGTCCATCGTTACGGCTTTGCCGCGGCACTCCTCGTGTTCGTGACGGTTAACGCCGCGAATATAAACTGGACGGCCGTTGATGAGCAGCTGCCGATTCTTTATCTCCACGCGGCGGAATCCGATGCGGTGCGACTCGTACTGAAGCGGCGTTCCGTCGGGGGCAATTAATCGCACGACCAGGGTGTAGAGATGGGGTGTTTCATGCGACCACAGGAGAGGAGATTTGATGGAACGCGCCAGCGTCACCTGGTCTGGCTCGTTTTCGTTGAATTCGAACACCCCCTCAACATATTCTGGGAAAATCGGCGCGCCTGAGGGGTCAAACAATTGCATTCCTACGCGGCAACCGCTGGCCGGGCGCGTCTCCCCGCCCAGGCGCGCGGTGACATGCAGATGGGCGCTTTTCAGGTCTGCCTCCACCTCGGGTTGGGCAAAGATATCGGTCAGGTAACAGGATGGCATGGCAAACAGCCACACCGGGCGGTAAATGCCCGCCATGCGCCAGTGGTCCTGATCTTCCAGGTAGGAGCCGTCAGACCAGCGGATGACCTGCGCGGCAATCACATTGCGACCCGGGCGCAAGTACTCTGTGATATCAAATTCGGCGGGCAGGCGCGAATCTTTGCTGAGACCCACTTTATGGCCGTTGACCCAAACGTAGAAGAAACTTTCTACCCCGCCAAAGTGAACCAGGATTCGACGGTCTGCCCACCCGGCGGGCAGGTCGAAGGCGCGGCGATACAGGCCCGTCGGGTTGTCTTCCTGCGGAACAAAGGGCGGTGTGTGCGGAATGGGCATTTTGATATTGCAGTAGATGGGCTTGTCGTAGCCTTGCAGTGTCCAATTGCCCGGCACGTCAATCCAATCCCACCCGCTGTCATCGAACTCTGCCGCCTCGAAACCGTCTGGCAGATGAGAAGGATTGGCCGCGAGGTGAAATTTCCACGCGCCGTCCAGGCATAGCGCCCAGGGAGACTGCGACAGTTCACGCTGGCGGGCAGACTCTTCGGTGACAAAGGGCGCAAAACCGGGGCGCATGGGCAGGCGGTTGAGTTCGGTCAGGGAGGGGTTCTCCCAGTCGTTGGGCAGGAAGGCAGGCATAAAGATTCCTTGTCTGGATTATTATGGTATGGATAGTTGTCGTTTCGCAGGGGAGAACGCCCCATTGCAGGGCCTGATTGATGTGACGTGTTCGAGGAGTGTAACCGCTCAAATATATCTCACCCAGAGGGCGGCAACGGGCGGCGCGCAGGGTTTCGATCATCGATGGGATGCAGCGATTGGAGCGGGATTGGGTCGATTAATCCTTGTGTCTTTTGCAATGGATGCGCCCAGGGGCGAATGGTCTAATTATACAGGAAACCCTATCGCAAGGTGTCTTCCGGTCGGCCCTTCATATATTTTCACTTATCAGGTAAAATAACGGTTCGGGCAATCCAGACCTGCGGGGCGTCCTTTCGCGCACCCTCACCCGCCAGACTGACTGGGCCTGCCGAAACCATCGGAGGGTATGCGCCTCGGACGGAGTGAGCCGTCCTCAGCCATGCTCGTCAAATCATCTTCAGTTCAAATCAAAAGGAGCAAGTCAATTCCATGGTTCGCATTCGTCTTCGTCGTGTCGGCCTCAAGAATCAGCCGTCTTACCGCATTGTCATCCAGGACAAAGAAAGCCCCCGCGATGGGCGCTTTATCGAGATTATCGGCTTTTATAACCCGCGCACGGAACCTTCCACCATCACCGTTGATGAAGCCAAGGCCTTCGATTGGATGTCGAAAGGCGCCCAGCCTACCGATTCGGTTGCCGCGCTGTTCAAAACGACCGGCACTCTCGACCGGTTTGCCCGTTTCAAGAAGGGCGAAGCCCTCGAAACCCTGGTCGCCGAAGCCCAGGCTGCCGAAGCCAGGCGCAACGCTACCAACAAAACCCGCAAAGATTAAGTTGAATCTGATAGGCCTGGCAGGTTCCCAAGACCTATCAGGCTTATCTTTTCATCAGAGGAGCCAATGAAAGCCCTCACCGAATATATTGCCAAAGCGCTTGTCGAACACCCCGAAGAAGTAGAAATTACCCAATCGCGCCAGGGCAGCCGCGTGCGGCTCGAGATGAAAGTCGCCAAAGATGATATGGGCCGGGTCATCGGCCGCAATGGGCGAGTCGCCAATGCCATCCGCGTCTTGCTGCGGGTCGCCGCCGAACGTGATGGACAGCAAGTCACTCTTGACGTGGTGGAACCTTGAAGCCCACGCAACAAGCGCCAGATAAGTCTGGATACCCAGGCTCGCCCACCGCTGGCGAGCCTGTCTATTTAGCGGTTGGCTTGCTGCGCCGTCCGCATGGCGTGCGTGGAGACATTCTGTTCACCATCACGACCGATTTCCCAGAGCGGCTGCGCCCCGGCACGCTGGTTTACTTTGGAGATGACAAGCGGGAGATGAAAATCACCCGCCGCCGCCCGCACAACGACGGCCTTATTCTTGGCTTCGAGGGCATTTCCACCCCCGAACAGGCCGCCAAATATACCGGGAAGACCGTTTTTGTCCCGGCAGAAGGCCGCCCGCCGCTGCCAGAAGGCGAATATTACCATCACCAAATCATCGGTCTGGACGTATTCGACGAAACGGGAGCAAGCCTCGGCGTGGTCAGCGAGATTCTGGAAACCGGGGCAAACGATGTCTATGTAGTGAAAAATCCTGCCGGGCGCGAACTCCTGCTCCCGGCCCTCAAACAGGTGGTGCTGGAAATTGACCTGGAGCGGAAAATGATGAAAGTCCACCTGTTACCGGGTTTGGCCGAAGAAGACAATTCGTAAATCGATACTCGAATAACGAATACCATCATGGACGACAAGCGTTTCTGGGTTGGGTTTAGCCTGGTCAAAGGAATCGGAGCGGTGCGATTGCGAGCCCTGCTCGATTACTTTGGTAAGGCTGAAATCGCGTGGAACGCCTCCCTGTTCGACCTGGTTGCCGCCGGGTTGAGCACGAAACTGGCTGAGCGCGTTCTGCAGGTGCGCAGCTCCGTTAACCTTGACGAATATATCTCCCAGGCTGCGCGGAATGGTATCCGCATCCTGACCTGGGACGACCCTGAATACCCATCCCATCTCAATGAAATTGACCAGCCCCCGCCCGTTTTATACCTGCGCGGCGAAGTGACCACCGAGGATTCGTGGGCGGTGGCGATTGTTGGCACGCGCGGGGTGACAGCGTATGGCCGCCAGGTGACCGAGGAAGTGGCGACGGTGCTGGCGCAGAACGGCGTGACCATCGTTAGCGGACTGGCGCGCGGAGTCGATGCAATTGCCCACAACGCCGCGCTCAAAGCGGGTGGGCGCACCCTGGCTGTGCTTGGCTCTGGGGTCGATAAAGTCTACCCTCCCGAGCACCGCGCCCTGGCCGAGCGGATTATCGCGCAGGGCGCTATTCTCAGCGATTACGCGCCCGGCACCCCACCCGATAGCGCCAACTTCCCACCGCGCAACCGCATCATCAGCGGGTTATCGATGGCGGTGGTCGTAGTAGAAGCGGGGGATACCAGCGGGGCGCTGATTACGGCAGAATTTGCCGTAGAACAGTGCCGCGAGGTGTTTGCCGTGCCGGGCAGTATTTTTGCCCCACAATCGAAAGGCCCTAATCGTCTCATTTCCAATGGCGCGAAAATCTTGCTTTCACCCCAGAGCGTGCTGGAAGCGCTCGACCTGACCCGAAACGTAGAGCGGCGCGAAATTCGCAAAGCCGTCCCCGCCAACCCGACCGAAGCCGTGTTGCTCGAAGCCTTGGGCGCGGAACCGGTTCATGTGGACGACATCCGCGCGCGGGTTGAACTGCCCATTGAAACCGTTTCGGCAGCCCTGGCCATGATGGAACTCAAAGGCCTGGTGCGGCAGGTGGGCGGCATGAACTACGTGACAGCGCGCGAAGAACAGGCGGAATACCGTCTGGACAATTCATAAAAAGGTGGACATCCATGAATAGCACGTATGCAGTCATTATGGCAGGCGGCGGTGGGACGCGCCTCTGGCCGCTCTCGCGCAAGAACCGCCCCAAGCAGCTCCTGCCGCTGATTGGCGAGCAGACCCTCTTCCAAAGCACGGTGGCGCGCCTCGAAGGTTACCTGCCGCCGGAACGCATCTTGGTCGTTACGGTAGCCGAACAGGCTGCCGAGATGCGCGTCCAGGTTCCTGAAATTCCCGAAGAGAATTACATCATCGAACCGGCCCCGCGCGGCACAGCCTCGGTGGTGGGGCTGGCAGCAGCCATCTTGCACAAACGCGACCCACAGGCCGTGATGGCTGTCTTGCCCTCTGACCACTTCATCCGCAACCGCGACCTGTTTCATTACCTCATCAAGGCCGCCGTCGAAGTCGCCCGCAACGATTACCTGGTTACACTGGGCATTACGCCAACTTTCCCTTCCACCGCCTATGGTTATATCCAACAAGGCGCGCCCCTGCCAGGCGATTACAAATATCCCACCTATTCGGTGGCGCGTTTTATCGAAAAGCCCAACGAAGAGACTGCCCAAAAATTGCTGCGCGCTGGCGACCATTCCTGGAACAGCGGCATGTTCATTTGGACAACCAGGCGGATTCTGGCCGAGATGCGGCTACAGATGCCCGAACTGAGCGCCGCGCTGGAGAAAATCTCCGCGGCAGACGCGCTGCAGCAGGCTGCCGTTATAAAATCAGTCTGGCCCGACCTGAAAGCGGAAACCATCGACTATGGCATCATGGAAAAAGCCGAGCGGGTGGCTGTTCTGCCGGCGGGCGGCCTGGGCTGGAGTGATGTCGGCTCTTGGGATTCGCTGTTTGAGGTATTGCTGCCAGATATGAGTGGTAACATTGTCACCAACGGGCATCACCTGGCCCTGGAGACCAACAACACCCTCGTCTATGGGTTGCCAGGCACTGAACGGCTGGTCGTTACCATCGGCGTGGATGATATGGTCGTGGTCGATGCGGATGATGTCTTGCTGGTTTGCAAGTCAGACCAGGCTCAAAAAGTAAAAAATGTGGTCGAACACCTGCGCAAACATCGCCAGGAAAGATATTTATGATAATTCTGGCAGTCTCTGAAAATTTGACCATTCAACCTTTGCCCCAGGAGGTTCCATGGAAGCCTATTGCATGAAATGTAAGGCCAAGCGTGAAATTCTCGAACCCGTTGCGGCGTTCAACGCGGCGGGATCGCCCGTCACGCGCGGCAAATGCCCGGTATGCGGCACTGCGCTCTACCGCACTGGGCGCACCGAAGCCCATGCTGGCCTCACCCCGCCCTCGCCCGAAGACAAACGCTCTGGGAAACTGGTGATTGTCGAATCCCCGGCCAAAGCCAAGACGGTTGGACGATTCCTGGGCAAAGGCTACACGGTGCGGGCCTCGGTCGGCCACATCCGCGATTTGTTGCGCTCCCAGATGTCGGTGGATATCGAAAATCATTTCACGCCCAAGTACCGCGTCCCAAATGAAAAGAAAGAAGTCGTCAAGGAACTCAAAAAACTCGCCAGGGAACACGCCGAAATTTACCTGGCGACCGACCCCGACCGCGAAGGCGAAGCCATTTCGTGGCACCTGATGGAAGCCGCCGCGATTGAGCAGAAACGCGCCAAACGGGTCGTGTTCCACGAAATCACCGAACCGGCCATCAACGAGGCCTTTAGCCATCCGCGCGAAATTAATATGGACTTGGTCAACGCCCAGCAGGCGCGCCGCGTGCTAGATAGAATTGTGGGCTACTCCATCAGCCCCATCTTGTGGGAAAAAGTGCGCGGGCGGCTCTCCGCCGGGCGCGTGCAGTCGGTGGCGATGCGCCTGATTGTGGAGCGCGAGCGTGAAATCGAGGCCTTCGTCCCCGAAGAATACTGGTCGATCGAAGCTGAGTTCAAGCCCGAGGGCAGCAAGGCCAAATCGGCTTTTACCGCCAAACTGTCGAAAATCGACGATAAAGATTTCGAGCTGAAATCGGAAGCCGAGGTCAAGCCGCTCCTGTTCGACATGGAAAAAGCCGCTTACACGGTGACGCGCATCAAGCGTGGCGAGCGCCGCCGCAAGCCCTCGGCGCCTTTCATCACCTCCACGCTCCAGCAGGAGGCCTCGCGCAAACTGGGATTCACCGCCAAACGCACGATGGGCCTGGCGCAGGGCCTGTACGAAGGCCAGGATGTGGGCGAAGGCGGTACAACCGGCCTGATTACCTACATGCGCACCGACTCCACCAACATCTCCGAACTAGCCCGCAACGAGGCGCGCAGTTACATCGCCCTCCGCTACGGCAACGACTTCCTGCCGGCCACTCCACCCGAATACAAGACCCGCGCGGTCGGCGCGCAGGAGGCGCACGAAGCCATCCGCCCGACTTCGGTGCTGCGCGACCCCGAAAAGGTCAAGCCGTACCTCGAACCGGCCATGTTCAAACTGTATCAGTTGATTTGGCAGCGGTTCGTAGCCTCGCAGATGGAAGCGGCGGTCTATGACACGCTCTCTGTCGAAGTGACCGGCGCGGGCGACCGGAATTACCTGTTCCGCGCAGCGGGTTCCTCGGTCAAATTCCCTGGTTTTCTGATTGTGTATGAGGAAGCCAAAGACGAAGACGCCAAACCAGGCGATGAAGAAGACGAGATGAATGTCCGCATTCCGGCGGAACTGGCCGAGGGGCAGAAGCAGGAACTCATCCGGCTGATTCCGGCCCAGCACTTCACCCAGCCGCCGCCGCGTTATTCTGAAGCCACGCTGGTACAAACCCTCGAAGCACATGGCATTGGGCGGCCCTCCACCTACGCCCCTACCATCTCCACCATCCAGGAGCGCGGATATGTGACCCGCGTAGATAAACGCCTTGAACCAACCGAAACCGGCCTGCTGGTCAACGACCTGATGGTGCAGTGGTTCCCCGAAATCGTGGATTTGAACTTCACAGCAGAAATGGAATCGGATCTGGATAAAATTGCCGCTGGCGAAGCCGACTGGGTCAAGGTGATGGAAACCTTCTACAGGCCATTCTCGCTCAAGGTGCAGAAGGCCCAGGCCGAAATGCCCGTTACCAAGACCGGGCCCGAGCCAATTGGGCGGGCCTGCCCGAAATGTGGTAAGGAATTGGTCATCCGCTTTGGGCGCTATGGCAAATTCATCTCCTGCTCTGGCTTCCCCGATTGCCGCCACACCGAACCCTGGCTGGAGAAAATCGGCGTTCCCTGCCCCAAGTGCCAGGGCGACATCGTCGAGCGCAAGACCCGCAAGGGACGCATTTTCTACGGATGTAACCAGTACCCGAACTGTGATTTCACCTCCTGGAAGCGTCCCATCCCCGCCCCCTGCCCCAACTGCAAAGGGACGCTGGTGATTGCTAACAAGCGTGAAGCCTCCTGCCTGAATTGCCAGGAAACTTTTCTGCTCGAAGATGTGCTGGTCGAAGCCGCAACATAAACCTTGAGAGAACTTTGCGGCGCAGAATAAACTCATCCATACGCTGTATTTTCTTGTATAATAGATTAAATGTTCGTTGACGCCGAAAGGAGCATCGAATGGGCGACATCACAGACTTATTCAAACGGCCGCTGGTTGCAGGCATTGCGGGAGCAATTGCAGGCCTGATTCTAGGACTCATCTTTGCCTGGGGCATCTGGCCTGTCCAATGGACAGATTTGCCGATTTCCTCCACCCGCGCCGATTTACAGGATGATTTTCTGCGCATGGCTATCGATTCTTATAGCGTCAACCGGGATGAACCACTGGCTGTCCAACGCTATAACGAAACCGGGCCCAATGCCTATAACATCTTCCAGCAAATCAAGGCCGCGCCGGGCAAATTGAACCAGGACGCCATTCAAGCCTTTGAGCAAGTTTTACAAAAGAACGGCGTCTATGTTCCTTCGGAAGGAACGCAGCCCCCAACCTCTTCTGTTGGCGGACTGGGCGCGATTGCGGCTATCTTTGGCGGTTTGTTTGCAATTGGCGTGGTTGCTGCGGTGGCATTCTGGCTTTTCCGCAGGCCGCGCTCCACTGGCGAATTGACCCCTGCCCAGCAAGCGCGTGAATATTCCCGCTCGGTAGAGAAAACCGATTACGCCGCCGCCGGGCAAGAGCCGCCGATTGCCCAATACGTCACCAGTTATGTGCTTGGCGACGACCTGTTCGATGACTCCTTCAGCATCGACGCTCCCTCCGGCGAATTCCTGGGCGAGTGCGGCGTTGGCATTTCTGAAACGATCGGCGTTGGTGACCCGAAGAAAGTGACCGCCTTCGAGGTCTGGATGTTCGATAAGAACGATATCCAAACGGTGACGAAAGTGCTGATGACCCCGCACGCTTTCCGCGACCCGGCCTACCGCGCCAAACTGGAAGCCAAAGGCGAACTGTTCGAACTCGCTCCGCACCGCCAGGTAGTGCTAGAAACCCAGACCCTGCAAATGGTCGCCAGTGTTGCCGATATGCAGTATGGCGATGGCCCCCTGCCCCCTGAAAGTTACTGTGACCGCCTGACGCTCGAACTGGCAATTTGGAAGAAGTAATCCACCAATCAACACCAATCTGCATGAAAAAGCCCGCCTGGAGCGGGTTTTTTGTTTCAATGAGCAAGATACTGAACGCTGATTCCTGGATACTGCTCATTGACTCCTGGTCACATCCGAAGGCAAGTGAACCATGTCAATGACCGGATCATCACAAAACAACATGGCGCGTTCGATGGCGTTGCGCAGTTCGCGGACGTTGCCCGGCCAGTCGTAGGCGCGCAAGGCGTCCACCGCGCGCGGAGTAATATCAGAGATGTTCAGCCCCATGCGCATATTGTTCTGGCGCACGAAGTAGCCGGCCAATTCAAGGATATCGCCTTTGCGTTCGCGCAGGGGCGGGATGTGCAAATCGACCACCTTCAGGCGATAATACAAATCCTCGCGGAATAATCCCTCGGTCAGCAGTTTGGGCAGCGGGCGGTTAGAGGCCGCCAACACCTGCACATCTACCCGAATTAGGTTAGTGCCTCCCACCCGGCGAAAGGCGCGCTCCTCCAGGACGCGCAGCAGTTTGGCCTGGATATCAAGCGGCATGGAGGAAATTTCATCGAGGAACAAAACACCACCATCGGCCACCTCCAGCAGGCCGGGTTTGCGCTTATCGGCTCCGGTAAAGGCCCCGGCCTCGTAGCCGAACAATTCCGATTCAAGCATGGTGCTTTGGATAGCGGCGCAATTGACGGCGATGAAAGGCTTTTCGGCGCGCGGCCCGCTGGCGTGGATGAAATGCGCCAGTACCTCCTTGCCGGTCCCCGTCTCGCCGGTAATCAGCACCGAGACCGAAGTCTGCGCGGCGCGGCGCGCCTGGTTGAAAAGCGACAGCATCTCTGGGCTGGAACCGGTCACGAAGTCGCTCCCGGCCCGGCGTTGGGTACTGCGCAGGTGGGTCAGTTCGCGCCGCATAGCAACCACTTCCTGCGCCCGCAAGATGGACTGCTCCAGGCGCGCCAGTTGGATGGGTTTTTGCAGGAAGTCGTGCGCCCCGTTTTTCATTGCGTCCACTGCCATGTCAATGTCGCCGTAAGCGGTAATCAAGATAATGGGCGGGCGCAGCGCCAGGCGCGAGGTTTCTTCCAGCAGCGAGGGGCCATATCCATCGGGCAGTTGTACATCCAACAGGATGATATCTGCCGTGCCGAGCGAAATCTGCTGGCGGGCTTCGGCCAGCGTAGCCGCGCCAATCACCTCGTAGCCTTTGGGGGCCAGAAAGGAGGTGATGATATGCCGGGCGTTCTCTTCGTCATCGACAACTAAAATGGTAGCGCTCATTCTGGCTCACTTTCGGCGGCGGGCAGCAGCACAGTGAAAATGGTCCCGCCAGGGAAACTGTTGACTTCGATTTTGCCTTTGTGGGCAATCACAATTCGTTTGGTGATGGCCAGCCCCAGGCCGGTACCTTGCGGACTGGTGGTGTAGAACGGCTCGAACACTTTCTCGCGGGCCTCCGGCGGAATGCCGGGACCGGTATCCGAAATGCTGACGCTGACCCAAGGCCTGCGCCCCGCTTCTTCAACCTGTTCCACTTTGACAGCCAGCGCGCCGCCTGTTTCCTGCATGGCTGTCAGGGCGTTACTTATCAAATTGGTAAAGACCTGGTCGAGCGCGCGCCCATCGGCCAGGACAGGCGGAGTCCCCTCTTCGACCTGGAAATGCGGTTGGATGTTCAGGCGCGACATGCGTGGGTGCCAGCGTTCTATCAATTTTTTCAGCAAATTGCCCAGGTCGGTAGGAATAAGTTTGTATTCCATCGGTTTGGCGAAAGCCAAAACAGATTCCATCAAGTGAGTCAGACGGTTGCAGTCGTTTTGCAGGCGCTGCACCAGCTCGCGGTTGGGGTCGTCTGGAGGCAAGTTCATTTCCATCAGTTGCAGGCCGGTGCTGATGTTGTTGATAGGGTTGCGCACTTCGTGGGCAAAGATGGCCGTCACCTCGCCGAGCAGGGCGCGCTGTTCGAGCTGCTGGGTGCGGGCGCGGATTTCCTCGCGCTCGCTGATGTCGCGGATGAGCAGGACAATGCTGCTGCGTTCCCCGCCAACCTGCACCGGGAAGACCTGCAAATGGGCCGGGAAGGCCTGACCAGAGCGGCGGTGCAGTTTGACATTGCCCAGGTCTGGCGAGACCACGCCCTGATAGGCCAGTCGCAGCGCGGCGGGCAGGTTATCCACCCCAACCAGGATGTTTTCAATGCGTTGTCCAACGACCTCGCGGGTGGCATAGCCGAGCATCAGTTCTGCCGCCGGGTTCAGATCCACCACGCGCGAGGCCGGGTTGAGCAGAATGATGCCTTCGAGCGAGTTGGCCGCTATCGCATCGCGGGTTGCCAGGGCCCGGCTGTGTTCCCAGATGGTGCGCTTCAGACTGGTAAGGGTGATATAGTGGTTGAGCGCCGAGGCAATGTAAGCCGCCAGCAGTTCCAGGTTCTCAATCATCTGGCGCGCGTCTTGCGGAGGCAGGTTGGCCGCTGCCAGCAACCCCAGACGACTGCCATTCATCTCAATTGGCACCGAGACGAGCGAATCCAACCCCAGGTTGCGGGCCGCCTGTTGGATATTTGTCACAGGCCGCTGGTTTTTGAGCCAGAGCGCCGGGGCATAGACCACCGCCGGCTCATCCAGGTTCAGGATATCCGGCAGGGCAGCCACCAGCTCCCCGCGCGTTTTGACCAGCGTGAGGTTGCGTTCCTGTACATTGGCGCGATAAACGCACAAGCCCTGCGCCGCCAACATCCGAGCGCCAACCCTCAAAACCAATTCCAGAGCCGCATCCAGGTCAGGCTGGGCATTGATTTGCGCTAATTCTTCCATGTAGTCCAATAAATCCTGCGCGCGGCGGCTTTGCATCCCGCGCCATTGATGCACGTTGAGTGGAACAATGCGCAGCAACAGCCAGTGACCGGGCTTATCGAGCCAGTTGACGCTCGCCCAAACGGCCATTTTCCTCCCTGCCGGGAAATGGATTTCCGTCTCATGCTCTTCCCCCGACGACCAGCCTTCGCCAAAATCGGGCAGGAGAGCATCGATAGAAAGCGGCTCCGGACTGAACGGGTCAAATCCCGCCAATTCAAAGAAGCCCTGATTACCAAAGACCACCTGGCGGCTGGAGCGGTCCAATACGACTGCCGCATCGGTCATGGTATTTAACAGGGCGCTAAACTCTCCGATGCCGGGCAATGCCCCCTGCCAGGCAGGCAGAAAAGTAAGTGGTTGGGTGTTTAGGGGTTGTGTTCCCATAATGTTTACCGCCGACGCAGGTGCGCGGGCAAAATTCCTTCCATGGCGCGATATTTGGAGACCGTGCGCCGCGCAACGACGAACCCTGCCCGGCGCAATGATTCAGCCAGCTCGTCATCTGTCAGAGGCCGGCTCTCGCGGCGTACCAATTCCCGCAGGGTGATACGGACGCTAAGGTGTTTCTCGAAAAACATCGCCAGCGGCACGATCCGCCCGTTAGGAAGTTGGACACTTTTTCCCGAAACAGCGCGCGAAATGGTCGATTCGTGCAGACCCAGTTCCTGCGCCAGGGCGGCTCGGGTCAGCGGGCGCAGTTTCGTTTCGCCATGCAGGATGAACTCGCGCTGGGTTCGCGCCAGTCTTGCCATCACCCCTTCCAGCGCCCCGGCGCGCTGGGCGGCGCATTTGACAAGCAGGCGGGCGCGTTCCAGGTCATCTCGCCAAGAATCCAGTTTTTCGGGGTTGGCCTCGCGCAGCGCCTGCCGGAAGAGCGGGTTGACGCGCAGCCCCCCGGCGAAGGGCTGGGCAATTTCCACCACCAGCGTCTCCCCGCTCAGGCGGATGACCACGTCGGGGGTACGGTAGAGCGGCTGCGGCGGGGCTGCCGCGCCCCAATAAGCGCGCGCCGGGTATGGGTTCAGGTTCGCGCTTATAAAACGGGCGGCTGTTGCCACCTCGTCCTCCCCAAAACCGGTTCGTTCGGCCAGGGTTTGGAACTGGCGACGGGCCAGCAGGTCAAAATGCAACAGACAGGCCTGCGCTGCCGGGGGGATTTCGCGGCTCTCTTGGATGATTTGGAGTTGGATGAGCAGAGATTCCTGGGGAGAGGTGGACGCGCACCCGAACGGCTCAGCGCGCTGAATCAGCTCCCGCACCCGCTCTACCCGCAGCCTGGGTAGGTGGAAATAGGCGGCCACTTCCGCCGGGTCGCTGGCGAGCAGACCGTCATCGTCCAACGCGGTCAACAAGTGCGCCGCAATGGGACGTTCAGCGGGGTCAAGTTCGGGGCCAATTTGCCGCAGCAGGTGAGCGGCGAGAGAGAGCGATTCCGGCACATCCTCGCGCTCGGATTCCTGATATGGGTCACGCACCGAAGCGGCTGCCTCGCTCACAAAGGATTCGGGCGGTACAGTGAAGACTACCACTTCGTCGTCTTTCCCAGCGCAAACCGGGCAGGTTCCAGGCCGGGCCAGGCTGCGCCCACAGCCAGGGCAGGTGGGCGGTTCGACCTGTTCAAGAGCCGGATTAACCGAAAGTTCGCGCTCGACCGACTCGCGCAGTTCATCCGCGCTCAGATGGAGAAGGGACATGGTTTGAGTCAGGTGCGCGCTGGTGAGCGGGCGTTGGGTTTGGCGTTGGATTTGTCGCAGCATGGCGCATAACCGTTTCGGATAGTTTTATTATACATCCAAATTGGTTGCAAGATTCGTGCCAAATATAAATACACGCACAAGATGCTTTTCCATGCTCTTCGTCCGCCGTTGGCCCCTTTTGACTAATTTTAGGAAAATTTTTACCGTCTCCCGGCAATGGTTGGGATATTTTTGTCGGTAATCAGCAAACCCGGTTGTTAAAATTTTCGCTTTTGCAGTGTCTGATTGCCTATCACAATGTTATCTAAATGTTTGATATCGACTCGCTGGCTATAATGATTTCGAACTTATTTCAGACTTGCCTGAACTTGGACTTTTTTCGGCTGAAGGTTGCAGGATGTACAAACGGTTGGCATTATTCTTTTTCACTGCGTTCTTTTTTATCGCGTGTACTCACCCAACGCTGCCCCCAGACGTTTTAATTCCTGCGAAGGGGGTCATTGTTCTTGGGGTGATTGCGGGAAGCCCTGTCGATGATGCAGGCAGTATCCAACCGCTGGCCGATACCCTGGCTTCTGAATTAAGTGGCTATGGGATAAGCGGCGGACAGGTGCGCGTGGCCGATTCGGTGGAAGAAATGGCTGCCTGGCTGAAGTCTGGCGAGGTCGACCTATATTTTGACAGCGTCTATCCGGCCTTGTTGGTCAGTGAACAAAGCGGGGCTGAATTGGTCTTGCGAGGCTGGCAGTTTGGCAGGCCAGAATCTCAGGCGGTGATTTTTGCCAGCCGCGGCAGCGGCCTGTCGAGCCTGGAAGATTTGCGCGGGAAAATGGTTGCAATGCGCGCGCCAGAATCAACGGCTGGATTTTTCCTCCCGTCCGTTCACCTGGTTGAGCAAGGACTGCCCCTAACCGGAAAAAGAAGTTATTTTGACCCTGTATCGGCCTCCGAAGTAGGATTTGCGTTTAGCGGCAGCGACCAGGAAACGCTTCGGACCGTGCTGAGCGGCTCGGCGGCTGCCGGGGCTGTAGATGATTATCACTATGATATCGTTTTCTCTACAAGCGCAACAGAACAATTGGTAGAACTGGCACGCACCGAAAAAATTCCCCGCCAGGTGGTGCTTGCGGCTCCTGGCTTGGATACGGAATATGTCTCCGTGCTGACTCAATTTTTGACAAACATGCACGCCTCCGACGCCGGGAAAGCCGCTCTCGATGCTTTCAAAACCAGCCGATTTGAAAGTTTCCCATCCGCAGGCGATGCCACAACCGCGCAATTGCGCGAGATGCTTTCGATTGTGAAGAAGATACCTTTGCCGTAGCGAAACAAACTCAGATTTTGTTTGAACAGCGCATGTGATTACCTTGCGCTGTTTTTATTTCTAAAGTATGGCTCTCCCATTTCTGGCGGGATTCGTCCACAGATTTCGCAGATTACACAGATTTGGTTCTTAAAATCGGCGAAATCTGTGTCATCTGTGGATAGATTTTTACTTCTTCCCGTTAAAAGCGGTAGAGCTTTTTTTCTCAATATAGAGCCCATTACTGGCTTGAAACCGGCTGGAAAGCCGGGTGAATAGCGCCCAAACGTGCGATTTTCTGAAAAATATCGGCTACAATCACAATATCTTGCCCATTGCGGGGTAGTTCAGGCAGGTATTCAGCGATAATCCACTCAAATTCATCTGCATTGATGACTTCGCTCAAGATGCGGCAATATGTACTGTGGTGCGGCATTTTTGGGTGCTTCAATTTTAACGCTGTACGGAAATGCTCTATGCGTAATTGAACCCAATCGGCAATTCCAGACGGTTTGTTTTGCCCAGATAACTTGGCTATGATAAAAAGCGCCAAGAGAACATCGAGCGCGCAGCGAATGCCGCGCCGTTTTCGGCTATCAATCAATCGCTTCAAGTAAGCTAACATATGCCTCAGGCTGATGATTTGTCTAGTGGATTGCTCTTGCTTGTTTGGCAGCGTCTCAATTATGTTAGACTCCAGGTTGACCTTCCTCGGTTTTGGCTGGTGCGCAAACCCCAAATTTACCGAAGAAGGTCTTTCTTTTTAAGTTTCAGCGACTTTAAGAAAGCCCTGAAAAGGAGATGGGCTGTAATTGACGCTTTTCGACCGACGTGCTATTATGTAGCACATCTTTATTTACTGTATTCATTCGTTTTTATTTTTCAAGGAGTTATTCATGAGTCCTGATTTTATTGTTCGAATTGTCGGCATGATTCTGTTTACTGGGATTGGCGGATATTGGGGGTTTTGGTTCGCCACGCGCAATGCGCCAGAAGACCTTATGACTTACACCCTGAGTATCGGCACTGTGGGAGCACTCTTTGGGCTGATTGCTACGCCTTACTTCACCACTGTACCGGTGCGCTTGATTCGGAGGTTGTTGGTGCGTATTTCGGCAGAGAATCTGCTGGCCGGGTTAATGGGTCTGGTTTCCGGTTTATTGGTCGCTGCCCTGCTCACTTTCCCACTCTCGCAATTGCCTGACCCCTTTGGCAGCATCCTACCTTTTGTGGCCGTGGTTCTGTTTGGGTATTTCGGCGTGGCGCTCTTCGTCATGCGTCAGTCGGACATGATGAACGTGATTGCAACGGTGCTGGGGCGAAATATCGAACCTTCGCCAAATGGAAGCGCGGGTTGGGGACAGGGTTCGCGCACCATCCTGCTCGACACCAGCGTCATCATTGATGGCAGAGTGGCCGACATTGCTAAGACAGGCTTCCTGCCCGGCACGCTGCTGATTCCCCGTTTTGTTCTCAACGAACTCCAGTACATCGCTGACTCTGCTGATGCCCTGCGCCGCCAGCGTGGACGCCGAGGCATGGAAGTGTTGGCCGAATTGCAAAAAGTCTCCGCTGTCACCGTGCGCATCAGCGACATCGACGTAGAAGGCGTGCGCGAGGTGGATGATAAACTCATCATCCTGGCGCGCCAACTCAAGTGTCCCATCCTGACCAACGACTATAACTTGAACCGCGTTGCCGAATTGCAGGGAGTCACCATTCTGAACATCAACGAACTGGCGAACGCCGTCAAGTCGGTCGTTCTGCCCGGCGAGGCCATGGAAATTGCCATCATCCAAGAGGGCAAGGAAGCGAGCCAGGGCGTTGGGTATATGGACGACGGCACGATGGTGGTGGTGGAGAACGGCAATCGCTACATCGGCCAGACCCGGGTGGTCAATGTCACCAAAGTCCTGCAAACCGCTGCCGGACGGATGATTTTTGCCAAACCGGAAGAGTAGCAGGCTGGTAACCAGTATTCAGTGAGCAGTTATCAGGGGCGCGGTTCCCAAAAAGAGCCGCGCTTCCGCTTTTCATCTCGTTTATAATTCATTCACCAGGAGAAAGTCATCATGATTCGTCTTTACAACACCCTCACCCGCAAAAAAGAAGAACTGCAAACGCTCGAACCGGGCGTTGTCAAAATGTACGTTTGCGGCCCGACTGTCTATAACGATGCGCACGTCGGCCACGCCATGTCGGCGTTGGTTTTCGACATCATCCGCCGCTACCTCGAATATCGCGGATACAACGTCAGGCACGTCATGAACTACACCGATGTAGATGACAAAATCATCAACCGCGCCAACCAGATGGGCATTGACCCCTTCGCGCTCTCAAAAAAATACATCGATGATTTCGACCAGAATCTTGAAGACCTGAACATCCTGCCAGCCACCTCCAAGCCGCAGGTAAGCAAGACCATGCCGCAAATTATTGCTTTCGTGCAGGGACTGGTTGAAAAAGGCTATGCTTACGCAGCCGCCAATGGCGATGTGTATTTCCGCGTTACGAAAGACGAAGACTATGGCCGCCTCTCCGGGCGCAAGTTGGAGGAAATGCAAGCCGGGGCGCGCATTGAAGTGGAAGAACAAAAAGAACACCCGATGGACTTCGCCCTGTGGAAAGCCGCCAAACCCGGCGAGCCAGCCTGGGATTCGCCCTGGGGCAAGGGCCGCCCCGGTTGGCACATTGAATGCTCGGCCATGAACCTGGCCGAATTGGGCGAACAAATTGACATTCACGGCGGCGGCAACGACCTCATCTTCCCGCACCATGAAAACGAAATCGCCCAGAGTGAATCGTTCACCGGCAAACCCTTCGCCCGCTATTGGATGCACAACGGCATGTTGCAACTCGGCGGCGAAAAGATGTCGAAGAGCCTCGGCAACATCATCAGCATCAAGGAATTTCTCTCGAAGCGCGACGCAGACGTGATGCGGATGCTGGTTTTGAACGGCAGTTACCGCGCCCCGCTCATCTTTAACGATGAAACACTAGACGCCGCCGAAAAAGGCCTGGAGCGCATCAAATCTGCCCTGCGGCCTGCTTCCGCTAAAGAAGCAGATTCCGCCGCCGAGGCGGTTGCCGCCCTGCCCGCTGCCATCGAAACCGTTAAAACCGCCTTCGTCAACGCGATGGACGACGATTTCAACTCTGCCGGGGCGTTGGGCGCGATTTTCGACTTCGTGCGCGCCATCAACACCGCCCGCGACGCCGGGGCCACCGACGCCCAACTCAAACCCGCGCAAGAGACCCTGCGCGAACTGACTGGGGTGCTGGGCCTGCGCCTGGCTGAAAAGAAAGGCGCGGGCGACGCCGACCGATTCATCGACCTGCTGCTCGAAGTCCGCAGCGAGATACGCAAGCAAAAACTATGGGCGCTCTCCGACCTGATTCGTGACCGGCTCAAAGAACTCGGCGTCACCGTCGAAGACAGCCGCGAAGGAAGCACCTGGCGCTACTCATAACAAACTGTCCCGAAGGCTATAAAACCTTCGGGACGTTCTGTTTTACCGTCCATTTTTCTGCTTCTGCCACAGCGCCCGGTCTTTGGGGTCGTCGGCATCTAACAGGCGGATGTCAACCTCCTGACGCAGTTTGTAGCCGTTGGAAGTCCACAAATCGGCGGCCAGTTTGTGGGGGTTGGCGTGGACGCCCTGTTTGTGGAAGTACTCGCAGACACGAGTCACATCACGCTCAAAAATGCGGAACGCATTGTGGTTGCCCTCCGGCGAGACCACCTGTGGAAAGTCAATCAGCGTGATGTCGCCCTCCCAGTACAGGATGTTGTAAGCCGACAGGTCGCCGTGAATGCGTCCATGCGCCAGCATGATGTCAATGTTGCGAATGACGCGCTCGTAGAGCGGCCTGGCTTCGTCGCGGTCGAGCGAGACCTCGCCCAGAGTGGGGGCGGCAGCGCCAAAATCGCCGATGTAGCCCATCAGGATGGCGTTTTTGGTCATGGCGTAGGCCTCCGGCACATCCGCGCCAGCCGCGCGCAGGGCTTGCAGAGTTGTGAACTCGTAGGCAATCCAGGATGTATGACGCAGTTCCTCGCCGTAGGTGGTGCGTTTTGCCATCGCGTGCAGGTCGCCGTCATTGATGACCTGACGGCCTTCGGCATCCAGTTCGGAGCGGCCTTCGCGATAGGAAGCATCATTTTTGAGATTGCGCAACATGCGCGGACGATAGACTTTAGCCGCCGCTAGCCCGCCGCCGGGGATGGCCGTCCCGGCCCGGCATTGGTAAACCGAGGCTTCCTTACCGCCCTTGACGCGCCGCAGCACGTCCGAAATCCACTGGTGCTCATAGAGTTCGCCGAGCGAATCGAGCAGCCACCACGACTCGAAGCGGGCGGCTTTATAGGTAAATTGGAACGAAGCGCGTGAGTCATCCTGCTTGCGCAAAAAAGCCTGCTCGCTCGCTGGCAGCTTTTTGGGGTTGCGGCGCGCGAATCGCTCGCGTCCTTTTTCGTCGAGGTCGAAGTCATCGAGTTCCTCGAAATAGTTGTAAGTATCTTGTAGAGACATGGTGTTGATTGGGTTGTTGGTGAAAGCAGCGCATTAAAACAAAACGCCACAGATAGAAACGGTCTGCGGCGATAAAAATGCCGCAGGCGCGCGCCTGCGGCATCAAAAAACAATGCACGGACTTCCCACTCCGCTATGCTTCGCGGACTTAGAAAGTCACCTGAACAGGAGGCGCGCAAAATACACGTTGGGTGAACGTGGAGATGTGCTTCATCATTTGACGGTGCCTCCTTTCGTAGAGTAAGATAATTCGATTTTAGTGCAGGGCAGAACGAACGTCAAGGGTTGCAGCGCGCAATGAACCGCTCCCCTTTTGCCAGCAGTTCCTCGTGGTCCTCCGGCTTGGGGGCAGTGGACATCAGCCGCAGGGTGGCTTCGCGCAAAACCTGCTCGGCGCTGGGCTGACCGGCGGCCTGCCATTTTTCCAGGCTCAAGCGGGGGAAGACCGGGCTGGGGTAGTACCCGCTCCTAAAACGCTGGCGCGTCGAAGGCGCGGAAAGGAAACTGCCCCCCGGCCCGGCCTTATCAATTTCCGGCAGAACAGCGCTCGCGTCGTCCAGTTGAAATCCATCCGCAAAGCGCAGGGCCTGGTCAATCACTTCGTGGACGTACACCAGCGTTTTGGGTGAAATGGCCTTCGATGTGAGCGTATCGCCCACGAACGGGGCCAGCCCGCCGCGCTTCAGGCTGAAGGTCAGGGTATTCATCCAATAGGTATCGGCGGAGATGAAATCCATCCCCCAGCCGGTGCCGCTGCCCGAGGTGCCGCAATGCGGCAGGTTGTAATGCGCCATCATCTCGGCGCAGGCCAGGTTGAGCAGGAAACTTTGCGGGTCGTAAAAATTGACCATCGTCTTCATGTCGAAATACGCCGGCAGCATCCCCAGGATGACCGGCGCGCCCTCTTTGAACGCCTGGCTGATGACCAGCCCAGCCAGCAGTTCGGCCATCAGCACGGCCAGCGTTCCAGCGGGCGTAATGGGCGTAGAGGCCCCGGCCATGCTGTAGTTGGAGAAAATCACCGGCAGGCCGCGCTCAATGGCAATTTGCATCTTGTCCACCGTCCCAGCGTTCATCACCAGCGGCGAGACCGGGTTGAAATACGGGATGACGAAGGGTTTTTTGCCCAAATCACCAACCAGCTGCTCGAACATCTCAAGCACCGGCGCGAAATTCTCCTCATCTGAAACCAGCAGCACCAGCGGGCGGGTGGTGTTGGCGAGCATCTCCAGGCTGCCATATAAATCCGAAAGCGCGGCAGGCACATCCTGCACAATCCCAATCGTCGAAATCACGTCGTAATGTGGCAGCGCGGAACCCAGCCGCGCCATGTCGCGCATGTTGGCGCGCGAAAACGGAGTCAGTTGGTCGGTTTGCGGGTTCTGATAATAAAGCGCAGTCACCCCAACCCCAAAATGTACCCGCCCATCTCCCAATTGGAAGGCGTGATTGCCCGCGCGGTCATAAATGTCAACCGTAGATGGAGCAGCCTTCAGCGCCCATTCCACCACCTCGGCAGGGAAGCGCGCCCGCTCATCCTCCACGCAGGCTGAACCGAGTTTCCGCGCCAGCAGGCGGCGCGCTGGCTCCGAATCGACCCGCGCCCCGGTCGTCGCCAAAATTTTCAGGGCGTACTCATGCACCTGCGCAACTTGCTCCTGCGAGAGCAAGGTCAACTGCGGCTGGACGTTCTTCGGGGACATGGCGGCTCCTTGTTGTTGAACTCGTCTGATTCTACCCTGTGACTCCACTGCAAAAACCTTTTTCTAAACACGAAGGACGCAAAGGTCACAAAGT
>CAYRBO010000027.1:0-47096 GCA_964422545.1 uncultured Anaerolinea sp. | reverse complement strand
TACTTTGTGTACTTTGTGTCCTTTGTGTTTAATTGCCTTTTTGCAGTAGAGTCAGTCATTTTTTCCGCGTTTTCCGTGTTTTCCGTGTCCCAATATATTCATCACATTCTCGCCAATACAAAATCTTCATGGAATCAGGTACTAAATTCTTATCCCGAATTCAAGTTAAATACCATCCGAATCGGTCAAGGCGAACATTTCCAGGTTCATCATGAAATCATCCCCCCATTGCTTGAATAAATCATCGCGCAAAACAGGGCCGTTCTTTCTTCCTTTGCGCAACAAAGTTTTGACTATGCGCTGCGCGAATGCCTGGCAGGTTTGTTTTTCATCCATTATGAAAGGGCTGTCAACGTTCCGACCAAGCGACAAGAAGCCAAGGAAATTCTCCTCGCCTTCTAGCAGCGGCACGCCCAACCAGGAGGCCGGCTTCCCTAAAACTTCCATGCCCTGCCAGGCCGGGACATGGCTGGTATCGGGCAGGTATATTACCTGGCGATGCTTGAGCATCATCTTGTAAATAGAATTGGACTGGACATTGCGCCAATCCCCTCCCGCGTTATCGAGAGCGCCATGCGAAGCGGCTAATTCGAGACGTTGTCCATCCTGAACCAGGATGTGCGCCTGATGATAGGGAACCACCTGCCCCAGCAGGCGCAACATCCGCTCTAAAATCTCAGTCTTCTCCCAATCCTGGTAAATCAGGCTGTCAATTTGCTGTAATTTTCCAACAATGTTGCTCAAGTTTGTGACCGTCCTCGATTGCGCCAGCACCAGCACATTCATATCCAAGATACGAAACATCTTGTTCTTAAGCTCAATCACAACCGGGTCATAAATATCGAGCGGCGGGCGTTTCAGGGCGCGCTGCACGGCTTCATCCACGCGCAAATTGCCAGGCAGCGGCTCGACCTGGGTGCGCATGATGCTGTTCAATTCGCGGATGGGTTTGCGCATGAATAGTTCAATCCCGTAGCGATGTCCCAACCGCTCGAATAGTTTCAGGCGCGTCAGAAACCCAACCAAATTACTGTTTTCGACAATCAACACACCCGGAAGTTCGGGAGAATTTTCCAATTCAGCAACAACCTGTTCGGTCAGTGTTTCGGGCGAGACCTGGAAATCGTGCGCTGGCAAATCGGCGATACTGACTGGAATTTGGAATTCATCTTGTAATAAAGTTGACATGAGGCCTCGTGTCACGATATAAGCGGTTTGCAGGCAATGGTAGTTTAATTCAGCACAGTTAACATCCCTGGAAAGGTTTGTTAAGGTTTTGAAAACAAGCTTTTGTTTACCAGACCTTAATGATTTGTTCCACGCGGCTTAACCTGCGCTTACTACAATGCAGGGGACGAGGTAAATATGCCCCAAAACATCTTATTTATTTGCGGTTCCCTCAATCAAACTTCCCAAATGCACGCGGTTGCCCAACAAATGAGCGAATACCGGTGCTATTTCACCCCCTACTACGCCGATGGAATCGAGCATCTCGCTGCCAAAGCCGGGTTGCTCGATTTTTGCGTTTTAGGCGGGCGGCACCGGCGCGATACCCTGCAATATCTGGCCGACCATAAGCTGCCAATCGACGAGCGCGGCGCCGGCCACAAATACGATATGGTCGTCACCTCCTCCGACCTGATTATCCAAAACAATATTCGCGGCAAGCGCATGGTTCTGGTTCAGGAAGGCATTACCGAGCCGGAGGGCCGCCTTTACCGGCTATGGAAGCTGTTCCCCTTCCTGCCGCGCTACATCGCCAACACCGCCACCAACGGCCTTTCGCACGCTTACGACATTTTCTGCGTGGCATCCGAAGGCTACCGCGATCACTTCATCCGCAAAGGCGTTCCCGCTGAAAAAATCGCCGTCACCGGCATCCCCAACTTCGACAACCTCCAGCGTCACCAGCAAAACGACTTCCCGCAACGCGATTATGTACTGGTCGCCACCACGCCCTACCGCGAGACCTATCGCGGCGACAATCGGATGACCTTCCTGCGCCGTTGCGTACAGGCTGCCGAAGGCCGCCCGATGATTTTCAAACTGCACCCCACCGAAAACGTGGAGCGCGCCACCCGCGAAATCAAAGCCATCGCGCCCGAAGCCCAAATTCTCACGCACGGCAACGTCAACGACATGATTGCCAACGCCAGCGTAGTCATGACCCAGCAATCTACCTGCACCTTTGTCGCCCTGGCGCTGGGCAAAGAGACCTACACTTACCTCGAAAAAGATGAACTACGCCGCCTCATGCCCATCCAAAACGGCGGCGCTTCCGGCGAGCGCATCGCCCGAATTGCCCGCCGCCTGCTGCATACCCCCATGCACATGCTGGAGAAAATCCGCAAACGGTATCGCCCGCGCCCGCGCTGGGAAGCCGACGCGATTTGAACCCAGGCTCGAATAAGCAACGCTTTTCAACACCATTGACCCGCCCCAAAGGTTGTGCTGTAAAGAATTGCGCCATTCACGCAACCCTTCCAGGCGTTTTTTTAATATTCGGGTAAAATCAGGGCAGTTGAAAGATACGAATAACTGTTTAAGGAGAGATTCAAATGCCCAATTTCGGCCCGACTGAATTGATTATCATCCTGATTATCGTCATCCTGCTGTTTGGGGTGGGACGCATCGGAAAAATTGCCGGGGAACTCGGCAGCGCAATCAGGAACTTCCGCGAATCGCTCAAAGGCGACGAAGAAAGCAGCAACGAAAAGAAGGAATAACGGTTCCATTCGGTTTGCGCTGCTCCATCAAGCCATCATGCAGCCGATTCTCAAAATCTTCCCTGACCCAACCGCTCTGGTGAACTACGCCGCCGACTTGTTTGCGCAACAGGCCCAAACCGCGCCGGGGCGATTTAGCGTGGCGCTTTCGGGAGGCAACACGCCGCGCGCGCTCTATGAACGGTTATCTGCAAGCGATATGGCCGAACGCATCCCCTGGCCGAAAACTCACTTGTTTTGGGGCGATGAACGCTGCCTGCCGCCTGACCATCCCGACAGCAACTACGGCATGACCGCCGCTGCCTTGCTCTCGCGCGTCCGCCTCCCCGCTGAAAATGTTCACCGCATTCAAGGCGAATTGCCCCCGCCCCAGGCCGCCGAGCGGTACGAAGCCGAACTACGCGCCTTCTTTGGCGAAACTCCTGCCTTCGACCTGGTTTTCCTGGGGATGGGAGAGGACGGACACACCGCCTCGCTCTTTCCCGGTTCACCCGCCCTGGCCGAATCCGTTCGCTGGGCAGTGGAGGTGGAACATACTACTCCGCCGCCGCCCCTCGTTTCACGGGTGACTCTCACCTATGGCGTGCTAAACGCCGCCCGCCGGGTGGTTTTCCTGGTGAGCGGCGCATCGAAAGCCGGAATGTTGGCGCAAGCCTGGCGCGGGGGCAATGTTCCAGCCGGACGAATCCGCCCGCAAAACGGCGAACTGCTCTGGCTGGTGGACCAGGCCGCCGCATCCGCCCTATCATCTTACGAATGACCTAGCCGCCAGCGATGACCCGCGCGTGCCAGCAAGGCCTCGGCCTCAGCCGGCCCCCACGAGCCGCGCAGATACGTCACCAGCGGGGGCGCGGCGGGGGTTTGCCAGCCTTCTAAGATGGGGTCAATCAGCATCCAAGAGGCTTCTATCCCATCGGAACGGGTAAAAAGCGAGGCGTCTCCGTCCAGGGCTTCGAGCAGCAGCCGCTCATAGGCTTCGGGAATACTCTTGTCGTTGAACGAATCCCGATAGTGAAAATCCATATCCACCGGGCGCATCTCCTGATCTGAATCGGGGACTTTGGCCTGGAAACGCAGGTGAATCCCTTCATCCGGCTGGATGGTGAGCGCCAGGATGTTGGGGCTGAAATCGGCCCCCGGCGGCAGGTGGAACATCAGGTGCGGGGGGCGCTGGAATTCGATGATGATTTCCGAAATTTTGCGGCGCAGGGCCTTGCCAGAGCGCAGGTAGAACGGCACGCCCTGCCAGCGCCAGTTATCGATGAATAGCTTGAGCGCGGCATAGGTGGGGGTTTGCGAATCAGGGGCCGTGCCTTCGGCCTGGCGATAGCCCTCGTATTGGGCGCGGACGGTATCCTCCAGCGCAATCGGGCGCGCGCTCTTAAGAACTTTGACCGTTTCGTTGCGCACCGCGTCGGCCTCGAAGGAAGCAGGCGGCTCCATCGCCACCAGAGAGAGAAGTTGCAGCAGGTGGTTCTGGAACATATCGCGCAGCACGCCCGACGTGTCGTAATACCCGGCGCGCGTGCCGATATCCACGCTTTCAGCGACCGTAATTTGCACGTTGCTGACATAACGCCGATTCCAGACCGGCTCGAAGATGGCATTGGCAAAACGGAAGAACAAGATGTTCTGCGAGGTTTCCTTGCCCAGGTAGTGGTCAATGCGGTAGATTTGCCTCTCCTCGAAAGCGGCGTGCAAAGCGTGGGTGAGTTCGCGAGCCGATTGCAAGTCGTGACCAAAGGGTTTTTCGACGATTATCCGCCGCCACGCGCCGAAATCTTCATCATCGCGCGACATGCCGGCCGCGCCCAAATGACCAGCCACTTCTGCATAATACTCCGGCGCAGTCGCCAGGTAATACAGGCGGTTGGCGGGGCCATCCTCCAGCCCGCGCAGGAAGTTCTCCAGGCGAGAGAAGTCTTCGGCCTGGTCGAGATTGCCTTGAAAGTAGTGAATGCGCGGGGCGAACTGCTCCCACACCGCCGGGTCGAAGGTCTCCGGGCTGAACTGGGCCACACCCTCGCGCAGGCGGGCGCGAAAGGCCTCATCAGAATATGGGCGGCGGGCAAACCCGACCACGTTGGCGCACTCCGACAGCCGCCCCTTCTTGAAGTTGTTATAAAGAGCCGGGATGAGTTTGCGCCAGGTCAGGTCACCCGAAGCGCCGAAGATGACAATGCTGGTCGATTCGCAGGCCTCGCTCATTGCCCGGCCTTCTTGATGGCATGTCCACCAAACTGGTTGCGCATGGCGGCCAGCAGTTTGGCGGCGTAACTCTGCTCTTGGCGGCTGGCGAAACGCTGCTGTAACGAAAGCGTGATGACCGGAGCCGGCACGTCCAAATCAACCGCCTCGAAGACCGTCCAGCGGCCTTCGCCCGAATCGGGAACATACCCGGCAATTTCACTCAACTCCTGGTCAGCGGCCAGGGCGTTGGCGGTCAGGTCGAGCAGCCACGAGCGCACCACCGAGCCGTGCCGCCAGATTTCGGCGACCTGATGCAGGTCGAGGTCGTATTCGCGCTTGGCGTGCAGGATTTCGAAGCCCTCGGCATAGGCTTGCATCAGGCCATATTCGATGCCATTGTGAATCATCTTGACGAAATGCCCCGCGCCCACCCCGCCGACGTGACCCCAGCCCTTATCGGGAGCGGGAGCCAGGGTCTCGAAAATCGGATTCAGCCGGGCAACATCCTCCGCTTCGCCGCCGACCATCAGGCTGTAGCCTTCCTTCAGCCCCCACACCCCGCCGCTGGTGCCGACATCCACATAGCGAATGCCTTTCTCTTTGAGCGCGGCGGCGCGGCGGATGTCGTCTTTGTAGAAGGTGTTGCCGCCATCAATAATCGTATCGCCCGGCGCGAACAATCCGGCCAATTCTTCGATGACGGCTTCGGTGGCGTCTCCGGCGGGGACCATCACCCAGGCAGCGCGCGGCGCGGGGAGCGCGGCGGTCAGTTCCAACAGGGTGCGGGCGGCAGTCAGACCGATTTCCACCTGGAGCGATTCGGCAACCCGAAAATCGCGGTCGAACCCGACTACGCGATGCCCGCCCCGAACCAGACGGCGCGCCATGTTGGCGCCCATTTTTCCTAATCCAATCAGTGCGAGTTCCATAAGGATTTAACCTTCCGTAAGAAATTTCTATAGGACTTACGCAAAACCCATAAATTATCCACTCATCTTCGCTAACCCACGCGAATTTGGGACATTTTTAGGCTTAAAAGCCTTTGATTAGCGAAGATTAGCGCGGATTAGCGGATAAAAAAACCATCTCGCGTAAGTTCTGTTCTAAAAAGAACACACATGTTAGCGATCTGCGCTCAAGTTCCTACCACAATTCCCCCATCCACGCGCAGGACGACGCCCGTAATGAAAGAAGCCTCATCCGAAGCCAGAAAAAGATAGGCATTGGCGATATCACGCGGCTGGCCCATGCGCCCCAGAGGGGTGCGGGCTTTCATCCCCTCGATGATTTTTTCGGGCATCGAGGCAAGAATTTCAGTTGCCGTAAAACCCGGCGCAACAGCGCAAACCCGAATGCCATACTTGCCCAATTCACGCGCCCACACTTTGGTCATGCCGATTACCCCGGCCTTGCTGGCGACATAATTGGTCTGGCCAAAGTTGCCATCCAGTCCCACGATGGAAGTAGCGTTCAAGATGACCCCCCCTCCCTGCTTTATCATCACTGGCGCAACCGCCTGGGCGCAATTGAAGACGCCTTTCAGGTTAACTGCGATGACCAGGTCGAAATCAGCCTCCGCCATCTGTCCTACCAGCGCGCCCTCTTTGAACTTGACCAACTGCCCATCCCGCAAGATGCCCGCATTGTTGACCAAGACATCGATGCGGCCATATTTGGCGGCCACATCGTCCATCCAGGCCTGCGCTTCCTGGCGGTTAGCAACATTGACCTTGTAGAATGCGGCCTGCGGCCCCAACTCGCGCGCAGTTTCCTGTCCGGCGGTTTCATTGACATCGCAAATGATGACTGTTGCGCCTTCCTCGACAAAACGCAACGCGGTGGCTTTGCCAATGCCTGCTGCCCCGCCGGTAATCAAAGTAACTTTATCTTTCAAACGCATAGCAAAACTCCTTCCTCGCATGGGCTGGATAATAGTATTTTACTCGATAGGATGGGCGTAGTATCAACTGGTCTTTCTGGTAACCGGCCAGTCAAATTGCTTGTACCCGAAGCCCGAACCGAAAACCAGGAGCAACCACAGTGGCCGAACAGCCTGCGGAGACATCTACGCCCGAACCGACCGGCCTGCACCCCTTGGGTGGTCGAAAATTACAACTACCAGTAGAAAGCAGGCGGCCCGTCGGTTCAGCCGGGCGAGTACCTGGTTCGTATCGAAGGAACTGTCAACGGCATTCTGCTGACCTGGCGCGCAACCTTCAATCTCACCCTGCCATAACCGCCGGTTCTTTCACCAGGGCTTGAACGCAGACTACCCTTTCACCACTTGCAGCGCGCCCGGCAGAGTTTCAAAGGTCAGGCCGCGCAGGTTACTGCCAAAACTGGTATAAATTTCGCCGTCGGCATGAATATACAGGGGCCGGTCGGCTCTCAGCGAGAGTTTTTTGAACACGCCCAGGCGCACCTGTTTGAATCGCCCGTGCGTGCCTTTCATCACTTCAGGCACCAGCCGGAACATGGTCAGGCGGCTGCATTGAGTCACAGTGGCATAGTTCAAGACACCATCTGTGTTTTTGGCTTCCGGCGCAACCAGAAAACCACCGCCCTCGCGCGGGCCGTTGCAAACCGTCAACATGATGGTATCCTGCTGCCAGGTCTCGGTATCGGTTTCGATTTTGAGAAGCGCCGGGTCATGGTTCAAGATAATCGTTTGAATCACGGCGGTCAGGTACATCAGGAATCCGCGCAGGATGGGCAGTTTATGCGAGCGGATGGTGACGACCGCATCGAACCCGATTCCGACCGTGTTGTCGAAATACTCGCGGCGTCCGTTTTCGTCGGTCATCAGGCCGATATCCACGCTGGAAGGTTCGCCCTTGAGCGCATGCAACAGGGCATGGTCTGATTTCATGGGGACATCGATGGAGTGGGCGAAATCGTTCCCCGACCCAACCGGCACAACCCCCAGGATAGGGCGTTTCGCCACTGGAGCCTGCATCAGGCCATTGACTACTTCATGTACTGTGCCATCGCCGCCGATGGCGACTACCATCTCATAGCCATCCAGCGCGGCCTGGCGCGCCAGTTCAACCGCGTGACCGGGATAGACCGTCCCGCTCCAATCGGCATGACCATACTCGGCAACGATAGGGCGCAGGTCGTTGGCAACCTGCCAGGCGCGGCCCATATCGGCAACCGGGTTAAGAATGAGTTTGGTTTTGCGCGGCATGAACATTCTCCCTTCCTGCAGACCTGTATGGCACAGGTGGCGTGACCTTTCCGGCGCGGGTGAAACCGGCATGGACAGTCAGAGACAGATAAAACATCCGTCCTACAATCTAACACCAAACTTTATTTCAGGTTCTTAAGGGGAGGCAGTTCGCCGGTCACGAGGCGGGCCGGCACAAAAGAACCGCGCGCGTGCCGCTTGGCGCGATAGAGGGCTTCATCCGACGCGCGTAACAAATCAGAGGCGGTTTTGGCGTGATGGGGGTAGATGGCAATTCCGCCCGAAATCCCCAAGTGCGGTTTTGCGCCATCCGGCAAGACAGGAACGAAATTTTCCATGCGCTGCTTAATCAACCCGGCTAGCTGCGCAGCGGAATTGCCGTCGGTTTCGGGCATTATCATCGTCATTTCATCGCCACCGTAGCGGGCCAGAAAATCGCTGGAACGTTTGCCCTCGGCCAGGAAACGGGCGAAATCACGCAGCACCCGGTCGCCCACATCATGACCATAGGTATCGTTAATGGCCTTGAAGCCATCCAGGTCCATCATCAAGACGGCAAATTGATGCCCATAGCGCTCGGCGCGCTGGACTTCGTTCTCCAGGCGGGCATCCAACGCGCGGCGGTTGGGCAGGCCGGTCAGCATGTCGCTCATGGCTTCGTTAGCGATGGCTTGGTGCAGGCGGGCGTTCACAATTGCAACTGCTGCCTGGGCGGCCAATAATTCGAGCAAGCGCAAATCGGAGGCTGAAAATTTTCGCCCCGGATAAAGCGACATGTTCATAACACCCACAACCGTCTCATCACTTTTGAGGGGGATGCCAACAATGGCGCCTTTCCAACTCGTGGGAGCGGTTTTGAACAGAGGGTGTCCGCGAATTTCATCAATCACAATGGTTTGTTTGCTGCGTGCTACCGTATAGGTCAAACCATCGGGACGCGGTAGAGAGAGAATTTGATTACGGGTTCCCTCTGTATCGAGAGCCGCGCCAAAGCGCAAAACGCCATTTTCATATAAAAAGATATGAACGATGTGAGAATTCTTAATCAACCCTATCGCTTCGGTAGCAACCCGATCCAACACCGCCTGGAGTTGCAGGCTGGAGGTCAGGTTGACGCTAATGCGCTTGAGCGCTTCTAGCTCAGCGGCCTGCTGCTGGATGAGCGCAAATAGGTTATGATGCCGGGTGACGTTTGCCAGCAGTTTGGCGGTAGCGCGGGCATTTTCTTCGCTTTTTTCGTCTTCTAAAGCAAGTTCCAACAACAAGCTTAACAGGCGCAGAGTTTGTTCGCGTTGTTCGGGGGTATAACGCGCATTCGCTAGTTTGTCACGAGCAATTTGTAAAAGCGCCTGAATTGACTGATTCATTCTCACTCCATGTTCAACTGATTATACAACTGTCATACCCGATTATTGATGAGACAGCGAACCCAAAACAGATTCGAGTATAATCTTTTTACAAGCACTGCCTGGAACGGCGTTTTCGAAGGAATCATCGGTCAACATTCGCATTCCCCACGCAAATGACAAGACGGATTAGCAATGCGCGCCGCATATCCAGCACAATGCGTGATAATACTGGAGGTCTACATGGAAATCAAACTCGTCCAAATTGAAAAACCCGAACCGATCAACTTCATTCTTGGACAATCGCACTTTATCAAAACTGTCGAAGATATTCATGAAGCGCTGGTGAACGCCGTGCCAGGCATCAAGTTCGGCGTAGCGTTTTGCGAGGCGAGTGGAAAATGCCTGGTGCGCACCAGCGGCACCGATGACGCCATGCTCGAATTGGCGACCAAAAACGCCCTGGCAGTCGGCGCTGGACACTCGTTCATCGTTTTTCTGGGCGAGGGGTTCTATCCTATTAACGTCTTGAACGCCATCAAAAACGTACCTGAAGTGGCGCGAATTTTCTGCGCGACAGCCAATCCGACCCAGGTACTGGTCGCCGAATCCGAACAGGGACGCGGCATTCTGGGCGTCATCGACGGCGCCTCCCCAAAAGGCGTAGAAGACGAGGAAGGCAAAAACTGGCGCAAGGGTTTCCTGCGCATGATTGGGTATAAGTTATAAATTCCTGCCCCCCGCCTCGGTCGACGATAAAATCATGTTTCGCTCCCGCGCGATTATCATCCGCAAACAGCATATTGCACTGATTAAGCGCCTGCGCAATGGGCAGGAATACTATGTGATTCCGGGCGGGGGCATGGAGCCGGGCGAAACACCCGAACAGACCGCCATCCGCGAGAGCCGCGAGGAACTGGGATTGGCGATTGCTATCGAGCGGCTGCTGGCGAAAATCATTTTCCACGGCCGCGAACAATACTATTTCCTGGCGCGCGCCACCGGCGGACACTTCGGCACAGGCGCCGGGCCGGAAATGACCGGCAAGTACCCGCCCGAACGCGGAACATATACCCCAGTCTGGATTCCGCTGCACGAAGTGGGGCGGATTAATCTCTTCCCACCGCCAATTGCCGAAATCCTGGGGCAAGTGGCAGCGCAGGGCTGGCCTGAGAAGACGGTGGAAATTCGCATTGACGATTGACCGAATAAAAAATCCCGGCTAGCCGGGATTTTTTATTCGCGGTGCAAACAGGAATATTGCCAATGCAAGCAAAGCAAACAGCATGGCTGCTCCCAAAACGGTCAAAAACAGAATTTCCTGAGATTCAGGCGCATTCTGTAACACGGAAATTTGGACATGCAAGCGCATCAAGACCACAATGGGCAGGCTATTCCAGACGAAAAGCAGCACAGGGGGGATGGAAACGGTAAACAGCCCCAGGGCAATATCTAACCAGGTTAAGCGAAATTGCAACTCGAAGCGCGGCGTTTTTTCGATGCGCTGTAAAACCCGGCTGGAGAATCCACGCGGGGTTTGGGCGCGCGGCCAGGTGCGCAGGGCGTCCTCCACCACATCCATTTCATCCCAAAGTGGTTCGTTCATGCGGGTTCCTCCTGGAAAATGGACAACGCCTGACGCAGGCGTTCTTTGGCTCGAAACAGGCCGGTTTTGACCGTGCCGAGCGGCAAGCCAAGCAGGCTGGCAATCTCCTCGTAGGAGAGTTCATCCTGGTAGCGTAGGGTAATGAGCAAACGTTGGCTATCGGGCAGGCGTTCGATTTCGCGGTGTAGCAGGGCGCGCCGCTCGCGCAGTTCGCTGCGCAGGGCCGGGTCGTGGTCGAGACAGGGCGTTTCGGGCAGGCTGCCAATCTCGGTCTCGCTCAGTTCGCTCAACTCGCGGCGCAGGCGCGGGAAGCGGTTGATGCACAGATTGATGACGATGCGATAGAGCCAGGTACGCAGAGCCGACCCGCCGCGAAAGTTCGGAAGAGCCTGCCAGGCGCGCACGAAGGCTTCCTGGGCCACATCCTCCGCTTCAATTGGGTCGCCGACGGTGCGCAACGCGAGGTTGTAAACGAAGCGTTCGTGCAGGGCCAGCAGGTCTGCAAAAGCGTCGGTGTCGCCTCGTTGGGCGCGGCGGATGAGTTCCTGCTCGTTCACGACAGTCGGTTTCCTTCAAAAATTAGACCGGGTTGGAGGCGGAAAAGTTTCAGCCGGTTTTCCAAACGTCCCGAAGGTTCTGGCGAAGAAACCGAGGCTTTTTGCAAGGAACCTTCGGGGCGGTCAACGTGAAACTTTTTTCACATTCTCCGGTCAAACTCTATGAAAACAACAAATGGAGGTTTTGACGAATGAATAAATGGATTATAGCAACAATCCTCATCCTGGCGCTGATTGCCACCTGCGCAGCGGGCGCATTTGCCATTTGGCAAGGAATACAGATGGCGCAATCGAGCGGATTCAGTTTCCACACCGGTTCGTTCAACACAGTGGAAGCGACGGCAACCGAGCAACAAACCATCCCGGTCAGCGGTCCGCTGAAACTAAACGTGGAGAACAACTACGGGTTCGTGAAGGTTGAATCAGGCGCGGTAGATACCGTGAAAATCAGCGCAGAGAAAACGACTTGGGGCGGTACCGATGATGAGGCGCAGCAAGCCCTGGAAGATATTAAAATCCAGGTTGAGCAAAAAGGCGGTGAAATCCGCATCTGGGTCAAACCTGTGGTGGAAGTGACCGGGCTTCATCTTGGGCCGCGTGGTCATTGGGTTCACTTCACCATCACAGTCCCGCCAGAGACTAGCGTCGAACTATCTTCATCAAGTGGCGACCTGACGCTCTCCGGCACGCAGGGCGATGCGACTCTGATCACCCAATTTGGCGATGTCGAGGTATCTAACCTGACGGGCAAACTCACGGTGACGACCTCCAACGGTCAGATAACCGCCCGCAACATCGAGGCGGGTAAAGCCCCGGTCAGCCTGAAAACCGACTTTGGCGATATCGAGGCGGATACCGTTGTTGCCGGAGATGTGACGCTTAAATCGACCAACGGCAAATTGACCCTGAGCGGCGTGAAATCGACCGGCGCGCTGGATGTGCGCAGCGATTTTGGCGGGCTGGAACTGCGCTCGGTCAGCGGCCTGTCGCTAGAAGCACACACGTCCAATGGCAAGGTGCAGGTGAAGGAGGCCGATTTCAGCGGCAAGGTGAACGTCTCCAGCAACTTTGGCGACCTGACGCTCGAAGGGGTGCGCTCGAACGGCATGGAACTGAAAACCCAGAACGGGGAAGTGACGGTCAGTGGCGCGACAGGTAAAATTACATCCCATTCTGATTATGGCGATGTGGAGGTTGCCGCCGAGAAGGCTCTCGTGACCCTGACCTCGAACAACGGCAAAGTGACTTTTACCGGCTCGCTGACAGAGGGGGACCATACCCTGAAAAGCAATTTCGGCGATATCCGCCTGACCCTGCCTGCCGATTCGGCCCTGACCTTCGACCTGAAAACAGACTTCGGCAAAATCCGGTCCGATTTCCCCGTCACCATCTCCGGAGACCTGGACGAAAAACATTGGAAAGGCGACATCAACGGCGGCGGCGCGCGCTTGACCGTTTCTACACAAAACGGCAATATCAGCCTTCAAATCTCAAAATAGAGGAGCAAAAAATATGGATGCTTTCATTCCCTGCGCAGGCAGCCTGGCCTTTATCGGCCTGGTGTTCGGTTTCATCCTGCTGATGCGATTCATATCGTACAAAGAGACACTGGCCCTGGCCGAAAAGGGACTGGTTAAACCGGTTAGGAGCGGCAGCGGCAAGGGCGCGCTTATTTGGGGCATTATTTTTGCCGCAATCGGCGTAGCCCTCCTGCTCGGTCTGTGGCCGCTGGGACTGATGTTTGGCACCAACGCCCCGCTTGGTTTTGGCCCCTGGATGCTGGCCGGTCTGTTGCCTCTGTTCTTTGGCCTGGCGCTGATTCTCATCCACGTGCTGACGCATGAGAAAAAGCGCGAGGAGCCGCCGGTAGAGAAACGTGACGAGTAACGCGTTCGAAGAAAAACGCAAGAACCCGACCTCCCGCGCAGAAGCCCGCGCGGGAGGTTTTTATTTGACTTTCGGCATCCTTTGTCTTACAATGAAATCGAAAACGTAAGAAAGGAGCAGGTGATGTTATTGCGATTGTCCTCTAAAGGCCAGTTGGTGCTGCCCAAGGCCATCCGCCAGGAGTTGCGGTTGAAGCACGGCGACCAGTTCCGGGCAAAGGTGGTAGATGGGAAGATTGTGCTGGAACCGGTTACAAAAGAAGAGAACGTGATTAGGAAATTATATGGGAAATATGCTGGTTACGACTTTTTGAAAGACTTGGAAGAAGAGCATCGCAGGGAGGTCGAAAATGACCGTTAAGTATGTTCTGGATGCGTGGGCTGTCATGGCTTTTTTCCAAAGGGAAGAACCTGCCGCAAGTCAAATGCAAATCATGTTTGAAACAGCCGAACAGGCGCAGGTTCAGTTGAACATCTCCATCGTCAACGTTGGCGAAATCTACTATCGGATGGGAAAAGTCCACGGTGAATTGACAGCAGAAGAGGCTTTGCAAGATTTGTATTCCCTGCCTGTCACCCTGCAAAGCGCCGACAATGAATTGGTTTTATCCGCCGCGCGCTGGAAGATGAAATATCCCGTCTCGTATGCCGATGCCTTTGCGGCCGCAACTGCCGAAAAACTGCGGGCCATCCTGGTCACCGGTGACCCAGAACTGGCGGCGCTGAAGGATGTTTTGTCAATCGAAGCGCTGGAACGAAGCCAACGGCAATAAAAACAGACCGCAAGCGTTTCCCTGCGGTCTGTTTTTTTAGAACTTACTGCCCCTGCGTTGGGGCGGGCGGCGTGCCAGCGGAGATGATGGGGCCTTTTTCCGGAACATTGGCCGGGCGTCCGAGCGGCATGGCCGGGCGGTTGATGGTGGTCTGCCCATTGGGAGCGTAGAGCATCAGGTAGAGCAAGGCTTTCTGAGAGTCGCCGCCGCCTAGAATGTCATCGCCTTTTTCGGCTTTTTCGCCTACACGATTAGAGCCAGCCAGGATACCCGCGTAACTGCTCATATCCATATTTTTCTGGTTATTAGCAATATCGGCATTGTGGCAGGTGGTGCAGGCGGGCGCGCCATCGTACCACAGATTGGCTTCCAGGAACAATTTCTGCACGTCACCCTTGAACGTGGCGGTACAGGTTTGTCCCTTGATGTCGGTGAAGGAGAACGTTTCGGTTTCCGGGTATCCTGCGTCAATCCAGGCAGCCACCAGGTCGGCGGCGGCCACGCGGCAGCGCGGAACAGCGGCAACCGCCTCCGCGCCAACTTTGGGGGCGGGCAGGGTAGCAGGAATCAGGGTCGGGATGGGGGTTGTGGCAGGCAGGGCAATTCCCGTACAGGTGTTGTTCGTTCGGCAGCCAAAGAAATACAGGCCAAAGGCAAACACAATCACCAGCGCGGGCAGCCCTGCCAGGATTCCAAGAACAATTCCTTTCAGGTCTTTCATTTCTCCTCCGTTAGGGCGTTGTGGTTGCTTTGAGCGTGCGAATGTAGTTGACCACATCCCAGCGGTCGCGCACGGTCAGGTTTTCGTTGAGTGCCGGCATGCGGATTTGTCCCTCCGCACCCAGAATGCCGTTGGAAATGGTCAGAAACAGCGCGCCATCGGCTTTGGTCTGCACCACGTCGGCAGTCAGGTTGGCAGGCGGGTTCACCAGCGCGCCGCCGATGATGCCGTTGCCCTCGCCGTTGGGGCCGTGACATTGAACACAATTCTGGGTGAACAAGATTCGCCCGCGCTCGATAGAGACTTCATCGGCTGTAACCGGGTTGACCGGCGCGCCCTGGCCGGGGATGTAAGCCGCGCCTTCGATGGGAATCGAACGATTCGCCACCGGCAGGGGCTTTTCCATGGGCTTGTATGAAGGCTGAATTTCCATGAAGGAAATCCACTCAATTTTGATGATGTCGTAGGTAAAGGTCAACACCACGCCGAGCAGCAGCACGGCAACGGAGATGACAATCATCAGACGCTGAAACAGACTCATAGGGACTCCGCCTGGGCGCGCTTGACCGATTCCGCGCCTATCGCTTTCATGGCCGATTCAACCGCTGCTTCCAGTTCTCCTCCACACTCAATCAGCAGGCCAATGCGCCCATCGCTAATTTCCGGCACGTATTGAGTGGGAGTGTAGTTAGGAAAGCGGCTGTCTAAAAAGACGCCGATAAAGGTGCTAATGAGCATGACCAGCATGGTCATTTCGAACATCACCACAATTGTGGGCGGGACGCCAATCCAGCGGCCTCCGACGGTAATCGGGTAAAGATTCGGCGTGCCATAGGCCAGGAAGATGCCCACGCACAAGCCGATGAACGCGCCGCCCATCGCAAAACGGGTGACGTTGCTCCATTGCGGCTTGCGCCCCAGCATGGCTTCGGTGATGGGCGTGCCAGAGATGACCGTCACGCGCTCGTCAGTCACGCCCAGGTCGCGCAACTTATCTACCGCGTGCGCTGCGGGGTCAATATCTTCGAAAATGGCGAGAAGCAGGTTTTTCTCTGACATACGTTACTCCAGTTCGGCCACCGAAACGACCGGCTCTTTGCCATACTTGCGGATGGAGTGCGCCATTTGGCCTTCTTGCACTTCCCAAACCGGCACGAGCGGGATGAGTTTGGAGGCAAGCATATAGAGCAGGATAAAGAACGCAATTGAGCCGATGAAAATCGGAATTTCGACGCTGACAAAGGGGAAGGTATCGTGAAAATTCTTAATCCCATGCCCCCACATAAAGGGCATGCGGTTGATTTGCAGCGAAATCGGCACGATGATGAAGCGCTCGGCCCACATGCCAACGTTGATGAGCAGGCCAACGGTGAAGAGAATGGCCGGGTTGCGCCGCCAGTTTTTGTTCCACAGTACCAGCCAGGGGATGGCGATGTTGGTAATCAACATCATGAACCAAATCCAGCCGCCGGGGCCGGCCTCGTGGAAGTGCAGCAGTGCGTCGGTGAATTTATCGCCGCCGTACCATTGAATCATGTAATCGTTGAAGAAGAAATAGGCCCAGGCCATCGAAATGACCAGCATCAGTTTTCCCAGCGCGTCGAAATGTTCCTTGCGGATGAAGTAGTCCATATTCTTCAGGCCATAGCGCACGGCAATCACCACCATGCCCACCGCTGCTACGCCCGATTGCAGCGCGCCAACCACAAAGTACGGGCCAAAGATGGTCGAACTCCAGCCGGGGCGCATCGCCACGGCAAAGTCCCACGAAACGATGGTGTGAACCGAGAACATGACCGGCAGAATAGCAAAGGCAAAGATGTTGAGCGCAATCCGCAGGTGAGTCCACTCCGCTTCAGTACCGCGAAAACCGAGGGCCAGGATTCGATAGAGGCTCTTGCGCCAGCCGGTCGAGCGGTCACGCGCCATGGCCAGGTCGGGGATGAGCGGCAGGAACAGGTACATGGTCGAGGAAAGCAGGTAGGTGTTAATCGCCAGGAAGTCCCACATCAGCGGCGACTGGAAGTTGACCCACAACTGGCGCTGATTGGGGATGGGGAACATCCAATAGGCCAGCCAGACGCGGCCCATGTGAGCAAAGATGTGAATGCCGGCCTGCGCCAGGGCGAAGGTGGTCATCAGTTCGGCAGCGCGGGTGAAGGGGCGGCGAAATTCCACCTTGAAGACCCGCAACAGGGCCGAGACGAAGGTCCCGGCGTGGCTGATGCCAATCCAAAAGACGGTATGCACCAGGAAGTAACTCCAGTACATCGGGCGGTTGACGCTGGCCGTATAAAGACCTTCTGCAATGGAGTAACCCCAAGCCCCAAACAGTCCAACGGCGGTGATGAGGGCCATCAGCCCGGCCAGGGCCCAGAACTTCCAGTTGCTCGAAGTCATCGAATCCATCACCAGCGCGTTCATTTCGCCGCGCGGCTTGGGGTCGAGCATCAGGTGTTCTTTGCGCAGTTCGGCCTCGTGGTCGTGGACGTGCGCGTGTTCTTCAGCGTGAGAATGTGGCAGGGCGCTAGCCGAGATTGCCATGGAAGCCTCCTTTGAGATAGGTCACTCGCGGCTGCGTGCCGAGGTCTTCGAGCAAGTGCATGGCGCGTTTATCTTTAGAGAGTTTGCTGACCTTGCTTTCGGGGTCATCGAGGCGGCCAAAAACGATGGCATCTGCCGGGCAGGCTTGCGCGCAAGCAGGCATCACTTCGCCATCGCGCACATCGCGGCCTTCCGATTTGGCCTGGTCGGTTGCTTTGTGAATGCGTTGGATACAAAAAGTGCATTTTTCCATCACGCCGCGCCGCCGCACCGTTACATCGGGGTTGAGTTGATTGGGGAGCGGTTCGGGGCGGTCGAAATCGGCCCAGTTGAAGACGCGCGCCACATAGGGGCAGTTGTTGGCGCAATAGCGCGTGCCAACGCAGCGGTTGTAAACCTGAAGGTTGAGTTTCTCTGCCTCGCTATGCACGGTGGCAAAGACCGGGCAAACTGCTTCGCACGGCGCCGAGCCGCACTGCTGGCACATCACCGGCTGGAAGGGCGTGGCTTTTACTTCGGGATACTCACCCTCCCACAGGCGTTCCACACGAATCCAACTCATCTGCCGACCATAGCCGGCGGCTTCTTCACCCACAAATGGGATGTTATTCTCCATCGAGCAGGCGGCCACGCAGGCCTGGCAGCCAGTACATAAATCCATGTCAATGGCTATGCCCCAGCGGCCTTCCTCGCCTTCAGCCCACTCGGCTTTGTACTCAGGAATTTTCGGTAAAATCGCCATGTCTAATGCTCCTCCATGCCTTCGCCATACACGCCCAGTTTGCTTTCCATGCGTGAGAGTTCGCGTTTCTTGCCTGTCTTTTCGATGCGGACTTTGGTCGCGGCGAAGGCCAGGTCGCCGGCCCCATTCGTTTTCGCTCCGAACAAATCTGCCGGATTGACTCCCCGGTTTTCGGCGTACCGTCCATAGGCGGTGTGACCCTGCCCAAACGGAATTGCCACCACATCGGGGCGGATGGCGGGATACTCGTAAACAGAGACTTCCACCGCCCCAAAGGGAGAGACTACCCGCACCACATCGTCGTTATGCAGGCCGAGTTTCTTGGCTGTTTTGGGGTTGATTTCGAGCCAGGTGTTCCACATCACGGTCGTCATTGGGTCGGGGATTTCTTGCAGCCAGGGCTTGTTGGCCCCCGCTTCGGCCAGGATGGGCGAGGGGTAAACCAGCAGATGGAACTCATCGTGACCGGCCTCTTGCTCTTGGGGTTCAAGGTTGAGTTTCTTTTCAAAGCCGGTGGCTGCGCTATTGGGCGTGCCCAGTTCGCTATCGTTTTTCCACCAGCCGCCAAACTGCTGGAAGAGCGCCCAAAACGAGGGCAGGTCGGCGGCGCTGTAGAAGCCGCCAGTTTGTTCCACCAGAGGGGTAATTTTGCTCTGGATGAATTCCACTTCGTCCTTAAAGGGTAGATTAGCGGCAGCCAACAGCACATCCACCGTTGATTTGGTGTTGTAGTAAGGCGCAACGACCGGCTGCGCGCCCGAAAGCATGGATTGCCCTGTTCCATTGACCACGCGCTGATAGCCCCACGACTCCAGCCCGTGATGGTCGGGGAAGATGTAATCGGCGGCCAGGGCGGTTTCGTCGGGGAAGGTGGCAAACGAGATGACGGTCGGCACGTTGGCGAGGGCGGCCTCAAAGCCGAGCGCTTTAGGCAGTTCAAAGACCGGATTGACGCCATGCACGAGTAATGTTTTGACAGTTCCGGCCTTCATCCGCTCCACTAATTCGGTCATTTCTTTCATCGAGGCCGGGCGGCGATATTCCTCGCCCAACGGGGAGGCCGGGGTGTGATAAATTCCGCCCGGTTTGCCGGGGTTGCCCAACAGGGCGTTGAGCGTCAGGATGGCTTTGGCCGTTTCCAGCCCGTTTTCGCGCGCCAGGGCCGCTCCGCCGGGAAGCACCAGCGGGCGCTCGGCTTTGAGAAGCAATTCGGCCAGTTTTTCCAGGGCTTCCAGTTCCAGCCCGGCGGCTTCGGCGGCGGTGTTTACATCCACATCGAAGGCAGCCGGAGCCGAGCCAAATTTTTCTTCTGCATAGAGTTTTCCCAGCGCGGCAGCGACCAGTCCTTCTGTGCCAGGTTTGATGGCGTGCCATACATCTGCTTTGGCGGCGGTTTGGCTCAGGCGCGGCTCGAACTGCACCAGCAGACCGCGCGCGCGCTGCTTGCGCATTTGCGAGTAACCGCGCGTATACGCCACCGGCGAAATCCATGTTTCGAGGAAGTTTGCGCCAAAGGAAATCGTCAGGTCGGCATTCGCCAGGTCAAAAAAGAGCGTATCGGGGCGGCCAAACACAGCGCGGGAGGCTTCTCCCAGCGTGACGCGCGCCTCGAACATGCCCAATGCCCCATAGCGGATGGGGGCAGGCGCGCCAAGCGATTTGCACAGGTCGCTCACCAGGTCGAACAGGTGGTCGGGGGCCAGGCCAAGCAAAAATTGGACGCCAGTGGGGTCTTTCAGAGCGGCAGAAACAATCCCGATGGCGGTATCCCAATCTATATCGGTCAGAGTTTTGTCGCCACGCGCATGTTTGGCGGGATTCTTGACCCGGTCGGGGTTATAAAGTCCGTGCAGGGTGGCCTGTCCGCGCGCGCAGGTCTTGCCCAGGTTGACCGGGTTATACTGGTTGCCTTCGGCTTTGATGGCGCGCCCCTGCATGGTGCGCACAATCAGCCCGCAGCCCGCCGCGCACTCGCGGCAGGTGGTGGCGTAGTAGGTGCTTTGCCCGTTGTAGTTATATTCCGGCATTTTGGTATACGGCTCGCGCGTCACATAGCGGGAAGCCGGGCCGCAGCCCGTCAGCACCGTTGTCACTGCCGCGCCCGTGCCAATCACTTTAAGAAAATCGCGCCGGGAAAGTTTTTCTGTCATTCAATGCGCTCCTGTTTGTACTTTCGTTATTCGATATTCGTTATTCGATATTCGTTATTCGTTATTCGAACATCGAGTATCCAGTATCGAGTATCCAATATCCAGTATCGAATTCCTAATAATGGCACGTTCCGCAATCCAGCAATTTGATGCGCTTTTCGGGATTATCTACGGTGTTTTGCTGGTGGCAGGTGATGCACCAGCCCATGTTGACCGTTTGCTGCAACTCGGCGACTTTCTGCTTGCTCATATCGCCGTGACACTGCTCGCAGGCAAACCCGGCGGCGATGTGCGGACGGTGGTTAAAATGCACATGGTCGGGAACGATATAAACCGGCACCCAGGGAATCGGCTCGTTGCGCTCCACATACCCCGCCAGTTTTTGCAGTTCCACAGGCCATTGTTCCAGGGGAACCGGGGCGGCAGGGTCGGTGTACTTGCGCAGTTGCCCATGACAGGCCCAGCACTTTTGCTGCGTGGGCAGTCCCGCCGAGGCCTGGCGCTGCGCACCGGGGTGACAGTACAGGCACTGGATTTGTAATTGAACATGAATATCATGGGGGAACAGGATGGGCTGCTCTGGCGGAATTTGGGTTTGGTACAAGGCCCATGCTCCGCCGCTGATGATGACCATGACGGCAATCAACAGGAGCAGTTGGATTTCCTTCTTTTTGAGTAACTCAAACACTCTCTGCATTGATTCTCTCCTCCAAATCGAACTCCAAAATCTCCCGATTTTGGAAATTAAGCGATATCAAGACCTCGTAGAAACTTTATTCGAGCGGCAAGCCGCCTGCCTCTATGTCATTTCCTCTTACGCAAGGCCCAAACGACCAGAAAGCCCAGCACAACCAGCCCGAACAAGAAGAAAGCGCTCACTCCAAACGTCCCCAAGAAGGCCAGGATGCCGGTCAGAATGCCGCCTGCCACGCCAGAAGGCCCGCCTACCTGCGGCGATGCGCCAGAGCCTTCGCCCACGTTGGCGGGCTGCTGCTGTTCGCTCCCGGTCGGCAGGGTTTGAACGTAGGCTAGCACATCCACGCCTTCTTTGGGCGTCCAGCCCAGGTCACGGCCAATCGGCATTTGGGTGCCGGCTACGCCGAAGCGGGTGCGGTGCAGGAAGCGGTATGGGTCGCGGTTGGCGACTGCGCCAAGGGTCTCATTGATTCCTTCGGTACGGAAGAGAATGGTCGCGCCATCCGCGCCGTGACAGGTGGCGCAGTTCGCATCGTAGAGCGATTGGCCTTTGGCCGGGTCGCCGCCCTTTGTCTTCAGGGTGATAGTGTCAATGTATTGAGAGTCGTCTATCAGCCCGTTTTTGATGAAAACGGCCAGTTGGTTCAGGCTGGCATCATCGAGATAGGCCGAGAAATCATGCGCGGGATTGGTCGCGCCTTTAAGCGTTGCGACCACATCGGCCTGCGCGCCATAAACGCCGGGGAAGCCGGTATAGTGTGAACCGCTGCCATACGCGCCATCTTTACCCTTATAATCCCAGCCGTGACATTCCACGCAGCGCCAGGTATCGGGGCCAGAGCGGGTGTTGGTGCTTTGTGCGCTCCAGAGCGGCATGTTTCCTTCAGGAGCGTCCTGGCCGAGCGCGGCATACCATTTGTCATATAGCAGCGCGCCTCGCGTGATGTCGTCGGCGGCAGGGGCGTGGAAGCCGCGCGCGCTGGCTGCACTCTGGCTACCAGACACAAAGGATATGCCCAAGAGAAACAGGGCAATCGAGACGAAAAAAAAGCGAACGTTATTTCGCATATTGGCATTTCTCCTCATTTTTTGAGCATTCCAGCCCGCAAAGATTATACAAGACAACTTAATATTTGATAAGAAAAGCCTTAATTCCAAGCATGTTATACTAGGGTGAAACTTCATCACCCGTTCTGGTGAAATCCCCCATGAAACCCAAACTGCACTCGCTTACTCTTGTTTTTACGTTGGGCGCATTGGTATTGATTAACGCAGCCTCTAGCCTGCCTGCGCCTTTCATGCAAGAGGGTACGCCGACCCCCACAACGACTGCCACGATCCCTGTCACCGGCCCGGCGGGCGATACCAACGGAATTGCGTTTTTGGGGATATTGATTTTTGCGGTGATTGTAGCCGCGATTTTGATTCGCCTGCGGGAATCGCGGGCGAATTAGAGAAACCCCCGCTTGAGAAAAATCAGATACTCGGCCTGCGCCTGCCAGACCCGGTGTGAAAAGGCTGGCTTTCTGCCCGCAGGGTTCAAGTACGCTTATCCTCTTCCAAATTGGATGGACACTTCCAACCCGCCGCCCTCGCGATTGCGGGCTGCGATGGTTCCACCCTGGGCTTCGACCAGTTGCCTGGCAATCGCCAGCCCCAGCCCGGCCCCGCCCGAGGCGCGCGAGCGGGATTTTTCGCCGCGCCAGAATCTATCGAACAGGTGAGGTAGGTCTTCTTCCGCGACGCCAGGGCCGTTATCCAGCACGCTCAAACAAATTCCCGCCGAATCCGCTGCGACTGTGAGCCAGATGTCGCCGCCTTCGGGCGTGTAGCGCAAGGCGTTGGCAACCAGGTTGCTGACGACCTGTTCGGTGCGCTGCGGGTCGAGCTGCGCGAAGAGGAAACCGGTCGTCGCTTCGAGCGAGATGCGAATGCCCTTCCCCTCGGCTTCGGCCTGGAACAGGTCGATGACGCGGCGGGCCAGGTCGTTCAAATCGACTTCGCGCCGCTCGAAAGGCAGCTGGCGCGTCTCGGCCAGGGTCAACAGGCGCAAATCATCCACCAGCCGTTCGAGCAGGTAGGTCTCCTCCAGCACGGGAACAACGTGACCTTCATCGACGGGGTAAACGCCATCGACAATCCCCTCCAGCCGTCCACGAATCACCGTCAGTGGGGTGCGCAGTTCGTGGGCAATGTCGGCAAGCATGTTGCGGCGTTCGGTATCGCTGCGTTCCAGAGCGTCGGCCATGTGGTTGAAGGTATCAGAAAGGACGCGCAAATCGTCGGGACCAGAAACGCGAATCCGGGTAGAAAGGTTGCCAGCGGCCAGCGTTTGGGCAGCGGCAATCACTTCCGAGAGCGGCGTCACAAAGCGGCGCATCAGCAAAAGTCCGATGATAATCGTCAGCGCGGCCAGGAAAATAGAGACAAAAAAGACCGGCGAGAGCAAGCCCAAGACAATTGCGCCAATTGCCGGGTAGAGCGAGCCAGTGACAATGAACGCGCCAACTTCGCGCCCTTCGACCAGGATGGGGATGCGGGTATCGTTTGGCTGCGAGGTGTATGGCTGGCCTATCATTGGGCCGCTGGTTCTGCCCTCAAAAATCAGGATTTTCCCGGCATCGTCGAGCAAAATCGAGCGATTCCACAGGCCTTCTTCGTCGTCTTTGGGCAAGAGCGGCAAAATGACCTGCACGTTCTCCCAGGAGCCGTTGACGGTGTAAAAGGTTTCGAGCCGGGTGACGAAAGGCAGTCGCTCGGTCATCCCTTCCTGTGAAGATACGCCCAACAAGATGGCGACAGCGACGAAGATAAACAGCAGAGTCAGCAGGACGGCCGCGGCAAAGCCGCGCAGTAATAGAATGAACAGTCGAACCTGGATGGGACGGATGGATGAGGCAGGTTTCATAAACGAGGCTTTCTCATCCTTGCGGCTCGAATTTGTACCCAACGCCATGCACGGTAACAATGTAACGCGCCTGGCCGTCGTCGCTTTCGAGCTTGCGGCGCAGGTTGCGGATGTGGGAATCGATGGAGCGTTCGTAGCTCTCGAAGGCCACGCCGCGCGCGGCGGTGAGCAGTTGGGCGCGCGAGAAGATGCGCCCCGGCTGGCTCATCAGGGTCGCCAGGATTTCGAACTCGGTGGGGGTCAGGGAGACCGTCTTTTCAGGCAATTGGGCTTCGTAGCGGGCGCGGTCGAGCGTGACATCGCCAGAGCGCAACACTTCGCCCGCCGGGTCGCCGCCTGCCCGGCGCAACACCATGCGGACGCGCGCCACCAATTCGCGCGGGCTGAACGGCTTGGTGATGTAGTCATCCGCGCCGAGTTCGATTCCGACCAGCTTGTCGGCTTCCTCGACCCGGGCGGTGAGCATGATGATGGGGACATCTCTCTCGCGGCGCAGGGCGCGGCACACGTCCAGCCCGTCCATGCCGGGCAGCATCAGGTCCAAGACCACCAGGTCGGGTTTTTCGCGCCGGGCAGCGGCCAGGCCTTTCAGCCCATCGCCAGCCGAGGCAACCTCGAACCCGGAGGCTTTCAGGTAGTCCTGGCAGATTTCGACGATTTTGGGTTCGTCATCGATAATGAGGATTTTTTTGGGCATGGCGGTACTAAATGCAAAAGTCAGAATGATGAATGATGAATACAGGGCAACAAACCAGGGAGAGTCCACAAAGTATGCCGAGTTTACTCCAGGATGTTATATTCTGCATTCATCATTTTGCATTCATCATTCATTCGTACCTGAGCGCTTCCACCGGCTGCAAACCGGCGGCGCGGTTGGCGGGGTAGATGCCAAAGAACAGACCAACCGCCGCCGAGAAGACCGTTGCCAGGGTGATGGCGTTGGCGCTGATGGCCGGCTCGAAAGGCGTCCCCATTCGCACCGAAACCTGGTAGATAACGACCGAAATCAGCCAGCCAAGCAGGATGCCAATCAGGCCGCCAAGCAGACTGAGAAGCGATGACTCGGCCAGGAATTGGATGAGAATATCGCGTTTGCGCGCGCCGAGCGCCTTGCGCAGGCCAATTTCGCGGGTGCGTTCTGTGACCGAGACCAGCATGATGTTCATGATGCCGATTCCACCCACCAGCAGTGAAATGGCCGCGATTCCGCCCAGGAAAACGGTCAGGATGCCAGTAATCGAGGAGGCGGTCGCCAGCATATCGGCCTGCGAAAAGACGGTAAAGTCGTCCGCTCCAATTTCGGTGCGGTGGCGGGCGCGCAGGATTTGGGTGACTTCCTCAGCGGCCTGGGTGGCTGTTTCGGCGCTGACCGCCTGCACGTAGATAATGTCCACGCTGTCGGCGGTCTGGCCTTTCATCAGGCGGCTTTGGGCGGTGGTAAACGGAACCAGCACGCGGTTATCCTGGCTGCCAAAAGAGCCGCCGCCTTTTGGGGTGAGTACACCGATAATGCGAAAAGGCTGCCCGTTGATGCGAATCGTCTCACCGACGATGCCTTCATGGCGTCCGAGCAATTTATCGGCAGTATCGGGGCCAATCACGGCCACCGAGGCGCGCCCCAGGATGTGCGATTCGTTGATAAATTCGCCTTCCGAAAGGCTTTCACTGCGCACCTGTTGGTGAACTGGCACAACGCCATTGACCGCCACCCGAGTCTTTTCGCCACCCGCCGCCACTTCATGCTGCCCCTGGAGGACGGGCGCGACTGCCGCTACCGAGGGCGCGGCAAAGGGGTCCGCGAGGGCCTCAGCATCTTTGACCGTCAGCGGGCGCGGGTTGCGCACTTCGGCCTGGTCGTTGCCGGAGAAAACGAACAGGATGTTGGTGCCGATGTCGTTAATCGAACCGGTGATAGAGGCCTGCGCCCCGTCACCGACCCCAATCATCGCAATCACTGCCGCAACGCCAATTACAATGCCCAAAATGGTTAGCCCAGAGCGCATTTTGTTGGCGTTCAGGCTTTCGAGGGCTTCCAGAATGGTTTGCCAAACACTCATAGAACACTTCCTTCCACAACGCCATCCTGCACGCGAATGATGCGCTGGGCCTGGGCGGCAATTTTAGGGTCATGGGTAACAATGACCAGGGTCGTACCGCGCTCGCGGTTGAGCCGCAGCAGCAAATCCATAATTTCCTGGCCGACTTTTGAGTCGAGATTGCCAGTCGGTTCGTCGGCCAGTATCATGGCTGGTTCGTTGACGAGGGCGCGGGCAATTGCCACGCGCTGCTGCTGCCCGCCAGAGAGTTCGTAGGGACGGTGCAGGATGCGGTCTTGCAACCCGACCGCTTCGAGCGCGGCCCGGGCGCGTTCCCTGCGGTGATTGGCGCCACCCGCATAGCGCAGGGGCAATTCCACATTGGCGAGCGCCGTCTGCCGCGAGAGCAAGTTGAACGACTGGAACACAAACCCGATTTTATGGTTGCGGACATTTGCCAGTTCATCGTCATTCATCCCGGAGACTTCCACCCCGTCCAGGGTGTATTCGCCAGCAGTGGGGCGGTCGAGGCAGCCGAGGATGTTCATCAGCGTCGATTTGCCAGAGCCAGACGGCCCAACAATTGCAACCACCTCACCACGCTCCACGCTCATCGAAAGCCCGCGCAAAGCATGGACCTCGACTTCGCCCATCTTGTAGACTTTGGTCAGCCCTTGCGCAGTAATGACAGTGTCGGTCATGGGTTTACCCTCCAAAGCGCATTCCTGGGCCGCCGCCGCTGCCCGGCCCAAACGGATTGGAAGGCGGATTAAGCACCAGCGTATCTCCTTCTTGCAAGTCGCCGCCCACCACTTCACTCACAGAATCGGACGAGGCACCCAAACGCACCGTGACAGGGGTCAGCACGCCATCTTTCAAGATGTAAACCACCCGCTGCCCATCCACCACGCGCACGGCCCGATTCGGAATCAGCAGAGCATCCTTGACTTCTTTGACCTGGATGGTGACCGCAGCGGTCATCCCTGGTTTGACCTGTTCATCAGCATCGGTCAGCTCGACCGTAACCGTGAAATTGACCGCGCCAGATGTTGAGTCACCGAAGCCATTGATTTTGATAATTTTCCCATTGTAGGTTTTTCCCTGCACCGCATCGAAAGCGAGTGTTACGGGTTGACCGACTTTCACGCTGTTAATATCTACTTCCGAAATCTGCAAATCTACCAGCAAACGTGAAAGGTCATCGATGCGAAAGGCCATCTTGCCAGCAGTGACCATATCACCAGGCTGGGGTTCGACAGCCGTCACCACGCCATCGAACGGCGCCAAAATTTTAGCCTGGTTGAGCGTAGCCTGAGCGGCTGCCACGCGCGCTTTGGCGGCGGCAATGTCATCGGGGTTGGGGCCGTCTTTCAGGCGTTCGATTTCGCGGCGGGCATCTGCCACCTGCGCTTCGGCCACAGCCAGCGCAGCGCGATATTTCTGCGCATCCAGCTCGGAATACGAGCCTTTGTACCAGTTGAGTTTGGCAATCAGGTTATCGCGGTTCAGGCGGGCATTCGACAAATTGAGCAGCGCCTGGGCCTTGAGCGAATCGCCATCGGGTCGGTTTTGCACCATTTTGTAGGCATCCTCGGCCCGGCTGACCTGGAGTTTTGCCAGGTCGAGTTCCGCCTCGGTTTTCTCAATCAAGTCATCCGAGGCGCGGTCATAGGAAATCTTATTCACATTTTTCTGCGCGTCATCCAGGGCTTGCAGGGCATTGGCCAGGCCTTGCTCGGCTTTTGCCTGCGCCAATGTGGAATTGAGCAAGTCATCCAGGTTTTTCTGGGCATTCACCAGGTCGGCTTCGGCCAGGATGATATTTTGCGGCAGGGAGGTCTGCGCCAGCGTGGCCAGGATTTCATCCTGGCTGACCTCCTGCCCGATGACGACCTTAACCGACTCCACCCTGCCGCCGGTCTGCCAGGTCAACAAGGCCGATTGCCCGGCCCGTACAGTTCCGGTCGCCCCCACGCTAGCCGTAAGCGTGCCGCGCCGGACCGTTTCGGTCTGGTAGGTGGTTCCGTCCGCCGCCTGGGTGCGTCCGTTAAACCAGAAAAAAGCCGCCACCCCCACCACTGCCAGGGCCAGAACAGTCCAAAGAATACGATTTGGTTTCATGTTTTTTCTCCGATATATCCCGGATTTCTGCGCCGGGAAGATTTGTGGTTGTACAAACCCAAGAATATCGGAGAAATGTGAAGAAATTGCGCAGAAAACGCGGCGGATTGTGGAGATAAACCAGTGGTATGATTGAGCGATTCCCTTTTTGACTGAGGCACGTTTTGATTAAACTCATCGCTATCGACCTGGATGGGACGCTCTACAACTCCCAACACCAGTTAACCCAACGCGGGCGCGAGGCCGTCCACAAAGCCAAAGCGGCCGGCATTCAGCCGGTCATCGTCACCGGGCGTGGGCGGCGCGGCGCCGAAAACGCGATCGAATCGCTCGGCCTGGAATTGCCCTACATCTGCTCGGCAGGCGCGCTGGTGCGCCCCGGTAGAGAGGGCGAGGCCTGGCATTCCTGGCCTTTCCATGCTCACGACGAAATCTCGCACGTCATCGCTTTCTGCCGCGCCAACCCCTCCACCGGGCTGATTGGCGAAACGCCCGAAGGCACGCCGCTCTGGTTTGGGCCGGATTCGATGAACGAGGTGATGGACCCGCTCACGTTCAAGGAAGCCTTCCGCAGCCGCCGCACCTGCCAGCCGGAAACCGATTTCGACCGCCCACTCCTGAAAGTCACCATCGCCGCCGAGCCGGGACTGCTCACCCAGGTTGAAAACATCCTGCGCCAGCATTGCCCCTCCCTGCACTACACCTATGCCGGGATGCAGTACATCGACCTGACCGCTGAAGGCGTCAACAAAGGCACCGCCCTGCAAGCCCTGGCCGAACAACTCGGCCTGTACCCCGACCAAATAGCCGCCATCGGCGACCAGTGCATCGACCTGAAAATGCTCCAATACGCCGGTCTGCCGGTCGCCATGCAAAACGCCGTCCCCGAACTGAAAGATGCCGCCGAATGGATTGCGCCCTCCAACGACGAGGACGGCGTGGCGTGGGTCATTGAAAAGATACTGGAGGCTCGATACTAGATATTCGATACTAGATATTCGATACTAGATATTCGATACTAGATATTCGATGATAGGTGTTCGACACCAGACGAACGATATTCAGAACACGACCAGATACCGAATATCAAATATCAAATATCGAATACCGAATGTCGAATACCGAATACCGAATGTCGAATACCGAATACCGAATGTCGAATACCGAATACCGAATGTCGAATACCGAATAACAAATCGCCCCCGAAAGGACTCGCCTATGCTCTTCGACCTTCCGCTTGACCAACTAAAAACCTACCTGCCCGAACGCCCCGAACCCGCCGATTTCGACGAGTTCTGGCAGGATACCCTGGCCCAAGCGCGCCAGCACCCGCTTGCAGCCCGCTTCGAGCCGGTAGAAAACGGCCTGAAACTTATTCAGGTCTTCGATGTAACCTTCAACGGTTATGGTGGTCAACCCATCAAAGGCTGGCTGCTCTTGCCGCGCGGAACGCAAGAACCGCTGCCGGTAATTGTCGAATACATCGGCTACGGCGGCGGGCGTGGATTGCCCAACGACTGGCTGGGTTGGGCGGTAGCAGGCTACGCCCATTTCGTCATGGACACGCGCGGGCAAGGTTCCTCCTGGGGAGTCGGCGACACCCCCGACCCCGAACTGGAGGGCGGCAACCCGCAGATTCCCGGCTTCATGACGCGCGGCATTCTCAGTCCCAAAACCTATTACTACCGGCGCGTTTTCACTGATGCCGTCCGCGCCATCGAGGCTGCCCGCGCGCATCCGCTGGTGGACAAATCGCGCGTGGCCGTCACCGGCGGCTCGCAGGGCGGCGGAATCACTTTGGCTGCGGCGGGACTCGTCCCCGATGTGACCCTGGCCCTGCCCGATGTTCCTTTCCTGTGCCACTACCGCCGCGCCACCGAGTTGGTGGATAGCGACCCCTACAACGAAATCGCGCGCTTTTGCAAAAATCACCGTGACAAAATCGAAGCGGTATTCCATACGCTCTCTTACTTCGACGGCATGAACTTTGCCGCCCGCGCCCAGGCGCAAGCCCTGTTCTCGGTTGGCCTGATGGATACCATCTGCCCGCCCTCGACCGTCTTTGCTGCATATAACCACTACGCCGGGCCAAAAGACATCCGCATTTGGCATTTCAACAACCACGAAGGCGGCCAAAGTTTCCAACACGTCGAAAAACTCAAGTTCGTCAACCAACATTTTTCATAATGAAAAATTCATCCCTCTGGCTGTGGACCGCCGCCGCTTTCTTTGCCTTTTTCGTCTTCGGCTTTTCCGATAACCTGAAAGGCGCGGTGCTGCCCGCCCTGCTCCAAGACCTGAACATCCCATACACCGTCGGTGGCTCTATCCTGCTCGGTCTATATATCGGATTCATGGCTGCCACCCTGACCTCTGGCCTGATTGCCGACGCGCTTGGCAAGAAAACCGTGCTGCTGATTGCCTGCCTCAGCCTGGCGCTCGGCGTAGGCGGCTTTACCAGTTTCTCGACGCCGCTGCTGCTCGGCCTGTCGATGTTCGTGCTGGGCTACGGCCTGGGCGCGCTCGAACTGGGCTGCAACGCCATCATCGTCGAGCTGCACCCCAACGACAAGGGACGCTACCTCAGCCTGATGTCGGTCATGCACGGCATGGGTTCGATGGCCGCGCCCTTCTTCGCGGGTCTCCTGCTGGCGGCTGGGACATCCTGGCGCGTGGTCTACCGCTGGGATTTCCTGCTGATTGGCATCCTGCTGACGATTGTGGCTTTCAGCCGGTATCCATCGGTCCAATCGGCAAGCAGCGATACAATTGACTTCCGCCACATTGGGCGAACGGCCTTTACCCCGCGCATGGTCTGGCTATATGTAGCCATTGTGGCCTACGTCGCGGCAGAAATCGGCATTGCCTCGTGGTTGGTGGAGTACCTGCAAACAATTCGCGGCCAAGACGTAAAAACCAGCACCGCGGCGCTCTCGCTCTATTTCGGGCTGATGATGGTCGGGCGATTCCTGGGCAGTTTCGTCATCGAACGGCTCGGTTATCTCAAATCCATCCTGGCTGCCATGCTCGCGGCCAGCGCCTGCATCGCGCTCGGCCTCTCCGGCCCAGCCTTCGCGCTGACTGTCAGTGGATTTTTCCTATCCATCGTCTTCCCGGCCATTACCGCAACTGCCAGCGACGACCTGACCGAAAACACCAACACCATCCTGGGCTTGCTGTTCACCTTCGCCGGGTTGGGCGGGATGCTCGGCCCCTGGCTGGTCGGTTTTGCCAGCGACTCTCTCGGCATCGACCGCGGCTTCTGGCTCAACCTCGGTTTCGCATTGATGACAGCGCTGTCTGCAATCGTTTTACTCCAACTTTCGAGAAAGAAAAATGCCCTTAACGCATAGCGACTATACGCAAAATCGCATTGCCCACTGGGACGAAATCGCCCGCGCCCGCCCGGCTGAAACCCTGTTCAGCCGCGAATATCACCGCCGCCTGCGGGAAATCTACCGCCACCTCGTCTCGCCGGGGCTGCGCGTGCTGGAACTCGGCTGCGGGCGCGGCGACCTGCTGGCCGCCCTCTCCCCGGCCCGGGGCGTGGGCATTGATTTTTCGTCGGAAATGCTCAACATCGCCCGCCAGCGTCATCCAAGCCTGACTTTCTTTCAGGCAGACGCCCACGACCTGCATCTGGACGAGACCTTCGATATCATCATCCTATCTGATTTGGTTAATGATGTTTACGACGTTCAGACTATCCTGGAGGGGATTCGTCCGCTTTGCCGCCCCGATACGCGCATCATTCTCAACACCTACAGCCGCCTGCACCAGCCCATCCTGTCGCTGGCCGGGCAACTGGGGCTGGCAACCCGCCTGCTGCCACAAAACTGGCTGACCCCTGAAGATACCGAAAATCTGCTGCGCCTGGCCGGGTTCGAGGTGGTTCACCGCCTGCGCGAAATCCTGCTTCCGCTGCCGATTCCGCTCGTGCGAGAACTATCCAACAAGGTTCTGGTCAAGGTCTGGCCGTTCAGCCCCCTGGCGTGGACGAATATCCATGTCGCCAGGTTAACGCCCCTCGAAACGGCAGCGCGGCCCACAGTCAGCGTGGTCATCCCGGCCCGCAACGAGTCGGGGAACATCGAATCCGCCTTCCAGAGAATCCCCAAAATGGGCAGTCACACCGAGTTGATTTTTATCGAGGGACATTCCAAAGATGATACCTACGCTGCCATCGAACGGGCAATTGCCGCGCACCCCGAATGGGACGCGAAGTTGTTCAAGCAGAGCGGCAAGGGCAAAGCCGATGCGGTGCGGCTGGGCTTCGAGAAGGCCTCCGGCGAGGTGCTGATGATTCTGGACGCCGACCTGACTGTGCGCCCCGAGGAACTGCCGCGTTTTTACCAGGCGCTGGTTTCAGGCAAAGGCGAATTCATCAACGGCGTGCGGCTGGTGTACCCCATGCAGGAGCAGGCCATGCGCTTCTTGAACCTGCTGGGTAACAAATTTTTCAGCCTGGCCTTTTCGTGGCTGCTGGGGCAGCCAATCAAAGACACGCTGTGCGGCACGAAAGTGCTTTACAAACGCACTTATGAGCGCATCGCCGCCAACCGCGCCTATTTTGGCGAGTTCGACCCATTTGGCGATTACGACCTGATTTTTGGCGCGGCCAAGCAGAACCTGAAAATCATCGACCTGCCCATCCGCTACCAGGAACGCACCTACGGCGAGACGAATATCGACCGCTGGCGGCACGGGCTGCTCTTGTTCCGCATGGTGGCAATTGCCGCGATTCGGTTGAAATTTGTGTAAGCCCAAAATTAGAAGCAATGAAAAGAAAGATGGAAATACCAAAAATCAGTCAAAAGTCCTTTCGATACAATCCAGTCATGTTGAACAGAATTGCCATTCTGCTCAACATTTACGCCTGGTTTAATCTTGTTTTAGCAATTCTCAGCCCAGTTATTCGACTATATACATTGGATAGCCGAATCAAAAACGGCCAGGCAAACTTCTTGTTCATAACTGGCAATTGGTGGGACTGGCAAAATCTAATTTCAATAGATGTCATGTTCGAGGTTTTATATCCAATATTTACCGAATCGTTATATTTGGTAGGAAGTTTTCTGTTATTCAAAAGCATTTCGATTGGGCTAAATGTTTTACTTGAAATTGACTTCAATCAAAAATCCGAATTAGATGGTGGTCAAAATGAGTAACGAGACGTTGCGAAACACTGTTTACCATAACCTGAACACCAAAGAAACGGATGAACTTCTGGAAATCTGGGTTGGGAACAGACGCTATGAATGGTCAGATATTGCGTTCGACGTCATCAGACAAATACTGGAAGAGCGTGGCATGGCCTTGCCACCCCAGGATGAAGCCAAAACGAGTCCAGCCATTGAAATTGACCCAGATGATCAACCAGTCGCTACCACTGATGAAAATAATGACAACCAACCCGTATTCTATAGCCCTCAAAGTTTATTATTTTATGCAAATGCCGCATCCAAAGCAGCCTGGATAATTCTCGGCATTAATGTAGTTTTTACACTTTGGAAATATTTCAGTTACCTTATTGCATTCAAGCAAAATCCCTTTACGTTTTTGTCAATATTGTTGACATTGACAACCCACGTTCTGGAGTTTTTCTTACTCCAAGGCGTATCCTTGGGCCTTCGCGTCTTGATGGAATTTGAATTCAATAGCCGGGGAGTTAAGTAGATATGCGCATCCTGTCCGTCATCGGCACCCGGCCCGAGGCCGTCAAAATGGCCCCGGTGGTGCAAACACTGCGCCAGACTCCGGGCGTCGAATCCATCGTCTGCGTCACCGCCCAGCACCGCGAAATGCTCGACCAAGTGCTGAATCTGTTCGACATCCGCCCCAACATCGACCTGGATTTGATGAAGCCGAACCAATCACTGGCCGAAATCACCGCCGCGATTTTTACGCATCTTGACCCGGTTATCAAACAGGTTCAACCCGATTGGATTCTCGCGCAGGGCGACACAACCACCGTTATGGCAACCGCCCTGCTGGCCTATTATCACCGCGTCAAATTTGGGCATGTCGAAGCCGGGCTGCGCACCGGCGATAAGTTTCAGCCCTTCCCCGAAGAAATCAACCGCATGGTAGCCGGGGTCGTTGCCGATTTGCACTTCGCGCCCACCGAGTGGTCCAAGCAAAACTTACTGAAGGAAAATGTCCCCGCCGAGCGAATCATCGTGACCGGCAACCCGGTGATAGACGCGCTGCGGCAGGTGGCCGAAAAACCGGCGCCCGCCGAGGTCGAGGCGCTCATGCAAACGCTTGGAAACCGCCGCTTGCTCTTGGTGACGGCTCACCGCCGAGAAAATTTCGGGCAGCCGCTCGAAAACATTTGCGCGGCGTTGAAAACCCTGGCTGAAGCGTACAACGACCAAATCCACATTCTCTATCCCGTGCATCTCAACCCGAACGTGCGTGATACTGTGTACCCGCGCCTTTCGGGCGTCCCGAACATCACGCTTCTGCCCCCACTGGATTACCTGCCTATGGTACACTTGATGAAGCGCGCGGCTCTCGTTCTCACCGACTCAGGCGGGATACAAGAAGAAGCGCCCGGTTTCGGCGTGCCGGTGCTGGTGCTGCGCGCCGCCACCGAACGCCCAGAAGGCATCGCCGCCGGGACGGTCAAACTGGTCGGCACCGAAACCGCTTCCATTACGCGGGAAGCCCGCACCCTGCTCGACAATCCGACAGAACACGCCCGCATGGCGCAAGCGGCCAACCCCTATGGAGATGGTCAGGCCGCCGGACGGATTGTAAAAAGCATCCTGCAATATCATCAGAAATAGCGCGGCTGAGCCATCAATCGCGTTACCACAAAATCTATAAGGAGTTTTTCAATGGAAAGTGAAACTACAAATTCCACCGTCGAAGCCGAAGAGGTCGAAGAAAAAGGCCCCGCGCTGTATAACCCGAAAGCCCTCAGCCTGGTCTCCAGTCTGACGAGCATCCTCTCGTGGGTGGTGCTGGCGGCCTTCATCGGCGATGTCATTGCCCAGTATCTCAACGTCAACACCATGATTAGCCAGCAGGGAATGGCCTTCAGTGATTTGTTCAAAGAGCCAAACGCTGTTTCTTTCCTGGTTTCTAACCTGAGCACGCCCTTCTTTACCGGCGTGGCCCTGTTTCTGGTCATGCAGGGAGTGGCGATTGGCCTGAACGTCTTAATGGAACTGGATCTGAAGACCGGCGACGAATAAGCCTGCGAAAAAGAACTCCCTGCTCTTTTCACAGGGAGTTCTTTCTATAATTTCCAATTGCATTTGAAAATGGGATGAAGTCTTTTCCATCGTACCTGTACTTTTTCCTGCGAGACCGTCCCACGCGCCGAAACGTCATCAGCCTGATACATTTCTTCGGCCTGTTGGCGACGCTCGTCACAATCTACAGCGTCCTGTTCCATTACATTATGGCCTTCGAAGGGCGCGAATACAGTTGGGTCACCGGATTCTATTGGACATTGACCACCATGTCCACGTTGGGATTCGGTGATATCACGTTTGAATCGGACCTGGGGCGGGTATTTTCCAGCATTGTGCTGATGAGCGGGGTGGTCTTCCTGCTGATTTTATTCCCCTTCACGTTCATCGAGTTTTTCTATGTTCCCTGGACAAAAGCCCAGGCCGAGGCCAGGGCGCCGGGCGAACTGCCCCCAAACACCCGCGACCACATTATCCTGACCACGCTCGACCCCATCGCGCGCTCGCTCATTAGAAAACTGGAACAGTACCGCTACCACTACGTCCTGCTCGTCCCCGAAATCAAGGAAGCCCTGCACTTGAGCGACCAGGGCTACCACGTGATGGTTGGGGAACTGGATGACCCCCTCACCTATTACAAAGCCCGCGCCCAAAACGCGCTGATGGTTGTTACCACGATGAATGACATGGTCAACACGAACGTCGCCTTCACCGCGCGGGAAATCTCACCAAACGTGCCGGTCATCGCCACCGCCAATTCGCCCGCATCGGTCGACATCCTGGAACTGGCAGGGTGCAACAGCGTGCTGCAAGTGGCTGAGATGCTCGGGCAAGCCCTGGCGCGCCGCGCGTATAGCCCAGACCGCCTGGCACACGTCACCGCCAGTTTCGACAAACTACTCATCGCCGAATCGACTGTCAAAAATACTACTCTGGTTGGCAAAACCCTGCGCGAAAGCCGCCTGCGCGAAACGCTGAACATCACCGTCTTGGGCTACTGGGAACGCGGCGAGTTTAAACACATCCGCGCAGATACACGGATTACCGAAAACATGGTGCTGGTGATGGCAGGCATGGAAGAAAGTATCACGGCGTACAACCAAACCTACACCTACCAGTACGAAACCGCGCCCGCGCCGGTCATCATCATCGGCGGCGGACGGGTGGGACGCGCCGCCGGGCGCGCGCTGGAAGAACGCGGCCTGGATTATCGCATTGTCGAACAGCAGGCCGAACGCAACCGGGATGAAAAATATGTTCTGGGCAACGCCGCCGAACTGGAAGTGTTGAAGCGGGCGGGAATCATGAAAACCGCTTCGGTCATCGTCACCACGCACGATGACGACACAAACATCTATCTGACCATCTACTGCCGCCGCCTGCGCCCCAACGTGCAAATCATCAGCCGCGCCACGCGCGAAAAGAACGTCGCCACGCTCCAACGAGCCGGGGCCGACTTTATCATGTCCTACGCTTCAATGGGATCGAACGCCATCTTGAATCTGCTCGATAAGAGCAGCGTGCTGCTGGTTGCCGAAGGCCTGGATGTCTTCCGCCTGAAAGTCCCGCCTTTGCTGGCAGGCCGCAGCCTGGCCGATGCCAGGGTGCGCGAAGAGACAGGCTGTACCGTGATTGCCGTCAAAAACGGCGGGGAAATGAACTTCAGCCTCGACCCCCACGCGCCGCTAAACCCCCAACATGAACTGATTATTATCGGTTCGATTGCGGCTGAAAACGAGTTCATCAGGAAATTCAAGCGCAACGGCTGACTGGCTATGTTCGGCGTCCCTTCAGGCATCCGCCGCAGGCGGTCATCGGCAGCCAGGCGGGTTTTTCATCTGGGGTCGTCAGGCAATTCCTTTTTGGCTCTCGACCGGAACCAGCATCCTGGTCGTTTCGATAATTTCTGCCTGCAATTTGCCTGCTGAAAGTTCGCGCAGTTCGGACTGGAATTCAGCCAGCGCCTCAACCGGGAATCTCAGGGTCAGGGTCACATCTGCGGCGAAATCTTCGCCCAGCACCGCCCCGCTGTGGCGGGCTGCCATTAAGCGAACCCGTTCCAACAAATTGTAGGGGATGGCGAGCAGGGCCAGGTGAACCGGAATCCGCCGGGCGCGGGGGACGGCGTTGACCACCAACTGGGTCGATTCTGTGTAGGCCTTGACCAAGCCGCCCGTTCCGAGCAGGGTCCCGCCAAAATAACGGGTGACGACCACCGCCAGGTCGCCCAGGCCCGAGCCGCGCAGCACGCTCAGGGCCGGGCGGCCAGCCGTCCCCTGCGGCTCGCCGTCATCCGAGCAATATTCCATCACATTGTTCCCGCCGCCAATGATATAGGCCGGGACATTGTGAGAAGCATCTGGAAATTCGGCGCGGATGGACTTGATAAAAGCACGGGCTTCCTCCGTGCTGGCAACCGGCGCGAGCGTGGCAATAAAGCGCGAGTTGACCACAATCAATTCACGGCGGGTTTGTTCGAGGGGAATCAGGTAAGACATGGCTTGCTAATCACTGGCTGCTGCCCTGTCCGTAATCTCCAGCGCCTTATCCAGTACATCGAAACCTTCTTTCAACTGCGCTTCGGTGATAATCAGTGGGGGGATAACCAGTACCGTGTGCCAGTGCGTGTACAAGAACAAACCGTGTTCCACGCAATATTTTCGGAACGCGACCATCTCCGGGCTGGAACTGTTCCAGGGAGCCATTGGCTCTTTCGTCGCCCGGTTGCGCACCAGTTCGAGGATACCGAACAGGCCAATCGAGCGGATTTCTCCCACCGAGGGGTGCGATTCGCCCAAATCGGTCAGCAGTTTGTGGAGGACAGGCCCCATCGCCGCAGCGTGTTCCACAATCCGGTCGTCCTTCATAACCTGGATGTTGGCAACCGCCGCCGCCAGCGATATCGGGTGCGAGGTGTAGGTCAACCCTGATTCAAAGACCCGCTCGTCGAAGGCCGCCGCAATCTCCGGCTTCATCGCCACCGCGCCGAGCGGGGCATAGGCCGAGGTCAGGCCCTTGGCCATTGTGATGATGTCGGGGATGACGTTCCAATGCTCAATGGCGAACCACTTGCCGGTGCGGCCAAAACCGGCCATCACTTCATCCGCAATCATCACAATACCATATTTGTCGCACAGCGCGCGCACGCCCTGCATGTAACCTTCGGGCGGGATGATGATACCGTTTGTGCCGGTCACGCTCTCCATCAAAATCGCCGCAATCGTCTGCGGGCCTTCGTAGAGAATGATTTCTTCGAGGTGGTTCAGGTAATCCTGGGCGAAATCGGCTTCGGAAATATTCGGGTTGGTTCGATGAAAGGTCGAGCGGTAGCGGTACGGGTCGAGGAAATGAACTACGCCCGGCATCAGGTTCGGTTCCCAGGCATGGCGGCGCGGGTCACCGGTGGCGGCCATCGCCCCGGCGGTTGCGCCGTGATAGGAGCGGTAACGAGTCAGGATTTTATGACGCCCGGTATAACCGCGCGCCAGTTTAATGGCGTTCTCATTGGCATCCGCGCCACCCAGCGTGAACAAAACCTTCGAGAGTTGTCCGCCGGGGGTAATTTCGGCCACCGCCCTGGATGCCAGCGCCCGAATTTTGGTGGTCATGCCCGGCGCGGCATACGGCAATTCGGCAGCCTGCTCTTGCATGGCGCGGATGACGCGCGGATTGCCATGCCCAATGTTGACGCACATCGTCATCGAATTGAAATCGAGATAGCGTTTATCGTCCACATCCCAAAAGTAGACGCCTTCAGCGCGCTTGACGGCAATCGGGTTGACCCTGGACTGGGCCGACCAGGTATAAAAAACATGCTCACGCGAGAGGGGCAAAATTTCAGAATCGGGTAAATCGAACATGAAGTCTCCTGTGATTTTTGCGCAATACGCAATCCGAATTATAATACGTTCCCATTTTCACAAAAGGAGCAGCATGGAACTCTTCCCCTATACCCGCCTGGTGGTCGTCGGCACCACCAGTTCGGGAAAATCGACGCTGGCCGAACGACTCTCACAAAAATTGAACCTGGATTTTGTGGAACTAGACGCCCTGCACTGGCGGCCCGGCTGGGTAGAAGCGCCGAATGAAGAATTCCGCGCCCTGGTGGATAAAGCCACCCGCGCGTCTGGCTGGGTCGTCGCAGGGAATTACAAAATCGTGCGCGACATCATCTGGCCGCGTGCCGAGGCCGTCATCTGGCTCGATTATCCCTTCTGGACGGTCTTCTGGCGGCTGACCCGCCGCATTTTCCAACGCTGGTGGAGCCGGGAACTGTTGTGGGGAACGAACCGTGAAACGCTCTGGGTTCATTTCAAGCTCTGGTCGGATGACTCGCTTTGGCATTGGCTGTTCAAAACCTACTGGCGGCGCAAGCGCGAATTTCCGCAACTGTTTGCCCTGCCCGAACACCAGCACCTGCGCATTTACCGCTTCGAGACGCCAAAACAAACCGAGGAGTGGCTTGCTTCCTGGAGTCCAAAATCTCCCGAGTTTGGCCGAAGCCTGGAAACTTCAGAGTCAATGTAGATTTACAAGCCTGTAAGGTTGCCGCCCGGCCGGTTTGCATCCCTGTTATGGAGACGATAAGTCCCTGCAAGGTGAAAAACGGATAAAGTATGTAAAATATTGTTTGTACCAAACAGAACTTTTCAAAAATTTGTACCGATAAAGGCAAACCCGGTGAAAACCGGCGACGCAAAGCCACGGGTCTACAGCCTCCAGGGGAGGCCATGACCGCCGAGCCGCCGAAAACAAACCATACGTGATTGGTTTGCATTGGGTGCCTTTGTCGTGGAGTAACGCAATGGCACCCAAACGTTTAACCCAACTCACCAGCCTGCTGCTCGTCCTGGTTTACGCCCTGACCATTGGCCTGCTGCCTGCCCGCGCCGAGGCTCTGGCACTGCCCAGCCTGAACAGTTTTGTCAGCAGCGTCCAAAATGGCCGCGCGACCGTCATTCGCGGAATCTATGCGCGCGAGGCCTTTGCCCTGCCGGTCGTCCAGCAGCCCAAAGACAACCCCGCTTATGTTTCATCGGCCAGCGGCTACGTGACCGAATTCTCTCTGGCGCGCCGCTACGGTACGATTGGCATGTTGGCGCACAATCACCTGGCCGGGGCCAGTTTCTTCTCGCTCGAACAAGGCGACAAAATCAGCCTGGTGTATGGAAACGGCAAAATCGAAACCTTTATCGTGACCAAAATTATCCGTTACCAGGCGCTCTCGCCCAACAGCCCTTACACGCCCTTCCTCGACCTGGAAACCGGTCAGACCAAAACAGTTGAGCAAGTTTTCTACGAAATGTACTCTGGCAAAGGCCACCTGACCCTGCAAACCTGTATTGCGCAAGATGACGAACCCTCCTGGGGCCGTCTGTTCATCATCGCCGAACCCATGCCGCTCATCGAACACGACGAACATCCCAATAACGACCGCTGAGCCATACTCTTCTCCTCCTCCTGAGCAACCTCCCCGCCAAATTTGACGGGGAGGTTGTGATTCAGTCATGTTATACTGCGCGGATGGACGACTGCTCTGCCCCCCTGCCCCTCGCCGCCCGTCACGGGCTGGAACTGTTCAACCGCGGCGAATACTTCGAGGCGCACGAAGCGCTCGAGGACGCCTGGCGCGCCGAAAAAGGCGAAATCCGTTCTCTCTATCAGGGGATTCTCCAGGCGGCGGTGATGTACTTGCATATTACACGCAACAATTATGGAGGCGCGACGAAGATGTTCAACCGTTGCATGAAACTCCTCGCGCCCTGGCCTGATTGGTGCCAGGGCGTGGACGTGGGCGGACTGCGCCGCGACCTGTCTGCCGTTATGGAGGCCGTTACCCGCCTGGGGCCGGAGCGGCTGGAACAGTTCGACACATCATTATTCAAACCAGTTCGATATTAGATGCTCGATACTCGGATATTGGTTATTCGATATTCGATATTCGAATTATCGAATATCGAATAACCAATAACCATTAACGAATTCCCATGACCGATTTTAACGGGAAAATCGCCCTCATCACTGGCTCCGGGCGCGGCATTGGGCGCGCCATCGCCCTGCATTTTGCCCACCTGGGCGCGGATGTAGTCGTCAACTTCTTTCGCAACCGCGCCCCCGCCGAGCAAACCGTCCGCGACATCGAATCGCTCGGACGGCGTGCTCTGCTTGTCAAAGCCGATATTGGCGATCTGGATGATTTGAACCGCCTGTTCGACGAGACCGAAACGGCTTTTGGCGGGTTGGATTTCTACATCCATAACGCCGCTTCGGGCTACAACCGCCCAGCCATGCAGCAAAAGCCCAAAGGCTGGGACTGGACGATGAACATCAACGCCCGCTCGTTCCTGTTCGGAGCGCAGAGGGCGGTTCCGCTGATGGAAAAACGCGGCGGCGGGGCCATTGTCGGCATCACCTCGGCAGGTTCAACGCGCGTCCTGCCAGATTACGTCGCCGTCGGGGCCAGCAAAGCAGCCCTCGAGTCTCTCACCCGCTACCTGGCGGTGGAACTCATCCCCAAGAACATCGTCGTCAATGCCATCTCGCCGGGCGTGGTCGAAACCGAAGCCCTGACTCACTTTGCGGCAATGGAGAGCAAAGAAAACATCCTGCAAAAATTCATCGAGCGCGTCCCTGCTGGTCGGCTGGTCGCGCCCGAAGAGGTGGCCGGGGTGGCGGCTTTCTTGTGTTCGCCTGCCGCGCGCATGATTGTCGGCCAGACGATTGTGGTGGATGGGGGCTATTTGCTACCGGTGGCGCGGTAAGGCGAAATTCATTTCGCCCTACGCTACAAGGATTACCCGCGCCGGAGCGCCATCGCTCCCCGCCAGTTTGAGCGGCAGGCAATAGAGCGTGTAAAACCCACGCGGAACCTGCGAGAGACTGACCCCCTCCAGCGCCACAATGCCCGCTTCAAGCAAAACCCTGTGCGTTGGGACCGACTGGTGATACGGCGCAACCGACAGGTAATCGACTCCCACCAGTTTAACGCCGCGCTCCACCAGCCAGCGCGCGCCATCCTCGCTTATCGCTACGAAATCGGTCTGGAATTCCTTCACGTTGCGCGCCCACCAGCGCGAATTGCGCGTCCCGAACAAAAGCCGCTCGGCCCCTTCTGGGATGGGCGTCCGTTCTAGCACTTCGGCGGTGATTTCATCCACATCATCGGGAAGTTGCAGGACGTAGCAAGGGCCGGTCAACACATCGAGCGGGAGCGATTCGACTGTGCGGTGGTCGTTGAGAAAATGATGGGGCGCATCGACATGCGTGCCAGCGTGAACGCTCATTGCCAGGCGGGTCATGTTGTACTCCGCGCCTGCATCCATCGATTCGACCTGCTCCAGTACCACCGCCGGGTCGCCCGGCCAGACAGGCATGTCGGGGGAAATCGTGAGAGAGATGTCGTAAATGGGCATAGGAAACTCCAGAGATTGCGGGTTTTGGATTCTTAATTTACGATTGGGATTGTACCGAACCTTATTGAGAGGGTAAAGATGAAACTTCGTCACATCCTGGGCTGCCTGCTATTGATTTTGACCACTGCCTGTCTCCCGGCCTGCAAACAGAGTGGCCCGAAGCACCCGCCGCTCTCTACTCCTGCGAACAACTCTCCAGCGACGGCGACGCCCACAACGGCAGTTTCGAGCGCCACGCCGCCGCCCACCCTGGAACCCACCTTCACTCCGCTTCTCTTTCCGACCCTGGCAGCCTCGCCCACTCCGCTGCCGGTCACGCGCCAAACACCAATGACGCTCATGCTGCATCGCAGCCATGCAAAATTCGACGCGGTCGCCTTTTTGCGCGATTTCATCGCCCTGGTACAGCAATCCGATTTGCGCGTTGTCACCTATCGCCAGATTGCGGAAAACCCGGCGATGACCGCTACCGAACAGGGCAGGCTGCTGATTTTCACCATCGATGACATCTACCTGCGCTACCCGATCGACTCCAGCGTGCGGGAGATGATTGCGTTGCTGAAAGAAGCGGGCTATCCCGGCGTGCTGGGAATCATCACCGAGGGCGACTACGCTTACCCTGAAACAGTCGCCACGCTCAAGGAACTAACCGCCCTGGGCTGGGAGGTGGCCTCGCATTCCGACACCCACCGCAACCTGCGCCAAATCCAAAAAATCTCCCCAAAGGGCATCTACCCGGAGATTAAAACCAGCCTGGATAAACTCGAAAAAACTCTTGGAGCGCGCCCCATCACGCTGATTTTGCCCGAAGGACAGATGACGCAGGGCGACCAGCAGCTCAAACGCGCCAACCTGCTGTGGATAGTCGGCATCAACGGCGGCGTGACCTATGAAACAACTGCCACCTATTATTACGTTGGCCGCGAAGGCCCAGCCGGCGACGCAGCGACGACGTTTGCTATCATGCAAAAACGCTTTGCGCCGTAGGTAGAACCGCTTACTGAAATAGCATTGATTGAACGTTATGCCCTGAAACTCATTCCCGAACACCAGGCCGAAGCGCAACGGCGGATGATGGAAAAGCGTCTGGCCTGAACATGGGAACTCGACCCGCGCCCGCTGCGGGCTTGGCGCAAACTGTCCACATCTAATCGAAAAGGGTCGGTTGAAACCAGGCTTTTTGCTTCCTAAAGGGTAAAACAGGTCTATAATTGATTTGCGAATCGTGACGCAAGCGCAAAAGGTAAAGCAATGAACCCCAAATCTCCTACCAAAACCTTGTTGGCCGCCGCCTGGGCAACCATCCTGCTGGCTTCCCTGCCGAAAATCATCCTGCAAGAACTGTTCCAGTACAAAGTCTCTGCTGATTTGGGGGCAGGCATTGCCCTGCTGGTTGGGTTGACCGGTTTCGGCCTGACCTTTGCCTGGCCAGCCCTGCGCTCGCTGCGGACGTTTTTCGGGCTGTTCCTGACGCTGGTCGGGGTCGAATGGCTGGTTTACACCAAAATTGACCAGCTGCCTTTTTACCAATCCTGGCTGAACAACCCCTCCTTCAACGTTTACATGCTGGCCGAGCAATCCCTGCGGTTGCTGGTGACGCTGATAATAATTACAGTGCTGTTTGCGCTCAAGAAAACAGCCTCGGCTTTCTTCCTCGTCACAGGGGATACTTCCGCGCCGGTCGAGCCGGTCAAGTGGCTCGGCGCGAAACCCGGCGAACGCTGGAACACCTTTGGGCGCAACTTTGCCTTTTTCATCAGCCTCGGCACGCTGGCCTTCCTGGTCATCGCCGGACGCCCGCCGCTGGACATCGTCCTGCGCGCAATTCCGTTCTTCCCGGCCATCCTGCTGGCTGCCGCGCTGAACGCCTTCAACGAGGAGATGACCTACAAAGCTTCGTTTCTTTCAGTGCTAGAAGAGCCAGCCGGGCGCAGCCAGGCGCTGCTGCTGATGGCAGCCTACTTCGGCATCGGACATTATTACGGCGTGCCGTATGGCGTCATCGGCGTACTGATGGCGGGCTTCCTGGGTTGGCTGTTGGGCAAATCGATGCTCGAAACGCGCGGCCTGTTCTGGGCCTGGTTCATCCACTTCTGGCAGGATGTGCTGATTTTCTCCTTCCTGGCGATTGGGTCAATTACGCCGGGAGGGTAATTTTTCCATTATCTCAAAAAGGAGTTATTCATGTTATTGCCCATTGACGATGCGCGTCTGTTTTTCAAATTGATGCCCGCTTTGCAGGTTTTTGGCAACCAAAAGCTGCAAGTTATCAAAAATTTGCAGGATACCGAGCAGTATAAGAAAATTTCGAACGAGCAGCGTGTGAAATTACGGAATGCAGTGTACGAACATCCGAATGTCATTGAGCTTTTTGTAAGCGAAAATCCAAACAGATTTTCCAATGACGAATTAGAAATTGTTGCGGGATGGAAAAATTTTATTGCCGGTCAATTTTTTATTCAGCGAACGCTAAAAAAATACACAATTTTTATTCGCGATGAAAAGGTATACGGTGTATTAGGGTTGATAGAGCCTCTTGAGCAAGTTCTTGGCGGATATCCATTGCCTGTATATGTCAAAACAACATTATTACCTTTCAAGGGAAAAATCATTTATGATGGCCTGCTTGAAGGTTCCAATGTTTTCCTTGGCACTGGGATTTCCGGAGAACTGGATCACAAATACCGAATGGCAAAGCGTAATGGCACCATCATCGAGAGTCTCGATCCGGATTGGAAACCGGCGCCACCCAAGCCTGGGATTGTCAAAGACTGGAAGCCGCTCATCACTGAATTGCAAGAAAAGGCATCTAAACTGCGCGCAAGCAGTGATGACCCGGAAATTCAAAGTCCGGCATTTAGCCTCGTAAAAGCCAGCCTGGAGTTGGCCAGTGTGGCGGTTGAATTTCCTGAAGATTTGGAGAAGCTTGACAAGGCGTTGCATAAGGTGATGCGAGCCTCAAACAAAGCCGAAAAGGCGCTGTATTTCTTGGACTACAACTAAACCAAAACAAAGAGACCGGCTCAACACCGGTCTCTTATTATCGCCGGGCGGGGCGACTAAAAGCAACCTGAACCAAAAACGAGACCGGCTTAACACCAGTCTCGTTTCTCATTACTCATTATCTCATCAACTTACTTGACCAAATTCCGCAGCACCGTGTGCAGGATGCCGCCGTTGCGGTAGTAGTTGACCTCCACTGCGGTATTGAGCAGGGCTTTGGCCTGGAATTCGACGACAGAGCCATCCGTTTTAGCGGCTTTGACGGTGACAAGGCTCTGCGGGGCCATGTCGTCGCTCAGGCCGAGGATGTCGAAGGTTTCTGAGCCATCCAGGCCGAGCGATTCAGCGTTTTGACCGTCGAGGAAGCGCAGGGGCAGCACGCCCATGCCAACCAGGTTGGAGCGGTGAATGCGCTCAAATGATTCGGCGATGACGGCCTTCACGCCTTGCAGCATGGGGCCTTTGGCCGCCCAGTCACGGCTGGAGCCGGTGCCATATTCCTTGCCCGCCAATACAATGGTGGGAATGCCAGATTCTTTGTACTTCATGGCCGCATCAAAGATGGGCATTTCCTGGCCGTTGAACTTCGTCCAGTTCCCTTCCTTTGGCGCAACCAGCAAGTTCTTCAGTCGGATGTTGGCAAAGGTGCCGCGCGCCATTACCAGGTCGTTGCCGCGCCGCGCGCCATAGGAGTTGAAATCTTTGGGCGCAACCCCGCGCTCTTGCAGGTATTTTCCTGCCGGGCTATCGGCGGCGATGTTGCCCGCCGGAGAGATGTGGTCGGTGGTGATGGAATCGCCAAACATCGCCAATACGCGCGCCCCGCGAATATCGCTCACCGAACCGGTTTCGAGCGTCAAATCCTGGAAGTAGGGCGGGTGGTGAATGTAGGTCGAATCTTCGCTCCAGGCGAAAAGTTCGCCTTCGGGGGCTTTTACGTCCTGCCACATTTCCGAGCCTTCAAAGACGCTGGCGTAGCGTTCCTCGAACATGCCGGTATGCAGGCTGGCGGCGACCACATCGGCCACTTCCTGCGTAGAAGGCCAGATGTCGCGCAGGTAAACCGGGCCATCCTTGCCAACGCCTATCGGTTCATTTTCCAGGTCAATATCCACCGTGCCAGCCAGGGCATACGCCACCACCAACGGCGGGGAGGCCAGGTAATTGGCTTTTACCAGCGGATGGACGCGGCCCTCGAAGTTGCGGTTGCCCGAAATGACCGCCGCGGCCACCAGGTCGCTGCCCGTCACCGCTTTGGCGACCTCGCCTGGAAGCGGGCCGCTGTTGCCG
>CAYRBO010000026.1:0-47108 GCA_964422545.1 uncultured Anaerolinea sp. | reverse complement strand
GCGAGAAAAAAGTATCAAGTTGAGCCGAGAAGTCTTATCCCGAACTGACGTTAATCTAATTTTTGATTGCCCGAAGCAATTTCGGCATCATATCTAAAAGCCAAATGTTTGGTACTGGGTAGGCTGGGCATTCGAACTTGTCTTGTTTTGCGTACTTAAAGGCCACGCTCCCTACAAACGCCTACTGAAAGACCCCAAATGGCAAAAATATTCAAAAATTCAATGCAAAGGTGCGGAATGTGGGTGTCGAGATACACAACATCAAACGGTTAACATCACAATCCCGCCAATGGTCAGCAACGTGCCGAGGACAATTTTCCAAGTCAAGGGTTCGCCGCCCAGCAAGATGCCCATCAGCACGCCAAACAGGGGCGAGGTAAAGGCAATCGGCATGACGCGGTTGAGCGGCGCGCCTTTGATGGCGGCATAAAAACACAGCATCCCGACTGCCCCGGCCACCACTCCGCCGCCCAACACCATCATCGTCAGGGCTTTCGGCCCGGCCTGGGGAATAGTTTTCCACTGCGGGAAACTGGCAATGCCCAAAATGACCAACGCCACCGCTGTGCGAATGGTGATGCCCACCTGCGGCGAAAGCCCGCCCATGTGCAGGCCTTTCTTTTCGAAATAGCCGCCAATTCCCCAGGCCATGGCGGTAAATAACGCAAGCAATTGTGGATTCATCGGTTTTCGCTCCTTTTGAATGATAGGGCGATTCTACCCGGATGCTTGCGGCGAAATGTCAAAGAGTTTCATGATGAATGTAATTTTTGATGACAAACGTCCGACGGTGAATTGGAGAATACCCGCCATTTTCAATGGCTACACGATGGCGCTCTGTCCCGTATCCTTTGTGTTGCGCCAGGCCGTAACCTGGGTACTGCCCATCGAACAATTCCATCACTGAATCGCGCTCCGTCTTTGCCAGCACTGAGGCGCAGGCGATGCTCAGTGAGTGCCGCTCCCCTTTGGGCAACATGTGATGCGGGTTTTGCAGCCCCGGCCAGTGGATGTAATCCATCAGCAGGAAATCTGGCATCAGCGAGAGGGATTGGATGGCGCGGGTGACAGCCAGGCGGGTGGCAGGCAAAATTCCGATGGCGTCAATCTCGTTCGCCGAGGCGCTGCCGACCGCCCAGCCCAATGCAATCTCCTTGATTTTTAAGGCCCAGACTCCCCGCTGCCGGGGAGTCATCTGTTTAGAATCGCGCACGCCAGATAAGGTGAGCGCAAGTTGGGAAATGTTTGGGAGGATGACTACGCCTGCCATCACGGGGCCTGCCAACGCGCCGCGTCCGGCTTCGTCCACTCCTCCGATCAATTTGACCCCGCTGGCCCACAATTCCGTTTCGAGATGCAGGCCGGGGGTTTCAATCATATCGCCCTTTGCGCCCGTTGCGGCGGATAGCGAGCAGGTCGGTGAACATGCGCCAGGAATCGCGCACCACGCTGACTTTGGAATCGGGGTTGAAGTACCAGGGGATGGGGATTTCGAGGATGGGGATGCCGCGCCGGCTGGCGATGTAGAGCAGTTCCACATCAAACGACCATCCCATCAGCGTCTGGCGGCGGAAGAGGTCGTCGGCCACGTCGGCGCGGAACATTTTGAAGCCGCACTGGGTATCGTTGAGAGCCGGCAACACCAGGGCGCGGATAAGGGTGTTGAACACGCGCCCGGTCAGGTGGCGGTAAGCGGGTTCATTGTAGCGTACCGCGCCAGGGGCTTCGCGCGAGGCAATCGCAATCGGCACATCAACCGCCGGGGGGATGAAACGCAGGACTTCTTGAATGGGCATGGAGAGGTCGGCGTCAGCGAAGAAGCGATAGGAACCACTTGCAGCCAGCATCCCTTTTTGCACAGCGCGCCCCTTGCCGGGCAGGTCTTCTGATATGACACGCATGTTGTGGTGCTGCGCCGCAAAGGTGGAGGCAACTTCCAGCGACCGGTCGGTGCTGGCGTTGACGACGACAATCGTTTCAGTCAAAAAATCGCAGGTTTGGACAAAATGCACCACCTGCTCCAGGGTTTGGGGCAGGCGGCGCTCTTCATTCCGCGCGGGAATGATGACGCTCAGGAAAGGTTTGGTCATGCAAATTGAATCCAACCGATGGAATAAAAGTAATAACCAGCAAAGGCCAGCAAACCACACAACCAGCACAGCAACAAGGCAGCGACAATTCCCAACTGGGCGGGCGTCAATCCCATAATTTTTTTGCGTTTTGGCTTTTTTGCCTTTTTCGGGCGGGAAGCGCCAGGCGCTTCGCCCTGGAATGAGGCCGCAACAGAGGGGGCCTCAACATCAGGTTGCGCCGCTTCAGGTTCATCTGTGAAAGAAAATTCCAGGTCGCCGCTGCCGCCTTCTTCTGGAAGGAAAACAGCGCTGCCCGTTACCGCTGGTGTTCCCTGCCCTTCGGTAAAGGCCGCTGTCTGGCTGCTGCTTTTGCCAGTCAGGATAACGCGCTCCAATTCTGCCACCCTATTCATATCGAAAACGCTCCGCGTCTGGAGCAGTGAGAGCGCAAACCGGTCAATCGCATCGCTCATGACAATGCGCACTGCCGGACGAGTGGTATCGATATGCAGACCAGGGTCCGCCGACATGACAACTGGTTCAACTAAAAAACCTTTGTGGCCGAGCCGCTCGAGGTAAACCTGTAAAACCCGCCCCATGGTCATGGCGCGTTTGACCTGGTTAATACGTGCCGGAACAAAGGTATCGCCGGTCAGCGTCCCCCACTCATCATTACGCGCCATGTAAATACCGCGCTCGTGCAAGGCATTTATCAGGAAGATTCCGGGGGGGCCAATCAGGACCAGCGGCAAGTCAATTTCGGTATCGGGCAAAATGATGTTTTGCAACAATACAAACTGCCCGCCAAGCTGCCTTCCTAATACCGCCGCAATTGCATCCTGCGCTTTGACGCGGTCGTACCATGACATGCCATATTTCAACATGCCCTGTATGCGATTCACAATGCTGATTTCGCCGCTCTCAGAACGATATGGAGTTTTGTCGATGTGTTTCATGGGCAGTCTCCGCTAAAATGTCGAGGCCAGAGTTAGAACACGGGAACAGTCTCCAGCAAATCATGGTCTGCGCCTGGGCGGGTTGAGATAACATCACCCTCCAACACAACGCTGGCTCCGGTCTCAAACATGCCGCCCAGGTTGGGTTTACGCTGTCCAATGACAAATTTCTTGCCCTGTTTCAAACGCTCGACAAGAGCAGGGCGTCCAATCAGGACATGGTCAGAAAAGGCGGCCCCCCGGCGCTCGTAAGCACGCACGACTTCAATTTTTCCATCGGGAGAATAACGAACGGCTTCGATGACGCCATCAAACCTGACTGGCATAAGAAAAACCTCCGTTTGTTAAATGCGAAACAATTGTACATCCATTTTTTCCCGAAATTAAAAACATTACCTTTAGTGGTCAGGAAAATGGTAAACACGAATTTTGCACACGGAACGCACGGAATTAACGGAATCTCACGGAATGCAGCCATTTTTTCCGTGTCCCAATATATTCATCACATTCTTGACCAATGCAAAATTAAAAACATTACCATATCAAAGAGGGGTCTTTGTTCCCAACAACATGAGCAAAAACAGCGCGTCAATCTCACGCATCTGGCAAACTTCCTGCCAGGCCACAGCCAAAAGTTAAAATCTTCGGAACAGATGCAACGCAATGAGAGGATAACTCAATAATCAATGGCGCTCAGGTGTTTGAGTTTATCCCAACGGTGCGTAGCGGAAATTTCGCGGATGGTGCCGGTCAGGCCGCGCACAACCAGCGAGTCAGTCATGGCGCCATCTGCCAGGTATTTGACGCCCTTCAGAAGTTCCCCGTTGGTGATGCCGGTGGCCGCAAAAAAGACATCGTCGGAGGAAACCAGGTCATCCATGGTTAACACTTTGTTGAAGTCATAGCCTTGCTCTTCACCACGGCGTTTTTCGTCCTCGTTGCGGGCATACAGTTTGCCCTGGATTTCTCCATCCATTGCCCGCAAGGCGCAGGCGGTAATGACACCTTCGGGCGTGCCGCCGATGCCAAACAAGGCATCGATGCCCGAATCTCCCCAACTGGTCATCAACGCGCCCGCCACGTCGCCATCCGGAATCAGACGAATACGAACGCCCGCCCGGCGCATCTCAGCCACCATCTCGTCGTGCCGAGGCCTATCGAGGATAACGCAAGTCAGGTCTTCGAGACGCTTGCCTTTGGCTTTTGCAATCGCTTTCAGGTTGTCGGTAATCGGACGCTCGATGTCGATCACGCCCCTGGCTTCGGGGCCGACAGCGATTTTATTCATGTACATAAACGGGCCGGGATCGAACATCGTGCCGCGCGGGGCAATGGCAACGATAGAGATGGAGTTGAGATTCCCATTGGCAAGCGGACGGGTTCCGTCGATGGGGTCAACAGCAATATCCACTTCGGGGCCGTAATCGCCGGTTCCAACTTTTTCGCCATTGTAGAGCATGGGGGCTTCATCTTTTTCACCCTCGCCAATCACAATCACGCCTTGCATGACGATGGAGTTCAGCACCAGGCGCATGGCATCCACGGCGGCCTTGTCGGCGGCAATTTTATCGCCGCGTCCCATCATGCGACCGGCAGAAAGGGCGGCGGCTTCGGTCACGCGCACCAATTCCAGGGCCAGGTTGCGGGTTGGCACGCGCGAGGTCATGGTCTTTTCCATTCGATTCTCCCTTTGAAAAATAAGGATACGCTGGTTGGCGTTACCGCACGAACAACTTGACAAAGTAATAGCCCAACACTGCGCCCCACAACCAAGAGTCGATCCGATCGAGGGCGCCGCCATGCCCCGGCAGGAGATTTCCGGAATCTTTTAGGCCCGCCTGGCGTTTGAGCATGCTCACGCCCAGGTCGCCCAAAGGGGTTAGCAGCCCGGCGAACAATCCAAAAAGCGCTCCCTGCCAGATGTCCAGATTGAGCGGTCCCCAGGTGGAAAAAGCGTAGGCAAAAAAGCCGCCTGTCAGCACGCTGGTAAAAACTCCTGCGGCGAAACCCTCCCACGACTTTTTGGGGCTCAAGCGCGGGGTCATGTGGTGCTTGCCATAGGCCGCACCCAGCATAAATGCGCCTGTATCAACTCCCCATACGGTCGGCAGGATGAACAAGACCCACCAGGCTCCGTTGTCCAGCGCGCGAATATCGAGCAGATAACTTCCCACCCAGCCGATATAGACCAGGCCCCCCGCGCCGATGGCAAAGTCGGTGCCGGCCTGGTTGCGTCCGCGCTCATAGTCAATCAGGTGGAAAATCATCAGCGCCAAGATGGAAAACGCCAGGGCAGGCGTTGCAACCGCCGGGAAGAAGTAACGCGCAGCGGTAATCAAAATTACCCCAATCACGATCGGCCAGCGTGAAGGGCGCGCGCCGCAGGCCGCGACAATATTCACAAACTCCCAACTTGCCGCAACCAGAAAAAAACCAAACAAGATGTAGTAGGGGATGCCCCCCAAAAACAAAGCCGGAAGTCCAATTGCCAGCAGGGCAAGCGCGGAAATGACGCGGTTACGCATGGCTCTCCTCGTATTCCGTTGAGGTAATTTTGCCGTATCGCCGGTCGCGTTGGGCAAACTCATCTAACGCCTTGCGAAATTCTTCTTTTCCAAAATCAGGCCAGTAGGTAGGGGTAACGTACCATTCGGAATAGGCCGCCTGCCAGATCAGGAAGTTACTGATTCGCAACTCGCCTGAGGTGCGGATGATGAGGTCAGGGTCGGGCGTCCCCGCTGTGTACAGGTAGTTGCTCACCAGTTCGGGGGTGACTTCCGACGCCGCCACGCCATCTCGGATAATTTGCTGAATGGCGTGAACAATTTCATCGCGCCCGCCATAATTGAAAGCGATGTTGATAATCAGGCGGTCGTTGTGGCGGGTCATTTCAATGGCATGCAGCACTTTTTCTTGCAAGAAAGCCGGAAGACGTTCCAGCCGCCCAATGTGGCGCAACTGAACTCCTTGCTCGTTTAGTTCCGCCAGTTCACGGTCGATGACGTCTTCTAATATGCGCATCAGGCCGGTCACTTCTTCCTGCGGGCGGCCCCAATTTTCAGTAGAGAAGGCGTAAATGGTGAGATACTTGACGCCGAATTCGACGCAGGCTTTGATGATGCGCCGCAGGTTTTCGGTGCCAGCCTTATGACCCGCCAGGCGAGGCAATCCGCGCTTCAATGCCCAGCGGCCATTGCCATCCATGATGATGGCAACATGGCTGGGAAGTTTCCTGGCAACAGGAGGTTGGCGTGTGTTCATGGGGTCATGGAAGTTAGACTTCCATAATCTCCTTTTCTTTGTTCTGACCGATTCTTTCGATATCGCCAATCAGGCGGTCAACTATTCTTTGCAGTTCTTCTTCGCCGCGCTTGCGGTCATCTTCAGAAATTAACTTTTCGTTCTCGAAATCCTTGAGATCTTTGATAGCATCCCGACGGATATTGCGTAAAGCCACCCGGGCTTCTTCCAGGCGGTTATTGACATGCTTGACCAGGTCCCGACGGCGCTGCTCGTTCAGCGGAGGCAGGTTCAGGCGAATGGCAATCCCGTCATTGTTGGGAGTAAGCCCCAGATCAGATGCAAGAATGGCACGTTCGATGGCTTTCAGAGTGGTCTTATCGAAAGGTTTAATCATCAATGCGCGTGGTTCAGGGACACTGATGGACGCCAACTGGATGAGAGGCGTGGGCGCCCCATAATATTCCACCTGAATCTTTTCGACCAGTCCCGGGTGGGCACGCCCGGTGCGTATGGAAGCCAAATCCTCCTGCAAAACACTGATTGACTTTTGCATATGGGCTTCGGCCTCTTTGAGAAGTTCTTTAATCACCGCGACCTCCTGGATAGTGGGAAAAATAGATTTCTCTGCAAGGATACACTAAAAATTGAAATTTTGCCACTGCCGAACCCACCTCTGACAATACCTGTTTCAAACTGGCAAAAACTATGAAGCCGCTCTCAAATGCGGGCAAGGAACGTAGGGCAAAATACGCTTCCGCAATCTCGCCCTACGCTCTTGGTAAAACACACAGGCTTATGCGTGAACCAGTGTCCCGACTTTTTCGCCATTCAGGGCACCGGTCAGGGCGGTCTTATCCCATAGGTTTAGCACCAAGATTGGGATTTCGTTTTCCATGCAGTGCGTGATAGCCGTGCTGTCCATCACTTGCAGGCGCGCGTTCAGCACGTCGATGTAGGTCAATTCATCGAATTTGACAGCATTCGGATTTTTCTTGGGGTCAGAATCATACACGCCGTCCACCTTGGTGGCCTTGATAACCACATCGGCGTCGATTTCGGTGGCGCGCAAGGCGGCGGCGGTATCAGTGGAGAAGAATGGATTGCCCGTCCCGGCCCCAAAGATGACGACCCGCTTCTTTTCAAGATGGCGAATGGCCCGGCGGCGGATATATGGCTCGGCGATGGCGCGCATTTCAATAGCCGACATAACGCGGGTGTAAACCCCGGCGCGTTCCAGGGCATCCATCAGGGCCAGTGAATTCATCATTGTGCCAAGCATGCCCATGTAGTCGGCGGTGGCGCGGTCCATGCCCCGGTCGAGGCCCTGCTTGCCCCGCCAGAGGTTCCCGGCTCCAATCACAATGGCCACTTCTACGCCCATTTCGTGAACTTCCTGCACGCGGCGGGCAATGGCTTCGGCTTCAGACACGCTGATGCCGAAACCGTTTTCCCCACCCAGAGACTCCCCGCTCAATTTCAATAAAACACGCTTATATTTTAGTTCAGTCATAGATTCTCCTTGTATACAAGAAAAAAGCCAACCAACCGGTTGGCTTTTTTGGACTTATTCGGTCAGGCCTTCGCCCAGTTCCCACCGGGCGAAGCGGCGAATGACGATATTTTCACCCGTACTGGCAACCGTCTGATGCAGTAATTTCTCGATAGTGGTGTCTTCATCGCGAATATAGGTCTGACGCAGCAGGCAGACTTCATCCTTGAACTTGTTCAGGCGGCCTTCGACAATGCGCGCAGCAACCGCTTCAGGTTTGCCTTCTTCTATGGCGCGCTTTTTGGCAATTTCGGCTTCATGCGCCAACACGCTCTCGGGAATTTCGGTCTCGGATACGTATTGTGGAGCCTGGGCGGCAATTTGCAGCGCAACTTCGTGCGCGAAAGCGCGGAATGTTTCGGAGCGGGCGACGAAATCGGTTTCGCAATTGACTTCGACCATCACGCCAACCCGACCGCCGCCGTGCGAATACAGTTCCACCACGCCATTCGAGGCCGTGCGGTCGGAGCGCTTGGCCGCCGTCGCCATGCCTTTTTCGCGCAGCCAATCAACCGCCTTCTGGAAGTCGCCATTGGCTTCTGTCAGTGCTTTGCGGCAGTCCAACACGCCGGCGTTGGTTGCGGCGCGCAACTCTTTAATCATTTCAGTGGTAATTTCCATGTTCATTCCTCTTGACAAAATTCTGTAATCTCTCGTGAAGTCTCGATTTGGTACGGGAAAAATTATTCCACCGCATGGGTCTATTTGTCCGCAACCGCATCACTATCCGCTTCGGTTTCAGCGGCTTCCAGCTCGGTCTCCACAGATACTTCGACTTCGGCAGGCCTGGCAAGTTTGGCCAGGGTAGATTTGCCGAGCAATTCCTCGTCGCTCGAGTCATCGTCCATATCGACCACGCGGCTGGGGCGGCCAGCTGGCGATACGACCGAGACCGGGGTCGGGAGGTCGTCTGCGCCCAGGTCTTCATCCTTGCGCATGGCTTTGCCTTCCAACACAGCATCGGCCACTTTGGCAACCAGCAGTTTGATGGCTCGGATGGCGTCATCATTGGAGGGGATGACGTAATCGACATTCTGGGGGTTGCAATTGGTATCAACCAGCGCCAGCACGGGGATGTTGAGCAAGTTACACTCGTGCACGGCGGCGTATTCGCGCCCTACATCAACAATAAATACCAGACTGGGCAGGCGTTTCATGTGCCGCACGCCTTCCAGGCGGGTTTGCAGGCGGGTAATTTCGCGCTGGATGAGCAAGCCTTCTTTTTTGGTCAGGCGGTTGATGTCACCGCTGTCGCGCATGGCTTCCAGGCGTTCCATTTCCTCAATACGAGCGCGCATGGTGTTCCAGTTGGTAAGCATGCCGCCCAACCAGCGCTCGGTGACGTAGGGCATCCCACAGCGGATGGCTTCTTCACGGACGGTTTCCTGAGCCTGTCGCTTAGTGCCGACAAACAGAACAGTTCCACCGTTCATAACAACGTCGCGGGTAATGTTATAGGCCGTGTTGAGCGATTTGACCGTCTGTTGCAGGTCGATGATGTGGATGCCGTTACGCTCGGTGAAAATGTACGGCTTCATGCGCGGGTCCCATTTGTTGGTGCGATGCCCAAAGTGGACGCCGCTCTCTAAGAGGGCTTTCATTGAGATAACTGCCATTTTTTCTCCTTGTGTTTTCCGTCTGCCGCTCGTTCCCGCTGGAACGCGAGACGGAGTGAGTTTGACGGGGATGCGCCTACGCAGGCTAACCCGCCCAGGGACGCTTGTTGCCCGTCCCAGGCAAAATGTTGCTCCGCCAGGTGGGGAGCGGCGCAAGTATACCACAAATTATTCGCAACCATTCCGAAAGTTTCGGGATGTTTATTAGTTTTGTATCTCAAAATAACGGTCTTTCAGGCTCAGAATGGGGCTTTCGATAAATCGATAACTCAGCGAGGCAAGCGCCAACGTCAGTCCGAAGGCAATCAGGGCGGTCAATGGTTTGGCAAGGTCTTCAGAGATTGGCGCAATATCACGAACGCGCGCCGCAAACCAGGTCATGCTGAAGTGGAAGACATACATGCCGTAGGAAATTTTGCCCAGGTAGACCAGCGGCTTCCATTCCAGCAGACGCGTAAACAGTCCTTCGCGGGCAACGCAATAAATCAGCACGGCGAACAAGTAATTGAGCAGGGAATACCCCCAGATGTGTTTGAAGGCGTTCGCAATTGGGAAGGTGTAACCCAGCGAGGTTAAATCCATCAGTGTGCCGGAAGGAGTCAGCGTTCCAGACGAAATGTACTGGCTGGCGAACCCTGCCACTGGAACGAGAATCAGCAGAAGGGCAAGTTGAGATTTCGGTTTTGGAATTTCATAGCGAGAGATATACGCTCCCATCGCAAAGGCGTCAATATGCGTCCAGGGCAAGGGATAGAGGCCGAGCGGGATATCGCTGGTAAAAAACGGGAACAGGCCCGAGCGCAGGGCATAGGTGGTGGCGAGGCGAAAAAACGGCGTCAGGACGATGACGGCCAGGAAGAGTCTTTTTTGCCAGCGTTCGGGGGTCAGAAAAATCAGGAGCGGCCAGAAGATATAAAACTGTTCCTCGACTGATAGAGACCAGAAATGGTCGAGGAATTTATGCTGCACGAAGGTCGAACTGGCATAAAAAAAGTTGTAAAGGTAAACAAAAGCGTAGGGAACTTGCCGGTAAAACTCATTCATGTAGTTGAGGCGATAGCCAACCCCCAACAGCAGGGCCGCGACGCCCATCATCAGGAACAGGTACAGGTAATAGAGCGGAAAAATTCTTAAGAAACGGCGCCCATAGAATTTGGCGAAAAACTCCCTGCCGGTAAAGCGGGCTTTCATTTTATTGAGAATGCCGGTAATCAGGAATCCAGACAGGACAAAAAATAACAAAACGCCCGTCCAGCCAACCAGCAAATAATCGGTGTGGCAGGCAAAGACGAGCAAGAAAGCAAGAGCGCGCAGGCCATCCAAGCCGGGAATCATCGATGCTCCATGAGGAAAGTGGGATAACCTGCGCGATTATCCCACAAATTCCGTTTCGAAACACGCATCGTTCAATAATCAGAAAAGCCCCACTGGATTCCACAATCGCCCGATTTTGTCCAAAGTCAGGCTTCGGCCTCCACTACATCAGTTCTGGTAGCGGAAGGAATAACGCTCCAGCAGGGATTGGATAATGCGGGTTTGCTCTTCATTGACATCGAGGAACTCAAAGCCGATATTGAACTCGCGCGGGCTTTCCTGGTCGGGGATGCAGCGCGCAACCCTGGCATCGATGACCATGCGGCGGGTGGATGTATTGGGCAATTCATCGGGAAATTCGATTTCCAGGGTGGTGCGCGTGTTGACTTCCAGCGGCTTCTCCCCTATGACCAGCAGGCCGTGAAAGGTCAGGTTGCCCAGGTAGCCCAGCAGCGCGCCCTGGCGCTTATCGCGCACCATTGTAAAAGCCGCCAACTTCCTTCGCATTTCTGCTCTACGGTCAACCATCATTGTCACCTCCTAACCCAGACAAGCCGGAAAAGAAACCCCTTAACCACAACGGGGCGCAACGGGGCATAACGGAAAATCTTAAATGCTCTTACGTCGTGTTCCGTCGTTGCCTTTGTGGTAAATTCCTTGCTGTTTGTGCAAAGATTCAAATTGAAAGTTCCTAACGGCAAGACGCCGCAATGCCTGGCGGAACACCAAATCGACATGACGATTATAACTTGACTTCCGGCAAGGTATAATTTTATCCCACCCCAAACAGAAGAGACAAGCATGCCAACCAAACAATATTTTCTCGGAATCGATGTCGGTAGCACCAAGACCGCCGCGCTGGTGGCGGATGAACATGGCAACGCACTTGGCTACGGGCTGGGCGGGCCCGGCAACCACGAAGGCGTCGGCTGGGAAGGGTTCAAACAATCCATCCACGCCGCTGCGCAAAACGCCCTGGCCCAGGCCAAACTCTCAATTTCAGAACTACAAGCCGCCGGGATGGGACTGGCCGGCTACGATTGGGACGATGAATACGAACCGCATGTGACTGCGCTGGCCGAAATCGGCCTGACGATGCCAATGCGCCTGGAAAACGACAGCGCGCTTGGCCTGTACGCTGGGACGAGCGAAGGCTGGGGCGTGTGCGTCTCTGCCGGGTCTTCGAACAACGCGCGCGGACGGGGGAAAAACGGACAGACGGGACGCATTACCGGGCATGGCTCACGCTTCGGCGAGTTGGGCGGGGCCTGGGAAATTGTCGAGCAGGCGATTATCGCCGTCAACTACGAGTGGATTCGCCGCGCGCCGCCGACCGCCATCACCCCGCTCTTCATCGAAAAAGCCGGGGCCAGCAGCCTGTTTGACCTGGTTCACGGGCTGGCCCTGGGGCAATATCAGCCCGATTCAGGCTGGGCAATGCTCGTCTTTCAGGCCGCGCAGCAGGGCGATTCTGCCGCGCTCCAGATTGTGGCATGGGCCGGGCGCGAGTTGGGTGAACTGGCCTGCGCCATCATCCGCCAAATCGAGGCCGAGCACGAGCCGGTGGAGGTCATCTTGGCCGGAAGCGTGTATAAGGCCGGAGAAAACATCATTGCCCCGCTGCGCGAAACGGTGCGAGCGACCGCGCCATTGGCAAAATTTATTCGCCTGGAGGCCCCGCCGGTGGTGGGTGGTGTGCTGATGGGAATGGATTTGGCGATGGGACGAGAAGCCTATACCAGGCGCGAAAATCTCCTTGAAACGGCGCGCGCGCTTTCAGTGGGAGTGGATCTTTGACGGTATGCTCGCGAATGCCCAATTTGCTTGTTCGCCAACCCCTGAGACATCATTTGCAGGACTTCGATTTCACGTCCGGTCAATGGGTCGGGCAAAGGAGCCGAATCCGCCGCTTCGAGCGCGCTTGCCTGTCTTAACAGGCCGCGCAGCAAAGCAGGCACGCCCACCGACAAGCCCTCTTCCAGGGCGCGCAAAGCGGCTTCCAGTTCGGTTTCGCTCGCATTTAGCGGAAGCATGGTCATAAGGGAACAACAATAAATAAAAGATGTCAAATACGAAAACAACGCCCCGCATGAGCGGGGCGTTATATTTTCTGAAAAAAAAACTACGAGACGAGTTTTGCCGTCAACTTAATCTCAGCCCCGGCCAGGACTTTCGAGACCGGGCAGCCCGCTTTGGCAGCGGCGGCCTTCTCCTGGAAGACATCTTCCCCCAGCCCAGGCACATCGGCCTCGCAATTCAGTTCTATCAGGCTGATGGTGGGGCCTTCGGTCAGGTGAACGGTGGCGGTGGTGGCGATGCGGGTTGGGGTGAAACCTTCCTTGCTGAGCAGGGCCGAAAGGAACATCGAGAAACACCCGGCGTGCGCCGCGCCGATGAGTTCTTCTGGGTTGGTGCCAGGGCCGCTCTCAAAGCGAGAAGCGAAGGTGAATGGGCCTTCATACGCGCCGCTGGCGAGTTTCATCGTCCCGGCGCCTTCTTTGAGGGTGCCTTTCCATTCTGCGGAGGAGGTACGAGTGGTCATGGGTTTCCTCTTAAATTTTGAATTCTTGCGCGGAATGAATTCCGCATTACGGATGTGAACAGGAAAAGTATAACATCAATTTGGACAAAATTTATCAGAATAATATAAAAGTATATCGGAGACAAACCGTCTTGTCGAATATCCACAGCAATTGTTCGGCGACACTTGTTTTGCCGACTCCCAGAGAACCGTTGATGAGGATAATCATCGCCAAAATCGAGGAATTAGTACCGGTGTTTTCTTTTTATATTCTTCATAACCCGGCTGGCTGCCCCACTTTTTATCGGCTTTTTGTTCTAGCAGCGGAATACCGCTGACGCGCGTCAACAAAATGGTGACAAAGACCGGTGAAATCAGCGCCACCCACTGCCAGCCCTGCAAAACCGGCAGGGCGATAACCGCTACCCCAATCCACAACAGAATTTCGCCGAAATAATTGGGATGCCGTGAGCGGCTCCACAACCCGCTCTGGATGAATTTGCCCTTATTGGCCGGGTCGGCATTGAAGCGGCTTTTCTGCGCATCGGCGACCACTTCGATAGAAAACCCTGCCAGCCAAGCCAGGAAACCAACAACCGCAAAAGCATCCAGCGGAGCCGAGTTTGCAGATGATATCGCCACCCAGGCTGCAGCGGCGGTGAACGAGACCCACAGGCCCTGGATAGTCCAGACGTTCAGGAAACGGAAAAAGGACGGTTTCAGGTCATCGAAACGGTCATCCTTGCCGGCTTTGTGGATTCGGCGAAACAGGAAAATCCCCAACCGGGCCGCCCAGACCAGTACCAGGGTCAGCAACAGGAATGAACGCGCATCTTTAACCGGGCTGAAAAAGAATATCAGACAGGTGACGGAGATGTAAGTCAGGCTGCCGGTCAGGTCAAAATATCTCTCGGTCTGGCGCAAGAAAGATGGAATAAACACAATCCACTGGATGAGATAGGCCAGGCCCACTGCCAGGCCAAACAGGGGTAAGCCAAAGGCAATGGCCCCACCCTGGCTGCCGGCCCAGGCCAACCCCAGGCCAACCAGAACAACGACGGGGAAAATAACCAGCGCATCACGGTCTGCTTTTTTCATGGTGGTCTCCTTGTTCACCTTTTCCAATAGGGAGAAAGTTTCAGGATGGAACGGCGGACAAAAGGCCGCGCGAACGGCACAAAAAAGCGTCTCCAACCCAGCAAGGCGGCCACTTCGGCTACGATTTCATCGAAGGTATGGCGTTGGTAGCAGAGCAGGCGCTGGCTTTCTTCGGTATCCAGCCAGTCGGTAACATATTCTTTTTTCGAGAAGGCTTCTTCGGGCAACATGCCGATTCCCATGGCCGTTAAGAGTTTGCTGAAGAAGTCGCGGTAGGTTATCTGACAGCCATTCTCCCTGCCGCCACCGACCAGCAGGAGGCGGCCTGTCCACAGTTCAGGATGGGAGATAGCATTGACAACTGCCAGCGCGCCATCGGCGGGGTGCATGGTTTCCATGCGGTTATCCAGGCCAATTTCGAACATGATGGGGTGGGCCTCGCGCAGGGCAATCAGCGGCATATCGCTGAAGCGAAAAATCAGGCATGGCAGACCCGATTCACGCACCATCTGCTCACCGGCGGCTTTGGTTTCGGTATAAACATCAGAGACTTCAATCGGGTCATCAGCCCGGCGCGGCGGAGGCAGTTTTTGGGTGTGGCCGAACAGATCGAAGGTGGATGCATAGAAAAAGCGGGGCGGGGTTTTCTGGGCTTTGGCGGCTTCCAGGAGGTTGCGCGTGCCTTCCATGTTGACCGAGCGGGTCAAAGCGGGGTTTTCATCGCTGGCCGGGGGAATGACAGCGGCCAAGTGCAGGATGACATCTTGCCCTTGCACAATCTGACGAACCAGGTTGGCATTGCGGATGTCGCCCCAAGCCACTTCCACCAGACCGGGGAAATGGGCGGCTTTCTCCTCCGTATGAGGAGCGCGCAAATCGAAACAACGAACAGCATGTCCCTGGCGCAACAATTCGGCGGTCACATAGGAGCCCAGGTTGCCAAATGCGCCGGTAACGAGGATATTTGCCATGATGAATCCTTTACGAGTTTACTTTCCTGCCTGCGCAATGATTTTTCGCACGTCTTCGGCATGTTCTTCTTCATGCGGGGCGAAAATGTTTATCATATCAACCAACGTGCCATAGCCGCCCCAGGGCAAGACGTATTGTTGCGTAACCTGCTCTTCGGGCATTTGGCGAATCAAGTCGAGCAGCGCGCGCCGTGTTTCCAGGTACTCACGGTAGATGTGGTCATAGTCCAGTCCTTCACGGGTCGAGACGGTTTCGGAATTGTAAACGTCGATGCCCTGGGCTGCCAGGGTCAGGCCGGGCTGTCCGCCATCGAGGATGGTGCGAATGAAGGCAATGGTGGCGTCATCCCAACCAGAGAGATGCGCCAGAATTTCGCGCACTGTCCAGAGCGGGTAAATTTTGCGGTTTTTGTCAATATCGTCGAGTTGGGCAAGCATCGCCGCGCGCGCACGCTCCAAGCGGGCTATTAATTCTTCGCGTTTATCCATTTGAAAACTCCTTTGTTCTGATGCGATGACTTCTTTATGAAATTTTTCCATCTTCCCATAACTTCAGGAAAATTTTGACAACTTCGGGGTCGAACTGAATCCCAGCGTTCTTTTTCAAGTATTCCAGGGTTGCATGCTGACTCCAAGCAGGGCGATAGGGGCGGTCACTGGTCAAGGCATCCCATACATCAACAACAGCAAAAATACGCGCTACAAGCGGGATTTCTTCTCCTTTTAACCCGCGCGGGTAGCCGCTGCCATCCCAGCGTTCATGGTGCGAGAATGGTATATCCAGCGCGGGGCGCAAGTATTCGATGGGCGCAAGCATTTGATAAGTATAGAGCGGGTGCATCCGCATAATCTCCCACTCCTCATCCGTCAGGCTGTCGGGTTTGAGCAAGATGCGGTCGGGGACGCCTAATTTCCCCATATCATGCAACAAAGCGCCGCGCCGAATGTGAACCCGCTCTTCTTCGCTAAAGCCCATCGCCTCCGCCAATTTGAGGGTCAATTCCGTAACGCGCAGGGTGTGGCCCTCCGTTTCGCGGTCACGCAAGTCTAAGGCGCGTGACCAGCCCTCGATGGTCGTTTCATAAGCCTCGTTCAACTCGCGCAGGGAATTCTGGATGCGCTCGAACAGACGGGCATTCTGGATAGCAATGGCGGCCTGGTTGGCAAAAGCCTGAGCCAGGGCAGCATGTTCTTGCGAATATGCCGATGGCGTGCGGCTATCGAGGGTAATGTATCCTATCACTTCGCCGCGCGCAATCAGCGGAACGGCCATCCAACCACGAACATAAGATGTACCGCCCCATCGCTTAAAGCGAGGGTCTTGTTGAGCGTCATTCAAAATGAGTAAATGCCCATTCTGAATGGTTTCAGCGAATAACGCATCATTTGCAGGGAAAGTCTGCTCCAGTAAAACATCTATATCGGGTAATCCACGCGCCATCATCACTCGCAGGTGGTCTCCGGTAAGCAAAAAGATGCTGGCACTATCAAACGGTACCACACGTTTGATGGAGTCCATGATGATTTCGAGCACCTGAGCCAATTCCAGCGAGGTAGATAACGCTCCAATGGCCTCGCGCAGGGTTTCGGCTTCGCGGCGACGCTTGCTTTCGGCCTCAAAGAGACGGAAACGCTCGATAGCGTTTGCCATTTGACCAGCTATTGTCAACATCAGGCGCTCATCTTCTTCGGTAAAAAAGTCCAACTCCTTGCTTTCGGCGTTAATGATGCCGATGATTCGCTCGCCAAGTTTTATCGGCACACACAGTTCAGAGCGCACCTCATCATTCACCATCAGGTAATCGGACTCTTTAGTCACGTCGCCGATACGACGTGGGTTTCCACTCACAACAACAGACCCAGATACGCTGCCGTGTATCGGGTATAGGCGCGGTATATTTGCAGTCAAACCCTGGTACGAAGGATGAGGACGCAAAAATTGTTCGGTTTCATCCAGGAAACCGAAGCCAAAATTATCGGAATAGAAGGCTTTGCCTACTTCCTCGGTCACAAATTTCACCAATTCATCTATAGATTGGGCGCGAATTGCCATCCCGGCAATGGCGTGCAACAGGGTTAACTCTTTTAATTGTCGGCGCAGGGCTTGTTCGGCGCGTTTTCGCTCGGTGATATCTTGGGCCAGTGCAATCACGACTTCCTGCCCAAAATAGGTCCCCTTGAACAAGCGCGCATCTTTAGGAAAAATTTCACCATTGCTGCGCAGCCCCCAAAATTCAAAGGTTTGCGCTGCGCCCTGAAAGGCTTTCTCAAGCAACCGCTTGATATGGTTGAAATCGTTTTTCCCGGGCGCGCCCAGTGATTCTGGGGATTTGCCAATAAAAAACTCACGCGGATACCCATACATCTCTACGGCACCCTGATTGGCATCCAAAAAACGACCGTTTTCATCCTGAATATAGATGGCATCGGCTACGCTGTTGAATAAACCGCGATAGCTGCGCTCGCTTTCGCGCAGCTGCTCCTCAGATTTGATGCGGTCTGTGATATCCACAGCAACACCGATGATTCCCTGCACTTTTCCGTCTTCATCGAAAAAAGGCGCGTAAGTTGTATCAAAAATGACGCCACCGATATGATCTTCACTCCGCGCCGTCTCGCCAAGCAGAGCGCGTTTTATTGAAGTGATGATGCTTGGGTACTCCCGATACATTTCCAGCGCAGAGATACCCACCACCTGGCCGGGCTTCAAGCCAAGTTGGGCAAGGCCTTTGCCTTCTGAAAACGTGAAAATTCCCTTGTCATCCAGCATAAACGAAACGACATCCGCCCCGGTAACAACGGTGCGGTAGCGTTCTTCGCTCTCGCGCAGGGCAACTTCAGCCTGCCTGCGCTCGGCCAGTTCGCGCTGGGCAGTCTCGAGCAGGCGCGTATTCTCTATGGCAATTGCGGCCTGGTCGGCAATCAGCCGCAGCAGGCGAATTTCTTCGGCTGAATAAGGCTCGCTTGAAACATCATCGGTGACATTGATAACGCCAATCACTTTTTCCTTGACTTTGAGCGGCGCGCCTGCAACCCGCCGAAACATGGCCTGGTCAAACACCCTGACGCGTCCCTGCCAGGTCGAATAATCAGAAACCATCATTGGTTCGCCGGTCAACGCAATCTGCCCTGATAATCCTTCTCCCAAGCGCAGGCAAACTCCCAATAAGTTAGATGGCAAATTATAAGAAACGACCAACCTTAAGGTTTCACCATCTGGCTCCATGAGGTATAAACCGCCCATCGGCGCATTCAGCAGGCTGGCGGCTTGTTTTACAATGGTATTCAGCAGAGTATCTAAATCGAACTGGGCGTTTATCTCCAGCGAGGTTTGGTAAAGTGCCTCCATTTCGCGGGCGCGGCGCTCCAACGCAGCCTGGGCCTGCCGGGCTTCGGTAATGTCATGCGCAATCCCAAAGACCACGTCCTGATTGATTGGCAGGGCGGTCAGATGCGTGATACGTACTGATCCATCCGGACGAAGATATTCCACCTCGCCAAATTCGATGGTTTCTTCTGTGCTGGCAATCCGTTCCAGCCGCTCACGCGCCCCATTTGGAGTGATATCAAAACAGGTCAATTGCTTAATTTCCGCCAGACTTCGCCCGGTCAATCGTTCGGCGGCCTGGTTTGCGTCTAGATAACGGCCCGATTTTCTATCGACGACAAAAATTGCATCGTTGGAACGCTCAAAAAGCATTCTGAACCGGCCTTCGCTCTCTCTCAGTGCTATCTCGCCCTGGCGGCGCTCTTTGCGCACCCGCGCTTCGCGAATTTCGCGGCGCAAGGCTTCGGCCAGCCGGTTCAAATTCCCCTTCATCAGGTAATCGTGCGCCCCGGCGCGCATGATTTGAACGGCAGTTTCCTCTCCAATCGTTCCTGAGACAATAATAAACGGCAAATCCAATCCGCTCTCGCTCAGTATGGTAAGCGCATCGGGCGCGCTAAATGCCGGCAGGTGAAAATCTGAAATAACAGCGTCCCACTCCCCCTGGGTAAGCGCAAGCCGCATCTCATCTTCGGTTTCAACGCGCTGCATTTTAACGTCGAAACCCGCCTGACGCAAATCGTAAGCCAGCAATTGCGCGTCGATATCGCTATCTTCCACCAGTAACAACCTTAATGGCTCACCCGTGCCTGTTTCCATATCTCTATTATATGCGCTGTAATACGTTGTGAAGCGACAAATATAAAAATTACTTTCCCAATTTTTGCTATTGCGAATTAAAAACTCGACTGTTGTATAATACTGACAATCGTAATCGCATACCTATGACAACATCAAAACTCGAACAAGCTACTATTGAAACCGCCAGCGACCTGAAGTCGATTGCCCAGTCGCCGCCAGTACGCGACTTGTCACGCCTCAGCCTGCCGGAAATTGAAGCAGTAGTAGATGTTACATCGCAAATCATCCCGGCAGGCAACATCCCTGGCATGATTTTGAGCGGGCTGACACGCCTGGGAGGCCAGCGGCTGCCGCAGCAAACCGTCCAGAAACACGTCACCGCCTTGTTCAGCGCGCTCGATTTCCTGGTTGACCAGATGGCATCCAGCGCAATTTTGGTAGCGCCTGCCGCAGTCATCTGGGGCTACCAAAACCTGCTCAAACTAGCCGGCAAAGACCCAGAATCGGCCTTCCCAGAGGGAATCTGGCAATTCTATGTCGATTATGCCCTGCGGGAAGATACCGCCCGGCACGTCATTGAAACGCACGGCTTTGAGACGCTTTTACAACAACACGGCATCCACCTAAAAGAACTGGACCGGCTGACAGCCTGGGTGATGGCCGCCATCAGCGTCATCCACCAGTACGATGCCCTGCTCGAAATCGAATGGCGTGAACGCACCGCCACCTCCATTCTGCGAGATTTGACCCGCTCACGCCCAGAACTTGCGCAATATGCCGGCCTCTACCGCGAGTGGGAAACACAACGCCCTTACCGGCGCGGCGCGGAAGCAGCTGGTTACGATTATCCCGACTATCGCCGCATCAAATTCGAGCATTTTTTGCAGGAGACCACGCGCGGCCTGCCCGATGACCTGCGCAATGAATGGCAGCGCCGAATGCGCGAGGCCGAACGCGACCTGCCCGCCTACCAGCGGCAGATGTCCATCCTGGCTTACCTTGAACCAGGCCAATACGGAGAGACGCGCATCCCCTATAACTTCGAGCAAGCCAACATCGGTATCATCCTGCGCGGTAATTACTACCTGTTACCCGTTTGCGCCCCAGGCAGCGACCGACCAATCAATGCCGAAACGGTACGCGCTCAAATCGCATCCTTGCTAACCCTGCCCGGCGCCCAGCCCGCCCCCCTGGCCGAGCTGGCCCGCATCAAACGTTCCGCCTTGCCGGGCCTGTTTCGCAAACTCTCCCCCTCGGTAACGCAGGAATTGGCCCGCCTGCGCTTCGCCCCCATTATCATCAATGCCGACGCGCGCCCTGCCAATCTGCCGCTGACCGAACTGCGCCAGGCCGAACGCGGCATCGGCAGTCACGCTCTCACCATCTTTCAGACCGATTCAACCGCCGTCTTCGACCAGTCGCACATCTTTTTCGATGGCATTTTGGGCGCCGCCCTGGCCGAAATCATCACCAACGAAGCCTTATCGTGGGCGGTGTATCTCAACACCCTGCCCGCTGCCCGTCCGGCCATCCAGCGGCTTTTTAGCACCCTGGCCTTCCCGCTCACCCCCGCCGACCGCGAACAAATTCGCATCGCCCCGCGCGTCACTGCCGAATCGGGCGCAGAATCAGACAAAATCAACCTGCGCGCCTGCCTGAACCTGCGACACTACTTCAAGCAGCGCAATGACTCGCTCAAACTGACCGTCAATGACCTGCTGGTGCTTTACCGCGCCATGCACGCCGCAAAATATCAACCATCGCCCGAATTAGAGACCAAACTAAAAAAACTGGCCTCCGACCGCGCCACGCGCGCCCTGGCAGAACAGATCAAGACAGCCATCGACGAGTCCCGCCGCCAGAATCCATCCATGTTGATTCCCATGGATGCCAGCCGCCACTCTCCACGCGACCGGCTATATCCGCTCAGCATGGAAGTCCCCCTGGCCGAACTCGACCTGCTCAGCCTGCACGAGCGCGCCATCAAAACCCTCAACGCCTACGAAGGCTACAAAGGCGAGCGGCCTCTCTTATACGCCCAATTCGATGAAGCCCAACGCACCTACCTGGCCGCCCTGGCCGGCTTTGGCGCGATATTCAACAAACTCAAAGAAATTGCCATCCAGGGCGAAAGCGCCAGCGTTGGGGCAATCAAGGCACTGGCGCACATTCCCCCGCCTTTGCAACGCCTGCTCGACCAGATTCCCGGGCGATTTGAACTGCTCAACAACGTCATCAAAGGACGCGAAGTTTTCTCCAACGTCGGCGCGGTCGTTCCCTCCAGCACCCTGCGGCGATTCGTCACCGCCAAAGACGACAACGAACAGAAACAACTCGTCTGGGGCGTCATCACAGACGCCGATGGGGTGATGCGCATCAGCCTGCGTGACTTCCGCCCGCATGTCGCCGCCCTACAGGCCATTGGCCGCGCCGACCTGGCCCATGAGATTACCCAAGACTACCTCGATTCTTACGTCAAAGGCTTCAACAACTACATTTTCGACCTGCACCGCATCACCCTCGCCAGCCGCAAAACCAAACCCGACCGATAATCCCATGACCACCGACCCTCTCATCGGCAAGCAACTCGCCAACTTTCGCATCCAAAGCGTCATCGGACGCGGCGGCATGGCCCAGGTCTATTACGGCCAGGATGTCAAACTCCAGCGCCCGGTTGCCATCAAAGTCATCGACACCCGTTACCGCGATAACCCCATCTACGCCCAACGCTTCGTCAAAGAAGCCCGCGCCGTTGCCCGCTGGCGGCACGAAAACATCATCCAAATCTACTACGCCGATGACCAAGACGGCCTGTATTACTACGTCATGGAATACATCGACGGTCCCGACCTGGCCAGCGTCCTATCCTCGCGCGCGGCACGCGGCGAAAAATTGCCCCATGCCGAGGTACTGCGCATCGGCAAGGCCATCGCCTCCGCCCTCGATTACGCCCACAAACATGGCATCGTCCACCGCGATGTCAAACCATCCAACATCTTTCAGTCCAAAGATGGGCGCATTGTGCTGGGAGATTTCGGCCTGGCGCTCGACCTCAAACAAGGCTCCTCAGGCGAAGCCTTTGGCAGCCCGCATTACATCTCACCAGAACAAGCCCGCCGCTCCACCGACGCCACCCCCCAATCAGACCTTTACTCACTGGGCGTCATTCTCTACGAAATGCTGACCGGCGTCGTCCCCTTTGACGACCTCTCCCCCACCAGCGTTGCCCTCCAACACCTGACCCAACCGCCCCCGCCGCCGCGCAGCCTCAACCCGCAACTCAACGCCGAAACCGAGGCCGTCCTGCTTAAAGCGCTCAGCAAAAACCCCAGAGAACGCTACCCCACCGGCGCAGCACTCATCGATGCCCTCGAACAAGCCCTTGCCAAACCCGCCTCCACCCGCGAGCGCATCCTGCCCCTGCCACCCATGCCCGCCGCAGTCCTCGGCGGTAAAACCCGCACCATCACCCGTAAAGTCACGCCCGCCGCGCCCAAAGCGCCAGCCAAACGCAGCCGTTGGCCGTTTTTCATCATTGCCACTCTTATCCTGCTTTTCTCTTTTATCTTTTTCGGGAATGTCCAATTAAAGGGCGGATTCCCAGCCCTCTTCCCCTTCCTCGCCCCAACGCCTACCCCCACCCCAACGTGGACAAGCCTCCCCACTGTCACCGCCTCGCCGTCAGCGAGCATAACACCCACTGAAACGCCGACCCCAACCGCAACAAAAACCGTTACCCCCAGGCCAAGCGCCACTCGCACCGTCTCCGCCACTGTTACATCCACTTTCTCCCCAACCGCCACGCTTACCCCTTCCCCCTCGCCCCTTACGCCTGGCACTTCCACGCCTGACGCCTCGCCCCTGACACCTGACGCTGCCGCCACCCCCACTACCACCCCACAATACCCCAACCTCAAACGGATGTGGCTCTACTACGATTCCTACGGCTTTTACATCTACAACGCATCCCCCGATAACCGCTCCATCTCCCCTATCACCTTCGAGCGGCTGGATGGAGCCAATCGCTTCATCGGCTCCACCTGGGCTGAATTCTATCCTACATTACACCCAGGCCGCTGTATGCGCATCGAAATCCAACGCAACCCGGGCAGCTACCTCAATCCGCCCCTTTGCAAAGACTATTACCTCAGCACCCGCAGCATTGTCCGAGATAGCAACTTCATCTTCTGGACCGAGCAGCCTGGCAGCGACCAATTCCGCGTCTTGTGGCAAAACGAAGAAGTCGGCCTGTGCGACATCGCCGCCGGGTTCTGTGAAGTATTTATTCCCTAGCAAAAGGGTTTTCACCCATTCACTGGCAAATTGACCGCCCGCAGCGAGGAAATATCATCCCCCGGAATGCCAAGCGCTTCCACGCTGGGGTATTGCCCCGGCCCAAGCACCAGCGGCTTGCCTGCGCGCATGTATGGCGAGCGGAATCCGCTGTGCTTGTAAAACATCCAATGGCCGCTGGCGATGATGAACGATGAAACCTGGTCGTCGAAAAAACCGTCCTCGCTGAGCGACAGGTTGGGGCTGCCAAACGAAATGTCTTTGGCGCGCCCCTCGAAGTTGCAATGCTCAAAAACCAGAATGCGCCCCTGCGTAGCGCTCTCCACCGGCGGCGGGTTGAACCGGTAGCGGACGTGGAAGAACGCAAACAGCGGCTCACCGGTCGAATACGTCATCGCAGTCGGCCCTTCGGGATCTGAAAGGTCAAGCGTTATTCTGATTTTGTCGTTATCCTGATAGTTGGGGTCATAAATAAAAAGCGTCAGTTGTTCGTCCTTCACATCGTAGCCATAGGCCATCACCTGGTGATTCTCGCCCAATTTGCGTAAATCGGTTGCCTTAACGCGCACCAGCCCCAGCGGGCAGGGTTGCCCGGCATCGAGCAGGGTTTTGATGATCGGCCACTCCTGGCGTGCCGTGCGCCAGGCGCGGCTGCTGAGCGCATTGAACCCGGCAGCGTAATCGGGCAGGCTGGGCTGCATCAGTTCAATGTAACCGCTAATCCCAAAAGGCAGGTTGAAACTATCGTACAGGCGTTTGACGATGTAATCGAACAAGATGTCGCCGGAGGGCGGTTTTTTCGTCTCTGGCACAGGCTGCCCGGCGTGAAAATAATCAAGCGCGGCAAACACCATCCCGCCGCACAGGCCGTTTTTCGCGTCGCCAATCCGAATTCTCCCAAAGGGGGTAGGCAGTTGGATGTGTGGATGGGGCGGGAAGGCGTTATTGAAGCGAAAACCATGCACCAGCGGGTCGAAGCCGGTCATCACCGCGCTCGGCGAGACCGGGCTGGAAGCGGCCTGCCCGCTGCTAGAAAATGCCTCCAACTGATAGCGCAAGCGCGCTGCCCCAGGGTGCCACCACTCCACCGACACCTGCCCCTGCCCCCCGGCAGCCGCCCCCGGCTGCGAAAGGATTCTCGCCCCCGCGCCGGGAACTGCCTCCAACAAGGTCAGGCGGCAACTATGAAACGGTTCTCCGGCGGGCAGGCTGATGGAAAAAATATCCACGCCTCGTTTCGGCGCCGGTAAGAGAGAAGCGTGACGCTTCGTCAAGTCAAGTATTTTGGACATCATTTCTCCTGATTTGTTCAACATCATCATACAAAATTTACAGCAGAGATACAAGCAGAAAACTTTGTTTCAAATCCATTACCGCGCTCCTCCAGCGGTTGAAAAAGCCATTCATTCGGCCTATGATGAAAATATGGGGGACGAAGTGGTATTTTTGCAGTCCTTTTTTCCCGGACTGCGGTTTGTTCTGGGAGGGACGAACCCATGAAAACGCCAATTTCCCTGTTCGCAAGCGCCCTGCTGACGCTAGCAATTCTGCTTCAACCCATGCAGGCCTCCCTTGCCGCGCCCCAACCTGCCGCAGCAGAGTTGGTCTTCGATTTCACTGCCAACGCCGCCCTGGCCCAGTGGAAGAGCGGCGCGGGGCCGCTGCCCTTCCCCGGCACAAGCGGCGACTATCGCGGCTACGTCTTGAAACTGGACGCGCCGATTCAAGAGGACGGTACGCAAGGCGCGCCCGGCCTGCTGACCGCGCCACACAACAAATACGATGGATACATTCAGGGCATTTACCCAGAATTTACCGTCCAAAAGGACGACCGTTTTCAGGTCTCAGTCGGCTGCGAATATGGCGCCAAGAACTGCTACGTCACCTACCGGCTCGATTACATCAACGCTGGCGGGGCAACCAAAATCTTCTGGAGTTGGAAAGAAAAATACGAAGGCCGCATCTATAATGCCGATGTTGATTTGAGCCAACTGGCCGGGCAGCGAGTGCGCTTCGTGCTAACCATGCTGGCAACCGGCTATGCTGCCCAAGACCGCCCGCTGTGGGTCTCACCGCGCATCGTCCGCCCTGGCAACGGGCTGACACCCATGCCCACCCTGACCCCAACCGCCACGCCCTTTCACACCCCGCCCACCCTTCCGCCCCCTGGTTGTGACCGGGCCTCCTTTGTAGCCGATGTCACCGTGCGAGACGGCACGGCCTTTGCCCCCGGCCAGGCCTTTACCAAAACCTGGCGGCTCAAAAACTCCGGCTCCTGCGCCTGGACGCGAGACTACGCTCTGGTCTTTTATGGCGGCGAACAGATGGGCGCGCCGACCCTGGTCAACCTGCCCTGGCCGGTGGCCCCCGGCGCGATGGTGGACGTGACCGTCAACGCAGTTGCGCCTGCCGCGCCCGGCCAATATCGCAGCGATTGGATACTGCGCAATTCATCCGGGCATCTGTTTGGCATCGGCGCCAACGCCGATAAACCCTTTTGGATGCTCATCAACGTCATGGGCGCGCCGCCCCTAACCGAGACCGGCTACGACTTCACCACCAACCTGTGCGCAGCCGAGTGGCGCAGCGGGGCGGGACTCCTAACCTGTCCATTCACCGCTGGGGACAGCCGCGGCTTTGCCCTGGCGCAGCAAACCCGGCTCGAAGACGGTTCAATCGCCACTTCGGCCATCCTGACCCATCCGCAAAACAAATACGATGGTTACATCCAGGGAACTTTTCCCGCCTTCACCGTTCAGCCCGGCGACCGTTTCGAGGCAACGGTGGGTTGCGAATATAACGTCAGCTGCTACGTCACCTTTCGGCTCGAAACCCTGACCACCGGCGGCGCGCCGCGCATCTTCTGGAAATGGTCCGAGAAAAACGAGGGCAAAACCTACAAAGTGGACCTGGATTTATCCCCGTTGGCCGGTCAGAGCCTGCGCTTCGTGCTGACCACCCTGGCCGCCGGCCCGGCCACAAACGACCGCGCCGTATGGGCCGCGCCGCGCATCATCCGGCCCGGCCTCCAGCCCCCCACCCAAACCCCGACGCCGACACCCATCCCCAGCCCTGGCACGCTCGTCCCAAACCCACTCATCCGCGCGCTGTATATGCTCGACTCCTCCAACGGCTGGGCCACCAGCGATTCCTACACCCTGCGCACAACGGATGGCGGCCTGACCTGGTACAACGTCCTGCCCAGTGTCGTTCCCGGCGGGGCATTCTTCCTCAATTCCACCACCGGCTGGGTCATTGCCCGCTCTGGCGCGCTCTACCGCACCACCACTGGCGGCGCGCAGTGGGCGCAATTCGATTTCCCGTTCTGCGGCGAGCCTCTCCAGTGTTACCTCCACTTCGTGAGCGACAATGACGGCTATTTGATGAGCGGCAGCCCAATTGGAATGTTCAAATACCCCATCTCGCTCTACCAAACCTCCAACGGCGGCGCAACCTGGACGCTCAAATTTGCCCATGCGCCAGGCGAAGAGTCGGGCGGCCTGCCGCTTGGTGGCTACAAATACGGCCTCACCTTTCGCGATGCGCTAAACGGCTGGGTTAACGGCGGCGATTACCCCGCCGAAGGCTACTTCTACCTGTTCCGCACCACCGATGGCGGCCTGAGCTGGTCGCACGTCCAACCGGCGCTTCCGGCAGGATACGAGTCCGCTTTCGTCACCGTCGGCGCGCCCAAATTCTTCGGCCCCAGCCAGGCGGTTTTGCCAGTCTGGCTGAGAACCGGCGCAGGGCGCGACCTGTTCCTGTACGTCAGCAGTAATGGCGGCGACACCTGGTTGCCCTCCGCTGGCTTCGCCCGTGACGTAGACGCGGTTGACATCCTCTCGATGAGTCATGCTATCAGTTGGGGAAATTACGGTAACTTTTTTGTCACCAGCAACGCGGGGGGAAGTTGGACGCCGCTCACGCCGAATCTCGACTTTGGGGATGGATTCCGCGCCCTCGATTTTGTCTCCCCTTCCACCGGCTGGCTGATACAGGCTCCCGTTAACGGAAGCACGCCTCTCTACCGCAGCCTCGACGGCGGCCTGACCTGGAGCCTGCTTTCTGGCAGCCCCATTCAGCCTCCCACGAACACCCCCACGCCATCGCCGACCCCCACTGAAACGCCTGCCTCGGTATTCACCTCCCCTTACGCGGTGTTGGGCATCCACCCCGAAGGCGCGCTGAACCTGCACGCAGCCCCCGGCGCCGAGAACCCCATCGTGGGCAGTTTCCCGGCAGATACCCGCAATATCGAACGCGGTTCAATGTTCGTCGCGGTTGGCAGCGAACTGTGGGTCGAAGCGCGGATTCCGGGCGGCTTCACCGGCTGGGTTCGGGATGTCAATCTGACGGAGTATATCTCTCCGGAACAGTTCGTGACCGATTCGCGCCCCATCCAACGCATTGAACAACTCAGACAGGCCATGAATACGTCCGATGGCAGCCTGTTCGCCTCGCTGGTCAGCCCCAAGCGCGGCGTCACCATCCTGTATCATGGGACCTGGGGCAGCAACCCGGTCATTTACACATCCGAAAGCGCGCGTCAGGCCTTCACCAATCCCGAAATCGTTGATTGGGGCGTGGAAGGCGCCAGCGGGATCAATGCGGTTGGTACATTTGCCGAAAAAGTGCAGCCCAAACTGCAAGACGTGTTGAACTCACCGTACGAATTGCACCCCAACGCCCCCAACCGCGCCCAAATGTATGTAGAACCCTGGCCGGGCGGCTGCCAGAATCTCAACTACTTTGCCGTTCTCAAACCACCCACCCCCGGCATCGAACTGGATTGGCGGCTGTGGCTGGCCGGGTTTGAGTATGTAGATGGCGTGCCGTATCTGGTGGCGCTCCTGCATTATGTTTGGGAGCCGTAAAAAATGGCTTGAAACACTTCAAACCAGGTGATGAACTGGCAGCGCGAGAAAATCCCTCGCGCTGCGTGATTACGCCTGCCCCGCTCCCTGCGCTTTTGCTTCATTCCAAAGGTCATCCAACTCTTGCAAACTCATCTCTTTCATTGCGCGTCCCATCTCTTGGGCGCGTAATTCGATGTAGGCAAAGCGCTTTTTGAACTTCACGCTGGTCGCGCGCAGGGCGGCTTCGGCATCGATATCTTTCCAGCGCGCCAGGTTGACCAGCGCAAAAAACAAATCGCCCAGTTCGGAGGCGAGTTCATCCGGATTGGCCGACCGTCGGACTTCCTCAATTTCCTCGCGGATTTTCTCCAACACGCCATCAATTTCCGGCCAATCGAACCCCACCCTGGCGGCGCGCTCCTGGTATTCCTGGGCCTGGCTCAGGGCTGGCAGCACGGCTGGCACGCCATCCAGGAGCGACTTTTCGACCTCGCCGTTTTTGCGCCGCTCTTCTTTTTTGATGCTCTCCCAATTCGACAGCACCTGTCCCACCCCATCCACTTCTATCTGCCCAAAGACGTGCGGATGGCGGCGGATAATTTTGTCATAAATGCCTTTTAGGACTTCGGTCATCGTGAACTCGCCATACTCCTGCCCAATTTGGGCATTCAGGACGACTTGCAGGAGCAAATCGCCAAACTCCTCGCGCATTTTGGCCGGGTTGTTATCATCCATCGCGGAGAGGGTTTCGTAACTCTCTTCGAGCAGGTGCTTGCGCAAGGTCTGGTGAGTCTGTTCGCGGTCCCAGGGGCAGCCATCTGGCGCGCGCAGGTGGGCGATGATTTCCTGGAAGGCCTCAAAGGATGTCCCAGCGGGCAGCGGCGGCAGGTAGAGCGCGACCGAGGCAGCATGTTCCATGTGCTTCTCGCCAGGAATCGCGCCCAGGTTGGTTTCAGTTACTTCTCCGATAGGGAAACGCACCAGCCGAATCACATGGTCGGGGGGATAGACGGCGCGTAAGATGCGGCAGGCCTGTTCGAGTTGTGTTTGGGTCTCGATAGCGGTGACAAGCACAGGCGCGTCGGGCGGAAAGGGCGGCACATGCCGGGTGGAGAGTGTTTTTCCATCCACAATCGAAAGAGACTGAAGCGAATCCAATCCCAAAAGGCGCGCAAGAGGGGCAAAATTTTCGGCAGAGAGCATGTCGACTCCATAAAATCGTAAATGCGTAATACGTAATCCGTAAGAAACTTACGCATTACGTATTACGCACTAGAAAAGCAGCCCCAAAAGGGCGTCGGCTTAACGTTTGGTGTAGGTGGGAGCCTTGCGGGCGCGCTTGAGACCGGGCTTCTTGCTTTCCTTAATGCGGGCATCGCGGGTCAGCAGGCCAGCCTTGCGCATGGCAGAGTTCCACTCGGCGTTCATCTTAACCAACGCGCGCGCCAGGCCCAGCGTCACCGCGTCGGTCTGCCCGGTGACGCCACCGCCGTTGACGACGACGGTGATGTCATAGGCGCTGGTTTCTTGCCCAATCGCAGAAAGCGGGGAGAGAATCGCGTGCATGTCGCCGGGGCGAGTGAAGAAAGCCGCGGCTTCCTTGTCGTTGACGATAAATTTGCCCGAACCTTCCGAAACGCGCACGCGGGCGGTGCTTTCCTTGCGGCGTCCAATTCCTTCAAAATACTGCGCCATACGTCTCTTACTCCTTATTTCTCGACCTGGGCGGCATGGGGGTGTTCAGAACCGCCGTACACCTTCAACCGCTTAATAATTTGGCGGCTGAACTTGTTCTTGGGCAACATGCCCCACACGGCATCGCGGATGACGCGGTCGGGGTGCTTGTTCAACTGGTCGCGCAGGGAGACCGATTTCAGCCCGCCGGGGTAGCCGGAATGCTTGTGGTACATTTTTTCGTTTTCTTTGCTCCCGGTATAGGTGATGCGCGAAGCATTAATGACGACCACGTAGTCGCCCATCGGAACGCCGGGGGTAAAGGTGGGTTTGTGCTTGCCAAGCAATAGCGCGGCAATTTGAGCCGTCAGGCGACCCAGGTTCTGACCGGCGGCGTCCACCACCACCCAGTCGTTCTGGATTTCACTGGCTTTGGGGTAATACGATTTATACACGGTTGTCTCTCCACTTACAGACATTTTTAGCATAAAACCAGATTATTCGGGATAGATTACTTCGACAAGGGTCAGGCCGCGCGCCGGAGCAAGACCTGCCTGAGTGACCTGCGTCGTGCCTTCCAGCAACTTGGTAATCGCATTTATTGGGAGTTTTCCCTGCCCGGCTGCCACTTGAATGTAAACCATGCGGCGCACCATGCGGTACAGGAAGGCATCGGCCTGGACTTCGAATGTCCACTCGTCGCCCAGTTGCTGCCATTCCGCTTTCATCACAGTACGCACGGTGCTTTTTCCGGGCCGGGGCGGGGTACCGAAAGCGGCAAAGTCATGTTTACCGATGAGAAGTTGCGCAACCAGGCGTAATACTTCGGGCTGTGGGGCAGGCCATAACCGCCAGGCATAGCGGTCGCGCAAAGGGTCGCGCACAGGCTGGCAATACAGCCGGTAACGATAGCGGCGGGCGAGCGCGTCAAAACGCGGGTGAAAATCGTCGGGGACGAGTTTCGCAGCGCGAGCGGCCAGGTCGGCGGGCAGATGGCTGTTGATGGCCCTGACCAGTTCATCGAGTGGGTGAGTCCACTCCAGGTCGAAGGCGGCCACCTGTCCCAAGGCGTGAACGCCGGTATCGGTACGTCCCGCCATGAGGACGGAACGTCCCTGCCAGCCCAGGCGGCGCAATGCGTTTTCGAGTTCGCTTTGCGCTGTTCGGCTGTTTGCCTGCCGCTGACTGCCCGACAGGTCGGAGCCGTCGTAGGCAAGAATAATCTGGTAACGTGCCACGTTCAGTAACCAGTGTTCAGTAATCAGTATTCAGTAATCAGTGTTAAGCATTCACTGATCACTGGTGACTGTTCACTGATTACTCTTCGACGAGTTCAAGCATCACCATTTCGGCAGCGTCGCCCTGGCGCATGCCAAGTTTGAGCATACGAGTGTAGCCGCCGTTGCGGGTTGCGAAGCGGGGGGCGATATCGTCAAACAGTTTCTTGACAACTTCATTGCCGCCGCCCAGTTTAGACGCCACCAAACGGCGAGCATGTACTTTCGCTGCATCTTGCGCTTCCGCCGAACGGCGCGCGATGGTGATAATGCGTTCCGCTTCACCACGCACCGCTTCTGCTTTAGCACGGGTGGTGGTTATACGTTCATGCGTAAACAATTGTTTGATTAAGTTGCGCCGCAGGGCAATACGCGCGCCCTTGCTGCGCCCAAGTTTGTATCCTGCTACCTGATGTCGCATTTTGAATTACTCCGCGTTAATCGGTTGGTCTTTGATAAAGCCTTTTTCGACCATCTTTTGTCGCAACTCGTCAAGACTTTTCTCGCCAAAGTTACGGATGGACATGACAGCCTGGTCGCCCTTTTCGAGAAGGTCGATGACATCGCCCACCGTTGTAATCCCGGTGCGCTTGAGAGAATTGAAGACGCGTACAGAAAGGTCGAGCGATTCCACCGGGGTTTCCGCCACTTCGCTGCTCAGGCGCGAGCTGGAGATTTCCTTCTCCATTGTGATGGTGAGGGTTTCTTCACTCACGCCAGCAATAAAACGCAGGTGTTCAATCAACGTTTTTGCAGCGGTGCTGAGAGCCCGTTCGGGCGAAACGGTGCCATCCGTCCAGATTTCGAGCGTCAGGCGGTCGTAGTTGGTGCTTTGCCCTACCCGGGCGCTGCTCACTTCCCAGTTGACACGCTTGACCGGGCTGAAGATGGCGTCCACAGGCAGTTCACCAATCGGCAGGTGTCCAGCGCGGTCGTTGGCAGGGGAATAGCCTCGCCCACGTTCGACGGTGAATTCCAAATCTAGGCGGGTGCCGGGGTTATCAACCGTAAATAAATACAAGTCAGGGTTGATGACATCAACCTCCGACGGGGCAATGATATCCGCCGCCGTGACCATTCCCTCCCCACGCACTTCGAGATGCATCCGAGTGGAATCCACGCCGTTTAGTTTCAGGCGCAATTGCTTGATTTGCAACATCACCTGGATGACGTCTTCGCGCACGCCGGGAATGTCGCTAAACTCGTGCAGCACGTCCGAAATTCGCACAGACGTAACCGCCGCTCCTTCGAGCGATGAAAGCAAAACGCGACGCAGGGCATTGCCTACAGTAACACCATAACCGCGTTCAAGCGGGCTGACAATAAATTTTCCGTAATTTCGAGCTTCGGCCTCACGCTCGATTTTTGGCATAACCATGTTCGATAATCCGGTCACGGTTCACCTCTCCCTTGCCTGCACCATATTGAGCAGGCACACGTGTTGAAAAACAGACACTCTATCGTCCCAGGGACATACCGGGGCATTAGCGCGAGTAGAATTCGACGATGAGTTGTTCTTCCAAATTACCGTCGATTTCAGCGCGCTCCGGCAAACGTTGAACAGTACCGGTCAAATTCTTCAAATCGCGATTCAGCCAGGCCGGGAACGTACGCTTTTCGGCAACGTCCTTCAACTCTTTGAAGTAAGTCGCGTCGCTGGAACCTTCGCGCACCTGAATGACATCCCCACTTTCCAACAACATGGAGGGGACATCGGTGCGGCGGCCGTTGACGGTAAAGTGACCGTGCGTCACCAGTAAACGCGCCTGGGCGCGGCTGGTGGCGAACCCCAATCGGAAAACGACGTTGTCGAGACGCGATTCGAGGATTTGAAGCAGGTTCAAACCAGTCAAGCCGCGGCGCTTTAACGCTACTTCATAATAGCGTCGGAACTGCCGTTCCATCATTCCATAAACGCGACGAGCCTTTTGTTTAGCGCGCAATTGCCGGGCATAATCGGATGCGCGGCCCGTAGCGCTGCGTGAGCGGCCACCGGACTTCCCATGCTGACCAGGGGCAAAGCTGCGGCGCTCAAATGCGCATTTGGCGGTAAAGCAGCGTTCGCCCTTCAAAAACAATTTTTCGCCTTCACGCCGGCAAAGTTTACAAGCCGGACCAAGATATTTCGCCATATTTACTACCTCTCCAAGTCTTACACGCGGCGCTTCTTCGGGGGGCGGCAACCGTTGTGCGGCACCGGGGTCTTGTCGGAAATCGAGCGAACCTTGACCCCCATCGACTGGACTGCGCGAATAGCAGATTCACGGCCAGGGCCAGGGCCCTTCACAATTAAATCTGCTTCCTGCAAGCCCATCTGCTGGGCGGCTTTAATGGCCTGCTCGGCTGCCAAACGGGCGGCAAAAGGCGTACTCTTGCGAGAACCTTTGAAACCAGCCGACCCGGCGCTGCCCCAGGCAACCGTGTTGCCCGCGGCGTCAGTTACAGTCACAATCGTATTATTGAACGATGCAAAAACATGCACCTGGCCCGAAGATAACGAGCGCTTTGCTTTCTTTGCGCCGGTAGAACGGCGCGCCTGGCGTACACTCTGTGCCATAATTTTCTACTTCCTCCAGGATTACTTCTTCGCACCACGGCGGCGTCCGCGCCCGGCAACGGTCTTCTTTGGCCCCTTGCGGGTGCGCGCATTGGTACGGGTACGCTGTCCATGAACCGGCAGGTTGCGGCGATGGCGCATCCCACGATAGCAGCCAATTTCGATTAATCGTTTAATGTTCAGCTGCTCTTCGCGGCGCAGGTCGCCTTCCACCACGAAGTTTTTGGAAATATATTCACGTAAGGCGGAAACTTCTGCTTCCGATAAGTCCTTGATGCGGGTATCGGGATTAATTTTGGTATCCGCCAAAATTTGGCGTGAGCGGGTCAGCCCAATCCCATACAGGTAGGACAAACCAATCTCAACGCGCTTATTGCGAGGGAGGTCGATGCCTTCAATACGTGCCATAGTCTTTACCCTTGTCGCTGCTTGTGCTTGGGGTTTTCGCAGATGACGTAGAGCCTGCCACTGCGCTTGACAATCTTACATTTCGCGCAGCGTTTTCGAATGGATGGTGAAACTTTCATGATTGCCTTTCTCCTTCAGGGACAGCATCGCTGCGTCCTATACAGCCGAAGTTATAATTATACTCGTTTCGTTACATTCCGTCCAGAATCTGGTGTCAAATCAGGCTCACAGGACAGTCAGGAGGAGGGGTTCCCCTTCGGTTACGGCAACACTATGCTCGAAGTGCGCCGTCAGTGAACCGTCTGCTGACACCACAGTCCATTTATCTTTCAATACTTTCGTTTTGTGCGTACCTACCAGTACCATTGGTTCCAGCGCGATGACCATTCCAGGGCGCAAAAGTACACCCGAACCAGCCTTCCCATAATTTGGGACCTGCGGCCCTTCGTGCATTTGACGCCCAACGCCATGGCCGGTATATTCGCGCACGACATGAAAACCATGGCTCTCCACATGTTGCTGTATCGCAGCTGAAATATCGCCCGTCCGATTGCCAGGCCGCATTTTGGAAATGCCAATCTGCAGGGCCTGCTCGGTGACTTCGAGCAATTTCCTGGCCTTTGGGGAAATCTCCCCAACCCCGGCAGAAAACGCCGAATCGGCCACATACCCTTCGAACACGGTTCCACAATCGACGGAGACGATATCTCCTTCTTTGAGTTTTCGGCTGGCCGTTGGAATCCCATGCACCAGTTCTTCGTTGATGCTGACCGTGATGGAGTTCGGAAACGGCGGATATCCGTAACCCTTGAAGGGTGATACAGCGCCGTGTTTGTTCAGCACTTCCTCGGCAGCCGCGTCGAGGTCTGCTGTTGAAACACCCGGCTGTAGCATTTCACGGACGGTCGACAATACCAAAGCATTGATACGCCCAGCCTCGCGCATAATTGCGATTTCGGCCGGGGTTTTCAAATTGATTTGACGAGCCCAGTCCATAAATTCACTAATTTCTAAATAATCACTAATGCTTCAGCGCAACCATCAACTGCGCCGAAACTTCTTCGATAGGCGCAAAGCCATTAATTTCAGCCAGTACGCCGCGCTCCTTGTAGTAATTAATCAAAGGAGCAGTCTGGTTCTGATACACCTCGATGCGATGCACGACTGTCTCGGCTTTATCGTCTTCACGCTGATATAGTTCGCCGCCATCTGCGTCGCATGCGCCGTCTGTTTTTGGAGGGTTGAAACGCTCGTGGTAAACGCGCCCACACAGGCGGCAGGTCCAGCGTCCTGCCAGGCGTTCAATCAAAACTTCGACCGGTGCAGTGATAAACGGGACCAGGTTGACTTTGCCGTCGAACTCCTTCAACATTTCACAGAGCGCGTCTGCTTGAGCCGGGGTGCGCGGGAAACCATCCAGGATGGCTCCATTGGCACAATCTGAGCGTGAAAAACGTTCTCGAATCATGGCAATCGTCACATCATCCGGCACCAGTTCACCTTTGCTGATGTAGGTTTTTGCCAACTGACCCAACTCGGTATCATTCTTGATATTCTCACGGAAGATATCTCCCGATGAGATGTGCGGCAGGTCGAATTTTTCTGCCAGCACCTTTGCCTGCGTTCCCTTTCCCGCCCCAGGGGGGCCAAGCAGAACGATGTATATTGGCATCTAGTCACCTTTTGTACTGGATTAGCGAACCAAGATGGAGTCCTGATAGCCATGCAGTTTCAATTCAGCGTCGATGGTGGCAAAGGTCTCACGCACTACGCCAACTACGATGAGCAGGCCCGAAGATGAGACGAGGAACAAGCCTGCGTTCGAAGAAGCCGAGCCGATGTTGAACGATTGTAAAACCAGGCTCAACAGGAACGGCAAAATTGCAATCAAGCCCAGGAAAAGCGCCCCTGGCAAGGTGATACGGCGTTGCACTTTGGTCAGGTATTTCTGGGTGGGCGCGCCGCGGCTGACGCCGGGGATTTGCGCGCCAACCCGTTTCAGGTTCTCGCCATAATTTTGTTGGGTAAATAGAACATCCGTGTAAAAGAAGGTAAAAATCACCACCATCACGAAATACGTTACCCAATAGGTCGGAGAATTGCCGCCAAAGGTTTGCTGAACACCCACAGCAAAATTGTAATAGGATGCGGTCGGGTCGGTCGCAAAATAACTGGCCAATATTGCCGGGAATTGCAAAATGGCGCTGGCGAAGATGAGCGGAATCATACCAGCCATGTTGACCATCAACGGCAAAGAGGCCTTGACTGGCATCGACATGCGGTTACCCACCCGGCGGCCCGGGTACATCACTGGCACGTTGCGGCGTCCTTGCTGGACGTAAACAATCGCAAAAATGGTCAAGACAATGATAACCACCATTAGCGCGAGCATAATCCAGCGATATTGCTCATCGGCAAGGATACCGCCCAAATTGGTGGGCATTTGGGATACGATACCGGCGAAAATAATGAGCGACAAGCCCTGCCCGCGAATACCGTATTCCGAAATCAATTCTCCCAGCCAGATGGCAAACATGGTACCAGCCATCATCGCTAACAGGGCTGCTGACGAGCGTAAAATTTGGCCGCCAGAAAAACCGAAATCAAGGATGGTACCAATCTGGTATTGCAGGCCAATCGAGTTGAAGATGTTAATCTGTCCAATAGCCGAAAGTGCTGACATCGGCACGGCCAGGTAGTAGGTCCACTTCTGCATCCACTTGCGCCCCTCGGTCGGATTCTCTTCCATTCGCTTTTGGAGCGAAGGAATGATGGGAACCAGCAATTGGATGATGATTTGGGCAGTAATGTAGGGATATACGCCCATCGACAGGAGTGAAAAGCGCGAAACCGTACCTCCGGAAAGCAGGTCGAGGAAATTGAAGAAATTTCCACCGGACTGGCTGAGTTGGGCGCGCAACGCTTCGAGCGCAGCGACATTAATTCCTGGGACAGGGACATTCGACGCAAGGCGGTAAAGCACCAGCAACAACAGAGTCACCAGCAACATGCGGCGAATGTCTTCTGATTTCCACAGGTAACGCCAGGCTGACCAGGTATTTTTCATTGTGTCAGGTCTCCTGAAAGAGTCCCACGTTCTTTGTGGGAAGGATTAGCCTTCAATCAGTTCAACTGAGCCGCCAGCGGCTTCAATTTTGCTCTTGGCACCCGCTGAAACGCGATGAACGCGGACTTTGAGCGGGATATTAATCTCGCCGCGTCCCAGCACAACGATGGGGTTACGCGGATTGCGAAGCAAATTCACGCCAGCCAGCGCTTCAGGGGTCACATCTGCGCCCGCTTTGAAAGCCGTCAACTGGTCGAGATTAACTTCGTTAAATTCCACCTGGAAAGGCGGGGTAAAACCTTCACCGCGCATGAAGGGCAGGCGTCGGAAAAAGGGCAGGTTACCACCCTGGCGATACAAGTTGCCTTCCTCGCCAGAGCGCGCGCCCGCGCCTTTGGTACCGCGACCGGCAGTTTTACCCTGTCCAGCCGAAATGCCACGCCCCACGCGTTTGCGTTCTTTCTTCGCGCCCGGATTGGGGGTTAAATCGTGGAGTTTCATCATCTCTCCTACTCTTCAATTTTTACAAGATGAATGACCGCGTTGAGCATCCCACGCAGAGCGGGGGTATCATTATGCTCAACCGTCTGGTTCATGCGACGCAAACCAAGCGCCTTCACGGTGCGTTTCTGCGGTTCGGGAAAGCCAATTGGGCTTTTCACCAGCGTCACACGCAAAGTCTTGATTTCAGCCTTTTTAGCCATGCTTCCTCCGTTCCCAGAAGGGCATGAGTTCTTCGACAGATTTGCCCCGGCGGGCCGCTTCCTGAGCGGGCGATTTAAGCGAATCCAGCGCCTGGAAAGTCGCCATCACACCATTCAACACGTTAGCAGACCCCAAGGATTTGGTTAGAATGTCGCGGACGCCCGCGGCTTCCAGCACGGCGCGCACGCCGCCAGCCGCGATAACGCCCGTGCCGGGGGAAGCCGGTTTGAGCAATACTCTTGCGCCAGCCACGCGGCCAATCACTTCGTGGGGAATGGTTGTTCCAAAGGTGAACACCTGGCGCATATCTTTGCGGGCGCGTTCGGTGGCTTTGCGCATGGCGTCCGGCACGGCATTCGCCTTGCCCACGCCCATTCCAACCTTGCCGTGTCCATCGCCAATCACAACGGTGACACGGAATTGGAAACGACGGCCGCCTTTGACAACTTTAGCGACACGGGCAATCTCAATCACGCGCTCGTCGAGCTGTTCTTGTAATTCTATTTCCTGCATTTCATATTCCGACATAGCGTTCTCCAATACCCCACGTTCTTCGTGGGATCAGCCTTAGAATTTCAGCCCGCCTTCGCGCGCGCCATCAGCCAAAGCCTTGACGCGCCCCATGTAGCGGAAACCGCCACGGTCGAAAACCACCGTTTCGATTCCTTTGGCTTTGGCGCGTTCGGCAACGGCCTTGCCAACCAGAGTTGCCTGTTCAGACTTTTTCAGGCCGTCTAATTTGGCGCGCAACTCTTTGTCGATGCTGGAGGCAGAAACCAGGGTGGTGCCTTCCACGTCATCGATCACCTGAGCGTATACCTCGCTAACACTGCGGAAAACACTCAGGCGGGGGCAATCAGGGGTGCCAAAAACTTTCTTGCGAACCCGCAGATGGCGTTTTTCGCGGGCCGCGGAACGAGAATTCTTTGCCATAGGTTACTTCTTCCCTTTCCCAGACTTGCCAGCTTTGCGGCGGATTTTCTCGCCCAGGTAGTGCAAGCCCTTGCCCAGATAGGGTTCCACCGGGCGGACCTCGCGAATCTCAGATGCAGTCTGGCCTACTACTTCTTTATCATATCCCATTACTTTTATCTGGCGCGCCTTAGCATCTACCTCAAAGGAAACTCCTTTTGGAGGGTCAAACTTCACAGGGTGGGAATATCCCATATGCAGCATCAGGCTGTTTCCGCTCATTTCAGCGCGATAGCCAACCCCATCCCATTCCAGGATGCGCTCAAAGCCACTGCTCACGCCAATCACCATATTATTCAATACTGCGCGAGTCGTCCCATGCAAGGCGCGTTCGGCAGGATTGTCAGAGCGTCGGGTGATGGTAATTTGGCCATTTTCCAGGGCAATCTCAATCAGCGGTGAAAAACTCCGCTGCATTTCGCCCTTGGGGCCTTTTACCTTCACCGAATTGCCGCTCAAATCCACCTGCACGCCAGCAGGAACGGCAATAGGTAATCGTCCAATACGAGACACGGCAATCCTCCTTACCAGACCTTGCACAGAATTTCGCCGCCAACATTGAGTTGACGCGCGCGCTGACCGGTCATCACGCCCTTGGGGGTTGAGAGAATGGCAACGCCCATGCCCGACAAAACCCAGGGAATATCTTGTTTCTTGGTATACACACGGCGTCCGGGGCGGCTGACGCGCACAATGCCACTCAACACAGACTTCCGTTCGCGGCGCTCGCCAACATATTTGATTTTGACGCGCAGCACCTTCTGTCCCGGAATTTCACCGTCGACCACCTCGAACCCCTCGAGATAGCCTTCTTCTTTCATAATTTTGGCAATTTCCGCTTTGATTTTCGAATGCGGCATCGCCACCAGCGGCTGACCAGTCGCCACGGCATTTCGTATGCGAGTCAGCATATCAGCAATCGGATCTGTAACGCTCATTTAAGCACCTCCACCCGGTTTACCACGATGACTTTACCACACCGGGGATTTTGCCTTCCAGGGCCAACTCGCGGAAGCAAATCCGGCACAGTCCAAAACGACGAATGTAGCCACGCGGGCGCCCACAGCGATTGCAGCGATTACGCACGCGAGTTGGGTACTTTCGGCGTTGTTCACGATAGGTCATGCACTTCTTTGCCATAACTTACGCTTCCTTCCTGAAAGGCATGCCCAAGAATCGGAGCATCTCTCGTGAATGCTCATCATTCCTGGCTGTTGTCACAATGGTGATTTCCATGCCGCGCAACTTATCAATCTTATCGTATTCGATTTCAGGGAAAATCAATTGGTCGCGCAGGCCCAGCGTATAATTGCCGCGTCCATCGAAAGCATCCGGCGAAACGCCGCGAAAGTCTCGCACGCGCGGCAGAGCAATGTTCATCAAGCGGTCCAGGAAGGCCCACATTCGGCTGCCGCGCAGTGTCACTTTCGTGCCAATGATGACGCCTTCGCGCAGTTTGAAATTCGCAATGCTTTTGCGCGCTTTGGTCAAGACAGGCTTCTGACCGGTAATGGTCGTCAGGTCAGCGACCGCTGCTTCCAGGGCCTTGGGGTTGCCCATCGCTTCACCCAAACCGATATTCACAACTACTTTTTGAATGCGAGGCACTTCCATCACATTGCGGTAGTTGAAGGCCTTTTGCAGGGCGGGGACAACTTCATTTTGATAACGTTCTTGCAATCTGTTCATAATCTTTTGCTCTCCTGTCCAGGCAATGCCTTAGTCAATCAAAGCCTGGCAGTGCTTGCAAACACGGTGAGATACGTATTTCTCACCTTCCAGCGTGCGCTGGACGCCAACGCGAGTCGACTTGTCGCACTTGGGACAAACCAACATCACGTTAGAAATATCGACCGGGGCTTCAAACTTAATACGGCCAGGTTGAATATTGCGGCCCTGGCGTGTTTGAGCTTGTTTTTGGTGCTTGGTGCGGATATTGACACCCTGCACAACCACACGTCGCTCATCCGGATCTACCCGAATGACCTCGCCGCGTTTGCCCTTGTCTTCGAGGCCGCCGCTGATAATTTCGACAGTATCACCTTTACGGATTTTTACATTCATGGCTTCACTCCTCACTGGCTTACAGAACTTCGGGAGCCAGTGAAACTATCTTCATGAAGCCCTTTTCGCGCAATTCGCGCGCCACCGGGCCGAAGATACGGCTGCCTTTGGGATTCTGGCCGTCATTGTCCAGAATCACCGCGGCATTATCATCAAAACGAATGTAGGAACCGTCTTCACGACGCCATTCCTTGGCCACGCGCACAATCACAGCCTTCACAATCTCGCTCTTCTTAACGGCACCTTGTGGAGCTGCAGATTTAACCGTGGCAATTACAATATCGCCAATACTGGCGTACCTGCGCATCGAACCGCCCATGACATGAATGACGAGCAATTCGCGGGCCCCGGAGTTATCAGCAACTTTGACGCGAGTCTCTTGCTGAATCATAATTACACCTCCACCCCGCTATCGGCGGTCTTGGTTTCACGCTTGAGGATGGCTTCAACCACCCAGCGCTTATCGGCAGAAATCGGGCGGCTTTCCACGATTTGAACGGCATCACCAACCTGGCAACCGATTTCATCGTGAGCCTTCACGCGCATTGAGCGGTGAACAACTTTCTTGTAGACCGGGTGGCGGTAACTGCGTGAAATTTGTACCACAACGGTCTTTTGCATTTTATTGCTGGTGACGACACCAGTCATACGACGACGAGTATTCATCTTGGACCTTCCTATTCAGTCGCCTTCTGCGTCTCAGCCAGGACAGTTTCCATCCGGGCGATGTCGCGCCGAAGCGCGCGCAAACGACTGGTATCAGTCAACTGGCCGGTCACCTGCTGGAAACGAAGTTTCATCAGTTCTTCGCGCGTATCAGCAATCTTGACCTTGATTTCATTGGCAGACAGGGCGCGGATTTCTTTCGCTTTCATTCCTTACTCTCCTGCCCCCGCCGCATGGCGGGTAACAATTTTGGTCTTAATGGCAAATTTGTATTGCGCCATTTTGAGCGCGCGCAGGGCCTCTTCATGCGAAAGCCCGCCAATCTCAATCATCATACGGCCAGGCTTGACCACTGCGACATAGTACTCGACGCTGCCTTTGCCTTTACCCATACGGGTTTCAGCAGCCCGGTGGGTATAGGGCTTAGCCGGGAAGATGCGAATCCAGACCTTGCCGCGGCGTTTCATTTCGCGCACAATCGCGCGGCGGGCGGCTTCGATCTGACGGGCGGTCACCCAGCCGGGTTCCAGGGCTTGCAGGCCCCATTCCCCAAAACTTACTTCTGCGCCGCGCAGGGCTTTGCCCTTCATGCGGCCGCGCATCTGCTTGCGCCACTTAACACGTTTCGGCATTAACATAGCAACAACCTCTCTTCAGGCACGGGCGATTTACCCCGCGCGCTCCATCGTTCCACGTGAAGCGCGCGCGGGATTACTCGCTGACGTACACGCCCTCGGTGGATTCAATTTTTTCTTCCACTTCCTGCTTCATCTCGCCCTTATAGACCCAAACTTTGATACCGATCCGTCCATAAGTGGTCAATGCTTCAGCGCGGGAGAAATCAATATCTGCGCGCAGGGTTTGAAGCGGAACGCGGCCTTCGCGCAGCCACACGCTGCGAGCCATTTCAGCGCCTGCCAGGCGGCCCGCCACTTCAATTTTGATACCCTGGGCGCCCTGCCGCATGGCAGATTGCATGGCTTTCTTCATCGCGCGGCGGTAGGCAATGCGGCGTTGAAGTTGGTCGGCAATATTGCGGGCAATCAGGTAGGCATCAGTATCGGGGGCAGTCAGTTCCTTGATATCAAGGTCTATCTTCTTGCCCACCAGATCCTGAAGCCCCTTGCGAACTTTCTGAGCCCCTTCGCCCTTGCGACCGATCAAAATTCCGGGTTTTGCGGTGTGGACGGTCACTTTTACCTTGTTGGAGTAACGTTCCACATCCACGCGCGAGACGCCCGCCTTGGGCGAAATTTCCTGCACCAAATCACGGATGGCAAAATCTTGCTGGAGCTGTTCGCGATACTGTGCGCCTTCGGCAAACCAGCGGCCTTGCCAACCACGGCTGACAGCCAGGCGAAAACCAATTGGATGAACTTTACGACCCATATATTCTCCTTACTCTTTAGGCTTCGCGTTCCCGCAAAATGACAGTGACGTGCGACGAACGGCGCAGTATCGGTTTGAAACGGCCGCGAGCGCCAAAACGACGCCATTTGCGAGTAGGAGCCTCATCAGCAAAGATGGTGGCTACATACAGGTCATCACGGCTGACGCCAAAGTTCTCTTCAGCGTTTGCCACCGCTGACTTGAGCAGCTTCAACACAGGCTGGGCTGCGCGATTCGGCACAAAGCGAAGCAGGTCGAGCGCATCGTTGGCATCTTTGCCGCGCACCAGGTCAACAATCAGGCGCACTTTCTGGGCCGAGATGGGTAGGAAGCGCAAATAAGCGCGAATATCGGTCATGGCTTATTTCCTCTTCGTTGACTTCTCCGAGAGATGACCTCGGAATGTGCGCGTGGGAGCAAATTCACCCAGGCGGTGCCCGACCATATTCTCGGTAATGTAGATAGGCACATGGCGGCGGCCGTCATGCACGGCAATCGTATGCCCCACCATCTGCGGGAAGATGACACTGGCACGGCTCCAGGTTCGGATGACCTTTTTCTCGCCACGCTGGTTCATCAATTCGATTTTCGTGAGCAATTTTGGGGCAATGAAGGGCCCCTTCTTCAGAGATCTAGACATAGTCTCGTACCTCGTTTACCTGTCACCACGCCTTAGCGGCTGGTCTTGCTGCGACGGCGCACAATAAACTTATCCGTCTGCTTATTTTTGCGGGTTTTATAGCCCAGGGTGGGCTTGCCCCATGGGCTGCGCGGACCGGGCTTGCCAATCGGCTGGCGGCCTTCGCCGCCGCCGTGCGGGTGGTCGCGGGGGGTCATAGCAGAACCGCGCACAGTTGGGCGAATGCCCAGATGACGCTTGCGGCCTGCTTTTCCGAGTTTGACGTTGCTGTGGTCAAGGTTGCCAACCTGTCCAATCGTGGCAAAACACTTCTGACGAATAAGGCGCACTTCGCCCGAAGGCATACGAATCTGGGCGTAATCGCCCTCCTTAGCCAGCAGCTGGGCAGCAGCGCCCGCCGAGCGCACCAACTGACCACCTTTGCCTTCTTTGACCTCGATATTGTGAACCATCGTCCCAACCGGGATGCTGGAAATCGGCAGGCAGTTGCCAGGGCGGATTTCCGCGCCCGGGCCAGAGAGCAACACATCACCAACCTTCAGCCCAAGCGGGGCAAGGATGTAGCGCTTTTCGCCATCAGCGTAATGTAGCAGCGCCAGGCGGGCTGTACGGTTGGGGTCATACTCAATCGCGGCCACTTTGGCGGGAATGCCCAGTTTGTCGCGCTTGAAATCAACCATGCGAAGGTAGCGCTTGCTCCCACCGCCCTGGTGACGAACGGTGACACGGCCATAAGCATTCCGACCGCCTTTTTTACGCAGAGACACAAGCAGTGAGCGTTCAGGTTCACTCTTGGTAATTTCTTCAAAGGAGTAGCCCGTCATGCCGCGTTGCCCCGGCGTAACTGGTTTATATTTCTTGACAGCCATTACTGCACCCCTTCAAAAATCTGGAGAGTCTGGCCCGCTTGCAGCGTGACAATCGCCTTTTTGTAGCCAGCCTTACGCACCAACAAACGGCGGCTGCGGGCGCGGCGGCCACGCTTGGCCGCAGTATTGATAATGTTCACACGTTCCACTTTTACATCGAACAATGTTTCAATTGCGTCCTTAACCATCGTGCGCGTAGCATCAGACGCAACTTCAAAGGCATACTGATTCAGTTTGCCCGACTGATAGTTCGACTTTTCTGTGATAAGGGGACGGCGGAGAACCTCATAAAGTGTTATCATTCTCGCCTCCTACGCCCCGCGTGATTTAAGCGGGGATGACAGGTTGGAATTCAAAACGTCCAGCACCTGCAAGGGCAACACGACCTTCTCAAACGTGAACAAGTCGCGGATATTGAGATACCCTGCTAGCAAGACCTTGGCGCCTGCGATGTTGCTGGCCGAACGGACAACGACATCATAAGAAGCCGATTTTTCAGGAATGACCACAAGCGCGCTGGCCCCGCCAACCAGGCGGTTAAGTGCCTGAGCCATCAAGCGGGTCTTCGGCTCGGCCAGTGTCAGGTCTTCCACAACAATGATGCTCGCTTCAGCGGCTTTGGCCGAGAGCGCGGAGCGCAGCGCGGCGCGGCGCATCTTGAGCGGCATGCGCTGGGTGTACTTGCGGGGATGCGGGGTAAAAATACGGCCACCGCCAACCCACTGCGCGGCGCGGGTAGAACCCTGGCGGGCGCGCCCGGTGCCTTTCTGCTTCCAGGGCTTTTTGCCGCCGCCAGCAACCTCGCCACGCAGTTTGGTGTCGTGCGTACCCAGGCGGGCGTTCGCCATCTGGCGGATATACGCCTGGTGCATCAAATCCACATTAATCGGGGCTTCAAAGATGGCAGCAGGCAGTTCAACCTGCTTCACCTTCTGGCCTTCCATATTGAAAACGTCGACTTTCATAGCGTCTTTCTCCATTCCATCGCGCATTACTGCTTGCGCGCCTCATTGATGACCACCAGGCCGCCTTTGGGACCCGGAACGGCGCCATGAACGCCAATCAGGTTGCGCTCGGCATCTACCAGAACAACCTTCAGGCTTTGCACTGTAACGCGGTCGCTGCCCATGTGACCGGGGCGGCGCGAACCTTTGTAAACACGACCTGGCGTCGTACCAGATGAGTTCGACCCGGGAGCGCGATGCCGGTCCGACTGACCATGCGTTTTCGGCCCACCAGCAAAGTGATAACGCTTGACGCCACCAGCAAAGCCTTTGCCTTTGCTGGTGCCAATCACATCAACGCGTTCGCCCGGAGCAAACACATCAACCTTTAACACGTCACCAACAGAAACGTCCGGAGCTTTGGCGCGGAATTCACGCAAAACGCGCAAGGGCGGCAGACTCGCGGCTTTCAGGTGGCCTAATTCGCCACCGCTCAGCCGCTTTGGGTGCGTCTCGCCGAAACCCAACTGCACTGCGGAGTATCCTTCGGTCTCCGGACGTCGGATCTGGGTAACATAGCAAGGCCCAGCCTCGATAAGAGTAACGGGATAAGCGACACCGCTCTCATCGAAGATCTGGGTCATGCCGATCTTCTTTCCAATCAGCCCTTTCAACATCCTCGGTTTTCTCCTTTACAAAGATTTTATGAGACTGTCAGCCGGGCTATGGCTGCATCATCTCTCAGCGGGGCAGTCAAGCGGCCTGCCGCGGCCCTCCGATTTGTTGGCCTACGCACAGGGTCGTTCTTGCCCTACCGTATTCATTCAATCTAACTGGTCTGACTTTACTTGCCCGCCAGACCAGTTAGACGTATTGACGAACGAACTAGATTTTGATTTCGATATCAACGCCCGCAGGCAGGTTCAGACGCATCAGCATGTCAATCGTCTTGGAATCAGGGTCAAGGACATCAATGAGACGATTGTGCGTCCGAATTTCGAAGTGCTCGTGCGAATCCTTGTCGATAAAAGTAGAGCGGCGTATTGTAAACCGTTCTTTCTTGCTTGGCAAGGGTACAGGCCCAACAACGCGAGCGCCAGAACGTTCAGCAGTCTCGACAATGCGCTTGGCCGACTGGTCCAAAACGCGGTGGTCATACGCCTTCAGGCGGATACGGATTTTCTGCTTGGTCATTTCTCAACCTATTCGATAATCTTGGTGATGACGCCCGCGCCAACAGTCAGACCGCCTTCGCGAA
>CAYRBO010000025.1:21726-49784 GCA_964422545.1 uncultured Anaerolinea sp. | reverse complement strand
CTGGTTACGCTTTTTCGTATCCAGTGCGTAACCAGTCATCACTGGTCTAACCCTCTCCGAAGATGTGTGGGGACATGCCGACCAGTTTGTAGCGCTTGCTACAACGATTTCGGTGAAGGTTAGTTTCAATCATCCGAAGATGTGGGGGGACATGCCGACGGAGATATCCTCTCTGTAACAACAGGCGTGCTTGCGTTTCAATCATCCGAAGATGTGGGGGGACATGCCGACTGGAATGCCATCACTGGCAGGACCGACGAGGTAAAACGTTTCAATCATCCGAAGATGTGGGGGGACATGCCGACCCTCGGCATGTGGGATGAGTGAGCTGGCTATCCATTGTTTGTTTCAATCATCCGAAGATGTGTGGGGACATGCCGACTTGCGTCATGTTCGTGACTGGATGTTGACAAATGTGCCGGGTTTGTTTCAATCATCCGAAGATGTGTGGGGACATGCCGACTATTGGGTCAACTTCTCTGCGGTCGCCAGCGACACGTTTCAATCATCCGAAGATGTGTGGGGACATGCCGACATTGACTTACGATGTTTCGGGGACATTTTTCCTCATCTTCGTTTCAATCATCCGAAGATGTGTGGGGACATGCCGACTCGCGTGGAGTCCCTGGGACAACAGCGAACCTGCGGTCGAGTTTCAATCATCCGAAGATGTGTGGGGACATGCCGACAATTGGGCCGAAGCAGAGAAGCAGGCTGGTTACATCAATACGTTTCAATCATCCGAAGATGTGTGGGGACATGCCGACACCGATGAGATGGAGCTGTACGCCCGCGCGACCGCCGAGTTTCAATCATCCGAAGATGTGTGGGGACATGCCGACTAACAATTAAGGCTTTCCTCAGATAGCCTGAGACTCGTTTCAATCATCCGAAGATGTGTGGGGACATGCCGACGTACAGGCAGAAGCAGGAACTGTCTGCACTTATTCGTGTTTCAATCATCCGAAGATGTGTGGGGACATGCCGACCTAGTAGGTAAGAGCGACCTACAGAAGGCGATTCTTCGTTTCAATCATCCGAAGATGTGTGGGGACATGCCGACTCATGCAAGCCATGTTCTGGACTTTGGCGCCGTGGTACACGTTTCAATCATCCGAAGATGTGTGGGGACATGCCGACTGCACTCCCCCTTCCTCCACGCAACTGGGTTCAATCGTTTCAATCATCCGAAGATGTGTGGGGACATGCCGACAGGGTAGAACTGTGAAGGAGAAAGACCTCAAGCATGTGTTTCAATCATCCGAAGATGTGTGGGGACATGCCGACCATCCTGCTGGTCAATTCCCGACCCGGATCCTCATTGTTTCAATCATCCGAAGATGTGTGGGGACATGCCGACTTAAAAGGAGAAAACGATGGAACTGCAAGGATTACTCTTCCGTTTCAATCATCCGAAGATGTGTGGGGACATGCCGACTTGTTAGTGGTTCTCTTAACAATTAAGGCTTTCCTCAGAGTTTCAATCATCCGAAGATGTGTGGGGACATGCCGACTTGTTTGTAAAGTAGTAAGTAAGGTCTATACCTTACAGTTTCAATCATCCGAAGATGTGTGGGGACATGCCGACCCCCCTTTGCCCCGTCGGAGACACCAACGACCGCAGCGTTTCAATCATCCGAAGATGTGTGGGGACATGCCGACCCGCCACACCCGAAGCGCTTCAACAAAGCGTCTTTGAAGGTTTCAATCATCCGAAGATGTGTGGGGACATGCCGACCATCTCACAGGTGGTGGGGAAGTGATCGCCTGGAAGTTTCAATCATCCGAAGATGTGTGGGGACATGCCGACTGGGAATCTGGGTTATCCAAATCGGCGAAAAGTTCATGTTTCAATCATCCGAAGATGTGTGGGGACATGCCGACACGCCCGAAATTGCCACTCACAATGGCATGACCTATAGTTTCAATCATCCGAAGATGTGTGGGGACATGCCGACCCGATGCTGACGCTGACGCCGAAGAAGCCACCTTCAAGGTTTCAATCATCCGAAGATGTGTGGGGACATGCCGACATGACGGCCAATGGCGAGATATACACGTATGTGTATACTTGTTTCAATCATCCGAAGATGTGTGGGGACATGCCGACGACGCCGTAACCGTGAAATTTGCAATTCCTGCCTAAAAAGTTTCAATCATCCGAAGATGTGTGGGGACATGCCGACGCGACTGCCGAACCTGCTCCCACCCAGGCAGACTACGTGTTTCAATCATCCGAAGATGTGTGGGGACATGCCGACGAGGAGCAGAAAGAGATACATAAAATAGTAATTTTAGTTTCAATCATCCGAAGATGTGTGGGGACATGCCGACGGTTATATCCTTTTGGACCCTAATATTGTTAGTGGTTGTTTCAATCATCCGAAGATGTGTGGGGACATGCCGACTTACTCTTCCAAATTATCGAGCAAATAAAATTTTTGTTTCAATCATCCGAAGATGTGTGGGGACATGCCGACGGATGGCGGTGATGAACGGAATTTCCTCACCGAGGTTCAAGTTTCAATCATCCGAAGATGTGTGGGGACATGCCGACCGGTGAGCGCGTACGGAGTAAGCCTAGTGGCTGCAGAGTTTCAATCATCCGAAGATGTGTGGGGACATGCCGACAAGTTCTCCGACTTGCGCAAAAATCTCTGGCCCCCCAAGTTTCAATCATCCGAAGATGTGTGGGGACATGCCGACGCATATTGGGCTGAAACCCATAATGGCCGATAGCCAACCCAAGTTTCAATCATCCGAAGATGTGTGGGGACATGCCGACCCCCACCCAAACAGTGGAGGATGTGCTTGAACTGGTAGTTTCAATCATCCGAAGATGTGTGGGGACATGCCGACTAAGGTTGGTGGGGTGCCTGTTGACCCCATGGAGTGGGTTTCAATCATCCGAAGATGTGTGGGGACATGCCGACAACGTGGCAACCAGGCGCCTGCGGTGCGTGCAAACTAGTTTCAATCATCCGAAGATGTGTGGGGACATGCCGACTATGGTGCAACAGGCAAAACATCTGAGGCGGTTAAACTGTTTCAATCATCCGAAGATGTGTGGGGACATGCCGACCTGGAAACTGCGCCACCCTGGCGCATAACCCAAGCAAAAAAAGTTTCAATCATCCGAAGATGTGTGGGGACATGCCGACGGGTCAGGCTTTGTTTTTACCTTTGCTATGGATGAAAGTTTCAATCATCCGAAGATGTGTGGGGACATGCCGACGCCCACGTTATGACCACAAGAAGCTTGGTGGTCTGGGGGTTTCAATCATCCGAAGATGTGTGGGGACATGCCGACCTGCTGGCTATGGTCGTCTTATCCACCCTTGTCACCCCGTTTCAATCATCCGAAGATGTGTGGGGACATGCCGACGGCTTCGCGCCATCATACCTCTCCGAAAGCTTTTCAAGTTTCAATCATCCGAAGATGTGTGGGGACATGCCGACCTCTTCGCAGAGTTGACTTCGCAGGTCTCTAATGAGTTTCAATCATCCGAAGATGTGTGGGGACATGCCGACTAAGGCATGGACGGTGAGCAAGTTTGCCCTCCTGCTGGTTTCAATCATCCGAAGATGTGTGGGGACATGCCGACGGTGGGTAGCGAAACGGAAAAGTGGGAAGAGGGCTTTGTTTCAATCATCCGAAGATGTGTGGGGACATGCCGACAGTCCCTAAAAAATCGCTCGAAATCGCGCTTTTGCTCATTCTAGCACATTTTTACGCTTATATGTACCAACTCTGCGAACTTCGCATGGCGCAAACGCAAAACCCCTTCAAATTGGCTTGACACCCGCGTTTGCTCCATCCGCTCTGCGCCCTGCAACTCACCGGAACGCATCCCTGCTCCTTTTTTCGTGTTTTGCGAACGGTAATCACCCCAAATCGCTACAGTGTGAAATTTTTCACAAATGGGTTGTCTCATCGGGCAGGGCTTTGGCGCGCGGCATGGGCTTAACATGTGCGCTCTCTTGCGGTCTTAACCTGTAAAAAGGGAGATTGGCATGGTCATGAATTTTTTCCTGCTGGTGGGTTTCCTGTTATTGGCGGCTGCCGCTCAGATTTTGATTACCGGCTGGATGTGGAAGGGCTGAGCAGGCGGGCCTGCCCCATCCCAATCGTCGCATGATGCCCCACCCCGGCGTAAAACGCAAACCTGGCCAGCGACTGCATGACCGCCGCCGCGCCATCGGTATAAGGACGCCATTCGGCTTCCAGTTGGCGCGCGGGCGGCAGTTGGAACGCCACCGTTCCGGTAAAGCCGGTCGCCGAACCGCGCGTCCCCTCCGCAAAGACCCAATGCGTGGTGTTGACCGCCGTCATCTCACTGACTACGATACATTTCTCGGCAAACTGCGGCCACAACTCCTGCACCTGCATGGCCTCGGGGCAAAAGGCATTCCACTTGGCCCACAGGCTGCGAAAGACCTGCCCCGGCAGCGGCAGGCTGATTTCCAGCCCACTGGAGCGGAAGGCGGTCGGGCTGGCGAACTCCATCCGCGCCGTGTTGGCCGGGTTCGCCAGCCCCGCATCCTGCGCCATCTCCGCAAACGATGAACTTCCCGCCCAGGCATGCTCCGCCCGGTTCTCAAAGACATCATCCACCCGAAAATCCATCTTATACAGCGTCAACCGCTTCGGCAATTTCTGGATGACGCGCGTTTGCAGCAGCGAGGACATTTCCTCGTTTAGGGTCGTCAGCCGCAGCCAGACGAGTTGTCCCGGCTTCAGCCAGGTGCCAGCTGCCAGCGGGCGTCCGTTGTCATCGAGCAGGGTTGAAACCGTATACGGCTTCAAGCCCTTCTCGTCATGCAAAGCGCTGGCCAGAGTCGGCCTGGCGCGCGTCACCTGCCGCAAAAACCAGGCCTGCGCCGGCCGTCCCAACGCTCCCAGGATGGGGTATGAGGATTCGGCGGTGAGGGAGAGGAGGATGGAGAGGAGCATGGGTTAGCGTGCCATTTTACATTCTATCAGCCAATCATCGCCTGATTTTTCTGTTGTTATCACTTCCAGAAACACTTCGGCGCCTTCTAAATCTAAAAGATGGTCATTGGGCTTGCGCTGGCTTTTTCGAACGACACAGAAATCGTTTTCGCCGTGATGCTTGCATTGCAGATAAATATCTCCTCGTTCTGGATAGTAGACCGAGGCTTGCAGGATATCTCCCGGCTGTAGCAGTTGCGGCGGCGCTTCGGTGGGGGTGAATACCTTAGGCACAGGTATTTTTAGCCATTTACCGAAAACAGTGTGCGGACTGGCAAGCACGGGGCGCTTTTTGTTAAATCGGCCTTCCTTGCCAACAAATTCTTTCAATGTCATATAGCGCGTTTCGTCTTTGGCTGGGTGTTCTTTCCAGGAAAGCATAATCAAAAGTTCCTGGATGCGCTCTTGCAAGTCTACATCTTCTGTGGTTGCACTCTCGTTTCGAAGCACCCAGCGCGCAAAGGCCAGGCGGGCTTCGCCGCATTTACCCTCAGAATCTGGCGCTTTTGGCTCGAACCAGGCCGAACTTTCTAGCAGATTCCCATATCGGGCTTTTCGGTCATCAAGTTCGACACTGGAATCAACGCGAATCGACCCCAAGCCGTAGGGTTTGCCCATGCCAATCTTAAGACGATACTGCTCATCTTTGGCTTTGTCCAGCACCCAAAGCAGCGCGCCCAGTTCTTCCAACCTCAGATTTTCAAAACGAATCTCAAACGTAAACGCCTGGTGGGGCTTAATCGGCTTCACTGGTGGCGCATATTGGGTGTCATGGTCGCGCGCATCCTGCTCATCAGCCAGATACTCTTCCGGCTCAACCTGGCCCTTGTGCCAGTAAAACTTGTGTCCTCGCAGAGTGGTCTTGTCTTTGGGCGAATCATAGTGATACAGCCTATCCGGGTCGTTGACGTTGTCCTGCGTCAGGTAATGCTGAAATGAAGTTGGCTTGGGCGAGGAGAGAATTTTCAACTGCCCGGCAGGCAGCACAGCTTCAGACGCCTTACCATCCATCACCGCATCACCCACAAAAACGCGGCCTGCAGCGGCCTGGCGGCCTGATTTTTTGACTTTTTCACTTGGCACATAGCCAAACAAGGCCTCCGCCAGGTCATACCGAGTCTCATCGCCTGTCAATTCATCGGGCAACATTTGGGCAGGGGAAAGTTTGTAAGGAAGGCGGAACATATAAGCGCGACCAAAGCCGATAACTTCATCTTCCCTTTCGCCGACAAGATAGAAAACTGGGTCGCCATTTCGCAGAGTACCCTGCCCCCGTTTGCCGTTCTTGAAAGCGTTCTTCTGGTATTGCGTAACCTGGTCACGGTCTTCAAATAAATAGATTTGCGAATCTTTCAAAGAAAGTGAATCGCCAACAGCCATTTTCATAAAAACAAATTCATTCTTCTTATTTTGCATGTCGCCTGTAATGACCAGAATGCCTTCCTGTAAACCATCTTGCCTCTGGCGCGCAAATTCTTCCACATTGCAAAAGCGCGCAGGATTTTCAGATGCTATTTCCGGCATCTTTACATACACTGGCTTATGCTGTATTTCAGGGCGTGGCACGCGTTTGGGCGAGGCGGGTCTTTCGTTTGTGTACAGGCTAGTTCCACCAAAATCTGACAATATGTCTTCGCGGAGAACTCGGCATGCAATCGTTGGTGTAATCCAAGAACCGGTTTGGTCTTCGTGATAAAAACCAGCCCGCACTTTATCCTTCATGCGCTCCCGATAGGCTTGTCCCATCGAAGTATCTTCCACCGAGCGATAAAACAATTGCTTCTCCGTCACCGGGGCCAGTCGGGCCTGACTGACGACTTCAACCAGGGTTCGCAGCATCCCACGCAGGCTGCTGCCCGGAATGACCAGAGCTTCGCCATAATAAAACGGTTCTTGAGAAGGGTTGCCTTTTTCTTGTTCTAATGTTTGCGCCGCGCGAACATAGATTGGCGTTTCGTTGACCAGTATGCAGGTAATTTTTCCCGTCAACAGGTTTTCAGCATAAACACCATGAGAAGGCGGTTTCTCAATCAAGCGAACAGAATTTGGAAGGGGAACAAAGTTGTATGGCGCAATCGCTTTTCGATTTACGGGAATTTCTTCCTGAGTATGCTTTGGAATTGTCATTTCTCCACCTCCATCGCTCGCTTGCCAATTAAAAGCCCAGCCAGGCGGCTGGCAACGATGCGGGCTTCGCCGGTTTTGTCGTCAAACTCAACCAGGTGATGCACTTCCAGCCGGGCGCATTTTTCTGAGCCAAAAGGTTCATTTAGCGGCAGCCACTGGCCGGGAATGCCGGCGCGGTATTCGCTGGCGTAGATAAATCCATTTTCTGCCGGGCCTTTGGCTTCATTACCCCACAAGATCTGGCTTTCGGGGATAACACGCTCTTTGTCGCTTCCATCCACAATCCGAACACATTTCCACTTTGGGTTGTCGTCTGTAAACAACTCGTCACGGAACAAGCGCACTTCACAATCCGCGTTAAAAATGGATGCCTGCTGGAGCGTTTTCTCGCGCAGTTCGGGCGCATTCGGGGAAAGACTCAAAGTATCGTTAACCAATTTGCCCCAAATCACGCCATCATCGGCAAAAGCCAGCAGGGTAGGCTCATGCGCCTTGAGTTGTTTTTCAATCCACTCTTGCAGTTTGCCGCTTTCAGGCAGTTCGACATCGTTTTTGATAAAGTCGCTCATGCTGTCACCTGCGCTTTCTTCATGGCCTGGTTGAATTCATCCACCCAGGTTTCAAGGGTTTCTGCCTTAGGCGGCACAATCAAGTGGTCGCCTTTTTGTTGAAATGTCCACTCGCCAGCGGGGGTCTTCAGCGTCGCTGTGATGCCTTTCAGCCGTCCGCGCCCCACGCCGCTTTCGCCACCGATGGGCAAATCGCCCGTCCACAGATCTTTCAGGAGCAGCAGGAGCAGGCCAACTTCGGCGTTAGCCGGGTTGCGCAGGGTCAGGTCGAGCGTCACCCGGGTTTCGGGTTTGCCAACCGCGGGCTGCTCGGTGAACAGGGCGCTCTCGAACGCCCCGCCGGTGAAGCGGTCAATTTTGACGCGCGTCACCACCAGTGAATCAACCTGCTCAATGGGTGATTCACTGATACTGACCCGGCTGGCGCGCGCGTTCTTCTCACCTGGCTTGATTTCTGATGGGCCAAACATACCGACCACAAAGGCGCGGGCCAAATCCTGGTCATCACCCGAAACTGTGCGGGCAATTTTCTCGGCCCGGCCGCGCAGCACACCTGCCCAACTGGTGCCGGGGATGACTGGTTCTGGAACCCCACTCAGGCGGGCGGCGTGCAGGTGAACCGTATCTGGCCCGGTGTCGGAGGCGCCAAAGCCGGAGCGAATCATCAGGGTGCCATCCAGGGTGAAGGTAGCGCTCAGGTGCGCGGTCTGCCGGGCATCTTCATCCAGCAAGTCCGCGCCCAGAGCAACTGCAATGTCCGGGTCTGTTTTTGGCTCGACTTCGGTTTTCCACTTGCGCTCGCTGGAAAGCCAGGCCAGCAAACCGTCTTTGTCGGTCAGGGCATATTTGGTGACCTGCCAATTCTCAACCGAAACCTGCCCAAAGCCGCGCCGCTTGCGCGCGCCCAGAGTGATGTGACCCTTTTGCAAGCCGGTTAGCGCCGTCGCCAAGATGTTGCGCAGGCGCTTGCTATCCGCCTGCTGGCTTACCAGCAAATCAAAGCGCAGGGGAAAGGTCGTTCCAGCCGCAAGCAATTCGATGTCAAATTTCTTTTTATCTTCAGCGGTGCGGGTTTCGGCGTCAATGGCAACCCCATCGCGCAGTTCAAACCCGGATGTCTCGCTGACCGAGTCAAAGACAATGAGCGGGCTTTGCGTACCTTCGGGGTTTTCGCGCCAGCCGCCAAACAAGGCGGAAGCGATTGTCTCGGCTTCCTCGGCTTTTCCGTACCCCAGGGCGCGCTCACGCAGGTAGTTGCGCAAGGCCCCGGCAATCGAAGTTCCGGGCAGAAGCGGGTTGCCGGTGGCTTCATCGAACAGTAAAGGCATATCCTTCAACGGGTCGGCGTCGCCGTTGCCAAAATGGGCGGGGGATTCCAACACCAGCGCGCCGGTAATCACCCAACGCTCAACCAGTGAGCGATGTAAGGTGCGTTCTTTAGCCATTCGCCCCTCCTTCTTCCTCTTTGTTCTGCTTGGAAAGAATCGCCAAAACGGCATCCATCAGGCGCAGGCGGTATTCATCGGCAAAGGTATCTGCTGAAAGTGTGACATCGCCAATTTTTCGGGAGCGCGAGAAGTGCTTCTCCCAGGTATCTTGCCAGTCCTGGTCGCCAGCCAGTACGGAGTCAATCCATTCCGTCAGACGCCGGTTGCCTTGCGAAAGGCGCACTTTTTCCATCTTCTTCCAACCGGGCTTGCCCTTGGCTTTTTCCGCAAAATCGTGAACGCGCTTGACATCTTTGGCGGTCAGGGCATCGCGCAGGATGATACGCCAGCGGGATAACTGACTGTTGGGCAGGCCTCCTTTGTAGGTCGCGGTGAGGCTGCGCGCCAGGCGAATGACCTGCTCGTCCAGGTCGCGCTGCATCAGGCGTTTGAGCATCCGCGCGGCCAGCGGGTCGTTGGCGGGCAAAGCGGATGCCTGTGGCGAGGCCAGCAGAATCGGGATATCGACCAGCGGCATTTCCACGGCGGGTAAATCAAGGTTGAGCGCTACGCGCCCAAAGCCTTCGGCCCGGCGCTCACCAAAACCGGACTGAGCAAGTTTCTTCAATTCGTCCGGGGCTGCGCCGCTCACGCTGAAAACGCTCCCGGCGGCGATGGCGGTCATCTGGGGCAAGGGCAATCCCCAGGCCCGGTTGAATCCGCCAATCGCCACATCACCACGAGCAACAACCGTGACGGCGATCTGATTGCCCAGTCGCGCTTTCAGGGCCGCAGTCGGGTCAAGCGAAAACTGCCCGCGCTCATCTCGGACAATGGCCGGGCTGAGCAGGGTCAGGGTAACAGCGCCCGAAAGGTCGCTGGGGAGTGTCCATTCCTGCCAATCGGGGGGCAATTCGGTGAGTTCAATCTTCGCCGCGCCGTAACCTGCCGTGCGGGCCTTGCCGAGCAGGAGGGTTTTGCCGTGCAGGGAGTCTTTTATCGCACCTAATTCTTCCGTTACTTTATCAGAATGGCACAGAATAACGCCTTGCAGTTGCATCCCCGCAGGCAGGGCAACATAGCGGTACACGGCTCCGGATTCGCTGGTCGAACGCCCCAGTTGGGCATCACGCAGGGTGTGAACATTAACCTGCCAGTCGATGTCCACCCGATTCAGGCCAGTGGTATTCATTGTCCAAAAGGCGAAAGATGCGCTTTTGGTTTCCAGCCCTTCAGGCGGCTGGCGATAGAGTTTCTTTGCCGCATCTTTGGCCGGTTTGCGTTCCACCTGCCAGGTGCGCGGGGTCGGCAGGGCGCGCTGCTTGTTGACCAGCGGATAGGCGTTCAGATAGCAGGTTTCGCCGTTCAAGAACAGGCGGCGGAAGTTGTCATCCGTCGCGTCCAGCTTGCCCGTAAAAGCCTGGATAAAGGCTCCACGCACCGCGCCACCGGGGATGTAAGGCAGGCTCTGGGCGCTGTTGGATTCACCATCTAGCCCGCTGGCCAGGACAGGTTCTTCAAGGGTCAGGGTGTAGAGGTATGCGCTCATTTGATTGCCCCTTTGAACGCTTCAAACAAGGTTTGTGTGGCGGCATCGTTGTCGAGGTCGGCTTGCAGCCAGCCGCGCCCGCGATTACGTCCTGTCCCGGCATGGCGCAAGTCCAACACGGCGGCGGCCAGGAGTTGCTTGTGTGTTTCTTCCAGATTGCCATCAAAAGAAATCGGGGCTTCCAAAGTCACACCCGGCAGCAGCACGCGCATCGAGCGCAGGGTGGCATGTTCCGGCGCGCCATCTTTGTTGATGGAGGTCTGGCGGCGGATACCAGTCAGGCTGTAGAGCACGTCTTCTTTGGACATCTTTTCAGCCAATACAGCGGCGCGTAAGGCTTTCGGCAAACGAGCATCACCAACATGCAGGTTGCCGCGCCCCTTGAGTCCGCTGCCGCCTACGCCAAAGAGCGCATTTTTGGCTTCGCGCCATTTGGAATCTTTTCCGAGTGCAAAGACGATGTTTTCGGCGGATTCGGCCAGCAAGCCTTTGAGCGTCTTGCCGCGCAGGAAGGGGAAACCGTATTGGTCGTGTTCGATTTCACGGTCTATCAGCCCGGCCACGCCGTCGCCGCGCCCAAAAGTGGCCGCGCTTTTCAGGGTCAGGACAATTTTGGTGGGGGTCATTTTTGCGCCTCCTCGTTTTTCAAGGCAACGTAGTGGTCGAGCAGTTCAATCGCGTCAAAGTAATAGCACTTGCCATCTGCCCAACCTTTTTGACGCGCTTCCTGACCGGCAATTTCGGGCAGTTCTGGAAGTTTGAAATCCTGGCGATATTTCTCAACCGCATCCTCCCCTTTGCGCAGCGGCTCACGCAAGCCAAAGACCTTGTTGCGCGCCCACTTATTCTCGTCTTTGAATTTGTAAATCACATCTTCGACACGGCCCCATTCCTCCAGGGTCAGCGGGCGGCGGTGCAGGAATTTGCCATTTTCAGCGCGGTATTCACGCTCGCGGATATGCTCCAACGAACCGCTCAAGCCGCTTTGGGCAAAATGCCAGTCAAGCGCGGAGCAGTTTTTGTCGCCGCGCGTGAGCGATTTCGCGCTGGAGATTAATTCTTCCGCCAGTGCATACGCACGGGCAAATGGATAATGCAACTTGACCACCGAAACTCCGGCGCTGGCATGCAGGTCAAGCCTGTGTTTTTCGGCTTCCGCATGAAATGTTTCCAGGTACGTGGAAGCCAGTTCGAGAGCAATTTTTCCATTACACACAAACGTCACATCGTCGCCGCCAAAGACCAGCGGGCGGAGGGGCAGGAATTTTTTGCCACCTTCCACAACAGAGGGAATGGCATCCCGTTCTACAGCCTGCACAACCAGGGCAACCACACGGGAGAGAGCAGCCAGGCTAATGGCATTAATCTTTTTGGAAAATGCCCGAATTTCTTTGATGTACTCCCGGTTGGGCTTGCCCTTAGCCAGCCCAGCCACAGCTTGGCCCATGCGATTGCCATCGGCGTGTACCACGGCGATATAACTTTCTTCACCATGCTCCCGGCCAATTTTGTCCAGGTCAAAGGGGTAAATGTAGGTATCACTGGCCGGTTTCAGAAGCACATCCAGCCGTTTGTTTGCCGCCTGGCTGAAGTTGCGTTTGGCGGCCACTTCGGCAGAAACCAACGTTCCTGCGTTATCGCCATCCAGACCCGTGACTGCAGGCAAGCCGGTTGACTCGCAAATCGCGGTGACGCCCAGCCCCAGGGTGGCTGCGTGGCCCGGCCAGGTTTGCTTGTGTTCGCGCATTTTGCCTTCGAGCGTTTTGCGGGCCTCAAAGAGGCTGTTTTTCTGGAAATCAAAATCGTGAAGGTGTTGGGCCAGAACCGTCAGGCCAGGCGCATCTTTGAGCAGGCGCAGGGTCAACCTCTTCACAAATTCAATTGCATCTTCCTTGGCGCGGAACAAAACCAGTGTGTTCCCGCCCGCCGCCTGGATGACCTCGGCCTGTAAGAGTGGCTTTTTATCGTCATCAATAGTTCTATCGCTGTAGTCCCAATCCAAATCGGCTGGATTCTTGATATTATGCTCTTCGCGCTTTATCCCAGCATCTTCCAAAGCCTTAAAAGCCCACAACGTAGTGGCGCGATACACCAACTCCGATGCGCCGATGTTTTCCTGCAAACGGTTGCTGGCAAAGATGTAATCCTGGATGCCAGTCGTGTCGAACAGGGTCAGGGTGAACTTGCTCATACGCCCTCCTTCTTATCGGGGATAGTTCGGTCACGATGCAAGCCGCGTGAAATTGCCAGAATGGCCGTTACAACAGTGGATGGCATGTTGGCAGTCGCCGCGCGGTCGTGTTTGTTGATGGCATCTTGCGAGAGCCGATACCCGGTAGACACATACAACACAAACGCAGCGTGGTCTACTTTGGGCTGTTCACGCTCTAAAAAGGCGACAAAATCTTTTTCCTGCTCTTCATTCTCCACCGGCACAATCGTCAGGCCCACTTTGCAGCGGTCGCTTAGTTCGGTGTACGTTTTTATGTTTTTCAATCCGGCGGCGCGCAGTCTGCTCTCTATTTTTGCTTTATCAGGATGGGTTTCAGGCAGGCGTACCGTCAGGTTGGCCGGGTCTAACTGGTAGAGTTCATTCTCCAGCGTTACGCGGATTTTTTCGCGGATGACGGTGTCCAAATCTTTGTATGTTTTCCACCCAAAAAACGCCGCCAGGCTGGAGATGAACAGCGCAGCGCCGGTAATGTAGTACAGTTTCTGGTCGAGCGCCCAGGCGATTTGTTGCAGCTTTGAATTCTGGTCTTTTTCCAGCAAAAGTACCCTTTGCTCGAGTTCTGCGGTGGTTGCGTTGCCACTTGGCAGTTGAGACGCAACCCCCAAGTCCCTCACGCTTGCATAAAGCAACGGAACGGTGGATGCGCAAAATGCGCAAAGCATGAGGAAAAAAGCCAGCCCAACCAGGGCAAATGCCAGATTTCTCTGCATCTGTGAGCCTTCTTTATCTGCCATATCTGAACCTCCCAAGCCTAAAGCATATCCCGAATAGACGTACTCTGTCTATTGTAGATGCGATTGTGAAAAATTTCAACAGGGATAAGGTATGACTTTGGCGAACCTTCGTCGCTGCAAAATGCTTTGCATGCACTTCAAACCCACCTTAAGAAATAAGTCTGTAGCACCACAAGATACAAAATAATATTAATTATTTTTGGTATAATCTCCTAAAACATCCCAAAATAGCCCATTTTAGGCCGATTTCAGGCCAAAAACGGTGATTTTATGGAAAACGCTACCCAAGATAATACGATGCTGGATGATTTCAAGACCTGGCTCGAGAGCCGCGACGCTTCGGCGCGTTCAATTCGGGCGCATCTTTCGGACATGCGCCATTTCATGACCTGGTTCGCGCAGGCCACTGGCGAGGCCTTCTCGCCTTCTAAGACCGATTGGCGCGACTTGCAGGAGTGGCGCAACCAGGCCGAGAAGGATTTCAAACCGGCCACCGTCAACCGGCGGATTTCTTCGCTGAAAGCTTTTTTTGCTTTTGCGATGGAGAAAAACCTGGTAACAGAAGATCCCACCCGGCGGCTTAAAGGATTGGAGCAGCAGCTCATCGCGCCGAAAGCCCTGGCAGAAGATGACCTGAAGCGAATCCTGCGCCGGGCGCGGAAAGCCAGCCTGCGTGATTGGGCCATCCTGGAATTGCTGGCGGCCACCGGGTTGCGGGTTTCAGAAACGGCGGCGCTTTTGCGTTCGGATGTGGAACTGAGGGGCAAGACCGGCTGGGTGACGGTGCGGATGGGTAAAGGCAAGAAAACCCGGCGGGTTCCTGTTCACGAACGCGCCGCCGAGGTATTGAAAGAGTTTCTCGAAACGGAAGCAGGCGAAGGGGAGTCCGCGCCGTTGTTTTCGTCCCGCTTGAAAAAGCCGATGACCTCCTATGCCATCTGGAGCGTCGTCAAAAAATATGCCGCCGAGGCGGGGGTGGAGCATGTCAGCCCGCACTCGTTTCGGCACACGGTAGCGACCCGCTTGGTGCGCAACCCGCAAGTGGATTTGGTGACGGCCGCCACGTTTTTAGGCCATAGCCGCCTGGATACCACCGCCCGCTACGCCCAGCCGAACGAGGAGGACCTGGAGCGGGCGGCGGGGATGTTGTGAGTCTGATGCGGGGTTGGCTAATAGTCCCACTCCACATGCCCGAGCGGGGCGCGGTTGAGTTCATGCACGATAATTCAGATAGATGTTGGCAGTGCGCGGGTTGCATGAGGTGACCACCGCGCATTTGCCCTTGAAGGGCGTTTTTTGGAACAAGGCATCAGTCATAACTTAAGCCAAGAAGTAACTGCTCAGGCTAATTGATTTCACGCCGGATTCGGCGGGCTGACCCCGATGGCGGGGGCAAGCGCCCTGCCTCAGTACAAAAAAGCCCTTCGGGCTAGTCCGCTTCAGCGGACTTTCAGGCCATGAGCAGGGGTTTCATCCCCGCGAAACCAAAATGGATGAGCAGTTACTATTTTTTTGCGTTCTAGAGCGAATGATCTCGGGCAGCAGCCCAGCGTTGTAGATTGGATTGGATGCAGGCGCGGATGCGAGCCAGGGCGTCATTGGCGCAGATGATATGTTTGTACTTCACGCTACGAATTGAGCAGGCCGACAATCTCCTCCCCGGCCGCGTCGCGGTGAATGGTGGTGTGCGGGTCGGCGTGCAGCAGGGGGAGGGCTTGTTCAATTTCAAAGGGAAAGAGTTCGGGGGCGCGCTGTAAATCATCCAGACGCCAGTAGCGTTCTGGCTCCGCGTGGAGCAGGGCGCGCAGTAACCAGGTGGCAAGCGCAGGGTCGCTCAGGGCGCGGGCGGGCAGGGCGGTGTAACGCGGGGAGGACTGCCCTTCGATAATTCTCCAATCGGTAAAAGTCTGAATGGCGCGCTCTACGGCGCGCTTGAGCGTGGATTGGTTGCTGTATTTTTCCAGGACGCGCGAGACGATGTCGGTTTTGTAAAAATAGCCTTGCAGGCGGATAAGACGCCCGGCGGCTTGCGCGCTCTGACGGAAGGACGGAAAGAGGCACAGCGCCATGCCCCAGTGCAGGGCAAGGTGGTCAGCCAGAGGAATCTGCGGGTAGAGCGCCAGGGCTTCGTCGCGTAAACGCGCGGCGCGCGGGTCTTTTGGGAACCAAAGCCAGGTCAGGATGTTGGCGGTGCGGCGCGCGGAATCGTCTTGCAATCCCTGTTTGGCAAGCCAGGGGCGCAGCGCGGCGGGTGACCCGCCCTGCACAGCCAGGTCGAGGGCGTGTTCGGCCCACACATAGCGCAAGAAACGCTCGAAAATCGGCATGGTTGATCAGTGCTCCTTTAGCGGATGATTTGCTCCAACAGGTCGGCAGCAGCGCCGCGCACCAGCAGGTCGTGCCAGCGCTGATTGTCGTAGCCGCGCAGACAACTGTAGCAACTGGTATCGCGTCTATCGCGTCCGCAATCACAAGCGCGGACTCGCTTGTACGCGCCTTCTAGAGCCTTTCTCAGATGATGAGAAATCATTTCCACATGCCCCGAACCGCCGGGGGTGGTATCGTAAAGCAGCAGGGAGGGCTGCCCATCCGGGTAGAAAACCAGGCCGCCGATGTCTTCGCGGGGGATTTCGAGCGCATCGCTGGCGCCGTTCAGAATGGCGTAGAGCAAGGAGTATCTGGCGCTTTCGTCGCGCAGAGGAATTTCGAAGCGCAATTGCAGCACATCGGTCATGAAGTGATGCCCCAGGTCATAGTTTTCTAACGTGCCGGTGCATTTTGATTGAGTAAGCGGGTTGTTATGTTCTTTGAGAAGTTTCTGTTTCGGGTCAATCACATCGGCAAAGCCGCAGACCGAACAGACTTGGAAACCGTGGCGATAACCGTCATTGACCAGCGCCAGGTAGGCATAGCGGGCATAGCCTTTAAGCACGCGGGCGCGGCCTGCGAAATCCGTGTCTGGCTGGATATTTTGCGGGTCGAAGGGCTGGTCGTGCGCGGCGCGGTAATCTGCCAGATAGACGCGGCTGGCATAGATGCGCTCTGGCGGCTGCTCTCCGGGGGTTTCGGTTTGATTGGCGGCCAGAAAACCATGTTCCGGCACGATGTACACGCCTTTCACTTTGGCGCTTTGCAGGGTGTTGCCGCAGGCGCAGCGCAGCGGCGCGCGGTTGCCCGGCTCAATCGTCATGCGGTTGCAGTGCGGACACACAGCATAACCATACGGCACCCAGGAGCGCCCCGGCAGGCGGTACAAGCCGCGGCTGTGCCAGATTTTTCCCGCTGCCACCACCTGGCCGCCAGGCGCAAACTCGGAGATGGCGATTTTCAGGTCGCGGTCCAACTCAATTTTGTCGGCGCTGGGGATGTGGAGATGGTCGGTCTTGAGCATGACCACGTCGGTGGGGAAGCCGTATTTGGGCAGGACGTTCTTCGAGCCGAGATAGCCGAGCAGGTCGCGGCTGCGGATGGTGGTTTGAATCTCTTTTGCCTGCTCTGCGTCACGATACCGTCTTTCAGCAGCGGCGTTTTTCTCCAACACTTCGAATTCCTGTAATTCGCCGGTGATGTCTTGGGCGGCTTTGTCCAGCACGGCTTCCTCCGAACCGGTCAAGAACGGCAGCCAGACCCAATTTTCCAGAGCCAGGCGTTGACGCAGCTCGGCATCGGGCGGGAGAATGCGGTAGAGGGCTTGCTCTAAGGCCGACGGGCGGCTTTGTAAGTACGCTTGCAGCAAATCCGGCCCGTTTTGAGCGGGGTCGGCAGGGGCAAAGAAATCGCCGCAGTGGTCATATTCATAGCCGCGCGTCTCCTTCACCCAGCGCAGAAAGGCGGCAAAAGCCACCGAATGCAGGTGACGGCGGATGATTTTATCGTTTTTGAGCGGCACAACTGGCGGGCGGATTTTCCCGGCAATCATGCGCTCCGGCTCGGCGTAGAAGGTCAGGTCGTGGGAGCGGCGCTGGGCAAACGTCACCACCAGGGCTGGGCTTTCGGTGCGGCGTCCGGCGCGCCCGGCACGCTGCACGTAGTTGGCGGTGGAAGGCGGCATGTTACGCAGCACAATGGCGTTCAGGTCGCCCACGTCCACGCCCATTTCAAAGGTGGTGGAGCAACTCAGGGCGTTGGTTTCCCCATCAATGAATTCCTGCTGAACTTTTGCGGCTTTTTGTGATTTCCACTGGGCGGTATGTTCCACTGCCCGGAAGGGCAGCGGCTCTTCTTGCAGGTACTGGTAGCGGTAGAGATTATCACGCACGGCGGGGTGGTCTGGCGTGAGGGGGCTGAGTTTGCCCGCGCAGCCATAGGTGGGGCACACGCCCGCCACCTGAAAGGCGGTGAGATTGCCGCATTGTTCGCAAACGTACCAGCCGCCGGTCTCTTGCAGGGTGGGGATGACCTCCCACAAATCGTGCCGCAGGCGATAGACTGCGCCAACGCGGTTTAGTGATTGGGACTCGAACCAGTTGCCGCGCGAAAGCGAAGTCAGGTATCTCCAGAGTTGATCCAGCAAGTTGGCGGCTTGTTGGCGCGTCTCTTCGGATGGATGCTTTTCGCCTTTTTTGCGCGCCAGCAGGCGGGTGAGATAATCCAGGCGGCTATTGTTGTAGTTGGGAGGCGGCAGCCAGGCATACACGCCAAAGGCGCCGCGGCTGCTGGCTTGCGTTTGGGAAACGTAAAAAAGCCGCGCCCTGGGGCGAAATTCGTCCTTTTTCTCGCTATCGAGCAGGTGAATATCCTCATCTTCCAGCAAATAGGATACCGCGCCCTGCCGCCGCAGGGTGTTGAGCAGGATGCTGAGCAGGTGATAGGCCTGCTCGCTGGAAAGATTCCAGGGGGCGGCAAGCAGTTCAGCGGGAGCCTTCCAATCTGGCAGGCGGAAGGGACGGAAGTAGAGCAAGCCCACGCCTTCCAGGCTCAGGCGTTTGTCCAGCCCGCTGAACTCCTGCATCAGCCAGGTGGCCACCGTCAGGCGTTTTTCCCGCAGTGATGCGGTTTGCGGAAAGACCCCTGCCTTTTTGGCATAAGAAAGCAGGATGTCCATCCAATCCGAAAAGCGCAGGGGCTCGTCCTGGCGCGGGTTTTTGAGCGATTCGACCATCAGGCGGCGGCGCAGGTGACGGTCCTGAGCGCGCTGCAGGTAAGGCGCAAAGAAGGCGGCGCGCTGACGGTTGTCGGTAAAGACCAGCATCTTGCGCCCTTCGCCGGGATGCGCGCGTTCCTCCGGCTTGCTGGCAGGCGGCACGTCTTTGTAGAGCGTGCCAGCCAGCACGCTGACGGGCGCATCTTGCCCGGTGAGGAAGCGGTAGATGACGCCGTGCTTGCCAAACGTGGAGCAGGACACGCAGCGTTTGAGCGTGCGTTGTTTGCCCATCTCCACTTTAGAGATTTCGAGCAGATTCACCCCGCAGGCGCAGCGCCTCGCGGAAAGTCCAGCGGAATACAACGCTCCGCAGCGCGGGCAAATCTGCATCGGTTCGAGGCGTTCATCGGCCATTTCGTCTGCCTCTGCCTCGCCCTCAATGAGCGCGTCTTCATCGGCGGCGGCGGCTTCCAGGCTGCCCAGCCTGAAATACTCGACTTTGCGGGCAAGCTGGTCGCTTTCGTAGAGGACGCTGTTTTGCACCAGGTAATTCTCTTTTGGCAGCAGAGGAATCTCCGGCGAGGCTTCGGTATCGGCGATTTCACCGCCGCTCCGTTCTTCGCCAATCAGGTAAGCGGCGCCGCAGCGGGTGCAGTTTGCCAGTTCAAAGATGCGGCTGCCGCAGTGCGGACAAAACTTTTGCCGCGAAAGGAACAGGATGGGTTTGCCCTGCTGCGCATGGGCGGGGTGAGTGTGATTGAGGCACACAAACGCGCCCTCCAGCGCGCGGGCAAAGAGGTGATAGCGCGCGGGCAGCAGGGGCGCCTGGTCGCGGCTTTGCCTTGCCAGGATGGCTGTCGAAACCAGGCTGGCGAGGGTGGTTTGGGCTTGCTCTTCGGGCAGGTCCGCGAACACCATGCGAGCAGTTTGCTGAATGGGCAAAGGGTTGCCTTGCAGTTCGCGGCGCAAGCGGTGGACGTGTTCATCGCCTTTGAGCAGTTCGTACAGAAAGCACGGTATTATCTCGTCGGCGTGGACAGCGGCGCGGCGGGCAGCCTGCAAAACGGACTCGTTCACATCGGGCAGGGAATCGGGCAGGGGCGGGTTCTGGCCTTGCCGCCAGGCGTCGGTCAGGGCTTCGAGCGCGGCGTAGAACGCCGGGCTGCCGCTTCCCCAAACGGTATCCAGCCCGCTTTCGGGCAGGCGCTGACCGAAAATCACATCCTCGGGCGCAAAGTCCAGGTTGAACAGGCGGCTGGCAAAGTCCGCAATTTGGGCGCGGCTTTGGGGCTCGTCTTCGCCAAGCGTGGCGCTGGTGGCAATGGCTTGTAGTTTCTTACCGCCGCCGGTAACGCGGTCTTGCAAACGGCGCAGCAGCATGGCAATTTCGGTGGCTTGCGCGCCATCGTAGGCGTGGGCTTCGTCCAGCACGATGAAGCGCCAATGCCTGCCAGTTTCGCCGTCGAAAAGCGCGGTATCGCGCGGGCGCAGCAACAGGTATTCCAGCATGGCGTAGTTGGTGAGCAGAATGTGCGGCGGTTTCTCCTGCATTTGCTCGCGGCTGATGAGTTCGTTGTCCTTAGGGCATTGTCCGTGAATCTGGCGGTAAAGTTCGACCGCCTCTTTTGTAGTTTGCTTGGTTTCGCCCACGTAACGCCCAAAGGTGATTTGCGGAACGTTTCTCAGGTGCTTGCGCAGGCGTTTCATCTGGTCGTTTGCCAGGGCGTTGAGCGGGTAGAGCAGCAAGGCGCGCACGCCGCGCTGCTCGAGCGTCCCGGCCTGGGCTTCGCGCATCAGGGAGTCGAGAATGGGAATGAGAAAGGATTCGGTCTTGCCGCTGCCGGTGCCGGTGGTGACGACAATATTGCGCCCTGCGGTTACCTTGCGAATGGCTTCCTCCTGATGCAGGTAGAGCGGCCGCGCCGGGTCGAATGCATCTTTGCCAAAAAGCGCCCTGAAGCCGGGTGACAGCGCCCCCTCTGCGATAAGGTCTTGAAGGGGTTTTCCAGTTCTAAAGGGCGGCGTGAGCTCGATATAGGGACCTTTGACCAGCAAATTCTCTTCTTCCAGGACACGGGCGAATTCCTGGCGCAGACGGTCATCTTGAAATGGCTTGATGGTCTTCAGGTAGCGGATGTAGGACTCGCGGATGCGGCGGGTAGTGTGAACGGGATGGAGAGGCATGGGGAACTCCGAAATGATGAATGATGAGTGATGAATTATGAGGAGGGGGCGGCGAAGGGGTCTGAGGGAGGGGAAGGCTGATAGAGCGGCCGGGCGGATAACGAGACTGTGGCAGAGATGGGGAACAGATTGCCGGTTTTGGCGCACGTTCGCTTATGGTTGTTCCAAATTTCCTGAAACTCTCTTCCGCCGGGGGCGGCAAAGCGTTTGCAGCCGCAACGGTTCGCACCGTTTCGGTTGAGAAGCGTCATCGCGCCGCTCGCCAGGTTGATTTCCACTTTCTGACCCGGCCAATGGAGCAATTCAACCAGGAAGAGGGGTACTTCTTCTTCCAGCAAAAAAGCATCGAAACGGGAGGCCTCCCGAATTTCCAGAATCCTGCCCCAACCGGCATCGAAGAGAACGAAGTAGCCGGTTTTCACCACCCATTCGGGCAACTCCAGATAGCGATTGAGCGCCAGCAAGAGACGCCTGCGCGGCGGCGAGGGCGGCGCGCCTTTAAGCAGTTCACGCGCAAAAGATTCATACCGCGCCAGGATTTGGGCAGCGTCGGCTTCGGAAAATCGGCCCTGCTCCAGCGCTTCCCAAAAAGCCAGGCGGGCTTCTTCGCTCTCTGATTTGAACAACGACTGCAAGGCGCTCACAATTACCTGCGGTTCGCGCGCCAGGCGCAGGACGCGGCGCGCGCTTTCTGGATTGATGGTGCGGACAGAGGTGATATTTTCCAGGTACTTTTGAATGAAGTCGGCGGGATACCGTTCTTCTTCCAGTCGTTTCAATGATTCTTCGCGGAAGAGATACAACAGGAAGGCGCGCTGGTCTTCGGAAGAGTCATATCGCCCCAGCCAGCGCGTCAGGGCTTCGAGATGAATCAGGCTGGCATCTCGCCAGTGAGTGAGCAGCCAGCGAATTTCTTGCTGCACGTCCTGGGCGTGATTCTGGCTGCGGTAAATGCAAAGTTTTTCGAAGCGCAGGGCAAACGCCGCGCCAGGCCTGGCAGCGGCCAGTTCGTTTTCGATGTGCCACAAACGCGATTGCGGGGTGACCACCTGAACTTCGATGGCGTCTTCCGGTGGAAACGGCGGCAGCGGATTGCTCTCGTAAGGGGCAACCGCCACAAAGTGGGCGCGATACTCCGAAGGCGGCAGCCCATACTCTTCGGGAATGTCGTACATCCACCAGCCTTCGGGAGCGCTGTCGCTGGGTGGCGCATCATCTGGCAAGGGAATTTCCAGCGGGTCAGCCCAGGGCTGCCAGAGCGACCACAGGCGCAGGCGGCGGTGACGCAGCGGGCGCGGTTCGCGCCAGTGCAGCCGCCAGCCGCCCTCTGAGCGTGACTCGAAATAGCAGACGCGAATCTCCAATTCGCGCGAGAAGCGCAGCATGGGCAAAAAGACATCCAGGTCTCTGGAGGCGTCCAGCAATTCCAGCCGAAACTCAAAGACCGATTCGTCGGGATGGGCGCACAGGGTATCGAAGAAGGCAGAAAGGTCAAACTCTACCCAGCGCGCTGCGAGCAAGCGGCTTTCGGACGTTTGCAAGGGCGTTTGCTGAGCGGCGGTGACGAGCTGCAGGGAGGTCAGTGGTTTTTCGCCCGCCAGCAAAGGCAATTCCACCCGCAGGCGCGGGCGGGAGCGTATCCGGTCTGCCTGAAGCAGTTCGGGAAGGGGACGGGTGAGCGGCTGATGCTGCCATTCGAGCGCCGCGCCCGGCTGAAGCAAGAGCGCCCAGCGCAGGCGGGGCAGGGTGACGCGCAGGGGGATGTCAATCCTCTCTGGTTCATTGGGAATTTCCAGGCGCAAATCAGCCTGCGCGGCGGCGGGAGGAACGGCGACCTGACCGTCCTCCGCCACTTCAATTTCCGTTGTTTCCGCGTACAGGCGCGCCGCCGGAGGAAGGCGCACCTGAAAGCGAACCGGGGGCGCGCCGTCTTTTTCATCGGGAAGGTAATAGGGCTGCAAGCCCTCTATCTTCAACCCGGCGCACACGCGAAAGGGCAATTCCACCGCCACTTTGCCGCGAGGACTGCAAGTAAGATGATAGGTGCCAAACGGGGCTTCTCCCAGCCAGGGCGCAAGGGAGATGAGCGCGCAGGATTCTTCTGCCCGGATTTCATAAGGCAGGCTGTCAGCAGCGCCTTCCCATCTTCCGGCTGGGCGGGCAGCGTAGCGCGATTCGAGGGTGAGTTTCCAGCCTTGCAGTTCGGGCAGCGGGTTTTGCGCGTCGCGCAGGGGCAGGCGCAGTTGCGGCGGGGCGGAATAGAGCAGTTTTTCCTCCACCGGCGTCACCTGGGGCGGCAAATCGGCGGGAACAAGCGCCGGTTCGAGCAGCGCAGAAACGGCAATCGGCGGACACAGGTCTTTGCCATCTTGCAGCAGGCGCACCAGGCGTACCTTTGCCAAATCCCAGGCACCAGCCTGCCAATCTTGCCAGGGCGGAGCAAAGGGATGCAACGCCTCGACCTGGCGCGCCGTACCTTCGAAGCGCAATTCTGCCCCGGCAGGGAACAACAGCCACAGGGTTTGCGCCGGGAGCGTTGGGGAAAATCGCCGCAGCGCGCCATCGGCATAGCCAAACGCCAGCAGCGGCGGTTCGCCCGCCCGGGGCAGCAGGCGCAGGGAATAGGAAAGCAGCGCTTCGTCCTGCCCTTCGGGGAAAAGCCCGACCTGGACGCTGGGAAGCGGCTCTTCGAGCGTCCATTCGATTTCTTCTATTGTCCAATCTGTGCCATGACGGCGGGCGCGCAAGCGGTCCTCTTCGGCGTAGATTGCCCCGGTTTGGCTGTCGTAGAGACGCCCGGCGTAACGGCTGCCCGCCTGTTCCAGGCTGAGCGGCTGAGCAGGCAAAACGATGCGAAAGGCGGGCGTGTAGGGGTCGAAAAACAAGCGCGGCTTGCGGCGGCGCGCCGCAGGTTCGGCAGTCTGTTCGCGCAAGGTCTCGAACGATTGCAGAATGTAAGGGCGCAGACCGAGTTCGGCGGCGTCGGGCAGGGGTTGACCGGCCTGCGCCAGGCGCGCCATGCGGCGGCATTTGCTAAAGAAACTTTGGGCAGGTTGCCCGCCATGCTGAAAGAAATAACGCACCACGTCATCTACAAACAGTTCGGCGGCGTAGTGCGCCAGCAGCGCTTGTAAGGCGGCCTGGTCATCCATGCCATCGTAGGGGGCTTTCTCCACTGAAGGTAGCAGGATGTAGCGAAAGAAATCGGGCACGGAGAAGGCTGGTATGCCGCCATGCAAACGAATGGGAGTGACATACTCTAACCCGCCTACATTCTCGAACTTCCGCAGGTTGGAACGCTGTGCGATGATTTCGAGAAAGGTTTGCCCCCAGTGATGCGCCGGATGAAACAGGGGATGCGAGCTTTCTAGCCCAATGACTTCGGATACCCTCTCCCAAAAGCCGCGCTCTTCGTTGAATGCGGCTTTGAACGCCAGATAGGCGACGAAGGCGGCGGGGTAGTCCTGGCGCAAGCGGCGGGTGGCTTCGGTGAGACCATATCGGCGGACGAATGCGCCCAGGGCGCGCTCCAGTTCGGCGTGCTGGGGCTGTTCCAGCGGGATTTCGCCCAGCAGTTCCACCTGGCTGAGAAAAGGATGGAGGAAGGTTTCCCAATCTTGAAGATGCATGGCTATTTCCACTCCCACAAGTCAGGGCGCCAGGAACCGGCGGCGCGTTGTTGCAAAATAGGGTCGAGAAATCGGGCGAGGGCGTCGTTTACCTGTTCAAGCGTCAAAGATACATTGATTTGCTCAGCCAAACGTAGAAACGGTTTTACCCAGGTTTTCGAGAGGCCAGGAAAAGCCTGTGGCAGCGGATGCGTTGCACGGGCCTGGAAAGTGGCCTCCAGCGCATGGCGTAACGTTTGGGCTTGAAGGGGCCCTTGCCGCGCCAAAAGCAAAATATCTACCCAATCTTTCACCCGACTGATTTCGCCTGCCTGATACGGACGAGTGCAGGCATGAACTTTTTCGGCAATTTGTTGAGAGAGAGAGAGTACGCGGGAAACGCCAACGGCGGCAACCCGGCAAATTCAAATAGGGATGGGAACGCCAGAATTTCAGGCGGCTCAATCAGCGGGTCGTCCAAGCCGACATCCAGGTGAAAGGACTCGAAGGGGCGTCCATCCAACAAAGCGCGGACGGGAAAACGCAACGTTTCACCAATTGGACGCGCTACTTCGTAGGTGAACCAGTCTTCACCGACAGAGCGGCAGGCTTCTACCAACATGGCATGAACGCTCTCGCGGTCAGCGGCGTTGCGCAAGAGTAAATCCACGTCCTGCGTGGTGCGGGCGTGAAGACCTGCCCGCACCTGGAGCATCAGCCCGCCTTTCAAAATCCAGTTTTGGGGCTGGGCAGCCAGCAGACGCGCCAGAAAACGCTCAAAGGCTGCCATTTTTCGCAGACGCAAGAGTGGAATGCCTGTTTCCATGCTTTGACGGCGCAAGCGTTCCTCAAGCGACTGACGAAAGGCGGAGCCATTGTTATATTTCATTTTTTTGCTTCGCTTTCGGCAAGGCAAACTTTCAGCAGGTCGTTCAGCGCCCTGGAATGCGTTTGAGCGTAGCCGCGCAGCTCAGCGGCGCTTGTAACGCCTCGCTCCAGGGCTTGCCGAATGGCCTGTTCAACCCAGCGGGGTTCTATGCCCAACCGAAGCAGGTCGGCCAGGGTGCGCGCCAGGGTGGTGACGGGCAGCCCCGCGCGCCGCGTGACATCCTCGGGGTTCAAGCGCGCGGTGTGCAGGCGTATGCCGCGTTTGCGGCGCGAAGCCGTGCGCGGCAGCGTAAAGTGAATTTCGGCCGGGAGCAGGTCGGTGAGTTCATACAGCGCCAGGGCGCTTTCATGCGAAACAACCGCCTGCGGCCCGGCAGAAAGCCAGGCGGCGAACAGGTCCGCATGGGGTTGTTCGGGAAAATGGCGCAGGCGATAAACCCCCGGCTGTACGCGCAGAAATTTGCCCTGCCGGGCATGGTAAGAGAGCAGGGCATTAGAATAGCCAGCCTGACGCGCCTGGCGGGTAGAGAAATACCCCGCCTGGCTTTCGGCGATGGCGTACAGTTTGGTCTCGGCAGATTGGCCGCTCATGTGTGCAAATTATCAAATTTTATTTTACTTTTTGCAGTATATCATATTACAGCAAACTCTCTTGCCTGGGCTGCGCCTGGGCGCGCAGACGGGCGTTATCGGCATACATGAGCAGCTGCTGGTCGTCTTCGAAGGCGCGTTCGGGCAGGCGGGCGGCGACCTGAACGATGGTATCGTAATCGCGTTCCTTCCAGGCGCGGCTGAACCCGGCGCGCACTGCCTCCAGGCGGAACGTTTTGAGCCGCCCCTTGCCTTTGAGATAAACGGCGAACTCGCGCAGCAGGCTTTTTTCGCGCAGGGCGTGCAGGTCGCCCGCTTTGCCGGGGTCGGGCAAACGCCAGCGCCCGGCTTCATCGGGCAAAAAGTTTTCTTCCAGTAGGTCGCGCAGTTCGGGCATGGCTTCGTAAGAGACCTGGTGCAGTTCCTGTTTGAAGCGGTTTGCCAGGTCGGCGTAGGTTTGGGGCGCGCCGCCCTGGGCGGGGTCGAGAGCGCGGCGCAGCCACTGCAGGGCGCTCTTTTCATCGGTGATGAAGAGCGGCAACTGCTCGACGCGCTCAGCCTGCAGGCGCAGGGCGTCGAATTCCGCCGCCTGCGGGAAGGTGAAGACCATGCCTTCGCGCTCGGTGAAGCGTTCGTTGAGACCGGCGTAGAACTCTGGGGCAGAGAGCGGCACGGGCAGCCCGCGCTGAATGTGCCATGCCACCATGCGGTCGTAGAGCAGATAGGGAGCGCGCTCGGCAATGAAGGTGAGCGCGCCTGTGGGGGTGAGCGCGGGCATGGCAAGGTGTTCGAGATGCTGGCGGGTGAAGTCCCAGGCGCCCTGCGGCGTGCCTGCTTCGGCTTGAAAGACGCGCTCGAATTCGGCGGCGGGCTTGTAGGCGGAGATAATCAAATCTTGCTTGACGGCGGCGCTGCTGGTGACTTGCTTGAACGTGCCTTGCTGCTTGTCGAGGGTGCGCACATCGGCGACCATGAACCCGGCGCGCAGGAGCGCCTCCTGGATGGCGTTCCAGACCGCGTTTTGCGAGTTGTGGAACTCTACGGTCATCCAGCGCCCGGGCTTGAGCACGCGGTAGAACTCGCGGAAGCAGGCTTCCATGAGGGCCTGATATTCGGGCAAGCCTTTGCGCTGGGTTTTGTTGACCACCGCTTCGGGGGCGTTGTTCGTAAAGACGCCCAGCCAGGCTTCCCACAGAAAGTTGAGTTCGCTGTACATCAGGTTGGCGCCGAAGGGCGGGTCTATGAAGATGTAGTCTATGGAGTTTCCTGAAAAAGTAAGGTGAGATGACGACTGGACACTAATTCCAGTATTTCGAGCGCCTGGCCAAGAGGTAAGCACTTTACTTAATCGCTCTATTTTGCCATCAAAAGCATATTGAGGAGAAACTTCAGAAAGCAAGGATGAGACGTAAAGCGTGCCACTCAAAATTCTGTTGACTTGCGAATAGTGTGTAGCGCCAAAGCGGTTTAGTTTTGTGTATCCTAATATGAGCGATTGCCATAAAAATCGCAATGATGTTCGAAAGGATCGATCTCGATGATTTGAAATTTTGTTCCACATCGCCGCCAGCGCCCACAAATTGCGGCGGGTGTAGAAGTGGTGGACATGGGTGAGTCCAAGGTCGTCATTGCGGCGGCTTTCGTCGCCTTCGGGCATCCGTTGGGTTGGGAAGGGATAGGGGATGTCGCCCGTTTCGATTTTCTCAATCAGCGCCAGGTCGTGTTCATCGGGGCGTTTTTCATAGCGTTTTTTGCCCACCGAGTAATTGATAAGCACCGGTACCTGCTTTGCCTGGCGAATGGTTTGCCCCAGGGCGCGGTCATATTTGGTCTCAAAGGCGCGTTCGGCGCGCAGGGCGCGGCTTGCTTTGCGCGGGCTTTTGCTCAGCAGCGCCTGGCAGCGCGGGCAATGCCAGTCTTCGCGCACCGCGCCTTGCTCGTGGTCCACCGCCACATCCCAAAAGACCATCTCCGCGCCGCACTGCGGGCAGAGGAAAACGTCGGACCAGACGGTGTAGTTGATTTTGCCCCTCACCCCCGGCCCCTCTCCCAGGGGGAGAGGGGAGTCGCCC
>CAYRBO010000025.1:0-21626 GCA_964422545.1 uncultured Anaerolinea sp. | reverse complement strand
CTCGCAGCCGACCCACCTGCCCCCGTCAGGGGGTCTCCCAAGGGGAGAGGGGAGTCGCCCCTCGCAGCCGACCCACCTGCCCCCGTCAGGGGGTCTCCCAAGGGGAGAGGGGAGTGCAGGGTTGGGGAGTGCAGGGTTTCATACATCCAGCCGCATTCTTTTTCCACTTCTGCCAGAATGCGTTTGGCTTCGCGCTCGAAGGCGCGGGCGTTTACGGGGGTGTTGTAGTTGTAGGCAATGAAGGTGGCGGCGGGCGAAAGGTCAATCAGCACGGCTCTGCGCGCGCCCAGGCGGGAGATGGCTTTCTCTCCGTCCCAAATCACGCCTTGCTCGTCCACGCGGTAGCCCAGGCTTTCGACGGTCTTTTTATCGCCGCACAGTTGGGCAGCCACGCCGGTCATGCCGGTGCCGCAAAAGCCATCCAACACCACATCGCCGGGGTCGGTGTAATGCAAAATATAGCGCATGATGGCTTTGTGCGGGACTTTGGTGTGGTACGAATGGGCGTTGTAAATGGGGTCGTTTTTGCCCTCGCTCACGTCGGCGGCGAAGGGGTCGCGGTGATACGCTTGATTGGTGATTGATGATTGTTGATTGACGATTGGGGCTTGCTGGCTGGCGCGCTCTTGTGACCAGTTCTCCAGAATTTCAGAGAGGAAGGGATTGGGGCAGGCGGTGTAATAGGGCGGGTCCGAAAGCGCCAAAATAGCGTCCTCGCTGGCGTTGGGAAATCCGGGCGTGGCGCGAAATTGCGGGTCGCGCAAATGCTGGCGCAGGCGTTCCAGCCAGCGCTGGCGTTCGGTCTCGTCTTGCGGCGCGGGGACGGGGGAATCGGGGAGCAGTTCGGGCTGTTCGGTCATGGGGGTCACCAATCAATTTCTATGCGTACTTTGTCGCGTTTTTTGCCGCTCAGGTGGCTTTCAATCAGCGCGTCGAAGCGCTGGTAAAGTTCCTCCACCGAGCAGGGCATGCCGCCTTTGGTGAGCGTGGAAAGGAAAACCGTGCCGTCAATGGTCACTTTTTCCAAGCCGCTCAGGGCGTCGTTGATGGCTTCGCTCAATCCCTTCGAGATGGAATCGGGCAGGCGGCCTTCGCGGGCGAAGGTTTCGATTTGCTCACGGTAAGGCGGCTTGAGCAGGGGAATGGTCTGCGCCGCTTCGGGTTTGCTCAATTCGGCGCGCAGGCGGGTCAGCCAATCGGCGTGCAGGGCAGCCAGGTCGGCTTCCAATGTCTCCAGCGCGGCAATGGCGGGTTGTTTCGGCGCTTCAAGGCGCGGGTCGAAGCCGCAGTGCGGGCATTCGGTGTGGTCGCTCAGGTCGGCGGGGGTCAGAGTGGAGCAGGCGCGCAGGGCGTTGAATTCTTCTTTGAGTTTTTCAAAGGCTTTGCCGGGCAAAATGCGCACGTCCTGCAAACCAAACAGGTGCCGCCAGCGCGGGTCTTGGGTCAGGACGCGCTTGCGCTCATCGCCAGCGCGGTCGAGGCGCGCCTGATTGTGCAGGGCAAGGTACGCCTGAGCGTAAGCGGCGCGCAGGTTGCTCAAACTGCCGTTCAAGCGGGAATAGAGGGCGGGGTCGGCGCGCAGGGCGGGGTCGCGCAGCCAGGTCAGGTGCTGCTGCCGCGCCTGATTCACCTCCGCCTGCCAGGGATGTTCGGCGGGCAGGCGCAGTTCGGCGCGCGTCAGGTAGGTGAGATGCGGCTGGATAGATTGAAGCAGTTCCCGCAAGCCATTCAGCCGCCCAAGCGTTTCGCGTCCCTTCAGCGCGGCGCGCGTCTCGCCGACCCCCAGCGGGAACTGGCGCAGCCGCCCGGGCGTGTTCATCCGCTCCAGGGTTTCGAGCAAGGCGCGATAAGTTTCCAGCGCTTTGCGCCAGGTTTGGGTTTCCTCGGCAGAAAGAATCGGCTGACCAGCATAACGCAATCCCTCGCGCAGGCTATCGAGCGCCATCACCAGGCGCGGCAGTTCGCTGTTTGCCAGGCGGGTCGCTTCCTGAGCGGCGCGTTCATGCTGGTTGGGGTCGGTAATCCACTCGGCGGGCAATCCCAACCCCTCGAAAAGCGCCTTGAGCGATTGTTCGGGCAGGGGCTTGGGGCGGGCAATGGCGGAGAAATGAGTCAGGTCGTCCACTTCCAGGCGCGCCAGATCGTTCAAGTCATCGGAACCGAAGGTGCGCCCCATCCAGGTGAGCGTCGCTTCACCCTGACGGAGAAGGGCTGCCAATATCACGACGAGCAGCGGCGGTTCCAGCCCGAAACGTTTTTCGCGTTCCAGGCGGCGGGGGTGCGCATCCATCAGGTCGGCACGGTTGAGCACGCGGCCTTCGCCTGCTGCCTGCAATTGCGCCAAAATATGCTGCGCATAGCGCGATTGCAGCACCTCGAAGCGCGGCTGACCGTCCTCCCACTTCAGCAACTCCAGCCCTTCCAAAACGCTCTGCGCCTGCTGATTGAGCGGTCCACCCGCCAGGGCGCGCAGCGCCGCCTGACAGGCTTGCGGCAGAACGGTCAGGCTGAGTTGCAGGCGGGGAAAGGCGGGGTACTCCGGGTAAGCGCGCTCGAAAATGGGAGCGAGCATGGCTGAAGCCAGTTGAAACACCTGGTCGCGCAGGCTGGCTTCGGGCCGCTGCAAGCGATGGTGTCCCTTGCGCTCTGCCATGCTCTGGCTGATTCCGTTTTGCGCCACCTGAAAGGCATGGTCGAAGTTCTCGCGCAGCCAGCGGCTGAGCGCGTTGAGGTGGCTTTCGGCTTTGCGCTCGTATTGCGCCTTGTTGCTCCCCGAAGAAAGCGCCGCCATCTCGCGCGCCCCGGCATACAGGCGCAAACTGCGCTGAAAGGTCTCATCGGGCGAAGCCAGCGAGAAAAAGAGTTCGTGCGGTTCGGGGTTGCTCTGTCCGTTCGGCTTGAAAAGATGGGTGAAATGAATGTAGAAATCGCGCTCCGGGTGGGTGGTGGAGCGCTCATCGCGCGTACCGAGGAAGATGTAACCATCGCGGGTGATGCCGCGCCCGGGCCAGGGAATTTCCACCTGCCAGATGCGGAATCCCGTCTTGTAGGTGGTGTCGTTCAATTCCAGGCTGCGGCGCAGCGCGTCGAAGTAGTAGCGGTCGAGGGCGTCATCATCCAGTACGGCGGCGCGCTGTTCGATGAGCGCATCGAAATCCACGTTCTTGTCCAGGTCGAGGTAATACTGGTCGTTTTCGCGGTTGTGGGAGAGAAATTGCCCGCTCACGGCGCGTGAAATTTCCTGCAAGACGTTTTCCACGCTGGTCAGCAAAAAAGCGGCTTCGGCTTCTGGCACTGGCAGGTGCAGGCACAGGCGGTCGCGCAGTTCTTTGGGCGTCAGCCCAATGGGGGCGCGCAGGTCACCGGTGGTGAGGCGGTGCAGCGCCAGCGCATGGATAACGCGCAGCGCCGCCGGGCGGTAGAGCGGATTGAGCGTATTGCGCACGCGCTCATCCAGCACCTGACTGCGCTCCAACACCTCGCGGATTTCGGGGGTAGCGCGGTAATCGGGATTTTCCTGAATCAACCGCCAGAACGAATCGAAGGAAATCAGCCCGGGATACTCCTTCGGCACGTTCTCGTTCAAAATGCGGCGCATCTCCTGACTGACAGCGCGGAGCGCCTGGCGCTTCTCGATGACCGTGACGCGCTCGAAGATTTCCAGGTAAGCGGGATGCACCGGGAAGAGGTCCACGAACTCATCCATCCGTTCAGCCATCAGTTCATACAACGCGGCGAATTGCTCCAGATAGGCGCGAATTTTGCGGCGCTGGGCATCGCTTTTGGCGAGCAGGCGGCGCGCCACCACAAAAGCCACATCTTCGCGCACAATGCGCACCTGCTGATAACGGTCGCGCACGCGGCGGATGGAATCGGCAGCGAACTGAAAGCGCGGGCTGTCGAACAGCGATTCCTGCAGCCCTGCCATAAAGCGCAGGTCGGTTTGCGAACAGGTTTCGCCCATCTCGCGCAGAAAAGCCAGGTCGAGAATCAACTCGCGCTCGCTGCGTCCCATCAGGTATTCCAGCAATTCGTCAATCACCACCAACAAGCCCTGCCCGGGGTATTTCTGTGTAAAAGCGCGCATGGCATCTGCAAGCAGGTCTTTGGTATTGGGGGCTTCGTCCATGCCTGGGAAGCGCACCTGCACGCCAAGTTTTGCCAGCCCCTCTTGCAGGTATTGCAGCACAACATTGCGCAGCGGCATGGTGGAACTGCCAAATTCCTGCCGCACGACCTGGAATTTCCCGGCTATGGGGCGCAGCCCGGCAGAAACGGCGGAATGAGTGATCTGCCCGGCCAGGTCGGCGTGTTCTGCCACCGCTGAAAGCAGCGACATCAGATGGGATTTGCCCGTGCCGTAGTTTCCCACCACGAACAGGCCGCCGCTCTCCTCGCTACGTTCCAGGCTCAAGGTGGGCAAAATGCGGTGCAGGATGACATCCGCCATGCGGTCGGAGATGACGTAAGTGCGCACAAGTTGTTCAGCGGCGGCGCGTTCATCGGCTTGCCGAACTTTGACAACGCCCTCCACAGGTTCAAACTGGATTAACTCAGAATATTTCATAGATGGCCTCGGTTGAGAATGGTTTGAATGCGGTTGCGGCTGCGTTCATGCGCCACAATGACCAGATGCGCGCGGGCGCGGGAACAAGCCACATACAGAAGCGGGTCGAGCCAAGACGGGTCGTTGTCTTCCAATCCGCTCAACACGACGACGCGATTTTCCAGTCCTTTGAAGCGATGAACGCTGGAGACGCGAATATCGGTTTTGCGCCAGTTGCGGTCGCCCCATTCCATTAACACAAAATTGCCGAGTTTTTTGCCCGGCAAAAAGGGCGTGTTTTCCGGCGCGCGGGTGGTCAACAGCACAATATGCGCCGCTTCAATTTTTTCTTCCGTCACCAGCCGATGCAGGATGCGCCGGACATGCTCATCTTCTTCGCGCTCGCTGGCAAAATAGACAATCTCCGGCGACCTGCCTTGCGGTCCGCGGCAGGTCAACTGTTCGGGCTGGTGATGGAAAGCGCGCACCACGTCGTAAATGGCGCGGGTATTGCGGCAGTTTTCGTACAGCGTGAACGGCGTCACGCCCAGCAGTTCTGAGAGATGTTCAGCGCGGCGGTAAATGTTCTGGTTGCTATCGAAAAAGACATAGAAAATGCCCTGTTTGTCGTCACGAAGCAGGAACAAAAGCGTCTCAAACCATTCCGGGCGAAAATCCTGCCCCTCGTCCACGATGATGGCGTCATGTTGCGTTCCCAATTCTTCAATCGCCTCGAGCAGCATTTGCGGCAGGATGGTATTGTAGTATTCTTCTTCGGAGCGATAGGCGCGATAGCCCAGCCCGGCTTTTTTTGCCAGGTCTTTACACAAGCCGTGAAAGTGATACACCTCCACGCCCTGGGTCGCGCGCTGCCGCAGATATTCAGCCAGCGGCGCATTGAAACACAGTAACAAGGTCTCGAACCCCTGTTCGTTCAATTGACGGGCTTTTTCCAGGGCGAGGGTGGTCTTGCCCGAACCGGCGCAGCCCTCAATCACCGCGCGGCGCTGACGCTGGATGAAATGCAGGAGGCGCATTTGCTGTTCGGTCAGTTCGATGATTTGCGCCTCGTCTTGCGCCAATTCCACGCCCATCGGCGTTTTCAGCGTGAATGAATTTGCCAGGAACGATTCGAGCAGGCGCAGGCGCTGTATCCCTAACACGCCAGTGCGTCGTTCTTCTCCCGCAAACCAGGCAAAGCCGTTTTCGATGCGCGCCTCCAGGCTGTCCAAATCTGCGGAGTCTATCAGCAGGTCGCGGGGCAGTTCAGGGCGCAGGGCGGTTTGCCCAGCCAGCACATCGGGGAAAACCACCATGTAAGCGATGGTCAGAAAGTCGTCGCTCCAGCCAGGGAGTTCGCGCAGTTTCTGGAGCAGCGCTCCCTTGCTGTTGCGCGCTTGCTGAATTGGGTCTTTGATGACGTGTTCGACCCCGTTACGGTCGAGACTGTACCACTGGCTTTCTTCTGCATCGTAACGGATACGTCCGCCCTTCACTTCGAGAATCAGGACGCCCTTTTCAGGATGGGCAACGATGAAATCCGCCTCGCCATCCTGCGCGCCTGTGCGGGGAGTGCGTACCTGCCAGGCCGCGCTGTAAAAAACGACATACGGCTCTGGCAATTGCGCCAGTTTTTCAAACACCTTTTTCTCTGCTGAACGATTGGCTTGCTCAATCGCCCATTGCGGAAAACGTTGTGGGTAGATTTTTGCCATAGCGCGTCTCGATGTGTTTATCCCTTTGCAAACACGATTATTTGCTTTTCAAGCGGAAGCAGGCGGTCAATGTTCCCACCCCCGCTGCCCCGGCATGGTCTTATTCCATATTGATTTTAGCCGAAAAAATATTTTGCGGTGGCTTTCCCTCCCTCAGGCCAGGCTGATTTTTGCGCGGCGTCAAGTTTCGCAACTGCGCGGCAGGTTACGGGGTATTTTCTCTCGCCCAAAATCAGAGAGGGCGCAACAAATGCCCATTCATCGTCTGCTGCATCGCTTGGGTATGGTTGTCTGGTCATTCGCAGCATTTATCATCCCCTCCAACGCGAACCCCAAAAAGCAAAAATCCCCGCTTGCGCGAGGATTTTCATGGCGGAGAGGGCGGGATTTGAATATTATCCCCTCCATGGGGGCGCGCGTTCCCAAAAACAAAAATCCCCGCTTGCGCGAGGATTTTCATGGCGGAGAGGGCGGGATTTGAACCCGCGTTCCCTTGCGGGAAACACGCTCTCCAGGCGTGCGCGCTAAACCAGGCTACGCGACCTCTCCATTTCGAGCGGGCGATATTATACCATGCTTTAGCGGCGCGGGTTGTTTTTCAGGCTGCCCGTCCGTTTGGGCAGGGTGGGCGGCGTTTCGCGCGGCGTGACCATGCCCCAGCGGCTGGCGCCCAGGTACAGAATCTCGAGAATCAGGTCTTCGTAAGAGATGCCCTCCGCGGCGGCTTCGAGGCACAGGTCGCTGTAGCCTGGGGTTAGGCCGGGCAGGGTATTGATTTCAATGAGCATCGGCTCGCCCTCAGCATTCAGGCGGATGTCGGTGCGTGAAATATCGATGGCTTTGAGCGCCATGTGCGCCCGCACGGCGAGCTGCTGCAATTTTTTGGTGAGTTCGGGGGAAATCTCTGCCGGGCAGATGTAGCCGGGTGCGCCCTCCTCGCCTATGGATTTGGATTTGGAAGCCTGACTATAAATGCCAGGCGTAACTGAGCGGCTGCTATCCAACTCCAGCACCGGAAAGACGTGGTAGCCGTGTTTTTCACCATACCATTCCGGGTGGCGGGAGTACTTCCAGGCGTCCCAGCGTCCAATCAGGCCGCAGGTGAACTCGCGGCCAGAGAGGAAACTTTCGACCAGGGCCGGTTGGTGATAGGCATGGATGATGTAATTGACGCGCTCGCGCAGTTCGGCGGGGCTGTTCACGATTGCTTTGGCATCTACCCCCATGCCGGTCCCTTCGCGGGCCGGTTTGACAAAGAGCGGAAAGCGCAATTCGGAGCGCAGCGGCTCGTCGCCGACGATAAACTCCTGGAACGGCGCCACCGGCAGGCGGCGGTCGCGCCAGATGCGCTTGGTGAGGGTTTTATCGAGCGAAATGGCATTTGCCATCACGCGCGAATGGGTGTAGGGGATGCGCAGCATCTCCAACAGGGCCGGAACTTGCGCTTCGCGGGCATCGCCGCCCAGTCCCTCGGCGATGTTGAAGCAGATATCGGGCTTGATTTCTCGTAAAACGTAGGGGAGTTCGCGGTCGGCCTGAAGGAAGACCGTTTTATGTCCGTCCGACTCAATGGCGGCGCGGATGCAGTCGATGGTCTCGATATGGTCGTAATCTGCCAGAGCATCGGCGGCTACATCCGGCGGGAGCGGGATGTTCTCGTCCTTGATGTTGGCAAGAACGGCCACCAGCCAGGGTTTTTCGGGCTTCAGACGACTGGGAGGCTTTTCTTCAGCAGGTATGAGTTCTTCGGGCATGGGCTGCTCCTGGAAAATTGAGAGAGGTACAGGCATTATCTTATAACATTTCAGGCTGGTAATCAAGAAACAAATTGTAAACAGTTTGCTCCATGTTCTGAAACGCCCGCTTCGTTTTATGTTATCATTTTCTTATGACCAGGACGCAAACACGCACCATCCCGCGCGTTGTCGAAGTGCCCGAAACGGAGTTGGAGCCGCTCTACCGCGTCATCATCCATAACGACGATGTAACGCCGATGGACTTTGTGGTGCATGTTTTGGAGCGGATTTTCTTTATTCCCCAGCCCGACGCGGTGATTATCATGCTCACCGCCCATTACAAGGGGAATGCCTACGTGCAAACCCTTCCCAAAAGCGAGGCGCAAAGCCGGGTGAACAAGGCGCACTTCGCCGCCGGGCTGGAGGGCTATCCGCTGCATTTTTCCATCGAGCCAGAATAAGGCTCAACAAGAGGTATCCATGAAATTTGAAACCCTGCACGGAGTCGCAATCCCCAAAATCGGCTTTGGGTGCTGGACAATTGGCGGCGAGGCAACCGCCGACCCCTCGCAAGACGAACGCTCGCTGGCCGCCCTGCGCTCCGCGCTGGCATTGGGATATACCCACTTCGACACTGCTGAATATTACGCCGCCGGCCATTCCGAAGAACTTTTGGGGCGCGCCATCCGCGAGGCGGGAGTTGCGCGGGAGAGCGTCTTCATCACGTCCAAAGTCAGCCCCAGCCACCTGAAATATGACGATGTGCTGCGCTCCTGCGAAGCCAGCCTGCGCCGCCTGGGAATGGACGCACTCGACCTATACCTGATTCACTGGCCGGAGCGGAACATGAACCTGCCGGAGACCTTCCGCGCCCTCAACCGGCTGGCGCGCGAGGGCAGGGTCAAACACCTGGGCGTCAGCAACTTCAATCTGAAACTGCTCCAGCAAGCCCAGGCACTCTCTGAAACGCCGCTGCTGACCAACCAGGTCCCTTACAGCATCCCCGACCGCTCGTATGTCAAAAATGGCGTGCTGGCCTATTGCCAGGCCAATGATATCCTGCTGACGGCCTATTCGCCGGTCAAAAGCCGCTTCTTCAGGGGTAAAAAACTGGCCGACTTTGCCCGGCAGCGGGGCGTAACGCCCTTTCAGGTGGGGCTGGCCTGGCTGGTGAGTCAACCGCGCGTCATCGCCATCCCCACCTCGTTCAACCCGCAGCACCAGGCCGAAAACCTGGCCGCTGCCGACCTGACTTTGAGCGACGAAGAAATGACCTTCCTGAACAGTTTGGCTTAAGAATGTCGCGCAAAGAACGGGCTGTCTGACCAGGGCAGCCCGTTCTTTGTATAAACCTGCCCATTTCTACGGTTGCCAAAACCAGCAGGTGGGGGCAAAATGAGAAGAAAAAATCCACAATCTGGAGAAAAACATGCACGCTGGCGGCTGGTTTGCCTATGTCCGTTCGGGGGATGAAAAGCCCCAAAAAGTAACCCGGGAACTGCTCTTGCGCGTTCTGGCCTATGCCCGCCCCTACTGGAGACAAATCGCCGGGATGCTGGTTATGATTCTGTTGAGTACCGGCCTGGGGCTGGTTTCGCCGTTGATTTTTCGGCATCTCATCGACACCGTATTGCCCGCCAAAGACCTGAACCAGTTGACCTTGCTGGCGCTGGCGCTCCTGTTCGTCCCGATTCTGAGCGGCGCGATTGGCGTCTTACAACGGCGATTAAACGCTACAGTGGGCGAGGGCGTCATCTATGACTTGCGCGTGGCGCTTTTTTCGCGGCTGCAACGCATGAGCCTGCGCTTCTTCACCAACACCAAAGTCGGCGAGTTGATGAGCCGCCTGAACAACGACGTAGTTGGGGCGCAGAACGCCATCAGCAACACCATCGTCGGGATTGTGACGAATCTCATCCAGGCGGCGGCGCTGTTGGCGGTGATGCTCACCCTCCAGTGGCAGTTGACGCTCGTCAGCGTGGTCATCCTGCCGCTCTTTATATTGGCTGCCCGCAAACTGGGCGAAAGATTACGCGACATCGCCCGGCGCGCGATGGAAGTCAACGCCCAGATGAATGCCCACATGAACGAGACCCTCAACATCGGCGGGGCGCTGCTGGTCAAACTGTTCGGGCGCGCCAGCGAGGAAGAGCAGCGCTTCAGGCAGCGCGCGGCCAGCGTGCGCGAGATGGGCATCGAGCGCGCTGTGACCGGCTCGGCCTTCTTCGTCGTCATGGGGCTGGTCAGCGCGGTCGGCACGGCGCTGGTTTACGGGCTGGGCGGTTACTTTGTGATTATGGATGTCTTTACGGTTGGTACAATTGTGGCCTTTGGGTCGTATCTCGGCCAACTCTACGGGGCGCTGCAAGGATTGGCGGGCGCTCCGGTCGAGTTCAGTACCAGCATCGTCAGTTTCGAGCGCGTCTTCGAGGTGATTGACCTGCCGCAGGACATCATCGAAACGTCCAATCCGTACCGGCCCGAAGAAGTGATGGGTGACCTGATCTTCGAGAACGTCAGTTTCCGCTATGACCTGGACGAATCTAAACTCCTCAGCGAGGTCAAACGCTATGGGAGCATGGATAATGTCAAAGCGGTCATGAGCGGTCAGGGTTCAGGGGAAAGCGAAAAGCCGGGAAACGAGAAAAAGGCCCCAGCCGCGAAGGGTTGGGAGGATGACGATTTGTTTCTGTCCCGAACCCAGGCGCGCGAAGTCGCTCTGTCGAACATCTCCTTCCACGCCGCGCCCGGGCAGTTGGTGGCGCTGGTTGGCCGCTCTGGGGCTGGCAAAACCACCCTCACCTATCTCATCCCGCGCCTGTATGACCCAACCAGCGGAAGCATCCGCCTGGACGGCCACGACCTGCGCGAGTACAGCCTGGATTTCCTGGCCGCCCAAGTTGGGATGGTGACCCAGGAGACTTACCTGTTCCACGATACCATCCGCACCAACCTGACCTACTCTCGGCCCGATGCCGCGCCAGAGGAGATCGAAGCGGCGGCCCGCGCAGCCAATATTCATGATTTCATCATGGGGCTACCCCAAGGTTACGAGACCATCGTCGGCGAGCGCGGCTACCGGCTGAGCGGCGGCGAAAAACAGCGGATTGCCCTGGCGCGGGTCATCTTGAAAAATCCCAAGATTCTGGTGTTGGATGAAGCCACCAGCCACCTCGATAGCGAGTCTGAGGCCCTCATTCAAGAGGCCCTCAAGCGCGTGATGGCCGGGCGTACCAGCATTGTGATTGCGCATCGCCTTTCAACCATTCTCTCCGCCGACCTGATTCTGGTCCTCGACCGGGGACGCATCGAAGAACACGGTACGCATGATGAATTGCTGCGAATAGGCGGTCTGTATTCCGAATTGTACGAAACCCAGTTTTTCAAGGCCCAATAGAATCATCCAAAGACATGGAGGGGTATCTTCATTGTTGACGGCTTCCCGCGCAACATTCGTGAGATTTAATCCCCTGCGCTCGCATCCACCCTCAATTCATCGCGGCAATAAGCAATAAAACGCCCCGATTCTGATTCAAGCGCAGCCAGCGTCCCTCCGGCCTGGCTGAGGTCTTCACGCAGGCCCATTTCCTCAAGCTCGAGCGCCAACGTCGCCAGCGGAGTGGCGCTGAAGTTGGCGGCTACGCTTTTCAGGCTGTGCGCCTGGCGGAACAGTTCTTTGACATCGTTGTGTTCCAGGGCAATTTTCATCATAGCAACTCGGGCCGGTAAGTCGCCAATGAAATTGCGGCAAATCTGGTCGAAAAATTCGCGGTTGTTGAGAAAACGCGGCATCGCGTCGGTAAAATTCAGGGGCGGCCTGGCTGCCACTTCTGCCAGGTTGGTCGGCCCGCCTGGCGGGGGAAGTTCAACAGGCTGCTGCGCGGCGGGGTCTCCAAGAGATTCTGTCCAATGGTCAAGAATCCGGAACAGGACTTCAGGCTGGAGCGGCTTGGGAACATAATCATCCATCCCGGCCTCCAGGCAGCGTTCCCGGTCGCCTTTCATGGCGCTGGCGGTCATTGCAATAATTGGGATGTGCTTTTGCCCGGCCTCCCATGCGCGAATTTTCTTCGCAGCGGCATAACCATCCAACTCGGGCATCTGCATATCCATCAATACTGCGTCGTACTGTCCCGACTGGACTTTTTCAAAAGCCTGCTGTCCATTTTCGACCACGTCAACCGAAAACCCGGCCTTCTCTAGCAGAATGACGGCCAATTTCTGATTGGTGGGGTTATCTTCAGCCAGGAGCAGGCGCAAACCCTCCCGTTTTTTCCCGGCAATCGAACGTTGGGTCACAAGTTCGCCCGACTGCCCGGTGTCTTGGCCGGTAATAGCAGCAATCGCATCATAGAGCAATTGCTGCTTGACCGGTTTAAGCAGGTAAGCAGAACAACCCATTGTTTGCAAACGAGAAGCATCGCCGCGCTGACTCATCGCGGTCAGGATGATGATTTTGACTTGCCTGAGAGATGGGTCGGACCTGACCGCCCGGATCACTTGCTCCCCGTCCATGCCGGGCATCTCCATATCGAGCAGCATGACGTCGAAAAGCGCGCCTTTGTCGCAGGAGTTCCGCAACCGCTCGAGGGCGGCCTGTCCTCCATCCGCCATCTCAACCTGGCAGCCAAATCCATCTAACATGCGGGCCAAGATGACGCGGTTGGCTGCGTTGTCGTCCACGCCCAGAACGCGCAATCCGCGAATGCTGGAATTTCGCGCCCAATCGGGCTCTTGGCGCGCGTCTTCGATGACATGTAATTTGAAGGGGACGGTGAACCAGAACGTGCTGCCAGCGCCTACCTGGCTTTCGACCCCAATCTCGCCACCCATTGCCTGAACCAATTGTCTGCAAATTGCCAGCCCCAGGCCGGTGCCGCCAAATTGGCGGGTGGTAGAACCATCGGCCTGGGTGAAACGGTCAAAAATCGCAGACTGGCGTTCAGGGGGAATCCCCTCGCCTGTGTCGCTAACCGAAAAGCGAACCGTAATCCCTTCCAGCGATTCCTGCACCGGCTCGGCGCGGATGGTGATTTCGCCCTGGCGGGTAAATTTGATGGCATTGCCAGTCAGATTGACCAGTATTTGCCGCAGGCGGGCCGGGTCGCCCAGCAAATCGAAATGCAGGTCAGGGTGAATGTAGCAAATCAGTTCCAGCCCCTTAACCTGGGCGCGGTTGGCCATCGAATAGGCGGCGTCTTCCACGCAAACGCGCGGGCTGAAAGGAATGCTTTCCAACTCAAGGTGGTTGGCTTCGATTTTGGAAAAATCGAGGATGTCGTTCAGCAGGGTCAGCAGGGATTCGGCGCTTTGCAGTGAAATGCTCAGGTAGTCGCGCTGCTCGGCGGTCAATTGCGTATCGAGCGCCAGTTCTAACATGCCAATCACCCCGTTCATTGGGGTGCGGATTTCGTGGCTCATGTTTGCCAGGAACTCGCTCTTGGCGAGGCTGGCCTGTTCAGCCTCGCGGCGGGCGCGCGCCAAGTCACTGATGTCGTGAAAGACAAAGATGCGTCGTTGCAAGGTCGATTCGACGCTCAATTCGTTGATAGAAATATCAAAAAAGCCGCCCAGTGCCGGGATTTCACGCTCGCCCGGCTGCATTTCCCACTCTGCGCCAGGGAAAATTTTGGAAAACGGAGAACCAATGATTGCCTGAAAGGTGGTCTGCAATTTTTGGGTGACAGCGCGATTGCAGCGTACCACCCTGCCTGCAGGTTCGACCACAAATATCATCTCTGAGGCTGCATCGAAGATGCTTTCCCATTCTCTTTTGCCGCGTTCTAGCACTTTCTCCAGGTTTTGTAGGGTTTCCATCTCGCTTTGCAACTTCTGATTGACCGATTCGAGTTCCCGCGTACGCGCCTCGACCCGTTCTTCCAGTTCGGCAGCCGTCTCACGCAGTCGTTGCAGCGACTGTTGCAGTCCCGAAATCGTCAGGCCAGAGATGACGGTAATCAGAATGAAGATGATGGTCAGGTCTTGCGCCATGCGGTACGGGGAATTGCGGGGAACGATTATCATTCCGTTCATTTCCGCGTATGCAAAAAACCAGACCATGACGATGCTCAAAACAGAAAAAAAGACCGCTGAACGGATACCGCGTAACAATCCGGCCAACAGGATGACGGCGACATAGGCCATGATGACCGTGTCCTGGATGCCTGATACAAGATAGGCTTGCGCAGTCAGCACGGACCATCCCAAAATGAGAAGAAGCAGACTGGCCAATTTTAACTGGCCAGATTTCACCAGGGCGCGGATACCGGCCAAAAAAACAACCAGGACGAGGAGGATACTGCTCGTTTCCTTGCCAAAGTCGCTGGTTGACGCAACAGTGTAAGCCCAGTAGGGAATAAGCAGGAAAATAGCCGCCAGCAGGATGACGTTAAGGTAACGCGCTGCGCGGTTGGCGTCTTCATCAATCCCAAACGAAGGCGGAGAAAGAAAATCTGTGAGTTTGTTCCGCATATTTTCCAGGTTTTCCTGCTGGTAGCAATGTCAAAAATTCCCCTAACATTATGACCGAGATTCGATTGTCCAACATTTCAAGGCTGTTATAGTATTCTGCTAAAACCCCTTACGATGAACTGGTTAACCATGGGAATGAACCCCCAACTAATGCCTTGCGGCAACCATAGCGCAGCCGCTTCACGGGCCGCAGCCAAAGATTGCTATGATTTGCGCTAATCGCGCAAATCCTGCGCCATAATACTATAGGAACACTCCGAAAGATAAAACCGGCTTTGATTCAGAAGCCGGTTTTGTCATATTATCTGTGGTCAATGCCCTGCAAAAACCCCAGCACCTGCCGGTTGAACTCCTCGGCGTGGGATTGGTGGGGGACGTGGCCGGCCTTGATAGTCGCCGTCTGGGCGTTGGGCAGGCTGGCGGCCAGTTTTGGGAAGGAGCCAGGGGCCAGGGTTTGGTCGCGGCTGCCCCACAGCACCAGGCTGGGGACCGCAATGCGATGGGCAAGCGGCAGCAGGTCACGGATGGTGGCGGGGATGTTGAAGATGCCGGGGTGGGCGCGTTTGTAATCGAGGGCGGTTTGTTTGCGCACTTTCTCGGGCAACAGATGGCCGTTGCGGATGGAGAGACTGGTAAAGTCGATTGCCAGCCGAATGGCCCATTCAGGGGTGCGTTCAATCATCTCAGTATTGATGAGCGGCCCCTTGTAACGAATCCGCAGCAGCGGCGGGAGCTGCTGGATGCTATAGAAGGGATTCCCCAGCACGAGGGCGCGAACGCGCTCCGGGCAGCGCAGCGCATACTCCATCGCCAGGTAGCCGCCCAAAGAATGGCCGACCAGAATCAGCGGGGCAGAAATCCCCAGCCGCTCCAGCCAGAAGCAGAAATGGTCGAACACTTTTTCGATATGATAATCGTCAAGATTGGCCGGTTTGTAACTTTCCCCGTGACCGAGCAGGTCGAGGGCGTAGCCGGCGTATCCGCTGCGGGCCAGGGCGGGCAGCAGGTCGGCCCAATCAAAAAGCGAGGCGGCCAGCCCATGAATTAAGATGACTGGCGCGCCTTGGCCTTGCTGCACAAAGTTGGTGTGATGTTCAATTCTGGTGGGATTGCTCATACCTTTTTGCCAGTTCGCGCCGCAACACTTTGCCGATGAAGGTGCGCGGGAAATCGTCGAGGAACACAACGAAGCGCGGGACGATGCCGGGCGGCAGGCGGCGTTTACAGTAAGCGATAATCGAATCGGCGGAGGGGCGCTCGCTCGTCCCGATGACAAAGGCAATCGGCTGCCCGGCCACTGCCACCACCGCCGCTTCCTTGACCTGCGGGATTTCGTACAGCACTTCCTCCACATCGCGCGGGAAGGCCGGGTTGCCCGGCTTTTCAGGATACCATAGGTCGGCTTTGCGGGCAATGATGCGGAAATAGCCGTCGCTATCCATCACGGCCACGTCGCCGGTCAGCAGCCAGCCGTCGCTGGTGATGACATTTTTGGTGGCCTCTGGGTTGCGCCAGTAGCCCATCATCACCTGCGGGCCGCGCACCGCCAGTTCGCCAATCTGACCGGTTGCGACTTCTTTTGTGCTGCGTTTCAAATCGACAATGCGGGCTTCGGTGGAGGGAACCGGGATACCGATGCTGCCGACCTTGCGCATCCCCTCCAGCGGGTTGGCGTGGGTGATGGGCGAGGCTTCGGTTAAGCCGTAGCCTTCCACCAGGCGGCCTTTGGTTAGTTTCTCGAAGGCCTCTTGCACCTCCACCGGCAGCGGGGCCGAGCCGCTGATGCAGGCCCGGATGGAGGCCAGCCCATATTTGCGCGCGCCCCGAAAGTTGTTAATGGCAACGTACATGCTCGGCACGCCGGGGAAAATCGTCGGTTTGTAACGGCGGATGGCGTTAAGCACCTCAGCAGTGTTGAAGGTCGGCTTTAGGATGAGGGTCGCGCCAATAGTGATGGGAACGGTGAGAGCGGCGGTCAGGCCGTAGGAATGCGAGAGCGGCAAGACGCACAGGAATCGCTCCCGGCCTTCTACGGCGTCTGGCATCCACTGGCGGGTTTGTAAGGCATTGGCTACCAGGTTGCGGTGCGAGAGCATGACGCCTTTGGCTTCCGAAGTCGTGCCGCCGGTGTACTGAATGACGGCCAGGTCTTCGGGTGAGACTTCGATGGCGGGAGATTTATCGCTTTGCCCATACAGCCAACGCTGCCAGCGCAGCGCGCCGGTTGGAATCAGACCGCGATTACGCCAGCGCGAAATCCAATGTTTGATTGGGTCGAGGTAATCGCCGCCGTCGCTGAAAATGACATGCGGAATGCCCGCCGCAGTCCGAATTTGCTCGGCCAGGCCGGTCCAGCGCGTGAGGGTGACGAGGACGAAGGGTTCGGCATCGCTGATTTGGCGGATAATCTCCTCCGATTCGTTGGTGGGCGGGACAAAGACCGCCACGCCGCCCGCTTTGAGCGTGCCAAAGAAGCCAATCACCATCTGCGGCACGGTTGGCAGCAGGAGCGCAACGCGCCCACCTTTGGCCAGCCCAAGCGAGAGCAGGGCGTTGGCAAAGCGGTTGACCTCGCGGTTGAGCCGCCGGTAAGACATCTTTGCGCCCTCGAAAACCAGCGCGGTATGATTGGGAAATCGCCGCGCCGCCGAGCGCAACAGGTGATGGAGCGGGATTTGTGGAACGCCAATGGTGTATGGCACGCCTTTTTCGTAGTGCGCCAGCCAGGGCCGTTCGCGGCGCAGCGCATCGCGGCTGGAGGCCGTTTGCGCCGCGGGGCCGGCCTCGCGCCAGGTCTTTTGCGCTTCGCCCTCCAAAACGCGCTCGATGGCGCGGTTGACGGCCTCGCGCCGCTCTAGCATGACCAGGTGTCCCGATGCGCCAATATCCACTTCCTCCGCGCCGGGGATCGATTGGGTGACGCGCTCGAACAGCGGGGCTTCGAAAACGTAATCGCGGTGGCCGCGAATTACCAGGGTTGGCACTTCTAAACGCGGGTACAGGTCCCAGCCATAAAACCGCGACAGGTTGTTGTGGTAAAAGGGTTTTAGCACATGCGGCGGGGCCGAAAGCCAGGAGCGGGTGAACGGCCCAATGAAGCGAAGCAGGTTTACAGGCAGGTTGAGCGCAAAACGGTAGAGCGGGTTGAGTTTGAATTCTCCCGAAGTCGCCACCAGGATGAGCCGCTCCAATCGTCCCGGATGGTGCAGGGCAAACTCGGTGGCTATCGCGCCGCCGAAGGAATGCCCGACCAGCGTAAAAGGTTCCTGCGCTTTGAGCATTTCGAGCGCGGCTTTCAGGTCAGTCTGGATTTCGGTCATGTCGTAGGCGCTGAGCGGCTTATCGGAGCGGCCATGCCCGCGCAGGTCGAGGGCAATTACCCGGTTGTCGCGCGAGAATTTTTGCAGTTGGTAACGCCACTGGGCCGCCTGGCCGCCAAACCCATGCAGGAAGACCAGGGTGCGGCGCGGACGGTCGGGCGAAATATCGATGGCTGAGAGCCGCACCAGCGGGTTGGACGAAACGCGCGCTTCGCGCCGGTAAAGTTCGAGGTCGAGATCCATGAAAAAAGTCTACAACAGCCAGGTGACAATGTCAATTTTGTAATTTTCAGCACAAATAATCTTGTCAGGATTCGCGTGAAACTCCCCTGGGGTGGATATAATAAAAAATATATGACAGATTCTTGTTCGTATTTCTTGTCCCAGGCAGCCGCAGGCGGCATCGCAGACACAAATCATGACCATCACACTGCTGAAGAATTGAACCAACGCCTGAAAGAGTTGGAAATCGTCAACGCCATTACCACGTTGGCGGCCTCCACGCTTGAGATGGCCAGCCTGTTGAGCCTGGCGGGGGAAAAAATCTCGGAAGTCTTCAATTACCGTTCGGTGCTGATTGCCCTCTATGACGCCCCCAACAACCAGATTCTGACCCCCTACTGGAACATTCGCGGTGAACTGGTCGATGCGCCGCCCATGCCAATGGGGATGGGTTTAACTTCGCGCATCCTGCTCCAACGGGCGCCGTTGCTAATTGATGAGAACCTGGTGGAACGCGCCCGCGAACTGGGCGCTGACTTTAGCATGACGGTTGCGTATGGCGTGCCAAAGAGTTGGATAGGCGTACCAATGATTGCCCGTGAGCAAATCATTGGCATGATTAGTATGCAGGATTATGAGAGAGAGCACGCCTTCAGTCCAAACGACATCCGGCTGCTGGAAACCATCGCGGCGAGCGTCGCCATTTCTGTCCATAACACCCAATTGTATGAAACCGCCCAGCGCGAACTGGCCGAGCGCAAGCGCGCCGAGGCGCAGGCCAACGAACGCGCCGAGCAAATGGCGGCTATTAATGCCATTGGAAGAGCCATTACCAATCAATTAGAGCTGGATAGCGTGCTAACCACCCTGCGGATTCAGTGCCAGCAAATTGAACCGCGCATGGATGTTTTCAGCGTTGCTTTATACAATTCGCGCGCCGAAACGTTCAAGTTCCTCCAATTTTATGACGAGGGTCGCTCGCGGCTCGATAAAGTTCGCAGCATCAACAAAAAAGAAGGCGGCCTGACTGCGCATGTCATCAAGACTGGCAAAACGCTCTATTTGCCCGATGTGGATAGTGCAGACGCGCGCCGAACCTTTTCGGTGGTGCATACCGATAAAACCCATCACGCCCGCTCGTATCTTGGCATTCCGCTTTGGGTGGGCGAAAAAATTATCGGCGTGCTTTCGGGCCAAAGTTACCAACCCAATGCGTTTTCGGAGCAACAGATTGAATTGCTCGAAACGATTGCCCTGCAAGCTGCCATTGCCCTGCATAATGCCAGTTTGTTCGAAGAAACACGGCAGCGCGCCAACGAACTCTCGATTTTGTATGATATTGGCCTGGCGTTGTCGCGCAATATCGAACTGGAGCGGGTGCTTCGCGCTTTATTCAAAAAATGCCGCCAGGTGCTGCCGATGGATGCGTTTTACATCGCGCTGTTCGATAAGGAAACTCACATCGTGAGTCACCCTCTCTTTTGGGATAAGGGTAAATTCAAGCAGACCGCCGCGCGCGATATCCGCGCCGCGCCAGGTCTGAGCGGCGAAGTTATCTTGGGCAAAAAAACCCTGTACCTGCCCGACGTCTTTGCGCCTGAAGTTCAGCAAAAATATCAGGTAATCCGCATAGGGGGCAAACCGACCCGTTGTTACGTTGGCGTTCCCATGTTGGTTCACGGAGACGTAATTGGTGTTATCTCAATGCAAACCAGAGCCGCGCATTCGTACACCCCTGAGCACATTCGCCTGTTGGAGTTAATCGCAATTCAGGCCGGTCTGGCCGTCGAAAACAGCCGCCTGTATCAAAAGGCGCAGCAGGAACTGGAGATGCGCCGCCGGGCACAAAATGCGCTCGAAACGGCCAACAAAGAACTGCAAATCCATCTGGCGCAAGTTGAAACCCTGCAAGAAAAATTGCGCGAACAGGTCCTGCGCGACCCGCTGACTGGCCTGCACAACCGGCGTTACCTGGATGAGCAGCTCCCCAAAATGCTTGCCGAGGCCCAGGCGCGAGGCAAACGCTTCTGCGTAATGATGTTAGACATCGACCACTTCAAGATTTTTAACGATACCTACACCCACCTGGCCGGAGACCTGCTCCTGCAATCTCTGGCGGGTTTGATGCGAGAACATGTCCGCCCGACTGATATTACCTGTCGGTTCGGCGGCGAGGAATTCATCTTGGTCTTGCCCGAAGCCAGCCTCGAAATCGCCGCGCGCCGCGCCGAGGAACTACGTGAATTGTTCGCGCAGAAAAGAATTAATTTCCAGGGCCAGCAATTGGGTACGACCATTTCCCTGGGCGTGGCTGGCTATCCCGAACATGGCGCAACTGCCGATGAATTAGTCATGTGCGCCGACAAAGCCCTGTATCTTGCCAAGAATAGCGGCCGTAACCGGGTAATGGTGTGGGGGAAAAATTAAAACGAACACCCGTTCCAAAAACTTTAAGCCAACCGTCAGGTTTGGGGTCAGATTCGGATGCTATAATCATTTTGCCTCTCCGAGACTGATAACTGAACACTAATAACTGAAATGTCTTTCGTCCACCTCCACACCCATACCGTCTACTCCCTGCTCGACGGCTTCTCAAACATCAAGAAGTTGGTCAAACGCGCCAAAGAACTGGAGATGCCCGCCCTGGCGATTACCGACCACGGCACCATGTTCGGCGTGGTCGAGTTCTACAATGCCGCCCGCGAGGCAGGCATCAAACCCATTATCGGGGTGGAAACCTACATGGCCGCCCGCCGCATGAGCGACCGCGACTCGAAACTGGATAAAAAATCGAGCCATCTGCTCTTGTTGGCAGAAAATGAAACTGGCTACAAAAACCTGCTTAAAATCACATCCGCCGCTCAAATGGACGGCTTTTACTATTACCCGCGCATCGACCACGAATTCCTGGCCGAGCATTCCGAAGGGCTGATTTGCACCTCCGGCTGCATGTCCGCCGAAATCCCGCGCGATCTCATCGAAGAACGCCCCGAAGAAGCCGTGCGGCGCATGAACTGGTACTACGAAGTCTTTGGACCCGACCGCTTTTTCGTCGAATTGCAGCAGCACAACATCGCTGAAATGGTCGATTTGAACCGCAAACTGGTCGAACTCGGCGCGCGCTATTCGGCCAAATTCGTCGCCACCAACGACGTGCATTACATCAATTTGGAAGATGCCGCCTACCAGGATGTCTTGCTTGCCATTCAGACCGGCAAGTCGCTCAACGACCCGGACCGAATGCGCTACGACTCGCAAACCTTCTACCTGCGCTCGCCGCAGGAAATGAGCCGCCTGTTTGCCGAAATCCCCGAAGCGCTCTCCAATACGCTGATGATTGCCGAACGCTGCAATGTAGATTTGGGCTTTAAGGGCTATCACATCCCCGAATTTCCCGTGCCAGAAGGCTACACCGCCCAGAGTTATTTGCAACACTTGTGCGAAATCGGCCTCGAAAAACGCTACGGCGCGCGCAAAAACGACCCGGTCATTCGCGAGCGGCTCAACTTTGAATTGGAAGTCATTCACTCGATGGGCTTCGACTCGTATTTTCTCATCGTTTGGGATTTATGCCGCCACGCCCGCGAAAACGGAATCTGGTACAACACGCGCGGCT
>CAYRBO010000024.1:10768-56471 GCA_964422545.1 uncultured Anaerolinea sp. | reverse complement strand
CACAAGCTTACCCGATTATTCCCAATATCGGCAGCCAGGGGGTGCGGAATGTGGGGTCTGACTGCTTCGACGCGGAATATTCTCTTTTTTCTTTGAAAACATACCCCAGCGTGCGCGCCGCATCAATCACGCGGCTGCGGGTTTCACTGGTCACTTTGGGGTTGTTGTTGAGGGCCTGCGAGGCCGTGCCTACCGATACCCCGGCCAGTTGGCGACATCTTGCAAGGTGATGGGCATATCCTGTTTTCCTTGTTGGGTGATGCAATATCCATCGTTTGATTATACTTCTTTCATAGGATTTGTTTCGGCTCGCGGCAGGACACGCATTTCTTTCCCAAACAATTCGATAAGTTCGGGCAGATGGGAGATTTGGTATGTAACTGGCAGGTCGGTGGTTTTGCCGTTTGGATTGTACCAGCAGGTGTCTATACCGTACTCCAACCCGCCGCGCATGTCGGAGGTCAGGCTGTCGCCAATCAACAGGGCGGTTTCTTTGGGCGGGCCGCCGATGCCGCGAAAGACGGCCTCGAAGTAAGCGCGGGCGGGCTTGGCCGCGCCGACTTCTTCGGAGATAAAGACCCGCTCGAAACTGTCGCGCAAGGCCGAGCGCTCCAGCCGGGGGCGTTGGACTTCTTTCAGGCCGTTCGTCACCAGCGCGAGGTGGAATCGCCCCCGTAGCGCGCGGATGACTTCTTCAGCGCCGGGCAGCAGGTCGCTGCCCAGGGCCAAATTCCGCAGGTAAAGCGGCGAGACCGTTTGCGGGTCGCCCGCCAGCCCCGCTTCGTCGAAGAACAGGCGAAAGCGTTTGACTCGCAACTCCAGCGAGGTCACTTCGCCGCGCTCGAACTCCTGCCAGACTTGCTGGTTGCAGCGGGAGTATATCTCGAAGTATTCTGGGCGGAAGGGCAGGTTGCTCTGTTCCAGCGTCCAACGCAGGGCGTTGGCTTCGGCGCGGGGAAAGTCAAACAGGGTATCGTCGGCGTCAAACAAGAGCCAGGTATAGTTCAAGGCTGCTCCTTGACCAGCGAGCCGGTCAGGTCGTAGGCCATGCCGCCGGTAATCTTAACCTTCACCATCTGCCCGATTTCCGCTTTGCCCTCGGCAAAGACTAGCCCGTCAATTTCGGGCGCGTCTCGGTATGAGCGGCCAATCGTCAGACCTTTGTCATGGCCTTCGACCAGCACCTCGAGCGTCTTGCCGACGTAAGATTGGTTAATTTGAAGCGAGATGTTTTGCTGAAGCGCCATCAGCCGCTCCCAACGTTCCTGCTTGACCTGGGCGGGAATTGGGTCGCCGAGCGCTTCGCTGGCGGTGCCTGGCTCAAAGGAAAACTGGAAGGCGCCCACTCGGTCGAAGCGGATTTCCTCGACGAAATCGAGCAGGGCCTGAAATTCTTCTTCCGTTTCGCCGGGGTAGCCGACGATGAAGGTGGTGCGGATTGCCAGCTCTGGCATGGCCGCCCGCATTTTGCCCAGGGTTTTATGCACCCACTCAATGTTGGAGGGGCGTTTCATGCGATAGAGCGTTTTGGGGTGCGCGTGCTGGAGCGGGATGTCGAGATAGGGCAAAATTTGCTTGTGCGAGGCCATGACCTCGATGAGTCGGTCGGTGACGTAGCCGGGATAGGCATACATCACCCGAATCCAGTCCATCTCCGGGACGGCGCGGACGAGGCCTTCGAGCAGGGTAGCCAGGCCGTCTTTCATTCCCAGGTCGTGGCCGTAGTCGGTGGTGTCCTGCGCTATCAGGATGAGTTCACGGATGCCCATTTCGCGCAGTTGGTGGGCTTCGTTCAGGATGGTCTCTAGTGGGCGGCTGACGGCCGTCCCCTTGATGAGCGGGATGGCGCAAAAGGCGCATGGGCGGCGGCAGCCATCGGCTACTTTGAGATAGGCGCTGGCCCCGGCTACGCTGGCGCGGATGGCGTCCTGTTCATCGCTGCCGACGGTGGCGGCTTGGGGCAGGTGATAGAGTGGTTCGGGATGCGGCGCGGCGCGCAACTGGCCGACGACCTGCACGATGTCCATCCAGCGGCGCGTGCCGAGGATGCCATCAATGCCGGGAACTTGCCTGGCCACTTCCACGCCGTAGCGCTGGGTAAGGCACCCGGCAGCAATCAGCAGTTGGCCGTTTTTTTTCTGACCGGCCAGCTCTTTGAGCGTGTTGAGTGATTCTTCTTTGGCCGGGCCAATGAAGCCGCAGGTGTTGACAATTAATACCCCGGCTTTTCGGGCGGTTTCGACGGGTTCGTAGCCGTCATTCATCAGAAGTTGCGCCATCGAGTCGGAATCGACGGTGTTTTTGGCGCAGCCAAGCGAGACGAGATGGAAGGTTTTGCGGGTCATGCCGGTAAGTATCCTTGTACTATGGCAGCGGCGTATTGGTCGCGGGCGGTGTAATCGTTGGGGAGGGCGTCGGCGATTGGCGCGGTGTGACGGTGGGCGTGGGGCTGGGTGTTGGAGTGGGCGTCTCGATGCCGTTGAGGGTGTAAATGCGGTTGACCACCTCGCCAAAACTGCCCAGCACGCCCAGGTTTTGCTGGTTGTACATGATTTGAACGGCAGCCCCGGAGCCGGTCAGCACTTCGACCCGCGATTTTCCCTCGAACTTGAGGGCCGCGCCGGGAACAACTCGCCCCTCTTGTTTGACTTCTCCATCAACGATGACTTTCAGGTACGTGCGTTCTACGACCAGAATGGTCAATTGCACCCCCGGTGCGGGGGCAAATTCGATGAAGGGTGTGGCGGTTGGCGGCAAGAACTCGGGCGGGGCATCGGTAGGGGCGACCGTTCCCAACTCGGAGACGCTGGTGGGGGCCGATTCGGGCGTGGGGGTTTCCCCGCCGGTCGGGGGAGCGAGCAGCACCTCCGAGATGGAGGGGCCTTCGGTGGCGGTTGGTTCGGCGGACGCGCCGTTCCCTGGTAACAGGCGGGCTGCGCCCCAGATTGCCATCCCCAGCAGGAGCAGTACCATGCTCCCGCCGAAGATTAAATCGGCTGTGAAGAAGCGTTTCAGCCAGAGCGGCAGGAGCGGGGAGGCGCGGCGTTTGCGCGGGGGCGGCTGCGGCTGACGTTCCATGCGCCGCGCCTGGAGCGCGTCGGCGAAGCGCAGCAGGAGGGCTTCGGCGTCTAAATCGAGAAAGCTGGCATACGCATTGAGCAGGCCGCGCGCCTGCACCGGGGAGGGCAGGTCGTCGAAGTCGCCGGTTTCGATTTTTTCGAGGTGATGCTTGCGGACGCGGGTGTGCCGTTCGATTTCGTCGAGGGTCAGGCTGAGCAGTTCGCGCCGCTCGCGCAGCTGGCTGCCGATTTCGTTGAAAATGACCTGAGATTGGGGCGGCGGGCCGGGGTCGGGTTCTGACTCAAGTTCTGTGGAGTCTGATTCTGGTTCGACGGAGGCGGGGGAAACCGGGGATGATTCGGGGCCTGCGGCGGATTCTTGCCCGGAGGGAGAATCGGCTTGCGGCGCGGCGAGAGAGGCAGGCAGGGTGGGGGCCTGTTCTACCAGGGACAGGTCGGAGATGGGCTTTGCGGTGGACAGGTCAGAGACCGATTTGCCGGACAGGTCAGAGACCTGTCCTACATCTAATCCCAAATATTCGGCGTATAACCGCAAGAAGCCGCGCGCCTGGGCGGGCGAGGGGATGGCCGAAAGGTCGTCTGCTTCCAGGGCTTCGAGGTAGTAGGAGCGGATGCGGGTGGCCTGGACGGCCTGCTTGAGGGTCAGTTTGCGGGCTTCGCGGGCCTGTTTGAGTTGCTCGCCAATGCTTTGCATGGGTTTAAGAAAACATCACCGACCGTCGCCGCTGGGGTGTGGTCGGTGATGCGACATTTCATCCGGCTTAGGCCTGTTCTGTAGGGGAGGCTTCTGCTTCGGTAGCGGGGGCGGCTTTAAGGGTGGGGTCGGCTTCGCCTTCGCGGAAGACCACGACGGTTAGTTCGGGGACGAGGTCCATCGTCAGGCGGACATGGATGAGGTGTTCGCCCAGGCTGCGGATGGGCTGCATGTCAATTTGCTGCCGTTTGATTTCGACCTGCGTGCGGGCTTTGATGGCGGTGGCGACATCTTCGGCGGTGATGGAGCCGTAGAGTTTGCCGGTTTCGCCTGCTTTGGCCGCGAAGCCGAGGGCCAGCCCATTGAGAACCTGGGCAACGGCGCTCATTTCCTGGTTGAGGGCGGCGCGCTGTTTGACGGCTTCGGCTTTAATTTTTTCAGCCTGTTGGAGCGCGTTGGGCGTGGCGAGGACGGCCATGCCTTGCGGGAGCAGGTAGTTGCGCCCGTAGCCGTCGGCGACTTTTTTGACATCGCCCGCGCGGCCAAGTTTGTATACGTCTTTGAGAAGGAGAACTTTCATTGGTTTCAAGCCCTTTCTGGCAGAATTTTGAATGGGAGCGAAGGGTACGACGCTCCGGCGCGTGATTGTACCAGAGGGGGGCGGCTGCGTCAACGCGAAATCTCATTGACCGGGCTGACGCCATCCCAGGCTTCAACGCTTTGCCCGTTTTTGGTCAGCCAGCCGTCATATTCCTTGCCGTTCCCGCTTGGAAGCCAGCCGTCCATTACGAAGGGCAGGAGCGGGTCGTCGGCGGGAATCCAGACTCCGTTGTAGCGGCGGGCGATGTGCAGGTGCGCGGCGATGGTGAAGCCGCCCTCGCAGGAGGGGTGGCCGATTTTATCCCCGGCTTGTACCATTGTTCCGGCGGGGACTCTATCGCGCGCTGCGATGTGCAGGTAGAGGACGACCCAGCCGGTTTGTTCCAGCCCGTCGTTGTCGAGTTCCTGCACCACCGAACCGTCTGCGGAGCGCAGGATTTTGCCGGGGGCGACAGCGCGCACCCAGGCCTCGGTTTCACTGCACCCGATGGGGTCGCCGGGCGGGGCGAAGTCGAGGGCGGCCCAGCCCGCGCCGCTGCCCCAGCCGCCGTGCGGGCCGCCGGTGAATTGCCAGGTCTCCCCGCTGCCAAAGGGCAGGATGAGCGGGGGCTGCGTGAGGCCAGGGGGTAGGAGCGGCTCGATGGCCCAGTCGAAAGGGTAGCCGAACATGCGGCTGTAGGTTGCGAACAGGCCGCGCGGGCCGGTATCTATATTCCAGGTGGTCAGGGTGTCGAAATGGGCAAACAGGTTTTGAATGGCCGCCGTGCCGGGGTTGATGCCCGGCTGCGAGATAACCTGCGAGCCGTCGGCCAGGGTGAAGGTCTGGATTTTGCCCTCGCGCCAACGGTAGAAGCCCTGGTTGAGCCGGTCGGCGCTCCAGGCCAGTTGGCGGTACAGGCCGACCCAGTAGTTATCGATATAGCCAATGGGGTAATCGAAGGTGGAAGGGGCCGGGTTGGGGTTGCTTACCCACTGCGAGCGGTATTCGAGCAGAGCCAGCAGCAGGCGCGGGTTGACCGAGTAATTTTGGGCGACCAACTCCACAATTTGCGCGCCAGACAGGGTTTGTCCGTCCACGTTTTGCGTGTAATAAGCAAGGTATCCGCCCTGGCTGTTGACGTAAGCCTGGACATTGAGCAGGCTGCTGAGGGGGCCGTTGACCAGTTCGGAATCGGGGATGATTTTGAAATAGTCGGCTGTGGTTAGCGGCGCGTTGGCTGCCGGGGGCAGGCCGGGCGTGGGCGTGACCGGGATGAGAATCGAATCGCCGGGGTAGATGACGACATCATAGCCGAAATTGTTGGCGGCGAGCAGCTCATCTACTGTAATTCCATACTGCGCGGCAATTGAGCCGGGATATTCACCCGGTTGAACGATGTGGGTGAGCGGACCGGGGGTGGCTGTAGGGAGTGGTGCAGGCGGTTCGAGGATGGGGGTGAAGGTCGGCAGGATTTGCGGGATATTGGGGGTGGGCGTGGCTACCAGGATGCCCGGCATACGGGTCGGCGGCAGGTAGGTTAGGATGGCGGGCGGCGCGCCAGTGGGCAGGGTCAGCCCCTCTACTCCGCCCAGGGCGGGGTTAGGGGGCGGCGCGGGCGGGGTGGAGTTGGTGTCGATGGGCGCGGAGCGGGTGCAGGCGGTTAAGACCAGCAACAAAATTGGGATGAAGGGGGAGCGGCGCATGGGCTGATTGTACCAAGAATAAACGTCCCGAAGGTTTTTCTAAACCTTCGGGACGTTTTCCCGGCGTGGCGAATTAGCGCAGGATGCTCGTGCCGTGAATGTATTCTTCGAGGTTTTCGATGTAACTTTGTTGTTCGGAAATGATGGAGTGGACGACATCGCCAATGGAGATCAGACTGGTGAGATGCTCGTTTTCCACGACCGGTAGATGGCGGACGTGGTATTTGGTCATCAGTTCCATGCACTGTTCGACGGTTGTTTGCGGGGTCACGGTAATCATCTCGCGGGTCATGATTTCTGAGACGGGCGTCTTTTTGGATTCCAGGCCCTTAAGGATGATTTTGCGGGCGTAGTCGCGTTCGGAGAAGATGCCAACGTAGCGGTCTCCTTCGGCAACGAGAACTGCGCCGATGTTATACTCGGCCATTACTTCAAGGGCATGGAAGACGGTATCGCTTGCGGCGACGGAAATGGGGGTTTTGTGTTCTTTTTTCTTCAGTAAATCGCGCACAGTGGGCATGGTTCAAATTCCTTCCTGGAAAAGTTAAAGTGGCAGTTACCTGATGCTTATTTTACGATATTTCGGTTTATCTTTTGCAAGAGATTTGCGCAAATTTTACCCAATTTTACACATTCTGTCCTGTTTATCGTCAACTTGCGAATCTCGTAAATTCAACCACCCCAGGGCATGTCGGCGTATTTTTCAAAGGCCTGGTCGTGCATTCGCTTGAACAGCCGCTCGTGACCGGCTTCCCAGTGGGCCAGCATGTCCAGCACCTTTTTGGCTTCGCCCTCGGCCCGGCCAGCCATTTGGGCGTAGAACTCGGCGAAATCTCGTTCGATGAGATAGGCCATACGCAGCACCGGCAGGTCGGCGACCATCGATTCGCTCATGGCGATTTCGATGTTCTCGCCCTCGGCGCGTTCGGCAAAGAACCCGGCAAGGGGTAGTTCGGGATATTCGGCGCTGACCCCGGCATTGAGCGCGGCAATTTGGGCGGCGATGAAGTCGATGTGTTTCTGCTCTTCTTCGGCGATGGCCCTGAAGGCCCCGGCTGCGGCGGCGTTTTGCAGGCGGCTGGCGTTTTCCCAAAAAAAACGCTTGCCTTCGTATTCACGCTCGAGGGCGTATTCGAGGATTTTGGTGATGTCCATTATAGTTGCTCCTGATTTTTGTCCGCTAATCTGCACGAATTTGCACTAATCTTTGCATGGTGTGGGCGCATTCGCGCAGATTAGCGATGATTGGCGGATTCGTATCCCAGCGCTTTGGCGCGCTAAAAGCCTATCCGAAAAATGTTTTGCGCCATCCCGCCCAGCCATGAATTATTCATCCAAAGCCGTCTGAAGACGGCTAAACCCGGCTATCCAGTCCGCTTAAGCGGACTTTACTGGCAGCCCGAAGGTTTATCTCTGGGCTTTTTCATCCACTGGCGGCAGGCGGAAGGTAAAGGTTGAGCCTTTGCCTTCTTGCGACTCGAACCAGATGTTCCCACCCGCGCCGTCCACAATCCGCTTGACAATCACCAGCCCCAGGCCGGTGCCGCGCAGGCTGAGGGCTTTGGCGTTTTTGGCGCGAAAAAACTCCTGGAACAGGCGTCCCTGCTCCTCGGCTGGGATACCGATGCCGGTATCGCGCACCTCGCCGACGAGTTGCCCGTCTTTCAGGCGCAGGCTGGCCGTCACCTCGCCGCCGGGCAAGGTATATTTGATGGCATTGCCGAGCAGGTTTTCCCACAGGCTCTTGAACAGTTTGGGCGAGCCATTGACCAGCGGGAGATTGTCCTCGATTTCAACCGTCAGGCGCAGGTTTTTCTGTCGGGCCTGGCTTGCGAGTTCATTCGCTGCCTGGCGCAGAATGTCTCCCAGTTGGGTGGGGGCGGTATCGGGGGCCGGGCCAATCGCTTGCAGGCGGCCCAACTCCATCAGGTCGCCGATGAGTTTCTTTTCTTCCTCCAGCCGGGCGATGCACTTTTGCAGGATGTCTTTGTGCTGTTCGGGCGTGAGATATTCTTCCAACATCAACTGGAGATACGATTGGATGGCCGAGAGCGGCGCCTGGAGTTCGTGAGTCATCAGCCGGAAAAACAGTTTCTTGGCCTTATCCAGTTCCTCCAGGCGGGTTTTTTCGTCGGACAGGCGGCGCGATTCGGCCTCGGCAGCCTGCAAGCGCTTCGATTCGCGCACCAGCCGCTGGTGTTCGAGGCCCTGGTTGACGGCCAGGGTCAACTCATCAACCGAGAAGGGTTTGGTCAAGAAGTTGTACGCGCCTTGTTTGATGGCGCGAATCGCCAGTTCGACGGTTGCGTAGCCGGTGATGATGATGCACACGATGTCGGGGTCGAGCTCGTGAATGGCCGGAATCAGGTCAATTCCGCTTGCGTCGGGCATCATCACATCAAGCAGCACCAGCCCGTAGCCGCCCTGGCGCGCTTTTTCGAGACCCTCCTGCCCGGAACTGGCCGAATCCACCTGGAAGCCCTGGGGGCGCAGGGCGCGCTTAATCCCTTCGCAGATGTTGGCTTCGTCGTCAATGACCAGGATGGTTGGAACGGATGCCATTTTTTATCCAATCAATACTTTGCCGGTTTCGCTGGCGGCTTGCGGCGCGCCGGGCGGCTCCGCCACCGATAACTTAATCGGCAGGCTGATGATGAAGGTTGTGCCTTGCCCGACCTGGCTCTTGACGTTGATTTGTCCCCGGTGCATTTTGATGATGCCGTAGGAAATTGCCAGCCCCAGCCCGGTGCCTTTGCCGATGGGTTTGGTGGTGAAAAAGGGCGTGAACAGTTTGCCCAGGTTTTCGCGCGGGATGCCGCAGCCGGTGTCCTCGATTTCGACCGTAATCATTTGATTCGGCCCTGTCCGCGTGCGGATGGTCAACGTGCCGCCCTGCGGCATGGCCTCGACCGCGTTGGTCATGATGTTCAGGAACACCTGCCGCAGTTGGGCGGTATCGCCGTCGATAATGGGCAGGCGTGGGTCGAATTCGGTCACGATGGGGATGCTGACGGTCTTGATGCGGCGCGGGGCCATCTCAATCAATTCCTGCAACAGGGCGTTGATGTCGGTTGGCTGGGCGATGACCTGGTGCTGGCGCGAGAAGTTGAGCAGGTCGGCCACAATCCGTTTGCAGCGTTTGGTTTCTTTGACAATCACGGCCAGGTCGGCGCAATGCGGGTCGTCCTCGGCGCATTCCCTTTGGGCCGATTCGGCATAGAGCAGGATGGTTCCGAGCGGGTTGTTGAGTTCGTGCGCCACCCCGGCGGCCAATTGCCCCAGCGAGGCCAGGTTTTCGGAGTGGACGAGCTGCTCGCGGGTGGCTTGGAGCGTATCGAGCATGGCGTTGAACTCGGTTGCCACCTGCCCCACTTCGCCGCCATACGAAACCGGCAGGCGCACATCCGTTTCGCCCTGCGCCACCCGTTTGCTGACCTGCGCCATCTCGCGCAGGTTCTTGAGCGGGTCGGTGATGACGCGCGTCACCGGGGTCGCCAGCAGGAAGGTGAACAGGACCATTACAATCGCGGTCAGCGTAATGCTGCGCTCTACTTCATCGAGCAGGCGGAAAAACGCCGATTGGCGCGCGCCGACGTACAGGATGCCGATAATTTCCTCGGCGTGATTGCGCAGCGGCTCGTAGTGGGTGATGTAGTTCTCGTTGACCACAAAAGCCGTCCCGACGTATTCCTGCCCGCCCTTCAGCACCACTTCGCCGACCTCTGCGGCCAGGCGCGTGCCGACGGCGCGCTGGCCTTCGCTGGTCATCACGTTGGTCGAAACGCGCAAATCGCCCAGGAAAATGGTCACAGTGTCGATTTGGGCGATGTCTTTAATCTGGTCGACCAGCGAAAAATTGTTGTTGAACAGGTGCAGGGCCAGAGCCAGCCCGGCCACTTCCCCGCTCTCCGTTTCCAGCGGGGTGACGCCCACCAGGGACAGGCCGCCACTGCCTTCGCGCGGGTCGAACACTTCGGGGGCGGCGCGCGGCGTCTCCACCAGTTCGATGCGGGCTTGTTCGTCCAGCCCGACCATCGCCAGCAATTCGGCGGGGATGATTTCGGTGGAGGAGAGACTGCGGGAGGTTTGGAGCGCTTCCCGCGCGATGGGCAGGCTGCCCCAGTTCCCGGCGGGCGCGGCTGTGGCCTGCGTTCCGCTATGGACGCTGTTTGCCCAGGCGACGATGTTCCCCTGGCGGTCGAGCAGGACGAGGCAATAGCCATCGTCCAGCCCCGGAGCCTGGAGATGCGCCTGGAGCCGCTCGCCGATGATGCGGCGGGAGGCTTCGTCCCCGGCCCGCAGACCCGCCACAAGCGCGGCGTCCTTCGCCAGGTTGTACGAGAGTCCGGCCACTTGCTCTTGCCTGGCTTCGTAGATGGAGCGCGCCAGGTGGGCGTCGCGCGCCACGCGCTCGCTCATCGATTCGGCCAGATAGTCGCTGATGGTGCGCGAAATCACCCAGTCGCCGACGCCAATCGTCAGGGCCGCTACCAGCGTAAACGAAGCCACCAGCGCCAGGTGAAAGGGCGCCGAAAACAATCCCCGGAAAAACTTCCTGACTGGGTTCATGAGCGTCATCTTGTTCTGAGAATTAAGGTTCTCCGGGTGTTGCTGTGAAACCCTGTACACGGACGACACGGAGTTGACGGAACCGCGCGGAAAGTGCCTTGCCAAAACGGCTTTTTCCGTGTACAAAAATGCCCATCACAGAGATTCCCAAAGAATCAGGATTGATTCTTTTTGGCAAGCAACTTCTCGACCTGTTTGAGCAGGCTGTCCGGGGCGACTGGCTTGGTCAGGAAGGCCTGGATGTGGATGTAGTCATCGGTGGGGAACAACTCGGCGTAGTCGGTGTTGGCAATCGAGGTGACCATGATGATGGGCGTGGCGCGCATTTCGGGGTCGTCGTACATGCTCTGGCTCATCGAAACGCCATCCAGCACGCTGTCCATGATGACATCCAGCACAATCAGGTCGGGTTTTTCCTCCCTGGCGCGGGCAAAGCCCTTATCGCCGCTGGTGGCGGAGAGGACGGTGTGGCCCGCTTTCTCCAGCACAATGCGCGTGGTTTCGGTGAAATCGGGGTCGTCATCAACGATGAGAATTTTTGCCATGTTACGCTCCTGTCCAACCCGAACGAGTCGGAAACGAAAATCTGGCCTATTTACTGGAGTTTAGAGTTCGTTTGCAATCAAAACTTTTTGAACACAGACACTTTCGTTTGCGTCTCTGACACCGCCCGCCAGGGCAGGTGTACGAAAAGCCTTTGATTACACCGCCTCGACTCTTACCGCGCACACTTTGTACGAGGGGATTTTCGATACCGGGTCGAGCGCGGCAATTGTCAGTTCATTGGCCGAGGCTTCGGGGAAGTGGAAATTGGCGTAAACCATGCCCGGCGGAACGCGCTCTGTCACCCAGGCTTCGGATTCGATGACGCCGCGCCGCGAAGTTACCCGCACGCGCTTTTTGCCGTTCAAGCCGAGCCTTTCTGCATCTGACGGGTTGATTTCGACCTGCGCCTGACTGTAGATTTCGAGCAATCCGCTGGCGCGGCGCGACATTTCGCCGCCGTGCCAGTGATACAGCACCCGACCGGTGGAGAGAATCAGCGGATAGTCGTCATCGGGGCGTTCGGCGGGCGGCACAAAGTCAATCGGCATGAATTTGCCCTTGCCGCGCGCAAAGCCCTTGGTGTGCAGGATGGGCGTGCCGGGGTGGTCAGCCGAGGGGCAGGGCCATTGCAGCGTCTCGCCGCGTTCCAGCCGCTCGTGCGTGATTCCACCGTAAGAAGGCGCCAGCGCGTTGATTTCGGCCATGATGTCGGCGGGGGAGGTATAGTCCCATTTGGCCCAGACGGCGTTTCCATCAATATGTAGCGGCTGTTCACTGATCACTGATGACTGAACGCTCATGACCCGTTTCGCAATCTCAGTGATAATCTCCCAATCCTGCCTTGCCTCGCCCGGCGGTTCAATGGCTTTGCGCACCATTTGAACGCGCCGCTCGGTGTTGGTAAACGTGCCGGTTTTCTCGGCAAAGGTCACGCCTGGCAGCAGCACATCGGCATAGGGCGAGGTTTCGGTTGGGAAAATTTCTTGCAGCGCGATGAAATCGGCTTGTTCCAGGCAATGGCGGATGTGGTTTGTATCCGGGTCCGACATAATCGGGTCTTCGGCCAGGATGTAGAGCGCGTGGATTTTGCCTTCCGGGATGCCGGGAATCATTTCGGTGACGGTCAGCCCCACTTTGGGTTCGGGCGCGTGGCCCCAGGCGGCGGAGAATTTGGCCACCACTTCCGGGTTGGTCACCGGCTGGTAGGCCGGGTACACATTCGGCAGGCCGCCCATATCGCAGGCGCCTTGCACGTTGTTTTGTCCGCGCAGCGGGTTGACTCCGCCGCCCGGCTTGCCCATGTTGCCCAGCAGCATTTGCAGGTTCGCCAAATCCATCACGTTGCGCACCCCCACAATATGCTGGGTGATGCCCATCGCCCAAAAGACGGCCATCGGTTTGACCGTTCCCATGATTTCGGCGGCCTGGTAGAGCTGCTCCACCGGCACGCCGGTAATTTCGCTGGCCCGTTCGGGCGGATATTGCAGCACCGTTTCACGAAATTCTTCAAAGCCCTCGCAGCGTTCGGCGATGAAGTCTTTATCCTCCCAACCTTTCTCCAGGATGATGTACATCAGCCCGTTGAGCAGGGCAATGTCGGTGCCGGGACGCTGGCGCAGGTGCAGGCCGCCATACTGCGGGGTGGCGAGTTTGGTAATTTCGATGCGGCGCGGGTCGGCCACAATCAGCCGCGCCCCGCGCTGTTTGACCGCCTGCCGAATTCGCATCCCGATCACCGGGTGCTGTTCGGTGGTGTTCGAGCCGATGATGAAAATTGCCTGCGATTGTTCGGTCACGTCGTCAATCGAGTTCGACATCGCGCCCGAGCCGAAGGAAGTCGCCAGACCGGCGACAGTGCTGGAGTGTCAGAGACGGGCGCAGTGGTCAATGTTGTTCGTCCCTATGACCTGCCGCGCCAGTTTGTTCATCAGGTAGTTTTCTTCGTTGGTGCATTTGGCCGAAGTCAGAATGCCAACGCTGTCGGGGCCGAAGGTATCGCGCGTTTCGCGCAGTTTGCGGGCCGTGATGTCGAGCGCGGTTTCCCAATCGGTCTCGACCCAATCCCAGGGGTGAGACTCGTTATTCGATGCTCGTTCTTCGATATTCGGCGTTCGAGTATCGAATATCGAGTATCGAATCTTGGCCTTTTCCTTTCCATCGAGCAGGTAACGCCTCACCTTTGGCCTGGTCAATCTATCTGGATGATTCACATAATCGTAGCCGAAGCGCCCTTTCACGCACGTCCAGCCGTGATTGGCCGGGCCTTCCCAGACCGAGTTGACCTTGATAATCTGATTGTCTTTCACTTCCAATTCGAGTTGGCAGCCCACGCCGCAGTACGAACAGACCGTTTTAACTTTTTGCACTTGCCAGGGCCGCCCCTTGCCAATTGACATTTTGGGCAGGAGCGCGCCGACCGGGCAGACTTCTACGCAGCTGCCGCAAAATTCGCACGGGCTGTCTTGCATGGTGCTATCGGCCCCAAAGCCGATGTGGGCGTTGAAGCCGCGCAGCACCAGCCCAATTGCCTCCACGCCGTTGGCATAGTTGCAGGCCCGAATGCACAGGCGGCACAAGACGCATTTGTTGCGGTCAACCTGAATGAACGGGTTGGAGGTATCTACCGGATAGCGATGCTGGATGCCCTTAAAGCGTTCGCCGCTAGCCTGGTACTCGTAAGCCAGGTCTTGCAGCACGCAGTTCCCGGCGGCCTGGCAGGTCATGCAGTCGAGCGGATGGTCTGAGAGCAATAGTTCGAGCGAGAACTTGCGCGCTTCGATTACTTTGGGCGTGTGGGTATGGATAACCAGCCCTTCGCTGACCGGGAAAGTGCAGGAGGGTTGCAGCGAACGCTGTTTTTCGATTTCTACCAGGCAAATGCGGCAGGCGCCCTCTGGCGGCAGGGCGGGGTGATGGCACAGGGTGGGGATGTGAACTCCGGCCCGTTGGGCGGCCTGTAAAACGGTTTGACCGGTCTCGGCCTGGATTTTCTTTCCGTCAATCGTCAGGGTAACAGTTGGCATTACGGGCTGACTCCCTTCTATAAAAATCGTTATTCAAAAATAACATCCCTCATTCTGACTTTTGCACCCCTCTCTCATCGGGAGAGGGGGTGAGGCGAGAAGTTATTTTTGCGCAACTCCTCATTCTGCTCCCGAAACAGCCGCCTCGTTGATGGCCGGTTTTATCTCAATCGCATTCAGGTTGCAGATCTGGTAGCACACGCCGCAGCGGATACATTTGATTTGGTCAATTTGGTGCGGCTCTTTCTTGTTGCCGGTGATGGCCTCTTGCGGGCAGGGCTTGACGCATAACCCGCACCCGGCGCAGTTCAGGGTGTTGATTTCGTAGCGGAACATGCCCTGGCAAACGCCCGCCGGGCAGAATTTATCCACGATATGCGACTCGTACTCAGCCCGGAAAAAGCGCAGCGCGGACATAATCGGGCCGGGGGTCAACTGTCCTAGCGCGCACAGTGAGGCTTCGCGCATATTGCGCGAGATGTATTCGATTTCATCCAGGTCGGCGGGCGCGCCTTGCCCCAGTGAGATGCGCGTCAGGATTTCCAACATGCGCTGCCCGCCCATCCGGCACGGGATGCACTTGCCGCACGATTCTGCCGAGGCAAAGGTCAGGAAATATTTGGCGAACTCGACCATGCAGGTATCCTGGTCAACGACAATCATGCCGCCCGAACCCATCGTTGCCCCGGCCTGCACCAGCGAGTCGAAATCAACTGGCGTATCCAACGCCGATTCGGGCAGGCAGCCGCCGAGCGGGCCGCCAGTTTGCACCGCTTTGAAGCGTTTTTTGTTGCGAATGCCGCCGCCCACGTCATAGATGATTTCGCGCAGGGTGATGCCCATCGGCACTTCGATGAGACCCGTGTGTTTGACCTGCCCGGTCAGCGCAAAAATGGCCGTCCCCGGCGATTTGGGCGTGCCGATGCCCGCGAACCAGTCCGCGCCTTTTAGGATGATTTGCGGGGTGAGCGCGTAACTTTTGACGTTGTTGACGTTGGATGGTTTGTTCCACAGCCCCGAAACTGCCGGGAAGGGCGGGCGCGGGCGCGGTTCGCCGCGCCGCCCCTCGATGGAGGCCATCAGCGCAGTTTCTTCGCCGCACACGAAGGCCCCTGCGCCTTCGTACAGTTCCAGGTCGAACGAGAAATCGGTGCCGAGGATGTTTTCACCGAGGAGGCCATACTCGCGCGCTTGGGCCAGGGCGGTGCGCAGGCGTTCAATGGCCAGCGGGTACTCGGCCCGGCAGTAAATATAGCCCTGGTTTGAGCCGATTGCATACCCGGCGAGTATCATGCCCTCAATCAGGCTATGCGGGTCGCCTTCCAAGATGGAACGGTCCATAAACGCGCCAGGGTCGCCCTCGTCGGCGTTGCAAATCACATATTTGGGAGTTTTGGGTGAGCGGCGGCAGAATTCCCACTTGATGCCGGTCTGGAAGCCCGCCCCGCCGCGTCCGCGCAGCCCGGAACTCTTGACTTCCTCGATGACATCCTCCGGCTTCATCTCGGTCAGGGCTTTTACCAGGGCGCGATACCCGTCTTGGATGATGTAACTCTCGATGCTTTCGGGGTCAATTGTGCCGCAGTTGCGCAGCGCCACCCGAATTTGCTTCTGGTAAAACGGCAGTTCAGAATATTCCGGCAGGTTGGCTGCTTCAATTTTCTGCGCTCCATCGATAGGCAGTTGTCCGAGTGTCAGTTTGCTGACAATCTCGCCGCCCAGCAGATGTTCCTCGATGAGCCGGTGGACTGTCTCCGGTTTGACATTCCCATAGGTCACGCGCGGCTGGCCGGGCAGTTGGATATCCACCAGCGGCTCCTTGAAGCACATCCCAATACAGCCAACCGGCACGACCTCGGCTCGTATCCTGCGCTGTTCCAATTCCTGGCGGATGATGGTTTCGATTTCTCCGGCCCCGGCAGCAATTCCACAAGTCCCCATGCCGATATAAATCGTGGGGGTGGCCCGCTGACGTTCCAGCAGGGCCGTTTGGGCCTCATCATGGAGGCGCGTCCAGTCCTCAATACTGACTAATTTGGGCATGAATCAACTCCGTAGGCGATATTCGATACTCGTTACTCGATATTCGATACTCGTTACTCGATATTCGATACCTGGATACTCGAAAATCTAATCTCTAATCTCTAATCTCCAATCTCTAATCTCCAATCTCTAATCTCGAATCTCTAATCTCAAATCTCTAATCTCAAATCTCGAATCTCGAATCTCGAATCTCGAATATCTATTACTCGAGTTTCTGCAACTGCTCCACAAACTTCTTTGGTTCAATCTTGCCATACACCTGTTCGTTGACCACCGCAATCGGCGCCAGGCCGCACGAGCCCAGGCAATAGACGATTTCCATGCTGTACTTGTAATCTGGCGAGGTCCCGCCCGCCGGGACATTCAGCGCGTCCTCCACCGCCTCGATGCTCTGGGGCGCGCCGCGCACATGACAGGCCGTTCCATCGCAAATGCGGATGAGATGCCGCCCCTGCCGCTTCAGCCGAAACTGGGCATAAAACGTCGCCACGCCCATCAACTGACTGAGCGGGATGCCGGTCTTCTCTGAAATCGCCAGAATGACCTGCTTGGGCAGGTAGCCGTACAGGGTTTGCGCTTTTTGTAAAATGGGGATGACGGGGTACTTCTTGCCTTTGTACTCATCGAGCAGCGCGTCCAGGGCGCGCAGGTCAATCAATTCTTCGCTCATCGCTCGCTTCTCCGGGTTGGGTTATGAATAGTGTATCTCTAAATTTCCCTCCAGGTCAATTGACAAAAAGCACATCGCCCGGGTGTCATTTTCCGGGCGATGTGACATTTGTTGTAGTTACAGCCCGCTTGAGCGGGTTTTGCAGGAGTAGTCCGGACGTTTACGTCCGGGCGGAGGCCAGGGAACGGATTTAGGCTTCTTTCAGCCAATTTTTAACCAACCCCACTGCCTGGGGGACGAGCGCTTCCGTTTCGGGGGAGAGTTCCCGCTGGAACTCGAACCGGTAGCCGCGCGCTGAAAGAAGCACCGCTTCGGGCTTCTTTCCGTAGAGCGTTTCGCACATCGAGAGCAGCGACTGCGCCGTCAGGTGGTGGGTAAACGGCGAACGCTGGAACGCGCTCTCGACTGGAATCAACTGCACTTCAGCCGGAATATTGCCGGTGTGCGCGTCCACAAAACAGACGCGCTCATAGGCAGCGATGTCCTCAGCCATTTCAGGGGTCAGTTGCAGGTGGAACTGGAAATCCAGCTGATTATTGGCCGGAAATTCGTCTTCGTAAGAATTGGGGGCAGGCAGGCCCAATGCCAGCGCCAGGGCGCGTTGAATATGCCAGGCCACGCCGTCATCCTGCCGGTCGGGGTTGCCGTAGCCAAGTATCAGGGTGCGATTCACGCTTCGATGCCTCGTAATAAAGAGTCAGGGGCGGTCATTTTCATCCCCGCCCCTGCTGGTGTCATTTCAAGGCTTAGCGCCCATATCCGGTGCCGAGAATGTAGTTTTCCAACTCTGCAATCGTGCTTTCGCGGTTGGCAATCACCTGCTTGACCACATCGCCGATGGAGATAAGCCCAATGATGCGCCCGCCCTCAACCACCGGCAGATGACGGACATGGTACTTGGTCATCAGCGCCATGCACTGTTCGGCAGATGTGTCGGGGTTGACCGTAATCAACTCGGAGGTCATGATGTCCCGCATGTGGGTTGTCTTGGAATCATGACCTTTCAGGATAATCTTGCGGGCATAGTCTCGTTCGGTGAAGATGCCGACGTAACGGTCGCCTTCGGCAACCATCACGGCGCCGATGTTGTGTTCGGCCATCACTTCCAGGGCGTGATAAACGGTGTCGGAGCAGTCCACCGAGTGGATGGCAGCGTCCCCTTTTTCTTCCAGAATGCTTCGGACAGTTGGCATAACCGTTTTCCTTTCTGTGTGAGAATAGGCAAGGCTGATGCTTTTATTGTACGCGATTTTGGCGTGAAATTTCACGCCTTTTATTCGCGCCGAATGGTTTTGATGAGTTCGCCTTCTGGGCCAACCAGGTCCACAATCATTGGCATTTGGCCGATAGCGTGCGTTGAGCAGGACAGGCATGGGTCATAGGCGCGGATGGCGGCTTCGACCCGGTTCAACATGCCCTCGGTTACATCCGGGCCTTTGACATAGGTCTTGGCGACGCTATCTACCGCGTTGGTCATGGCCCAGTTGTTGTGGCCGGTGGAGACAATCAGGTTGACCTTGGTCAATTTGCCATGCTCGTCAGCGGTGTAATCGTGAATGAGCGTCCCGCGCGGGGCTTCAATGACGCCCACGCCATGCCCGGTGTAGTTCTTGCGTGTGTTCAGGATGTCGGTGCTTAAGATGTCTTTATCCTCGCACAACACGCGCACGCGCTCGGCGGCAAACAGGGTCTCAATCAGGCGGGCGTAGTGATAATACAGGGTGTTCTCAACTGGCTTGCCGCCGTTGAGGGACTTGAAGGCCTTGAGTTCCTCGTTCGCCAGCGGGGTGTCGATTTTGTCCGAAATGTTCAGGCGTCCCAGCGGGCCAACGCGGTACACGCCTTCGGGCCAGCCCATCTTCTTGTAATAGGGGAATTTGAGATACGACCAGGGTTCGACATGCTCCTGAACGATATCGAGGTAGTTGGCAATCGGGAAGCGTTCCAGTTCGACGCCGTTCTTGTCAATCAGGCGCACGTTGCCCTCATAGAGTTCCAGGCCGTTTTCGGGGGTAATCAGGCCGAAGTAGCCGGTTTGGAACACGGCGAATTTGTTGATGTCCTCCATGTTGGCTGCGGCCCAGTCTTTCATGATTTTCAGGCCGATCTGGATGGTCTCAATGGCGGCATCTACGCCTTTCAGGATGGAATCGCGTTCTTCGACCTTGAGAGCCTTGTTCACGCCGCCCGGCACGGCAAAGGTGGGGTGAATCTTGCGCCCGCCCAGGGTTTTGATGATTTCCTGGCCGAATTTGCGCAACATGACCGCTTTGACGGTCAGGTCGGGGTCAGCACCAATCAGCCCAACCACGTTGCGGATTTCAGGCGCGGCATCGAAGCCGAGCAGCAGGTCGGGGCCGGCCAGTTCGAAGAAGTGCATGCCATGACTCTGGATGACTTGCCCCATGTGCATCAGTTCGCGCAGCAGGCTGGCAGGGCGGGGCGGGGTTTGCCCGGTGAGTGCGTCGCCCGCTTTGGCAGCAGCCAGGTGATGGCTGACGGGGCAAATGCCGCAGATGCGTGGGGTAATTTGGGGCATTTCAAAGTACAGACGGCCCTCGCAGAATTTTTCAAATCCACGAAATTCATTGACGTGCATAAAAGCGCGCTCTACCGAGCCATCTTCCTTCATGCGGATGGTGACTTTGGCATGGCCTTCGATACGGGTAACGGGTTCAATCGTAATTTTCTGGGTCATAGGTTTCTCCTGTCAGTTATCAGTTATCAGTTGTCAGTTATCAGTTGTCAGTTGTCAGTTATTCGTATCCGCTACTGTTTTACTGATTACTGTTTACTGATTACTGTTCACTGTTCACTGTTCACTGCTCACTGCTCACTGATTACTGATTACTGACTAATGCCAGTGTAGCAACTCGTCCTTCAATTCTGGTTTGCGGCCCTGGGCCAGTTCAGAGAGGACGTAGAAAATCACATCCGCGTCGGGCGGGCAGCCGGGGACGTTGTAATCGACCGGCACGACCTCGTGAATGGCGCGGGTCTTGGTCATGGTCGCCAGTTCGGGGTCGTTGGGGATTTCGCTGCCGGGTTCGTTGCTCGGCGCATCAACATAGGCTTGTTTGAGAGCCGCTTCTACGCCGCAGAAGTTGCGCATGGCCGGCACGCCGCCGAACACGGCGCAATCGCCCAGCGCCACCAGGATTTTCGAGCGCTCACGGAACATTTTGGCGACTTCTTCGCTGGCGGTGTTGTTGATGCCGCCTTCCAGCACGCCCACATCCACGCCGCTTTTATCGGGGTGTTTCAAGTCGGTGATGGGCGTGGAGCGCAGATCAGCCAGTTCGGCAATTTTCAAGATGCGCTCATCCATATCGAGCAGGGACATGTGGCAGCCTGCGCAGCCGCACATCCAGTCTGAAGCAATTTTGGGTTTCGACATAAGATTCTCCTTACCATTAACTCAACACCACGCTCGCCTTGCGCTCGTGGAGGGCTTTTTGCCAATCGACATGAATCGGCATGTTCATGCGCATCGCAATTTCGGCCAATACGGCAGCGTTATCGCGCATGCCTTCAGGGGCAGCGATGACCTTTTCGGCTTTCTGCACGCGCCCGTCCATGCTGACGTAGTGTCCTTCCTGCTCCGACCAGATGGTGACGGGCAAGACGACATCCGCCGCTTCGGTGAGTTTTGATTCATAGGAAGCCTGGACGACAAGATACGGCGCTTTTGAGAGCCGCTCCATCAGGCTTTTCGAGACATAATCATCGCCAATGGCAGCATAGACGGCTTTTTGCCCATTGAGCGTGAATTGCGCATCCAGCCCGAACTGGGCCGCTGCCAGGCTGTTGGCCTCGCCTTTGACCGACAGGAAGCCCATTCGTTCTTTGTCAATGGCGCCGACCAGGGTTGCCAGGCTGTGCAGGGCCTCGACCAGATGCGTATCGCGTTTGGCGGTGATGCCCTTGCCATATAGGATGACCGGGCTGATAGCATGCGCCAACATGCGGGCGGCCAGGGTCAGTTTTTCGAGCGGCAGGCCGGTGGCTTCGACGGCTTTTTCAATCACCTGCTCGGCATTTGGGACGGCCATGGGAACGCGCCCCAGGTTCTCTTTGATGATGATGGCTTTCAGGCCTTCAATCAGCGCCAGGTCAGAGCCGGGCTGGTTCTTGAGAGCCACATCGGCCAGTTCATCGAGCGCATCGCCTTCGGGGTCGATGTTGATGAGTTTCATGCCTTTGGGCAGGGCGCGTTTGATGAGGAACCCGGCTACCATGTGGCTCTTGGCGACGTTCGCGCCGATGCACAGCACGGTGTCGGCGGTCTTCAGCACATCCAGGCGGCCCTCGAAAGCGCCGGTTTTCTCGGCCAGCGCGGCGACGGCGGCGGTGGTCATGCCTTCTTCGGTGCTGGTGACCATTTGGGCGCCGAGTTTTTCGGCGAACAGCGCGCGGAAGCTTGCCAGCGCTTCGGCGGGCAGGCGGGTGGAGGCAATGGCAGCCACGCCGTTATGAGCGTCACCAGCCAGCGGCTTCAGTTTGTCCGCCACCGCGCCCAGGGCTTCGTCCCACGAGACCGGTTCGAGCTGGCCGTTTTTCTTCATCAACGGGGTAGTGATGCGCTGGCGAGATTCGGTCATTGGGTGATAGCGGCCATGCTCGCACAGCGAGCCGCGATTGACAACGCCGTCCCAATCGCCTTCGATTCGTACGATGCGGTTGTCGCGCACCCGCAGCGTGACCGAGCAGCCCACCGAACAGCCCACGCAGACCGATTTGATGGGCGTAATTTCGGTTTCGTGGCCCTGATAGGCGCTGGTGCGGTCAATTAACGCGCCGGTCGGGCAGACTTGCACGCACGCGCCGCATTTGACGCAGGTGCTTTCACCCAGCGGGACGTTGGTATCGGCCACGATGATGCTCGCTGCGCCGCGTTCGGCCACGCTCAGGGTGAAGTTGCCGGTCATCTCGGCGCAGGCGCGCACGCAGCGGCGGCACAGGATACAGCGGTTGTTATCCAGCACGAAGTAGGGGTGCGAAGAATCGACCGGATAGCCGTTCCAGCCGGGCTGCATCGGCCAGTGGGTCATCTCTTCGCGGTAGGCCGCGTTTTGCAGATCGCAGTCGCCGCCGCTCACCTGGCAGAACGGGCAGAAGTGATTGCGCTCGCTGAACAGCATCGAAAGGATGAACTTGCGCGACTTCTTGAGGGCCGGTGTTTCGGTATTGACGACCATGTTGGGGCTGACCGGCAAGGTGCAGGAGGCAATCGGCACGCGGAAGCCCTGCACTTCGACGATGCACAGGCGGCAGCCGCCGTAGGGCGTCAGTTCTTTGTGGTCGCACAGGGTTGGGATATCGATGCCCGCCAATTCTGCCGCCCGCAAGACGGTTGTCCCTTCGGGGACTTCGATTTGTTTTCCATTGATTGTGATTTGAACCATAAGTTCCTCTGCATTTTTATTCTACGAAATACGCTATTCGCAAACCGTAAATCGTAAATCGTTAGACTTTTTCCGGCTCTGGCGTCATCTCGCACACCCCAGCCGGGCAGACGCCCAGGCGGATGTGCGCTTCGATTTCAGCGCGGAAATATTTGAGCGTATCACGGATGGGAACGCCCGCCGTTTGTCCCAGGCCGCAGTTGGAGGCGTATTCCATTTCCTGGGCAATAGCGGTCAGGGTGTCCAGGTCTTCCAGTTTGCCTTCGCCGCGGCTGATGGCCGTCAACATGCGCAGGGCGCGCTCGGTGCCGACCCGGCAAGGGGTACATTTGCCGCACGACTCGAACTGGAAGAATTTCATTAGCGTAATCGCTAAATCGAGCACGCAGTTGTTTTCGTCGCAGATGAGCAGCGCGCCCGAACCGAGCGAAACGCCCGCCTTGCGGAAGGACTCGAAGTCCATTGGGGTATCTTGCAGGCTGGCCGGGATAATGGAACCGCTCGAACCGCCGGTTTGCGCCATCTTGAAGGGCGCGCCGTTCTTCATGCCCTGCCCGTAGATGTTGATGATTTCGCGCAGGGTGATGCCCATTGGCACTTCAATAAGGCCTCGGAAGTTGACGTTGCCCAGGATGGTGTAGGTCTTGGTGCCGGGGCTGGAGGGCGTGCCGAAGGAGCGATACCATTCTGCGCCGTTCAGGATGATGGGCGGCACGTTGGCGAGCGTTTCGACGTTGTTGACCAGGGTTGGTTTGCCCCACAGGCCGTGCGTGGTGGGGTACGGGGGCCGCGCGCGCGGTTCGCCGCGCTTGCCTTCGATGGATTCGAGCAGGGCGGTCTCTTCGCCGCATACATAGGCGCCCGCGCCGCTATGGACGTGGAGGTCGAAACTGAAGTTGGAATCGAGGATGTTCTTGCCAAGCAGGCCGAATTCGCGCGCCTGCACGATGGCTTTTTCCAGGCGGTGCTGGGCCAACTGGTACTCGCCGCGCACGTAGATGTAGCCCTCGTCCGCGCCGACGCAGTAAGCCGCAATCGCCAGCGCTTCGATGATGCTGTGCGGGTCGCCTTCCAGGATGACGCGGTCTTTGAACGTGCCGGGTTCGCTCTCATCGGCATTGCAAACCACGTACTTCTTGGGAGATTTTGTCCCCGCCACGAAGCGCCACTTCATGCCGGTCGGGAAGCCCGCGCCGCCGCGTCCTTGCAGTCCCGATTTTTCCAGCGTGGCCCAAATTTCGGCGCGTTCCATGCCGAGCGCTTTTGCCAGCGCCTGGTAGCCGTCTTCGGCGATGTAGTCTTCAATATTTTCTGGGTCAATGCGACCCACCCGGCGGGTAACGATTTTCTTCTCCATCGGGCTGGCGCCTTTGCGCGCCTTGAGCCAGCCAATGCGCCCGGAGAGTTCTTTCACCGGGGCGAGCAGTTCCTCGGCGATGCGGCCTTTATAGAGATGCTCCTCCACGATGCGGTCGACATCTTTGACCGTCACCGGCCCGTAGGCAGTTGCTTCTGGATAGACGATGACCAGTGGAAGCGCATCATGCCGCCCAATATCGGTGATTTGGGCGAGGGTCACTTCTTCTTCCAGGCCGAGTTCCAGCAGTTTTTCCCCGAAGCGGCGGTATACGTCTTGCGCGCCAAGCCGCACGCTGTCGGGGTCGTTTGAGACAAGTATCATGGAACGGGAGAATTTCATAATGCGCCTCTCACTCGTACTTGGCGAAAATATCTGCCAGTTGTTCTGGGGTGACGTTGGCGTACATGTCATCATCTACCAGCATGACTGGGCCAACGCCGCACACGCCCAGGCAGCTCACGGTTTTGAGCGTGAAGCGCCCCTCAGGGTCAGTTTCACCTGCCTTGAGATGGAGCGTTTGCTGAACAGCCTTCCACAGTTCGCGTCCGCCCTGCACATGGCACGGTGCGCTTTCGCAAAACTGCACCACATGCCGCCCGGTCTTTTCGGTGTGCAGCATGTGATAGAACGAAGCCAGCCCATACAACTGCCCTTCCGAGACCAGAACATGCTCTTCGGGCTGATGCAGCATCTTGCGCGCCAGTCGAATGGCCTCTGCTGGGATGTAACCATAATCGCGGTTGATTTCCAGCAAAATCGGGATAAAGGCATCGGGCTGGGCCCCATGCTTCTCGACCGCTGCTTCCACGATTTTGGTCAGGTCTTTCGCTTGTCCCGTCGCAGACGGGGCTTGTCCCGTCGCAGACGGGGCGCGTCCCGCCTGGAGTGGGGTTTCCGCAACACTTAACATCCTGCCTCCTCAAATTCATTTGTAGGACAGGTCTATGACCTGTCCACTTGGCTTTGAACTTGCTGGTTTGGTCTCTGACTTGTTCATTTAGGTTTGCTTGTCTTTTCGGTCTCTGACCTGTCTGAAAGACAGGCCGCCTCCCGCCGGGAGCGGCCTGCTTGTGGACTTTTTAACTCAAGATTTCAATGGCATTGAAATTACAAACCTGAACGCAAATGCCACAGCGGATGCATTTCTCATCGTCAATGACGTGTAACTGCCGCCGCTCACCGCTGATGGCTTCGACCGGGCAGTTGCGCGAGCAAACCGTGCAGCCAGTGCAGGCCGGGGACTGAATTTCAAACCGAATCAGCGCGCGGCAGACTTTGGCCGGGCATCTCTTTTCGTAAATGTGCGCCTCGTACTCGTGGCGGAAATGCTTTAACATGCTGATGACCGGGTTGGGAGCGCCCTGTCCCAGGCCGCACAGTGAGTTTTTGGTAATTTCCACGCACAACTCATCCAGCCGTTCCAGGTCGCTTGGCTCTCCCTTGCCAGCGCAGATTTTCTCGTGGATTTCGAGCAGGTGCTTCGTGCCAACCCGGCAGGGGGTGCATTTGCCGCACGATTCTTCCTGGGTGAATTCCATGAAGAAGCGCGCCATATCCACCATGCAGGTTTCGTCGTCCATCACAATCATGCCGCCCGAACCCATCATCGAACCGGCAGCGGTCAGGGCTTCGTAGTCCACCGGCAGGTCGAGATGTTCTTCGACCAGGCAGCCGCCCATTGGGCCGCCGGTCTGGACGGCTTTGAATTTCTTGCCATCCTTAATGCCGCCGCCTACGTCATAGATGACCTCGCGCAGGGTGATGCCGAACGGCACTTCGATGAGACCGGTGTTCACTACGTCCCCGGCGATGGCAAAGGTTTTCGTTCCTTTGCTCTTCTCGGTGCCCATGCTGGCGTACCATTCCGCGCCTTTCAGGATGATTTGCGGCACGACTGCGTAGGTCTCGACGTTGTTGTTGTTGGTCGGCTTGCCCCACACGCCTTTGACCGCCGGGAAGGGCGGGCGGGGACGGGGTTCGCCGCGTTTGCCTTCGATGGAGGCTATCAGCGCGGTTTCTTCACCGCACACGAACGCGCCCGCGCCCATGCGCACTTCCATGTCAAACGAGAAATCGGTGCCGAAAATGTTCTGTCCAAGGAAGCCGAATTCGCGCGCCTGGGCAATGGCGATGTTCAGGTTTTGCACCGCAATCGGATATTCCGCGCGGCAGTAGATGTAGCCCATGCTCGCGCCGATGGCGTAAGCGGCGATAATCATGCCTTCGATGACAGAGTGCGGGTCGCTTTCCAGCACGCGGCGGTTCATGAACGCGCCAGGGTCGCCTTCGTCGGCGTTGCAGGTCAGGTATTTAGGATTATCGGCCACCTGACGGCAGAGCTGCCACTTGCGGGCTGCCGGGAAGCCGGCCCCGCCGCGCCCGCGCAAGCCCGATTTCATCACTTCTTCAATAACCTGCTCTGGCGTCATTTCGGTGATGACCTTTGCCAGGGCCTGGTAGCCGTCTTCGGCGATGTATTCCTCGATGTTGTGCGGGTCAATTTTGCCGCAGTTGCGCAGTACCACGCGCACTTCTTTCGATTTGGGCGCGCCCAGTTCTTCATCGGTGATGACTTTCTCGACGGCGCGGAATTTTTCCACGATGCGCCCTTTGAGGAAGTGTTCTTCCACCAGGTAAGGGATGTCATCTACGCTCAGGTTGGCGTAATGAACATTTTCAGGGTAGACCAGAATATCTGGCCCAAGCCGATGCGGGTCGCCGATGCGCGAGGTTTCCAACACCTGCACTTCGTCTAATAGTCCCTGGGCGAGTAATTCGTCATTCAAGGCATCCAGCACTTCATGCGCGCCTTTCGCCAGGCACTCCGGGTCAACCGATACTAAGATGTGTGAACGATAAAAAGCCATAGTTTCCTCAAAAAAACCTCAGCCGGCCCCACTTTGGATGTCCAAAATAGGGGATGGGAGAGGGGTTACGCCGGGATGACGTAGTCGTTGACGACTTTGCCATCCATGACGTGTTGCTCCATAATCTGACGCGCCGCAGCGGGCGTTACTTTTCCGTATGTCACAGGGGCGGCCTCGCCAACTACCACTTGCACAATCGGCTCCCACGAATCCATGCCGATATTGCCGGTCTGGCGCACGGTGATGTTTGGCAGGTTTTTTTCTTCGATGATTTTCAAGATTTCTTTGAGGGTTTCGCGCGCCCCGGCAGCGATGCCTGGGGTGCCCATCCCCACTACAATCTGGATGCTGCCCGGGGCCGATTTAATATCGCGCTTCTTCAGGGCTTCTTCGCGGATTTTCTTCAGGTCTTCCAGTGATTTGACGGTTGGCATAATTCTCTCCTTATTCATTCAAAATCGATTTGGCTGCCCTAATGCCCTCCTCCAGCATCCCGCGCAGGTATGCAAGCACTTCGGGGTGGGTGATGGGCAGCCCGTCGAGCGTTTCTTTGATAGGTTGGTCGTCGTACTCGAATGTCTCCTCCGCGCCGTTGTTACGGGCAGTGTATCGAAACACCCAATTCACTTCGGGATGGGCGACCGAAAGGCCCAGAAAGGTGGCGGCGAGATTCCCCAGCGGCATCCGGTCGATGTGCGAGTGCTGGAACGAGACCTCTACTCGTGTCCCAACACCCGGTGTCGAGGAAATTTTTAGGGCGCCGTTACACGCTTCTGCCGCTTCCTTGAACAGGGCAATGCCCAGTCCGACTTTGCGGGTTGTGCGGCTGGTGACGAATGGGTCGGTGACCATTTTCACCATTTCGGGCGTCATCCCGCGTCCGTTATCTTCGATGCTGGCCGTTAGCAGGTCTGCGTTTTGGTCTTCGCAAACCGCAATCTTCACCGTTTTTGCTCCGGCGCTGACGCTGTTTTCGGCCAAATCGAGGAGATGCAGGGCGATTTCTTTCATAATGGCTTCCCTCTCTCTATGGGAGAGGGCCAAGGTGAGGGGATTAACTTTCGAGCAGTTTCTTAATCAACTGTGGGAACTTGTTCGGTTTAATGTGGCCTACCACTTCATCGTCCACCATCACGACGGGGGCTTGCGAGCAGGCTCCTACGCAGCGGCAGACTTCAAGCGTCAACTGACCATCGGGCGTAGTTTTGCCAATTTCGGTGCCGGTGAGTTGCTTGGCTTTTTCCATCAACTGCGGTACGCCGCCCACATAGCAGGCTGTTCCCATGCAGAACTTCATGGTGTGCTTGCCGCGCGGCTCGGTAGTGAAGAAAGAGTAAAAAGTGACAACGCCATGCACTGCGCCAACCGGCACGCGCATTTTTTTGGCAATGTAGTGCTGCATTGGGACTGAAACGTACCCAAGTTTGCTTTGCGTTTCGTTCAGGACGACCATTAACGCGCCGGGACGCTCGCGGTTTTGGGCGATAATTTCGTCTAGGACAGCGCGCTTTTCTTCGCAAATCCCTTCAATGTGTTCTCTAACTGCTTCGTTCATGAAAAGCTCCGATAGTGTTGAATAAAAAATGTTTAGTGAAAAAAATCACAATCCGCCTTTAGTTTACCTGGATTGTCCTTCTTCGTCAACTAACAAATGTCATATCGTTGGATGTGTCAGTTGTCGGAGATGTGCTAGAGTACTGCAATTGCCTGCTTTCGGACGTTCGTTTGGCTGCGAAATGCCTTCCGCGCTATGATTGTTACATATTGTTGGGAAAGCGGTAAGCGACGATTGTCACGAATTTGGATAAATTAAGTTAACTTTTGTTGCGCTGAAATTGAAACCGACCGCCCTTCTTTGTTTGCCAGCGCTAGCCGAATTTCGGCAATGGTGGGTTTTTCGAGGCTGAGCCAGGTTGTGCCGATAAAGCCATCCAGCAGATGAACATCTCCACTCTGGAGCAGGGGATAGCCCTTGACCTGGGGGTACTTCTGCTGGGCTGCTTGGGGCGTGATATGGCGGGAGATTTCGAGCGCTTCGAACCCGGGCGGAATTAGGCCCAGGAGGGCGATTAGGCCGTTGGCCTGGCGGTCTATATGAGCCGGAATGGCCAGCCCGCCCAGGGCTGTTATTTGCGCAGCGGCCTCTTCGAGCGCGATGTTGGCCGAGTTGAGCAGCAGCCGCTCCTCGCGGCGGATGAATTCGCCAGTCGAATCCACCACGAATTGTTCGCCAAAGTATTCGATGTTGTTGGGCAGGTTGGGAAGCAGGGCGTCCACCTTTGCTTGCCAGGCTGCAACCTGTTCGAGCGTGTCGAACAGGCACAGCAGGTGGACCTCCTCTTTCGTCTGGAGTTCCATGCCGGGCAGGACGACCAATCCTGTCCCTTTTGCGGCTTCTATCACCGCGGGGATGTTCGCGCTGGCGTTGTGGTCGGTGATGGCGATGAGCTGGATGCCGTTCTCGATTGCCTCAGACACAATCAGCGGTGGAATCATCTCCACGCCTGCGCAAGGCGATAGCACAGTATGGACATGCAGCTCGGCCCGAAAGGTTTGCATGGTTTCCTTGTTCAATGTTCGATTTCCGAAGACCGAATATCGAATATTGAACTACCGAATTCCCTTCTCCCACAATTTTCCGGCCAGGGCGTAGGTGGTTTCGCGTGAGACGAGCAGCGTTACGCCCTGCTCATTGGCTTTTTCGATGACTGCCGGGTCGGGCGAGGCGTTTTCGGTGATGATGACCGCCGCCAGTTCGTTGAGCGAGGCCACTGCTACGATGTTGTTATGCGCCTGAATGGTGAGCCACAAGTTGCCGGGTTTGGCCCCGGCGATGACGCAGCTCAGCAGGTCTGAAGCGTATCCTCCGGTTGGATGGATGGTTTCGAAGGGCTTGGGTTGGGTAAGAACGGTCAGGTCAAATTGGGTGATTATCTCTTGCAGGTTCATATCTTCTCCTTATTCAGGGAGCAGTTTCAGGGTCGTCCATTTCTTTGAAGCGTTCTTCGGGGCGCAGGATGATTTCCATCAGCAACTTTGTGCCTTTGCCGGGGGCTGAGTCCAGCGTCATCTTATCTACGCAGCGGCTGATGTTGACCAGCCCCATCCCCGCCCCAAACCCCATGTCGCGCACTTCTTGGGTAGCAGTGGACCAGCCTGGGGTGAGCGCTTTTTCGATGTCGGCGATGCCGGGGCCGTCGTCGGTGGTTTGCATCAGAATGCGGTGTGGTTCGATTTGGACGCGGATGCCCCCCCCATTGTTGGTGTGGATGATGAGATTCATCTCTGCTTCGTAAATGGCAATGCCGCATTGCCTGGCCAGTTGCGGGGTGGCGCCCAGGCGAAGCAGCGCGCGTTTGATGTGGCTGGAGGCCTGTCCGCCGTTGGTGTAATCACGCGGTTTGATGTCGTAGCGCAAAATTAGGCTGGTGCGGTCGGAGCTGATGTCCTCGAACAGGTGGCTGGCCCGGTAGCGGCGCAGCTCTTCCTCATGATAATCACGCTGCAAGGCGTTCAGAACGCCGCGCGTGATGTCGCCTTTGGTGATGATGCCGACTAGTTTGCCGTTTTCATCAATTACGGGTAAGCGCCCCTTACGATGAGCGCTAAAGGTTTCAATAGCTTTGACCACTGAGTCGTAAGCGTTGACGCTGACAATCGTCCGGCTCATATATTCACGCACTGGCACATGCAGTTCGCCTTTTTCCATGCAGCGCACCAGGTCTTCGATACTCAAGACGCCCACCAGGTTTTCATTTTCCAGGACTGGCGTGCCAGAAATACGGTTGACTCGCAAAATTTCCAGCACGGCGCTCATGGGCATTTCGGGCGAAACTATTTTGACATTGCGCGTCATCACCTCGCTGATTTTCAGGTCATACGAGAGTTCCTCTACGCGGCTGATTTCGCGCGCGTCTTTGTCGGTAATCACCCTCCCTGTACGTCCTTGCAATTCCTGAAGGCTCGCCATTTTTCTCCTAGTTGGTTACGGGGTCTTCCAGGCTGCTTAGGCCTGCCCGGTAAAGACGCCCACATAATTCGAACATGCCAAACGGACTGGTGATGAGCGGGATGCCCTCGCGCGTGGCGAGTTCAATGGTGTCTGACGGGGGCATTTTGCCCCGCACGAAGACGATTGCGCGCACATCGGCCATTTGGGCCGTGCGCACGACCTGGACATTGCACAAGCCGGTCAGCAGGACAGCATCGGGTTTGACCGATGCCAACACATCACTCATCAGGTCTGCTCCACAGCCGCCTTTCAATTCATTCTTAAGGGAAACTTGTGGGTTGAGGACATTTCCTTCAACAATTTCGACCAACTCTTTGACGTTCATAGAATAACGATAACTCCTTGCTCACTTTGTCTGGATAAATTTTACTCGATAGTTCGAGCCACGCATATTGTGAATAAAGTCACAATATGCGTGGCTTTTTGTAAGTATTGGGCTTGATTGGTCCTGCCGCTGGTTTTGAACATGGGCCAAAGGTCAAGTTTGGGTGAAAATCCTTCGGGGCGAGGGCGATTTTTGTTGCGAAAATTGGGGGAATCTTGTATAATCTCGCCCGCTGGTTAACCAGCCACCATAGCTCAGCTGGTAGAGCAGACGATTCGTAATCGTCAGGTCAAGGGTTCGATCCCCTTTGGTGGCTCAAAGACCGTGACGCGCTATGAGTTCAGGCTCAGGGCGCGTTTTTTGGTTAATGTTATTTATGGGTGCGGGGTTTTGCTGTATACTGTCTCATCTTAGGTTCTCAAGAATCCTTCGTGTACTTTGTGTCCTTTGTGTTTAATTGCCTTTTTGCAGTAGAGTCATTCTCTATTTTTTCCCTGAACCTTGTCTTGGCGGCCGTTTTGATTCTTGCTTCAGTCGGTGTTTTACCTGACCGTTATCAAGCTCGAACCAGACTGGTTCGCGGTGATAGACATGCCGCCGTATGTTCTCTGAACTAAAAAAGAGGAGAAGATGGCTATCCTGGCAGCCCTGAAAATAACAACTCTATGAAAACTTCTGACTTCGATTACGACCTCCCCGAATCCTTCATCGCCCAGACGCCGGTCGAGCCGCGCGATTCATCTCGCTTAATGGTGTTGAACCGCAAAACCGGCCAAATTGAACACCGTATTTTCAGGGAAATTGGCGATTACCTGAACCCCGGCGATTTGCTGGTAGTCAACCAGACGCGGGTCATCCCGGCCCGGCTGCCAGCGCGCAAAGAGACTGGCGGCAAGGCGGAAATTTTGCTCTTGCGGAGGGAATCAGATACGGTGTGGGAATGTCTGGTAGGCGGCAAGGGGCTGGGGGTGGGCAAGCGGCTGCGGCTGGAAGACGGCCTCGAAGCGGAAATCGTTGCCAGCCTGGAAGGCTCCCGCCGCCGGGTGCGGTTTGATGAACCGGTCGAGAATCATCTCCAAACAGACGGGCAAATGCCCCTTCCGCCGTACATCAACCAAAAACTGACGGACCCGGAACGCTACCAGACCGTCTACGCCAAAACGCCCGGCTCCGCCGCCGCGCCCACGGCTGGCCTGCACTTCACCCCGCGCCTGATGGATGAATTGCGCGTAAAAGGGGTGCAGTTTGCCGAGGTGACCCTGCACGTTGGCCTGGATACGTTTGCCCCGGTGACGGAGGACGACCCGCGCGAGCACAAAATCCATACCGAGTGGTGCGAATTGACGCCCGAAACGGCAGCGAAAATTAATGCGGTTAAAGCGGCAGGCAGGCGGGTGATTGGGGTTGGGACAACCTCCGTCCGCACGCTGGAGAGTGCGTACGGGCAAAATGCCATTTTGCCCTACAGCGGCCCTACGTCCATTTATATCCTGCCCGGCTACCAGTATAAAGTGGTTGATGCCATCATCACCAATTTCCACCTGCCCAAATCTACCCTGATTATGATGATTAGCGCTTTTGCCGGGCGCGAAACGATACTGAATGCCTATGAAACCGCCAAACGCGAAGGGTATCGGTTCTTTTCGTTTGGTGATGCGATGTTTATTTCGTAGGCGTCAGGTTTTTAAGTGCCTGGTGTCAGGTAAACCCCAAACCTCCCGCGCCTGGCACCCGACACCCGACGCCTGACACCTGATACCTGACACCCGGAGACTCACATGCCCAACAATTTCACCCTCGGCGTCAACTATTGGCCGCGCCGCAAAGCGATGTACTGGTGGTCCAATTTCGATGCCGCCGAAGTGGATGACGATTTCGCGCTCATCCAGTCACTCGGCCTGACCGTAGCCCGCATTTTCCTGCTCTGGGATGATTTTCAGCCAGAGCCAGGCAGCGTTGATAAGACCACGCTGGAGCATCTTGTCAAAGTGGCCGACCTGGCCGAGAAACACAAAATTGGCCTCGATGTGACTTTTTTCACCGGTCACATGAGCGGCCCTAACTGGGCCCCGCGCTGGCTGATTCAGGAGCGCGAAGGCTATCCCTCGCCCTATTTTGGCTGGGTGCGGCAAGTCGTCAGTCAGGGCAAAGTCGTACCAAATGGAAATTATCGTAACATGTTCACCGACTCGGTTGCGCTGGAGGCCGAGCGGCTGCTGCTTCGTACTGTGGTCGGAGAGTTGAAAAACCATCCCGCCGTCTGGCTGTGGAACCTGGGCAATGAACCCGACCTGTTCGCCTGGCCCGCTGATGCGGCGCAAGGCCGGGCCTGGGTGCGCGAGATGACCGGCATCATCAAGGACATCGACCATAAGACCCCGGTCACGGTTGGCCTGCACAGCGCCGACCTTGAATCGGACACCGGCTTGCGCGTCCATGATGTTTTTGCCGAAACCGATGTGGCCGTGATGCACGCCTACCCGATGTACACCGAATGGGCGCGCGGCCCGCTCGACCCCGACCATGTGCCCTTTATGACCGCCCTGACCGCGCATTTTGCGGGCAAACCGGCCCTGATGGAGGAGTTCGGCGGCTGTACCAACCTGCGCGGCCAGCCTTCCGAAACCTGGGAATGGCAGGCTTACGGCCTCGACCGGACGCAGTTCATGGCCTCTGAGCAGGATTTTGCCGAGTACATTCGCCAGGTGCTGCCGAATATCCATGCTGTCGGCGCGACCGGGGCGATGATTTGGTGCTTCGCCGATTACGCCGAGGAACTGTGGAACGTGCCGCCCTGCGGCGAATCGCGTCACGAGCGCCATTTTGGCCTCGTCCGGCCCGATGGTTCGCTCAAACCCCACGCCGAGGTGATTAAGCAGTTTGCGGCGACCAACCCCAAGGTTCAACCAATCCCTGAGTATGCCAAGTTCCCCGGCCTGGATGGGGAGGGGTTTTACGGGAACAGAATGTACGAGGAGCTGGGAACGCTCTACCAGGCATACCTGGCGCGCAAGGCTGCCGGGTAGCGTATCTGGTCTCCAAACATTCCGTGTCTTACGATTTATTGGCAATGGTGGGCAGTATAACCTGGTTGCGCCCACTGTTCTTGGCGTTGTATAACGCTGAATCGACTGCCGAGAGGAGCGAATCGCTGTCTTCGCCGTGCAGCGGATAGATGGCTATGCCAATTGAGGCGGTGATGTGCAGGATTTGTCCTTCAAATTCAATGCTCAGGGTTTCGATATCAACGCGGAGTTGTTCGGCGCGCTTCTGGGCGTCTTCACGGGTGATTTCGGGCAGGATAACCAGGAATTCTTCCCCGCCATAGCGGCAGGCAATATCACTGCGGCGGGTGTGTTCTTTAATGAGTTCAGCGGTTTTCACCAGGGACCGGTCGCCTGCCGGGTGCCCGTAGGTGTCGTTGATGTTTTTGAAATGGTCCAGGTCAATGAGCAGGAAGGCGACGGTGTAGCTGCCGCGCCGGGCGCGGCTTAATTCGCCTTCCAGCATTTCCGATAGATAGTGGCGGTTGTACAGCCCGGTCAGGGCATCGCGGATGGCTTGCTCGCGGACTTTCTGCTCCAGCATGGTGATTTCGGCCAGTTGGGTTTTGAGTTCAGCGTTGGCATTCTGGAGTTGCAGTTGGGCGTCCCGGAGTTCACGAGTTCGTTCATCGACTCTTTTTTCCAATTCGCGGTTGATAGCGCGGATGGAATTAATGCGCAACTGCACCCCGCCCACAACTGCCGCAACGATAGCCAGGAGCGCGCCAATCCGGAACCACCAGGTTCCCCACCAGGGCGGCAGGATTTCAATTTCAAGTCGGGCCGGTTCCTCGTTCCACACGCCATCGTGATTGGCAGCACGCACCAGGAAGGTATATTTGCCCGGCGACAGGTTGGTGTAGGTGGCCTGGTTGGTGGTGCGCGGCGGCGACCAGTCTTTATCGAAGCCTTCCATTTTGTATTGAAAGGTGTTTTTGGAAGAAATCTGGTAACTGAGGGCGGCAAACTTAAGGGTAAAGACCGATTGGTCGTAATTGAGGGTGATTTTGCTTGTTTTATTAATCGGCTTTGGCAGGATGTCGCTCCCGGCCAGCACGGATTGATTGAAAAGCTGGAAACCGGTGAACACAGTGACAGGCAGGTGAGGGTTTGGGGTAATTTGCGCGGGGTCGAAATAAGTTAATCCGGCCGAGCCGCCAAAGAACAGTTCGCCATCCCAGCCCAGGTGAGCGGCGGCAATCTGAAATTGGTCTCCCTGCAAACCATCGCGGGCGTCATAATTGGTGAATGTCTCGTTTTCGATTTGGAAATGGCTGATGCCTTTACCGGTGCTGACCCACAGGTCATTGTTCTTGCCCGGCAGCACGCCCATCAGCGTTTCATTGGGCAGACCATCCTCGATGGTGTAGTTTCTCCACTCTCCGCTGGCAAGGTTCAGTCTGCTCAATCCTGCCGGGGTGGCGGCCCAGATAAAGTTAGCCGATTCATCAAGGTAAATGGCATGGACGGTGTCGCTCAAAATGCTGTTGGGGTCATCAGCATTGTGGCGATGATGGGTGAAGATCTCGGTTTTGGGGTCAAACAGTTCCAGCCCGCCGCGCGCGGTGGCAATCCAGACCCGTCCGTTTTTGTCAACTGCCAGGTCGTAAACAGTATCCTCGCTCAACGAATTGGGGTTCGCGGGGTCATTAAAGTACTCTTTGTCCATTTCACCCTTGCGCGGGTTGAACAAGTTCAGCCCAAAACCGAGCGTGCCAACCCACAGGCGGCCACCATCGGCGTCTTCGATAACGGTCAGGAAACTGCTACCGATGATATTGGGATTATCTGCCGAATATTTGTAGGCCGTGAACTGTCCCGTGACCGGGTCCATCCGATTCAGACCGCCGCCCGAAGTCGCGGCCCACAGGATGCCCTGTTTGTCGCGGTGGATGTAATAAACCTTATCGTGAGAGATACTTTGCGGGTTGAGTGGGTCATTGCGGTACACCGTCACTTGCCCGGTTTTGCGGTCAATCCGATTTAGCCCGCCGCCAAACGTGCCAACCCACAAGATGCCGTTTTTTTCAGAGAGCATTGAGTAAACACTGCTGGAAGAGAGTGACAGGGGGTCGCCGGGGATGCTGCGATACAGGCCGAAGCGCTGTAACATGGGAGCGAGCCGGTTGACCCCGCCGTAGCGGCTGGCAATCCAGATGACGCCCGACTTGTCCTCGGCCATCCAGAACAGGTCGTCGTTGCTCAGGCTGAGCGGGTCACCGGCTTGATGGCGAAACTTCGTAAAAGATTCGGTCTGTCGGTCGAAAAGATTCAACCCTGCGGTTTCGGTGGTCACCCACAAGTTGCCGGCGCTGTCCTCGAATATAAACCAGACCCGGTCGCTGCTCAGGCTGGAGGGTTCCTCAGCGTTGAAACGATACGCCTTAAATGTTTCGGACTGCCTGTCCATCAGATTCAGGCCGCCACCGCGCGTGGCAATCCAGAAGTTGCCCTGGCTGTCTTCCAGCATTCCCCAGACGTTGTTGCTGCTCAGGCTGGCCGGATTATCGGGAGCATTCTTGAATGTGTCGAAATCATCAGTGGCAGGCATATAACGCTGCAATCCGCCGCGCGTCCCAACCCAAATCGTTCCGGCCCGGTCCTGGTAGATGCGATAGACCACCACGCCAGCCAGCGCGCGCGGGTTTTCGCTATCCACTGTGTAATTTTTGAACTTCCCCGTTTCGCGGTTTAGCACGCTCAAACCACCGCGCGTCCCGACCCAAATTCGGCCATCCTGCGCTTCCATCAGCGACCAGATACTATCATTCAGCAGGCTTTCCGGGTCATCAGGGTTGTTGCGATAAACGCTAAACTGGCCGGTTTGCGGGTCGTAAACATTCAAACCGCCGGGGTCGGTGCCAATCCAGATTAATCCATCCGCTGTTTGTATCAGGCAAAACGTGTTATTGTTGCTGAGGCTGTTGTGGTCTTCCGCGTGGCGGAAGACTGTAAAATCGGAGCCATCATAGCGCGCCAGGCCGTCGGCGGTGGCAAACCACATAAACCCGTCCTGGTCTTGTAGCACAGAAAGAACGGTTGCATTCGGCAGGCCATCTTCCACTGACAACCGCTGGAAGCGGAGACTGGCCCCATATTGTTGTGTTGTATCCGGTTGAGCAAATGAGTTCGTGAGCGGATAACCAAATAGAAACATTCCCCCCAGGACAAACGCTGTTAGAAAACGAAGCAACTTATTCATATCTGGTCTCCGTTGAACGATTCGCTCATCCCATGCGGATAATCTTAACTCAATTTTAGGGCTTTACCGTTTTTAACGGGAAGAAATAAAAATCTATCCACAGGCTACACAGATTTCACCGATTTTAAGAACCAAATCTGTGACTCTACTGCAAAAAGGCAATTAAACACAAAGGACACAAAGTACACAAAGTACACGAAGGATTCTTGAGAACCCAATTTGAAATCTTCAAATTTCTCGCAAGAAACATGACGAAATTTGTACAATGTCTTAAAAACTTTGTGACCGTTGTGTCCTTCGTGTTTAGAAAAAGGTTTTTGCAGTGGAGTCATCTGTATAATCTGCGAAATCTGTGGACGAATCCCGCCAGAAACGGGAGAGCCAATTTTAGTAACTACTTACGCTATACTGTTTTCTGGCATAATCCGGCGGGATAAATCCCTGCCTCAAGGCATGGAGGTCGGCTGAAGCCGACTCTTCTGGTAGCCCGAAGGGCTTTTTTGTTCTGAGGCAGGGCTTCAGCCCGCCGAATTGGGCGCGAATGAGAAAACCGTGAGTAGGTACCAATTTTAATATAGTTACCTGAGAATTGATACAATCAAACTTATGAATCTCGTAAAGTTAAATTCCGAACTTATCCAATGCCGCAAATGTCCGCGCCTGGTGGCCTGGCGCGAGCAGGTGGCGCGCGAGAAGCGCAAAGCCTACAAAGACCAGGATTATTGGGGCAAACCTGTCCCCGGTTTTGGCGACCCGGCTGCGCGCGTTTTTGTCGTTGGCCTGGCCCCCGGTGCGCATGGCTCGAATCGTACCGGGCGGCAATTTACGGGAGACGCGTCGGGCAATTTCCTCTACCCGGCCCTTTACCGCGCGGGATTCGCCAGCCAGCCGGATTCTGTCTCCCGTTTCGATGGTTTGATTCTCACAGATTTGTATCTCTCCGCCGTTTGCCGCTGCGTCCCGCCTGGCAACAAACCCAACGCCGAAGAAATTGCCAATTGCCAGCCCTATCTCGAAGCCGAATTACAACTCATTCGTCCGAAAGTCATCGTCGCCCTGGGTCGGATAGCATTTGAGAGCATAGTGCGGATATTTTCTCTCCAAAATTCAGGCTGGAAGTTTGCGCATGGCGCTGCCTATCGGTTTTCAAATGAGACCTGCCCCTTGCCCGCCGAACACTGGTTACTGAACACTGACCACTGGTTACTTGCCTCCTATCACCCCAGCCAGCAAAACACCCTCACTGGTCGGTTAACAACTGAAATGTTCGATGAAATCTGGAAGAAGGCAAGAGAACTCCTGACTCGCAATCCCTAATTTGCAATTTACACCTCCTATCCGATGAAACGTTTGCTGAAAAGTATTCTCCTATCCTTGTTGATGCTCCTCCTTCTTGCCGCTGGTGGGTTTGTCGTTTGGGCTAAAACGCCTGCCCCTCCTGGCCCGACGGCCCTCGCCGCGCTCGAATCGGATGAGTTCGTTTACGTCTTTCAGAGAGAAGACCATATCGTTTTTTACCCAGCCATTTGCGAGGCGCAAATGGCCGAAGAGAACGCAACCGGCCAGCCGCACACCATTACCGGGCTAATTTTTTACCCTGGCGGGCGGGTAGATTATCGCGCCTATGCCCCCGCGCTGCGAAAAATTGCCGAGCAGGGCATCATCGTCTTTCTCGTGCGCGTGCGCCTGAACCTGGCCTTTTTCGATATCGAAGCAGGCGCGCCTTTGCTGAAGAACATAGAAGGCGTGGATTTGTGGGCGGTTGGCGGACATTCCCTGGGCGGCGTGGCGGCCTCCATTTTTGCGCAAAATCACCCCGAAGTGCGCGGCCTGGTGTTTTGGGCTTCTTACCCGGCCGATGAGCGATTCCGTGCAACCGGCCTGCCTGCGCTGTCTGTATATGGCACGCGCGACGGCCTGGCGCGGCCTGAACAAATTGACCAATCTCGCGCACTTCTGCCTGATACCGCCCTATTTGTTCCAATAGAAGGCGGCAACCATGCCCAGTTTGGCGATTACGGCCCCCAACCTGGGGATTTGCCCGCCGCAATTCGCCCTGAAGAGCAATGGACGCAAATTGCCCACGAAACGGCGAATTTCCTGAAAGCACTGACTCCTTAATACATCGGTTGTCCGGTTTTTCGGTTATCCGGTTTCAGCCTATTCTTTGGACGAACTGGATAACTGGATAACTGGATAACTGGATAACTGAAAAACTGTATAACCAAAAACCATGAAAAAACTACCCAAAATCCTGCTTGGCATCCTGATTTTCCTCCTGCTCGCTCTCCTGGTTGGCCCCTTCCTGGTCCCTGTGCCGCCGCTCGAAGGGACAGTTTCAGAACGCGAACTGGCCGACCCCGATAGTCAATTCATTCCGGTTGGCGAGTTGACCATTCACTATAAAGAAATGGGCGCGGGCGAGCCGGTCTTCATCCTCCTGCATGGATTCGGCGCGTCTGCTTTCTCCTGGCGTGAAGTGATGGCGCCTTTCTCTGAACTGGGGCGCGTCATCGCCTACGACCGCCCGGCCTTTGGCCTGACCAGCCGCCCTATGCCTGGCGAGTGGAAAGGGGAGAACCCCTACTCACCCGAATCGCAGGCCGCCATCGTCGTCGGCCTGATGGATGCTCTTGGCATCGAAAAGGCTTACCTGGTTGGCAACTCCGCTGGCGGGACGGTCTCCGTCTATACCGCGCTCACTTACCCGGAGCGCGTCAGCGGCCTGATTCTGGTAGATGCCGCCATCTACACCGGCGGCGGCTCTCCGGCCTGGGCGCGTCCGTTCCTCGGAACGCCCCAAATGCGTCATCTCGGCCCTTTGCTGGCGCGCCAGATTGCCACCAGCGGCGATGACTTCATCCGCACCGCCTTCCACGATCCCTCACTGGTCACGCCCGAAATCCTGGCAGGCTACCGTAAACCGCTCCAGGCCAATAACTGGGACCGCGCCCTGTGGGAACTGACCGCCGCCAGCCGCCCGCTCGGACTTGCCGAAAGGTTGGACGAACTCAATTTGCCGGTACTCGTGCTGACGGGTGATGACGACCGCATCGTCCCCACCGAAGAATCCATCCGCCTGGGCGGCGAAATCTCCGGCGCAACCCTGGTCGTCATCCCCAATGCCGGGCATCTTCCCCACGAAGAAAAGCCGCAAGAATTCATGCAGGCCGTGCGTGATTTTCTGAACGAATATTAAACCGGGAAACCGGAAAACCAACCATGAAAAACCCTTCTCCCGCCCCCAATTTTGAACTGCCCGACATTAACGGCAATCCTGTTCAATTGTCTGATTTCAAGGGCAAAAAGAATCTCGTCCTGGTCTTTCTGCGCGGATTTATGTGACCCTACTGCCGCGCCCATCTCGCGCGCCTGCGCGATGATTACGCGGCCTTCACCGCGCGTGACGCGGAAATCCTCGCCATTGGCCCCGACGGCCCCAACGCCTACCGCCGCTACTGGAGCGAAAACAACCTGCCCTACATTGGCTTGCCCGACCCCAGGCACCGGGTGGCCGATTTGTACGGCCAGGAATGGAATCTCTTCAAGATGGGACGCATCCCGGCCCTGCTCATTGTGGACAAAGCCGGAAACATCCGCTACCAACATTATAGCGATTCGATGAAAGACATTCCTGAAAACAGCCTGGTGCTATCGCTGCTCGATAAAATCAACGCTGAGGAGTAATTGGCGAGCAGGAATTGGTAAGTTGTCTGCGCCATTAACCCCAATCTCTATTTACCAATCACCAATTACCACTTACCCTGATACACTGGAAACTGGACCCCAAAATGACCATCGGCCCCATCGCTTTCCTCGGCTCCGGCGAAACCTCCCTGGCAGGCGGGCGCATCTTTGAGCATCTCGCCCGTCAGGTCGGTGAACTACTGCGTATTGCCGTTCTGGAGACGCCCGCCGGGTTTGAACCCAACTCGGCCCAGGTGGCAGGCCGCGTGGCCGATTTTCTCAAAACCCGCCTTGCCAACTACAAGCCGCAAGTGGACGTCGTCCCAACTCGAAAAAAAGGCACACCCCATAGCCCCGACGACCCCGAAACTTGCGCTCCGCTCCTGCACGCCAACCTGATTTTCATGGGACCTGGCAGTCCCACCTATGCCATCCGCCAACTTAAAGACAGCCTGGCCTGGGATTTGCTGCGCGCCCGTCATCGCCTGGGCGCCGCTCTCGTATTCGCTTCTGCGGCCACAATCGCTGTGGGCAAAGTTGGCTTGCCCGTTTATGAAATTTACAAAGTGGGGCAAGATGTTCACACGGTTCCCGGCCTCGCCATCTTCGATGATTTTGGCGTCCCGCTCTCTTTCATCCCACATTGGAATAACACCGACGGCGGCCAGGATGTCGATACCAGCCGCTGCTTCATTGGGCGTGAGCGGTTCGACGCCTGGTGCGCCCAATTGCCCGAAAATCACACCGTTCTTGGCCTGGATGAGCATACTGGCATTGTCTTAGATTTTCAGAAACGAGAATGCCAGGTGATGGGCGTCAGTTCCGTTTCATTGGTTCGCGCCTGCAACCCGGCCATTTATCCATCCGGTTCCAGAATTCCTCTGGAAGAGATCGGCGCATTCCAGATTCCTGACCCGCTCTCGAAAGGGATTTCTCCCGTTGCCTGGGAGATGGCCGTCAGCACCCCGCCAACTACTTCCGTTACAGATGAATTCCCCCCGCCCGAAGTGACCGACCTGGCCGAAGCGCGTCAGGCTGCCCGCCTTCGCAAAGACTGGGCCGCCGCCGATGACTACCGCCGCCAGATACTCGCCCTCGGTTGGACGGTGCAGGACACCCCCGAAGGGCCGAAATTGCTCAAAATCTGATTCTGGGGCGCGGTCACCGCGCCCCTTACTTTTGGTTTAAAATAGACTCATAAGACACAAGGAGTCAACTCATGCGCGCAGTCGATATCATCATCAAAAAACGCGATCATCAGGTTCTCACCAGCGAAGAAATTCGCTTTTTCATCGAAGGCTTTACCAACGGCAGCATCCCCGATTATCAGGCTGCGGCGTTTGCCATGGCAGTCCTGCTCAACGGCATGACCCCGCAGGAAACCACCGACCTGACCCTGGCCATGGCCCACAGCGGCGAGGTGCTCGACCTTTCAGACGTGGTTGAGATTGCGGTGGATAAACACTCCTCCGGCGGGGTGGGAGACAAAACCACCCTGGCCGTTCTGCCTATCGTAGCGGCTTGCGGCCTGCCATGCGGCAAAATGTCGGGGCGCGGGCTTGGATTCAGCGGCGGCACGCTCGACAAGCTGGAATCGATTCCTGGCTACAACGTCAACCTCAGTACCGAACAGTTCAAACGGCAGTTGGCCGAAATCGGCATTGTCCTGACCGGTCAGAGCGCAGATTTGGCCCCCGCTGATGGGAAAATGTATGCTCTGCGCGACGTAACCGGAACCGTACCGTCGATTCCGCTGATTGCTTCGTCCATTATGAGCAAAAAAATCGCCGCCGGGGCGAATGCCATCCTGTTAGATGTCAAAGTAGGGCTAGGCGCGTTCATGCAGACTCTCGACGAAGCCCGCCAACTGGCCGACTTGATGACCGCCATCGGCGAACTGGCCGGGCGCAAGGTCAAAACCCTGCTTTCGGACATGAACCAGCCGCTTGGGCAGGCCGTTGGTAACGTGTTGGAAGTGCGCGAGGCCATAGAGACCCTGCACGGCGGCGGCCCGGAAGACTTCCGGGAACACTGCCTTCAGGCTGCTGCGCACATGCTTGTACTCGGCAGGCGAGCCAATCACCTTGAAGTTGCGCGCAGCATGGCCGAAAGCGCAATCGCCAATGGGTCAGCCTGGCAAGCCTTCCGGAAACTGGTGGCAGCCCAGGGTGGGGATGTGTCTTATGTCGATTCGCCCCAAAAAATGGAAAATGCCCGAATTAGCGAAACCGTTCCATCTCCTGAATCTGGCTATCTTTCCCAAATCAATGCGCGTGTTATTGGAGAAGCCTCGGTCGATTTAGGCGCCGGGCGCGCTAAAAAAGGAGACCCTATTGACCACGCCGTCGGCTTTGAAATTTTGCGCAAGGTCGGCGACCGGGTGGAACAAGGACAACCGCTATTTGTCATTCATGCTAACGATGCCGCGAAACTGGCCCAGGCCAGGCAGGCCGTCCTGACAGCCCACCGGTTCAGCCCCACGCCAGTACCCGCCTTGCCCCTGTTTTATGAGTGAAATTTGGGTAGCGCGTTGCAAATTCGCGCCACTTGGTCATTAATTGCCGCATTTGTTCTATAATAAGGTAAATTGCCTTGCCTTTTCTTAATGTTTAGTGCATACTTACTGTGTACTATCCTGAATCCCATCTTGATCGTATTTACCTGCTCTTTGCCATGCCGCAGGGAGCATCTATTCGCGGAGACCGCCCATGAGTAAAGTTGCCTTGCGTGTTTACAACCGTGACATTGAAGCCCTCATTGACCAGGGACACCTTGACGAGGCAATTGCCCATTGCCAGCATGTGCTAAAGACATTTCCAAAATATCTCGAAATTTATCGCTTGCTGGGCAAGGCGTATCTGGAAGCGCGCCGCTTTTCTGATGCCGCCGATATTTTCCAGCGTGTATTGCTGGCTGTGCCGGATGATTTTATCTCGCATCTTGGCATGAGTATTGTAAGAGATGAGCAGAGGGATTTGGACAGAGCAATCTGGCACATGGAGCGGGCCTACGAAATTTCCCCATCCAATGCCGGCGTGCAGAACGAATTGCGCCGTTTGTATGGGCGTCGTGATGGCTTGGAGCCGCCTAAAATCCGCCTGACGCGCGGCGCGCTGGCCCAAATGTACACCAAAGGGGGGCAATATCAGCAGGCGATTGTCGAAATCAAATCGGTGTTGGCCGAAGACCCAACCCGTAATGACATGAAAATTCTGCTGGCGCGGGCCTATTTTCGCGCCGGGATGAAGGTGGAAGCGACTGAAATTTGCACGGAATTGCTTCGGCAATATCCATACAGCCTGGATGCCAACCGCATCCTGGTCGATATCTTGCCTGGCACGAGCCTGGCTGGCAGCGTGGAACAGTATAAAAAGCGTGTCCAGGCTCTCGACCCGTATGCGGCCCTTGTAACCGGTTCCCTGTTTGAAGTCGATAGCGTCCCCGATGCCGCTGTCTCTATCGACCGGCTCGAATACGATGTATCGTTCCAGCAAACTGGCTGGCAACCTGCCGTAGAAACTCCCGTCGCTCCCAGAATCCAGCCTGCGACTGAAAACTTGCCCGATTGGATGCAGCAGGCTGGCTGGGGGCCATCGACGGGTGACTTCCAGGAGGCTCCGATCAATTTTGATGAACCGGAACCCACGTCTGATGAGTCCCCGGTTACCGGGTTGGTCGAAGCGGAACTCCCAGATTGGCTGAAAGCGATGGCGCCCCCCTCTGCGAGCATGCCCCAGCCCGCTGCCGATGAAGCGCTTGCCGCTGAAGACCTGGACTGGCTGGCTGGATTGGGCGGCCCTCTGGCCGAGGGTGCTTCGGCTAAATCGGAAACACAGCCCGCCGCAGCCGAACCTGCGCCCTACGGGATGCAAGATTCAGCACAGGCAATCACGGATGCTGCTGCGCTGTCTGCTGGCGTTGCTGCTACGGAGGAAGATATCGATTGGTTGGGAAGCCTGAGCACGCCTCAGAGCGATAAACCTGTGGAAACCCAAGAATTCACCCCTGCTGATCTCCCTGACTGGCTGAAGGGAACTGGCGAAGATTGGTTGGGTGACTTGGCTAAGCCAACCGATGCAACGCTTACCCAGCCCGAGCCAGTTGCCGACTGGCTCAAAGACCTGACGCCCCCTGCTGAAGAACAACCACTTTCCGCGCCTGTTTCTGGCCCTGGCACGAGTGAAGCCGAACAGGACGAAGCCCTCAAATGGCTTGAGGCACTGGCAGCAAAGCAAGGTGCGAAGCCTGAAGAGCTCCTTACAAAACCCGAAGAGCGCATTGATGAATTGCCTGATTGGGTGGGTCATGTAGGAGAAACTCCGGTTCAGTCTGCGCCCACTACGCCTGAACCCTATATTCCCGAAAAGCCCATTGAAGTCGAAGCAGAGCCTTTCCAAGGCGAATTGTCGCCTGTTTCAAAAGCGCCCGGTACTGGCCCGCTAGAGCAGGATGATGCTATGAAATGGCTAGAATCGCTGGCCGAGAAACAAGGCGCGAAGCCGGAAGAACTCATCACCCCACCCCAAGAACGCAGCGAGGCGGCTCCGGCCTGGCTTGGCGAGTTGCAAAACTCGCCAACCGAGCTTTCGGCCCTGGTCTCTGGCCCTGGCACGAGCGAGGCCGAGCAGGATGACGCGCTCAAATGGCTGGAATCGCTGGCCGCCAGGCAAGGCGCGAAACCGGAAGAACTGCTTACCAAACCCGAAGAACGCCACGAGGAACTTCCCGATTGGGTCGCAAAAGTCGGTGAAGAACCTGTTGTTGCGCAGCCGGTTGCGTCGCCCGCTGCCGAACCCGTCTTTCCGGCGATAGCGGATGAATCTGCCTCTGAATCACTCTCGGCCCTGGTCTCTGGCCCTGGCACGAGCGAGGCCGAGCAGGATGACGCGCTCA
>CAYRBO010000024.1:10363-10668 GCA_964422545.1 uncultured Anaerolinea sp. | reverse complement strand
CTTACCAAACCCGAAGAACGCCACGAGGAACTTCCCGATTGGGTCGCAAAAGTCGATGAAGAACCTGTTGTTGCGCAGCTACCAGCCGAATCCTTGCCCTGGGAAATGGCGGTCGAAATCCCTGCCCAAGAAGAATCCACCTCTGTGGTGGATGACTGGTTATCCAGCCTTGAGCAATCTCAACAGCAATCTTCGACTCCTATGCCTTGGGAGCAGGAGACGCCGATTGAGCCGGTGGTTGAAACCCCCACCGAACCGCTGCCCTGGGAGACGCCCGCCGAACCGATAGCCGAAACGCCCGCTGC
>CAYRBO010000024.1:0-10263 GCA_964422545.1 uncultured Anaerolinea sp. | reverse complement strand
TGCCCAGCCCCCGGCGGAATCCTTCCCCTGGGAGAGCGCCGCGCAAGAGACCCCCGCCGAACCGCTGCCCTGGGAGACGCCCGCCGAACCGATAGCCGAAACGCCCGCTGCCCAGCCCCCGGCGGAATCCTTCCCCTGGGAGAGCGCCGCGCAAGAGACCCCCACCGAACCGCTGCCCTGGGAGACGCCCGCCGAACCGATAGCCGAAACGCCCGCTGCCCAGCCCCCGGCGGAATCCTTCCCCTGGGAGAGCGCCGCGCAAGAGACCCCCGCCGAACCGCTGCCCTGGGAGACGCCATTGGATGAGATGCCAGCTGTCGAGACCTCCATCACCGCCAGCGCGGAGGTTGCGAACAATGTCTCGGCCTGGCTGGAAAGCCTCGATGAACAGCCCCCGGCTACATCCGAAACTCCGCTTACTGCTGAAACCGAGGAACTGCCAGACTGGTTGAAAGAGATGTCAGCGGATGAGGAAGTTCCGACTCCCGCTCCTGTTTCTGAGTGGATGCCAGTTGAGGAATCATCTGCCAGTCAGGAAGTTGTCGTAGAAACAGCGACACCGGATCTAGCCGAGCAAAAATTGGAAGCGGCTCCCCAGCCTCCTCTCCGCCTGCGTTCCACCGACTCGTTGCAGGATAAAGATGCTGCTTTCATTAATAACGCGCGTCAATTGTTAGACAAGGGCAGTTTGGAAGAGGCCATGAACAGTTACACCAATCTTATCAAGAAAGGCAAACTGCTCGAGGAGGTCATCGAAGATCTGAACGAAATCGTGTACCGCCATCCTGTCGATGTGATTGTCTGGCAGACGATGGGGGATGCGTACATGCGCTCGAACCGCTTGCAGGAGGCGTTGGATGCCTACACCAAAGCGGAGGAGTTGTTGCGCAGGTAAGAAACGCAGCGGGGCGGGACTCGCGTAGTCTCGCCTCGCTTTTTTGATGTGGTACAATCGGGCGCGTTCATTCAAAAATTAAAAAATTCGGAGGAAAAGTGGAACGTTCTCTCGTGTTGGTCAAGCCCGATGGGGTGCAGCGCGGTCTGGTGGGTGAGGTGATTGCCCGCCTGGAGCGGCGTGGTCTGCGTCTTGTGGCCGCGAAGTTTATGCAGGTGAACAAGGCTCTGGCTGAAGAGCATTATGCCATTCACAAGGGCAAGCCATTTTATGATGGCCTGATTGGGTACATCACATCTGCTCCGGTGATGGCGATGGTTTGGGAAGGGCCGAACGCTGTAGCCGCCATCCGCCAGACGATGGGCGCCACCCGCCCCTGGGAGGCCGCTCCCGGTACCATCCGGCATGACTTTGCCCTGGAAGTGGGCCGCAACCTGACACACGCTTCTGACAGCCCAGAAAACGGCGAGAAAGAAACCGCGCTCTGGTTCAAGCCCGATGAATTGGTTGCCTGGAGCCGCGACGTCGACCGCTGGATTTTCGAGAAATAGTTTTTACAACAAAGGTGACGGTTACTTCAAAAGTAACGTCACCTTTTTTATTGTTTACCAACCTTCGATATATGGCAGCCATTCGTCGTTTTCTGGAAGATGCGGCCCGAAGATGTATTGGGCGCTGGCGGGTGGTTCGCGTGGAGTCACCGCCAGGGTCATGTGAGCATCTTCCAATCGGCGGCCTCCTTTGAAGTGGTTGCAAGCGGGGCAGGCTGCAACTACGTTCGTCCATGTATGCATTCCGCCCAGGTGGCGCGGCAGAACGTGGTCAATGGTCAGGTTGTTTACCTTCCGCCCGCAGTACTGACAGGTATAATTATCACGGCGAAAGACCTCGCGCCGGGTCAGTTTGACGCGCGGGCGCGGGCGGTGAATCATGTTTTCGAGGCGGATAACAGATGGGCGCGGGAAAGATGCAGTGACGGTTCTAATCTCGCCGCGTCCGTTGGCAATCAGCGTAGCTTTCCCGGCGAGCATCAACCCGACTGCGCGCCTCAGGTTGCAGACATTAATGGGTTCGAAGTTGGCATTCAATACCAGGACATCCATAGCGTCTCCAAAACCTGGCAAATTATACTCCAATGCGATTAAGTGAGGATTACATGAATGTTCTTATCGCTGGTGGAACTGGATTTATCGGCTCGGCGCTGACTCGCTCGCTGCTCACTGATGGGCACAAAGTATGGGTGTTGACCCGCAACCTGGCGCATGCGCGGCCAGTGGAAGGAGCGCAGGCGGTAGAATGGGATGGACGCTCGGTGGGCAACTGGCTGGATGTTTTTTCGCAAATGGACGCAGTTGTCAATCTGGCAGGAGAGAACGTCGGCCAGTGGCCCTGGACGGCGCAACGCAAGCGGCGCATCCGTAACAGCCGGGTCGAGGCCAGCGCAGCGCTGGCAGGTGCTTTCCAGAAGATATCCCGGCGACCGGCGGTGTTCATCCAATCTTCAGGGGTTGGCTATTATGGGCCGTGCGGCAGTGAGCCAGTCACTGAAAACAGCCCTGCCGGCTCCGATTTTTTTGCTTCGGTTGCAGTAGATTGGGAAGCTTCCACCCGCGTTGTCGATTCGCTCGGCGTGCGGCGAACGGTCATCCGTACTTCACTGGTTTTAGATTCCAAGGCAGGTATTTTGCCATTGATGGCGCTGCCCGTCAGGTTATTTGTGGGTGGGCCATTGGGGAATGGGAAACAGGGCGTTTCGTGGATTCACCTGGAAGACCATGTCCGTGCGATGCGTTTCCTGTTAGAAAACGAGAAGGCAATCGGGGTTTTTAATTTTGCTGCGCCCAACCCGCTCTCCAATGCCGAATTTATTGCCGCCCTGGCAAAAGCGTTAGGACGACCGTATTGGTTGCCTGCTCCCGCTTTTGCGCTGCGGCTGGTCTTGGGAGAGATGAGCACCCTGCTGCTGGATGGGCAATTTGCCATTCCCCAGCGGCTGGTCAATCTCGGTTTTGTGTTCAGGTATGAAACAGTTTCTGAAGCCTTCGAATCTTTGTTCCGTGCATAAACCGATTGGTAGGAACGGCCTATACTGAAAAATCGGGCTAATGGGTAGAATAAAGATAGAGAACTTTGGCGACAAACTGCGTATATACGTAACATCGTGCCGCACAATTTCCACTGAAATGAGCCTTGAATGCAAGTCGGAACTGTTCAAAAACTGATTAATATTTTCAACCAGTCTTTCCGCGAATTGGGGGTTGTTGTCTCGTTGGAGAAATTGGAAGATTTGTCTGTAACCGTTCATCGCGCCATGACTGCTCATGCGCGGCAGTTCCACACCCTTGAACATGTGTTTACTTTTGTGGATGTCAATGACCCGATTCGGAACCTGGCTGCGCTTTACCACGACATAGTCTATTTCCAGGTCGACATGGGTTTCTCTCCCCCTATATGGGAAATGATTGCCCCGTATGTGCGCCAATCCAACTCAGTTTTTTTCGTGGCTGAAAATCTCAAACCTGAAGACCAGTTGGTTGCGTTGATTATGGATGTGTTCGATTTGACGCCGGGGCAAAAACTTTCATCCATTTCGGCGCTGAATGAATTTCTGAGTGCGCTGGTGATGTGCAAACAGATTGGTGACTTGGTTTCAAAGAAAGACCTGTTGCGCATGACGCTATGCATCGAAGCCACCATCCCATTCCGCCCATTCACAGCAGATGGAAAATCTCATTTCGAAGTGATGGAAGAAATTCTGCCGCGTATCTGTGAGCGTTTTGGTATTGAGTGTTCGGAAGAAGAACGCGTGGCGGCCATCAAAACCGCTGTCCTGTTTGCCAATAAAGATATCGAAAACTTCGGCGAAAGCGACCCGTCCCGCTTTCTGGATAATACGTGGAATTTACTTCCTGAAACCAATGCCGCCTTGCGCATGCCCGATGTATACTCCATCAGCACCTATCGTCAGGCGCTCTCGAAAATGGATGCCTTCTTCGAGAATCTCGATCCCAACACGGTCTTTAGTCAATATCGCGGGTTGCCATCTGATGAAGAGTACCAGCAACTGACCCGGTATGCTCGTAACAATATTCGGATTGCGCGCGAATTCCTGCGCATTAAAATCCTTGGCACGACGATTATCGAAGCACTAGCCAAGGCTACCGGTGGGGATGCTCCACTCTCTTTATTCTTGGGCGACCTGCCGCGCGAAGGAACCAGTATCAAGCGTTTGGAATATTTCTTACCTGAAATCGACTATGCCCCCTGGGTGGACCAGCACTCGGTGCTGTATCGTCTGCTTGAAACAGGACGCACCAGCGATGTCGATTTTGATATGAAAAATTCGCCCCTGTCGCTTTTCATTTACCGAACTATGCCTCCCGACAAAATTGAAGAAGCGATGGAGCGCGCGAAGGATTTTTACGCCGGAAAACTTCAGGCGCACGATTTCTTGATGACGCTCGACCCATTTGTTGTTCAGTCGATTGCGCGCGCCAGTTCCATTATGGTCTTTACCCGGCGGCAGGCCCTGCTCAAATATGCCGGAGAAGGGGATGCCTCCCGGTTTTCTACATCGAATTTCTGAGCCGCCTACAAGGTGTGATTTCTTTTTTCGCGGGTATAATCGGGCTATGCCTGAACAAGAAACGTTTACTCCTGAACTGCTCTCTCGCCGGGGAGAATGGAATGCTTGGATTTTTGCGTTTGCGGCTACGGTAGGATTGGTCATTATCCGAGCCTGGGCGATTGTTCCTTCGTGGGTGTGGTTTTTCGTCGCTTTCTTGTATTTTTCTGCCTTTGCAATTTCTTTGGGCAATTGGATGGACCGCCGCACCCGCCTGACCCTCTTCCCTGATGGCGTTGCCTACGAAAACGGTCTGCGGCGCGCGCGCCTGGTTTGGGATGAGATTCAAAAGGTGCGGGTGTTGCCTGCGCGTTGGGGACAAACGGTGCAGGTAATTGGCAAATCGTCCTATTTCTCATTCAATACGCTTGGCGAGGTTAAATTTCGCGGTGAATTGCGTGGTCGAACCGGTTTCGCGCAGGGCGATGCTATCCTGGATATTGTAATTCGCTCGGCCGAACTGCTGGTAGTTACCCGTTACGATCTATATACAATCTATTCGCGCGCGTGAGTTCTGATGTATAATATGAATATGATGATATTGGATTACGCTTATTATTCCAACCAGACCTAGCCCTATTGTGGAGAATTTGACGCGCCTGCTCCACAGCAGGCGCGTTTTTGTTGTAATCATTTTTTGGAGGATTTTTAATGAACGTCAACGAGCAGGTAGAAATTTTGATGCAAGGCACGGAATATGGTGATGAAGGGTTGCGCAAGACCATGGAGGCCGAACTTCGCCAGCGGCTTATCGAAGCCGAAAAGGAAAACCGTAAGCTAAAAGTCTATTGCGGTTACGACCCGCGCACTGCCGACCTGCATATCGGGCATACCGTTACCATGCGCAAATTGCGCCAGTTCCAAGACTTGGGCCACGAGGTCGTCTTCCTGATTGGGACATACACATCGCTGATTGGCGATCCATCAGACAAGGACAAACTTCGTCCGCTCCTGACCCAAGACGATGTAATGGAAAACGCCCGCACATACGCAGAGCAGGCATTTCGGGTCTTGGACCGTTCCAAGACCATCATCCGTTACAATCACGAATGGCTTTCGAAACTTACCTTTGCTGATTTAATCAAACTCGGCTCGAATTTCACCATCCAGCAATTTCTAACCCGGGAAGCCTTTCGTAAGCGCTGGGATAGTGAAGATGCAATCTACTTGCACGAGTTCTTCTACGCGATTATGCAGGGATATGACGCTTTTGCCCTGAAAACGGATGTGCAAGTTGGCGGCACCGACCAACTGTTCAATATTATCACTGCCGGGCGCAAGATTATGACTGCCCTGGGCGAAAAGCCGAATATTGGCATTATCATGTCCATCCTGCCTGGAACGGATGGCGTCGTTAAAATGAGCAAATCACTCGGCAATCATATTCCGCTTAATTCCACGCCTGAAGATATGTATGGTAAGGTAATGTCAGTGCCAGATATGGCGATGGGGCAATTTGCTCGACTGGTAACGCGCTGGCTGCCGGCTGAAGTGGCCGCGTTCGAGGCAGGTTTGAAGTCGGGGAGTGTCCATCCACGTGATGCCAAGATGAAACTGGCCCACGAAATCACGGCCACCTACTATAGCGAATCCCAGGCTGACCAGGCTCAGGAGGCCTTTGTGCGTTTGTTCCAACAAGGACAGATTCCTGTTGATATGCCAGAGTATAGCCTTCAGCCGGGTCAAACGGTGCTGGATGTTCTCCTCGCCGCGGGTTTGGTGGCGAGCAAGTCCGAAGGCCGTCGCATGTTCGAGCAGAAAGGTGTCAGGCTCGATGGGGACATCCTAGAGAAGTTCGATGAAACTTTTCCGCATCCCGGCGTGCTGCAGGTTGGCAAGCGCCGCTTTGTACGCGTCAAATAAAAAAGTCCCAAAGGCATTCACGCATAGCCCCGGGACGTTGTTTGCAGAGGGCGGCTCTCTACTAATAGAGGGAGCCGCCCAGAGTTATTCTGGGTGCACGTTCAATCCGCACCAGTAGCGATGAATGAGGCTGATAGCCTGGGAAAACTGGTCATAGTCAATCGCTTTGAGAATGTAGGAATTTGCGCCCAAGTCATAGGCCTGTTGGATGTCAAGCATTTCGTTGGAAGAGGTCAGCACGACAACTGGCAGGAGTTTGTACTTTGGATGTGATTTTAATTGCTTGAGGACATCTAACCCGCTGATTTTGGGCAGTTTCAAGTCAAGAAGGATGACGATAGGGGTGGGCGTGCCTTTTTCCCATCTATCGAGATATTCGATGGCCTCTTCTCCGTCAGAAGCAATTTCCAGGTTAATGCTGGCCTCCACTTTTTGTAAGGCGCGCTTGATTAAATCTGCATCTAGGACATTATCTTCGACGAGCAGAATGTGGCAGGATGTGATGTTCATATTAAGTATCCTAAGGACAACGACAGACTAGAAAAGGCGCTGCCGTAGATTATAGCACGGCCTTGACACAATCAAATGCGCACGTTAATATTTTTACATCAAAATATTGGACAAAACTCATGCCTACCCATTTTCACGGCGACGCCATTTCAGTTCGCGCTTTAAACACATTCATCAAGCTAACGCGCGCCACCGAAACCTTGCTCAACCGGCTCAACCAACGCAGAACAATTCATCCGTTGAGTCCCAGTCAGTTTGCTGTTTTAGAAGCGCTTTATCATCTGGGTCCGCTGACGCAAGGTCAGGTCAGCGCCAAGGTGCTGAAATCGACAGGGAATATTACACTCGTGATTGATAACCTGGAGAAACGAGGTTTTGTTCGCCGGACGCGGGAAAATAATGACCGGCGCATGGTCACGATTCACATCACCGAAACTGGAAAATCACTGATTGACCAGATTTTCCCGGCGCACGTTCGGGCGATTTGCGAGGAATTGTCGGTCCTTTCAGAGGAAGAGCAAGAATTACTTTCCCACCTATGCCTGAAGTTGGGGAAATCACAAGAAAAACCGGAATTCAAACAAAGATGACCAAAAGAGAGCAGGTCAGACCCCCGCTTTTTTTGAGAGGCGGCGATGGGATGGCGAAGTCCCCTGGGTGGGGAAACCCATGAATCAAAAAGCGGGCAATCCACCCGCTTTTTTTGAGAGGCGGCGATGGGATGGCGAAGTCCCCTGGGTGGGGAAACCCATGAATCAAAAAGCGGGCAATCCACCCGCTTTTTTTGAGAGGCGGCGATGGGATGGCGAAGTCCCCTGGGTGGGGAAACCCATGAATCAAAAAGCGGGCAATCCACCCGCTTTTTTTGAGAGGCGACGATGGGATTCGAACCCATGTATAAGGCTTTTGCAGAGCCTTGCCTTACCACTTGGCCACGTCGCCACGATCGCTTGACTGTAAACCACTTGGCTGGCCACGATGATGGCCTTTCTAAAACCATTTCGTGCCAGCCATTTGAGAACTTGAGCGGGCGATGGGATTCGAACCCACGACCTTCTCCTTGGCAAGGAGACGTACTACCGCTGTACTACGCCCGCATTTTCGGTCAACGACCGAGAGTGCCGAGAGACAGAATCGAACTGACGACACCGCGATTTTCAGTCGCGTGCTCTACCAACTGAGCTATCTCGGCAGGTAGTTTTGTTTGTTAAGCGGACGAGATTTTACCCGCAGTCTGTGAGAATGTCAAGCGACAAAAAAACACAATTTTTTTGATACAATCAAGCCATGATTGCAACCCTGCGCGGTGAAATTATCCAAATTGAAGAAGGCGCCCTGGTCGTCGAAGTGAGCGGCGTGGGGATGCGGGTCTTCGTCCCTAAGCCCTTGCTCACCCGCTTTCAGGTTGGCGAGGTGGTGTTGCTTCACACCCACCTGGTAGTCCGTGAAAATGATTTGTCCCTGTATGGGTTTGAAACGATTGCCGACCGTCAACTCTTTTTGACTCTGCTCGGCGTGGATGGGGTTGGCCCCAAGGTGGCGCTTTCCGTTCTTTCTACCCTGAATCTAGATACCGTGCAGCGGGCCGTTTTCAGCGAAGAAGCGGATTTGCTGAGCCGCGTCCCCGGCGTAGGCAAGAAAACCGCCCAAAAGATTCTGCTCTATCTCAAAGACCGGCTCAAGCCTGTCAGCGGGCTGGAAAAGATTGCTGCGATGTCCGATACCGATTCGGAAGTGCTGGCCGCCCTGACCGCGCTCGGTTACTCGGTCATCGAGGCCCAATCGGCGCTGCAATCCATCCCCAAAGACGCTCCAGATGATGTGGAAGAAAAACTTCGCCTGGCGCTGGGATATTTCCAGTAATCAGAGAGCAGTGAACAGTTTGAAGTGCGGAAGCCCTGCTTTCGCACTTTTTGGAGGAGCAGGATGCACATTGGCGATAAAATCAGGGTCGAGGCATATAAAGCCAACGGGGAGTGCTATCGCTGGTGGCAGACGACTGTCGAGACATGCGACGATTCCCACATCGTGACTGTTTCCCCGGCTGGACAGCCCACCAATGACCTGAAGCGCGGCAACTGGATTGGAAAACACATCCTGCGCGCCTATTACTGGTTCGACAAGCTGTATAACCTGATCGAAGTCTTTGAGCCGGATGGCCGCCTGTTAGAGATATACATCAACATCGCCTCGCGTCCGTGGATGAAAGACGGGGTGTTATGTTTTACGGATTACGAACTCGATGTATCCGCCTATCCGCCTGCGAAAGCGGTATTGGCTGACGAGGACGAATTTGCCAAAGCCATGCTGAAATATGGCTATAGCGCTGAATTCCAGCGAGAAATGCGCCGGGTAGCCTTAGAATGCCTTGAAATTGCAAACAACTGGCAGGCCGGAGATGCGCCTGTTTTTGGAGGAGAAGATGTTAGATAAAAAAATCGCTTTTATCGGTTCTGGGGCCATGGGCGAGGCCATGATTGCCGGGCTTATTCGCCAGGGTTTGGCCAATCCTGCCAACCTGTTGACGGCGGATGTTCATGCTGCCCGCGTGGAAGACCTGCGCGAGCGCTATGGAACGCAGCCTTTTATCGACAACCGTCTTGCCGCTGATGGCGCCGACCTGGTGGTGCTTTCAGTCAAGCCGCAGCGCCTGACCGAGGTGTTGAAAGCCCTGCGTGGCGCAATTGCCCCTCACGCGCTGGTGCTTTCGATTGTGGCCGGGGCGAAAATTGCCAAAATTAGCAATGGACTAGGCCACGAAGCGGTTGTGCGTTCCATGCCTAATACGCCCGCCCAAATTGGGCAGGGGATTACAGTGTGGATGCCCTCTCCGGCGGTGAGCGAAGAGCAAAAACGTTTAGCGCGCAAATTGCTCGGCGCTTTGGGTCAACAGGTCGAGGTGGACGATGAGAATTATCTCGATATGGCGACCGCCCTCTCCGGCACAGGCCCAGCCTATATCTTCCTGTTTATGGAAGCGATGATTGATGCCGGGGTGCACATGGGTTTTTCGCGCCAGGTGTCGGAGCAATTGGTGGTGGAGACGCTCAAAGGCTCGGTGGCCTATTTCGAGGCGCGCAATCAGCGTGACCAGGTGCATGTTGCTACGCTGCGCAACCAGGTCACCTCCCCCGGCGGGACGACCGCCCAGGCGTTGTATTATCTCGAAAAAGCCGGTTTCCGTACGGCGGTCTCGCGCGCCATTTGGGCTGCCTACGAGCGTTCAATCGAATTAGGCAAAGAAAAACCCGTCCATATCCCCGAAACCAATCCCGGCGGGGGCGGGGGATAGCATTTATAGCGTTTTGTATCTATTCTCGCGTTTAGACAAAAGTAACACTCCCGACAGATTGTCGGGGTAAAAAATAGC